>CAWJWE010000001.1:0-1073250 GCA_963846525.1 uncultured Actinomycetota bacterium
CGCGATGCTGGGCTCGGGCGAAGTGTCGACCTGCGGATCGGACGTGGAGCTCAAGTCGCTTCCCCTCGTTCCAGTCATGAAACGCCGGCCCGACCGTTCGTGATCGAAATCAAGGTGTCGCCACTCAGATGGCCAGGTCCAGGTAGTCCGAGAGCACCATTACGGGGCTGTCCCAAGGTGGAGTTGCAGCGGCAGGACCTCCGGTGGGTGAGCCCCGACGGTGGCGCCGCAGGCGGATGTGTTCGGTGTTGTCGGTGAAGTGGATCGGTACGTCGGGGTAGTGCGAACGGACTTTCTCGAGCGCATCCTCGTCGGGGTGGTGGAACTTGGAGCCGTCGGTGCAGACCAGGACAGCAGCGGGGTCGATGAGTTCCAGAAGACCGTCGGTCATGTTCTGCCGGCTCCCATGGTGGGACAGCTTGAACAGGTCGACGCGCAGCTCGGCTTGCGCCGCTGCGCAAGCAGTTGGCCGATCGTGGTCTCGAGCTCCGCAGCGAAGGCGTCACCCGTGAGGAGCAACGAAGCGCCACCTACCTCGAACAAGAAAGCGATGCTCGACCCGTTCGCCACGCTGCTGTCTTCCCCGAACTCACCCACGCCGCGAGTAGCGGGTCGTCGAGCGCCTTCAGCAGATCCTCCGTTGGGTCGTCGACCACCCTCACCGGATCGGGCCACTTGTCGAATAGTTTCTCGAGCCGTTTGCGAGACGGCGAGAGCAGCGTGCAGCGGGCATCACCGGGAAGCTCGAATTGCACCGGACCTGTCGGAGGGACGTGAATCGCCTGCCCGTCGACCACCCGGTTCCGCCGGTCGGCAGGGATGAGCGCACTCAGCTCGTCGCCTTGCCGAACGCCGCGGTGCTTCCATTGACGAGCGCGTCGATCTCGTCGCGACCGTTGAACCAGATGTCGGCGGCGTGGAGCTGCTTTCCGCGAAGGGCACGGATGACGCCATCGATATGGTCGCGGTCGACGTGGGTGACGATCACGACGTCGAACGGTGGCTCGCCTGCTGACGCAGCCAGATGCGGGCCGAGACCTACCTCGTACTTCGAGCCAAGACCGCCATCGATGAGGATCCGATGCACATCCGAACCCGACCCGTACTCCACCACGAGGCAGTCGCCACATGCGGCAGGAAGCGCCGTGAGCCGAACCGGCGCAGCGGCGGGGGCGGACTGCGCAGTCACGCTCGAACTCGTTGGTCTGCTCACTCTGCCGGGAGCCCCTCGAGCGCCGCTAGGAAGTCGAAATGTCGAGGTCGGGGCCGTCTGTGTCGGCCGTGTCGGCCTCCCCTGGTCCGGCGCGAGTGCCGACGTTGACCTTCTTCTTGACCCCGAGCAGCGCGGTCCAGGTTTCGGGGCCCACGGTCGCGATCGGATCGATGCGACTGACCTGTTGGAAGTCCCGGACGCGCTGTTGTGTGGCCGGACCGTAGACGCCGTCGAGGTTCGCCGGGGTGTCGCGTATGAGGCTGCGCACGATCAGCGAGGTTTGGAGCACCTTCACCATCGGTCCCGTGTCGCCGGGGTTCACCGTCGCGAGCAGCTTGACCACGTTTGTGGACCGACCTCACCGTCGACGACCAGGTTGTTCTCGCGTTGGAACTGGAGCACGAGCTCCTTGTCGTCCATGCCGTAATTGGCGTCGCGGCCGGCGGGGCATCCGCGCAGGCCGTGAGCGACCAGCGCCTCCATCAGCAGCGTGCCGCCGGTCCGGTGTCGCCTGGTTTGGCAACCAGCGCCGGAGTGAGAGTCGGCGAAGCGGCGTTGCCCGCCGAAGCGGATCGCGGTCGTCGGGCTGCCGGGCTGGGCTCGAGCAGCGCTATCGGACGTACTGGTGACGGGTGGGTACGAAGGGTATGCCCCCCACTTCGAACCCTGCTGTTCGTACTGCTGTCGGCCTCGCGGCAACTCCACCGGTTGCACGTGCCAAGGCTCGTTGTTGACGTCGGCGAACGTCATCAGCCCGAACCGGCCAACGTTGTTCCCGAGCCACGCGAAATCACCCATCAGATCTGCGGCCAAGCCGACCTCGTGCATCGACCGGCCGGGTGGGACAGCGGCAGCCACCCCTGCGCGCCTGGAATACGTCTGTCCATTCCAGGTGATCGTTCCGTTGGGATCCGGGGAGTGGCGCTCCAGGAACAACTGCAACTGTTGTTGCGGTGTCCGCACGCCCTGGCCCCAACCCACCTTGCCGCCTGAGTCCTCGATCAGCGCTCGAACCCGTTCCTGCATCGTCGGATGCATGCCCGTGAAGTTCTTGGAGCGGGCGATGACTTCCACCCGACCCGACCTGAGTACGTCGGATAATGACCATGTTGCGTTCCTTTCTGACGAGGCTCTTAGGCCACCGGTGGCACTTCCACGACCAATGCGACCGTGGTGGCGCACCAGTCGGCAGCGGACGGCTCGAACTGTGCCGGGTCGACAGCTGTGACTCCCCGGCTGACCGTTCGGGCGGCGATCAGCTCCAGCATGTTGCTCGGCTCGTGCCGCTCGATCTCGCCTGTTCGCCGACGGCAGCGAGCTCGAAGGCGTTGGCTTCGAATTGACTCTCGCTCACGATGATCTTCAACCAGTCCTGCGTACGCGCTCCCGGAACCGGATCGACCCCGCGACAGCGTCAGCTTCATCGGCCCACCCCTGCTGTTCACGTTGTCCTCCGTGCCCACGGCCAGCGTCTTGGTCTGATAGAGGACATCGCACTCCAGGCGGTCGGTGAGATCGAGCAGAGCGACGTGAGATCTCGATCCGAGGTGTTCTTCAGGTGCAGGAACACGTTGGGCGGCTCGCCGTTCGTCCCGTACGGGATGGTGTACTCGCCGGCGAGTCCGAACGGTTGCCGGTCCGGCGGCAAGGCCGTCTCGCCTGGTCCGGCCGGGTAGTACTGAGCTGCACCGCATCGGCGAGAGCCGAACGGTGGCTTCCCAGGTCACGGAGCTGCTCCCAACGTGCCACGTGCTCCAACTGCTGCACAGCCGTGGCGGCGGCGTCGACCGGATCTCCACAAGCAACCGTGACGCCGCGGTGGGGATGGCAGGTGAGCCATCGGCCCGCAGCACCCGCAGGCAAGGACCGCCGGGCTGGTTGTCCTCGAACCTCACACGGAGGGCGAGCCCGGCCGGGGACGATCCGCGACCCTCTCACGCACATAGGGCGACGGGGTACCGGACGGGCCGCTGGACGCCAACTTCCGGCGGACCTGTTCGTAGACAGCTGCGGCGCCCTCACCATCGTCGGGGTCGAACGTGACCGTCGCCGTCGGAAGAGGGACCCACGAGATCACCGCCCTGTACGCGGTGTGGCCGGCTCCCAGCCGATGGGCTCCACCGTCGCGCGACCGGTCTCGACCGAGACCACACGAACTCGTCCGCATGGTGCGCCGTCGGGCTGGAGGCATGCGAACCGGAACTCCTCACCGTCGGCTGGAGCTCGCAGCCCGTGCACCACGCCGGCATCGATCGACCAGCCGGACTCGGACTTCGTCATGAGGAACAACGGTGGAGCGGGCTCGATGGTGCCGTCGAGGAACAGACCGTCGCCGAGGCCGCCCACGTCGATCGGAAACACGCTCGGGCGTTGACGCTCCACCGTGCGCTCCAGACGGGACCGTACGGCGGCTACGACCGAGCGGTAATCGGCCTTGCTGCCGACGGTCTCGAGGACCTCGATCATCGTCGCCGTGAACGCCCCTCGATGCTCGTCGCCGACCATGAGCTCCTTGGCCAACTCCGAGGACTGGCAGGCGGTGAGCGCAACGTGCCCTGTCGACGTCGTCGCCTGGAAGTGCTGCAACGTGCCGTCCAAAAAGCCCTCGACAGGCCGTGGTCCCTCTTGGTGCGGTGCAGCCGGCGGGCCACCTCGAGCTGGGTGAGACCCTGGTGGGCGAGTGCGGCCGCTTCGACGCCGCGGTCGGTCCGGCGCTGCAGCAGCGCGGCGACCAGGTCCAGCGCGGTCTGCGCGCGCCGCGCGGAGGGCTCGTCCGGCCCGACCACCGCCAGGCCGGTCGACCGGGTCTTGGCGGCGGTGACCGCGGCCCGGGCGAAGTTGAAGGCCGGGCCCGAGCCGGCCCGGGTGCTGGCCGGCAACGGCTCGGCGACCTCGCCGACGCCGACCCCGACGCTCCACGCCCGGTCCCGCACCAGGAGCAGAGCCAGGTCGGCGACCACCTCGGGGCGGGACAGCACGGCCTGCACCTCGTCGCCCGCCGTCCGTTCGAACGGTCGCTCCAGCTCGGGGGCGCGGGCGGCCAGGTCGCGCAGCAGGGCCTCGACCCGGTCGGTGGTCCGCCGGCTGTGGCGCTGGTCCACGGTGAGCACGAACATCCGGCAAGGCTATGGCCTTGATACGCGCTAGTCAAGGATTGGAGATTGACCAGTTCGGGCGCTGGTGGCTAGCGTGCCGGGCCATGACCTCGGTTCCGCGCCTGCCCGGCATCCGGCTGCGCGCGCCGATGCGGGGTCGCTCGGTTGACGAGGAGCACCGGGCCTCGACCCCGCTCGAGCTGCTCTTCGACCTGACCTTCGTGGTGGCCGTCGCCCAGGTCGCCGCCGAGCTGGCCCACGGGATCGCCGACGACCACGCCGCCGACTCGCTGGTGAGCTACCTGATGGTGTTCTTCGCCATCTGGTGGGCCTGGATGAACTTCACCTGGTTCGCCTCGGCGTACGACACCGACGACGTGCCCTACCGCCTGCTGACCCTGCTGCAGATGGCCGGGGTCCTGGTCTTCGCGGCCGGCATCCACGACGCCTTCTCGTCGCAGGACTTCGTCACCGGCACCTTCGGCTACGTCCTGATGCGGGTCGCGATGATCGGCCAGTGGGCCCGGGCCGCGCGCAGCGACCCGGAGCACCGGCAGACCGCGATCCGGTTCGTCATCGGGATCGGCGTGGTCGAGGTCTGCTGGCTGCTCAGGCTGCTGATGCCGCACGACCTCGCTTTCGTGGTCTTCTTCCTGCTGGTGCTGGCCGAGCTCGCGGTCCCGCTCTGGGCCGAGCGGGCGCGGATGACGCCCTGGCACCCGCACCACATCGCCGAGCGGTACGGCCTGTTCACCATCATCGTCCTCGGCGAGTGCGTCCTCGCCGCCAACGTGGCACTGCAGGTGGTGGTCGAGGACACCGGCTGGGACCTCGACCTCCTTCTCGTCGGGGGTGGCGGCCTGGTCCTGCTGTTCTCGCTGTGGTGGATGTACTTCCTCAAGGAGGCCGGGGCAGGTCTCGCCCGGCGGCGCGAGCTGGGGTTCTGGTGGGGCTACGGCCACTTCGGGGTGTTCGCCGCGCTGGCGGCTCTCGGTGCCGGGCTCGAGGTGGCCGTCGAGGCAGTCAGCCACCACATCGCCGCGCCCGACGGACTGGTCGCGCTGGCGGTCGCCCTGCCGGTCGCCGTCTACCTGGTGGTCGTCTGGCTGCTGCACGCGCCCCTCGGTGAGGGCTACCGGCGCAGTGCGCTGCCGATCCTGCTGGCCACAGCCGCCACTCTCGGCGTGGCGGCGCTGGTGCCGCTAGGCCTGCCGGTGCCGTGGCTCGTCGTCCTGGTGGCAGTCCCGCCCACGGTCCTGGTCGCCACCCACCTGGACCGCACCGGCGACTCCCTGGCGCCGGAGGCGGACTAACGGCCCGTGCGCCGGCGAGCTGGCGCACCGCTCGCGCCAACGCGTCCACGTCGCGGGGCAGCTGGCCCCGGTCGGTCAGGATCCGTCCGGCCAGGTCCATCGTGGGGACCTCGCCGACCAGTACCGACGCCGGGCACCCGGCGGCGACAGCTGCGACAACCAGCGGCGCAACGAGGGCGTCGACGCCGGCGGCCCGTACCGCGGCCACGTCGAGCAACGGCACCGCGAGCTGCGTGGACAGTGGCTTCGCCCGTGGGTCGTCGTGGGCGAGAACCACGTGCACGCCGGTGAGCGGTCGGGGCTCGTATCGGGACGCCCGCTCGATGATCTGCTCCACCACGGCCGACTTCGCGTCGGCGTACTGCTGGACGAACTCCCAGGTCTGCCTCGCCAGCCCGCGCTTGGTCCGCTCGTAGAACGCGCGGTCGTCCGGGTCGGCGCGCAGGTGGTCGCGGAACACCAGCATCCGGTCGATCTCCGTGGAGCCGAGGCCGAACACGTGCAGGTGGGCAGCCGGCTCCGGCAGCCTGAGCATCCGGTGCTGGTGCCAGTCCGGCTCGCGGACCCTGAGCTGGTAGCCGAGCGCCTCCAGCGGGCCGACGTAGGACTCCTCGTCGGCCGGGTCGCGCACGCCGAGCAGGAGGTCGACGACCGGCTTGGCCGCGAGTCCCGGGACCGAGGTCGAGCCGACGTGCTCGAGGAGGAGGACCCGGTCACCGAGCACCCGCTCCACCCCGTCGACCAACGCAGCAGCAACGGTCGGCCAGGCCGGGTCAGGGTCGACGAGCAGGACCGGCGCGTCCACCCGGTCCGGCGCTCCGACCCGGCCGACCATGATCTCCTGCTCGTCCCGCCGGGCCGGCTCACCGGCCGGGTGGGAGAACAACGTCACGTGCAGGTCGCCCGGTGCGTCCAGCCGGGCATTCACGGTCGCCCACGGGGTGCGCGTCGGTGGTGCCACCACGTGCGCGCCGGCCCGGGCCAGCCGGTCGGTGACGGCCACCGAGTCGGTGACCTCGAACGCCACCCGGATCGGGCCGGCCACCCGGCGGCCCACCTCGACCTCGTCGATGAACGCGGCGTTGCCCGGGTCGGTCAGCTCGAGGGTCGCCCGGCCGGCCGCCAGGATCGTCACCCGCCCGTCCGGGGAGGAGAACGCGGCCTGCTCGCGCAGCCCCAGGGTGTCGCGGTAGAACGCCAGTGCCGTGTCGTAGTCGGGCGTCGTCACCACCAGCCGCAGCTCGCTGACCTCGTCGTCCACGCTCGCCTCCTCACCTCCCGGCCGAGGCTAGGGGAGCATGGCCCCGTGGCGAGTCGACAGGTGGCAGGCAGCCGACGGGTCGAGGTCGCGCGCCGACCGGCTGGGGGGCTGGCTGCTGCGCTTCGCCGACCGGCACGGCCCCGTCAGGACCACGACCACGCCGGACGAGGTCGTCGTGACAGCCGCCGACGGCGCGATCGCCCGGCTGTCGGTGCCGTTCCCGCCGCTGGCCGCCGACCCGAGCTCGACCGACGGCGGCCTGGCGGCGCACGTGCTGCGGCCGCGCCGGGTCGGCGTGCTCCTCGTGCGGCTGGGCGGTCACGCTGCGGGGGTGTTCGACGGTGAGCGGCTGGTGGCTTCGAAGGTCGGCTCCCGCCAGGTCCACGGCCGCAGCGCGGCAGGCGGCTGGTCGCAGCAGCGCTTCGCCCGCCGCCGGGAGGGCCAGGTGCGGGTCGCCCTGGCGGCCGCGGCGGACGTCGCCGCGGCCCACCTCGTCCCGGCCGCGGCCACGCTCGACGCGATCGTGCTGGGCGGTGACCGGCGCTCGGTCGACGCGGTGCTCGCCGACCCGCGGCTGTCGGTGCTGCGCCGCCTGGTGACGCCCCAGCTGCTGGACGTGCCGGACCCGCGCCAGACCGTTCTGGAGTCGGCGCCGGCGCGCTACCTGTCGGTCCGGGTGCAGGTGGTCGATCCGCCGAACGGTGCGTAGGCATCGGACTTGATAGGCCGAAAGGCTGATCTTGTCCCATGGCTTGGCAATGTGCCCACCGGCGGACACCACGGTCCATAGCGTCGCTCGCGAGGTCACCGCACCCACGAGAGGACATCTTGATGTCGGTCGCAGAGACTCGCGCCGCTACCCAGGGCCTGACGGTGGTGACGACCCCCGCGGGCTCCGACACCCTGACCGTCGTCACGTCGCCACCGGTGGTCGTGTCTCCCACCGTGGTCGAGATCCGGGCGGTCGTCGACGGCGAGCTTCGCGAGCAGGCCTGGAGGCTGTACAGCCAGTCCTTCGACGAGCTGCGCTACCTCGCCGTCCAGCGCCATGTGATGTACGACGACGAGTTCGACGCGGTGATGGCCGACCCGCAGGTCGAGAAGTTCCTGATCTGGGGCGACGGACGGGTCGCTGCAGGGCATCAGCACCATGACGAACCACCTGCAGCTCGATGCCGCTGGTCTCGCCGGAGTACTTCGAGCGCCGGTGGCCGGAGCGCTACCAGGCGGGGCTCATCTACTACATCGGGTTCCTCGGCGTGCACCCCGACAGCCACGGCACCGGGGTGTTCGGCGACCTGGTGCGGGCCATGACCGAGCCGGTCTCCCTGGTCGAGGGGCTGGCCGTCATCGACGTCTGCACCTACAACAAGGACCGTCTGCACCTGCCCCGGGCGATCCGCTGGCTGGCCTCCACCTGGGCCCCGTCGGTCGAGATGACGGACCTGGACGCGCAGACCTACGTCGGCTACGACTTCACGCGGGCGGGCTGAGGCAGCACGAACGTGCACTCGTCGGCGGGCATCGGCCGGCCGAAGTGCCAGCCCTGGCCGAGCTGGACGCCGAGCTCCTGGAGCAGCGCGCGCTGACCCTCGGTCTCGATGCCCTCGGCGACGACGTCGAGGCGCATGGCAAGCGACATGGCGACCACCGCCCGGACGATCTCGGCGTCGTCGGGGTCGTGCTCGATGCCGGAGACGAAGGCCCGGTCGATCTTCACCTTGGAGACCGGGAACCGGCGCAGGTGGCCCAGCGACGAGTAGCCGGTGCCGAAGTCGTCGACCGCCAGGGTGAGCCCGAGGTCGCGCAGGCGGTGCAGCAGCGACGAGGCGACGTCCTGGTCGGACATCATCGCCGACTCGGTGATCTCCAGGACGAGCATGTCAGCGGGCACACCGTGGCGGGCGAGCTCGGCCTCGACGTGGTCGACCAACGAGTCGTCCCGCAGTTGGCGGGCGGAGACGTTGACCGAGATCCACAGGTCTGGCAGCCCCGTCCCGGCGCGCTGCTGGCGCCAGCACGCGGTCTGGCGCAACGCCTCGGACAGAACCCACTCGCCGATCTCGACGATGAGCCCGGTCTCCTCGGCGATCGGGATGAAGTCCAGCGGCGACACCAGGCCGAGGCTCGGGATGCGCCCAGCGCAGCAGCGCCTCGGCGCCCACGACCTCACCGGTCTGGACCGAGACGATGGGCTGGTAGTGCAGCAGCAGCTCCTGGCGATCCAGCGCGTAGCGCAGGGCCAGCTCGGTCTCGACCCGGTGGCGCACGGAGTCGTGCATCGAGGGGTCGAAGACCATGCACCGGCTGCGCCCGGCCGCCTTGGCGCGGTACATCGCGGTGTCGGCGTCGCGGAGCAGGCTCTCGGCGCTGGAACGACCGGCTGCCTCGGAGTGCCGGCCAGAGCCGGACAGGCCGATCGACACGGTCGTGACCAGGGCGTCCTCGCCGGGCAGCGGCTGACGGAAGGCCTCGACCACGTCGGCCGCGAGCTCCTCGCCGGACCCGATGCCGTCCTGGCCGACGTACCGAGCCACGGCGAACTCGTCGCCGCCGATGCGCGACACCAGGTCGGTCGGCCGGGTCACCGACAGCAGTCGCTGGGCGGCCAGCCGCAGCACCCGGTCGCCCACCTGGTGGCCCCAGGTGTCATTGACCAGCTTGAACGAGTCGATGTCCAGGAAAAGCAGGTCGACCCGGTCGCCGTGCGCGGCGGCACGCAGCAGCAGCTCGTCGACCATCTCGACCAGCCTGGGGCGGTTGACCAGCCGGGTCAGGGGGTCGTGGGTGGCCTGGTAGCGCAGCCCCTCCTGAGCGTGCGCGTGGTCCTGGACGGCGGTGACGGCCCGCACCAGCAGCAGCACGGTGACGATGAGGCCGGACACGGCACCGATCCAGGTCGAGACCATCTCGTCGTCGCCGACTGCGATGACCGCCGGCGCCAGCAGCATCGGCAGCAGGAGTCCGACCCGGCCGCGCGACCAGGCCTGGACGGGGCGCTGCTGGATCGCCGACAGGGACCGCATCGAGGGGTGAAGGGCGGCTGCGCCGAAGAAGGTGAAGGCGACGATGAACGGCAGGTCGAGCAGGGGCGAGCCGACGGTCTGCCCCTGAGTGCCGATGTACGCGTAGCCGATGTCGCCGACCAGCATGAAGACCACCGACAGCCCCAGCAGCCAGAACGACGTCGCGCGTCGCGCCGAGGTCCAGGACAGCAGGATCGCCACGAAGATCATCGCCGCGTCGATCACCGGGTAGACGCCCTGCACCATCGCGAACACCGACATGCCGACGGCCTCGGCGGTGGGCTCGGTGAAGATTGCCAGGGCAACCGCACCGACCGCGACCAGCACGATGGCACCGTCGACGAGCTCGTGGACGGCGCGGTTGTTGGATTGGCGGCAGCGGAGCAGCACGATGAAGGCCATCAGCGTGGCCGCGTAGCCGGACAGAGTTGCGGCGTCGGCGAGCAGGCTGAGCGAGCTGCCGGCCAGCGTCTGCCGCAGCACCGCACCGACGATGAAGGCCAGGCAGGCGAGGGAGAACAGCCGCCACGGGGAGGCCACCTGAGGCCGGTTGCGGACTGAGCCCACCGCGGCCGCGATCGCCGCACCGATGCCCATCACGGCCACCGGGGCCGCCGCCAGGTCGGTCTCACGCAGTGCGACCAGGGCGACCAGCATCGCGGCGCCCAGAGCGCAGTAGACCCACGCGACGGCCTCAGCCATCGGGGGTCGCGCGGGCGTGCTGGGCTCGCTCACCGGCCGGTCTCTCCCTGTCTGTCCAGGAGTGCATCGGTGCATTTCGGGTGGTGGTTGAGGCCACGAGGGGGGTCTGATGCATCCGCACCACGATCGGCCGCGATCGGCTGACGGCGCGGCCGCGGGCTACCCGGCCAGATCGAGCAGGTCGCGGGTGGTCTCCGGTTCCCGCAGGCGGCCGAGCGCGTCCTTCTCCAGCTGCCGGATCCGCTCCCGGGTCAGGCCGATGTGCCGACCGACCTCGTCCAGGGTCCGCGGCCGGCCGTCGTACAGGCCGAAGCGCATCCGGAGGATCAGCGCTTCCCGCTCGGGCAGGGTGTCCAGCACCCGGTCGAGCTCGCCGGAGAGCTCCTGCCGCTCGACGATCTCGGAGGCGGCGGGCGCCGTCGCGTCCAGCACCAGGTCGGCCAGGACGCTGCCGCCGTCGTCGCCGACGGGGGCGTCCAACGACACCGGTTCCCGGCTGACCCGGCGCAGGTCGGCGACCCGGTCGGGGGACAACGCGGTCACCTCCGCGATCTCCTCGACGGTGACGTCGCGGCCGAGCCGCTGGACCAGCTCGCGCTGGGTCCGGGTCACCTTGGACAGCTCGTCCAGGACGTGCACCGGCAGGCGGACCACCCGGGACTGCTCGGCCATCCCGCGGCCGATCGCCTGGCGGATCCACCAGGTCGCGTAGGTGGAGAACTTGTAGCCCTTGGCGTAGTCGAATTTCTCGACGGCGCGGATCAGGCCGAGGTTGCCCTCCTGCACGACGTCCAGCAGCCCCAGGCCGCGGTGCGCGTGCTTCTTGGCTATGGACACAACCAGCCGAAGATTGGCGTTCATCATGTGCAGCTTCGCGGCGGCACCGTCCTCGGCCACCAGCGCCAGGTCGGCCGGGTCGTGCTGGACCGGCCCGCCCTCGCCGGCGGCGATCCGGCGGAGCAGCTCGGCGGCGTAGACACCGGCCTCGATCCGCTGGGCGATCTCGACCTCCTCGGCGGCCGTGAGCAGCGGGGTGCGCCCGATGGCGTCCAGGTAGGCGCGGACCGGGTCGGCCGGGGCAGCCGTCTCGTCCAGGTCAGGCTCGGTGATCGTGACGTCGGTCACCGTCGTGATGGTGGGGTCGGCGGTCAGAGGCAATGCGAGGTCCACCCCCTCCGGGGTCCGTTCTGTTCGGTGATGCCTGGTACAACCACCGCGAGCCCCCGGTGCTTCCGCCCGGGAGGTCTGCGAGGGTGGGTGGGTGCTGCAGGTCGCGGTGGTGGGATCGGGACCGGCCGGGGTGTATGCCGCGGAGGCGCTCACGCGGTACGGCGAGGACGTCCGGGTCGACGTCCTGGACGCGCTCCCGACACCGTTCGGCCTGGTCCGCTACGGCGTGGCCCCGGACCACCCGCTCACCCAGTCCATCGCCGGCGCGCTGTCGGCCGTCCTCGAGCAGCCCGGTGTGCGGTTCCTGGGCAACGTGGCCGTCGGTGACGACGTGCAGGTCGACGAGCTGCACGAGCTCTACGACGCGGTCCTGTTCGCGACCGGCGCGGCGGTCGACCGTCACCTGGGCATCCCGGGGGAGGACCTCGCCGGAAGCGTCTCGGCGACCGACCTGGTCGCCTGGTACGGCGGTCACCCAGACACCTCGGCCGACCGTTTTCGGCTGGACGCCCGCGAGGTCGTCGTGGTCGGGGCGGGCAACGTCGCCGGGGACGTGGTGCGGATGCTCGCCCGGACCCGGGAGGAGCTGGCGGTCACCGACATCGCCGGCCACGTGCTGGAGACGTTCGCCGCGAGCCGGGTCGAGGAGGTGCACCTGGTCGCGCGACGGGGCCCGGCCCAGGCCCGGTTCACCACTCGCGAGCTGCGCGAGCTGGGCGGGCTGGCCGACGCGGACGTCATCGTCGACCCGGCCGACCTCGAGCCGGACGACACGAGCAGCGCCGACCTGCTCGCGTCCACCGCGGCGCGGCGCAACCTCGACGTCCTGCGCAGCTGGGCCGACCGCGCCCCTGTCGGTCGCTCCCGACGGGTGCACCTGCACTTCTTCGGCCGACCGGTGATGCTGCTCGGCGAGCACGGCCGGGTGAGCGGGGTGCGGGTCGAGCGCACCCGCTTCGGTCCCGACGGTGCTCTTGTGGGCACCGGCGTCGAGTGGGAGCTGTCGGCCCAGATGGTGGTCCGCGCGGTGGGCTACCGGGGCCTGCCGCTGGCCGGTCTGCCGTTCGACGAATCGGCCGGGGTGGTGCCGCACGACGCCGGCCGGGTGCATCACGACGGCGCGACGGTCCCCGGCACCTACGTCGCCGGCTGGGCCAAGCGCGGGCCCACCGGGGTCATCGGCACCAACAAGCACGATGCCCGTGAGTCGGTCCGCACCTTGCTCGCCGACCTGCCGTCCCTCCCGCGGGCACCGGTTCGTGACCCGTCCGAGCTGCCGCGCCGGCTGGCGGAGCGCGGCGTGCAGGTCGTCACCTGGGACGGCTGGCGGGCGATCGAGCGTGCCGAGGTCGAGCTGGGCCAGCAGCAGGGCCGGGCCCGGGCCAGGATCAGCGACCGCGCCGAGCTGCTCCGGCTCGCGGCCGAAGGCTGACCGGTCCTGCCGGCAGGGGCTAGAACGCCTCGGCGCTGCCGGACACCTGCAGCTTCCGCCGGGCCCGCTCGTAGAACGTCGTCCGACCCAGGCGGACCACCTTGCCAGCGGTGGCGTCCACGTGGAAGGCGATGGAGTCGCCCGGACCGACGTGACCCGCGACCTGCCCGTCGACCTCGACGGCGAGCCGACCGCTCGACCCCAGGACGCGCAGGACGAGCTGCTCGTCGTGGTGCAGCATCAGGGCCCGGTTGAACACCGAGTGCGGAGCCGCCGGGATGACCAGCAGCCCGGCGACCCGCGGCGAGACGATCGGCCCGCCGGCCGAGAAGCTGTACGCGGTGGATCCCGTCGGCGTCGCCACCACGACGGCGTCCGCGGCGTAGCGGACGAACGCCTCGCCGTCGACCAGCACCTCGACGGCTGCGACACCGTCGCCGGGGACCCGCACCAGCGCCACGTCGTTGTAGGCGACCGTCGCCGATTCGCCGAGCGCGCAGCTGACGCTGGCCCGGGACTCGACGGTGAACTCGTGGTTGTCGATGGCGGACAGTGCGTCCGGCAGGTCGTCCAGGTCCACCTCGGCCAGGAAGCCGAGCCGGCCGTTGTTCACCCCCAACACCGGGGTGCGGGCCCGGTGCGCCAGTCGCATGCTGCGCAGCATGGTGCCGTCGCCGCCGAGCGACACCAGCATCGACGACCGCGCCGCCAGCTCGGACTCCACGACGGGCACGGCGTCGCAGTCGATCCGGCCGACCTCCTCGACAAGCCCGAGCACCGGCAGCCCGTGACCCTGGGCCCAGTCCAACAACGTCGCTATCGCCTGCTCCGGCGCGCGCGACGGATGCAGCACCACACCAACCGACTTGAGCATGCCCACGTCGCGACCCTAGCCACCCACGGCATGAGCCGCATCGGGTGTGAACCGGGCGCGGCACACCCGCGTCCTTGCTGCATTCAGGCGTGAGCCGGGGTCGTCCGACGTTGACGGCGGGGGGATCGATGAACAAGTGGCTCCGGTCTCTCCTGGTTCTCGGTCTGTGCGCGGGCGCGGTGGTCGGGAACCGGGTCGTCAGTGCCGACGAGGAGCTGCGCTCGGTGCTCCGCCCCCCGGCCGACCCGACCCGCCCTCCGGACGTCGTGCTCATCCTCACCGACGACCAGCGGCCGGACACCCTCGGCCGGATGCCGACGGTCCGTCGCCAGCTGCGCGACAAGGGGCTCAGGTTCTCCCGGACCATCGCCCCGACGGCGACCTGCTGCCCGTCGAGGGCGTCCCTGGCCACCGGCCTGTTCGCGCACGAGACCGGTGTCTGGGGCAACACCCCGCCGCACGGCGGCTGGCGCTCGTTCTACGACAACGGCAACGAGGACCGCACCCTGGCCAAGGCCCTGCACACCCGTGGCTACCGGACCGGCCTGTTCGGCAAGTACGCGAACGGATACGGGCACAACGAGCTCGGGTACCGCGCCGGTCACGTCCCGCCCGGCTGGGACACCTTCCTGACGTTCGCGACGTCGTCCGGTGCGTACTACGACTACACGCTGGCCGACGGCAGCAGGTACCGGTGGAAGTCGGACCACTACTCGACCGACGTGCTCGGTGCGCGGGCAGCACAGTTCATCCGGGGCACCGGCGCCGAACAGCCGCTGTTCGTCATGTTCACGCCGTACGCACCGCACAAGCCGTACCGCCCGGCCCGCCGGCACCTCTACCAGCTGGCGCACAAGCTGCCGGCGTACCACCCGCCGTCGGTGACCGAGGACGTCAGCGACAAGCCGCCGTTCCTCAGCAGCCGGCCGCGGGTCAAGCAGACGACCATCAACCGGATCCGGACCCGGCAGCAGGAGCAGCTGCTGTCGGTCGATGAGGCGGTGGCGGAGATCCTCCGCGCGCTGCGCGAGACCGGACGGCTGCACAACACGCTGCTGGTCTACATGTCGGACAACGGGCTGATGATCGGTGACCACCACACGGTCGGCAAGAACATGCCGTACCGGTCCGCCACGGATGTTCCGCTCATCGTCCGCTGGGACGGTCACACCCCGCGTGGTTCGGTGGACGACCGGGTCGCGGCGAACATCGACGTGACGACGACGATCTCGAACGCCACCGGAGCGGGGATGACGACGAGCGGTCTGGACCTGTTCGGCCACGTCGAGCGCACCGAGCTGCTGCTCGAGGGCCGCCAGTGGCGGCGGCTGGACGGTTCGGTCCCGCACCCGGCGTACTGCGGGCTGCGCTCAGCGCGCTACCTGTTCGTGCACTGGGCGGACGGCGTCGAGGAGCTCTACGACCATGTTCTCGACCGTTACGAGACGCAGAACCGGGTCACGGACGTCAGGTACGCCGCCGTGGTCGAGCAGATGCGGCGGACGACCCGCGAGCGCTGTCGGCCGGTGCCACCGGGGTTCACCTGGACGGAGCCGACCTCATGAAGTCGGCCGGCCGGTCGCGTTCTCGATCGCCTCGCAGACCGTGCGCACGACGGCGACCCGGGCGCAGCGCTTGTCCTCGGCGGCGACGACGTGCCAGGGCGCGGCCGGGTGGTCGGTGCGGGCCAGCATGTCCTCGACGGCCGCCTCGTACTGCGGCGCGCTTCTCGCGGTTGCGCCAGTCCTCGTCGGTGAGCTTCCAGGACTTCAGCGGGTCGTCCTTGCCGGCGGCTCGAAGCGGCGCAGCTGCTCCTCCGGGGAGAGGTGCATCCAGAACTTGACCAGGATCATGCCCTCGGCGACCAGCGTGCGTCTCGAAGTCGACGATCTCGTCGTACGCCCGCTGCCACTGCTCCTCGGTGGCGAAGCCCTCGACCCGCTCGACCAGCACCCGGCCGTACCAGGAGCGGTCGAGCACGGCCATGCCGCCCCAGCCGGGCAGCACCGGCCAGAACCGCCAGAGGAAGTGGTGCCGCTTCTCGTCGTACGTCGGCGCGGCGAACTGCGCGACCCGCACGTGCCGGGGGTCGAGATGGTCGACCAGCCGCTTGATGGCCCCGCCCTTGCCGGACGCGTCCCAGCCCTCGAAGAGCGACGCACAGCGGCGGACCGATCTGCGCCGCCGATCTGGCCGCCGAGGGCGAGCCGCAGCCGGAGCAGCCGGTCCTGCTGCTCGGCGAGCTGCTCGGCCTCCTCCTTCCGGGACAGCCGGAGCGTCAGGTCAACGTCGTCGAGTCGGCCCACGCTCCCAGCCTGTCAGGCCGGTCCGGTTCCGTCGACGCCTGACCGACCCCTTGACGGCAGCTGCCGCCGCGATGCTTGCCGGTGACCGACCACCAGCGCATCCTGTCTGCGTCAGCCACCCCTCCGGGATGAGACAACGATGGCGAGAACGGGTCGTCCGTAGTGACCTTCAACGAGCCTGCTCACGACTCGTGCTGCGCACCCGCACGGGAAGCCGGCGGCCTGCCGCTGCGCGGCATCGCGCCCTCGCGTCCAACCGCGCCAGAACGAGGGGTCGACGACCGGGATACACCACGGCTCGTGACGCTGCCCGGGGGTCGGTTCCTGATGGGCAGCGAAGACCCGGGCAGCTATGCCGAGGATGGCGAGGGTCCGGTGCGTGAGGTTGGGGTCAGTCGCTTCCGGATCGAAGCCGGCTGCGTGACGAACGAGCGCTTCGCACGTTTCGTGGCGGCAACCGGGTACCGCACCGATGCTGAGCTGGCGGGGACGGCCTTCGTGTTCGCGGGTTTCCTGCCGGACGACTTCCCTCCGACGCGCGGTGTGGCGGCAGCCCCTTGGTGGCGCGAGGTCGAGGGTGCGAGCTGGCGACGGCCCGAGGGTCCCGCGTCCGACCTCGTCGGCCGGGCCGACCATCCGGTGGTCCAGGTGTCGTGGAACGACGCGCAGTCCTACTGCGCCTGGGCCGGCCTGCGCCTGCCCTCCGAGGCCGAATGGGAGTACGCCGCACGCGGAGGTCTCGAGCAACAGCGCTTCCCCTGGGGAAGTCAGCTGACCCCGGGCGGCGAGCACCGGATGAACGTCTTCCAGGGACGCTTTCCCGATGTCAACACGGTGAAGGACGGCTATGCCGGTACTGCGCCGGTGGATGCGTTCCCGCCCAACGGCTTCGGCCTCTACAACATGACGGGCAACGTCTGGGAATGGACGGAGGGCCGCTGGTCCGAGCCGCAGCTGGGAGTCCTCAACCCCGGCCGGCCAGAGGCAGATGGGTCCGAGCGACGGGTTCTCCGCGGCGGCTCATACCTCTGTCACGCGTCCTACTGCTGGAGGTATCGCACGTCGGCGCGGATGGCTAGCACTCCCGACAGTGCCACCGGAAACGTGGGATTCCGGTGTGGCGCGGCCGCCCTGTAGAGCATCGCGGGTACGGCTAACGGGGCCACCGGAAGGTGGGCGGCACGGGCTTGCACGCGGCCTTCGCCGACGCCCGCATCTTCTCGAGTCGCGCCCGGTGAGCGGGATCGTCACTCAGGTTGTGCTGCTCCTGGCGGTCGTCCGCGTAGTGGAAGAGCTCCTGCTCACCGGTGGCGTACTGGGTGTACATCCAGTTCCTCGTCCGCCAGCCGCAGTACGCGGGATGACGCGGGAGACTGTCGAACCGGTGCCACGCGGCACCCTCGAGCGGGAAGCCGGAGCGGGTCCGGGATCGGAGCAAGCTCAGACCGTCGGTGGACATCGCCGCCGACGTCGCATCGGCGATCGTGGCGGCCACGTCGATGTTGAGAGCGAGCCGACGGTCTGTCCGGTTAGCCGGCAGGTGTCCGTCCCAACGAATCGTCATCGGGACACACGTCGACCAGCGATAGGGCACGTTCTTCCACGGGTTGAGGTGGTGCTCGCCGACCATCAGACCGTTGTCGCTGAGGAAGATGAACATCGTGTTGCTCATCCGGCCGGTGTCGGTGAGGGCGTCCACCAGGTTCTTCACCGCCTCGTCGACCGCCATCAGGGCTTCCTGCTGCCTGGCGATCTGTGCGTCGATCGTCTTCTGCGGGACGCGGCGGCGCCCGCGGATCCACGGCGGCTTTGCCTTGACGCTCGCAACCACGGCCGGGGTGCGGTGGGAGGGAAGTCGCCCGGCCCACGCGCCGGCGTGCCGTGGCGCCGGGAGGAACGGTCGGTGCGGGCCCACCGGGGCGAAGTACAGAAAGAGCGGCCGGTCGGCGGGCGCCCCGCGGACGAAGGACACGGCGTGCTCGCCGAGCACATCGGTCGAGTAGTCGTCGGGACCCGACCCGTGCTTCGAACCGTCATTGAGCCGGTAGTTGAGGTAGTCAGGCTTCGTGGTGAAGGTGACCATGGTGTCCCACCCGGGCGGGGTGAAGCCGGCGGCGGCCTGCCTGGGAAAGCTTCCGTTGAGGTACTTGCCGAACATGCCGGTCCGGTAGCCGATGTCGTGCAGCGCCACGGCGACGGTGCGCTCCTCCAGACCACGCTGGTGGAACAGCTCCCAACCGCCGTCGGGCAGGCCGTTGCTGTAGACCCCAGTGTTGTGGGCGTACAGACCGGTCAGGATGCTGGCTCGCGACGGGCAGCACAGTGATGTCGGCGCCATCGCGTTCGGATAGCGCACACCTCTCCTGCGGATCAGGGACCAGACGGCCGGCATCCGCCTCATCGACCCGACGCGCTGGTCGTCGGTGACCACGATGACGATGTTCGGGCGTCCTGTCGTGCCGCCAGCAACCGCTGCTCTGCCGGGAGCCGGATCTTCGCCGGGGGCGGACCGCACGAGGGGAGCGTATGGGCTGCGGTCGACGTGGGCCAGCGTTGCTTCTACCCGCCGGGCACGGCGAGACCGTGCTCGTAGGCGTAGACGACGACCTGCACCCGGTCCCGCAGGCCGAGCTTCATCAGGATGCGGGCGATGTGCGTCTTGACCGTGGGTTCGCTGACGAAGGCCTGCGCCGCGATCTCCGCGTTGGACAGGCCGCGGGCGACGAAGAGCATGATCTCGGTCTCCCGTGGCGTCAGCTGCTCGACCTCGCGTGGCACCGGGCGGGCCACGTCCGGCGGGCGGCGCACGAACTCCTCGATCAGTCGACGCGTGATCGTCGGCGAGAGCAGGGCCTCACCGCTTGCTACGACATGGATCGCCTCGACGAGCTGCTCGGGCGGGATGTCCTTGAGCACGAACCCGCTCGCTCCCGCACGCAGCGCCTCGTACACGTACTCGTCCAGGTCGAAGGTGGTCAGGATCAGCACCTGCGGACCTTGCTCGCCACGGCGGAGGATCTGCCGGGTCGCTTCCAGCCCGTCCATCTGCGGCATCCGGACGTCCATCAGGATGACGTCCGGGTTCGTCGCCGCCGCGACGGCGATCGCCTGCTCGCCGTCCGCTGCCTCGCCGACGATGTCGATGTCCGGCTCGACCTCCAGCACCATCCGCAGGCCGGTCCGGGCCAGTGCCTGGTCGTCGACGATGAGCACTCCGATGCGCGGCGTCATGCGTCGGATCCGATCGGGACGTAGGCCCGCACCAGGTAGCCGCCCTCGGGCCGGGCGCCGCTCTCCAGCCGGCCGCCGTAGAGGCGCAGCGCGCTCCCGCATGCCGGCCTGCCCGAAGCCGATGCCGTGTCCGATGTCGCGGCCGTCGTTCTCGACATCGATCCGCAGCTCGCCGGCACCCCAGCAGAGCCGCACCCGGGCCCGTGCCGGTCCCGCGTGCTTGAGCACGTTCGTCAGGGCTTCCTGCACGACGCGGTACGCCGCCAGGTCCACGCCAGGGGAGAGCTCGCGGCTCGTGCCCTCGACCTCGAGCTCGACCGGTAGCCCGGCGTCGCGGACGTTCGCGATCAGCGCCTCGAGGGCCTGCATCCCGGGCTGCGGCCGGTAGCTGGCGACCGCGTCCTCCTCCCGGAGGAGCCCGACGAGGCGGCGCATCTCGGCGAGCGCCTCGCGCCCGGTGCGCTCGACCGCGACCAGGGAGTCGCGCTCGCGGTCCTGGTCGGGTGTCAGCCGCCTCCGGACGGCCCCGGCCTGCACCGTCATCACGGACACCGAGTGAGCGATGATGTCGTGCAGCTCGCGGGCGATCCGCTGCCGCTCGTCGATGACCGCCTGCCGGGCAGCGTCGTCCTGCTCCTCCTGGAGCTGCGCGGCCCGTTCCTCCGCCGAGCGGGCTCGGGCGACCGGCCCCCGGACGAGCATGCCGATCGCCCAGGCGATCGACATGAACGCGACGACCGACGCCCACCTCCCGAGGTCGGCGGTCGGATGCTGCCAGGCGGCGAGGCTGCCCGCCGCCCAGAGCACGAGGAGGCCTGCGCGGCTCCACTGCGACTGCGCCAGATAGCCGGCGAGACCGCAGGCCAGCATCACCAGGAGGTAGACGAAGGTGGAGTCGAGGACCCACGCGGCAGCAGATAGGGATGCGAGGCCGAACAGCGCGACAGCCGACAGCGGGGCGGCGACACCGAGTCGGCCGCGGAGTACGACGAGCGCCGCGGCACCGACCAGCACGACGACGATCACGGCCTCCGGACCACGGTCGTACGACCGACCGTCCAAGGTCACGGTCGGGCTCACCAGGTCCTCGACGAGCGCACCCGCGGCGAAGCACACCGCCAGGGCGGTCACGCCGTGACGTCCCAGTCGGTCGCCCAGATCCGCCGCCATGACCCGGACGCTAGCCCGCGATCTGATGCCGCGGCATCATCCCAGCGAACGACCGACGCGCCGGAGGCGGCGGTACCTTGCGACAATGGAGTTCGACGTCGAGCAGGCACGCCGGGACACGCCAGGTGCTGAGAAGGTTGCGCACCTGAACAACGCCGGCGCAGCCCTTCCGCCTGTCCAGGTCACGGACGCCGTGATTGCCCACCTTCGGCGGGAGTCTGCGATGGGTGGGTACGAGGCTGCTTCGGCCGCAGCCGAGCAGGTCGAGCGCACCTATTCGGCCATCGCTGAGCTGATTGGAGCGCGACCGGACGAGATCGCCGTCGTGGAGAACGCCACCCGCGCCTGGGACATGGCCTTCTACGGGATGTCGTTCGACCCGGGCGACCGCATCTTGACCGCACGGGCCGAGTACGCCAGCAACGTCATCGCGTTCCTGCAGGTCGCCGCCCGTACCGGCGCCGTCGTCGAGGTCATCGACGACGACGAGTCCGGTCAGGTCTCTGTCGGCGACCTCCGTCGGCGCCTCAGCGATGGCCCTGGCGCCGTCAAGCTCGTCGCCGTCACCCACGTTCCGACCCAGGGCGGGCTGGTGAATCCCGCCGAAGAGGTCGGGAGAGCCGCTCGGGAAGCCGGCGTCCCTTTCCTGCTCGACGCTTGCCAGTCGATCGGGCAGCTTCCTATCGACGTCGGGCGGATCGGCTGCGACATGCTCACCGCAACCGGACGCAAGTTCCTGCGCGGTCCCCGCGGAACCGGCTTCCTCTACGTTCGCCGTGAGCTCATCGACCGGATCGAGCCGCCGTTCCTCGACCTGCACGCAGCCACCTGGACGGCCGCCGACCGGTACGAGGTGCGATCGGACGCTCGTCGCTTCGAGAACTGGGAGACCAACTACGCCAGCAAGATCGGGCTCGGGGTTGCCGTGGACTACGCCATGTCTTGGGGGCTGGATGCGATCGAGCCCCGCGTCACCGGCCTTGCCGATCGTCTCCGCGAACAGCTCAACAAGCTGGACGGTGCGACTGTCCACGACCAAGGGATGCGCCGCTGCGGCATCGTGACCTTCACCCTCGACGGCGTCGCAGCGGAGGACATCCAGCATCGGCTGCAGGCGCACGGCGTGAACGTGAGCGTCTCACTCGTCGAGTACGCCCGGCTGGATCTGGAGCACCGCGGTCTACCCGACCTGGTCCGGGCCTCGGTGCACTACTACAACACCGACGACGAGCTGGACCAGCTCATCGGAGCCCTGCCGGCCGGCGGATAGGTGTGCTTGATCGTGGGGGAGTCACAGCCCGCTGCGGATGAGCCGCGCGCGAAGTCGGTGCAGGTGCGGCATGAGCCCGTAGATGACGATCGGTACCGCGACCGTGGCGAGGACGAAGGTCCTCGCAACGACTGGCAGGCCGTCCAGCGATCGGCTGAGGGCCAGGTTGAGGGTGACGAGGGTCGGGACGACGGCCAGCCAGATCATCAGCGCCAGCTGGTGCTTCGAGGGCGGCGGGACGGTCGGTGGCCTCGGGGTGGTGGGTTCGTCGGACATGCTCAGAACTCCTTTGTAGGGAACGGTAGGGATCGCCTTCCGCGGTCATGCCGGCACGCTGCCGCGGAAGGTGTGAACAGCGCGCTGGAGGTCCTCGCCGAGCAGGTCGGCGTTGATCGCTATCGCGGCCGACGAGCCTTCGCCCGCCGCGGTGATGACCTGGGCACGTGCATTGGCAGCGTTGCCTGCAACCCACACGCCCGGGACACTGGTTCGGCCGGTGGCATCGACCACCACCCACCCGTCGTCGTCCAGAGCGCAGCCCAGGCTGACAAGCAGGTCGGTGTTGGGCGTGAAGCTCGGGCGGACGAACACCGCATCTCGAGGAATCACCCGCCCGTCGTCGAGCTCGACGCCGACAAGACGGTCGGTCTCGACGACCAGGCGCTGCACGATCCCATCGACGATGTCGACACCCCGGGCCGCGAGCTGCTCGCGATCGACCGAGGTGAGTGTGCCGGTGTGCGGGAAGAAGACGACATCGGATGACCACTGTCGGATCAGTTGCGCATGCTGGACGGAGTCAGTCATCCCGCCCAGCACCCCGAGTGCCTGGTCGCGCACCTCGTAGCCGTGGCAGTAGGGGCAGTGCAGGAGGTCACGTCCCCAGCGTTCGCGGACGCCGGGGATGTCGGGCAGTTCGTCGCGCAGCCCGGTTGCGACGAGCAGCCGCCGCGTGGAAAGGACCGAGCCGTCGGCGAGCCGGACCTCGAAGCCCGGGCCGGCGCATCGGGCGACTCCCGCGACCGTGCTGTCGATCAGCTCGCCGCCGTACCCGCTCACCTCGTCCCGGCCGATGGCCAGCAGGTCCTGCGGCGGAAGGCCGTCGCGGGAGAGGAACCCCTGCATGTGCGACGCGGGGGCGTTGCGCGGTGCCCCGGCGTCCACCACGACGACCCTGCGCCGGGCCCGGGACAGGACCAGTGCCGCCGACAGACCCGCGGCACCGCCGCCGATCACCACTACGTCGTATCTGCTCATGCCCTGACTCTGCGCCCGCTTCGCTGTCGTGGCAACAAAGGTTGCCGTTTCCGGGAAACGGGAGTCGAATGGCCTCATGGACGAATCGGCAGCGATCGCCGCAGTGCTGGACGACGTCGGCCCGCGGCTCAAGCGGCTGCGCACCCAGCGCGGCGTCACCCTGACCGCCCTCTCGGAGGTGACCGGCATCTCGAAGAGCACCCTGTCCCGCCTGGAGACCGGCCAGCGCCGGCCGAGCCTGGAGCTGCTGCTCCCGCTCGCCCAGGCCCATCGCGTCCCGCTGGACGACCTGGTCGGCGCACCTGAGGTCGGTGACCCCCGGATCCGACTCAAGCCGCGACGGGTGAACGGCCGCACGGTGCTGCCGCTGACACGTCAGCCGGGCGGCATCCAGGCGTGGAAGATCGTCATTCCCGCGGCTCAGTCCAAGCCCGACCCTCGGGTTCACGAGGGCTACGAGTGGCTGTACGTCCTGTCCGGCCGGATGCGGCTGCTGCTCGGCGACCGCGATCTTGTGCTCGGGCCGGGCGAGGCCGCCGAGTTCGATACGACCCTGCCGCACTGGTTCGGCAGCACGGGTGAAGGCTCGGCGGAGGTCCTGAGCCTGTTCGGCCGGCCGGGGGAGCACGTGCACGTGCGTGCGAAGTCCGGAGAAACGAACGTCGGGTGATGCCGATGACAGCGAGCACCGGCCCCAGGAGTGGGGCCGGTGCTCGCTGATCTAGGCGGCCATCTCGAGGGCGGGCTCGGGTTCGGCAGCCTGCTCGAGCTCGTCCCGGCGGATCAGGGTCAGGGCCGCGATGATCCCGAGGGCCGCCACGATCGCGCCGGCGGTGAAGGCGGCCGTGAAGCCGTCGACGAGAGCCACGGGCAGTGCCGTGCCGGCGGCGACCGCCTCGTCGCTCCGGGACGTCGCGACGGTGGACAGCGCCGCGATGCCGAGCGCCCCGCCGATCTGCTGCGAGGTGTTGAACAGACCGGACGCCAGACCCGCCTCCGCCGCTCGGACGCCCGCAAGAGCCGCGACCGAGATCGGCACGAATGAGAAGCCGATCCCGAGCCCTGCCAGCAGGAAGCCGGGCAGCAGGTCGCCGACGTACGAACCGTCGACCGAGACCTGGGTGAAGAACAGGAGGCCGGCCGTCAGACTGACCATCCCGACGATGAGGACCGGCTTGACACCCACCCGGGTGACGAGCTGCGCAGCCACGGTCGACCAGACGATCGCCGTGCCGGCCACCGCGAGGTACGCGACACCGGTGCGCATCGGCGAATAGCCCAGCACCTGCTGCATATAGAGGGTCAGCATGAGGAACATCGAGAAGAGCGCGGTGCCGAGGATGAGGCCGGCCACGTTCGCGCCGCTCACGGTCCGGGTCCGCAGGATGCCGAAACGCATCAGTGGCTCGGGTTGCCGCAGCTCCCACGCCACGAAACCGACAAGCAGCGCCACCGCGATCGCGCCGAAGGCCACCGGCGTCCCGGCCAACCAGCCGTCCTGGCCGGCCTGCGTGATCGCGTAGACGAGCGAGGAGAGGCCAACCGTCACGAGGACGGCACCTGGGGCATCGAACTTCTGCACGTTGGCATCGCGGCTCTCGGCCAGCAGCAGCGGCGCCAGCACGAACGCGGCCACGCCCACAGGGACGTTGACGAAGAAGATCCATTCCCAGCTTAGAGCCTCGGTGAGGACCCCACCGAGCATCACGCCGGCTGCTGCACCGAAGCCGCCGACCGCGCCCCAGACGCCGAGCGCGATGTTCCGCTCGCGTCCCTCGGCGAAGGTCGTCGAGAGGATCGAGAGCGCGGCGGGGGAGATGATCGCGGCCCCCAGACCCTGAAGGGCGCGCGCGCCGATCAGCGACGGCTCCGACCAGGCGAGCCCTGCGAGCAGGGAGGCGGCGGTGAAGACCACCACGCCCACCAGGAAGATGCGTCGCCGTCCCAGGAGGTCGGCGGATCTACCGCCGAGGAGCAGCAGGCCTCCAAAGACCAGCGCATACGCGCTGATCACCCACTGGAGGTTCTCCTGCGAGAACCCCAGGTCGACCTGGATCGACGGCAGTGCGACGTTCACGACCGCGATGTCCAGGACGACCATGAACTGGACCGCGCTCAGGAGCGCCAGGGCCAGCCACTTGCGTCGTTCCGTGGTCACCATCTCAGTTGCCTTTCCGATGCTCGATACGGGAACTTGCAAGTTAGCAGCGGCGACTTGCGGTTGACTTGTAATGTCTTGCTAACCGCAAGCGGGGCGGTATGCTGAGCACATGCCCAGGGCTTACGACCAGTACTGTCCGATCGCGCATGCGCTCGACCTCGTGGGAGAGCGGTGGTCCCTGCTCGTCGTACGGGAGCTGATGCGCGGCCCGAAGCGGTACACGGACCTCGCGGAGACCCTGGGCATCGGGACCAACATCCTGGCGGCGCGGCTGCGCGATCTCGAGGCGGGCGGCGTCGTGACGAAGCGCACGCTGCCGCCCCCGGCGGCGTCCCGCGTGTACGAGCTCACCGAGTACGGGCGGGAGCTGAAATCGGCGATCCGCGAGCTGGCGGTCTGGGGCGCCCGGTCGCTCGGACCTCCGACCGAGCCCGGCGAGCTGTTCCCGGGTTGGCTCGGGAACGCGATCGATTCAGTGCTGGCCCCGGTCGCGCCACCCGGCAAGTTCGAATTCCGCGTGGGTGACGAGATCGCCTCCCTGGTGGACGGCGATGCTGTGCCGGGTGGCGTCGAGGAGCCGGACGTCGTCGTGGAGGGCGACCCCCAGGGCCTTTACTTCATGTTCGTCGATCGGCGGCTCGATCTCGTCTCGGTCCGGGGCGACCATGACCTGCTGCGACGGCTGCTCGATGCTGCACCAGCGCCCGCCGCGCAGCCTGCCTAGGCTCGGGCGCGGCCGGAAGACAGCAGCCGCAGCTCGCGCAACTCGCTGGGACTGAGTCGGTGGAGGGTTCGGATCTGGTGGGGTGGCCCGGCGTGCCTCCGTGGACGCTCGTCGCCCAGGTCTCGGCAGGCGAGCGCGTCGAGCTCCTGGCGGGCTCCGGCGGGCTTCAGGTCGGCGAGGTGGATCATCGCGGCCGCGTTGCGGATCTCGCCCCGGGTGGCGAACCGGTCATCAACGGCAGCGAAGGTGGCCCACGCCTGCTCGACATCGCCGACGCGGGCCTGGGTCGGGATCGTCCAGGCAATGACTCGCGAGGACTCGCCGCCACCAAGCACCTCAACGGCCAAACCCCCGTGGAGCTGGACGGGGACCGGGCTGATGACGGCGTCCATCCGCTACCTCGACACGTTCGTCGAGCAGGACGGTGCGTGGCTCGTCGCCGAACGCCGCCTGATGGTCAGCTGGACCGATACGCGGCCGTCGGTGCCCTGACACCTTCACCCTGTTACGCGCGGCGGGCGACGACGATTCCGGCTAGCGCCGCGCCGAGGGAGCCGAGCACCTCGTCGAACAGCGTGTCCTCGTAAGCCGTGTCGAGCTCCGTGCCGTGACGGATGAAGGTGTACCACTCACCCAGCTCCCACCCGATGGCCAGCAGCGCGCCGACCCCGGCGATGAGCACGCCCAGTGCCCACGCCGGGCGGACTCGCTCGCGCAGCAACAGCCCGATGCCGGCGGAGAGCAGGAACCAGTTCACGAAGTGGTTGGCGTCGTCCCACCAGCCGACCGTGTCATAGAGGTTGAGCGTGTTGCCGGTCACATCGATCAGGAACGGCGCCATGACCAGCGCGAACGCAGTCCAGGGCCACGCCAGCTCGCGCGAGTCGACGCCCCGGCGGAAGCGAGCGTGGGCCGCCCACAGCGCGGGCACGAGCAACATCATCAAGGGGTACGCGACCAGTCGCGCACCGAACCCCTTGCCCTCGAACTGCGGCAGGCCGGACACGAATGTGGCCACGGCCAGCTGGGCAACCGTGGCGACGAAGATGGCGACCGCCACACGCCGCGGCCACGGCGAGCTCGCGGTCGCGGCAGACGATCTCTGCAGGGTGTTGCGGTCAGTCATCAGGTCACCTCCTCCAGGGGTCAGAGTATGAGCATGAGGTAAGGGCGCGACGCGGCCACCGGCGTACGCCGGGGGTGTGCCGCATGACAAAGAACCGACGGCGCCAGAGGGCTGGTACCCGGCAACCCTGCGAGGTTCGCATTGCCCGGGCGGGCAGCGCATCGGGCCCGGCGGGAGCAGACCGTCTCGCCTAAAGGAGCTCGGCGATGAGATGTGCAGCGCGGGTGGCACCGTCGGTAGCGACTGGCCGATAGTCAACGGCGCGGCTGATCTCGGCGGTGATGGCATCGGCGATGGCAGTCGAGTCTGCGCTGCCATAGTCCATGCGCCGACCGGCTCCGTAACGGTCCAAGCGGTGGGCGACGTGGAAGTTCTGCTCGAAATGGTGAGCGAGGGGAAAGTAGAGGAAGGGACGCCGGTTGGCGGTCAGTTCCATGCACGTGCTCAGTCCGCCCTGTACGACCGCGAGGTCGCATGCGGCCAGGTGCCGGTAGAGCTGGTCGACGTACGCGCGCACCTCGAGCCCGTCGGCCCGGGGCAGGGATGCGGGGTCGATACGCGGGCCAGTGACTATCACCATCCGTAGTGCCGGAACCTGCTGCTTGGCCTGAGGAAACGCTTCGATCACCCGGCGCAGCAGGTGCCCTCCGACGCCAGAGCCGCCGACGGTGACAATGCATACCTGCTCGTCGTTGCGGTAGCCGAGCTCGTGCCGCAACAGCTCGCGGTCCGCGAAGGCAGAGGCGTCGAAGCCGGTCACGTATCCAGCGAACGAGAAATGCTCGCGGGTCCAGTCACGGATTGCGGGCAGCTCGGGGCCGAAGGCGTCGGGAACTATGTCCTCGTCGTCACCGACGAAGATGGCCCGGTCGCGCACCCGGGGGAAGCGAGCGATGTGCTCGATCATCTCCGCGTTGTAGTCAGCGGTCAGGAACGCCTCCCGTTCGCCGCCGTCGGGCATCGGCAGCCACCCGACGAAGTCGGTCAGCCAGACGTACGAGGCCTGCTTCTGCTCGGGGTTCTCGTGCAGGAAGTAGTCCAGCTCCCAGGCCTCGTCGCCGATCCAAAGGTCGTACTGCTCGTCGCGGACGACATCGTGGAAGACCATGAAGTTGGCCAGCAGGATCTCGTCCATGCGGCGGATCGCTTGGAAGCAATGCAGATCGTGCTCGGCCGACTCGCTCTCGATGTGACCGGACTCGTTCGCCAGGTAGGCGCTCGCCGGATGTATGTGTTCACCGCGCGCCTGCAACACCCTGGTCACCGGGTCCTGGGCCAGCCAGTCGATCTCGAGGTCGGGACGTAGCTTGCGCAGTTCGTCGGCGATCGCCACGTCCCGCTGCGCATGCCCCAGTCCGATCGGCGAGGAAATGTACAGGGCGCGTCTGCGACGGGACTTGCCACGGATCCACCGCCGCGGCGGCGTGGCAGGCTTGACGAAATCACGCAGCAGCAGGTTCACCTTGACCGGGTCGCGTGCATGCGGGAGATGGCCGGCCCCGTCGAGGACGGTCAGCGTGCCGTTCGCGAGCTCCGCGAGTCGTGCACCGGATTCCCAGGGACGTATGGCGTCGTCGCGACCGTGGATCACGATCACTGGGCAGCCGATGCGAGACAGGACCTCCCGCACACCCTGCTCGTCCGCGAGCCGTGGCGCGAGCTGGGTCGCGACCAGCGTCTTGGCGTCCGTCTCCAGGCCCCAACCGACCACGTCTTCGCGTTGTTTGGTGGAGTGCGGCTCGGTGAAGGCTTGGGAGAAGAAGAACTCGAGAAAGTCCTCGTAGTGCCGGAGCCAGTAGTGGCGGTTCCACTTCCCCCAGTCGACGTACTCGTCTCGCCGTTGATCGAACTCATGGGCCGCTAGGTTGCGCGGCACGACAGGGGGCAGCGGCAGGGCGGGGGCGATGAACACCATCTTGTCCACTCGCTCCGGATGGCTGGCGGCGAGTAGCAGCGATCGTTCCGCCCCCCGCGACAGCGACACCAGTACGGCCCGCTCCGTCCCGGTCGCGTCCATCACTGCCAGCGCGTCCTCGGCGAACTCTTCCTCGCGGTAGGCGATGGGCTCGGACGGGCGGTCCGAGCGGCCGTTGCCACGCCCGTCGAAGGTGACCACGCGACAGTGCCGCGCCAGGTAGGGGACCTGCATCTTCCAGTGTCGCGCGTGGATGATCGACCAGGTCGGCAGCAGCAGGACCGTCGGCTCGCCAGCACCGAACACCTCGTAGTGAACCTTGACCCCGTCGCGCTCCACGTAGCCGTCACTGATCGGTTGGCTGGCGCGCATCTTCGGTCCTCCCTGGCCGGGCTTAGCGTTCCTCGAGCTGACGGATAGCCATGCCGATCCGACGTAGCGCTGATCGGATCGGCATGACGTCCCGGTCGAAGCCCAGCAGGAGCAGCGCCTCGGACCCGATGAAGGCGGCCCCCACCAAGGTGCCCGCCTCCTCGGCGGTGAACGGTCCGAGCGGGCCGAAGCGGCGCTCGGCGTCTCGGGCCACCTGAGCGAGCAGGGTGAACCATCCGTCGAGCAGCTCGCGGACCGCTGCTTGGATGTCTGTGTTGGACCAGCCGGCAGCGATCATCTCGTGCAGCACCCGCACGTAGCCGGACTCCAGATCATCCTCGAGGTAGTCGCAGGCACGCTCGTAGCGCTTCCACAGCGGCTCGTCCTCGGCGTACATGGTTCTCTGACGGTCCAGGCGGCCCTGGTTCTCGTCTTCCAGCAGGCTCAGGATGAGGCTCTGCTTCGAGCCGAAGTGGTAGTGCAGCTGGCTGAGCGGCACGCGAGCCTCCTCAGCCACCTTGCGGGTCGACAGGCCCGCGTAGCCGTCGGCCAGCAACCTGCGGCGGGCCGCCTCCATGATCAGGGTGCGGGTGTCGACCGAAGCGACTTCCACCACCGGATGGTCCTTCCTCAGATGTCGGTCGATCGACCGACCTTGACACTATTGCACGCTGAAGGTATACAGGCAAGACCTCGGTCGATCGACCGACTGACACGGAAGGAACGCCCGTGCAGACCGCGCAGCAAGGCCGCCGTCACGACGTCGTGGTGGTGGGCGGACGAGTCGCCGGCTCGGCCACGGCCATGCTGCTGGCTCGTCTCGGACACGACGTCGTGGTGGTGGACCAGAATTCCTTCCCGAGTGACACGATCTCCACTCACTCGATCGCGCGCAGCGGTGTCGTCCAGCTGCACCGCTGGGGGCTGCTCGAGGAGGTCCTGAACAGTGGCGCTCCGGCTATCCGCGAGGTCACGTTCAACGCCGGCGGTGAGTCGACCAGCCGCCAGATCAAGGACAAGGCCGGCGTCGACCTTGTGGTAGCTCCACGGCGGTACGTGCTGGACAGCCTGCTCGGGGCCGCCGCGAAACGGGCTGGCGCCGACGTGCGCTACGGCGTCACCGTGAACGCGGTGCAGCGCGACCAGCGTGGGCGGGCAGTAGGGGTGATCGGACGTGATCGCACCGGCGCTTCGATCCGGATCAACGCCCGCTACGTCGTCGGCGCAGACGGCCAGCGATCGCGGGTCGCCCGCTCGGTCGACAGCCGCGGTCAGCGAGGTAGGCCGGGCCGATGGAGCCGCCCAGTACGCGTACTACGCCGGTATCCCGTGGACGGGCATCGAGCTCTTCGTCGCAGCCAGGGCACTTGCCGGGGTCTTCCCCACCCACGATGGCGAGGGGTGCATCTGGGTATGCACCCCGTCAGCGGACGCCGCTGAGGTTCGTCGCCGGACCGTCTCCCGGGACGACGCGTTCAACGAGCTGCTGAGTCGCTCGGCACCACAGCTGTTCGAGCGCCTGCGGCAGGCGCGCCGTACCTCTCCGGTGCAGGGCATGCTCCGACAGCCCAACCAGCTGCGCCAGGCGTACGGTCCCGGCTGGGCTCTGGTCGGGGACGCCGGCTATCAGCATGACGCTGTAACCGCATGCGGCATCAGCGACGCATTCCGCGACGCTGAGCTGCTAGCGGTCGCCCTCGACCAGGCACTGCGTGGTGACGCCGAAGAAGCCATCGCGCTCAGCCGCTATGAGCAGCACCGCGACCTAGCACTTCGGGAGATCTTCGAGATCACCCGCAGCCTGGCGAGCTATCCGACCATTCCGACGTTCATCGAACTTCAGAAGCAGTTGGCCGCCGCCATCGACAAGGAGGCCGCGGCGCTGGCCGCTCGGCCGGTCCTCGGCGAGCGCCTGGCCGCGACCGCCTGACGACACCCGCCGACCCGGAAGGAGATGCAGCAGATGACGACCACCGACGAAGTGAACGACTCGATGCGCAACGGGGTGGACACGACCACCCTCTTCGCCACCCTCGACGCCGTGAAGCAGGCGCCCGAGGCGGCCAAATTCCAGTTCCGCGCCCACAATGAGTGGCTCAGCGGTACACACAATCGGGGCACCATCGCCGACTTCTTTGGTGTCGGTGAGGAACGCTCGCACGAGCGAACCTTCGTCTTCGACGCCGACCACCCGGCCGTGCTCGTGGGGCAGGACCAGGGACCGACCCCGGCCGAGTTCCTGCTCCATGCACTGGCCGCGTGCCTGACGTCCGGTCTCGCCAACATTGCCGCCGCGAGAGGCGTGAAGCTCGCCGAGGTTCGCTCGACTGTCACCGGGGACATCGACCTCAACGGCATCCTGGGCCTCGACGCAGGTGTTCGTAACGGCTACCAGCAGATCACCGTGCGCTTCACCGTAAAGGGCGACGCGCCTGCTGCGAAGCTGCGGGAGTTGGTCGAGCAGTCACGTGCCAGGTCAGCAGTGTTCGACGTCATCACGAGCGGGGTTCCCGTGACCATCGACGTGGATACCGTCTGAGACTCACGCCATGATGGCGGGAAACGCACGGTCGGAGGACCCGGCATGTCAGAAGTCAGTAAGGCGCGATCGGAAACGCCCGATTTCGCGGCCGTCGCGGCTGCCGCCACGGAGTACTTCCAGTCCTGGTTCGCGGGCGATGGTGACCGGATGGGCGCGGTGCTCCATCCGGCGCTGTCCAAACGCACACCCGAACACCCGGGCGGCCCAGGGCTGACGCTCGACGAGGACACTGCCGAGTCCATGGTCAGCGATACCGCGCGGGGACCGCGCACGGAGTACGAGCCTTGGCAGGACGTTCAGGTCGTCGATGTTGCTGGCGACATCGCAACCGTGGTGGTGCGGTCACAGCCGTTCGACGAGTATCTCCACCTCGGCCGGTTCGACGGGCGCTGGCTGATCATCAACGCCTTGTACGTCCGGCGTGACACCTAAGGCGGCCAAGGCGCGGACAGCGGGGAGCAGCTACCAATAGGCGATGTGGACCTGCGTGACAGCTTCATAGAACGTCGAAAGTGCCAGTTCAGGCCCGTAGTGCGGACTACGCCAGGCTGGGGGCAGGTAACGACGCTGAAGAATGCGCCCCGGCGAGAGGCAGACGTGCCAGTTCTGTCCGCGAAGATATGCCCAGCTTGTAGAACATCTTGTGGAGGTGGTACTCGACCGTCCGCGGGGAGAGGAACAGCTGCGCCGCGACGTCCTTGTTGGAGAGTCCGTCACCGACGAAACGCGCAATCTGCAGTTCCTGCGGCGTCAGCTGATCGATCGCGCTCGGGCCGCGCCTACGTACGGTTTCGCCGGACGCGCGAAGTTCGTTGCGGGCCCGCTCGGCCCAGACGACGGCGTCGAAGCGCTCGAACGTCTCGATGGCCGCACGAAGGTGCGTCCGTGCATCCGCGGGCTGACGCTGCCGGCGTAGGTGCTCGCCGTAAAGGAGCCGAATGCGGGCGAGATCGAACGGCCGCGCGATGTCTGCCTGCCGCAGCGCGTCTTCGAAGTGCCTCGTCGCCTTGTCCGGACTTGCGACGAGAGCGCGGCAACTGTCGAGCTGACACTGCGCGAAGGCTCCCGCGCGGCTCGCCCACAGCTCAAACGCGGGAAGCGCCTCGGTTGCGTCCTCTACGCGCCCCAGCCGCACGAGGGACTCGATCCGGTCTGGCACGGTCAGGATCGCCGCAAGGGGATGTCCAAAGCCGGGTCGCACCCGGGACAGGGCGTCGTACCTTTCCAGCGCAGCAGCCCAATTGCCGTGAGCGAGGTCGACGTGCGCGAGAGCCCACACGGCGAAGGCTGATGGAAGCGCGAGGCCCCGCTCACGGGCAAACCCGTTGACTTCGTCGGCCAACTGCTGTGCTTCCTCCTCGCGTCCACGAATGGCCGCCACCACGGCAAGCACGCCAAGGGGCAATCCCGTGAGATTCTCCGCGCCGACCTGACGGCCGAGGCGGACTGCTTCCTCGGCGTCCGCCGACGCTTCCGCGTACCTGTTCTCAACAAGCAGGTAGGCAGCGCATGAGGCGAGGGCATGCGCGACGAGCGCCACCTCGCCGCGCTGCCTCGCGAGAGTTGCCGCCCGCTCCGCCAGCGCACTTCCGCGCCCGAGGTGACCCATGAACGCTGCAGCGGCCGACGCCCAGAAGACGCGCTGCGCATCGTCATCGCCTTCGCCGAGGGCCACGGCCTCTTCCAGCAATGGCCCGCCGGCGGCGTCGCCTTCGCTGAACGGGCCGAGCCCGGACAGGAACCGGAACAGGAAGCGCGAGTGCTTGTCGTCGCGGATCGACAGCTTCGAGGCGGCGCGCGAGACCTCCCGCATTCCTTCCGGGTCACCGGCGAGCGAGGCGCTCTCTGCGGCATGAGCCAGCATCTCGAGGGCCTTCTCCGTCTCGTCCTCGGGTAACTCAGCGGCGCCCGCGAGAAAGATCCTGCTCCCTTTGTAGGGCGTGCCGCATTGCAGCTCGGCGATCCCGCGAACCCGTGCGCATGCGGCACGATCCAGCGGCTCTGCGCCAGCCAGGGCGGCTTGCTCGGCCAGCGCGACGGCCTGGCTGTTGCGACCGGCCATGCTCGCTGCGACGGCCGCCGCGACGAGCCGCCGCCCGCGCATCAGTGGTTCGACCGTGAGCTCGGCCGCGCGCTCGTACGCCCTCGCCGCCGCGGCATGACCTGCGCGCGCCGTCGCTCGCTCGGCTGCGAGGTCGAGCTGGCGCAGTGCATCCTCGTCCGAGTCGAGCGCGGCCGCTACCCGATGCCACGCCCGGCGGTCTGCCTCGTCCGTACCCAGCGCGTCGGCCAGCGCTCGGTGCGCCGCCAGCCGCTCGCTCCGTCCCGCAGCTTGATACACAGCAGAGCGCACAAGCGGATGGCGGAGCTCGAGCCGTGACCCGCGCACGACCACCAGACCCGACTGCTCGGCCGCGTCGAGCGCCGCGCCGTCGGACCCTAGGGCTTCCGCGGCCTGCACGACGGTCGTCAGCCTGCCGGTGTCGTCGGCGGCGGCCACCAGCAGCAGTTGCTGCGTTGATTCGGGAAGTCGACGTACCCGCTCGAGGAACAGCCGCTCCACATCGCGCGACAGAGGCAATACGTGTGGAAGTGCGTCCTCTCCGGCGAGTTGGGCGGCAGTAAGTGCGGTGGGCATCTCGACCAAAGCGAGCGCATTGCCGTCCGCTCGCTCCACGAGCAGATCGCGGACCCGGGGCGCCATGCCGGTGCCCGCGCGATGCGCCACAAGGTTCGCTGCCGCGTCCGTGTTCAGGCCACCCAGGTGAAGGACTGGAAGAGGGCCCGAATCGAACTGAGTCTCATCTCCCTCACGTGCGGCGAACAAGATGACGACGCCTTCGGCGTCGAGACGTCGAGAGACGAACAACAGCGCGTCGGCCGAAGGCTCGTCGAGCCACTGGGCGTCATCCACGAGGCACAGGGTCGGGCGACGCTCGGCAAGATCGGCTAGGAGCGTCAAGCAGGCAACAGAGATGAGAAACCGATCGTCTCCCGCCCGTTCGATGAAACCGAGCGCTCCTCGAAGCGCCCGGGACTGGGGCGCTGGGAGATCCTCGAGCCGATTCAGGGCGGGTCGCAGGAGCTGGTGCAGGCCCGCGAACGGCAGTTCCGACTCGGATTCGACTCCGCGCGCCGTGAGCACGTGCATGTCTGTCGCGCTCTGGCGTACATCGTCAAGCAGCGCCGTTTTCCCGATTCCCGGCTCGCCGCGAACCACCAGCACGCCGCTGCGCGACGCTCGTGCATCCTCCAGCAGAGCACCGATCTGAGCACGCTCGGCATCGCGGCCGTAGAGCACAGAAGCACTGTACAACCGCGGGGTCCGCAGGTCAGGAGCCTGTTTCCCAGTGTCCGAGGGGGGATTCCTGAATCAGGTAGGCATCCAGTGACGGCCCCCGCCCGGGCGGCCGAGCCACCCCGGAGCGCCAGCCAGGCGGCCAACCGGGAACGGCGTATTCCGGTGAGCGGGCAGCGTGGAGACGCCAGGTAACAGGAAGCACAGACGGGCGCTGGCCCTGACGACGCCCCCATGCCAAGTCGCGATCCTGAGCCGTAAGGCTGCGACAACACGCGTAGGACCCCAGGAGCGGGCGCCGCGCTGTTTTGGTCCCGCAAGGAAGCGCGCAATCGGCGTTAGGAAGTCGTTAGGAACCGGGGTCGGCCCCGATTCAGCGTCAACACTTTCAGTTGGTCACACATTCACCATCGATGACTGGAGCACAGTCCATGTCCGATCTTGTATTCGTGGTTCTCTCCGCCGCGTTCTTCGCGCTCGCGGCGCTGGTCGTCAAGGCGGTCGAGCGGCTGTGAGTGTCGAGAACGCCATCGGGCTGGCCCTATCCATCGTGCTCGTCGGCTACCTCGCGGTGGCCCTGCTCTTCCCGGAACGCTTCTGAGATGTCCGACACCACCGCCGGCCTCCTTCAGGTCGGCCTGCTGATCGCCGCGCTCGCGGCCTGCTACCGACCGCTCGGCGCCTACATGGCGCGGGTCTACGAGAGCGAGCACGACACCCGCGCCGAGCGCATCGTCTACCGGGTGATGGGCGTGGACCCGAAGGCCGACCAGCGGTGGCCGGCGTACGCCCGCGCGCTGCTCGCGTTCTCCGCGGTGGGCGTGCTGGTCCTCTACGCGCTGCAGCGGTTCCAGTCGCATCTGCCGCTGAGCCTGGGCTTCCCCGGTGTCGCGCCGGCCCAGGCGTTCAACACCGCCGCGTCGTTCGTGACCAACACGAACTGGCAGTCCTACTCCGGCGAGTCCACGATGGGCCACCTGGTCCAGATGTCCGGGCTGGCCGTGCAGAACTTCGTCTCAGCGGCCGTCGGGATGGCCGTCGCGGTCGCGCTGATCCGCGGCTTCATCCGCATCCGCACCGACCGGATCGGCAACTTCTGGGTCGACCTGGTCCGCAGCAGTCTGCGCATCCTGCTGCCGCTCGCGGTGGTCAGCACGATCGCGCTGCTCGCGCTGGGTGCGGTGCAGAACTTCTCCTCCGGCACCGATGCCACCACCCTGACCGGGGTCCAGCAGACCATCACCGGCGGACCGGTCGCCTCCCAGGAGGCGATCAAGGAGCTGGGCACCAACGGCGGCGGCTTCTACAACGCCAACTCGGCGCACCCGTTCGAGAACCCCAACGCGCTGTCAGCAACATCCTCGAGATCTTCCTGCTGCTGCTGATCCCGGTCTGCCTGACCCGCACCTTCGGGCTGATGGTCAAGGACAAGCGGCAGGGCTACGCGATCCTGGCGGCGATGGGCGTGCTCTGGGCGCGTGGTCCTGGCCGGCGTCTCGGTCGCCGAGGCAACCCACCCCGGAACCGCGCTGCAACCTGGCCGGCGCGTCGATGGAGGGCAAGGAGACCCGGTTCGGGGTGCCGCGTCCGCGTTGTTCGCGACCTCGACGACCGGCACGTCCACCGGTGCGGTCAACTCGTTCCACGACTCGTTCACCTCGCTCGGCGGCGGGCTGACCATCTTCAACATGGGTCTCGGCGAGGTCGCGCCGGGCGGCGTCGGATCCGGGCTCTACGGGATGCTGGTGCTGGCCATCGTCACCGTGTTCGTCGCCGGGCTGATGGTCGGGCGCACCCCGGAGTACCTGCGCAAGAAGATCACCGCGCGCGAGATCAAGCTCGTCTCGCTGTCCATCCTGACGATGCCGGTGCTCGTCCTGGCCGGGACCGGGCTGGCGATGGGCCTGTCCGGGTCCCAAGGAGTCGATCCTGAACCCGGGCCCGCACGGGCTGTCCGAGGTGCTCTACGCGTTCATGTCGGCCGGCAACAACAACGGCTCCGCGTTCGCCGGCATCTCGGTCAACACCGACTTCTACAACACGGCGCTCGGCCTGTGCATGCTGGCCGGCCGCTTCATCCCGATCGTGCTGGTGCTCGCACTGGCCGGCTCGCTGGCCCGCCAGCAGCCGGTTCCCGAGACCGCCGGCACGCTGCCCACCCACCGGCCGCTGTTCGTCGGGATGCTCGTCGGCGTCGTGGTCATCGTCGCCGGCCTGACCTTCTTCCCGGCACTCGCGCTCGGGCCGCTGGCGGAGGGGCTCTGATGGCCACCACGACCCCGACCGGCTCGCCCGACCCGCACACCTCACCCGAAGGACGTCACCCGATGACTGCTGCTGCCCCAACCGCCCGACCCGGGTGCAGGGCGGCCTGCTCGACCCGAAGATGCTGCTCACGTCCCTGCCGGACGCGGCCCGCAAGCTCGACCCGCGGGTGATGGTCCGCAACCCGGTGATGTTCGTCGTCGAGGTCGGCGCCGTGCTGTCCACCGCCCTGGCCATCCCGACCCGTCCCTGTTCGGCTGGTCGGTCGTGGTCTGGCTATGGCTGACCGTCGTGTTCGCCAACCTGGCCGAGGCGGTGGCCGAGGGTCGCGGCAAGGCGCAGGCGGCGTCGCTGCGCCGGGCCAAGACCGAGACCATCGCGCGCCGGCTGCGCGACGACGGCACCGAGGAGGGCGTACCCGGCCCGCAGCTGCAGGCTCGGCGACCGGGTCGTCGTCGAGGCCGGCCAGATCATCCCCGGCGACGGGGACGTCGTCGAGGGCGTGGCCAGCGTCGACGAGTCCGCGATCACCGGCGAGTCCGCGCCGGTCATCCGGGAGTCCGGCGGCGACCGCAGCTCGGTCACCGGCGGCACCAAGGTCCTGTCGGACCGGATCGTCGTCCAGATCACCGCCAAGCCCGGCGAAAGCTTCATCGACCGGATGATCGCCCTGGTCGAGGGCGCCTCCCGGCAGAAGACGCCGAACGAGATCGCCCTGAACATCCTGCTGGCCAGCCTCACCATCGTGTTCCTCATGGCCACCATGACGCTGCAGCCGTTCGCGATCTACTCGGGCGCCGAACAGTCACTGATCGTGCTGGTCGCGCTGCTGGTCTGCCTGATCCCGACGACCATCGGCGCCCTGCTGTCGGCCATCGGCATCGCCGGGATGGACCGACTCGTGCAGCACAACGTGCTGGCCATGTCCGGCCGGGCGGTGGAGGCAGCCGGGGACGTGAACACACTGCTGCTCGACAAGACCGGCACCATCACCCTGGGCAACCGGCAGGCCGCCGAGTTCCTCGCCGTGCCGGGTGTGACCGACGTCGATCTGGCCGACGCCGCTCAGCTGTCCAGCCTCGCCGACGAGACCCCCGAGGGCCGCTCCATCGTGGTCCTGGCCAAGACCGCCCACGGGCTGCGGGAACGTGCGCCGGGAGAGCTCCAGACGGCGCACTTCGTGGCGTTCACCGCGCAGACCCGGATGAGCGGAGTCGACCTCGATGGTGGACGGCAGATCCGCAAGGGCGCGGCCGCCGCGGTCATGAAGTGGGTGCGCGACAACGGCGGACACCCCACCGAAGAGGTCGGCGCCATCGTGGACGCCATCTCCACCAGCGGCGGCACCCCGCTGGTTGTGGCGGACTGCGTCAACGGCAGCGCGGCCCGCGCGTTCGGGGTGATCAGCCTCAAGGACGTCGTCAAGGAGGGCATGCGGGAACGGTTCGACGAGATGCGCCGGATGGGCATCCGCACCGTCATGATCACCGGCGACAACCCGCTGACCGCCCGGGCCATCGCCGACGAGGCCGGTGTCGACGACTTCCTCGCCGAGGCGACCCCCGAGGACAAGATGGCGCTCATCAGGGCCGAGCAGGACGGCGGCCGGCTGGTCGCGATGACCGGCGACGGCACCAACGACGCGCCAGCCCTGGCCCAGGCCGACGTCGGTGTCGCGATGAACACCGGCACGTCGGCCGCCAAGGAGGCCGGCAACATGGTCGACCTCGACTCCAACCCGACCAAGCTGATCGAGATCGTCGAGATCGGCAAGCAGCTGCTCATCACCCGCGGCTCGCTGACCACGTTCTCCATCGCCAACGACATCGCGAAGTACTTCGCGATCATTCCGGCCATGTTCGCCGGCGTCTTCTCCGGTCTCGACACGCTGAACATCATGCGGCTGGCTACCCCGGAGTCCGCGATCCTGTCCGCGGTCATCTTCAACGCCCTCATCATCATCGCTCTGATCCCGCTGGCACTGCGCGGAGTGCGCTACACGCCCTCCTCGGCCGCCGCGATGCTGCGGCGCAACCTGCTCATCTACGGCCTCGGCGGCATCGTCAGCCCGTTCATCGGCATCAAGCTCATCGACCTCGTGATCTCCCAGATCCCCGGCATCGGCTAGGACAAGGACGAACCTGTGACAACCCGAACCACCCCCGCGGTGCGGCAGTACCTGGCCGCCCTCCGGGCACTGCTCGCACTGACCGTCATCTTCGGCCTGGCCTACCCCCTCGCCATGACCGGTCTTGCGCAGGCCGCGTTCCACGGCAACGCCAACGGCTCCCTGGTGCACCGCGACGGGAAGACCGTCGGCTCCGACCTGATCGGGCAGGCATTCACCCGACCCGTTCTCGAGAACGGCACAGCGAAGAAGGACGCCGATGGCAACCCTGTCGTCGAACCCGACCCCTCCTACTTCCAGAGCCGACCCTCTGCCGCCGGCCTCGGCTACGACCCGCTGTCCACCTCAGCGTCCAACCTCGGCCCGGAGAACAAGGACCTGATCGCCGTCATCAAGCAGCGCCGCGCGACCGCCGCCCAGCTCGACGGCGTCGCACCCTCCCGGGTCCCCCCGGATGCGCTGCTGGCCAGCGGCTCCGGCCTCGACCCGCACATCAGCCCCGCGTACGCGCGGGAGCAGGTCGCCCGGGTGGCCCGCGAGCGCGGGTCTGGCGGTCGGACAAGGTCCAGGCCCTGGTCGCTGCGCACACGCAAGGTCGCGTCCTCGGGTTCCTCGGCGAGGCCCGCGTCAACGTCCTCGAGCTCAACCTCGCTCTGGACGCGATCGACGGGCTGAGCGTCCCGAGGCGAGGCACACTGATCAGGGAGAAGGAGCGGGTATGGCACGCGGGAGGCTGAGGGTCTACCTCGGGTCGGCGCCCGGCGTCGGAAAGACCTACGCCATGCTCGGCGAAGGCCACCGCCGGGCCGAACGCGGGACCGACGTCGTCGTCGGCTTCGTCGAGACCCACGGCCGCCGACACACCGCCGACATGCTCGACGGGCTCGAGGTCGTGCCACGCCGCGACATCGCCTACCGCGGAACCACCTTCACCGAGATGGACGTCGACGCGCTGCTCGCACCGCAGGCCCTCCGTGGCGCTTGTCGACGAGCTGGCGCACACCAACGTTCCCGGCTCCCGGAACGAGAAGCGCTGGCAAGACATCGAGGAGCTGCTCGGCGCTGGCATCGACGTCATCTCGACCGTCAACATCCAGCACCTCGAGTCCCTCAACGACGTCGTCCAGAAGATCACCGGCGTGCCGCAGCGCGAGCGGGTCCCCGATGCCGTGGTCCGGGCCGCCGACCAGGTCGAGCTGGTCGACATGTCGCCGGAGGCGCTGCGCCGCCGGATGGCGCACGGCAACATCTACCCCGCGGAGAAGGTCGACGCCGCGCTCGGGAACTACTTCCGGGTCGGGAACCTCACAGCGCTGCGCGAGCTGGCCCTGCTGTGGACCGCGGACAAGGTCGACGAAGCGATGCAGGGCTACCGCGCCGCCCACGAGATCGAGGGCACCTGGGAGACCCGCGAACGCGTCGTTGTCGCGCTCACCGGCGGGCCCGAGGGCGAGACACTGATCCGGCGCGCCGCGCGGATCGCGGCCCGTTCCGCCGGCGGCGACCTGCTCGCCGTGCACGTCACCCGCTCCGACGGGCTGACCGGGGCCAGCCCCGCCCAGCTCGCCGCGCAACGGACGCTGGTCGAGACCCTGGGTGGCACCTATCACCAGGTGGTGGGTGACGACATCCCTGAAGCGCTGCTGGAGTTCGCCCGCGCCGAGAACGCCACCCAGCTAGTGCTCGGCGGCAGCCGACGATCCCGGCTGGCGGCGCTGCTTTCCGGCCCCGGGATCGGTGCCACCACCATCCGCGACTCCGGCGAGATCGACGTCCACCTCGTCACCCACGCCCAGATCGGCAAAGGTCGCGGGCTGCCGCGACTCCACGGCAGCCTCACCTTGCGCCGCCGCCTGCAGGGCTTCGGCCTGGCTGTCATTCTGCCGCCGCTGCTCACCCTCGCCCTGGTCAACGAGCGCCAACAGCTCAACCTGGTCAGCGACGTGCTGCTGTTCCTGCTGGTCGTCGTGGTGGTCGCAGTGGTGGGCGGCCTGCTGCCCGCGCTGCTGGCCGCGGTCGGCGGGTCAGTGCTGCTGAACTACTATTTCACCCCACCACTGCACACCTTTGACATCAGCGAGACCAACAACTCCCTGGCCCTCGGTGTCTTCGTCGTCGTGGCCGCCCTGGTCAGCTCGGTGGTCGACCTGGCCGCCCGACGGACCCGGCAGGCGGCCCGCGCGACCGCCGAGGCCGAGACCCTGGGCACTCTGGCCGGCAGCATCCTCCGGGGGGAGACGGCACTGCCCGCGCTGCTCGAGCGGGTCCGGGAGGCGTTCGGGCTGACCTCCGTCACCTTGCTGGAGCGGACCCCACGCCCGGCTGCCGGCCGCGGCGCCGCAGCCCGCGGACCCGCTGACCCGTGGATCGTCGTCGCCAGCGCGGGCACCGACCGGTGCGAGCGTCCGCAGGACGCCGACACTGAGGTGCCGGCAGGTGACACGCTGATGCTCGGGCTGCGGGGCCGACCGCTCCGAGCCGAGGACCAGCGAGTCATCGGAGCGTTCGCCGCCCAGGCCGCGGTGATCCTGGAACGGCACCGGCTCCGCGAGGCTGCCGCCGCCGCGGTCCCCATCGCCGAGGGCGACCGGATGCGCACCGCATTGCTCGCGGCCGTCGGGCACGACCTGCGCACCCCGCTGGCGTCCGCGAAGGCGGCAGTGACCAGCCTGCGTAGCCATGACATCGAGTGGACACCGCAGGACCACGACGAGCTGTTGCTCACCGCCGACGAGTCACTGGATCGACTCTCCCGCCTGGTGGACAACCTGCTGGACATGAGCCGGCTGCAGGCCGGGATGCTGTCGGTGGTGAGCCGGCCGCTGGCCCTGGACGAAGTAGTGCCGCTGGCCTTGGACGACCTCGGCCCGGCCGGCCGGTCGGTGGTCGTCGACGTTCCCGACGACCTACCCGTTGTTCTCGCCGACCCCGGCCTGCTCGAAAGGGTCCTCGCCAACCTGGTCGGCAATGCGCTGCGGTTCAGCCCGCCGGAAAGCCCGCCCGTCGTCACCGGCAGCAGTCTCGGTGACCGCATCGAGCTGCGAATCATCGACCGCGGCCCGGGCATCCCGCCTAGCCGACCTCGACCGGGTGTTCGCCCCCTTCCAGCGCCTCGGCGACACCGACAACACCACCGGCGTCGGCCTCGGGCTCGCCCTGTCGCGCGGGCTGACTGAGGCGATGGGCGGGACGCTGACTCCGGAGGAGACCCCGGGTGGCGGCCTCACCATGGTGGTGTCGCTGACCGCCGCGCCCACCGCGAGTCGGGACCCAGCTGGCCATGAGCCGAGCCGGGGCCTGCGCCGAACGGGAGTCAAGGTGACCCGCGTCCTGGTGGTCGACGACGAACCGCAGATCCTGCGCGCCCTGGCCATCAACCTGCGCGCCCGCCACTACGACGTCTTCACCGCCGCAACCGGGGCCGACGCCCTGTCCGAGGCGGCCGCCCACAATCCCGACCTGGTCGTCCTGGACCTGGGGCTGCCCGACATCGACGGGGTAGAGGTCATCCGGGGGCTGCGCGGCTGGAGCGACGCCCCCATCGTGATCCTGTCCGGCCGCACCGACAGCGCCGACAAGGTCGACGCTCTCGACGCGGGCGCCGACGACTACGTCACCAAGCCATTCGCGGTGGACGAGCTGCTCGCACGGCTGCGCGCCGTCTCGCGCCGTGCCGTCCCGGGGCGACACCAGCCCGTCGGTCACCTTCGCGAACACCACTGTCGACCTGTCCGCCAGACGTGTGACGGTCCGCGACGGTGACCACTCGACCGAAGTCCGGCTCACGCCCACCGAATGGCATCTCGTGGAGGTGCTGCTCCGCCACCCGGGCAAGCTGCTCAGTCATCGGCAGCTGCTCACCGAGGTCTGGGGACCCGGCTACGAGACGGCCGGCGGGAACCTTCGGGTCTACATGGCGCAGCTGCGCCGCAAGCTCGAAGCCGACCCGGCCAGGCCGCGACACCTGCTCACGGAGCCCGGCATGGGGTACCGGTTCCAGCCTCAGGAGCATGCTCCGGCCATGGGTACGGACGGCGAGTCCGGTGACACGATCGGGACGGAGTGACGAGGCGGTGGAGATGAGGATCGGCGACCTGCTGAGCCGTGATCGCGTCGCCTTACCTGCTGCGGTGCTGACTCCGTTGCTTGTCACCGTCGTGGTCGTCCCGTTCCGTGACGACTTCGCCAACACGAACGCGGCGCTGATCCTGGTCCTGGTGATCGTGGCCTTCGCGGCCGTTGGCAGCCGGGTCGCCGGGCTTCTGGCTGCCCTCTCCGCGGCGGTGTCGTTCGACCTCCTGCTGACCCAGCCCTACGGGAAGTTCACGATCAGCGACAGGACGGACCTGGAGACCGCCGCCTTGTTGCTGGCCGTTGGGGTGGGAGTGACGCAGCTGGCCGTCTGGGGGCGCCGGCAACACGCCCTCGCCAACCGGGACGCCGGCTACCTCGACGGCATCCGGGCCGCGGCCGAAGCGGTCGCCACCGGTGCGTCATCCGGTGACCTGGTCGAGGACGTCTCCCGGCAGCTGACCAGGATCCTCGGGCTGCGCTCCTGCCGGTTCGAGTACGGCGTCGCTGGACTCGGCCAGCCGGCTCGGCTGCGGGACGACGGCCGCGTCGAGTGGAACCGCGAGGAGTGGGACGTCGAGCGGAACGGTTTACCCGTGGCCACCGACATCGAGCTGCTCGTCGAGAGCGGCGGGCGGCTCCAGGGTCGCTTCCTGCTTGGTGCGGCCCCCAGCCAGCATCCTTCCATCGCGCAACGACTCGTGGCTGTGACCCTGGCGGCCCAAGTCGGGGCGGCCCTCCGGTGACCGCTCTGCCCAGGAGTCCGGTCGCCGGTATCGCGGGCTGTGAGGCGGTCGTTTGGCTCAAACAGTCATGACAGACGACGGATGCCGGTTCGCGGGCGCATTTCGATCGCGTTCGATCGGGGGGTCACAGATCGGTCGTCTGCTAGCCACATCTGTCAGTTGGAGCCACATCTGCCGCCATCGGAACAGCGCAGTCATCGGGACCGGCGAACTCTTGCGCCCCGAGCGCGGACGGGCTGCCGTCCGTGCGGCGATCTCGAAGACCCCTCGAGCGGCTGGACGCCAGCATCGAAGCGCTCGATGTGGATTGTCCCGGACTACGAGCAGGGCCGCTAAGGGCTACGCAAGCATCCCCCAATGGTGGGATGCGCCGGCAATAGGCATCGCGCACCGTCGTACGACGTCCGTCGCACGAGGCCCGTTGGGAGCGCACAGATGAGCACAGCCGCAGAAGTTGGGGGCAGGCAACAAATCGTCGTCGGGGTCGACGGTTCCGAGCAATCTCTCGCTGCCATGCGCTGGGCAGTTGACGAGGCGACCCTGCGCGAGGCGGAGCTGGAGGCGGTGCTGGTCTGGGAGCGCCCGCTGCAGTGGATCTTCGGGCCGGCTGGCACGACCTACATCCCGCTGGAGCCGCTCATCGACACCAAGCACATCGAGCAGCAGGCGGGGCAGCGGTTGGCACAGGCCGTACAGGACACATTCGGCGACCAGCAGCCGGCGACCCTCAAGCAGGTCGTGCTCGAGGGCAACCCGGCGGCCATGCTGATCGCCGAGTCGATGGACGCAACGATGCTCGTCCTCGGCACGCAGGGGCACGGCGGCCTCAAGGGAGTCGACCTGGGCTCCACGGCTGAGAAGTGCCTACGGCTCGCCCGCTGCAACGTGATTGTGATCCGCCCGTCGAAGCGAGGCTAGAGGATCGGCGCGGGCGCGTATCCGGCACGCTTCGTCGCTACAGCACCTGCGGCCTTGCTTTGGGGCCATGCGCTGGGGTGGACGAATCTCGTGGCCGGGCGATTGCCCGGCCCAGCGTGTCCGAGGGGGGACTTGAACTCCGAGAGCCGGCATCCGGCTTGGTCCGCAACAGGCCGTCAGGGTGCTGCGCTGAGCGTGAATCCGAGGTATGAAGCCGTCCGCGCGCGCCTGCGTCCGGCCCGGTCCAGGACCGTCCGTGACCAATCCTGTGACCACGGGGCCTGAACATCATTCCGATCGCCCAGGCATGACTACCCATCCGACGCACTCATTTTTGAGTCAGGTAGGCATCCAGTGACTGGCCGCCCGGGCAGCCGAGCGCCGATGCAACTGTGTGCCGCCAATCCCGTCTCGGTGGGACGTGGGCAGCAACAGGAGCGTGAGACGTGTGCTGTCGCGGGTCGCGGTCCGTACTCAGCCAAGGAACTGCCAGGGGCCGGGGCTCTGGGCGTCGCGGTCGGCGTATGTGCCGAAGGGCAGGCTGATTTCGGCGGGCGCTCGCGGACAGCTGCAGCGCCCAGATGTCCGCTGATAGTTCGGCGCGCGCCGCATGCGGCTCCGCTTGACCCCGCAGCCCGCGGCGCCGGCAGGCGGCCGACTGCCCGAGCGTCGCATTGGAGGCGCTCGGCGCCCTGTGCAGGTCGGCGTTCGGCGCTGGCATCGTCGGGTGACCGCCCGAGCGCCCAACGGGCCGGGCGTTACCTCGGTCGCCCTGCCCGCCGGCTCCCTGGCTGCATCCGTCGACGTTGCCACCTCGTCGGCAACCTCTTGGCTGGTCTGTCTGTCCGTTCGATCTACGCCAGGCGGGTGGCAGGACACCCTGGGGGTCAAGGTTCCGACCTTCTGGCCCGATGCCATCGCGGGTAAAGCCCGAGCAAAGGGGACAGGTCGTGCGCAGCTCAGGCCCGCTTGCGGGCGCTCTCTGGGGGCGCCTGAACCTGCCGAGAAGCCATCGGTGGACCTACCTCGTCGTGGGCGCGGTGTACGCCGCCTTCCTGGTATCCACCGTGCCTGGTGTCCGGCCAACGGCCGGCTACAACCTGGTTCTCGACGGCATCCTGAACAACATCGCCTACGAGCTGCAGCGCCGTCGTCTGCTTCGTGCGCGCCCGCGACGCGCAGGCGTATCGCCGGAGCTACCACGTACTCGGCGTCGGGCTCGCGCTGTACGGGCTCGGGCAACATCTTCTGGACGATGTTCGTCCGCACCCAGGACCCAGAGCCCTTCCCGTCGCCGCCGACGGGCTGTGGCTGTAGCTTCTACCCGTGCGCGTTCATCGCGCTGTGCCTCATCGTGCGCGAGATCGCCGACGACGTCCCGCTGAGCCTGTGGCTGGACGGCGTGGTCGGCGGGCTGGCCGTCGCCGGCGTGGCGGCCGCGTTCTTCGGGCCGATCCTCGCGGTCACCGGCGGCAGCACCGCCGCGGTCGTCACGACGCTCGCCTACCCGCTGCTGGACGTGCTGCTGCTGCTGGTCGTGACCGCGCTGCTGGCGCTGTTCCAGTGGCGCCCACCGTTGGCTCTGTGGTTCATGGTCGGCCGGGCTGGCACTCTTCTCGTGTCGCGGACGCCGTCTACCTGTTCTCTGCCAGCAACGGAGACCTACCAGCCGGGCGGCCTCATCGACGCGGTGTGGGTGGTCGCGACCCTGGTGATCGGCTTCGCTCCCGGCCGGCGCACCCGGCCGACGGGCATCGCGCTGCCCGACTGGGTCACGCTCGGGTTCCCCGTCGTCGCAACACTTGCCGCCCTGGCGCCTGCTGGTCTACGACCACGACCACGCGCTGCACCCGCGTCGCCATCGCGCTGTGCGCGGCCACCATCGTGCTGGCCCTGGGCCGGCTCATCGTCACCTTCCGCGAAGCACACTCGCTGGCCGACAGCCACCAGCTGGCCCTCACCGACGAGCTCACCGGGCTTGGGCAACCGGCGCGCCTTCTACGAGACGCTGGGCGAGCGGCTGGTCGCGGCCGGCGAGACCGGCGCGCTGCTGCTGCTCGACCTCGACCGGTTCAAGGAGGTCAACGACAGCCTCGGCCACCACGCCGGTGACAACCTGCTGCAGCTGGTCGCCACCCGGCTGCGCGCCGAAGCTCGACGGCGACAAAGACGCTGCTGACCCGCCTCGGCGGTGACGAGTTCGCGGTGCTGCTGTCGGCGCCGACGGGCCGCGGCGCGATGCCGGTCGCGCGGGCGATCCGCGACGTGCTCGGAGCCGCCGTTCCGCGTGGACGGGGTCACCGTGCGGATCAGCGCGAGCGTCGGGCATCGCGCTCTTCCCGGAGCACGGCGACGACGTGCGGCCTGCTGCGCCGCGCCGACATCGCCATGTACCAGGCGAAGGCGGCCACCGGTCGGGTACCAGTCTACACGCCGGCACCGACGCCTTCGACGACAGCAGCGGCTGCGCGACGTCGAGGAACTGCGCCGGCGATCAGCAAGCGCACTCTGGTGGTGCACTACCAGCCGAAGGTCAACGCCGCACGCTGCGTGGTCACCGGTGTAGAGGCGCTGGTGCGGTGGGAGCACCCCGACCCGCGGCCTGCTGCTGCCCGCCGCGTTTCTGCCCTTGGTCGAGGATTCCGGCCTGATGCACGACCTCACCGAAGCCGTCCTCGAGCAGTCGCTCGACCAGGTGCGCGCGCTGGCGCGGCCAGGGCCGCATGCTCAGCGTCGCCGTGAACCTGTCGGCGTCGTCCCTCGTCGACATCGAGCTTCCCGACACGGGTCTGGGCCGCGCTGCGCATCGGCGCCTGACCCCGGACGCCCTCGAGCTGGAGATCACCGAGGACTTCCTGATGGGCGACCGGGAGCGCGCGCGGGACATCCTCGGCGAGCTGCGCGCGCTCGGCATCCGCGTCGCCGTGGACGACTTCGGTACCGGGTACTCCTCGCTGGCCTACCTGCGCGAGCTGCCGATCGACGAGCTGAAGCTGGACCGTTCGTTCGTCCAGCCGATGGCCGAGGACCCGCGGGCCGCCGCCATCGTGCGCTCCACGATCGACCTCGCGCACTCCCTCGGCATGACGATGGTGGCCGAGGGCGTCGAGGACGAGGAGACCGCCGACCAGCTCGCCGGCTCCGCGTGCGACACCGTCCAGGGCTTCTTCTACTCCCAGGCGCTGCCCGCCGCACAGCTCGAGTCGTGGGTCGACCGCTGGCACACCCTGGTCCGTCCCCCTGCCCCTACGTTGCATCTGGCAGCCACCGCTGGTGACGCATGACGGTCGACGCCGCGCTGCGGACCCGCCGCGCTCGGGGGCTGCGCCCCGAGCTGCTTCGCGGGCCGGTCCTGGTCCGTGTCGTGCGCGACGAGCTGCCGCGGCACGCGGAGCGCTGGCTGGCGCCGACGACCGCTCGTACCCCGTGGCTGATGGCTGACGTGACCACCCGTCGCGACCAGCAGCCGTGGGGAGTGGTCCTTCGCGGCCCGTCCGGTCAGCCGCGCGGCCTGGTCCTGCTCGCGGACGAGGCCGCCCCGGACGGCCGGCTGCAGACCGCCCTCCTCGGAACGGACGGGTTGCACCGCGGCGCGGTCCTCGCCGACGACGAGACCGCAGCCTTCGACCTCGGATCGCAGCTGGAAGCGGCGCTGCTGACGAGGCCACACCTGGGGTCGGTCCAGCTCGGCCCACTGCCCGCCGGAGACCCGCGCGTGACCGCGTTCGCTGCGGGCCTGGGCATCGTCGACGTCGTCCCCGCCGCCCCGATCCCGATCGTGCGGCAGCGTAGCCCCGAGGTCGCCGACTATCTGACCCCCGGAATGCGACGCACGCTACGGAAGGCCGCGAACCGACTCCGAGCCGACGGGCGCACGGCTGTAACCGACGTCGTCACCGATCGCGCCACGATCCGCGGCTGGCTCCCGGAGCTGGCCCGTCACCATCAGGCCCGCGACCACGCGCACGGCCGGGACAGTGCCGTCGACGACCCGACCGGCGCCCAGCTTTGGCACCGCCGCGCCGAAGCGCTGCTGGACGAAGGACTCGAGCTTGCCCGCCTTACGATCGACGGGCACCTCGCGGCGTACGTCCTCGGCGTGCCCGACCGCACCACCTACCGCCTGCTCGACGGACGGTTCGTCGGGCCGTGGGCGCGGTACGCGCCGGGACGCCTGCTGGAGACCGAGGTCCTCCAGCGGGTCCTCGACAGCGCACACCTCGACCAGCTCGACTGGATGACGGCGGTCGCGCCCGAGACCCTTCTCGCGCACACCGCGACGAGCTCCATGGTCGCTCTCACCTTGCGCCACACCCCCTGACGGTCCGCAGCTGCCGATTCACTTAGCCACATCTTGACGGCAGAAAGTGCTGCCCGTAATCACCACGATCGGGCGCTCTGCGGATCACCCGGCTGTTCGCGGAAGCACGTCTGCGTGGCTCGGCGTTTCGACTGGACGTTTCGCTGACGACCGGTCGCGCGCGGCCCACGAGGGCACGTGTCAAAGGGGCAAGCCCAACCACCAACACCGAGCGGTAGTGCCAGCTCTGGCGACCTATTGAGCGGCGACCAGCCACTTACAGGGCCGAGCGGAACCGGCACTACCGAGCGGTATCAGGCGCACCACATGGTCACCGCGATGTCGCTTGCTGTCGGGGCGCACCAGGCGCAGAGTGATGCAGACTGCGACCCGCTTTACGGGTCCGGAGAAGGCAGGCCGACATGGGCGTGATCAGCCATCTCAAGGCGTTGTGGAGGGCGCGCCGGGACCCAGAGGCCCGGCGTGCGCGCAAGATTCGGAAGGCGCAACTCAGGGCAAACATCGCGAGCGAGAGCGCACGAGCCAATGCTGCCGGTGCAGCGCACGACGGCAAATAGTCCCCGGCAGGTCCAGCTCCGTGCGGTCAGGCGACGAGTGCCATCCCTAAGCCGTATGTCTTTTCGGATAGACCGCCGCGAATAGGTGCCGCTCTGATCGGTCGCGGCGGTAGCGGCCGGAACCGATTGGTAGTGCCAGCTCTGTCCACCGCTCATCGGCACTTGAGTGCAAGACCATCACACGGCGCCGAGGAGGTCCTCGGGCTCAAGGCGCGTCCTTGGAGCTCCACGGTTCGCTTGGCTATCGGCCGAGATGGGACCTGGCAACCCAGCTGCCACACTCCCCGCGACCAGATCACCGCAGGCCAGAACGCCAGGACAACATGTTGGACTACATGTCCGGCCATCCTTGGTCACAGGATTGGTCACCGTGACCTGCCGGCGTCACCGCGGGAGGGTCTAGTGGACAACCGGAGGAAGCCGTGAGCACAGAGCCGATCCGTAAGGAGGCCACCGGCCGGTACGTGGTCGTCGTCGACGTAGCTGCTCCGGGGGAGCGACGGAGGCAGTTGAGGCGCCGGTTCTCGACGTACCGCGAGGCCCGGGCCTGGCTGGGGACCACGCGTGCCCAGGTGAGGGCTGGCTCGTTCGTCCGGCCGCAGCGGATAACGCTCGCCGAGTGGATCGACGAGTGGCTTCCCGTCCTGCGTACCCAGGTGCGGCGCCAGACGTACGAGAGCTACGAGCGGAACCTGCGGCTGCACGTCCTGCCGACGTTGGGCAACCGACCGCTGCAGTCGATCAAGGCGGCCGAGCTGACAACGCTTTACGCGCGGCTCCTCGTCAGCGGTCGGGCCGACCACCGCGGCGGCGAGGGGCTGTCGGGGCGGTCGGTGTCGTACCTGTCGACCATCCTTGGCAAGTGTCTGGAGGCGGCGGTCCGCGGCGAGTTGATGGCGAGCAACCCGGCCCGCCGGGCGGAGGTCCCGAAGGCGAGTGCGTCGGCGACCCGTCACAAGCAGATGCGGACCTGGACGCAGCAGCAGCTCGCCCACTTCCTCGACGTGACCCGTGGTCACCAGCACCACCCCGTCTGGCTCTTGCTGGCCACGACGGGTCTGCGCAGAGGCGAAGCCCTGGGGCTGGCTTGGTCCGCGGTCGACCTCGACGCCGGCCGAATGTCGGTGAGTCGGACGCTGGTGGACCTCGACGGCGATGAGCCGGTCTGGTCGGACCCGAAGACGGCTCGCGGCCGGCGGTCGATCGCACTCGATCCGGGGACCGTCGCCGCCCTGCGAGCAGTGAGAGTTGCCCAGGCCCAGGACCGACTACTGATGGGTGCGGGCTACGTCGACCACGACCTGGTGTTCGCGCGCTCCGATGGCCGGCCCTGGCACCCTGAGCGGTTCTCCCGCACGTTCGGCGAGGAGGTCGCCCGCCACGGCCTGCCGGCGCTCTCGGTGCACGGCCTGCGCCACTCGTGGGCAACACTCGCGCTGGGGTCAGGTGTGCACCCGAAAGTTGTCCAGGAGCGCCTGGGTCACTCGACCATCGGCATCACTCTCGATGTCTACAGCCACGTGATGCCGTCCATGGAGACGGACGCAGCCGATCGGGTCGCGGCCCTCATTCTCGGGAACCCGTCGTAACGGAACTATCGGCTGCTTCGTCAGCGTCGCAAGCGGTGGAGCTGGCCGGCCATCCCAGTTTCTCGTTTCGCCAGCGGCTGACCGCCGTTGATGGCGAGCCAAACGATGACCTGTGACCAATCGGTGACCAGAGCGGCCTCTGACCACAGAATCACAACCGCCGCAGATCCTGTGACCTGCGGCTTTGTGAGTCGATCTCGGTGTCCGAGGGGGGACTTGAACCCCCATGCCCGGTAAAGGGCACTAGCACCTCAAGCTAGCGCGTCTGCCAATTCCGCCACCCGGACGAGGTGTTGTGCACGAACGGATCGGTCTGGCGGACCGCTCCCGAGTGCGCCAGCAACCTTAGCAAAGTCCGGACCAGCCGGATGCCACCTGCTGGTCCGCCGGAGGCGCGGCGCGGTGGGGCAGGATGGCCCAGTGGGGCGAGGGATCTTCCCTCATCGCCCGATGCACCCGCACGCTGGAGGAGGCCCCGTGACCGAGCCCCGCACCGACGTCCCGAGCGCGCAGGACGAGGTCGTCGAGATCTGCCGAGACCTGATCCGCATCGACTCGTCGAACTACGGCGACGACAGCGGGCCGGGGGAGCGGGCCGCGGCGGAGTACGTCGCGGGCCAAGCTGGCCGAGGTCGGCCTCGAGCCCGAGCTGCTTCGAGTCGGCCGACCGCCGGACCAGCCTGGTCGTCCGGTTCGAGGGCGAGGACTCCAGCCGCCCGGGGCTGCTGGTCCACGGCCACCTCGACGTCGTGCCCGCCGAGGCCCAGCGACTGGACGCACGACCCGTTCGCCGCCGAGGTCGTCGACGACTGCGTCTGGGGCCGCGGCGCGGTCGACATGAAGGACATGGACGCGATGGTGCTCGCGCTGGTCCGCGCAGATGCGCCGCGAGGGCCGCCAAGCCGCCGCGCGACCTGGTGCTCTGCTTCCTCGCCGACGAGGAGGCCGGCGGCAAGCTCGGCGCGCACTGGATGGTCGACAACCACGCCGACCAGTTCGAGGGGGTCAGCGAGGCGATCAGCGAGGTCGGCGGCTTCTCGTTCACCGCCGGCGACCAGCGGGTCTACCTGATCGAGACCGCGCAGAAGGGCATCCACTGGCTGAAGCTCGTCGCCGAGGGACGCGCCGGGCACGGCTCGATGGTCAACGACGACAACGCGGTCACCGCGCTGGCCGAGGCCGTCGCGCGGGTCGGCCGGCACGAGTGGCCGCTGCGGATGACCCCGACCGTGCAGCGCTTCCTCGAGGAGATGGGCGACGCGCTCGGCATCGAGGTCGACTCGCGGACGACCCGGAACCGGCGCTGGCCAAGCTCGGCAACCTGGCCCGGATCGTCGGCGCGACCCTGCGCAACACCGCCAACCCGACCATGCTCAAGGCCGGCTACAAGCACAACGTGATCCCGCAGTCGCCGAGGCGTTCATCGACTGCCGGTTCCTGCCCGGCTTCGAGGACGAGCTGCTCGCCACCATCGACGAGCTGATCGGCCCGGACGTCCGTCGCGAGACCGTCATCCAGGACATCGCCTAGGAGACGACCTTCGACGGCGCCCTGGTCGACGCGATGGTCGCCGCCCTGCAGGCCGAGGACCCGGGCTCCCGGGCGGTGCCCTACTGCCTGTCCGGCGGCACCGACAACAAGTCGTTCAGCCTGCTCGGCATCCGCGGCTTCGGCTTCGCGCCGCTGCGGCTGCCCGGCCGACCTCGACTTCTCCGGCATGTTCCACGGCGTCGACGAGCGGGTGCCGCTGGACTCGCTGCGGTTCGGCGTCCGGGTGCTCGACCGGTTCATCGCCACCAGCTGACGCCGCGGCACCACCGGGCCGCCGGGCTCAGGCCGTGCGCACGACCCGGATCACCTTGCGGCGGAGCACGACCCGGCGGCTGCCGTCGGCGAACAGCCGCAGCCGGGCGAGCTCCCAGTGGCCGTACTCGGCGTGGTCCGTGAGCAGTCGCCGCGCGGCGCCCCGGCTGGTGCCGCGCGGTAGGTAGAGGTGCTGGTACTCCCACTCCGCCATCGGCGCCCATTGTGACCCACGCCAGACGGCCGTTCGTCAGCGGTCGGGGTAACCCGTCGGCGGCGCGGACACCTCGTCGAGCGCTCCGCGGATCTCCGCCGGCAGGGTCAGCCGCTCGGAGGTCAGCGAGCCGCGCAGCTGGGCCGCCGTCCGCGCCCCCACGATCGGCGCGGTGACCCCCGGCGCGTCGCGCACCCAGGCCAGCGCCACCTCCAGCGGGCTGGCGTCCAGCCCGTCGGCCGCGGTGCAGACCGCGTCGACGATGCCGCCGCGCTGCGGTCGTCGAGGAACCGCTCGATGAACCGCGCGAAGTGCGGCGAGGCGGCGCGCGAGTCCGGCGGGGTCGCCGGCCGGTACTTGCCGGTCAGCACGCCGCGCGCCCAGCGGCGACCAGGGCAGCACGCCGAGGCCGAGCGCCGCCGCGGCCGGCAGCACCTCGCGCTCGATGCCGCGCTGCAGCAGCGAGTACTCCATCTGGGTCGAGACCAGCGGCGCCCGGCCGGGCCACGGCGCGCTGCCAGGTCACCGCCCGCGCCGGTCTGCCAGCCGGAGTAGTTCGAGATGCCGGCGTAGCGCGCCCGCCCGGTCGACGACCGCGTGGTCGACCGCCGCCGAGCGTCTCCTCGAGCGCGGTGTCGTCGCTCCAGGCGTGCACCTGCCACAGGTCGACGTGGTCGGTGCCGAGCCGCTGCAGCGAGCCGTCGAGCGCGTCGAGCAGCGCCCTGCGCGAGGTGTCGACGACCCGTTCGCCGGTACGCCGGGAGATGCCGGCCTTGGTCGCGAGCACGACCTCCTCGCGGTCGACCACCGAGCCGAGCAGGCCGCCGATCACCCGCTCGGACTCGCCGTCGCCGTAGCCGGCGGCGGTGTCGAGCAGCGTGCCGCCGGCCTCGAGGAAGGCCTTGAGCTGGTCGGCGGCCTCGTGCTCGTCGGTGTCGCGGCCCCAGGTCATCGTGCCGAGGCCGAGCCGGCTCGACCTTGCAGCCCCGACCGGCCCGAGCCTGCGCTGCTCCATGGGCGGCAACCTACCGACGTCCGACCAGGTCCGCGCTGACCCACGCCGGTCGGCGCGGTCCAGGCTCGCTCGCTAGGGTCGCCACCCATGCGACTCGGGCGTGAACCTCGGCTACTGGGGCGCCGGCAACGACACGGACAACCTCGCGCTGGCCCAGGAGGCCGACCGGCTCGGCTACGCGTCGGCCTGGGCCGCCGAGGCCTACGGGTCCGACGCGGCCACCGTGCTCGCCTGGGTGGCCGCGCAGACCGAGCGCATCGACATCGGCTCGGCCATCTTCCAGATCCCGGCGCGGACCCCGGCGATGACCGCGATGACCGCGGCCACGCTGGACACGCCTGTCCGGCGGCCGGTTCCGGCTCGGCCTCGGCGTCTCCGGGCCGCAGGTCTCCGAGGGCTGGCACGGCGTGCGGTTCGACAAGCCGCTGGCCCGCACCCGGGAGTACGTCGAGATCGTCCGGATGGCGCTGGCCCGCGAGACGGTGCGGCACGACGGCGACGTACTGGACGCTGCCGCTGCCGGACGGGCCCGGCAAGGCGCTGCGGCTCACCGTGCACCCGGTCGCGGGACGACATCCCGGTCTACCTCGCCGCCGATCGGGCCGAAGAACCTCGAGCTGACCGGCGAGATCGCCGACGGCTGGCTGGCCATCTTCTTCGCGCCGGAGCACGCGGCCGAGTCAGCTCGGCCACGTCGCGGGCCGGCCGGGCGACGGCCGGCAAGGACCTGGCCGGCTTCGACGTCGTGCCCACCGTGCCGGTCGTCGTCGGCGACGACGTGCGAGGCGTGCGCCGAGCCGCTGCGGCACTACGCCGCGCTCTACGTCGGCGGCATGGGCAGCCGGGAGCAGAACTTCTACAACCGCCTCGCCGTCCGGATGGGCTACGAGGAGGCCGCGGCCAAGGTCCAGGACCTCTACCTCGACCCGCCAGCACCGCGACGCCGCCGAGGCCGTGCCGTTCGAGTTCATCGACCGGACGTCGCTGATCGGCCCACGGGAGCGCATCCGCGACCGGCTCGCGGCGTACGCCGAGGCGGGCGTGACGACGCTGTCGGTCGCGTCGTACGCCGGGTCGCTCGAGGAGCGGGTCGGCGCGCTGCGCACGCTCGCCGAGGCGCTCGACGAGTCCGGGCTGGGGGACTAGCGCCGGTGACCGACTCGTCGATCCTCGACGCGGTCGTGCTCGGCGTGGTCGAGGGGCTCACCGAGTTCCTGCCGGTGTCGAGCACCGGTCACCTCACGCATCGTCGAGAAGATGCTCGGCCTGCCGATCGACGACCCGGGCGTCACGGCCTTCACCGCGATCATCCAGATCGGGCGCCGATCGCCGCGGTGCTCGTCTACTTCTCGCGCGACATCGTGCGGATCGTCGAGGCCTGGGTCAGCGGGCTGTACCGCCCGGAGCTGCGCGGCGACGTTCGACTACCGGATCGGCTGGTTCGTCATCTCGGGCAGCCTGCCGATCGCCGTCATCGGCTTCCTGCTGCGCGACCTGATCTCCGGGTCGCTGCGCAGCCTCTGGGTGGTCGCGGTCGCGCTGCTGGCCTGGAGCGTGGTGATGGTCTACGCCGAGCGGCGGGCGACCCAGGCCCGGCCGGAACGCGCGATCACGCTGACCGACGCGCTGGTCATCGGGCTGGTGCAGGCATCGCGCTGGTGCCGGGCGTCTCCCGCTCGGGCGCCACCATCAGCGCCGGGCTGCTGCGTGGGCTGGACCGGGTGGCCGCGACCCGGCTCTCCTTCTTCCTGTCCATCCCCGCCCTGGTCGGCGCCGGGCTGTTCGAGCTCAAGGACGCCGTCCGGGAGTCGGTGCCGGTCGGCGCCCTGCTGGTCGGCACCGCGGTCGTCGTTCGTGGTCGCCTACGGCGCATCGCCTGGCTGCTGCGCTTCGTCGCCGGGCACCCGATCACGCTGTTCGTGCCCTACCGGGTCGCGCTCGGTGCCGCTCCTGCTCGGCCTGCTTGCCACCGGCGTCGTCTCCGCCACCTGACGCAGCACGCCGCCACTCAGTGCAGGACAGTGCATCGGGGTCGATCACGGTGCCGTCCTCGCGGACCTCGAAGTGCAGGTGCGGGCCGGTGGCGTAGCCGGTCGAGCCGACGATCCCGATCGGGTCGCCCTTGTGCACGACCTGGCCCTGACGGACCAGGAACCGCGCCTGGTGGGCGTACGGCGGTGGTGAGGCGCTTGCCGTCGACGATGCCGTGGTCGATCACGGTGAAGTTGCCGTACGCCGAGCTGAGACGTCATGATCACCCGGCCGTCGTCGGCGGCGTGGATGACTCGAGCCGCCGGCGAAGTCGGTGCCGGTGTGCAGCTTCGGTGTAGTGCAGGATCGGGTGGAAACGCATGCCGAACGGCGAGGTGATGGTGCCGTCCAGCGGGTGTGCGAAGGTGCCGGTGCCCCGCACCGTGTCGCCGCGCCGCGCCAGCTGCGCCGAGCAGGCTCTCGATCTGCGCGCCGAGCTGTCCGGACTCGACGAGCCGGGCCTGGTTGAGCGCGATGTCGCCGCCGCCCGCGGCCTGCATCGCGGTCAGCGCGGTGGACCGCTGGGCGGCCAGGGCGTCGAGCTCGGAGGTGGTCTCGGCGAGCGCCTGCTTCGCGACGGCGTACCGGGCGGCGATCCGCTCGAAGTCCGCCTTCACCACGGCCCGTCCGACGATCAGGTGGCCGAGCCGTTCGTCGGCGCGGGTGGCGCTGTCCTCGACCAGCCGGCTCTCGGTTGCCGCGGCGTCCGCGCCGCAAGGCGTCGTAGCGCTGGTGCCAACCGCGTGGCGACGCGCTGCGGCACCGGACACGTCGTAGCCCATCGCCCGGTAGAGCTGCGCGGTCTCGACCGCGTCCTGCTTCAGCCGGGCCATCACCTGCTTCTGCCGGGCGATCTCGGCGATGCCCTGGTCCGCCGCCAGGAACGACTGGCTGGCGGCGTAGAGCTCGGGGCTGGACTCGTCGTCGACGAGGCGTCGGCGGCCGCCGTGCCGGCGATCATCGGGGTGGCGTCGACCTGGCGCTTGGCCGCCTTCTGGCGGGCGGCCCGGGTCGCGCCGTCGGCCGCGCCGGGCGCGGCGGCGCCGCCCCCGGGGCCGGCCGCGCCGCCCGTACCGCCCGTGCCGCGCCGAGCCGCCGTCGGAGCCGGAGCCGGTGCCGCCGCCACCGCCGCCGCCGGGCAGCGTGGGCGCGCCGGGCAGGGCCGGCGTCGGAGCGGCGAGGCGCTGACACGCTCGGGACCGGCACGGAGGTCGGCAGGGGGAGCGGCGGGACGGAGACCGAGGGCAGCGGGGTGACGCTCGGGAGCGGGACGCCGAGGTCGGCCTGGGCGCTGCCCGCCGTACCGGCCACGGCAGCGGCTGCCACAAGGACGGCAGCAGCGGCCGACACGAGCGCGGTACGGGGCGGACGCATGCTCTCTCCTTTGCCACGGGGACACCGTGACAAACGAGCCAGAGCCGCTCAGGTCACGCTCCAGCCGCGCCGGCCGCGCGCGTGCGCGCCGACCGGGAGCAGCGGTGGGCAGCTTGGCGTCCTCGAGGAACGGAGCCGGGTCGAGCGGCTCGCCGTCGATGCGCACCTCGAAGTGCAGGTGCGGGCCGGTCGAGTAGCCGGTCGAGCCGATCACGCCGATCGCCTGGCCCTTGACCACCCGGTCGCCGGGCTTGACGCCGACCGCGGACTGGTGGGCGTACAGCGTCGTGATCCGCAGCCCACCGACCTTGCCGTGGTCGATGACGGTCATGTTCCCGTACGCGGTGTTGAACTCGGTGAAGAGCACGACGCCGTCGTCGGCCGCGTAGACGATGCCGTCGCCCGCGCCGAAGTCCGTCCCGGTGTGCACCTTCACGTAGTGCAGGATCGGGTGGAACCGCGGGCCGTACGGCGAGGTGACCGCCCGGTCCCGGGCCGCACCAACTTTCCGGTGCCCTGCGGCGGGTTCGGGCCCTTGGCGCAGCTCGGCCGCGAGCTCGACGATCCGGCTGCCGAGCGCACCGGACTGCGCGACCAGCACCTGGTACTGCCGCTTGTCCTCGAGGGCCGCCTTCTTGGCTGCCTCGAACGCGGCCTCGCGGGCCGCGACGACCGCGTCCACCTGCTGCTCGGCGGCCCGGGCCATCATCGCCTTGCTGCTGACGGCGGTGAGCGCGATCGCGGCGGCGGCTCGGGCCTGCCTCCTGCCGCTCGCGCGCGCGGCGGTCAGCGGTGGCCTGGGCGTTGACCAGGTCGGCGCGGTCCTCGCGCGAGGTCGGCGATGCACCGCGTTGCCGGCGCTGCCGACGCTCTGCAGGAAGGCGAGCCGGTCGGCGAGCTGGTTCGGCGTGGTCGAGGACAGCACGATCGCCCACTCGCCCATCGGCGCCGTTGGTCTGGTAGGCCGCGCGGGCCAGCCGTCCGAGGTCGCGCTCGCCGGACCGCGATCCGGGTCTCGACGGCGGACAGGTCGCGGGTGGCGCGCTGCTCGGCGAGCACGGCGGCGTCCAGCTCGGCCTGCGCGGCCTGCGTCGGCCGCCTCGGCGGCGACTCAGCTCGGCGCGGGCGGTCTCGAGCGGCCTGCTGGGCGACGACCAGGTCGGCCTTGGCCTCGGCCAGCGCCTTCGGACGCGGCGACCAGGGCGGCGGCGTCGTGGGCGTCCTCGCTCGGCCTGCTCGCTGTCTGGCCTCGGCCAGCTCTTGGCGGCGGCCGCCCGTGCCGCGGCCTCGGCGGCGCTGCCGGCGCGGGCCTCGGCGGCGCGCTGGTCGTCCTTCGCCGGTCCTTGCGTCCGGTGGCGGACGGCGACGGGCTCGGGAGGCGACTGGCGGACGGCGGGGCTCGCGGACGGGTCGGCGGCCGAGGCCGGCAGGCCGGCCGGCGAGCAGCACCGCGACGACGGCGGCCAGCGCCACGGCCGTCGCCGCGGCAGCGCCGCATCGGCACCGCACGCATGACTTCCCCACCCTGTCGATGCTCCGGTCACGCGCCGCGCGCGTCCTGCCCCCGTCCAGGCCATCGTGGCCCGCTCGACCTGTCCGTGGGTAGGCGGAATGCCGCAGATCGTCGAAGCGCAAACCAGGTCGGAACCGGCGAACCGACCCGGCTCGCGCAGGCCGTCAGAGCCAGCCGCTGCGCTTGAACGCCCGGTACAGCACCGACGCAGATCGTCGCCATCAGCGGCAGGGCCAGCGGGTAGCCGAACCGCCAGCGCAGCTCGGGCATGTGCGTCGAAGTTCATCCCGTAGATGCCCGGCGATCATCGTCGGCACGGCCGCGATCGCGACCCAGGCCGAGATCCGGCGCATGTCCGCGTTCTGCTGCACGCCGACCTGCGCCAGGTTGGCGTTGAGCACCGAGCTGAGCAGGTCGTCGAAGCCCTCGACCTGCTCGCGACACCCGCACCGCGTGGTCGGCGACGTCGCGGAAGAACGGCTGCAGGTCGCTCGTGCGACGTGCGGCGACCTGCCCGCTCGGCCAGCCGCGCCATCGGCTCGACCAGCGGCCGCACGCGCCCGGCGGAACTCGATGACCTCGCGCTTGAGGTTGTAGATCCGGGCCGCGTCGTGGTGTCGCGGTCGGGGGAGAAGACCCGCTCCTCGACCTCCTCGATGTCCTCCTCGACCGCGAGGGCGATCGTCGCTGTAGTCGTCGACGATCGCGTCGGCGATCGCGTAGAGGACGGCGGACGGGCCGCAGTCGAGCAGGTCTCGTGCTGCGCTCGAGCCGCTGCCGCACGTCCGCCAGCGCGCGGCCCTGGCCGTGCCGGACGGTCACGACGAACGAGTCGCCGACGAAGAGCATCACGTCGCCGAGCTCGATCTGCTGGCGCGTCCTCGTCGTAGCGCACCGTCTTGAGGACGACGAACAGGCGAGTCGTCGTACTCCTCGACCTTGGGCCGCTGGTGGGCCTTGACGCGCGTCCTCGATCGCCAGCGGGTGCAGCGAGAACTCGGCGGCGACCTTGTCCAGCTCGTCCTCGGTCGGCTCGTGCAGGCCGATCCAGATGAAGCTGTCGCCCCGCGACCGGGCGATCGCGAGGGCGTCGGACGAGGTCGTCCGTCGACGACCTCGCGCACGCCGTGGTGGTAGAGGGCGCAGTCGACGATCACCGCGGTCCATTGTGGTCCCTCGTAGAGTTCCGCGGCGTGACCACCGTGCTGCTCGTCCGCCACGGCCGCACCACCGCCAACGGCGCCGGGGTGCTCGCCGGCTGGACCGAGGGCGTCGGCGCTGGACGACGCCGGCCGGACCAGGTGACCGCGCTGGCGGCCCGGCTCGCCGCGGTGCCGCTGGCGGCGGTCGTCACCAGCCCGCTGCAGCGCTGCCTGGAGACGACCGACCTGCATGCTCGACGGGCCACGACCCGGTCGACCGGCACGTCGACGAGCGGGTGGGCGAGGTGCGCTACGGCGACTGGTCCGGGCGGCGAGCTGAAGAAGCTCGCCAAGGACCCGCTGTGGAAGGTCGTCCAGTCCCACCCGTCGGCGATGACGTTCCCCGGCGAGGGCGGCGAGTCGATGCGCGGCATGCAGGACCGCGCCGTCGACGCCGTCCGGGACTGGAACGCCCGGCTCGGCGAGGACGCGGTGTACGCCGTGGTCTCGCACGGTGACGTCATCAAGGCCGTGCTCGCCGACGCCCTCGGCATGCACCTCGACCAGTTCCAGCGGCTCGTCGTCGACCCCGCCTCGGTCAGCGTCGTCACCTACACGCCGCTGCGACCGTTCGTCGTGCGCGCTCAACGACGTCGGCGGCGACCTGGGCTTCCTGGCGCCGCGCAAGAAGCGCACCGGCGCCGTCGCAAGGCGGCGAGCTCCGACGCCGCCGTCGGTGGCGGCGCGGGCAGCGCGCCGTAGCGCGCTCGGCACGACATAGGGTTCGACCGCATGGCGCGCATCGTCTTCGAGTACGACCCGCCCGAGCGCTTCGTCGCGGGCACCGTCGGCGAGCCCGGGCAGCGCACCTTCTTCCTGCAGGCCCGCGGCGGCGGCCGGACGACCAGCGTGGCTCTGGAGAAGGCAGCAGGTCGCCGTGCTCGCCGAGCGGGTCGACGCGCTGCTCGACGAGGTCGTCCGCCGGTCGGCGGGCGAGGCCGGCGTCCCGGCCGTCACGCCCGCCGACGGCCGCGGACACCGCGCCGCTGGACGTCCCCGATCGAGGAGGAGTTCCGGGTCGGCACGATGGCGCTGGCCTGGGACGGCGACGACGAGCGTCGTCGTCATCGAGGCGCAGGCGCTCACCGAGGACGACCGAGGACGACGAGCCGCCGCTCATCGACGGACGACGACGAGGACGGCCCGCCGCTGCTGCGGGTGCGGCTGCACCGGCGCCGCGGCCCGGGCCTTCGTCACGCGCGCGCAGGCGGTCGTGGTCGCGCCGGCCGGCCGCCGTGCCCGTTCTGCGGCGGCCCGCTGGACGCCGGCGGGCACGTCTGCCCCCGCGCCAACGGCTACCGCCGCTGAGCAGGCGTCCGGCGCCTGGACACTGCCGGTGTTTGCAGACTGACCCGGTGACCCAGCTGGACGTCGACACCGCGCTCGACCTGCTGCGGCACGGCGAGATCGCCGTCGAGGGCCGGCTGGTCGACGCGTCCAACGCGACGCTGTTCTGCGAGATCAGCCGCCGGCGGCACGTCAGCGCGCGCTGCGTCTACAAGCCGGTCGCCGGGGAGCGCCCGCTGTGGGACTTCCCGGACGGCACGCTGGCCGGCCGCGAGGTCGCGGCGTACGCCGTGTCGGAGGCGACCGGCTGGGACGTCGTGCCACCGACGGTGCTGCGCGACGGGCCGTTCGGCCCGGGCATGTGCAGCTCTGGGTCGACACCGACGACGACCGTCGACGCTGGTCGACGTCGTGCGCGCCCGGCGGCGCTGCCGGCCGGCTGGCTGCGCGTGCTCGACGCGCTCGGCTCCGACGGCGAGCCGGTGGTGCTCGGGCACGCCGACGACGCCCGGCTGCGCCGGATGGCGGTGCTCGACGTCGTCCTCAACAACGCCGACCGCAAGGGCGGGCACGTCCTGCCGGGCCGGACGGCGTGGTGCACGGCGTCGACCACGGCGTGTCGCTTCCACACCGAGCCCAAGCTGCGCACCGTGCTGTGGGGCTGGGCGGGTGAGCCGCTGCGCGCCGACGAGGTCGACGGTGCTGGACGCGGCTGCGCGACGACCTGCTCGACGGCGCTCGGCACCGACGCTGGCCGAGCTGCTGACGCCGGCACGAGGTGCCGGCCTGCCGGCGCCGGGTCGACCGGCTGCTGCGCGAGGGCCGGCTGCCCGTTCCCCGGTCGAGGGCTGGCCGGCCATCCCCTGGCCGCCGTTCTGAGCCCGACGTGCCCACGTAGGATCCGGCCGTGCGCGCCTGGCCCGCTCCCCGACGTCCCCGCCCTGCCCGGGTCGGGCCTGCCGCTGCGGCTGCACGACACCGCGACCGGCGAGGTCCGGCCGACCGCACCCGGGCCCGACCGCCCGGATGTACGTCTGCGGCATCACCCCCTACGACGCGACGCACATCGGCCACGCCGCGACCTACGTCGCCTTCGACCTGGTGCACCGGGCCTGGCTCGACGCCGGCCACGACGTGCACTACGTGCAGAACGTCACCGACGTCGACGACCCGCTGCTCGAGCGCGCCGCCGCGCGACGGCGAGGACTGGCGCGGCGCTGGCCGAGCGCGAGACCGACGCTGTTCCGCGAGGACATGGCCGCGCTCGGCGGTGCTCCCGCCGCGCGACTACGTCGGCGCGGTCGAGTCGATCCCGCGGCGTCGTCGACGCCGTCCGAGCGGCTGCGCGAGCAGGGCGCGGCGTACGACGTCGAGGGCGACACCTACTTCTCGGTGCACAGCGACCCGCGGTTCGGCGGCGTCGGCAACCTCGACGACGACGACCATGCTCGCGCTGTTCGCCGAGCGCGGCGGCGACCCCGACGCGGCCCGGCAAGAAGCACCCGCTGGACTGCCTGCTCTGGCAGGCGGCCCGCCCGGGCGAGCCGTCGTGGGACGACCGGCGACCCCGAGCTGCCCGCCGGCCGGCCCGGGCTGGCACGTCGAGTGCGCCGCGATCGCGCTGCAGCCACCTCGGCGACGGGCTTCGACGTGCAGGGCGGCGGCAGCGACCTGGTGTTCCCGCACCACGAGATGAGCGCCTCGGAGGGCCAGGTGCTCACCGGCCGGTGGCCGTTCGCCCGGCACTACGTGCACGCCGGGATGGTCGGGCTGGACGGCGAGAAGATGTCGAAGTCGCGCGGCAACCTGGTGTTCGTCTCGGCGCTGCGCCGCGAGGGCCGCGACCCGATGGCGGTCCGGCTGGCACTGCTCGCCCACCACTACCGCGGCGACTGGTCCTGGACCGGCCGACGACCTCGACGGCGGCGGAGGCGCGGCTGGCCCGGTGGCGGCGACGCCGTCGCCCGGCCGGCCGGACCGCCGGCCGACGCGGTCGCTCGACGGCGTGCGCCGGCACCTGGCCGACGACCTCGACGCACCGGGCGCGCTGGCCGTGGTCGACCGCTGGGCCGACGAGGCGCTGACCCGCGGGCGGAGCCGACGCGCGAGGCGCCCGCCCTGGTCGGCCCGGACCGTCGACGCCCTGCTCGGCGTCCGCCTCTAGAACGAGATCGTTTGTACGGCGGTCAGCGGCCGAGGCGCTGGTAGGTCTGACTCGGTGCGCTCCTTGGCCGCGCGCCACCAGTTCTCGTGGTCGCGGTACCACTGGACGGTCTGCGCCAGGCCGGCGCGGATGTCCTGGTACTGCGGGCTCCACCCGGTCTCGCTGCGCAGCTTGGTCGAGTCGATGGCGTACCGCAGGTCGTGGCCCGGCCGGTCGCTGACCAGGTCGTACCAGTCGGCCGGCTTGCCCATCAGCTCGAGCAGGGTCTCGACGATGCTCGCGGTTGTTGCGCTCGCCGTCGGCGCCGATCAGGTACGTCTCGCCCAGCCGGCCCTGCTCGACGATCGTGACGACCGCGTCGTTGTGGTCGTCGACGTGGATCCAGTCCCGGACGTTGGTGCCCTGGCCGTAGAGCTTCGGCTTGATGTCCTGCAGCACGTTGGTGATCTGCCGGGGGATGAACTTCTCGACGTGCTGGAACGGGCCGTAGTTGTTCGAGCAGTTCGACAGCGTGGCGCGCACGCCGAAGGACCGGACCCAGGCGCGCACCAGCAGGTCGGCCGAGGCCTTGGTGGCGGAGTACGGGCTGGACGGGTTGTACGGCGTCTGCTCGGTGAAGCGCTCAGGGTCGTCCAGCTCGAGGTCGCCGTACACCTCGTCGGTCGACACGTGGTGCAGCCGGACGTCGTGCCGGCGGACCGCCTCGAGCAGCCGGTAGGTGCCGATCACGTTGGCCTCCATGAACGGCCACGGGTCGTCCAGCGAGTTGTCGTTGTGCGACTCCGCGGCGAAGTGCACGACGACGTCGGACTCGGCCACCAGTCGGTCGACGAGGTCGGCGTCGGCGACGCTGCCCCGGACCAGCTCGACCCGCTCGGCGACACCGTCCAGGTTCGCCGCGTTGCCGGCGTAGGTCAGGGCGTCGAGCACCCGGACCTGCCAGTCCGGCCGGGTCCGGGCGGTGCGCAGGACGAAGTTCGAGCCGATGAACCCGGCCCCGCCGGTCACGAGCAGCCTCATCTGGTGGTCTCCCCATCGGTGGTGGTGTCGGTGCTGCGCAGCCCCGGGGTCTCGGGGGAGGCCGCGGTCGACCACCCCCGGAACTCGACCTCGAGGCTGAAGCGGTGGGCGAGGTAGCGGTGGTCGGAGAGCGCCAGCGGCGTCCCGTCGGCGGCCCGGGCGACGCGCCGCACGTGCAGCAGCGGGGTCCCGGCCGGTACGCCGAGCAGGGCCGCCCTCGGGCTCGGTGGTCACCGCGGCGGTGATGGTCTGGCGCACCGACTCGATCCGGTTGCCGTGCCGCTGCAAGGTCGCCCAGATGCCGGTGCCCTGGGCGTCGGCCCGGCTGACGTCCGCGGCGAGGGTGGCCGGCACCCACTCGCGCGACCAGGTCCAGCGGCTCGCCGTCGACCGTGCGGACCGACCGGCTGGACAGCGCCTCGTCGTCGGCTCTCGATGCCCAGCGCCGCGGCGACCGTGGCCGGCGGCCGGGTGTAGGCGAACTCGACCACCTTGCGGGTGGCCGACTTGCCGGCCGCCGCGACTGCGGAGCCGGCGTGCCGGAAGGTGCCGAGCGCCAGCGTCTGGTGGAACGAGGCCCCGGTGACGAACCAGCCGGCGCCGCGGCGGCTCTCGACCAGCCCCTGGTCGCGCAGCTCCTCGAGAGCCCGCCGGACGGTGACCCGGCTCAGGCCGTAGCCGGCGGCCGAGCACGGCCTCGCTCTCCAGCGCGCCGGTCGGCGCCGACGTCGCCGAGCGCGATCCGCTCGCGCAGCGCCTGGGCCAGCGCGCCGGACCGGGTACCTGTCATGCCGAAGACCATACAGGTCTAGGACAGGTGTGCCGTGCTCAGGCGGGTCCGGTCGGGTCGTCGCCGCGGCGGCGCAGGTAGCGCTCGAACTCGCGGGCGATGGCGTCGCCGGAGGCCTCCGGCGCATCGGTGAGGTCCTTGGCCTCCTCCAGCGAGCGGACGTAGTCGGCAACCTCGGAGTCCTCCGCGGCCAGCTCGTCCACCCCGCGCTCCCAGGCCCGGGCGTCCTCGGGCAGCTCGCCGAGCGGGATCGGGACGTCGAGCAGGTCCTCGACGTGGCGCAGCAGGGCAAGCGTGGCCTTGGGGCACGGCGGCTGCGCGACGTAGTGGGGGACCGCGGCCCAGATCGACAGGGCGGGTACGCCGGCCCGGGTGCAGGCGTCCTGCACGATCCCGACGATCCCGGTCGGGCCCTCGTAGCGCGACGGCTCCAGGTGCAGCGACCGGGCGACGCCCTCGTCCGAGGAGGTGCCGGTGACCGGCACCGGCCGGGTGTGCGGCGAGTCGGCGAGCAGCGCGCCCGAGCGTCACGACCATCTCGACGCCGAGCTCGTGGCAGACGCCGAGGATCTCGTTGGTGAACTGCTTCCACCGCATGTTCGGCTCGATGCCGCGGATCAGGACGACGTCGCGCCCGATGTCGGCCAGCCGCGCGTAGGACACCCGGGTGGTCGGCCAGCTGACCAGCCGTCGGCCACCGTCGTCCTGCGCGACGGTCGGCCGGTTGACCTGGTAGTCGTAGTAGTCCTCGGGGTCCAGCTCGGTGAGCAGCGTGGCTCCCCACACCGCCTCCAGGTGCTCGACGGCGGCCGTCGCGGCGTCTCCGGCGTCGTTCCAGCCCTCGAAGGCGGCGATGAGCAACGGGTCGACGAGCTCGGGGTAGCCGTCGAGCTCGATCACCCGGGCACTCTCCTCGCCGTCGCCGGTCCTGGTCACCAGCTGGTCGCGGCCAGCGTACGACGTGCGCGCCCCCGTAGACTCGCCCGCGATGACTTCCGCTCGTGTGTCGAACTCCGCAGCCGCCCTCCGCGAGGCCCTCGCCGACCCGGGTCGTGGTCGCCGACGGCGCGATGGGCACGATGCTGCAGGCGCAGGACCCGTCGATGGACGACTTCGAGGGCCACGAGGGCTGCAACGAGATCCTCAACGTGACCCGGCCGGACATCGTCCGCAGCGTGCACGAGGCCTACTTCGACGCCGGTGTCGACGCCGTCGAGACCAACACCTTCGGCGCCAACCTGGCCAACCTGGCGGAGTACGGCATCGAGGCGCGGATCGAGGAGCTGGCCGAGGCCGGCGCCCGGATCGCCCGCGAGGTGGCCGACGACCGGAGCACGGCCGACCAGCCGCGCTGGGTGATCGGCTCCATCGGGCCCGGCACCAAGCTGCCGACGCTGGGGCACGTGCCGTACGCCACGCTGCGCGACGCGTACGAGACGCAGGTCCGCGGCATGCTCACCGGCGGCGTCCACGCGGTGCTCGTCGAGACCGCCCAGGACCTGCTCCAGGCCAAGGCCGCCGTCATCGGGGCCAAGCGCGCGCTGACGGCGGCCGGGCTCGGACGCGCCGCTGATGTGCCAGGTCACCGTCGAGACGACCGGCACCATGCTGCTCGGCAGCGAGATCGGGGCCGCCCTGACCGCCCTGGAGCCGCTGGGCATCGACGTCCTCGGGCTCAACTGCGCGACCGGCCCGGACGAGATGAGCGAGCACCTCCGCCACCTGTCCCGGCACGCCCGGACGATCCTGTCCTGCATGCCCAACGCCGGGTTGCCGGTGCTGGGCAAGGACGGCGCGTCCTACCCGCTCACGCCGGAGCAGCTCGCGGCCGCCCACGACCACTTCACCAAGGACTTCGGCCTGGCCCTGGTCGGCGGCTGCTGCGGCACCACGCCCGAGCACCTCCGCCAGGTCGTCGAGAGGGTGCAGGGACGTGGGCTCGCCACCCGCCGTCCGCGTCCCGAGGCGGGTGTCGCCTCGCTCTACCAGCACGTGCCCTTCCGGCAGGACACGTCGTTCCTCTCGATCGGCGAGCGCACCAACGCCAACGGCTCGCTGGCCTTCAAGAAGGCGATGCTCGAGGAGCGCTGGGACGACTGCATCGAGATCGCCCGCGACCAGACCCGCGACGGTGCCCACCTGCTCGACGTCTGCATCGACTACGTCGGCCGCGACGGCGTCGCGGACATGAAGTCCGTCGCCAGCCGGTTCGCCACCGCCTCGACGCTGCCGCTGGTGCTCGACTCGACCGAGCCGGCGGTCATCGAGGCCGGGCTCGAGCTGCTCGGCGGCCGGTCGGTCGTCAACTCGGTCAACTACGAGGACGGCGACGGTCCCGGGTCGCGGTTCGCCCGCGTCATGCCGGTCGTGCAGGAGCACGGCGCCGCCGTGGTCGCGCTGTGCATCGACGAGGAGGGCCAGGCGCGCACCGCCGAGTGGAAGGTGCGCGTCGCCACCCGGCTGATCGAGGACCTCACCACCAACTGGGGGATGAAGGTCGAGGACATCATCGTCGACTGCCTGACCTTCCCGATCGGCACCGGCCAGGAGGAGACCCGACGCGACGGGCTGGAGACCATCGAGGCCATCCGCGCAGCTCAAGGCGGCCTACCCGACGGTGCAGACCACGCTCGGCGTCTCCAACGTGTCCTTCGGCCTCAACCCGGCGGCCCGCATCATGCTGAACTCGGTCTTCCTGCAACGAGTGCGTCAAGGCCGGCCTCGACTCGGCGATCGTGCACGCGGCCAAGATCCTGCCGATGTCGAAGATCCAGGAGGAGCAGCGCGAGGTGGCGCTGGACCTGGTCTACGACCGCCGCCGCGAGGGCTACGACCCGCTGTCGCGCTTCCTCGACCTGTTCGAGGGCGTCGACATCGCCAGCGTGCGCGCGAGCCGGGCCGAGGAGCTGGCCGCGCTGCCGCTGGGCGAGCGGCTGGCCCGCCGGATCATCGACGGCGAGCGCAACGGCCTCGAGGCCGACCTGCAGTCGGCGCTGGACACCGGCAAGACGGCGCTGGACATCGTCAACGACCACCTGCTCGAGGGCATGAAGGTCGTCGGCGAGCTCTTCGGCAAGGGCGAGATGCAGCTGCCGTTCGTGCTCTCAGTCGGCCGAGGTGATGAAGACCGCCGTCGCCTGGCTCGAGCCGCACATGGAGAAGACCGACGAGGAGGGCAAGGGCACCATCGTCCTCGCCACCGTCAAGGGCGACGTGCACGACATCGGCAAGAACCTCGTCGACATCATCCTGTCCAACAACGGGTTCACCGTCGTCAACATCGGCATCAAGCAGCCGGTCTCGGCGATCCTCGACGCCGCCGACACCACCGGGCCGACGTCATCGGGATGTCCGGACTGCTGGTGAAGTCGACCGTGGTGATGAAGGAGAACCTCGAGGAGATGAACTCCCGGGGCATCTCCGCGAAGTTCCCGGTCATCCTCGGCGGCGCGGCACTGACCCGGCCGTACGTCGAGCAGGACCTCGCCGAGGTCTACGAGGGCGAGGTGCGCTACGCCCGGGACGCCTTCGAGGGACTGCGGCTGATGGACGCGCTGATCAACGTCAAGCGCGGGCGTCCCCGGCGCCGAGCTGCCGGCGCTGCGGCCAGCGGCGGGTCAAGCCGGCCGGCCGGCCCGACTCAACGGCGGCCGAGGACATGCCGGCCCGCTCCGACGTCGCCACCGACAACCCGGTCCCCGAGCCGCCGTTCTGGGGCAGCCGGGTGGTCAAGGGCATCCACCTGCAGGAGTACGCGTCGCTGCTCGACGAGCGGGCGACGTTCATGGGCCAGTGGGGGCTGAAGTCGTCGCGCGCCAGCGACGGCCCGACGTACGACGAGCTCGTCGAGACCGAGGGCCGGCCGCGGCTGCGGATGTGGCTGGAGCGGATGCAGGCCGAGCGGATGCTCGAGGCGGCCATCGTCTACGGCTACTTCCCGGTCGTGTCAGCGAGGGCGACGACCTGGTGCTGCTCGACGCGCCGAGCATCGACGCCGCCGAGCGCTACCGGTTCACCTTCCCGCGCCAGCGGCACGGCCGGCACCTGTGCCTGGCCGACTTCTTCCGGCCCGCGCGAGTCCGGCGAGGTCGACGTGCTCGGGCTGCAGCTGGTGACGATGGGGCCGCGGATCGCCGAGGTGACCGGCGAGCTGTTCGCCAAGCGACGCCTACCGCGACTACCTCGAGCTGCACGGGCTGTCGGTGCAGCTCACCGAGTCCCTCGCGGAGTACTGGCACAAGCGGATGCGGGCCGAGCTCGGCTTCGCCGCCGAGGACCCGGACAAGCCCGAGGACTACTTCGACCTGCGCTACCGCGGCGCCCGGTTCTCCTTCGGCTACGGCGCCTGCCCCGACCTCGAGGACCGCGCCAAGCTGGTCGACCTGCTCGAGCCGGAGCGGATCGGCGTCAAGCTGTCGGAGGAGTTCCAGCTGCACCCGGAGCAGTCGACCGACGCGCTCGTGCTGCACCACCCCGAGGCGACCTACTTCAACGCCAAGTGAGCGGACTGCCCGCTGCCGTCCTGTTCGACATGGACGGACTGCTCGTGGACACCGAGCAGGTCTGGTTCGAGGTCGAGTCCGGACTGGTCACCCAGCTCGGCGGGACCTGGGGCCCGGAGGACGCGCTGGCGCTGGTCGGCGGTCCGCTCGAGCGGACCCTCGAGCACATCGTCGGCAGCGTGCCCGGCCCGGTCACCCACGACGAGGTGCGGGAGCGGCTGCTGGGCGGCATGGTGACCAGGCTGCGCCAGGGACCGGTGCACTGGATGCCCGGAGCACGCCGGCTGCTCGAGGAGACCAGCGCTGCGGGCGTGCCCCGGGCGCTCGTGTCGTCATCGCTGCGCATCGTCGTCGACGGAGTGCTCGACGCGATCGGCCGGGAGCACCTCCCGGTCACCGTGTCGGGGGACGACGTGCAGCGGACCAAGCCGTACCCGGACCCCTACCTGCTGGCCGCCCGGACGCTGGGCGTGGACCCGGCGTCCTGCGTGGCCCTCGAGGACTCCGCCACCGGCGCGACCTCGGCGCGGTCAGCCGGCTGCTACACGGTGGCGGTGCCCAGCCTGGCGGTCGTGCCGGCCGGCATCGCGCATCACCAGGTCGCGTCCCTGGAGGAGCTGGACCTCGCCGCGCTCGCCGCCCTGGTCGGCGCCCGGACCTGACCGGGCTACTCGGTGGTCACGGCCCGGAGGACGTCGAGCCTCGCGGCCCGCCGGGCCGGCCACACCGCAGCCACCACCCCGATGAGCGCTCCGGCGACGAGGTAAAGCACGAGCTGCGCGTACGGGATCACCAGCTGGTCGATCCCCTCGTCGTTCAGCGCGGTCACCAGGGCAGAGCCCAACGCGACGCCGAGCGCCAGGCCGAGCAGCGTGCCGAAGATCGCGATCACCACCGACTCGAGGCGGATCATCCGCCGCACCTGGCGCCGGCCCATGCCCACCGCGCGAAGGAGTCCGATCTCGCGGGTGCGCTCGATCACCGACAGGGCGAGGGTGTTCACGATGCCGAGGGCTGCGATCAGCACCGCAAGGGCGAGCAGCACGAGGATGAAGCCGAGCAGTCTGTTGATCTGCTTGCGCTGCTCCGCCTTGAACTCGCTCTGGTCCCGGATCTCCAGGTTGGAGGTACCCGCGGCCTTCTCGATGCCGGCCCGCACCTGGGCCACGTCGGCGTCCGGGGTGACCGTCATCGCCACCACCTGGTCGAGCTTCTGCGTGTAGTTCTGCTCGTAGGTCCCGAGGCTGATCAAGTAGGAACCGGCGATCTGGTTCTCGGCGTACGTGCCGCCGAGGGTGAGCTCCTGCCGACCGGTCTCGCCGAAGGTGACGGGGATGCGGTCACCGACCTTCCACCCCTTGTCCTTGGCCACCGCGTCATCGACCAGGACCTCGTTGTCGTCAGCGAGCGCGGCGAGGTCGCCCTTGACCATCTCGAGCCGGAGGGTCCGGTCGACCGTGTCGGCGGTCACCCCCTGCAACGAGACCACGCTGCTGCCGATCTTCGCCTGGCCGGCCCGGAACTCCGTGACGGCGTCGATGCCGTCGACAGCCGCGACCTCGTCGGCCACGGTGCTCGGGATCGGCATGAAGTTCTTCGTGGTCACGATGAAGTCGGCACCGATGCTCTTGTCGATGATGTCGTTGGCGCTCTTCGTGATCGACGAGGCGAGCACCCCGCCGGCCGCGACGAGGGCGAGCCCGATCATCAGGGCCGACGCGGTGGCAGCAGTCCGCCGGGGGTTCCGTCGGGCGTTCTCCCGGGCCAGTCGCCCGGTCGGTCCCCAGAACCGGGGGAGGACGCTGCCGACCCCGCCCACCATCGGCCGGCTGAGGAAGGGGCTCAGCATGGCCACGCCGAGGAACAGGCCGAGTGCGCCGACCCCGACCCAGAGGATCCCGGCGCCGGCAACCAGGCCGGCGGTCATGCTCACCAGGCCGGCAACCAGCACCAGGGTGCCGAGCGCCGCGCGGCGGCGCAGCGAGGACGCCGGCAGCGCCACGTCGTCACGCAACGCGGCCACCGGGGGGATGTGGGTGGCGCGGCGGGCCGGCGCCAGCGCGGCGACCACGGTGACGATCACGCCGGTGAGGTAGGCCCAGAGCACGGTGTTCGCCTGGAAGACCAGACCGTCGGAGGGCAGGTCACCGATGAACAGCCCGACCAGGCTCTGCAGGCCGAGCGAGAGCAGCACACCGAGCCCGAGACCCAGGGTCGACCCGATGAGACCGACGACGAGCGCCTCGAGGACGACGGCCCGGTTGACCTGGCGCCGGCTGGCGCCCAAGGCGCGCAGCAGGGCCAGCTCTCGGCTGCGCTGTGCGACCAGCATGCTGAACGTGTTGAAGATGATGAACGAGCCGACGAAGATCGAGATCACCGCGAAGACGAGCAGGAAGATGCTGAAGAAGCTGAGGGCGTCCTTGATGTTGCCCGACTCGGTGGCGGCGATCTGCTCGCCGGTCAGGGCCTCGAGGTCGGCCGGCAGCACCCGGGCCACCCGGTCGCGCAGCTTCTCGTCGCTGACCGAGCCGTCGCCGACCGCGAGGATCTCGCTGTACGTCCCGGGCGTGCCCAGGGTCTGCTGCGCGGTGGCCGGGTCGAACAGGGTCACCGTCGCGCCGGCGAGACTGCCGCCGTCGCCGAAGCTGACGATGCCGGTGACGGTGGCGTCCACCTTGCCGGACTGGGTCAGCACCGTGATCGGAGTCGCCGACCTTGATGTCGTTGTCGGCGGCCGTCGTCGTGTCGATGGCCACCTCGCCGGCGGCGGCGGGCGGTGCACCTTCGGTCAGCTTGTAGGGGTTCAGCGGGCTGTTGCCCAGCCAGGAACCACCGATGGTGGGCGCACCGCTGGTCTCGACGACCTTCCCGTCGGGCGTCACGATCTGGGCGAAGCCGGCGAGAGTCTCCCTCGGCCTCGCGGACACCCGGGACGTCGCGCACCGTGTCGAGCACGCGACGCCGGCACCGGCGGGCGGGACTGCGCGGGGTCGCCGCCCTCGGTCACATTGATGTCGAACGCGGACTTGCCGCGGACCCCGACGTCGGTGCCCGAGTACGCGGTGGCGAAGAGCTTGTCGAAGGTCGAGTTCATGGTGTCGCCGAGGATCAGCGTCCCGGCGACGAAGGCGACGCCGAGGACGACCGAGAGAGCGGTGAGCAGCAGGCGCAGCTTGCGGGCGAGCAGGCTCTTGAAGGTGACGCGCAGCATGTGTCAGTTCCCCCGCTGGGCCGGCAGGTCGAAGCTCTTCATCCGGTCGAGGACCGACTCGGCCGTCGGGGACATGATCTCGTCGACGATGTGACCGTCGGCGAGGAACACCACCCGGTCGGCGTACGCCGGCCGCGGCCGGGTCGTGGGTGACCATGACGATCGTCTGGCCCATCTCGCGGACCGAGCTTCTGCAGGAACGTGAGGACCTCGGCGCCGGACCGTGAGTCGAGGTTGCCGGTCGGCTCGTCGGCGAAGACGACCTCCGGGCGGCCGGCCAGCGCGCGCGCGACGGCCACGCGCTGCTGCTGACCGCCGGACAGCTCGCTGGGCCGGTGGTGCAGGCGGTCGCGCCAGCCCGACGGTGCCGATGACGCCGTCCAGCCACTCCTGGTCCGGCTTGCGTCCGGCGATGTCCATCGGCAGCGTGATGTTCTCGATCGCGTTCAGGGTCGGCACCAGGTTGTAGGCCTGGAAGATGAAGCCGAGGCTGTCGCGGCGCAACCGGGTCAGCCGCTTGTCGTCGAGCTGGAGAGGTCGACGTCGCCGATGAAGGCCGAGCCGGAGGTCGCGGTGTCGAGGCCGGCCATGCAGTGCATCAGCGTCGACTTGCCGGAGCCCGACGGGCCCATGATCGCGGTGAACTGGCCACGCTCGAAGGCGCAGGACACCGCGTCCAGGGCGACGACCCGGGTGTCGCCGGAGCCGTAGACCTTGGTCAGGTCGACGGCGCGCGCGGCGGCTCCGGTCACGGTCGGGGCGGGAACAGGGGTGGCAGGGCTGGTCACAGAGGACTCCTCGTCAAGGGCTTGTGGACCCACCGTAGAAGGAAGAGCCGACCCGTTCCCACCCCATTCAGGGTCGAGTGGGGATGACATCCGTCATATCTCAGGGTGACCCTGGCTGGGACGTGTCCGGCAGGTGCCCGGGACGGTGTCTAGACCTCGTCGGCCGGGGTGTGCGGGGAGGGACGCTCGTCGGCCGCGCTGGCCTGCGGCACGACGGGCACCGGCAGCACCGGGAGCTCGGGGGGAGTGCCGCCGAAGGCGGGACACAGCGCCTGGTGGTCGCACCAGTCGCAAAGCCTGCTCGGGCTCGGCCGCCAGTCGCCGTTGCTCGGTGGCGCGCTGGATCGCGGCCCAGACCGCGACGACCTTGCGCTCGGTGGCCCGCAGGTCGGCCTCGTCGGGCTCGTAGCGCAGCACCTCGCCGCTGCCGAGGTAGAGCAGCTGCAGCAGCCGGGCACCTGCCCGCGCAGCCGCCAGAGCACCAGCGCGTAGAACCGCATCTGGAACATCGCCTTGGCCTCGAACCCCTCGCGGGGCGCGCGGCCGGTCTTGTAGTCGACGACCCGCAGGGCACCGTCCGGGGCCTCGTCGAGCCGGTCGACGTAGCCGCGCAGCCGCAGCCCCGACTCGAGGTCGCACTCGACGAACATCTCGCGCTCGGCGGGCTCCAGGACGGTGCGGGTCCTCGAGCGCGAAGTAGGAGTCGAGCAGGCCCTGCGGCGCGAGGCGAGCCACTCGTCGCGCGCCCGCGTCGTCGGCGAACAGCTCGGCGAGCTCGGGCTCGGCCTCGAGCAGCCGCTCCCACTCGGGGCCGACCAATCGCGTGCGCGCTGGCCGGGACCCGCTCGGCGGCCGGCAGGTCGAACAGCCGCTCGAGCACGGCGTGCACGACGGTGCCGCGGGTGGCCGCCGGGCTGGGCTTCTCGGGCAGCCGGTCGATCACCCGGAACCGGTAGAGCAGCGGGCAGGTGAGGAAGTCGCTGGCCCGCGAGGGCGACAGCGACGGCAGCCGCGGCTCGGGGGCGTCGGGCACCTGGGGAACATCGGGTGTTCCGGCGGCGAGAGTGACCTCCGTGCTCATGTCCCCGACAGTACGGCCGACCCCGGACATGTCGCGGGAGCCTGCACCGGGGCGACCTAGACTCGCCAGGGTGGACGACGACCCGGCCGGCCCCCGGCGTACCCGGCCGGGAGGCACCGACCGGGACGCCACGCGCCCGTCCGACGGCCGCCTGGTGATCGCCCGCCCGTTCGGGGTCCCGGTCGACGTCACCCCGGCCTGGTTCCTCGTCGCCGGCCTGATCACCTATGTCTTCGCGGCCACCGTGGAGCGCGCCGTTCCCGGGCTCGGAGCGTGGCGGTACGCCGTCTCGCTGACCTTCGCGTTGCTGCTCTACCTCTCGGTGCTGGTCCACGAGCTGAGCCACACCGTCGTCGCCCTGCGCTCCGGTATCCCGGTCCGCCGGATCAGCCTGCACCTGCTCGGCGGGGTCTCCGAGATCGAGCGGCCGGCGCAGACCCCCGGCCGCGAGGCGGGCATCGCGGTCGCCGGACCGCTGGTCTCGCTCCTGGTGGCGGCGCTGGCCTTCGCCATCGGCGAGCTGCTCGACCCCGACACGGTAGGCCGCCTGCTCGCGCGGGCGCTGATGGTGAGCAATCTGCTGGTGGGGGCGTTCAACCTGCTGCCCGGCCTGCCGCTGGACGGCGGGCGGGTGGTCTCCGCCGCGGTCTGGCGGGCCACCGGACGCCGGCACACCGGCACCGTGGTGGCCGGCTGGATCGGGCGTGGCCTCGCCGCAGCCCTGCTGGGAGTGCCGTTCGTGGTCGCGTCGCTGCGGGGCGGCGAGGTGTCGCTGGTCGACGTGGTCTGGGCGGCCCTGCTCGGCGCGTTCATCTGGGTGGGTGCGAGCCAGGCCATCCTGCAGGGCACCGTGCAGCAGCGCCTCCCGGCGGTGTCGGCCCGGTCGCTCACCCGCCGAGCCGTGCCGGTCGCCGTCGACGTGCCGCTGGCCGAGGCGTTGCGCCGGGCGGAGCTCGTCGGGGCCCGCGGCCTCGTGGTCGTTGACGGCGCCGGTTCTCCGGTCGGGCTGGTCTCCGAGCACGCCGTGCGGCGGGTCCCGGTCGAACGCCGTCCCTGGGTGTCGGTCGGGGACCTGAGCCGACGGTTGGAGCCGGAGCTCACCCTCGGCGCCGACCTGACCGGGGAAGAGCTGGTCGAGGCGATCACCGCGCGCCCGGCCTCCGAGTACCTCGTGCTCGAGGCGAACGGCGACGTCTACGGGATGCTCGCCGCCGCCGACGTCGAGCAGGCCCTGACCCGCACCTAGACTCGCCGATCGTGTCCGAGACCTCCGGCCCGACCGGTGCCGCCCACCGGCGTGGCCCGTTTGCTGTGGGCGACCGGGTGCAGCTCACCGACCCCAAGGGTCGGATGCACACCATCACGCTCGTCGCAGGCAAGGAGTTCTTCACCCACAAGGGGTCGATCGCGCACGACACGCTGATCGGCAGCCCCGAGGGGACGACGATCACGACCACCGGTGGCGTCACTTACCTGGCGCTGCGCCCGCTGCTCGCCGACTTCGTGCTGTCGATGCCGCGAGGTGCGGCCGTGGTCTACCCGAAGGACGCCGGCCAGGTGGTGCACATGGCCGACATCTTCCCCGGTGCGCGGGTGGTCGAGGCCGGTGTCGGGTCGGGTGCCCTGACCATGTCGCTGCTCCGGGCCGTGGGGGACGAGGGGCAGGTGTCGTCGTACGAGCGACGTCAGGACTTCGCCGACATCGCCCGCAGCAACGTCGAGTCGTTCTTCGGCGGCCCGCACCCTGCCTGGAAGCTGACCGTCGGCGACCTGGCCGAGAACCTCGTCGAGACCGACGTCGACCGGGTTGTGCTCGACATGCTCGCGCCGTGGGACTGCCTCGACGCGGTCTCCGGGGCGCTGGTGCCGGGCGGCGTCCTGATCTGCTACGTCGCCACCGCCACCCAGCTGTCCAAGACCGCCGAGGCGATGCGTGAGCACGGCACGTTCACCGAGCCGAGCGGATGGGAGTCGCTGGTCCGCGGCTGGCACCTGGAGGGGCTCGCCGTGCGCCCGGAGCACCGGATGGTCGGCCACACCGGGTTCCTGCTGACCACCCGGCGGCTGGCCGACGGGGTGGCGCCGCCGCTGCGCCGCCGGCGCCCGGCCAAGGGCATGCCGGTCGAGGGCGCGACGGAGGCCTGAGGGCGGGCCGGCGGGACCTCGGGTGCGAACCGGACCGAACCGGACGCCCGGGACGGTCGTCCCCGAGACATGAGCACCCCGCACCCGCCTGCAATACCAGTCGCACGACACGCAGTGGTGCAGGTTCCCTCGTGACCTGCCGAAGGTAGGGTCAGAAACGTACGGCTCCCATATCGGGAGTGCCCCCAGGGGAGGTGACGCCGTGTCGTCCACGGACCGTCCATCAGATGACGCCCGCCGTCGTCAGCCACGTCCCGGCAACGACCTAGATCCGCAGGTCAGCGCCCTGCGCGACGAGGTCGACGCCTTGCGCCGACGCCTCACCGAGTCGCCCCGGCAGAGCCGCGTGCTGGAGGAGCGGATCACCGACCTGCAGGCGAACCTCGCCGCGGTCACCACCCAGAACGAGCGCCTGGTGGTGACCCTCAAGGAGGCTCGCGACCAGATCGTGACCTTGAAGGAGGAGGTCGACCGGCTGGCCCAGCCGCCGGCCGGCTTCGGCGTCTTCATCGACCGCAACGACGACGACACCGTCGACATCTTCACCGGTGGTCGCAAGCTGCGGGTCGCCGTCAGCCCCGGCGTCGAGCTCGACGACCTGGTGCGCGGCCAGGAGGTCATGCTCAACGAGGCGATGAACGTCGTCGCGGCGCTGACCTTCGAGAGCATCGGCGAGGTCGTCCTGCTCAAGGAGGTGCTCGCCGACGGCGAGCGCGCGCTGGTCGTCGGCCACACCGACGAGGAGAAGGTCGTCCGGCTGGCCGAGCCGCTGCGCCTCGAGCACCTGCGGGTGGGGGAGTCGCTGCTGCTCGAGCCGCGATCCGGCTACGTCTACGAGCGGGTGCCCAAGTCCGAGGTCGAGGAGCTCGTCCTCGAGGAGGTCCCGGACATCGACTACACGCAGATCGGTGGCCTGGCCGCGCAGATCGAGATGATCCGCGACGCCGTCGAGCTGCCCTACCTGCACCCGGACCTGTTCACCGAGCACAAGCTGCGCCCGCCGAAGGGCGTGCTGCTCTACGGTCCGCCCGGCTGCGGCAAGACGCTGATCGCCAAGGCGGTGGCCAACTCGCTGGCCAAGAAGGTCGCCGAGGTGACCGGCAAGCCCGAGGGGCGCTCGTTCTTCCTCAACATCAAGGGCCCCGAGCTGCTCAACAAGTACGTCGGCGAGACCGAGCGGCACATCCGGCTGGTCTTCTCAGCGGGCCCGTGAGAAGGCGTCCGAGGGCACGCCGGTCATCGTCTTCTTCGACGAGATGGACTCGCTGTTCCGCACCCGCGGGTCGGGCGTCTCCTCCGACGTCGAGAACACCATCGTCCCGCAGCTGCTGTCCGAGATCGACGGCGTCGAGGGCCTGGAGAACGTGATCGTCATCGGCGCCTCGAACCGCGAGGACATGATCGACCCCGCGATCCTGCGCCCCGGCCGGCTGGACGTGAAGATCAAGATCGAGCGGCCGGACGCCGAGTCCGCGCGGGACATCTTCGCGAAGTACATCACCGCGGACCTGCCGCTGCACGACGACGACGTCAAGGAGAACGGCAGCAACCGCGCCGCGACGGTCGCTCGCGATGATCCAGCGCACGGTCGAGCGGATGTACTCCGAGCTCGAGGAGAACCGGTTCCTCGAGGTGACCTACGCCAACGGCGACAAGGAGGTCCTGTACTTCAAGGACTTCAACTCCGGCGCGATGATCCAGAACATCGTCGACCGCGCCAAGAAGATGGCGATCAAGGACTTCCTGGACCTGGGCCAGAAGGGCATCCGGATCTCCCACCTGCTCGCGGCCTGCGTCGATGAGTTCAAGGAGAACGAGGACCTGCCGAACACCACGAACCCCGACGACTGGGCCCGGATCTCGGGCAAGAAGGGCGAGCGGATCGTGTACATCCGCACGCTCATCCAGGGCAAGCAGGGCACCGAGGCCGGCCGGTCCATCGACACCGTCGCCAACACCGGCCAGTACCTGTAGCGGCCGCCGCCCCGAAGTTGATCACGTGCGCGTGATCGACGGTGCCCGACCGCGGTCAGTTCACCGCTGTCCGGCACCGTTCGGCGCGGTCGGGCAGTCGTCCTCGGGTCAGAGCTGGCCGGCGGCGAACCAGTGGTCCAGCAGCGCCCTGCCGTCCGGGACGAAGGGCCACTCGGGGTCGGCCAGCCGTTCCTGCAGCTCGGCCGGGGTCATCCAGCCGCCCCAGGCGACCTCCTCCGGCTGATGGGTGACCGGTCCGTCCCAGACCGCGGTGAAGACGTGGCAGACGTGCCGGGTCGACGCGTCGTCGTAGCGCTGGACGAACAGCGGCTCCAGCGGTACGCCGACGACGCCCAGCTCCTCGGCCACCTCGCGCGCTGCCGCGGCGGCCGGCTCCTCGCCGTACCTCAGGCAGCCGGCGGCGAACGCGTCGTGCAGGCCCGGGAAGACGTCCTTGCCGTCGGTACGCCGGTGCACGTAGACCCGGCCGGCCGGGTCGCGCACCAGCACGGCGACCACGACGTGCGGGAGGTTGTCCCGGCGCATCATCGACCGGGGCGCCGATCCCACCACCCGGCCGGAGTCGTCGACGATCGCCACCTGCTCCTCGGTACCGCCGTTCACGGACCGGAGTCTGGCACCCGCGTACCCTGGCTGTCGTGAGCGTGTGGCGGGTGATGGGGACCGAGACCGAGTACGGCATCTCGGTGCCCGGCAACCCGGGGGCCAACGCGATGCTGATCTCCTCCCAGATCGTCAACGCCTACGCCCAGCCCACGGCGGCGCGGAACCGGCGTCCGCGGTGGGACTTCGAGGAGGAGAACCCGCTCCGGGACGCCCGCGGCTTCGACCTGGCCCGAGACGTCGCGGACCCGAGCCAGCTCACCGACGAGGACGTCGGGCTGGCCAACGTGATCCTGACCAATGGCGCCCGGTTCTACGTCGACCACGCGCACCCCGAGTACTCCGGCCCGGAGTGCACCAACCCGCGCGACGCGCTGATCTGGGACCGCGCCGGCGAGCGGATCATGGCCGAGGCCAGCCGGCGCGCGGCCCAGGTGCCGAACACGCCGCCGATCAATCTCTACAAGAACAACACCGACAACAAGGGTGCCTCCTACGGCACCCACGAGAACTACCTGATGCGCCGCGAGACGCCGTTCGCCGACATCGTCCGGCACCTCACGCCGTTCTTCGTCAGCCGCCAGGTGGTGGCTGGGTCCGGTCGGGTCGGCATCGGGCAGGACGGCCGTGGCGACGGGCTTCCAGATCTCGCAGCGCGCCGACTTCTTCGAGGTGGAGGTGGGCCTGGAGACGACGCTGAAGCGACCGATCATCAACACCCGGGACGAGCCGCACGCCGTCGCCGAGAAGTACCGCCGGCTGCACGTCATCATCGGCGACGCCAACCTGGCCGAGGTCTCGACCTACCTCAAGCTCGGCACCACCGCGCTGGTGCTGGCGATGATCGAGGACCAGTTCCTCTCGGTCGACCTCACCGTCGACCGGCCGGTGGCGACCCTGCACGCGGTGTCGCACGACCCGTCGCTGCGGGAGCTGGTGACGCTGCGGTCGGGACGGACGCTGACCGCCGTCCAGCTTCAGATGGAGTACGCCGAGCAGGCCCGCAAGTACGTCGAGGACCGCTTCGGCTCCGACGCCGACCCGGTGACCGTGGACGTCCTGGACCGCTGGGAGTCGGTCCTCGGCCGGCTGGAGACCGACCCGATGTCGCTGTCCCGCGAGCTCGACTGGGTGGCCAAGCTGCAGATCCTCGAGGGCTACCATCAACCGGGACGGGCTGGACTGGAGCTCGCCTCGGCTCGAGGCGATCGACCTGCAGTACTCCGACGTCCGGCCGGACAAGGGCCTGTACAACCGGCTCGCGGCGCAGCGGCCGGTTCGACCGGATCGTGACCGACGCGGAGATCGACCGACGCGGTCACCGAGCCGCCCGAGGACACCCGGGCCTACTTCCGCGGCCGGTGCCTCGCGAAGTACCCCGACGAGGTCGCGGCGGCGTCCTGGGACTCGGTCATCTTCGACCTGCCCGGCCACGACTCGCTGCAGCGGGTGCCGACCCTCGAGCCGCTGCGCGGCACCAAGGAGCACGTCGGCGACCTGCTGGACCGGTGCGACACCGCCGACCAGCTGGTCGCGGCGCTCACCGGCGGCTGAGCTCGGTGCGGCAGGAGGAGATCTGGGACGTCGACGCCGCCCGGCGCTACGACACGCCGGGCACCGGCATGTTCGCGCCCGAGGTGCTGGGGCCGACCGTGGACCGGCTCGCCGAGCTCGCCGGCGACGGCCGGGCGCTGGAGTTCGCGATCGGCACCGGTCGGGTGGCCGTTCCGCTGGCCGAGCGGGCGTGCCCGTCACCGGCATCGAGCTGTCGCGCCCGATGATCGACCAGCTGCGGACCAAGGCCGACGAGGCGACCATCCCGGTCGTCGTCGGCGACATGGCGACAGCCGACGCGCCCCGGGCGAGTACAGCGCTCGTCTACCTCGTCTTCAACACGATCTCGAACCTGCTGACCCAGGCCGAGCAGGTCGCCTGCTTCCGCAACGCCGCCCGGCACCTCGCGCCCGGCGGCCGGTTCGTGATCGAGCTGTGGGTGCCGGAGCTGCGCACGGCTCCCGCCGGGGCGAGCAGGCCACCGTCTGGCCACGTCGAGCCCGGCTACATCGGCCTCGACACCTACGACGTCCTGCACCAGCACGTCGTGTCGCACCACTTCCGGTTCGACGACGGCCAGGCGGGCCGAGCTGTTCCGCAGCCCGCACCGCTACATCTGGCCGGCCGAGCTCGACCTGATGGCGCAGCTGGCCGGGTTCGAGCTGGAGACCAGGCACGCGGACTGGGACGGTGGCGAGTTCACCGCCGAGTCCCGGTCCCACGTGTCGGTCTACCGCCTTCCCTGACCTCGGCCAGCCGGACGGCGATCGCCGGGCAGGCTTCCCGGGCGGCGACCGCGTGACGCTCGAGCTCCGGCGGCACCGGACCGTCGGCCACCACCGGGTAACCCCAGTCGTCCAGTACGACGAGCTCGGGCAGCAGCTCGGCGCACAGGCCGTGCGCCGTGCACCGGGTCCAGTCCACGGACAGCCGGATGCTCATCGCCACCGCTCCGCACCGACGGTCGAGGGAGGGGAGGGCGGCAGCGGGCAGACCGGCGAGCTTGCGAGGTCGTGGCACGGCCCGCGACGCAGGTGGTCACGAAGGTGGTCACCGTGCACCGACAGGGTCGAGAGCAGCAGCCGGACCGCGCCGTCGGGGTGGTGGCAGGCACCGCGGCCGGTGACCAGGCCAGCCCACCGGTGCAGGCGGTCGAGACCGTCGACACCGCCGCGTCCGGACGCGAGGTCGAGGAAGCCGGCGGCGATCGCCGGCAGGCCGTTGATGCACGGGCCGCACTGACCGGTGGACTCCGAGGCCAGCCAGCCGAGCAGCCGGGCGGTCTCCGCGACCGGGCACCGGTCGGCCGGCAGCGCGAGCACCAGGCCGACGCCGAGGTCGGCGCCGTGGGCCGCCATCGACGACCGGCTCACCGCCGCGGCCTCGGCCGCCTGCGGCGGCAGCCAGCTGCCGCCGTACCCGCCGATCAGGAAGCAGCCGATGGCTCCGGTCGGACCTCCGGCACGGGCCAGCAGCGCCGCGAGCGGCAGCCCGACGGGCACCTCGACGACTCCGGGGTCGCAGACCGCGCCCCGGACGGTGGCGAGCATCGTGCCGGGCTCGTCGGGGGTGCCCGCGGACCGGAACCACCCCGCGCCGTGCCGCGCGACCAGCGCCAGGTGCGCGAAGGTCTCGGCATTGGCGAGCAGGGTCGGGCGGCCACGCACGCCGCGCTCGGCGGTGCGGTAGGGCGACATCGTGGGCAGCGCGGGCCCGCCGGAGAGGTGATGGACGACGGCCGACGCCTCACCCGCGACGTAGCGGTCCGGCCCGGCGACGACCCGCGGGCGGCGGCCGGGGCGCTCGGCGACCGCCGCGGCGAGTCGCTCACCGGTCACGCCGTCGCCTCGATGGGTCCAGACGACGACCTCGCGCGCGCCGAGTGCCTCGGCCGCCGCCTCCGCGCCGTCCAGCACCAGGTGCGGTGCGCGGCTGAGCAAGAGGTGGTCCTTGTCTGCGGCGGGCTCGCTCTCGGCGCCGTTGACGACGACGACCGGTCGGCCGCGGGCGCCCTGCACCGCCCGCATCTTCCGGACGAGCGGGAAGGCGCCGCCGCCGCGGCCGGTGAGCCCGGACCGGTCGAGCTCGTCGAGCAGGTCGGGTCGCGTGGTCATCGGCCCGTGCACCCGCTGGTGACCGGCCAGGTCGAGGTGGCCGACGTCAGGCAGGCCTTGGAGCAGCCTCATGGTTGCCCCGGTGCGGAGTTGACCGACGGACCGCCGCGGGCTGCCCGGACCAGCGTGGCCACCACGGCCAGGAACACGGCGAGGGCGGCGGCACAGCAGAGGATGAGGACCGGGCGCTGCGTGGTGTCGCTGCCCATCCCGAGGCCATGCAACAGGGCGAGCGGCCAGGCCAGGTAGACCAGCAGGTGGGTGCGGCGCCACACCGTCGGCGGCAGCAGGCCGCGGCCAGCCGCGGTGAGCACAGCTGTGAGCAACAGGGTGCTGGACAGGGTGCCGAGGCCGAGCCAGAGCGGGTGGTACGCCGACAGGAACGGGACGACTGCGTCGACCGGCTCGATGTCCACGAAGCCGTCGACGACTGCGGTCACCACGTGCGCCGCGAGCAGGGCCGCGCTGACCCCGGCCAGGTTGGCGTGCAGGGCCGCGGTGGCGAACCGCGGCCACCGCGCCGGCGTTCTGCGCCCGGCTGCGAGGACGCCGAGCACCAAGGTGATGGTGAGCAGGACGAGGAGCACGAGGCCGCTCGCCCGGTTCAGGTACCAGAGCAGGGGTGTCTCGCTCATGCCGCCACCTCCGCGGGCCAGCCCGCGACGGTGCGCACGCCGCCGTCGGTAGCGACCAGGCGGGCCGGCAGGCGGCGAGCCGCCAGCCAGGCCTCGGCATGCTCGCCCAGGACGACGGCTGCTGTGCTCGCGACGTTCGCCTCCAGGGCACTAGCGGCGGCAACAGTCGCGGTGCGCCACGGTCCGTGGGTGGGCTGTCCGGTCCGCGGGTCGAGCAGGTGATGCGCCTCCCGGTCACCGACGGCCCAACGGCGAGCCAGGGTGGTGGACGTGGCAAGGCCGCCCGACGACACCTCGATGTACGGGCCGTCGTCCGCGTCCGGGCGCTCGGCGACCTGCACCTGCCAGGTTCCGCCGGCGACCGCGAGGTCACCGCCGAGCGAGACGAGGACTGCCGACCCGGTGCGGCGAGCGGCTGCGGCCGCGGCGAGGTCCGCGGTCAGGGCCTTCGCGGTCGCGCCGAGGTCGAGCAGGACACCTGCGGGGACGCGCACCTGGGCGCCGATCAGGACCACCTGGCGCCAGCTTCCTGGGGTGGGTCGGTGGCCGCGTGCCGCGGCGTGCGGCTGCCGACGTACCTCGGCGATGTCGCGGTCGTAGCCGATGGCCCGGAGGTGGGCGCCGAGCGTCGGGTCGACGAGGCCTCCGGTCGCTTGTGCCGCGTCGAGGGCGGCCCGGAGCAGCCGGGCGAAGGTGGGGGAGACGGTGACGGTCCGATCTCCTGCCCCTGCGAGCCGGGAGAGCTCCGAGGTCGGATCGAACCGGTCAGCCGCGCTGGCGGTCCTTGCCATCTCGTCGCGGACCGCGTCGCACGCCGCGGCAAGGGCTGCGGGGTCGGCGACCGCGACGTGCACAGTGGTCGACCAGGCGGACCAGGTGCGGTGCGCGGTCATGATCCGGCCGTCCGGGGGGCGGGGACCTTTTGCTGGTTGGGGGCCGGCACTGCGGTCGGCGGCGCGGCCGGCGGACGAGGGCCGGCCGCGGGGCGCTCGTCGGTGCCGGGGCGATCTGGGACCGAGGCTGACGGCGGCGCGGCGGGCGCCGGAGGTGCCGCCGGCGGTGGAGCGAGGGCCGCGGCGGCCGCGACCGTCGCCAGCACCGAGCTCACCGCGGTGGCGGCGGTGGCCACGCTGACGGCGCGCAGCGCGCGGTCGCGGACGCGGGCCGGGTCGGGACGACGGTCGGGCACGGTGATCTCGCAGACGTCGGAGGCTCGGACATCGGCCAGCGTCAGCGACCCGGCGCTAACGCCGGGTTAGCGCCCGACCAGCGGCCGGCCAAGATCTTTCGGCGTTCCGCCTCCTGGGTTGCGTCCCGGGTGCCGACTAAGGTCGAAGACGACCCAGGGACCTAGTGGGAGGGCACCAGATGGCGAGCAAGGACACCGGCGGTCAGAAGCGGACCAACAAGACCACCGAGGAGGTCGAGCAGACCGAGGCCGAGGCGTCGACCGATGTCGCCGAGCGCAAGGAGAAGCTCGACGACGACATCGACGCGATGCTCGACGAGATTGATGACGTCCTCGAGACCAACTCAGAGGATTTTGTACGTGGCTTTGTACAAAAGGGGGGTCAGTAGGGCTGGTGAGCGACGACAAATCCGGGTCCAAGGTCTGTCGTGACTGCGGGGTCGCCAAAGCCGTAACCGAGTTCTGGATGAGCAAGGCGTCACGAGACGGACGCGCCCCTTACTGCAAGGTGTGCTTCAAGCAGCGGAACGCCCTGTCCGGTGCGCGGCGCGCCGCGAAGGCAGGGCGCGAGATCCGGCGACGAAAGTCGAGCACCCTCGATGTACCGAGCGGCATGAAGTTCTGTCCTCGGTGCGAGCAGGTGCTGCCCGTCGACCAATTCGTTCGCAACAGATCGAGAGCGGGCGGGATCGGTGGCTACTGCCGCCCCTGTCAGAACGCCGCGGGCGGATGGCCCTCCGCCCTGGCACGGCCACGTCGAGCCGTCGGCGCTCGAGCGGTATCTCAGGGCACAGCTGTCCGGGACCGACCTCGGTACCGCCTCCTGATGGCTCGCCGGTCGCAGTAGGGTCGGGCTCGTCCGTGCGGTCACGCGAGAGAGGGAACCGTTGGCAACCGACCATGCCGGCTCGGGACGACTACCGGCCGCCTACCTCACCCCCGGCAGCTCGTCGTTCGCCGAGTTCCTCGGCGCGCACTGCCCCCGAGCTGCTCCCGGGACGCCGCACTCCGCCGGCCACCGCGTTGACCACCGAGGCGCCGCACGGCACCACGATCGTCGCGCTGACCTTCCCCGGCGGCATCGTGATGGCCGGCGACCGCCGGGCCACGATGGGCAACTACATCGCCCAGCGCGACATCGAGAAGGTCTTCCACGCCGACGACTACTCCTGCGTGGGCATCGCCGGCGCGGCCGGCATCGCCATCGAGATGGTCCGGCTGTTCCAGGTCGAGCTCGAGCACTACGAGAAGATCGAGGGCGCCACGCTCTCGCTCGAGGGCAAGGCCAACCGGCTCGCCCTGATGATCCGCGGCAACCTGGCGATGGCGATGCAGGGTCTCGCCGTCGTCCCGCTGTTCGCCGGGTACGACCTCGACGCCGACGACGCCACCCAGGCCGGCATCTTCTCCTACGACGTCACCGGCGGCCGCTACGAGGAGCACAAGTTCCACTCGGTCGGCTCCGGCTCGCTGTTCGCCCGCGGCGCCCTGAAGAAGCTCTGGCGCGACGAGCTGTCCGTCGAGGACGCCACCTCTGCGCCGTCCAGTCGCTCTACGACGCCGCCGACGAGGACTCCGCCACCGGCGGGCCTGACCTGACCCGGCGGATCTTCCCGGTGGTCGTCCACCGTCACCGCCGACGGCTACCGCCGGCTCTCCGACGACGAGGTCGGCACCATCGTCGACACCGTGATCGCCGGCCGGATGGAGCACCCCGGCGGCCCCAGGCGCCGCTGCGATGACCGACCGCGACCACGCCCGCGACCGCCAGCTCGACGATCGGCAAGGAGACCGCATCGTGACGATGCCGTTCGGATACGTCTCGCCCGAGCAGCTCATGAAGGACCGGGCCGACTACGCCCGCAAGGGCATCGCCCGCGGCCGCAGCGTCGTCGTGCTCGCCTACGACGGCGGCATCCTGTTCGTCGCCGAGAACCTCTCCCGGGCGCTGCACAAGATCAGCGAGATCTACGACCGGATCGCCTTCGCCGCGGTCGGCAAGTACAACGAGTTCGAGAACCTGCGGATGGCCGGCGTCCGCTACGCCGACCTGCGCGGCTACTCCTACGACCGCCAGGACGTCACCGGGCGCGGCCTCGCCAACGTGTTCGCCCAGACCCTCGGCACGATCTTCACCGACGAGTCCAAGCCGTACGAGGTCGAGATCGTCATCGCCGAGGTGGGCGAGACCCCGGCCGAGGACCAGATCTACCGCCTCACCTACGACGGCTCGGTGGCCGACGAGCACGGCTTCGTCGCGATGGGCGGCTCGGCCGAGCAGATCAGCCACGGACCTCGCGGAGCGCTACCGCGACGGCATGACGCTCGAGGAGGCGCTGCGCCTCGCCGTCGAGCTGCTCGGCCGCGACCCGGTCTCCGGCGACCAGCGCGTCGCTCACCGCCGACCAGCTCGAGGTGGCCGTGCTCGACCGGGCCCGGCCGCGGCGCAAGTTCCGCCGGCTCACCGGGCCGATGCTCGGCCGGCTGCTGGGTGCCACCGGTGCGGACGCCGAGTCCACCAGCCCACCCAGCCCGGACGAGCGGGAGACCTCGCCGCCGGTCACCCTCGCCGGCGGCTCGCACGAGCCACCCGGACCCGAGGCCGGTGACAGTGCCGACGGCACCGACCGTCCGGCCGACTCCTGAGCCTTCCCCGCCGGTCAAGAAGCCAGCCTTGATGGCGCCAGATCCAGGTCAGGACCTGGACCGGGTTTTGCCCGGGTGCTGGCCGGGAAGCCGACCGACGAGGTGATGACTCGTGCCGGCCAAGAAGGACATGCCGTCCACGGTGGCCCGCTCGTCGAAGAAGGCCCGTGACACCTGGGGCAAGACCCATGACGCCGCCGTCGACCAGTACGGCGAGGGGGAGCGCGCGCACCGGACCGCGTTCGCCTCCCTCAAGCACACCCACGAGAAGGTGGGCGACCACTGGGAGGACAAGGGCCGCAAGGGTCCTTCCGACAGCCAGGCGGCCAAGTCCGGCGCGGCCGCCCGCCGCGGCGGCCCGACCGCCGGTGGGGTGGACGCCAACGCCACCAAGACCCACCTGCTCGGCATCGCCAAGCGGCTCGGCATCCGCGGCCGGACCCGGATGACCAAGGGCGAGCTGGTCGACGCGATCGGGCGAGCCAACGACCGCGCGACGGCGCGGGCACGAGACTGAGCGGACAAATCACCCGTAGGCTGGCCATGATCACCGGCTGCCCGGCCGGTGCACGGCCGAGTCTTGGGGGACTGGGGTGGCGACGACTTCCCGGCGACGGGTCCGCAACGCGCTGACGATGGTGGCGGCGGCCGCGCTGGTCGGCTCCCTCCTGCCGGCCGCCGCCGAGGCCGCCGACGACACCAGCGGACCGGGCACCAAGACCGTCTCCTTCCGCGGCGTGTCAGTGACCGTGCCCGACGCGTGGCCGGTGCACGACCTGGCCGGCCGTCCGGGCTGCGTGCGCTTCGACCGGCACGCCGTCTATCTCGGCGACCCCAGCCGCAGCACCTGCCCGCCGCACCTGGTGGGCCGCACCGAGGCCGTCCACCTCACCACCGGCAGCCTGCAGGGCGTCGTGGCCCCGGACCGGGTGGTCACCTCCGAGGGGTCCCCGGTCGGGGTGGTCATCGCCGCCGGCGACAACACGCCCGCTGCCCGCGAGATCGCATCCTCCGTGACGTACGACGGCGCCCCCGCGGAGGTCACCGCGCCCTTCGGCCGCGCGGATGCCCGCACCTTCGCCGCCGCGACCGGGGCGACGTCGTCGCGCAGCGCCGCCAGCAGTCCGACGCCGGCCGACACCCGCTTCTCCGGCCTCGGCTTCGACGCCTGCACGGCGCAGCCACTCTCCACGATGTCCACCTGGTACGCCGCGTCGCCGTACAAGGCGTCGAACATGTACATCGGCGGCGCGAGCCGCGGCTGCTCGCAGGCCAACCTGACCGCCGACTGGGTGGCCCAGACGATCGCGCAGGGCTGGACGCTGATCCCGACGTACGTCGGTCTGCAGGCCTCCTGCTCCTCCTACCCGAACAAGATCGACCCGGCGCAGGCTCCCGCCCAGGGCGCGGCCGCGGCAGACGACGCGATTGTGCAGCTCAACGCCCTCGGTCTCGGCGCCGGCAACCCGGTGTACTTCGACATGGAGGCGTTCTCCTACAACAACGCCGTCTGCCTGCAGGCGACCCGCGCCTTCCTGGGAGCCTGGACCCAGCGGCTGCACGACCGCGGCTACGCCTCCGGGATCTACTCCAGCTCGAACGCCCTGGCGGCGACCGTCTTCGACGGGACCACGCAGGCCGACCGCGTGCCGACGGCGGCGATGCCGGCACCGGACGCGCTCTGGTTCGCCCGCTGGCCGGCCGACAGCAAGACGCAGCCCGGCGACCCCACCCTCAGCGACCCGGCGATCCCGGACCAGTACTTCGCCGACCACCAGCGGATCCACCAATACCGCGGCGGCCACCAGGAGACCTGGGGCGGGGTCACCGTGAACATCGACAACGACTCGGTCGACGCCCCTGTCGCGCCCTACCAGCTGGCCCCCGAGGGAGCGTTCGTGCAGGCCAGCGGACGTGGCACCTTCCGGATCGCCGGTGGCGCTCCGATCGCGGTCAGCGACTGGGCAGCCGTGGGCGGCGTCCAGCCGGTGCAGACCCTGTCGACGACCCAGTTCGACTCACTGCCTGACCGGCCGCGCGAAGGGACCTTCCTGCAGAGCGGTGCCACTGGCCGGATCTGGCGGGTGGTGAAGGGGGTGGCCACCTACGTCCCGTCCTGGACGCCGTACGGCGGCCCGCTGCCGACCATCGTCATCGACCAGGCCGCGCTCGACAACGCCGGAACCGGCGGCGTCTGGAACCACCTGGCCAGCGGCCGACCCGCGCCGCGCACGACCGGCCCGACCACGTTCGGCAGCTCGGCGAGCAAGCAGCGGTTCACCTGGTTCGGCGGCTACTCGTCGAGCGTCGTCACCAGCCACGACGTACGGTGGCGCAGGGCGCGGTGGGACGGCACGTTCGGCGCCTGGACCACGCCGCCGCGGTGGCAGCGCACGGCCGCCACCGGCGCCGGGCTGAGCATGCAGCCCGGCTACACGTACTGCGTGTCGGTGCGGGCGCGGAACAAGGCGAAGCAGCTGTCCGACTGGACCAGCAGCCGTTGCCTGGCTCGCGCGCTGGACGACCGGCGCCTGGCCCGCTCAGCCGGCTGGTCGGCGAAGACTGCTGCGGGCTTCTCCGGCCGCACCTACCTCGCCACCAAGAGCAAGGGCGCGTCCCTCACGCGGACCTCGGCTCGGGTACGGCGGGTCGGCGTGGTCGCCAGCACCTGCCGGACCTGCGGCGCGGTTGCCGTCCTCGTCAACGGCAAGCGGATCGGCAAGGTGAACCTCGCCGGACCGTTCCGACGGACCCACGTGCTGATGCTGCCGGCCTTCACCCGGCGGCACGCGACGGTCACGCTCAGGGTGCGCTCCAGCGGCGCCCCGGTGCGCATCGACGGTCTGGTGCTCAGCCGCAGCTGACGACCGGCGCGGCCCGTCGATCAGGCGGGGCCGTGCGGCTCCCGGTCGCCCTCGACCGACTCGCCGGGGTCGACCGCGGCGGCAGCAGCCGCGTCGCCGCCGGTCTCGTCGTCGGCCTGTCCGTCGGTCGAGTAGACGGCCATCGCGTCCCGGGTCTCGGTCCGCTCGTCGCCGGCGTCCACCGACCGCGGGTCGCCCTCGGGTGTCTCGGTCATCGGTCCTCCTCGACGTGCAGCGCGGCTTCCTCGGCTGGCAGGTCGTCGCCGTCGCGACCGGGATCGAGGTCGCCGGCCTCCGGGTCGCCGTAGGCGTCGTCCAGCACCTGCTCGTCGGTCTCCACGACCGGCTCACCGAAGGTCGCCGGGTCGTCGGCGACGATGTCCTCGACCGGGTCGTGGGCTCCGGACTCGGGTACCTCCTCGGCGAGCCGCTGGTCCAGCGACTCGCCCTCCTCGGCCTCCGCGTGGGTGGTCCCGAACTTCTCCGCACCGAACGGGCGATCGGACGCACCGCTGCCACGGTCGAACGCCGACTCGAGGTCGTCGTCGCGCAGGGTCTCGGGGGTCTCGACCAGGTGGTCGCCGTCGGCGTCCAGCTCGTCCTGTGTGTCCTCGCTGAAGCGATCGCTCATGGTCAGCCATTGTCCTCCCTCGTTGCCGACAAACGCCGGGCGGCCCCGCCCGGGTCAACCTGCCGACCAGGCGGCGCCTCCCGGCGTACGGTGTCGTCATGGATCGCCGGATCTTCGGGCTGGAGAACGAGTACGGCGTCACGTGCACGTTCAAGGGACAGCGGCGGCTCTCGCCGGACGAGGTGGCCCGCTACCTGTTCCGCCGGGTGGTGTCGTGGGGGCGGTCGAGCAACGTCTTCCTGCGCAACGGCGCCCGCCTGTACCTCGACGTCGGCAGCCACCCGGAGTACGCCACTCCCGAGTGCGACGACATCCGCGAGCTCGTCGTGCACGACAAGGCGGGGGAGCGGATCCTCGAGGGCCTGCTGGTCGACGCCGAGCGACGGCTGCGCGAGGAGGGCATCGCCGGCGACGTCTACCTGTTCAAGAACAACACCGACTCGGCGGGCAACTCCTACGGCTGCCACGAGAACTACCTGGTCGGGCGGCACGGCGAGTTCACCCGGCTGGCCGACGTGCTCATCCCGTTCCTGGTCAGCCGCCAGATCATCTGCGGCGCGGGGAAGGTGCTGCAGACCCCGCGCGGCGCCGTCTACTGCGTGAGCCAGCGCGCGGAGCACATCTGGGAGGGCGTCTCCTCGGCCACCACGCGGTCCCGCCCGATCATCAACACCCGTGACGAGCCGCACGCCGACGCCGAGCGCTACCGCCGGCTGCACGTCATCGTCGGCGACTCGAACATGAGCGAGACGACGACGCTGCTCAAGCTCGGTGCCACCGACCTGGTGCTGCGCATGATCGAGGCGAACGTCGTGATGCGCGACCTCACGCTGGAGAACCCGATCCGGGCGATCCGCGAGATCAGCCACGACATGACCGGCCGGAAGAAGGTCCGGCTGGCCAACGGCCGGGAAGCGAGCGCGCTGGAGATCCAGGGCGAGTACTTCACCAAGGCTCGTGACTTCGCCGCCCGGCGGGGGCTGGACGAGGGTGTGGTCAAGCAGGTGCTCGGCCTGTGGGAGCGCACCCTGCTCGCGGTCGAGACCGGCGACCTCGACTCGGTCTCCACCGAGATCGACTGGGTGATCAAGCACAAGCTGATCGAGCGGTACAGCAGCCAAGCACAGCCTGGCGTTGTCCTCGTCCCGGGTCGCCCAGCTGGACCTCGCCTACCACGACATCTCCCGCGAGCGCGGCCTCTTCTACCTGCTGCAGCGACGCGGCCAGGCCGAGCGGGTCGCCCACGACCTGGAGATCTTCCAGGCGAAGTCGGTGCCGCCGCAGACCACCCGGGCCAAGCTGCGCGGCGAGTTCATCCGCCGCGCGCAGGAGCGCCGCCGCGACTTCACCGTCGACTGGGTGCACCTCAAGCTCAACGACCAGGCCCAGCGCACCGTGCTCTGCAAGGACCCGTTCCGCTCGGTCGACGAGCGGGTGGAGAAGCTCATCGCCAGCATGTGAGTCTGCTGGGAGTTTGCTGGCAGCCGCGCTCGCCCGTCGTACGCCGGTTCGGGCCTGGCACGAGCCCGGGTTAGGGTGTCGAGGTTCCCCTTCCCCGTTCTTCTCGAGGTCCTTTCGTGCGCCGTCCCGCCCTCCTGCTCCTCCCTGTGCTGCTCGCAGGCTCCCTGGTCGCATGCGGCGGCGGCCAGCAGCTCGTCCGACCTTCCCGAGGTGGCCGTGTCCGGGAAGTTCGGCGCGAAGCCGAAGGTCACGGTCGCGAAGGGCAGCAGCCCGTCCAAGAAGCTCGACTTCACGGTGCTGACGGAGGGCGACGGCCGGAAGGTCGCCAAGGGAGACCTGCTCGTCGCCGACTATCTCGGCGAGGTCTACAAGAGCGGCAAGGTCTTCGACAACTCCTACGACCGCAAGGTGCCCGCGGCGTTCCCGATCGGCTCCGGCGGCGTCATCGACGGCTGGGACAAGAGCCTCGTGGGGGTCAACGCCGGCAGCCGGGTGCTCATGGTGGTCCCGCCCAAGGACGGCTACGGCAAGAAGGGCAACCCGGACGCCGGCATCAAGGGCACCGACTCGCTGGTCTTCGTCGTCGACGTGATCGCGTCGTACCCGAAGAAGGGCGTCACCCTGAAGAGCACGCCGGCCACCGACGTCGCCACTGACCTGCCGAAGGTCGCCGGCGAGCCGGGCGTGCAGCCGACGCTCACCGTGCCGGCGGGCACCACGCCGCCGAAGGAGCCCACGGTCACCGTGCTCGCCAAGGGCACCGGTCCGGCGATCGCGCAGGGCAAGCTCGCCGTGGTCGAGTACACCGCGGTGAACTGGGCGGGCGACCCGCTGAGCAGCTCGTACGACCCGGCCCAGACCGGCGGGCGTCAAGGCCCGCAGGGCGTGCCGATCGGCGGTGAGCAGCCCAGCCCGTTCGACCTGCTCGTCGGTGTCCCCGCCGGGAGCCGCGTCCTGCTGACGCTGCCGGCCCAGACCGGCAGCGACGCCGCCAAGGAGAGCGTGGCCGTCGTCATCGACGTCCTCGGTGTCCACGGATCCGCGAAGGAGACCACCCCGTGACCGACAAGCCCGAGATCGACTTCCCGGAGGGCCCACCGCCGAGCGACCTCGAGATCATCGACCTGACCGAGGGCGACGGCCCCGAGGCCACCACGGGTGCGACCGCGGTCGTGCACTACGTCGGGGTCGCCTACTCCACCGGCGAGGAGTTCGACGCCTCGTGGAACCGCGGGCAGAGCTTCGCGTTCCCGCTCGGCGCCGGCAACGTGATCGCCGGCTGGGACCGCGGGGTCGTGGGCATGAAGGTCGGCGGTCGCCGCCGGCTGGTCATCCCGCCCGAGCTGGGGTATGGCGACCGCGGTGCTGGTGCCGTGATCGCCCCCGGCGAGACCCTGATCTTCGTGGTCGACCTCCTCGACGTCCGCTGACCCCCTCGCCGTGTTGATCACGTGCACGTGATCAACGGTGCCCAACAGCGGTGAATTCAGCGCTGTCGGCAACCGTTGATCACGCTCGCGTGATCATTTCGGAGAGGCGGGGACGGGTGGGGGACCGGTAGGTTCTGGGATCATGTCCGCGCAGAAGACCGAGCGGCTGCTCAACCTGGTGATCTGCCTGCTGTCGACTCGGCAGTTCCTGGCCAAGGAGCAGATCCGCACCGCCGTACCGCAGTACGCCGAGTGCCCCTCGGACGAGGCCTTCGACCGCATGTTCGAGCGGGACAAGGAAGAGCTGCGCGACATGGGCATCCCGCTGGAGACCGGCGGCAACGACGCCTGGTTCGACGACGAGGTCGGCTACCGGGTCGACCGGGCCGCCTACGCCCTGCCGGAGGTCGCGTTCACCCCCGACGAGCTGGCGGTGCTCGGCCTGGCCTCCCGGGTCTGGCAGCAGGCCAGCCTGGCGGCCCCGGCCTCCCGCGCCGTGCTCAAGCTCAAGGCGGCCGGCGTCGAGCCGGACCTCGGCAGCCTGGTCGGGATCGAGCCCCGGGTGCGCACCAGCGAGCCGGCCTTCGAGCCGGTCTACGCCGCCGTGCGCGACCGCCGGCCGATCCGGTTCCCCTACCGCACGCCGGGCCAGGCCACGGTCGCCGAGCGGCACCTCGAGCCGTGGGGCATCGTGTCCCGGCATGGCCGCTGGTACGTCGTCGGCCACGACCGCGACCGCGGCGCCACCCGGGTGTTCCGGCTCTCCCGGGTGTCCGGGCCGGTCCGCGCCGCCGGCCGCGACGGCGAGGTGCAGGTGCCCGACGGCATCGACCTGCGGGCCCAGGTGGCGACCCTGGTGCCGTCCCGGGCCAGCAGCGAGGCCCGGCTGTGCGTCCGCAGCGGCTCCGGGGTCCGGCTGCGGCGGCGGGCCACCGCCAGCCGCAGCGGGTCGGACGGCTTCGACGAGCTGACCGTCCCCTACAGCGACCTCGACGTGCTGGCCGAGGAGGTCGCCGGCCACGGCGCGGACGTCCGGGTGGTGTCTCCGCCGGAGCTGATGGACGCCGTCGTACGCCGGTTGCGCGGCGTCCTGGGTCTCACGGCCATCATCACCGGCGGAGCAGCGTGAGCCCGGGCGCCACCGACCGCCTGTCCCGGCTGCTGGCCCTCGTGCCGTACCTCGTGAGCCGCCAGGGCATCCCGCTGACCGAGGTTGCGGCCGAGTTCGGCATCACCGAGTCGCAGCTGGTCAAGGACCTCGAGCTGCTGTTCGTCTGCGGCACCCCCGGTCACCTGCCGGACGACCTGATCGAGGTCGACTGGGACGACGGCCGGGTGTTCCTCGGCAACGCCGACGCGATCGCCCGGCCGCTCCGGCTGGGCGTCGACGAGGCGCTCGCGCTGCTGGTCGGGTTGCGGGCGCTGGCCGACGTGCCGGGGCTGCACGACCGGGACGCCCTGCAGCGCACCCTGCTCAAGCTGGAGGCCGCGGCCGGCGAGTCCGGCTCGGCGAGCAGCCAGGTGCGGGTCGAGGTCGAGGCCCAGGGGCCGCTGTCCGAGGTGCGCCGGGCGCTGGCCGAGGGACGCCGGGTGCACCTCACCTACTTCGTGCCGGCCCGGGACGAGACCACCGAGCGTGACGTCGACCCGATGCGGGTGCTGCTCGTGGACGGCCGCTGGTACCTGGAGGGGTGGTGCCGGCGGGCCGAGGACGTGCGGCTGTTCCGGCTGGACCGGGTCGAGGAACTCTCCGTGCTGGACGTGGCCGCCGATGTCCCCGCCGCGGCTGCGGAGCGTGACCTCGGCGAGGGGCTGTTCGTGGCCTCCCCGGACGACACGCTGGTCACCCTCGAGCTCGCGCCCGCTGCCCACTGGGTCATCGACTACTACCCCGTGGAGGAGGTCGTGGAGCAGGCCGGTGACCTGCTGCTCGTCCGGCTACGGGTGGCCGACGACGGCTGGTTGCGCCAGCTGGCGCTGCGGCTCGGCGGCGCACTGCGCGTCCTGGACCCGCCGGACCTGGCCGAACGGGTGATGTCCGCCGCCCGAACGGCTTTGGACGCCTACGTCCGGCCCTGACTCTGGAGCGTCCGGACCATCTTCCTCAAGCGTTCCGCACTGCCTGCCGAACATCACGGAGACGCCCCGAGAAGGGGTGCACGGCAGGGAGGACGGCACATGACCACGATCAAGACCTCGTGCCCCGTGTGCGGGGACGTGGAGCTGACCCCGGACCAGATGCGTCTGGTCGTCTGCTCGCGGACCGACTGGTCGTACTACTCCTTCCTCTGCACCACCTGCCAGGACGAGATCCGCAAGCCGGCTGACGACGAGGTCGTCACCCTGCTGGTCTCCGGCGGCGTCCTCGCCGAGCACTGGGTGATCCCGGCGGAGGCGCTCGAGGAGCACCACGGCGCGGCGATCACGTACGACGACGTGCTCGACTTCGCGCTCGGCCTGGACCGGGTGCACCTGCTCGCCGCGATGATCACCCCGCGCGTCCAGGCCTGACGGCACGCCCTCGCCACCTCGCTCGGTACCCTCGGACCCATGATCTGGGTCGCACTGTGGGCTGTCCTCCTGCTCGGCGCGGCCACCGTCTTCTTCCTGCTGGGCCGTGACCTCTGGCGCAAGGCGAAGACCTTGACCCGTGAGCTCGGGACCGCCACCGACCGGCTGAGCGAGATCACCGACCGGCTGGCCGATCTCGATCCGGCCGCGCGGGCGCAGGTTCCTGACGTACGATCACAGGGCACCAGCCGACCACTTCAGAGGTGACCATGTTCCGCAACCTCGGCGCGCCCGAGATCATCCTCATCCTTGTCGTGCTCGTGCTGCTGTTCGGGGCCAAGCGCCTTCCGGACGCCGCGCGCAGCCTCGGCCGATCGATGCGGATCTTCAAGTCCGAGGTCAAGGAGATGGGCAACGACGGCGAGCAGGCCAAGCCGCCGGCGGCGGCCACCCCGCCCCGCGAGGTCGAGGGCCGGGTCGTCGAGCCCGCCCCCGTCGAGCGCACGGCCACCCCGCCGGAGCACGCCGACCGCGACCGCTGAGCCGGCGCGCTCATCCCTGACACCCCGTGGTGACCATCCTGGGCAACCGGTCCCGGCGCCCACCCGGCCCACGGGACCCCGAGGGGCGGATGCCCCTGACCGAGCACCTGCGCGAGCTGCGCATCCGGCTGGTCCGATCGGTGCTGGCTCTCATCGCCTGCACCATCGTCGCCGCGTTCTTCTACGACCAGCTCTTCGACCTGCTGACCGAGCCGATCAACTCGATCAAGAAGGACCACCCCGGCCTCAAGCTCAACTTCCAGGGTGTGGGTGACCCGTTCACCTTCGCCCTGAAGATCTGCGCGATGGCTGGCCTGTTCGCCTCGAGCCCGGTGTGGCTGTGGAACCTGTGGGGCTTCGTCGCCCCTGGCCTGCACAAGAAGGAACGGCGCTACGGCGTCGCGTTCGTCATGGTCAGCGTCCCGCTGTTCATCGGCGGAGCGGTGCTCGCGTACGTGTTCCTGCCCAAGGGCTTCGACCTGCTGATCGGCTTCAACCCCGACCCGGGCAACGTCGCCAACATCATCAGCCTCAACGACTACATGTCGTTCGTGCTGCGGATGTTCCTCGTCTTCGGCATCGCCTTCGTCATGCCGGTGTTCCTGTTCGGCCTGAACCTGGCGGGCATCGTCAGCGGGCGCCAGCTGCTGCGCGCCTGGCGCCAGGTGATCCTCGGCGCGTTCCTGTTCGCCGCCATCGCCACGCCGTCCGGCGACCCGTGGACGATGACCGCTCTGGCCGTGCCGATGCTGCTGCTGTACTACATCGCCACCATCCTGGCCCTGCTCGTCGACCGTCGTCGCCGGCGCGAGGGCATCGACGGCCTCGACTACTCGGCGCTGGACGACGACGCCGCCAGCCCGCTGGACACCACCACCGCACCGCTCGGACCGGACACCGACCCGGACACCGACCCGGACCGCCGCGACGAGAGCTGACCGGCCCACCCCCTGCGGTGAAGGTGAGATGTCGTGTCCGGGGTTGGCGGCACGATCCCGGTCATGGGTCAGGCCGCGGTGCGGGTCCGGCTGGATGTCACAGACGTCCAGGCCGGTGTCCTGTGGCGTGCCGCGGGCGCGCGCCGGTTCGCGTACAACTGGGCGGTCGCGAAGATCAAAGCGAACGCCGACCAGTGGCACGCCGAAGCCACCTATGACATTGCGAAGCCCGGCCGAGTGCGCCCGATGACCTACTTCGACCTGGCGAAACTCTGGACCGCGGCCAAGCCGACAGCGGCGCCGTGGTCCGGTGAGCACTCGACATGGACGTTCCGCTACGGCATCCGGGCCGCCGCCGAAGCACATCAGGCCTTTCTGATCGGCCGGCGACGGTTCCCGCGGTTCAAGTCGAGGCGTACCGACCGAGCCAGGTTCACCGTGGCTGACGGTTTGCACCTTGAGGCAGGGCGGGTGAGGCTGGCGAAGTACGGCTGGTTCCGCATCGCCGCGCCATGTGCCGCCCAGGCGACGCTGCGTCGGCTGCTCCGGCGCGGGCACGCCCGGCTGTTGAACGTGACCGTTGCCCGGCACTCGGACAGGCATTGGTACGCCACCGTCTGTTACGACCGACCTGCCCGCACGCCGGCTCAGACCCACCACCCTCCGGTGGGTCCGGTCGTCGGAGTCGACCGCGGTGTCCGGACATCCGCGGTGGCCGCGAGCCCGGAAAGGCGCGTCGTAGCCGAGCTGGCCGGCCTGCGAAGTCTGCGTGATGCCCGGCGCAAGGTCGCGCACTTGCAACGAGACTTCGCCCGTACTCACCGCGGGTCCGCGAATCGCGTGAAGGCCGGCGCCCGGCTCGCGCGGACGCGCTGCACACCTTCACCGCCCGGCTGTCGCGGGCGCACCCGGTCGTGGTGGTCGAGGACCTCGCCATTGCGAACATGCTCAAGAGCCGCAACCTGGCCGCGGCGATCGCGGACCAGGGGTGGGGAGAGCTGGCCCGTCAGCTCACGTACAAGGTGTCCCGTCACGGCGGGCAGTTCATCGTCGCGGACCGCTGGTTCGCGTCATCGAAAACGTGCTCGTGCTGCGGCTGGGTGACACCCAAGCTCAGCCTCAGTCAGCCCACCTACACCTGCGGCAACCCGACCTGTCACCTCGTGGCCGACCGGGACGTGAATGCTGCCGCGAACCTCGCTGCCTGGGGCGAGGCTCAGCTTGCTGGGCGCAGCCAGGTCGGGGACCGCCACCCGGGCGGCCCGTTAGGAGATCCCGGTCTCCACGCCTGTGGAGGTGGCAACGAGCCGGCGTCAACGCCGGCGGGAGCCCCGTCGAAGCAGGAACCAGCCGGCCACGCACCAACGTGGCGCAAGCACTGGACCGCCCCGGACAGGGGCGCTCACGGCGAGACGAGATGGCGCCCGCCATCTCACTCTCAACGTAAGGTGGGCCGGCCCACTAGCCTTCGGCCGTGACGCGTCGCCTCGCCCTGCTGGTCAACCCGACGTCCGGCAAGGGCCGCGGGGGACGCCTGCTCGACCCGGTTGCCGAACGGCTCCGCCGTAGCGGCGTCGACGTCGACGTCGTCGTCGGGCGGGACGCCGACGAGGCCTTCGACCGGGTCCGGAACCGAGTGGCCGAAGGTGTCGACGGGCTGGTCGCGGTCGGCGGCGACGGCCTGGTCAACATCGCCCTGCAGGTGGTCGCCGGCACCGACGTACCGCTCGGCATCGTCCCGGCCGGCACCGGCAACGACATTGCCCGGGCGCTCGGGCTCGCGCTGGACGACCCGGTCGCCGCCGTCGACCTGGCCGCTCGCGGGCACACCCGACCGATCGACCTGGGCCGGGCCAACGGCCGCTGGTTCGCCGGCGTCCTCGGGTCCGGCTTCGACTCGATGGTCAACGAGCGGGCCAACCGGATGAGCTGGCCGAACGGGCGCAGCCGGTACAACCTCGCCATCCTCGCCGAGCTGCGTACCTTCCGGCCGGTGCCCTACACGCTGGAGCTCGACGGCGAGAGCTGGCAGACCGAGGCGATGCTGGTCGCGGTGGGCAACGGGTCGTCGTACGGCGGCGGCATGCGGGTCTGCCCGGACGCCCAGCTGGACGACGGGCTGCTCGACATCACCGTGCTGGGCCCGATCTCCAAGCCGGAGTTCCTCCGGGTCTTCCCGACCGTCTACAAGGGCACCCACGTGAACCACCCCGCGGTCACCGTGCGCCGCGCCCGCCAGGTCGCACTCCGCTCGCCGGGGGTGACCGCCTACGCCGACGGCGAGCGGGTGTCCGTGCTCCCCGTGCAGGTCGAGGCCATGCCCGACGCCCTGCGGGTCTTCGCCGCCGGGTAGCCGCCGGCACGTAGATTGAGGCGCATGGCCACCCCCGCGCAGCGGTACGCCGACGCGCGCCGGAGCCGGGCCCGCGCCGGCACCCAGCTCGCCTCCTTCGAGGCGCTCTACCCGTTCGGGCTGGACGCCTTCCAGGTGCGGGCCTGCGAGGCCCTGGAGGCCGGCGGCGGCGTGCTGGTGGCCGCACCGACCGGCGCGGGCAAGACGGTGGTGGGCGAGTTCGCCGTGCACCTCGCCCTCGCCGAGGGCCGCAAGTGCTTCTACACGACGCCGATCAAGGCCCTGTCGAACCAGAAGTACGCCGACCTCGTCGCCCGCTACGGCGTCGACCGGGTCGGCCTGCTCACCGGGGACAACAGCGTCAACGGCGAGGCGCCGGTGGTGGTGATGACCACCGAGGTGCTGCGGAACATGCTCTACGCCGGCTCCGGCACCCTCGACGGCCTGGGCTACGTCGTGATGGACGAGGTGCACTACCTGTCCGACCGGTTCCGCGGCGCGGTCTGGGAGGAGGTGATCATCCACCTGCCGGAGTCGGTCGCGCTGGTGTCGCTGTCGGCGACCGTGAGCAACGCCGAGGAGTTCGGCGACTGGCTGGTCACGGTGCGCGGTGACACCACGGTGGTGGTCGAGGAGCACCGGCCGGTGCCGCTCTGGCAGCACGTGATGGCCAACGGCCGGCTGTGGGACTCTTCGTCGAAGACCGGTCTGCGAAGGACGGCTCGGCCAAGGTGAACCCCGAGCTGGTCCGGCTGTCCCGGGAGCAGGACCGGTTCGTCCGGTCAGCGGCCCAGCGCCCGGCCCGCGGCGGCCGCCGGGTGCGCGGGGTGCGGGCTCCCAGCCGGGTGGAGGTGCTGGAACGGCTGGACGCCGAGGGGCTGCTGCCCGCGATCACGTTCATCTTCAGCCGGGCCGGCTGCGACGCCGCCGTCGCCCAGTGCGTCCGGTCCGGGCTGCGGCTGCTCGCGGCGGAGGACCGGGCCGAGGTCCGCGCGTTCGTCGAGGCCCGCTGCTCCGACATCCCCCCGGAGGACCTGCACGTCCTGGGCTACCACGAGTGGCTGGACGGTCTCGAGCGCGGCATCGCCGCCCACCACGCCGGGATGCTGCCGACCTTCAAGGAGGTCGTCGAGGAGCTGTTCGTGCGCGGCCTGGTGAAGGCGGTCTTCGCCACCGAGACCCTCGCGCTGGGCATCAACATGCCGGCCCGCTCGGTGGTGCTGGAGCGGCTGGTCAAGTGGAACGGCGAGAGCCACGCCGACGTGACGCCGGGGGAGTACACCCAGCTCACCGGACGGGCCGGCCGGCGCGGCATCGACGTCGAGGGTCACGCCGTCGTGGTGTGGCAGCCGGGTCTGGAGCCCTCGGCGCTGGCCGGGCTGGCGTCCACCCGGACCTATCCGCTGCGCTCCAGCTTCCGGCCGTCGTACAACATGGCGGTCAACCTGGTCGGCCAGGTCGGCCGGGAGCGGGCCCGGAACCTGCTGCGAGTCGTCGTTCGCCCAGTTCCAGGCCGACCGGGCGGTGGTCGGCCTGGCCCGGCAGGTGGCCCGCAACGAGGAGGCCCTGGAGGGCTACCGCGCGGCGATGACCTGCCATCTCGGCGACTTCGAGGAGTACGCCGGGCTGCGCCGGACGATCGCCGACCGTGAGGCGGCGCTGTCGCGCAGCGGCGCGGCCAACCGGCGGGCGCAGGCGGCGGCCTCGCTGGAGTCGCTGCGGCCCGGCGACGTCATCCAGGTGCCGGCCGGTCGGCGGGCTGGCCTCGCAGTGGTGCTCGACCCGGGCACCGTCGGGGGAGCGGACGGCCCGCGGCCGACCGTGCTCACCGCGGAGCGGCAGGTCCGCCGGCTGTCGCTGGCCGACTTCCCGGTCCCGGTCGAGGCGCTGCACCGGCTGCGCATCCCGAAGACGTTCAACCCGCGCAGCCCGGCCAGCCGGCGCGACCTGGCCTCCACGCTGCGCGGCACCGGGCTGGCCGAACCCGCCCCCGGACGCGGCCGGCGCCCGAGGTCGGCGGCAGCCGACGACGAGGAGCTGCTGCGGCTGCGGGCCGAGCTGCGGGCGCATCCCTGCCACGGCTGCGACGAGCGCGAGGACCACGCCCGCTGGGCCGAGCGCTACCACCGGCTGAAGCGGGAGACCGACGGGTTGTCCCGCCGGGTCCGGGAGCGCACCCACACCATCGCCCGCACCTTCGACCGGATCTGCGAGCTGCTGCAGGAGCTGGGCTACCTGCGCGGCGACGAGGTCACCACCTCCGGACGCGCGCTTGGCGCGCTCTACACCGAGCTCGACCTGGTGACCGCGGAGTGCCTGCGCGAGGGCGTCTGGGCCGGCCTGGCGCCGGCCGAGCTGGCCTCGGTGGTGTCGATCCTGGTCTACGAGTCGCGCCGGGACGACGACCCGACGCCACCACAGCTGCCACCCGGCCGGACCCGGGAGGTGCTGGCGGAGACCCAGCGGCGGTGGCGGGCGCTGGAGGAGCGCGAGCGGTCGCACCGGCTGGCCCCGGCCCGCGAGCCGGACCTGCGCTTCGCCTGGGCGACCTACCGCTGGGCGTCCGGCACCGCGCTGGACGCCGTGCTGCGGGACGCCGAGCTGGCCCCTGGCGACTTCGTCCGGTGGACCAAGCAGGTGGTGGACCTGCTCGGCCAGCTGGCCGACGCGAGCCGGCAGCAACCGGGTGCCGAGTCGGTGGGCGCCGCCGCGCGGAAGGCGGCCGACCTGCTGCGCCGCGGCGTGGTCGCGTACTCCTCGGTCTCCTGAGCGACTGTCGGTCCGCCGTCCTACCGTGGGTGTCGTGCTGGAGACCGCGGCCGAGACCGCTGCCCTGCAGGAGCTGATGGACCGCTCGCTGTCGACGTCGACCGACCACCTGCGCAGCATCATCAACGAGGACCGCGTGCTGACCGCAGCCGACCTGGTGGCCCTGTTGACCGGCATGAAGGTCCTCACCGTGGCGACGGTCACTGCGCGGGGAGAGCCGCGGATCAGCGCGATGGACGGCCATTTCCTGCACGCCACCTGGAGCTTCAGCACCAGCGGAACCGCCGCCAAGGCCCGGCACCTGCGCGACCGGCCGGCGGTGAGCGTCGCGCACGTCGACGGCGAGGAGATGGCGGTCTTCAGCCACGGCAAGGTCGAGCGGATGCAGCCGGCCGACCCGGACTGGGACGAGACCCTCGGGCACTGGATCGCCCACTACGGCAGCTCGCCGTTGGAATGGGGCGAGGACATCTGCCTCTACCGCTACCGCCCGCACTGGCTGGTCGGTTACGCCGCGAGCCGCTCCGACCTGCTCGCGGCCCGCGGCATCACGACCTGACCGTCCTCAGTCCTTGGCGTGCACCTCGGTGAAGGCCGACAGCACCCGGTTGAGCGGGCTGTCCAGCCCCCAGCGCTGCGACAGCTCCACCAGCCGGTCCGGGTCCCGAGGGCTGGCCGGGATGTTCTCGTCGTACGCCGGCAGCGGCACGTCCGCGGCCACGGCGACGACCTTCGGGGCCACCGCCAGGTAGTCGCGAGCGGCCGCCAGCTTGGCCCGGGCACCAGCGGGCATCGCGGTGTCCCCGGCGTCCAGCGCTTCGAGCAGCCCGGGCACCGAGCCGTACCGGGTGATCAGCGCGGCCGCGGTCTTGTCGCCGACCCCGGCGACCCCGGGCAGGCCGTCGCTGGGGTCGCCGCGCAGGGTCGCGAAGTCGGCGTAGGCGCGGCCGGGGATGCCGTACTTCGCGTGCACCCAGGCCTCGTCGACCACGTCGGCCCGCCCGACCCCACGCGCCGTGTAGAGCACCCGCACGGCGCGCGCGTCGTCGACCAGCTGGAACAGGTCCCGGTCGCCGGTGACGATGTCGACCGGACCCGGGTCGCGGATCGCGAGGGTGCCGATCACGTCGTCGGCCTCGTAGCCGTCGACCCCGAAGCAGGCGACGCCGAGCGCCTCGAGCACCTCCTCGATGATCGGCGACCTGCGGGCGAGAGCGCGTCGGGGACCTCCTCCTCGTCCCCGGTCGCCACCCGGTGCGCCTTGTAGGACGGGCAGCGCGTCGACCCGGAAGGCGGCCGCCAGTCGTCGTCCATCGCCGCGACCAGCCGCCGGGGGCTGCCGGTCGGTCACCAGCCGGGCGATGAAGTCGAGCAGCCCGCGGACGGCGTTGACCGGGGTGCCGTCCGGCGCCGTGATCGGTGTCGGGGATGCCGAAGAAGGCCCGGAAGTACAGCGAGGGGGTGTCGAGCAGCAGCAGCTTGCCGGGGTCCGCGGTCACGGGCCCGAGCCTGCCAGATCGGGCGTACGGCGGCGCAGACCCGCCGACGGCGGGCGTCTAGATTGGCTGCCATGACTGGCCACCTCACTTCTCCGGACCGGGTGTCACACGCCCAGAAGGCCGCCGCGGACGCCGGCATCGACGCCCTGCTGGTCACGCCCGGCCCCGACCTGCGCTACCTCACCGGCTACGACGCGCTGCCGCTGGAGCGGCTCACCTGCCTGGTGCTGCCGGCCGACGGCGCGCCGTTCCTGGTCGCGCCCGGGCTGGAGGTCCCCGCGGTGCTGGCCTCGCCGGTGCGCGACCTCGACGTCGAGGTCGTCGGCTGGGGCGAGACCGACGACCCGTACGCCGTGGTCGCGGCCCGGCTGCGGCTCGCCGGACCGGGTCGCGCTGGCCAACCGGATGTGGGCCGAGCAGGTGCTGCGGCTGCGGGCCGCGCTGCCCGGGGCCGAGCAGACCCTGGCCTCCGGGGTGCTCGCGCGAGCTGCGGATGCGCAAGAGCACCGACGAGGTCGACGCGCTGCGCCGGGCCGGCCAGGCGATCGACCGGGTGCACGCCCGGATGGCCGAGTGGCTGCGGCCCGGGCGCACCGAGCGGGAGGTCGGCCGGGACATCGCCCGGCGCGATCCTCGACGAGGGGCACGCCACGGTCGACTTCGTCATCGTCGGCTCCGGGCCGAACGGCGCCTCGCCCGCACCACGAGGTCGGCGACCGGGTGATCGAGACCGGCGACGCCGTCGTCGTCGACATCGGCGGCACGACGCCGGAGGGCTACTGCTCGGACTGCACCCGGATGTACGCCCTGGGCGCAGCCGCCGGCGGAGTTCGTCGACGTACTACGGGGTGCTGCACGAGGCCCAGCTCGCGGCCTGCGCGCACGCCCGGCCCGGGGTCACCGCCGAGTCGGTCGACGCGGCGGCCCGCGCAGGTGATCACCGACGGCGGGTACGGCGAGCAGTTCATCCACCGCACCGGCCACGGCATCGGCGTGGAGACGCACGAGGAGCCGTACATCGTCGACGGGCAACACCACCGTGCTCGAGCCGGGCATGGCGTTCTCCATCGAGCCCGGCATCTACCTGCCCGGCCGCCACGGCGCCCGGATCGAGGACATCGTCGTCTGCACCGAGGACGGCATCGAGCGGCTGAACATCACCGACCGCGACTACGTCGTGCTGGCGGGCTGACCGGTGGCCGTCGAGCGTCACCTGCCGACCGAGGAGGCCACGCGCGCTGCTCGACCTCACCCGCGAGCTGGCCCGCGAGGAGCTGGCGCCCAGGGCGGCGGCGTACGAGGCGGACGAGCCGGTTCCCCCGCGAGGTGTTCCGCACCCTGGGCAAGGCCGGCCTGCTCGGCCTGCCCTACCCCGAGGAGTACGGCGGCGGCGGCCAGCCGTACGAGGTCTACCTGCAGGTGGTCGAGGAGCTGGCGACGGTCTGGGCGACGGTGGCCGAGGGCGTCAGCGTGCACACCCTGGCCTGCTTCCCGCTGGCCGCAGTTCGGCACCGACGAGCAGCAGGCCCGCTGGCTGCCCGACATGGTCGGCGGCGAGCTGCTCGGCGCCTACTGCCTGTCCGAGCCGCAGTCCGGCTCGGACGCCGCCGCGCTGGCGCACCCGCGCCGTGCGCGACGGCGACGACTACGTCGTCAACGGCACCAAGGCCTGGATCACCCACGGCGGCGAGGCCGACTTCTACAGCCTGCTCGTGCCGCACCTCCGACGACGGGCAGCCGCGGCATCTCCTGCCTGCTCGTCGCCGGCAGACACGCCCGGGCTCTCGGCCGGCGACGCCCGAGCACAAGATGGGCTTCACGGCGTCCACCACCGCCCAGATCGCGCTTCGACGACGCGCGGATCCCCGGCGACCGGCTGATCGGCGCGGAGGGCCAGGGCTTCACGATCGCCCTGGCCGCGCTGGACGGCGGCCGGCTCGGCATCGCCGCCTGCGCGGTGGGGCTGGCGCAGGCCGCTCTCGACGCGGCGCTGGCCTACGCCCAGGAGCGCCGAGCAGTTCGGCCGGAGCCGATCGTCGAGTTCCAGGGCCTGGCGTTCATGCTCGCCGACATGGCGACCGGCGTCGAGGCCGGCCGCGCGCTCTACCTCGAGGCGGCCCGGCGGCGCGACCGCGGCGAGCCGTTCGGCAAGCAGGCGGCGATGGCGAAGCTGTTCTGCACCGACATGGCGATGCGGGTGACCACCGACGCCGTGCAGGTGCTCGGCGGCTACGGCTACGTCGAGCGACTACCCGGTCGAGCGCTACATGCGCGAGGCCAAGGTGCTGCAGATCGTCGAGGGCACCAACCAGGTCCAGCGGATGGTCATCGCCCGGCACCTGACCCGCTGACGTCGGGTGCCGGCGCGGCAGGCCCTACGGTTGGCCCCGTGGAGGACATCGACCGCCAGATCGTGCGAGCTGCTGGTGCGCGACGGCCGGATGAGCTACACCGACCTGGGCAAGGCCACCGGCCTGTCCACCTCGGCGGTGCACCAGCGGGTCCGCCGGCTCGAGCAGCGCGGGGTGATCCGGGGCTACGGCGCGGTGATCGACGCCGAGGCGGTCGGTCTCCCGCTCACGGCCTTCATCTCGATCCGGCCGATCGACCCCAGCGCCCCCGACGACGCTCCGGACCGGCTCGCGCGACCTGCCCGAGATCGAGGCGTGCCACTCGGTGGCGGGGGAGGAGAGCTACATCCTCAAGGTCCGGGTGCGCACGCCGGCCGACCTGGAGACCCTGCTGGCCAGGGTCCGGGCCGCGGCCAACGTCTCGACCCGCACCACGATCGTCCTGAGCACCCCGTACGAGCAAAGGCCGCTCAACGTCTGAGCGTGCCAGGGTCAAGTCCGGCCCAGGGTCCGGCTAAGGAATCAGCCCCGACTTGTGATCATTGGCCGCTGTGCGGCATAAAGGACGTGGCCGGTGGGAGAAGGATCAGGCCGCTGGGAGGGAGGACCTGTCCTGTCCCCTGCCTAAGGACGTAGCGTGCGCGTCACTCGCTCTGCCCTGCTGTCCCTGCTCACCGCGGCCGTCCTGGTCGCCTCGACCGCCTTCGTGGGCGCTGCCCCCGCGTCGGCCGGGACCACCCGCGAAGCGCGGCTGGTCGCCAAGATCAACACTGCCCGGGCCAACCACGGCCTGCCGGCGCTGCGGACCAGCCCCGACCTGATGGCTGCGGCACGCGCCCACACCGTCGCCATGGCCGGTCAGCGTTACCTGTTCCACACCGCCTCGTTCGCGACGATCTGCTGCTGGTCGTCGGTCGGTGAGAACATCGGCCGCGGCTACACGGTCCGCAGCGTGCACCTGGGGCTGATGCGTTCGGCGCCGCACCGGGCGAACATCCTGCATCCACGGATGCGCGAAGTCGGCGTCGGGGTGGTCTCCGCGGGCGGTCAGCTCTGGGTGACCGAGGTGTTCCGGCAGCCTGCCCGCTGAACCTGCGGTGAGCTGGTCGACGGCCGCGGCGCGGGACGCCGCCGCCGCGGAGACTGCCGCGTCGTGGTCGACCGACGGGCCGTGCTCGCGCCACCACGCCTGCCCGGTCTCGGGCAGGGTGTGGATCGGGTCGTAGTACTCGTAGCGCCGGCTGAGGGCCTCAGGATCCGCCGACTCGATCCCGGTGCGGTAGTTCTTCGTCCAGTACGAGATGCCGTGCTCGACGTCGTACTCCGCGAGCTGGTGCACCCAGCGCTTCCCGACGTACGGGACGTCGCACACGATGCGCGGTGTCGCGAACCCCGGCAGGTAGCCCATGATGCCGTGCTGCAGCTTCTGGGCCTCCTGCACCGACACCCGCCAGTGCTCGGAGAACGGGATCATGTCGCACATGTAGAAGTAGTAGGGCATGATCCCGGCGCCGTCGAGCAGCGCGAAGCAAAGGTCGAGCAGGTCGGTCGTGGTGGCGTTGACGCCGTTCATCAGCACGCCCTGGTTGCGCACGTCGCGCACGCCGGCCTCGAGCATCGCCGTGGTCGCGTCCGCCACCAGCGGGGTGACCGACGCGGCGTTGTTCACGTGGGTGTGGATCGCCAGGTGCACTCCGCGGGCCCGGGCGACCGTCGACAGCCGCTCCATCCCGGCCCGGACGTCGTCCTGCAGCCAGTGCTGCGGCAGCCCCATCAGCGCCTTGGTCGCCAGCCGGATGTCGCGGATGTTCTCGATGTCGAGCAGCCGGGCCACGAAGGCCTCGAGGTTCTTGAACGGCATGTTCGCCACGTCGCCGCCGGAGACGACGACGTCCCGGACGCCGGGGGAGCGGCGCAGGTAGTCGATCATCGCGTCGTAGCGGTCGACCGGCTTGAGGTCGAACTTCAGCTTGTCGATCACCGGCGTCGAGTTGCCGACCAGGTCCATCCGGGTGCAGTGCCCGCAGTACTGCGGGCAGGTCGGCAGCAGCTCGGCGAGCACCTTGGTCGGGTAGCGGTGGGTGAGCCCCTCGGCCACCCACATGTCGTGCTCGTGCAGCGAGTCGCGGGTGGCGTGCGGGTGGCTCGGCCAGTCGGTACGCCGGTCGGTGAACACCGGGAGCATGTACCTCCGCACCGGATCGGCGTACAGCGCCTCCGTCCAGCTCTGCCCGTCGACCGGCCCGGTCGGGACCATGGTGTTCATCATCTGCGGCGGCACGAGCATCGACATCGTCGCGCGCTCGGCCTGGTCGCGCTCGAGGTCGGCGTAGAAGCGGTCCTCGACCAGGTCGCCCATCAGCTCACGCAGCTGCTTGACGTTCTTCACGCAGTGAGCGCGCTGCCACTGGGCGCTGGCCCACTCCTCGGCGGTGACCGCCCGGTAGCCCGGCAGGCGGCGCCAGTCCGGCTCCACGAGCTCCCGGTGACGGTAGTCGTAGGGCTGCTCCAGCAGCACGTCGGCGGTGACGGTCACGAGGGGTGCTCCTCACGGGGGCGGCTGGCAGGCGGGCACGGAGAGTCGTCCCGGGACAACGCCAGACTACGGGAGATACTTCGGTCCCACCAACACGACACCGTAGGATTTCCTCCCGACTGCCCTCTTTCCGGAAGGACCGCTCGTGACCCCCTCGCCCGTGGGCCTGCACCGCGTGCTCGCGCCCGCCGGGGCCCTGCCGCAGGCTGCCGACCGGCTGGACGCCAGCCCCGAGATCGGGCCGGACGAGGTCCGGCTGCGGGTCGAGCGGCTCAACCTGGACGCCGCCTCGTTCCGCCAGCTCGCCACCAAGCACGCCGGCGACGGTGCCGCCGTCCGCCGCGAGGTGCTCGAGATCGTCGCCGCCCGGGGCAAGATGCAGAACCCGGTCACCGGGTCGGGCGGCATGCTCGTCGGGGTCGTCGACGAGGTCGGGCCCGAGTCCACGCTGGGGCTGCGGGTCGGCGACCGGGTGGCGTCGCTGGTGTCCTTGTCGCTCACCCCGCTGCAGATCACCGACCGGCTCGCCGGCTGGGACGGCCGCTCCGAGCAGGTGCCCGCAACCGGGCACGCGATCCTGTTCGGCCGCTCGATCGCCGCCCGGCTGCCCGACGACCTGCCCACCGAGCTGGCGATGGCGGTGATGGATGTCTGCGGGGCACCGGCGCTCACCGAGCGAGTCGTGCGCGGGTACGGCGCGGGCGCCACGGTGGCCGTGATCGGGGGAGCCGGCAAGAGCGGCTCGATGTCGCTGGCCGCGGCCCGCCGGGCTGGGGCCCGCACGGTCGGCGTGGTGCCGGTCGAAGCCGAGGCCGCGCTGCTCCGCGAGGCCGGCCTGGCCGACGCGGTCGCCCGGGCCGACGCCCGCGACCCGGTGGCGCTGGCGAGCGCGGTCGAGCGGGCCCTCGGCGGGCCGGCCGACGTGACGGTGGTCTGCGTGGACGTCCCCGGCTGCGAGCACGGCGCGATCCTCGCGACCGCCGAGGGCGGCACGGTGATCTTCTTCTCGATGGCGACGTCGTTCTCGGCGGCCGCGCTGGGCGCCGAGGGCCTGGCGGCCGATGTCACGATGCTGATCGGCAACGGCTACCTGCCCGGTCACGCGGAGCTGGCCATGGACCTGCTGCGCACCGAGCCCGCGCTGCGGAGGCTCTTCGAGCGCCGGTTGGCAGCCGGGGCCGGCTGACAGACTGCCCCGATGACCACCGCGCTCGGGGAACCCACGACGACGCTCTACCGGGACGGTCGGGTGCGCGCGCCGGACCACCCCGGTGCCACCGCCCTGCTCGTCCGGGGTGGCGCGCTCGCCTGGGTCGGCGCCGACCCGGCGCTCGTCGCGCTCGAGGCGGACCAGGTGGTGGACCTGCGCGGCGCCTTGGTCACCCCCGCCTTCGTCGACGCCCACGTGCACGCCACCTCCACCGGTCTGGCGCTGACCGGTCTCGACCTCACCGGCGCGGTGAGCCTGGCGGACTGCCTGCGCCAGGTCGAGGCAGCGGGTCGGACAGCCCGGGGCGGGGTGGTGCTCGGCCACGGCTGGGACGAGACGACCTGGCCGGAGCACCGGCCACCGACCCGGCAGGAGCTGGACCGCGCGTCCTACGGCGGTGTCGTCTACCTGTCCCGCGTCGACGTGCACTCGGCGGTGGTCTCGTCCGCCCTGCTGGCGACGGTGCCGCAGGTCCGCGGCGAGGTGGGCTGGTCGGAGTCCGGGCACCTGACCCGTGCGGCACACCACGTCGTACGCCGGGTCGCGCGCGAGTCGATCACCCCGGACCAGCGCCGCGGCCTGCAGCGGGCGACCCGCACCCGGGCGGCCGAGCTGGGCATCGCCCTGCTGCACGAGCTGTCCGGCCCGGACATCGCCGGCGCCGAGGACCTCCGGGCCTTCCTGGACCTGGCGGCGACCGAGCCCGGCCCGGAGGTGGTGGGCTACTGGGGCGAGGCGGCGGCGGCCGGCGGCGTCGAACGCGCCAAGGAGCTGGGAGCCCGCGGCGCCGCGGGCGACCTGTTCGCCGACGGCTCGATCGGCTCGCACACCGCGGCCCTGCGCGACCCGTACGCCGACGCCGACCATCGCGGGGCCGGCTACCTCGACGCCGCCGAGGTGCGTGACCACGTGGTGGCGTGCACCGAGGCCGGGCTGCAAGCCGGTTTCCACGCGATCGGCGACGGGGCCCTGGACGTCGTGGTGGCGGGGCTGACCGAGGCGGCAGGGCAGCTCGGCGCCGACCGGGTGCGCGCCGCCCGGCACCGGATCGAGCACGTCGAGATGGTCGCGCCGGAGCACCTGCCGGTGCTGCGCACGCTGGGGGTCGTCGCCTCGGTGCAGCCCGCCTTCGACCGGCTGTGGGGCGGCGAGACCGGCATGTACGCGGAGCGCCTCGGGCTGCCACGTGCCGGGACGCTGAACCCGTTCGCCGCGATGGCCGCCGTCGGCATCGTGCTGGCTCTCGGGTCGGACTCCCCGGTCACCCCGCTCGACCCGTGGGGCAGTGTTCGGGCGGCTGTCCGGCACCGGACGCCGGGGGCCGGTCTGGACCCGGGCACGGCGTTCGAGGCGCACACCCGCGGTGGGTGGCGGGCGGCCTGCCGGGACGCCGACGGAGTCGTGACCACCGGCGCGCCGGCGACCTTCGCCGTCTGGGAGACCGACGACCTCGACCCGGCCACCGGCCTTCCGCGGCTCGGTCCCGATGACCGCCTGCCCCGGTGCCTGCGCACGGTCGTCCGGGGCACCACGGTGTTCTCCGCGGACAACACCACGGCCTGAGTGCCGGGATCAGGCCTCGACCGGACGTTCGTTGTAGCCGGCGGCGCGTTCCTGGCCGGACAGCGCAGCGATCCGCTCCATCACCGTGTCGGTGATCTCGCGGCGGGCCCGCCCCGGCGGCAGGTGCGCGAAGTCGGCCGGGTCGACCGGCTCGCCGAACCGGATAGTCACGCCGCGCCGGACCCGGGGGACCGTCGCGCCGATCGGCTGGACCGCGTCGGTGCCGACCAGGCCGACCGGAACCACTCGCGCCTGCGCGGCCATCGCCAGCCAGCCGACGCCGGTGCGACCGCGGTACAGCCGGCCGTCCCGGGACCGGGTGCCTTCGGGGTAGATCCCGAACGCGTGGCCGCGCTCCAGGACCTGCCGGGCCAGGTCGAGCGAGGCCTGGGCGTCCTGCTGCTGCTCGCGTTGCACCGGCACCGCCTCGAAGAGGGCGAAGAACAGCCGGCGCGGCCAGCTGGCCGGCGAGCGGCCCTCCCAGTACTCGGCCTTGGCCAGGAAGACGACCTTCCGGGGCACGACGAGCGGGATCACGATGCTGTCGATGAACGACAGGTGGTTGCTGGCCACGATCAGCGGCCCGGACGACGGGATGTGGTCGCGTCCCTGGACCGTCGGTCGCCACAGCACCCGGAACAGGGCGAGGACGACCAGGTGGGACACCCGGTAGAGCATCTGCAGTGCCCCCAGCTCCGGTCGTGGACGAGTCCTCGACGCTACCGCCGAGGTTGCCACCGGCCACGCGCAGGTCCGAGGGACGGGCGCGCGGCCGGTGTCGGCGGCGCTACGGGCTGACCCGCTCGTCACCCGGGGTGGAGCCGTGCGGCACCGAGGACCAGCCGGTCTGGCCGCGGGTCATCGTCGGCAGCGGTGCGTAGGTGGCCCCGTCGAGGGCAGGCGGGTTGAACGCCCCGTCCCAGGCGTTTCGGCTGACGTACAGCGCCAGCCATCCCGCCGCGAGCTGGGAGGCGGCGTACTCCTCGCGGCCGTTGTAGTTGTCCTGCGAGTTCGCGGTGGGGGGGTCGTAGCTGTAGGTCCGGCCGTCACCACTTCCGTTGCCGGCCACCAGCGCCTGCTGCCCCGCGACGTGCTGCACCAGCGCGTCGCGGGCTGGCCAGGCCGCCGCCGAGTCCAGACCGTAGGCGTAGGCGTGTGCGTCGAAGCTGACGAAGTGCGCCCGCCGCGGGGCCCCCCAGATGGTCGACTGCGGGAAGTAGATGTCGTTGGTACCGGGGCGATAGATGGTTCCACCCGGCGGGGAGTACGGGCCGCCGTTGGCCGGTGAGGGACCTCCCTCCGGGAACGACACCGTGGTGAACGCGCCGTAGATCTTCTCCGCGTTGCGCATCGCCCCGACCGGGACCTTGCGCCCGGCCAGGCCGGCGAAGTCCGCCGCCCACCAGTTCTGCTGGATGTTGGTCATGTAGTCGGGCTGGATGACCTGGTGGTTCTCGACGGTGCCGTCGTCGTACATGTTGGCCCCGTCCAGGCGGTCGGCGAGCGTCGCACCGTTGACCACGATCGCGGAGTTGATGTCGGTGATGGCCGCCGAGGACGAGACCTCGAGGTCCACAGCCTTCCGACGCCAATTCTTGGCCTGCGGGTGCGCCGGCATCATGGACACCGCGAGCTCCAGGAGCGCGGCGTTCCAGGAGTTCTCCTCGGCGAAGGTGTTGCCCTTGGACACGATCGTCCCGCTGGCGTCGGCCCAGTACCTGACCGGCTCGGTCAACCGGATGTCGGCCTCGTAGCCGATCATCTGCGCGACGTACTCGCGGGACTGCGGGGTCAACCGGTCCCAGATCAGCCAGGCCGCCTCGCCGGCAAGGGTGGCCCAGTGCGCGGTCTGCCAGCCGCCACCCCAGCCGCCCGGCGACACCGCGACGTGCTGGCAGGCGATCGAGCGCACCAGCCAGTCGGAGTACATGATCGCCTCGTCACGGGTCCGGCCGACCACGGTGTCGCTGTGCGCGCGGGTGCGGGCGGCGACAGCCGTGGTGAGCGCGGCCATGGCCGGCCGCCGGACGGCGTACTCCTGCTGCGACTCGGGGAACCGGGACAGGATGTCGGTGAAGCGCTGGCCGCGGCGGTTGTACCACCGCTCGAAGTACTGCGCGCCGAGCAGGTACCGCTCGGATTCCAGCAGCGAGTTGCGGACCTGGAACACCGGGTCGCCGCTCAGCGCCGGGTTGGCCGGGTCGTAGGGGAGCAGCTTGTCGAGCAGCAGGCTGGGCTTGACCAGCGACGCGAGCTGGTTGCGGTTCGCCACCCCGGACGACGCCGTGGGGCAGGCGGCGGCTGTGGGGCCGGCGGGCGTGCTCCACGGTGCCGGCACAGTGCCGATGTCGCGCGGCGCGGGGACCTGTCGGGTGGTGACCGTCGAGCGGGCCTCGGCGCGCCGGGCCTTGCGCTTCATGCCGGCGGTCGGGGTCTTCGACAGCCGATCGCGGAGGAACCAGGCTGTCCCGCGGACCGCGCCGACCGTGTCGTCGCCGTCGCCGTCCCAGTCGCCGGTCACGCCGAAGTCGCCGGCCCGGCCGAACGCGAAGGAGTAGGTCGGCGCGGCCTTGCGGCGCGGGGCCTTCGGCACCTGCAGCAGGAACCACTTCGCGCCCCGCCGGACGCCCACGCCGTCGCGCCCGTCGCCGTCCCAGTCGCCGGTGAGGGGGACATCGGTGGCGGTGCCGAAGCCGAACCGCCGCCAGGTCGCCCCGGCCGACGGGAAGTTGCGCAGCAGCCAGGTACCCGCGCGGACGACGCCGACGTCGGTGCGGCCGTCGCTGTTGAAGTCGCCGACGACCGGCTTGTCGCCGGCCGCGCCGTAGTCGAACTCACGGGTCGGCAGCGGTGCCGGGCCGATCATCGTGTCGTAGACGACCCAGTGGCCGCTGGTGAAGACGATCGGGGTGACCGCGCCGTCGCGGTTCCAGTCGCCCCAGAGCTGGGTCGAGCCGGCCGGCGTGGGGACGTTGAAGCGCTGGTCGGTGCCGCCGTCGCCGTCGCGGACCCGGGCGTCCGCGTGGGTCGGGCCGGCGAAGGCCGGCACGGTCCGCAACGGGAAGACCGGCGTCGTCACCGAGCCCGGGTTGAGCGTTGCCGGCATCGCCGGTGCCCCCGGCGTGGTCACGGCCGCGACCGGTGAACCGCCCAGGGTCCCGCCGGCCAGGGCGGCCGTGAGCAGGGCCACGATGCCCGTGCCGCCGATCCGTCGTGCGCGTCGCCCGGCCACCCGGTCCCCGTTCCCACCTGTGAGATGCATCTGTCGCTCGTCCTGCCGTCGTGTCGTGCGGTCCGAAGGTGAAGCTGGTGCAAACCGGGCGCAACTGTGCCACGTCAGCTGGCGGCTGCGGGGCCGATTGTGCCAAGGATGACCTACCGAGGCCGCCGACCGGTCGTCCGACACGGCGGTCGGCGACGGTGACCCCGCCGAGTGCGGCACAATGACCGCAGGATCTCCGGCCCGCGCGGCGTTAGACAGGAGATCCTCCCTTATGTCCGGCTCCAGAGAGGCAGAAGTTCGTGACGACGGTCCGTCCGGCGCGCAAGCTCGACCTCGACCCGGCCACCGTCCGGCGGGCCCGCGCCCTAGCCCGGACCGCCGGACGGCCGATCGTCCGGCTGGCCCGCACGCACTCGACGGTCTCGGTGGAGCGGGCGGTGCTGCGGCTGGCCGGCGTCACCGGGGCCGACCCGGACGGCATCCCCTGGGTGAACCGTCTCGTCGACGCCGTGCGTGAGCAGGCAGGGCTGGACCACGGCGTGGCTCTGCCGGTCTGGGACGCCCTGCGGCGCAGCGGCGAGTCCGACCTGACGAGGCTGGCGCAGCGGGCTTCCACCGGCGGCCTCGAGCTACGGGTACCGGAGGGACGGGACGCCGACCGGGCCCGGCGCGCGTCGACCACGGCCGTGCGCCGCGGGGTCACCGCCATCGACCGACGGCGGGCCGAACGGGAGCGGATGATCACCCGGATCGGTGACGCGCCCCGGCAGCCGTGGATCTATCTGATCGTCGCCACCGGGGACATCCACGAGGACATCCCGCAGGCCCAGGCCGCCGCCCGGGAGGGTGCGGACGTAATCGCCGTGATCCGCTCCACCGGTCAGTCGCTGCTGGACTACGTGCCGGAGGGCGCCACCCGGGAGGGGTACGCCGGCACCTACGCCACCCAGGAGAACTTCCGGCTGATGCGGGCCGCGCTGGACGAGGTGTCCCGCGAGCTCGGCCGCTACGTGCGGCTCACCAACTACGCCTCCGGTCTCTGTATGCCGGAGATCGCCACCCTGGCCGGGCTCGAGCGGCTGGACATGATGCTCAACGACTCGATGTACGGGATCCTGTTCCGCGACATCAACCCGGTGCGGACCTTCGTCGACCAACGGTTCTCACGGCAGGTGCACGCCCGGGCCGGCATCATCATCAACACCGGCGAGGACAACTACCTCACCACCGCCGACGCCGTGGACGAAGCGCACACGGTCACCGTCAGCCAGCTGCTCAACGAGTACTTCGCGAAAGAGGCGGGCCTCGAGGACTGGCAGCTCGGCCTCGGCCACGCCTTCGAGATCAACCCCGACCTGCCGGACTCCTTCCGGCTCGAGCTGGCGCACGCCATGCTGGCCCGCGAGCTGTTCCCCAAGGCCCCGCTGAAGTGGATGCCACCGACCAAGCACATGACCGGCGACGTGTTCCGCGGCTACCTGCTCGACGGGTTCTTCAACCTGGTCGGCGCACTGACCGGCCAGGGCATCCTGCTCGTCGGCATGATGACCGAGGCCGTCGTGACACCGTTCCTGTCCGACCGCGACCTGGCCCTGCAGAACGTGCGCTACGTGCTGGACGCCGCGGGCAAGCTGCACGAGGACTTCCAGCCGCGGCGCGGCGGCTTCATCCAGGCCCGGGCGCACCGGGTGCTCGACGAGGCCGTCGAGCTCCTGGAGCGGATCACCGAGGAACCGGGGAATGCGCCGCTGCTCGAGGCGATCGGTGACGGCACCTTCGGCCTGATGAAGCGCCCCGCCGACCGCGGCAAGGGGTACGACGGCGTGGTGCGGCAGGCCGACGGCTACTGGAACCCGGCGACCGAGATCCTGGAGGGACGGGCATGAACTTCTCCCCACGAAACTGCTCGCTGCGCTCGCACTTCCGCGGGGGCCCCGAATGAGCGAGGCGACCCAGATCGTTAGGCCGTACGGCGACACCACCGGCGACGGCATGGTCCAGGTGTCGTTCACCCTTCCGGTGCCGCACGACAAGCGCTCCGAGGGTGCCGCCCTGCAGCTGGCGGCCAAGATGGGCATGGACCCCGCGATGCTGGTGCACGCGAAGGCGATGGGACCCGACTTCACCTTCTTCGTCGTCTACGGGGCAGTGACCCACCTGGTCGACCTGTCGAAGGTGAAGGTGGTCGAGCGCGAGTACCCGCTGCTCACCGCCAAGGAGGCGAGCGGTGCCATCAAGGAGCGCCTGCGCCGCAAGCTCGTCGTGATCGGCGCGTGCATCGGCACCGACGCGCACACCGTCGGCATCGACGCGATCCTCAACATCAAGGGCTTCGCCGGCGAGAAGGGCCTCGAGTACTACCGCGAGATCAAGGTGGTGAACCTCGGCGCGCAGGTGCTCGTCCCCGAGCTGGTGGCGCGGGCTCGGGAGGAGAAGGCCGACGCAGTCCTGGTGTCGCAGGTGGTCACCCAGCGCGATGCCCACCTCACCAACACCCGGGAGATGTCTGCGGCGTTCCGCGAGTCCTACCCTGCGGGCACCGCACCGTTGCTCGTCGTCGGCGGCCCGCGCTTCGACGAGCACGCCACCGAAGAGCTCGGTGTCGACCGGATCTTCGGCCGCGGAACGACACCTGCCGAGGTCGCGAGCTACCTCGTCCACGCACTGACCGCCGCCACGCCGGCACGCTGAGAGGACCGACATGACCGACGCCCCGGACCCGCGCAGCGGGCTCACCGTGACGCACCGCCGGTACGTCCCGTACTCCCACGCGCACTACGCCGGCCACCTCGTCGACGGCGCCTACGTGCTCGGCCTTTTCGGCGACGTTGCTACCGAGGTGTGCATCCGCACCGATGGCGACGAAGGGTTGTTCGCGTCCTACTCGGAGGTGCAGTTCCGTGCGCCGGTGCAGGCCGGCGACGTCGTCGAGGTCGACGCCACCGTCACCCGGGTCGGCACCCGCAGCCGCGAGCTGACCTTCCGGGCGCGCGTGGTCTGTCGTGGAGCCTCGGACGGGACGTCCACTGTCGCCTCAGCGGCGGTCGTCCTGGACCCGCCGCTCGTCGCCGCTACTGCCGTCGGCACCGTCGTGGTCCCTCCGCGCACCTGAGTCTGGCGACCCGCCCGAGGTCAATGGGCCATTCGGGGGATGTGGGGACGCCTGTCGGCGCCGACACGCCGAAACCCTTACCAGCAAAGGGAAAAAGTCTGGTCCCGCCTCGCCGCTGCGACCTGCGGCTTTGCGCATCGGCGCAGGTCACGGGGCGGTTGACAGGGACCAGTCGGAGCCCCCAAGGTGAGCGACGTCCACCACAGGACACCCACAAGGAATCCCCCTCCGCGACACACACGTGCCGGCTTCGGGCCAGGGACGACGCAATGCGCAAGCGCCGTCCAGTTGCCAGGTCCGATCGCCGTCGTCGCCCCGGGTGGGGGGGAGTCCCGGGGGGTGAGACACGGGAAGGGCCCGACCGCCCAGTAGACAACGGCCTTCGATCCGGCAGCCGGCCGGACGAGGTCGGTCCGAAGGGCGGTCCGGGCCCTGACCCGTCTCCAGGGCCAGGGCACCACCGGTGGGGTCTCCGGACCCCGCCCGAGCCACCGGCACCGCTGCCGGCTCCCGGCCGTTGTACCGTCGCAGCCCGGCCCCGCGTCAGCGCGGTGCCCGAGGACGACGCCCGGGAAGGACCCGCACCCACGGTGACGAGCACGGCGACCGGACAGGCCGGTCCGGACGCGGCCGACCGGGCTGCCGCACCCTCGCGCTGGCGGCCGGCCGGGCTGGGTCCGCGGTTGGCCGGCGCGGCGGTCAGCGGAGCCCTCGTCGCCCTGGCGCTGCCGCCGTACGACCTGTGGCCGTTGGCGCCCCTGGGAGTGGCCGGGCTGGTGCTGCTCTGCCGTGGGCAGAGTGCGCGCCGGGCAGCTCTGCTGGGGCTGGTCCACGGCCTCGCGACCTTCGTCCCGTTGCTCTCCTGGCTCACCGTCATCGGCCCCGATGCGTGGCTGGCGGTAGCCCTGCTGGAGGCGTCGTTCCTCGCCCTCGCCGGTGCGTGCACGCCGGCCGTGCTGCGACTGACGGGGTGGCCGGTCTGGGTGGCCTGCCTGTGGGTCGCGCAGGAGCTGGCCCGCGACACGACGCCCTTCGGGGGCTTCCCTTGGGGGAGGCTGGCGTTCGCCGAGACCGCGTCGCCCTTCACGCCCTACGCCGCGGTCGGTGGTGCCCCGCTGGTGACCTTCGTGACCGCCCTTTCCGGAGCGCTCCTCGCGGCGGCGGTCCTGCGCCTGTCGGCCTGGCGACCGGCCGCCGTGCTCGTGCTGCTCGCCCTGGCCCTGCCGGTGGCCGGGCTGCTGCTGCCCGTCGGGGCGGGGGAGGGGCGGCCGGTGACGGTCGCCCTGGTGCAGGGCGACGTGCCCGGGGTCGGGCTGGACTTCCAGGGCGAGCGCGAGCAGGTGCTGCGGAACCACGTCGACGCCACCCATCGGCTCGCGGCCGACGTCCGGGCCGGCGACGTCGCCCGGCCGGACCTGGTCATCTGGCCCGAGAACGCCTCGGACATCGACCCGTTCCGTGATCCGGGGGCCGGGGCGCTGATCGACGAGGCGGTGCGCGACATCGGGGTCCCGGTCCTGGTGGGCGCGGTCCTGCAGGGCCCGGGGCCGGACCACGTCAGCAACACCGGCATCGTCTGGGACCCGGCCAGCGGCGCGGGGGAGCGTTACGTCAAGCGGCACCCGGTGCCGTTCGGCGAGTACATCCCGTTCCGGGCCCAGCTGACCGGGCTGATCGCGCGGCTGGACCAGATCCCCAAGGACTTCTACGCCGCGGACCGCCCGGGCAACCTCACGGTGGGCCCGGCCCGGGTGGGCGACGTCATCTGCTTCGAGATCGCCTACGACGGGCTGGTCCGCGACGTGGTCCGAGGCGGTGCCCAGGTCCTGGTCGTGCAGACGAACAACGCGACCTACAACGGCACCGGCCAGCCGTACCAGCAGATGGCGATGTCCCGGCTGCGGGCGGTCGAGACCGGGCGGGACGTGCTGGTCACGGCCACCAGCGGGATCAGCGCGGTCGTCCGGGCGGACGGGTCGGTCGCCGCCCGGGCGCCGGAGAAGGTGGCCCGGACCCTGGTCGCCGAGGTGCCGTTGCGCGACGGGCAGACCCTGGCCACCCGGCTCGGGGGCTGGCCGGAGTGGCTGCTCACCGGCCTCGCGCTGATGGCCGTGGCCCTCGGGGTGGTGGCCCGGCGTCGCGAGGTGCGCGCGTCGACGGCGCCCGGGGCGGACGGATGACCCCGGCCGAGGGGCCGGGCGGCCTCCCCGCCGGCGTCCAGCGCGGGGCCGGGGTGCTGGTGGTGGTGCCCACCTATCAGGAGGCGCTGAACCTGGAGGAGGTCGTGGCCCGGCTGCGCGGGGCGGTCCCGCTGGCACACCTGCTGGTGGTCGACGACTCGAGCCCGGACGGCACCGGTGCGCTGGCCGACGCGCTCGCCGCCGCCGACCCGCAGGTGCACGTGCTGCACCGGCGGGCGAAGGAGGGGCTCGGGCAGGCCTACCTGGCGGGGTTCGGCTGGGGCTTGGAGCGGGACTACGACGTGCTCGTCGAGATGGACGCCGACGGCTCGCACCAGCCGGAGCAGCTGCCCGCGCTGCTCGCCGTCCTGCCGGAGGCCGACCTGGTGCTCGGCTCGCGGTGGGTGCCCGGCGGGTCGGTGGTCAACTGGCCGATCCGGCGCCGGCTGCTCTCGCAGGGCGGCAACGCCTACGTCCGACGGGCGCTGGGGATCGGGGTCGGGGACGCGACCGGCGGCTTCCGCGCCTTCCGGCGTACGACGCTGGAGAAGCTCGACCTGGCCGGCGTGGCCAGCCAGGGCTACTGCTTCCAGGTCGACCTCGCGTGGCGCACCGTGCAGCAGGGGTTCCGCGTCGTCGAGGTGCCGATCGAGTTCGTCGAGCGGGTCCGCGGGTCGTCGAAGATGAGCGGTGAGATCGTCCGCGAGGCGCTGTGGCGGGTCACCGTGTGGGGCGTCCGGGACCGGGCGCTGCGGCTGCGCGGCCGGGCCGCCGACGGGAGGAAGTGAGCACGATGGGCTGGTTGCTGGTCCTGGCGTTCCTGGTGGTGCCGGTCGTCGAGATCTACGTGATCGTGCAGGTCGGCCAGGAGATCGGCGCGCTGCCGACGGTCGCGCTGCTGCTGTTCGAGAGCGCCCTGGGTGCCTGGATCGTCCGGCGCGAGGGATCCCGGGCCTGGGCCGCGCTGCGCGGCGCGGTCGGTGCCGGCCAGCTGCCGAGCCGGGAGCTGGCCGATGCGGCGCTGGTGCTGGTCGGCGGAACCCTGCTGCTCACGCCGGGCTTCGTCACCGACGTCTTCGGGTTCTTCTTCGTGCTGCCGTTCACCCGCCCGCTGGCCCGGCGGCTGCTGGCCGGCTTCCTGGCCCGGCGGGCCACCATCACGGTCGGCCGGTTCGGCCCAGGCGGGCGGCCGCCCGGCGGCGGGACCGGCGTCCGACCACCCGCGGGGTACGGGCGAGTGGTGCCCGGACAGGTGGTGCGGGACGACCCGGCGCCGGCCGACCCCGACGTCCCCGGGACACCCCCGGACGACGAAGGTCCGGGCCGCGTCACCGGGGGGCAGTGACACGACCCGGACGTCTGTTCGCCGGTCGCGGCTGGTGCTCAGGCGCTCTTGCGCTGGCTCCGGCCACTCGTGGTCGTCTTCGGGGTACCTGCACGCAGCAGCTCCAGCCGCTCCGCGAGCAGGACCTCGAGCTCCTTGACGCTGCGACGCTCCAGCAGCATGTCCCAGTGGGTACGCGCCGGCTTGCCCTTCTTGGGCTCGGGCCGGGTTCCGTCCAGGCGCAGGGCCTCCGCGCCGCAGACGGTGCACTCCCAGATCTCGGGCACGTCGGCCTCGAGGGAGAAGGGAACGCTGAAGCGGTGCTCGCTGGGACAGGCGTAGGTGACGCTCTGCCGCGGCGCCATCTCGACGCCGAGGTCCGTCTCGTAGCTCTGGGCACCCAGACGCGAGCCGCGCAGTGCTCGCTCGGCCATGTGAATCTCCTCTGGAACGGGTCGACGGGGTTGTTGCCCGCCGGGAAAGACGGCCCCTGGGCGCCGTCGTACGCTCGGTCCAACGCGCCGGGCCTCTGCAGGATTCCCCCAGAACGCCCCGGCAACCCGTTCTTCGGAGCCGACTGCCGCCCCGGATGCCTCTTGGGCGGGACGGCAGGCTCAGCTGGCCCAGAGACCGCGCGCACGCATCACGTCACGCAGCGTGAGAAGGTCGTCGGTCATCAGGCCGTCGACCTCGAGGTCGAGCAGCCGAGCCATCTCGGTGGCGTCGTCGATGGTCCAGACGTGCACGCGCTGGCCACGAGCGTGCGCCAGCCGGACCAGGCCGGGAGTCACGACCCGCAGAAGGCCGGCGCGGTCCGGCACTTGCGCGCACGGGACGTCACGGGGAGCCAGCCGGTGCACCGCCGGGTGCATCGCCGCCGCCCGCAGCCGAACCACGCCGCGGATGCTCAGGGAGGTGCACAGCCGCGGCCCGAGGGCGGCCCGCACCGCCTGCAGCCGGCGGTGGGAGAACGAGGCCACGCAGACCCGGTCGGCTGCGCCGGTGCGCTGCAGGCTGAGCGCCAGCGGGGCGATCGCGCTGGCCTCCTTCACGTCCACGTTCAGTCTTATGTCGGGCCAGGTGCCGAGCAGGTCCTCCAGCAGCGGGATCGGCTCGACCCCGCCGATCCGAGCCCGGGAGACCTCGGACCAGGGCAGCCGGGCCACCCGGCCGCGTCGGTCGGTGACCCGGTCCAGCGTGCTGTCGTGGAACGCCAGCAGGACGCCGTCCGCCGTGGCGTGCACGTCGGTCTCCAGGTACCGGTAGCCCAGCTGGATCGCGTGCCCGAACGCCGCCATCGAGTTCTCCAGGCCGTCTGCCGCACCGCCGCGGTGCGCGAACGCGATCGGCCCGTCGTGCTCGAGGAACGCGAACTCGGTGCCCACGCCCCGGATTCGACCACGTATGGCAGGCGAGTGGGTCCCTGGCCAGGCGCAGGCACCTCGTGTCGTACCCGTACGCCTGGCAAGGTCGGAGCCCAGCGCAGCACCGTGTATCGCGCCGATAACAGACATTATGTCAGTACGTCGAATGGCGGCGGCCCGCAAGACGTAGCTGCTCCCCTCAGCCGGGCCCCACCGGGATCGCAGATCGGTTCCCGTGGACAGGTCGGCGTTTGGGGCGCCCCGCAGCGGCGATCGGTGCGGGCATGACGACTCGACCTGCCGACATCGACCTGCGTGAGCGTGAGCGACCAGCCGCGGACGTCCCCGGCCGCGACGCCGAGCGGCCCGGCGACATCCCGAAGCGCGGCTGGTTCCAGATCCTCAAGCGGGCCTGGAAGGAAGCCAAGGCCGACCACGTCCCGCTGATCGCCGCGGGTGTCGCCTACTACGCGTTCCTCGCGGTCTTCCCGGCGATCATCGCTGCCGTGCTGCTGTACGGCCTGCTGGCCGACCCCGCTCAGGTGGCCAGCCAGGTCGACCAGATCGGCAAGGCCCTGCCTACCTCGGCGCAGGACCTGCTGGCCGAGCAGATGAAGAGCCTGACCGAGACCAGCGAGCAGAGTCTGGGCATCGGGCTGATCGTCTCCCTGCTGGCCGCGCTCTGGAGCGCCTCAGGCGGGATGGGCAACCTGATCACCGCCGTCAACATCACCTACGACGAGGACGACGAGCGCGGCTTCGTCCGGAGCAAGGGCCTGTCCCTGGCGATGACCCTCGGCGCCATCGTCTTCGTCCTTGTCGCGATCGCCCTCATCGCCGTCCTCCCGGCGGTGGTGGAGGCCATCGGGTTGCCGCCCGCGGTGCAGGTGGTGGTCGAGGCCCTGCGGTGGCTGGGTCTGGTCGTCGCCATGATGGCCGCCCTCGCCGTCCTCTACCGGGTCGCCCCGGACCGAGAGTCCCCCAGGATGCGTTGGGTCTCGGTCGGTGCCGTGACGGCGACCGTGCTCTGGGTGATCGCCTCGATCGGCTTCTCGCTGTACGTCGACAACTTCTCGTCCTACGGCAAGACCTACGGCAGCTTGGCCGGCGTCGTGGTCCTGCTGCTGTGGCTGTGGATCACCAACTACCTCGTCCTGCTGGGTGCCGAGATCAACGCCGAGGCGGAACAGCAGACGGCCCGGGACACGACCACCGGTGCGGAGCAGCCGATCGGAACCCGCGGCGCGGTGAAGGCCGACTCCACCCCCGGGTGACCCCGGACGGGTATCCGCTCCCCCGCGGCGCCCTTGCCTGGCGTTCGAACAGGTGTTCTAATCGGGTCATGCGGTGGGACGAGCTGCGGCTGACTGACGACGGGTCGCCAGCATCAGGCGGGGCGGTGCCGCTGCTCCCCCGCGGTGCGGTGACGCGCACCTTCGACACCCCGGAGTTCGCCGGCATGACGTTCCACGAGGTCACCTGCCGCAGCGCGCTGAACAAGGTGCCCGAGGCGTCCCGGATGCCGTTCCGCTGGACGATCAATCCCTATAGGGGCTGCGGAATGGCGTGTGCCTTTTGCTTCGCCCGCAAAACCCATGAGTACCTCGACCTGGACTCCGGCGCCGACTTCGACTCGCAGATCGTGGTGAAGACCAACGTCGGCGAGGTCCTCCGCCGTGAGCTGCGCCGTCCGTCCTGGCGCGGCGAGCACGTGGCCATGGGCACCAACGTCGACTGCTACCAGCGGGTCGAGGGCCGCTACCGGCTGATGCGCGAGATCATCCCGGCGCTGACCGAGGCGGCCAACCCGTTCTCGATCCTCACCAAGGGCGCGCTGATCCTGCGCGACCTCGACCTGCTCGTCCGGGCGGCCGAGGTGACCGAGGCGTCGGCCGCGTTGTCCATCGGCTCGGTCGACCGCGACATCCGGCGACGGGCCGAGCCCGGAGCCCCACCGCCGGCACGTCGGCTCGAGGTGGTGCGGCGGCTCACCGACGCGGGGATCCCGACCGGCGTCCTGATGGCCCCGGTGCTGCCGTTCCTCACCGACTCCGAGGAACAGCTCGACCAGACGGTGGCCGCCATCGCGGCCAGCGGTGCCGCCTACGTGTCGCCCATCGTGCTGCACCTGCGGCCGGGTGCCCGGGAGTGGTGGCAGGCCTGGCTGGCCCGCGAGCGACCGGACCTGCTCCCCCGCTACGCCGAGCTCTACGGCGAGCGCTCCTACGCGCCCCGGGCCTACCAGGACCGCATCACTGCCACCGTCCGGCGCCTCGCCGCGACCCACCGGGTGGGACGGCAGCGGGTCGGCCCCTGGCGGCCCGGTCACCTCAGGGGCGGTACGACGGCGGACCCGGCCTCGTCCGACCGGGCAGCTCCGGCGACTCAGCTCTCGCTGCTCTGAGAGGGTGAGTGGGATGACCTCTCACCTCGTGGCGCTCGGCGTCGATGCGGACGACCCGGTCCGTCTCGCGCCCTTCTGGGCCGGCGTCCTCGGCCGGGAGATGGTCGACGATCCCGACGGCGGCATCGCACTGCTGCCGAGCGATGACAGCGGATTCCGGATCGAGTTCTTCCCGACCCAGACGCCCAAGATCGGCCCGAACCAGATGCACCTCCACCTGACGAGCACATCCCTCGACGACCAGCAGTCGACAGTGGCTCGGGCGCTCCGGCTCGGGGGGCGGCACCTCGACGTCGGTCAACTCCCCGAGGAGGGCCACGTGGTGCTCGCCGACCCCGAGGGCAACGAGTTCTGCGTGATCGAGCCGGGCAACACCTTCCTCGCCGACTGCGGGTTCCTCGGAGAGCTGGCCTGTGACGGGTCGCCAGAGGTCGGGTACTTCTGGAGCGAAGCGCTGGGCTGGCCGTTGGTCTGGGACCAGGACCAGGAGACCGCGATCCAGTCGCCCGAAGGCGGCACGAAGATCGCCTGGGGCGGTCCGCCGATGGCGCCGAAGACCGGGAAGAACCGGCTGCACTTCGACGTCGCTCCGCCTGCCGACGGTGATCAGCAGACGGAGGTCGACCGTCTCGTCTCCCTCGGGGCCACGCGGATCGACATCGGCCAGGGCGAGGTCAGCTGGGTCGTGCTGGCCGATCCCGGCGGCAACGAGTTCTGCGTGCTGACCCCCCGGTAGTGCGACCCGTGCAGCCGACGTTCTTCGCCGACCCCGCGGAGCTCCGGGACTGGTTCCAGGCCCACGCCGACGAGGGCGGCGAGCTGTACGTCGGCTACTGGAAGAAGGGCACCGGGAAGCCGAGCGTCACCTGGCCGGAGTCGGTCGACGAGGCGCTCTGCGTCGGCTGGATCGACGGCGTCCGGCGCCGCATCGACGACGACAGCTACCTGATCCGGTTCACGCCACGCAAGGCCGGCAGCACCTGGAGCGCCGTCAACATCGCCCGGGTCGCCGAGCTGACGGCCGGGGGCCGGATGCAGCCGGCCGGCCTCGCCGCCTTCGAGCGCCGCCGACCGGACCGGTCCGGCACGTACGCCTACGAGCAGCGGGAGGCCGCCGAGCTCTCCCCCGACCAGCTGGCGGAGTTTCGTACGACGCCGGGAGCCTGGGAGTTCTTCGAGACGCAGCCGCCGTCGTACCGGCGTACCGCCGTGTGGTGGGTCGTCAGCGCCAAGCGGCCGGAGACCCGCGCCCGACGGCTGGCCCAGCTCGTGGTCGACTCCGCGGCAGGTCGTCGGCTGGCTCAGCTCTCCCGCCCCTAGGGTGTCGGAGTGCCTGCCGAGCCGACCCCCAGGGGGCCAGTCGTCGACGAGCGGACCGTGACCTTCCGCCTCGACGACCCGGACAGCACGCTGCGCTCGGTGCGGCTCTACCAGGAGGTCCGGATCCCGGGCGACCAGCTCGACTTCGACTACGACGGCAGCGGCTGGGTGCTCGTGATCGACCGGCCGGACGTGGACCGGATGGAGTACCTCTTCCAGGTCACCTCCGCCGACGGGACGACCGAGTCGCTGCCTGATCCCGCGAACCCGGGCCGGGTAGCGGGCGCGTTCGGCGACAAGTCGGTGCTCGAGCTGCCGGGGTACACCGCGCCCGGCTGGCTGGACCGTCCCGCCCCCCGGGGCAGCCGGCGCAGCCTCACCGTCGCCTCACGCGCTCTCGAGACCGAGGTGCCGGTCACCCTGTGGTCCCCCGACGGCCTCGACGACGAGACGCCGGCGGTCCTGCTGCTCGTGCACGACGGGCCGGAGTACGACGAGCTGGCCGGACTCACGAGGTACCTGTCGTCACTCGAGGCCGACGGAGACCTGCCGCCGATCCGGGCCGCGCTGCTCGGGCCGGGTCACCGTGACGAGCGGTACTCGGCCGACGGTGCCTACACCCGGGCCCTGTGCCTCGCCGTCCTCCCCCGGCTGCGGTCCGAGGTCGCCACCACCGCGGTCGTCGGGGTCGGCGCGAGTCTCGGCGCGCTGGCGATGCTGCACGCCCAACGGCAGAACGTCGGCTGCCTGGACGCCCTGTTCCTGCAGTCCGGCTCGTTCTTCCACCCTCGCCACGACGCCCACGAACGACGTTTCGAGCGCTACCAGCGGATCGTGCGGAGCGTCGACGCGGTCCTGCGCGCCGACCGGCACCCCGCGCCGGTCCCCACCGTGATGACCTGCGGGACCCTGGAGGAGAATCTCGCCAACAACCGGATCATGGCGCGAGCCCTGTCGGCCCAGGGTTATGACGTGACGCTTCGCGAGGTGCGGGACGTGCACAGCTACACGGCATGGCGGGACGCGTTCGACCCGTGGCTGACCGGGCTGCTGCGCGAGGTGGCCCGGCGGGAGAGCCCGGCCCCGCAGGGGCTTCGATGACCAGGTCTGTCGAGCTCACCTCCCCCACCAGCGGGTGGCGCGGCCAGGTCGTGGCGTACGGCCACTGGGGCGCCCCGGTGCTGGTCTTCCCGTCCGAGGCCGGCCGGGCTTGGGACTTCGAGAACAACGGCATGCTCGAGCCGTTGCGCTGGCTGCTGGACGCCGGCCGGCTCAAGCTCTACTGCGTCGACTCGGCGGACGCGGCGACCTGGTCGGACACCTCGCTGTCGCTGGAGGAACGAGCGGCCCGGCACGACCAGTACGAACGCTGGGTGCTCGAGCAGGTGGTCCCCTTCATCCACGACGACTCCGGCGGCCTGGCGCCGATCATCACCCTGGGCTGCAGTCTGGGCGCGTACCACGCAGCCAACATCGCGCTGCGCAACGCGCACGTGTTCCCCCGCGCCATCTGCCTCTCCGGTTCCTACGACCCGTCGCAGTGGCACGCCTGGGGCGACAGAGGCGACGCCAGCTACTTCCACAACCCGATGGACTACGTCGCCCACCTGCAGGGCGACCACCTCGACTGGCTGCGGCGGTCCGTGCACCTGGTGCTCGTCGTCGGGCAGGGCGCCTGGGAGGTGGACCCGACCCGGGCACTGCCGAGCACTCTCGCGTTCGCCGAGGTGCTCGCGGCGAAGGGCATCCCGCACGAGCTCGACGTGTGGGGCCACGACGTGCCGCACGACTGGCCGTCCTGGCAGCGCCAGGCCGCGCATCACCTGCCGCGCTTCGTCTGAGACCAGCGGCGATCAGAATGGTTCTGCTGAGCATGGACGAGCCGCGCCGGCGAATCGCTGGGATGCTCTCCGGCCTCGACATCCACTACGACCTCGGAGCGGGCCACCCGTTGCTCGGGCGGCGGATGCCCGACCTCGACCTGCACACCGCGGCCGGTCTCACGCGGGTGGTCACCCTGCTGCACGACGTCAGGCCGGTGCTCCTCAACCTCGGTGACCCCGAGCGGCTTTGGCGGACCCGGAGCTGCCTCAAGCACTGACGACCTGGTTCGGAGCGCCGGTTTCCTCCCCAGTCTTCACGTCAGGACGCCGGTAGGACCAGGACGCGCAGCAGGTGCTCGAGCTCGGATTCCGGGTCGGCGGTCAGACCGGTGTGCACCGGGCCGGGCTGGACGACGGTGCTGCGCGGAGCGGTGAGCCAGCGGAACCGGCGACCCGGGTCCTCCTCCCCCGCCGGGCCGGACGCCGAGTCGCCGTCGCAGATGCCGGCCGCGGTGCGCAACGCGTGCTCGACCGCGGGCAGGTCGGCGTTCGGGTCCAGTGCCCGCAGCCGGTCGCCGTCCAGGTGCACCCGCGCACCGACGAAGGACCGGGCCTGGCAGTACAGCAGCACGCCGGCATTCATCGACTCGCCTCGGTCGACGCGGGGCACGACCCGGAGCACGGCGTACTCGAACGGGTCGCGGCTCACGACGCGGCCTGCTGCCGCACGGCCCGCAGCCCGGGCAGCCAGGCGTCGCGGGCGGCCAGCCGGGCGGTGAGCCATCCGACGTACGCGTCCCGGACGGCGTCGGCCGACGGGAAGCCGGGCTCCCTGTCCAGCCAGACGTCTGGCACGTCGGTAACCGCTGCATCGAGCAGCTCGGCCGTCACCAGCGGGCTGAGCTCCGCATCGGCAGCGTCGACATCGGCCCCGGTGCCGGCCAGGGCGTGGCTCGACACGTCGTAAGGCTTGGTCGCCGACTCCTCGAGCCCGGCCCACGAGTGGTGGAAGATCAAGGCCGCACCGTGGTCGATGAGCTGCACCCGGCCGTGCCAGAGCAGCAGGTTGGGGTTGCGCCAGGACCGGTCGACGTTGCCGATCAGCGCGTCGAACCACAGCACCCGGGCCGGCCAGCCCGCGGTCGACGGCGCGGGCGTCGACGTCAAGAGCGCCGGGCAGGTAGTCGACCCCGAGGTTGGCACCGGGACTGGCCCGGAGCAGGTCCTGCACCTCCTGGTCCGGCTCGGCCGGGGCCAGCCCCGGGTCGACCTCGACCACCGCGAGGTCCGGGGTGTCCAGCCCGAGTCCCTTGGCCAGCCGCGAGCAGATCACCTCGGCCACCAGGGTCTTGCGTCCCTGCCCGGCACCGGTGAACTTCACCACGTAGGTCCCGAGGTCGTCGGCCTCCATCAGGCCGGGAAGCGAGCCGCCCTCCCGCAACGGGGTGACGTACCGGATGGCCGTGACCGTCTCGAGCACGGTTCACACCCTAGGGCGGCGCCGGCCGCCACAGCCGCCTGCACCGCCTCACCACCAACCCTGGCGTTTGGTCCAGCGCAGCAGTAGCCCGCTGATCGAGGCCATCAGCACCAGCACGAGCACCAGCTGGGTGACATTGGTGCGCTCGTTGACGATGACGTTCATCCCGTACACCGACGCCACCGCCGTCACCGGCAGCGTCACGGCGGCCAGCACCGCCAGCCGCTCGACCGCCACGGTCATCCGGGTGGCCACCCGGGTCTGGTACAGGTCGATGACACCGAAGAGGAACTCCTTCTCGCCGTCGCTGAGGCTGCGGACCCGCTCGAACTGGTCGCCGATGTCCTCCAGCAACGGTCGCACCTCCGGCGCGACGGGCCGGCCGGTGAGCGCGACCAGCCGACCGTAGATCTCGTGGCTCTGCGCGGCCATCGTGCGCACCGTGAGCAGCTCGTGCCGGACGAGGAACAGCTCCTCGAGCAGGGCCTCAGGGTGCCGGAAGTCGTCGACCATCACCCGCTGTTCGAGGCCGGCCACCTTCTCGGCGACAGCCGTCACCGCCGACCACTGCCGACGGGCCAGTGCGGACACGATCGCGTAGGACAGGTCCGCCGGCGTCGCTGGTCGCAGCCGACCCTCCTCGATCCGGCGCAGCACCGCCCGGGTCTCGACCAGCGCCCGCTCCGCCGGTACGTCCGGGTTGAGCGGTCCGTGCACGGTGACGAGATACCGGCGGCCGACGAACTGGTCGATCTCGAGCAGGTGCACGTGCCCGGCGGCCCCCGTCTCGGGGGCGTGCAGGACCACGAAGAAGTAGTCCGGGTAGGCGTGGGTGGCCGGCACGTGGTTGCGTTCCCGGCAGGCCTGCAGGGTCAGCTGGTGGAAGCCGAAGGTCTCGGCCAGCACCCGCTCGGCGGGTTCGTCGGGCACCGGCACGTCGACCCAGACGAAGCCGTCCGGCCGCTCCAGCAGGGCAGGCAGCTCGTCCACCGAGCAGTCCTGCACACCCGATGCGGTCACGAACCGGACGTCCACGGCACCAGCGTAGGAGCGGACCGGCCCCGTCGACAGCGTGACGGGCCGCTCACTAGGGTGCGTGCACCGGCGGAAGGAAGACCCGTGACCGACACCCGTCACCTGATCGGGCTGCTGCTCGGAACCGAGAACGACTGGCCCACCGTGTTCGAGCAGCTGGTGCGGCGGCTCGGCCGGGTCGAGGACGGCGCAGGGACCGGGCACAGCTACGACGTCGAGCGGATCACCGTCGAGCCGTTCGACCTGCGGTACGAGCCGTCGTACGACCTGGTGATCGACCGCCTCGCCTACTGGTACTACCACCCGCGCGAGTGGCTGAAGAAGGTCGCGCTGATGGACGACGTCTACCTGCTCAACTCGCCGTTCACCTTCCAGGCCATGGAGAAGCACGCCGCCTACTGCGCCATGATGCGGCTCGGCCTCAAGGTGCCGGCCACCGTGCTGGTGCCCTACAAGAACCCGCTGGACCACGCGAAGTACGCGTTCACCGCCGAGCGGTACAACCGCACCTTCGACCTCGAGCAGGTCGCCGCCGGGGTGGGCTACCCGCTGTTCATGAAGCCGTACGACGGCGGCGCGTGGGTCGGCGTCTCGCGGATCCGGGACGCCGCCGAGCTGCACCGGGCCTACGACGAGTCCGGCGAGATGCTGATGCACCTGCAGGCCTCGGTCGAGGGGTACGACGTGTTCGCCCGGTCGCTGTCGATCGGCGCCGAAACGATGGTGATGAAGTTCGACCCCGACCAGCCGATGCACGCCCGGTATTCGGTGACGCACGACTTCCTCGCCCCCGAGACCGGCGCGGAGGTCGTGTCCATCGGGCGGATCGTCAATGCGTTCTTCCGCTGGGAGTTCAACTCCTGCGAGACCCTGGTCGCCGGAACCGAGGTGCACCCCATCGACTACGCGAATGCCTGCCCGGACGTCGCCATCACCTCGCTGCACTACTACTTCCCCTGGGCGATGAAGGCGTTGCTGCGGTGGTCGGTGTTCTGCACTGCGACCGGACGCGCCCCGGTCTCGCACGTCGACCCCGCGCCGTGGTTCACGATCGCCGACCGCACCGACCTGTCGTACGACGAGAAGCTGGCGGCCTACGCAGCGCTGGCCGACGACCACTTCGACACCGAGCGCTATCGCGACTTCTGCGCGTCCCGGCTGGCCGAGCTCGACGAGGTAGCGGTCGAGTACTTCGAGTCGCCGGAGTTCGACCAGGTGCTGGTCGAGACCGTCACGACGACCTTCCCCGCCCACGAGCACGACGAGTTCGTCCCGCACTACCGCGGGCTGCTCGCCGCCTGGTGCCGGGACGAGCGGGACCGGATGCGGGCGGTCGGGGCCTGACCTCGGCGGCTGCCCGCACCGTCGGGTCAGTCCAGCGGCCAGCTGTGCACCGGCTGGTTGGAGTGCATGTGCACGACGTAGCGCCGCATCATCTCGCGCAGCGCGTCGGGCCGGTCGTGGTCGTCGAAGAGCTTGTGGAACGTGGCGGCCTGCCAGGACGCGCCGTTGGTGCTGCGCAGGCAGCGCTGCTCGATGATGCCGAGCAGGCGGTCCTTGTCCTCGGTCGCGACACCCCACTCCTCCATGCCGCGGTGCGCCAGCGGCAGCAGGTGGCGCAGGACCAGCTCGGTTGCCGGGACCTCGCCGATGCCCGGCCAGTAGATCCGCGCGTCGATGCCGTGCCGGGCCCCGTTGTGGAAGTTCTCCTCGGCGGCGGCGAAGGACATCTGCGACCAGACCGGCCGGTCGGCCTCGGCCAGCACCTTCACCAGCCCGTAGTAGAGGGCAGCGTTGGCCAGCACGTCGACCACTGTCGGGCCGGCGGGAAGGCAGCGGTTCTCCACCCGCAGGTGCGGGCGGCCGCGGACCACGTCGTAGACCGGCCGGTTCCAGCGGTAGATGGTGCCGTTGTGCAGCCGCAGCTCACCGAGCTTGGGGACGTCGCCGCGCTCCAGCACCTCGAGCGGGTCCTCCTCGTCGACGATCGGCAGCAGCGACGGGAAGTACCGGACGTTCTCCTCGAACAGGTCGAAGATCGAGGTGATCCAGCGCTCGCCGAACCACACCCGGGGCCGGACGCCCTGCGCCTTGAGCTCGTCGGACCGGGTGTCGGTAGCCTGCTCGAACAGCGCGATCCGGGTCTCGCGCCACAGCTCCTTGCCGAAGAAGAACGGCGAGTTGGCGCCGATCGCCATCTGCACCCCGGCGATCGCCTGCGAGGCGTTCCAGTGCGCGGCGAAGGTCTCCGGGTTGACCTGCAGGTGCAGCTGCACGCTGGTGCAGGCCGCCTCGGGGGCGATGGTGTCGGCGTAAGGCCGAGATCCGTTCGATCCCGTCGATCTGCAGGTGGATGTCCTCGCCCCGGGCGGCGAAGACCTGCTCGTTGAGCAGGGCGTAGCGCGGGTTGGCCGAGAAGGTGTCCTCGGTGAGGTGCTCGGGACGCACCGTCGGCAGGATGCCGATCATCACCACGTCGGCACCGGCCTCGTTCGCGACGTCGTCGGCGTGGTTCAGGCTGGCCCGGACGTCGGTCTCGAGCTGGGCTGAAGACGTCGCCGCTGATCAGGCTCGGCGGGATGTTGATCTCGATGTTGAACTGCGCGAGCTCGGTCTGGAAGTCGGGGTCGGCGATCAGGCCGAGGACCTTCTCGTTGACCATCGCCGGGTCGCCGGACGCGTCGGTCAGGTTCAGCTCGATCTCCAGGCCCATGCTGCGGCGCTCGGTGTCGAACCGGGACTCCGCCAGCATCCGGGCGAACACGTCGAGGCAGCGCTTGACCTTCTGCCGGTAGCGCTGCCGGTCCTCGCGCGTGAACTGCGTCTTTGCGACGTCCTGCCCCATGGGCCGTCCCTTCCCGGGCTCACCTACGCCAACCTTGGCACGACCTGGTGCCACATGCGACCGGCTCACGCCTGACGGCCCCCTCCCCGGCCGACACGCCCTCCGGGCGGCCCACGTTCCCGGGTTCTGTCCAGCCCTCGACCTACCGTCCAGGTATGCGCCTGCTGCACACCTCCGACTGGCACCTGGGCCGGTCCTTCCACCGTGAGGACCTGCTGCCGGCGCAGGCGCAGTTCGTCGACTTCCTGGTCGAGACGGTCCGCTCGGAGCGGGTCGACGCGGTCCTCGTCTCCGGCGACGTCTACGACCGTGCGCTGCCGCCGGTCGACGCCGTCGCAGTCTTCGACGACGCGTCTGCGCCGGCTCGCCGCCACCGGCACCCGGGTCGTCCTGATCAGCGGCAACCACGACTCCGCGCGACGGCTGGGCTTCGGCTCCGGGCTGATCGACGCGCGCCGGCATCCACCTGCGCACCGACGGTCGCCGCGGGCGCACCAGCCGGTCCTGCTCGACGACGCCGACGGCCCGGTCGCCGTCTACGCCGTGCCCTACCTCGAGCCCGACGCGGTGCGCGGCGAGCTCGGCTGCGACGAGCGCACCCACGCCGCGGTCCTCGACGCCGCGATGAGCCGGGTCCGCGCCGACCTGGCCGGCCGGCCGGGCACCCGGTCGGTCGTCCTGGCCCACGCGTTCGTGACCGGCGCCGAGCCGAGTGAGAGCGAGCGCGACATCAGCGTCGGGGGTGTCCCCTCGGTCCCGCTGTCGGCCTTCGACGGGCGTCGACTACGCCGCGCTGGGCCACCTGCACGGCGCGCAGCGGCTGTCCGACCGGGTCCGCTACAGCGGGTCACCGCTGCCGTTCTCGTTCTCCGAGGAGCACCACACCAAGCAGCTGCTGCTGGTCGAGCTCGGCCGGCGGGTCCGGGTCGCCGCCGTCCGTCGCGTCGGTGCCGACGCCGGTGCACCGGCCGCTGGCCCGGCTGTCCGGCCGGCTCGACGACCTGCTCACCGCCCGCCGGTGGGCTGCCCACGAGAGCCACTTCCTGCAGGTCACGCTGACCGACCCGGTGCGCCCGCGCGAACCGATGGAGCGGCTGCGCCGCCGGTTCCCGCACGTGCTGGTGCTGGGTTTCGCGCCGGAGGGTGGACCCGCCGCCGACGGGTCGTCCTACGCCGCACGGGTGCGCGGCCGCACCGACCTCGAGGTCGGCGGCGACTTCGTCGCGCACGTCCGGGGGCCCGCGGAGCCGGCCGAGGCCGAGCTGCTCGCGGCCGCGTTCGAGGGCGTGCGCCACTGCCGAGGCGGGTCGCTGATGCGCCTGCACCGGCTCGAGGTCACCGCCTTCGGCCCGTTCGCCGGCACCGAGACGGTCGACTTCGACCGCTGGCCGACGGCGGCCTGTTCCTCTTCACCGGCGCCACCGGCGCCGGCAAGACGAGCATCCTCGACGCGGTCTGCTTCGCCCTCTACGGACAGGTGCCCGGCGCGCGCGGCGGCAGCCGCGGGCTGCGCAGCGACCACGCCGGCGAGGGGATCGCGCCGCGAGGTCGTCCTCGAGGTCAGCCTGCGCGGCCGACGGCTGCGGCTGACCCGCTCGCCGCAGTGGGAGCGGCCGAAGCGGCGCGGGTCCGGCACGCTCACCGAGCAGGCCACAGGTCCACCTCGAGGAGCACAGCACGGCCGGCTGGACCACGCTGTCCACCCGGCTCGACGAGACCGGCCACCTGGTCGGCGGCCTGCTCGGGCTCACCCTCGCCCAGTTCTGCCAGGTCGTCCTGCTCCCCCAGGGACAGTTCGCCGAGTTCCTGCGGGCCGACGCCGAGAAGCGCCGCGAGCTGCTCGAGAGCCTCTTCGACACCGGCCGGTTCACCGCCGTCGAGCGTTGGCTGGTGGCCCGCCGGCAGGAGACCGCCCGGGCCCTGGACGAGGTGGACGACCGGCTGCGCCAGGTGCTGGCCCGAGTCGGTGAGGCAGCCGGCCAGGACGTGCCCGAAGCCCTGGACCTCGCCCGGTCCGACGGCTGGGTCGCCGCACTGGTCGAGCAGGCCCGCTCCGCGCGGGCGACCGCCCAACAGGTGGCAGCGGCTGCCAGCGACCGGCACGAGGTCGCGAGCGCCGCGCTGGAGGCCGCCACGCTGGTCGCCGAGGCACACACCCGGCGGACCAGCCTGCGAGCCCGGCTCGGGCAGCTGAGCGAGCAGTCGCGCGCTGCACGAGGCGACCGCCGTCGAGGTCGCTGCGGCGCGGGCAGCGGCGCCGTTGATGCCGCTGGTCGACCGAGGTGGCCCGGCTCCAGGTCGAGCTCGAGCAGGCCCGGGCGGTCGCCTCGGCGACCGGGGTCCAGCTCGCCGAGGCGCTGCCGGCGACCGGCACCGACTCGGTCCCGGTCTCGGCCGTCCCGTGGCCCGCGCCCGGCGCCCTGCAGGCCGCCGCACGGGACCACCGCGGCGAGGTCGGCGGGCTGCGGACCATGGCCAAGGACGAGGCCGAGGCCGACCGGCTGGCAGCCGCCACCGACGCCCTCGAGCGACGCGTCGTCGAGCTCGACGACCAGGCGCAGCGACTCGCCGCCCAGCTCGAGCGCGCGCCGGCGCGTCGCACCGAGCTGGAAGGCGCGCGGGACGCCAGCCAGGCCGCGATCGCCGCGCTTCCCGGCGCCCGCACCGCCACCGAGGTGGCGAGGGCACGAGTGCAGGCCGCCGAGCAGCGCGACGTGCTGCTGGTCCGCCAGCGCGCCGCCGCCGACCAGCTGCGGGACCACACCGACACCACCCAGCTCGCCCGAGAGCGCTGGCTGCAGCTGCGCCAGGCCCGGCTGGACGGCATGGCTGCCGAGCTCGCCGGCCGTGCTGCACGACGGCGACGACTGCCCGGTCTGCGGCAGCACCGAGCACCCGCGACCGGCCGAAGCCGCACCGGATGCCGTGAGCAAGGACGCCGAGGACGCGGCTGCCGCCGAGGTGGCCGCGGTCGAGGCGGCACGCGCTGCGGCGGCCGCGACGGTCGCCGAGCTGTCCGCCGCGCTCGCCGCCGCCCGGTCCGCGGCAGGCGGCGACGAGCCGCTGGCCGACCTCCGCACCGCCCACGACACCGCGGCGGCCGAGGTCGCTCGGCTGACCGCGCTGGCCGCCGGCGCGCCCGGCGACCAGGACGCCGCTGCAGGCGTTCGCCGAGCAGCACGAGGGCTGGGTGCGTCAGCGGGTCTCCCTGGACCAGGACGCCAAGAACGTGCGGGTGCAGGTGGCCGACGACCGCGAGCGCCTGCAGCGCCCTGCGCGCCACCCTCGACGGCGCCCGCGGCGACGACCCGTCGATCGCTGCCCGCGCCGCGCGACTGGCCCGGCTCGCCGAGGACCTCGAGTCGCTGGCCCGCCAGGTCAGCACCGTCGAGCAGCTCGGCGACCAGGTCGCCGCCGCCCTCGAACGCGCCGAGCGAGGCCGCTCGCGACCGCGGCATCGGCTCGCTGGACGAGGTGGTCGCGGCCCACCGCGGCGACGACGTCGTCACGGGCCTGGACGACGCGCTTCAGCGGCACCTCGGCGAGCTGTCCTCGGTCACCGACCAGCTCGCCGAGCCGGCCCTGTCGGTGCTCACCGACGCCCCCGTCCCCGACCTGGCGGCCCTGCGGGCGCAGGTGCGCGAGACCCAGGCCGCCAGCACCGAGGCGGCCGGCGCGCTGGTCACCGTCAGCGGGCCGGGTCGACGCCCTGCTGCGCCTCGGGGCCGTCCTGCGCGGCGTGCTCGACGAGCGCGGTCCGCTCGCCGACGAGCATCGCACGGTCGACGGGCTGTCCCGGCTGGCCGAGGGCAAGAGCACCGACAACCGGCTGCGGATGAGCCTGTCCGGCTACGTCCTGGCCGCGCGGCTGGAGCAGGTCGCGGTGGCCGCGAGCGAGCGGCTGGCCCGGATGTCCTCCGGCCGCTACCAGCTGCTGCACTCCGCGCGAGGCCGGCAGCGCCCGGGCCCGCGGCGGCCTGCACCTGCGAGTGCTCGACGCCTGGACCGGTGTCGAGCGCGACCCCGCGTCGCTCTCCGGTGGCGAGACCTTCTCGGCCTCGCTGGCCCTCGCCCTCGGCCTGGCCGACGTCGTCACCGCCGAGGCCGGCGGGACGCTGCTCGAGACGCTGTTCGTCGACGAGGGCTTCGGCAGCCTGGACGACGACACCCTCGACGAGGTGATGGGAGTGCTCGACGGGCTGCGCGACGGCGGTCGTACCGTGGGCATCGTGAGCCACGTGGCCGACCTCCGGCAGCGCGTCCCGGTCCAGCTGCGGGTCGAGAAGGGACGCGCGGGCTCACACGTGCGGCAGTGAGCTCGACAGCCGCCGACGGCCGGGCACGCAACCTCGTCGTGTTCGACGTCGACGGCGTGCTGGCCGACGTCGAGCACCGGGTGCACCACCTCGAGGGCCCGCGCAAGGACTGGCGGTCGTTCTTCGCCGCGGCCGCCGAGGACCCGCCGCTGGACACCGGTCTCGCCCTGGCCCGGGAGCTCGCCGCCGAGCACGACCTGGCCTACCTCACCGGTCGGCCGGAGCACCTGCGACGGGTCACCCAGCGCTGGTTGACCAAGCACGGCCTCCCGGTCGGACCGCTGTGGATGCGCCCACCGGGCGACTTCCGCCCGGCTCGGGTGATGAAGCTGGAGGCCTTGCGCAGCCTGGGCGCCGACCAGGAGGTGGAAGTCGTGATCGACGACGACGAGGCGGTCGTGGACGCCCTGCGGGACGCCGGGTTCGCGGTCCTGCAGGCCACCTGGGCCGTCCAGTCCCGCTCGCACAGCCGGACGCTGCGCCGGGCCCAGGAGGAACAGGGCCGGACCTGACCAAACCGGATGCCGCCCGGCACCGAACTCTGTTCGCACGTCTGGACCCTGCGACCCAGACCACGTCCGAGGGAGGCACGCCGGATGACGACGACGCGCCAGCCAGATGTCACCATGGCAGCCATGGCTCTCCGACGCGTCGCCCGGTCAGCGAGCCCGCAGGACGGGCCCGCAACGATGGACGACCTGCTTCTCCGCGTCGCCCGCGGAGACAGCCCGGCCTTCGAGAAGCTCTACGACCAGGTCGCCAACTCCGTCTTCGGCGTGGTGCGCCGGGTGCTCCGCGACCCCGCGCAGTCCGAGGAGGTGACCCAGGAGGTGCTCGTCGAGGTCTGGCGGTCGGCCACCCGGTTCGACGCCGAGCGCGGCAGCGCGTCGTCCTGGATCCACACGATGGCGCACCGCCGGGCCATCGACCGGGTCCGCTCCTCCCAGGCGTCGCACGACCGCGAGCAGCGTGTGGCAGTCCGCGACCACTCCCCCGCCTATGACGAGGTGGCCGAGAAGGTCGAGGCCCGGCTGGAGCAGGAGCAGGTACGCCGGTGCCTAGGCACCCTCACCGAGCTCCAGCGCGAGTCGGTCACCCTCGCCTACTACGGCGGCTACACCTACCGCGAGGTCGCCGACCTGCTCGACGCCCCGCTGGGAACCGTCAAGACCCGGCTGCGCGACGGACTGATCCGGCTGCGCGACTGCCTGGGGGTGACCGCATGAGCTTCCAGGATCTGCACACCCTGACCGGGGCGTACGCGACCGACGCCCTCGACGCCGACGAACGCGACGCGTTCGAGCAGCACCTCGAGTCCTGCAGCTCCTGCCGGCTCGAGGTCGCCGAGCTGCGGGCCACGGCTGCCCGGCTCGCGGTGGCCACCAGCAGTGCCGCCCCGGCGGCGCTGCGCGACCGGGTGCTCGCCGAGGTCGCGCAGACCCGCCAGCAGTCCCCGCTCGGTGCCGTGACCAGCCTCGACGAACGCCGGCCCACTGCGGGACCGCCGTGGTACCGCCAGCCGGCCACCGCCGCCGCCGCGGTGCTGCTCGTCATCGCGACCGGGCTCGGCGGTGTCGCTGTCGTCGAGAACCAGCGGGCCGACCAGGCGCGGGAGCAGGCCGACGAGGCCAGAGCAGACGCCGCCCAGATCGCCGCGGTGGTCGCGGACCCCGACCACATCGAGCGCACGCTCCCGGTCGCCTCCGGCGGCACCGGCACCGTGCTGGCTGCCGGCGACGTCGCGGTGTTCCTCGGCAACGACCTGCCCGAGCTGCCCGACGGCCGCGCCTACCAGCTGTGGCGGATGACCGATCAGGAGTCGCAGTCGGCGGGCGTCCTCGGCCGCGGCGGTGACGTCACCGGCGTCGTCACCGGCATGCGGCCGGAGGACGCCGTCGGGGTGAGCGTCGAGCCGGCGTCCGGTTCTGACCAGCCGACCAGCGACCCGGTGTTCGTCGTCTCGATGGCCTGACGTGGGACGACCGCGTCGACGGTGACCTCGGCCGCGCGGGGCACGGCCCGCCCGGTCACCCACAGCCACGTCCGGGACGGCGGCACGGCAGCCGGCCGCGGGGTGACCAGCAGCACCAGACCGAGCAGCAGCGCGACGACCACGGCGTCGACCCAGTAGTGGTTGGCCGTCACGACGACGACCAGCGTCGTGAGCACCGGGTGGATGACCACCAGCCAGCGCAGCCGGTGCCGCGCCGTCCGCACCACGACCAGCGCGATGAGCAGCGCCCAGCCGACGTGCAGGCTCGGCATCGCGGCGAACTGGTTGGCCACCGTGGCGGCCCCTCCGTCGTACGCCGAGGGGCCGAAGGCGGCCATCGTGTCGAGGAAGCCGAGGCTGGACAGCATCCGCGGCGGGGCCAGCGGCATCGCGACGTGCAGCAGCATCGCGAACCCGGTGAGCGTGATGATGAGGCGACGGGCCCAGCGGTACTCCGCCGGCGGGCGTCGCAGCCAGCCCCAGGCCAGGAAGGCCAGCGTCACCGGGAAGTGGACGATCACGTAGTACCAGTTCGCGGCCTTCAGCAGGTCCGGCCACTGCAGGGCCCAGTCCTGCAGGGTCTCCTCGTCGGGCAGCATGAGCAGGCGCTCGACGTCCCACACCCGCCATGCGTTGGCGATCGCCAGGTCGTCGTGGCCGGTGATCGCGAGCCGGCCGAGCCGGTAGACGAGGAACAGCGTGACGAGCAGCAAGATCTCACGCAGCAGCCCGGGCCGGGCCGGAGTTCGCCGAGCCGCCGTGCCGCCGGCGGACGCGCCTTGCCCGGCACCGAGCGTCACCGCACTGCACCGCACGCCGTCCAGGGTGTCACGGATCGCGGTCCCGTGCCTGCTGTTGTCGCGGGCATTGCGACATTTTCCCCGTCAGGCCACCGAGTCGACGGCCCAGGCGAAGACTCCGGGCAGCGCGCAGGCGGCCGGGACGAGCCGGCGCCGCAGGGCCGGCCGGGCAGCCACCCCGACGAGGGCCGACGCGGACCACCGGTACCGGCGGGTAGCCCGTCGCCAGGCGGCCGGGTAGTCCCCCGGGCGGTTGTCGACGATCGCTGACACGGCCTCCCGGGCGGTGGCCAGCCCGACCGCGACCCCCTCCCCGGTCAGGGCGTCGACGTAGCCGGCGGCGTCGCCGACGAGCAGCACCCGGCCGGACCGCGGGGTGCGGGCCGACTGGCGCAGCGGGCCGGCCCCGCGCACCTCGGTGGCCGGCTCGGCGCCGCGCAGCCGGGCGAGCAGCGCCGGGAAGCCCTCCAGCAGCTCGTCGTAGGAGGCGCCGTGCGGTCCGCCGAGGAACGCCACGCCCACCAGCCGGTCGGACACCGGCGTCACGTAGGCCTCGGCCCGGTCACCCCAGTGCACCTCGACGTGCTGCGACCACGGTGCGACCGCGTAGTGCCGGCGCAGACCGTACCGGGCCGGCCCGGTGGCCGGCAGCTGCAGCCCGAGCTGCCGCCGTACCGGCGAGTGCAGGCCGTCGGCGGCCACCAGCCACCGGGCCCGCAGCCCGGCCGCCGTGACGCCGTCGGCGTCCTGCTCCACATCGCGCACCGATCCGGTCAGCGGCACGATCCCGAGGTCGGCGGCCCGGGCGGCCAGCGCGGCGTGCAGCGATGTCCGGCGCACCCCCAGGCCCGGCCCGGCCCGGAACCGCGCCGCGACCGAACGACCGGGCGCGAGGTAGCGGATGCCGACGAACGGTCGGCCCGTCGACCGAGACGCCGAGTCGAGCGAGCTCGTGGACCGCGGCCGGCATCAGCCCCTCGCCGCAGGCCTTGTCGACCGGAGTACTGCGCGGCTCGACCACCGCGACCCGCAGCCCGGCCCGGCTGGCACTGATCGCGACGGCGAGTCCCACCGGACCGCCGCCGGCGACCAGGACGTCCGCGTCGGTCACGCCGATCGGCTCGGTGACAGCGCCTGCAGCGCCCGCTCCTCGGCGGCGATCCGGGTCCGCAGCAGCACCGCGTTGGCCACGCTGAACACCGCCGCGGTGACCCAGGCGCTGTGCACCAACGGGAGGGCGAACCCTTCGACCACGACGGCGAGGTAGTTCGGGTGTCGGAGCCAGCGGTACGGCCCGGTGCTCACGACCGACAGCCCGGGCACCACGACGATCCGGGTGCACCACTGCCGCCGAGGACGGCGATGGACCACCACCGCAGACCATGCGCGGCGAGCAGGAGCCCGAGCATCGGCCAGCCCAGCCACGGCAGGAAGGGCCGGTCGGCGAGATACACCTCGGCCACCGCACCCACCAGCAGTCCGGCGTGCAGCGCGACCATCACCGGGTAGTGCCCGGCTCCTGACTCGACGCCTCCTGCGGCCAGCGACCACCTGCGGTTGCGCTCGCTGACGACGAGCTCGACGACCCGTACGGCCACCACAGCCAGCACCAGGCCCAGATAGAGCGACTCGCTGCTCACCATCGCAGCAGGACCAGCTCCGAGCAGAACCCCGGCCCCATCGCGAGCAGGACGCCGGGCGAGCCGGGCGGCGGCGGTTCGTCGGCCAGGGTGTCGGCCAGGACGTGCAGCACCGAGGAGGACGACAGGTTGCCCACCCGGGCCAGCGACTCCCAGGTCCGGTGCAGCGCCGCGGGCGGCAGGTCCAGCGTGCGTTCCATCGCCTCGAGGACCTTGGGGCCGCCCGGGTGGGCGACCCAGGTGACGATGTCGCCGATCTTGAGGTCGTGGTCGGCCAGGAAGGCTGCGAGGTCGCTGCCGAGGTGCTCCTCGACAAGCTCCGGTACGCCGGCTGAGAGCACGATCCGGAAGCCGTTGCTCCCGACGTCCCACCCCATCACCCGTTCGGTCCCCGGGTAGAGCCGGCTCCGCGAGGCGACCACGTGCGGGCCCGGCGTCGCCGTCCGGGCGGCCCGCTGCGCGCCGAGCATGACCACCGCGGCGGCGCCGTCACCGAACAGCCCGCTGCCGACGAGGTTCGCCATCGAGGGGTCGTCGCGCTGCACCGTCAGCGAGCACAGCTCGACCGAGAGCAGGACGGCTACCGCGTCCGGGTCGCCGCGGAGCATGTCGTGCACCCGAGCCACGCCTGCGGCACCCGCGACGCAGCCGAGGCCGAAGACCGGGACCCGTCGCACGTCCGGGCGCAGGCCGAGCAGCGGCACGAGACGCGCATCGAGGCTCGGTGCCGCGATCCCGGTGACCGAGGTGACCATCAGGATGTCGACGTCCTCGGGGGCCAGACCGGCGGCCGCGAGCGCGTCCCCGACCGCCTGGACGCCGAGCCGGGTACCGACCTCGATGAACGCGTCGTTCGCTGCGCCGAACCCGTCGAGCCCGGCGTAGGCGTCCAGCGGCAGGGCGAGGTGGCGGTGCGTGACGCCGGTCGCGCGGTGCAGGCGGTCGAGCACCCCCCGGTCGGCGCCCGGCGGCAGCACGACCTCGGCGAAGGCGTCGGTGATCTGCTGCTGGGGGTAGCGATGACCTGGCAGGGCAGGAGCCACCGCGACGACCTGGCTCATCCGCACATCCTCCGAACCTGCATTCGCACTAGCCCGTCGTCCAGATGAACCTCAACCGTTCGGCCCTATTCCGCGCCCCGCCGTACCGAACCCTCCAGTTGTCGGTCCCGCAGCCGACACTAGAGGGAGAGTTTGACGTGACGCAGATCACCCCCGGGCCGCACGACCCGAACCGAACAGAAAGCCGCCGACCATGTGCCCGCACCAGACGCAGTGCCCCTCCGCGGAGGCTCCCGACCGGGAGGCCGCGCACACCATCGCCTGCCACCCCGAGCAGGGCTGGAGCCTCCTGTGCAACGGCGTGGTGCTGTTCGAGGACACCGGCGAGCTGCTGCCGGACGGCCGGGTCATCGACCCGCACCGTCCCACCGACCACCGCGTCGCCGCCTGACCGCTGAATCAGTCGGCGTAGCTGTCCACCGGCGGACAGCTGCAGACCAGGTTGCGGTCACCGAACGCCCCGTCGATCCGGCGCACCGGTGGCCAGTACTTCGAGGTCGCGTCGACCCCCGAGGGGAACACCGCCTCGGTCCGCGAGTAACCGTGCTCCCAGTCCCCCACCAGGACTGCCGCCGTGTGCGGCGCACCGCGCAGCGGGTTGTCGGTCGCGTCCAGCTCGCCTGACGCGACCCGGCCGATCTCCTCGCGGATCGCCACCATCGCGTCGCAGAACCGGTCCAGCTCGGCGAGGTCCTCGCTCTCGGTCGGCTCGATCATCAACGTCCCGGCCACCGGGAACGACATCGTCGGGGCGTGGAACCCGTAGTCGATGAGCCGCTTCGCGACATCGTCGACGGTGACGCCGGTGTCCTTGGTGATGCCGCGGAGGTCGACGATGCACTCGTGGGCGACCAGGCCGGACTGCCCGGTGAAGAGCACCGGGAAGTGCGGGCCGAGCCGGGCCGCGACGTAGTTGGCGTTGAGGATCGCGACCTGGGTCGCGCGGGTCAGCCCGGCACCGCCCATCAGCCGGACGTATGCCCAGGAGATCGGCAGGATGCCGGCCGAGCCCCACGGCGCCGCGGACACCGGTCCGACCCCGGTCGACGGGCCGGCCTCCTCCTGCATCGGGTGGTTGGGCAGGTACGGCGCCAGGTGGGCGCGCACGCCGACCGGTCCGACACCCGGACCGCCACCGCCGTGCGGGATGCAGAACGTCTTGTGCAGGTTCAGGTGGGACACATCGGAACCGAACTGCCCCGGCCGCGCGACGCCCACCAGCGCGTTGAGGTTCGCGCCGTCGACGTACACCTGGCCGCCGGCCCCGTGCACCAGCGCGCACAGCTCGGAGATGTCCTGCTCGAACACCCCGTGCGTCGACGGATAGGTGATCATGATGGCCGCCAGGTCGTCCCGGTGCTCCTCCACCTTGGCGCGAAGGTCGGCCATGTCGACGTCACCCTGCTCGGCCGTCCGCACGACCACGACCTTCATGCCGGCCATCACGGCGGACGCCGCGTTCGTGCCGTGCGCACTGGACGGGATCAGGCAGACCGTCCGCGCCCCCTGGCCGTTGGCCCGGTGGAACGCCCGGATCGCCAGCAGACCGGCCAGCTCGCCCTGCGACCCGGCGTTCGGCTGCAACGACACGGCGTCGTAGCCGGTGACCTCGCACAACCACGACTCCAGCTGGCCGATCAGCTCGGTGTAGCCGCGCGCCTGGTCGACCGGCGCGAACGGGTGGACCGCTGCGAACTCCGGCCAGGTGATCGGCTCCATCTCGGCGGTCGCGTTGAGCTTCATCGTGCATGAGCCCAGCGGGATCATCGACCGGTCCAGCGCGAGGTCCCGGTCGGAGAGCCGGCGCAGGTAGCGCAGCATGGCGGTCTCGGACCGGTGCTGGTGGAAGACCGGGTGCGTGAGCACGTCGTCGTGGCGCAGCTGTCCCTCGGGCAGCCGGTCCTGCTCGGCGAGCCGGTCGGCGTCGTCCGCGTCGAGGTCTGCGGCACCGAACGCTGACCAGACCGCGATCAGGTGCTCGCGGGTGGTGGACTCGTCGGTGGTGATGCCGACGTGGTCGGTGTCGACGAGGCGCAGGTTCACACCGAGCTCCAGGGCGGCGGCGACGACCGCGGCGGCCCGACCCGGCGTACTCGCCAGCACGGTGTCGAAGAACGCGTCGTGCACGACCTCGACGCCGTCGGTGTCCCGGAGCCCGGCAGCCAGCGCGGCGGCGTAGCCGTGCACCCGCCGGGCGATCGCCCGCAGCCCTTCCGGGCCGTGGTAGACGGCGTACATCGCGGCCACCACGGCGAGCAGCACCTGCGCGGTGCAGATGTTGCTGGTCGCCTTCTCGCGGCGGATGTGCTGCTCGCGGGTCTGCAGGGCCAGCCGGTAACCGGGGTGGCCGTCGACGTCCTTGGAGACGCCGACGAGGCGACCGGGCATCTGCCGCTCGAGCCCCTGCCGCACCGCCAGGTAGCCGGCGTGCGGTCCCCCGAAGCCCATCGGGACGCCGAAGCGCTGAGTGGTGCCCACCGCGATGTCGGCACCCAGCTCGGCCGGCGGGCGCAGCAGGACCAGCGCCAGCAGGTCGGCAGCGACCGCGACCACGGCGCCGCGCTCCTTGGCCGCACCGGCGACCGCGGTGAGGTCCCGCACGGCCCCGGTCGCACCCGGGTACTGCAGCAGCACGCCGAACAGGTCCCGGTCCGGCAGCCCGTCGCCGTGGACGTCGGCGACGACGACCTCGAGACCCAGCGGCTCGGCCCGGGTCCGGATCACCGCCAGCGTCTGCGGCAGCACCTCGGCATCGACGACGAAGACAGCGTCGGCCGGCGCCTTGCTGGTGCGGCGGGCGAGCGTCATCGCCTCGGCGGCCGCGGTGGCCTCGTCGAGCAGGCTGGCGCCCGCCACCGGCAGCCCGGTGAGGTCGGTGACCACGGTCTGGAAGTTCAGCAGCGCCTCCAGCCGGCCCTGCGAGATCTCCGGCTGGTACGGCGTGTAGGCGGTGTACCAGGCCGGGTTCTCCAGGACGTTGCGCAGGATCACCGGCGGCGTGATCGTGCCGTGGTAGCCGAGGCCGATCATCGAGGTCAGCACCTGGTTGCGGCCGGCGAGCTCACGCAGCTCGTCGAGCACCTCGTGCTCGGCCCGGCCGGCGGGCAGCGCGAGCGGGGTGTCGCTGTGCACCGAGGACGGCACGGCGGCGTCGACCAGGTCCTCGAGCGAGGAGTAGCCCAGGACCGCGAGCATCTTCGCCTGGTCCTCGGGCGCCGGGCCGATGTGCCGTCGGGCGAACGGAAGGCTCGCGTCAAGGACACCGCTGCCGCCGGTCCCGATCGTTGGCTCGGACGGACGCTCGGTCACGGGGCCTCCAGGGGGTTCGTCGGCCGTACGTCGGCTGGCCGGCCGCCGTACGGTCCCCCTCTGTCGCGGGCGCTCCAGAGCTGCCTCGTCCACGTGGTCCTGGGTGCCTGAGAGGTTCCGGGGAGGTTGCCCCTTCGGCGCCCCGCCAGGATGCCGTCAAGACAGCAACGGCGTCCGCGGGATCTCTCCCACGCGGGATCGTGAGCACGGGCAGTCTAACCCGCGCTGCGGACGTCAGCCGGTCGCGCGGGCCTTGCGCCGGGCCGAGAGCTCGTCCTGGGTCTCGCCGTCGGCGCCCGGGGCGTGGGCACCGCTGCGCTCGCCGGGCAGCTCGGCCAGCGACCCCTCGACCTCGCGCCAGACCCGCCCGACCGCGATGCCGAACACCCCCTGGCCCCCCTGGACCAGGTCGACGACCTCGTCGGCGGAGGTGCACTCGTAGACGCTGGCGCCGTCGCTCATCAGGGTGATCTGAGCCAGGTCGTCGACACCGCGCTCGCGCAGGTGGACGACCGCGGTGCGGATGTTCTGCAGCGAGACCCCGGTGTCGAGCAGGCGCTTGACCACCTTGAGCACCAGGATGTCGCGGAAGCTGTACAGCCGCTGGCTGCCGGAGCCGGCCGCGCCCCGGATGCCGGGCTCGACCAGGCCGGTCCGGGCCCAGTAGTCGAGCTGGCGGTAGGTGATGCCGGCCGCCGAGCAGGCGGTCGGCCCGCGGTAGCCCATGTCCTCGGGCAGCTGCGGCAGGTCGTCGGTGAACAGCAGGCCCTGCTGGCCGGCCCGCGCACGGGCACGCTCCTGGGCGGCCCGGTCACTGCCGGCCGCGCTGCCCGTCGTGGTGTCGCTCACGCCGACCTCCGTCTCACGCCCCGGGGGGAAGGACCGGGTGGCCCCCGGCCGAGAGCCGAGGATCACACGGATGGAACTACATGGGGGGCGTTCTCCTCGGAACGGTACGGCCCGGCCGGGGCCGGGTCAACGACGCCGCGCCGGGCGGCGGGCTAAGTCTCGACCTCGGGTGGAGGTTCGACTGCGGCGGCGGGCCCTGGAAGTCCTCGGGCGAGATCTGGTCCAGGAACTCCCGGAACTTCTCGACCTCGTCCTCCTGCTCGTGCTCGTCCGGGATGCTGATCCCCGCCTCGGCCAGGACCTCCTCGGCACCGAAGATCGGCGTGCTGGTGCGCAGCGCGACGGCGATGGCGTCGGACGGCCGGGCGCTGACCTCCAGGCCGCTGGCGAAGATCATCTCGGCGTAGAAGACGCCGTCCCGCAGCGCCGTGATGCGCACCTCGGTGAGCTCCTGGCCGGCAGCCTCCAGCAGGTCCCGGATCAGGTCGTGGGTCAGCGGACGCGGCGGCACGACGCCCTGCTGCGCGAAGGCGATGGCGGTCGCCTCGCCGGCACCGATCCAGATCGGCAGGTAGCGCTCGCCGCCGGACTCCTTGAGCAGCACGATCGGCTGGTTCGAGGGCATCTCGACCCGGACACCCACCACGTCGAGCTCGTTCACGTCGGCCACCCTACCCGCGCCCAGGAGACCGGTGCCGATGTGGCGACCGTCGGTGTCAGCGCCCGACGACGTCGCGCAGCCGGGACCGGACGAGGGCCGTGTGCAGCCGCAGCGAGAGGGCGCCCATCTCGCGCGCGACCTCCTCGGCCCGGGCCCGCGCCTCCGGGCTGCGCTGGCGCAGCAGGGGCGCCACGACCTGCTCGACGAGGTCGGCCTCGCGGTCCGACGCGGTGCGGAACGACCGCAGGTGCCGAGGCTCGAGGCCGAAGCCGGCCATCTCCGCGACGGCGGTGGCGATCACCAGCGCATCGGCGTCGTAGTGCCCGTCACCGGCCTTCCCGCCGCGGACCGGGCCGACCAGGCCGTAGCCCTCGATCTCGGTCAGCAGGTCGGCGTCGATGCCGGCGGACTCCACCAGCTCGTCCCGGGACAGCCGGAGCTCGGTGGTCTCGCCCAGCGCCCGTGGACCGGGCAGCCAGTCCGGTCGGCCGGCCGAGCTGGGGACCCGGGGCCGCTCCCCCGGGACGGCCGGCGGCTCGAGGCCGCGATCCAGCGCGTCCAGGTGCTCCTTGATGACCCGCAGCGGCAGGTAGTGGTCGCGCTGGGTCGCAAGCACGTAGTGCAGCCGGGCGACGTCGGCGTGGCTGAACTTCCGGTAGCCGGACGGCGTCCGCGCCGGCTCCACCAGCCCTTCGGACTCGAGGAACCGGATCTTCGAGATGGTCACGTCCGGGAACTCGGTGCGCAGCTGCGCCAGCACCTCCCCGATGCTCATCAGCGACCGGGAGGACGGAACCGCGCTCATCCCCGGTCGGCGCCGTGCTGGCTCGGGTAGTAGACGAGCCGGTACTTGCCGACCTGCACCTCGTCACCCCCCGCGAGGGTGGCCTCGTCGATGCGGTCGCGGTTGACGTAGGTGCCGTTCAGCGACCCCACGTCGCGGACGCTGAAGCCGTCGCCGGTGCGGACGAACTCCGCATGCCGGCGGGACACCGTGACGTCGTCGAGGAAGATGTCGCTGGAGGGGTGCCGGCCCGCGGTGGTCGCGTCGGAGTCCAGCAGGAACCGGCTGCCGGAGTTCGGTCCGCGGCGCACGACGAGCAGTGCCGAACCGGTCGGCAGCGCGTCGATCGCCGCCTGGTCGGCGGTCGAGAGACCTTCGGCCTTCTCGCTCGGCTCGCCCGGCTCGAAGCCGCCGCCGATGGTGATCGTCGACGTCTCGCTCGGCGAGGCGCCTGAGGCGGCGGGGGCGGTCGGCTTCAGCGCCGCGCCGCAGTTGCTGCAGAAGCGCGCCTCATCGGTGTTGCTCTGACCGCACTGGGTGCAGAACGGCATCAGGTTGAGCCTCCCCGCCACGGTTGTGGCCGCTGGAAAGTCGGGACGCCTGTCAACCTCCACCCTAGGTCGAGGTCGACGGTCCTGCGGAAACCTACGGCTCCGGTGTGACCGGGTCAACCGGGTGGGCGGGTTGCACCCGGAACGGCTCAGCTGCCCAGCGTGGATTGGTAGCCCGCGGCGTCGAGCAGCTCGGTGTCCCCCGAGCCGTCGGCTGGATCGTCGATCCTGATCGCCAGCATCCAGCCGTCGCCGTACGGGTCGGAGTTGACCAGCTCGGGGGCAGCGTCCAGCGCGTCGTTGCGCTCCACCACCGTGCCGGTGACCGGCGCGTAGATGTCCGAGACGCTCTTCGTCGACTCCACCTCGCCGCAGGTCTCCCCGGCCCGGACCTGGGTGCCGGCCTCCGGCAGGGTGACGAACACGATGTCGCCGAGCGCGTCCTGCGCGTAGTCGGTGACGCCGACCCGCACCGTGTCCCCCTCGGTGCGCAGCCACTCGTGGTCCTTCGTGTACTGCAGGTCCTCGGGGATCACGGGCTCTCTCTCGAGCTCCGGGGCGTCGTTGGCCGGGCGAGCGTAACGAGGCGACGGAGCCGCCCGCAAGGACGCGATGACCACCTCGTCGCTCTGGGTGACCGCCCCCTGGGCATCGCTCTGCCGCAGCACGTCCAGCACGCCGCCGGGGATGTCCAGCGCAGCAGCCAGGGTGCGCGCGTCACCGATCACCCGGAACCGGTACGGCGAGGTCAGCTCGGTGCCGTCGACCTCGACCCGGCTGGGCTTGCCCTCCTCGGCCCCCTCGGAGGGGTCCACGAAGGACGTGCTGGCCACGACCCGGACCGCGGGGCCGTCCAACGACGACACCTCGACGGCCTCGGCGCCGGCGTCGCGCAGCTCCTGCAAGGCGTCCAGCAGGACGTCCGAACCGACCTTGCCCTGCGGGTCGCTGATGGTCAGCTCGATGCCGGGGCCGACCGCGGGCAGCGTGCCGGCCAGGATGCCGAGAACCCGGGAGCGCTCCCGGGCGGCCTCCAGGGCGGCCCGGGTGCCGCTGCTGCCGCCGGTCACCTGGGCCCGGGTGTCCTCCAGGTCGCGGGCCTCGGTGCGCAGCCGGTCGGACCGCTCGGTGACGTCGTCCAGGATCCGGACCAGGTCGGACTGCCGCAGTCCGTCGAGGCCGGCGTCCTGGGTCGACCGGACCTGCACGACCACGGCGAAGCCCAGCACCGCGCAGAGCAGGGCCGGCAGCAGATGACCCTTGCTGGCGCCCGGGCGCAGCGCTGAGCGCAGCTGCTGCCAGCTGGTGCGCTGTGCCTTCCTCGCGGGGGGTTCGGCGGCCGGCCGGTCGTCGCTCATGCCCGGAACAGCTGTCGGCGGATCGCGGCGGCGTTGGAGAAGATGCGGATCCCGAGCACGACGACCACGCCGGTGGAGAGCTGCGATCCGACGCCGAGCTGGTCGCCGAGGTACACGATCAACGCGGCCACCAGGACGTTGGCGACGAAGGACACCACGAAGACCCGGTCGTCGAAGATGCCGTCGAGCAGAGCACGCAGCCCGCCGAAGACCGCGTCGAGCGCGGCCACCACGGCGATCGGCAGGTAGGGCTGCAGCCAGGTCGGCACCGTCGGCTCGAGGAACAGCCCGGCGACGATGCCCAGCACCAGGCCGATCGCGGCGATCACTTCTTCTTGTCCTTCTCGTCGGCGGGTCCGTCAGCGCGGGCGGGCGCGGCGGCGTACCGGAGGCTGACACCTGCCGAGGCCGGCAGCTCCAGCCGGCCGGCGTCCTCCACGGCGTAGGTGATGCCGTAGCCCTGGAGGACCTGCAGGTAGCTGCCCCCGAACCCTCCCACGAAGGTGGTTCGCAGGGTTTCCGGGTCGCCGATGGCCGCCACCTCGTACGGCGGGTTCAGCGGCCGGAAGTCGACCAGGACGGCGTCGCCGGCCGACCGGATCGCGCTCAGCGCGGTGAGTCGCTGGCCGTTGACGGCGACCGCCTCCGCACCCGCTGCCCAGATCTCGTTGACCACGGTCTGCAGGTCCCGGTCGGTGACCCGGCCGTCGTCGGTCACGTCGGTGCGCGGGTCGACGTCGGCGCCGGTGTCGTCGGGGGCCTCGTCGAGCCGGACGGTCATCCCCGGCCCGGTCACCGCCCCCGCACCGGTGATCGCCTCGAGGTCGGCCAGCCGGGTCGAGAGCGCGGCACCGGCGCCGGTCAGGGCCAGCGCCTCCCGCTGGTCGCGCTGAACGGCAGCGCGCAGCCGGTCGAGCTGCCGCTGGGCGCGCCCGTTCGCCGTCTCGCGGGCGTCGACCTCGGCGACGAGGGCGTCGCGGGCCTCCTCGGCCGACCCGGCCCGCTCGCGGGTCTGCACGAAGGCCGTCGTCAGCAGCAGGCCGACCGCGAGCAGCCCCGCGGTGAGCACCCACGCGGTCGCCCGGTGGCGCGGCGCGTCCGTGCCGCGCCGGGCTGCCGCCCGCGCATAGCCCTCGTCGAGGGAGTCCTCGACGAGTCGGCGCAGCAGCAGCATCGAGTCGTCCCGGCGGGGTACCGCGGCGGGCCGGTCGGACGCGGCGTGAGGAGCAGGCATCGGGCACATGGTCGCAGAGTCCGCAGGTCGCGGGCCGGGCCCGCTCCGGTCTCAGCCGTCGGTGCGGGACACGACGTCGGCCCAGCGTTCGAGCAGCGCGGTGGAGGCTGCGTCGGTGCTGGCCTCCGCCCACAGGTGGGTCAGCGGCTCCGCCGGGTCGGGCAGGACCAGCACCCAGCTGCCGTCCCGTTCGACACCCGCACGCCGTCGGTGGTGTCCAGCGGCAGGGTCGCCGGCTGCCTCGACGACCGCGCGCATGACCATGCCCTTCGCCGCCCACGGCGTGGGGACGGTCCGGCGGCTGACGTGGCTGCGCGGGATGCGCGCGTCGATCTCGGAGAGCTCCAGCTGGGTCCGGGCGACCAGCCCGACGAGCTGCACGAACGCAGCGATGCCGTCGTACGTCGTGGAGAACTTCGGGCACCACGAACCCGCCGCGACCGTCGCCGGCGAAGACGACGTCCGGCCTCGCCGACCGCCGAGGTCACTGCGGCCGGGGTCGTGGCGATCCACCGGATGTCGACACCGTGGAAGGCCGCGACCTGCTCGGCCACCCGGGTCGTGGTCACCGGGAGGGCGACCGTGCCCGCCGGTGCACTCGGCGGCGACCAGGTCGAGCACGACCAGCAGGGCCCGCTCGTCCTCGATGGGCGAGCCCCCGCTCGTCGACGAGCGCGATGCGCTCGCCGACCGGGTCGAAGTGCACGCCGAAGGCCGCCTTGGACGACGCGACCAGCCGGCCGAGGCGGGCCATCGCCTCGACGCGCTCGGCGGCCGACTCGGTCGGCGAGGTCTCGTCGAGCCCGTTGTTCACGGTCATCACGTCCAGGCCGAGCCGGCCGAGCAGGGTCGGCAGCACCAGCGATGCGGTGCCGCCGCCGGTGTCGACCACGACCTTCAGGCCGTTCTCCGGAAGGCCGGAGACGTCGATCTGGCGGAGCAGCTCGAGGGTGTAGGCCTCCATCACCCGCGGCGGGAAGAGCAGGTCGCCGATCTCGCCGGGGAACGCGCGGCGGAACTCCCCGCGCGAGAAGATGCGCTCCAGCTTGCGCTGGTCGGCCTGGGAGAGGTCGGCGCCGTGCCGGTCGAGGAACAGGATGTCGACGCTCTCGGGCTGGCCCGGCGTCGTCCTGATCACCACTCCGCCGGCCGCCTTGCTCTGCGCGGTCTGCAGCCGCGCCACGGGCACCGGCACGACCTCGAGGTCGACCACGTCGATCGCGCTGGAGGTCAGGGCGGCGATCACCGCCCGCTTGAGCGCGCGCGCGGCGCGGGACACGTCGCGGGACGTCGTGACGGTGGAGCCCTTCTTCAGGGTGGTCGCCCAGGCGCTGGCCAGCCGGACGGCCAGCTCGGGGGTGATCTCGACGTTGACGATGCCGCTGACACCGCGCGGCCCGAACAGGCGGCGCTGGCCGCGCGACTCGAAGATGAGGCGGTGCTGACGACGGCGCCGGCCTCGACGGTCTTGTACGGGTAGACGCGCACCCCGGCCGAGACGATGGCCTCCTCCTCGATGACGCACTCGTCGCCGATGACCACGCCCTCCTCGAGCCGGGCGCCGCGCATCACGTCGGTGTTCTTGCCGATGACGCAGGCCGCGCAGGTTGGTCTGCGGGCCGATGAAGACGTTGTCGTGCACGACGGCGCGGTGCAGGAACGCCCCGGACTTCACGATGACGTTGCTGCCCAGCACGGTGTACTCGCGCAGCTCGGCGCCGGCCTCGACCTTGGCGTAGTCGCCGACGTAGAGCGGGCCCTTCAGGGTGGCCTCGGGGTCGCACGTCGGCACCCTCGGCGACCCACACGCCCGGTGGAGATCTCGAAGGCGTCGATGTCGACGTCGACCTGCCCGGTCAGGACGTCGGCCTGCGCCCGCATGTAGGACTCGTGGGTGCCGACGTCCTCCCAGTAGCCCTCGGCCACGTAGCCGTAGACCGGCAGGCCGGCCTCCAGCAGCGCGGGGAAGACGTCGCCCGACCAGTCGACCGACTCGCCGACGGCGACGTGGTCGAAGACCTCCGGCTCCATCACGTAGATGCCGGTGTTGACGGTGTCGGAGAACACCTGGCCCCAGGTGGGCTTCTCGAGGAACCGCTGCACCCGGCCGTCGTCGTCGACGATGGTGATGCCGAACTCGAGCGGGTCGGGCACCCGGGTGAGGCAGACGGTGACCAGCGCGCCCTTGTCGTGGTGGAACTTGACCAGGTCGGTGAGGTCGAAGTCGGTGAGCGCGTCGCCGGAGATGACCAGGAAGCGTGTCGTCGCGCAGCAGGTCCTCGGCGTTCTTGACGCTGCCGGCGGTGCCGAGCGGGGTCTCCTCGGTCGCGTAGTGCAGACGTCATGCCGAGGTCCTCGCCGTCACCGAAGTAGTTGCGGACCAGCGTGGCCAGGAACTGCACGGTGACGACGGTCTCGGTGAAGCCGTGCCGCGTGAGCAGGCGCAGCACGTGCTCCATGATCGGCTTGTTGACGATCGGGAGCAGCGGCTTGGGCATGCTCGCCGTCATCGGGCGCAGGCGGGTGCCCTCGCCGCCGGCCATCACGACGGCCTTCACAGCCCGACCCTCCCCTCGGTCCGCAGCGCCGGCCGGTCGCCGGTCACGTCGTGGCCTCCTTCCGGCCGGGACGCAACAGGTCCCGGACCTGGACGAGGTAGAGGATCCCTGCCCACCAGTACAGCGTCGTACCCCAGATGGCGAACGCCCAGCCGAAGGCGTGCGCGACGTCGCCGAGGGCGTTCTCCCACTCGCCGAGCAGCAGCAGCGGGAAGGCGTAGAGCAGGTTGAACGTCGCGGCCTTGCCGAGGTAGTGCACCGGCAGCGCGCCGTAGCCCTCGCGGCGCAGCAGCGGCAGGGTGAGGGCGAGCAGCACGTCGCGGCCGATCAGCGCCAGGGTCAGCCAGAGCGGTACGACGTCGCGCACGGTGAGCCCGATCAGGGTGGCCAGGATGTACAGCCGGTCGGCCGCCGGGTCGAGCAGGACCCCCAACCGCGAGCTCTGGTTCCAGGCCCGGGCGATCTTGCCGTCCAGGTAGTCGGTGACCCCGCTGACCATCAGGACGAGGACCGCCGGCCCGTCGTGCTCGGTGAGCACCAGCCACAGGAAGAACGGCACGCCGAGCAGCCGCAGCATGCTCAGGGCGTTGGGCACCGTGAGGACGCGGTCGCTCGGCGCCTTCGGGGCCGGCGCCCGGCCACTGCCTCGCACCTCGTCCTCGGTCGTCATCCTGCAGCCGAGCCTAGTCGCGCCAGATGTCGGACCGACGGCCGCCGGGGCGGCGTCCGGAGGTCGGTCAGGACTCCCCGGTGCGACCGTCGAGCAGCTCGCGGACCACGTCCAGGTGGCCCAGGTGCCGGGCGTACTCCTGCACGAGGTGGAGCAGGCAGCGCTCCAGAGTCGCCGGCGGCGACCCGTCCCACCGCTCCCCCGGCGCGCCGATCTCGTCCAGGTCGTGCCGGCGCGCGATCTCCGCGGTGAGCTCGCCCCGTCGGGCCAGGGTGGTGGCCAGGTCCTGGGGATCCTCGTCCGGGCCGACGTACCAGCGGTCCTGCCGCTGGTCGCCCCACGGGTCGTCGACCGGGGTGCCCTCGAAGCCCCACTCGAGCCAGCGCATCTCGACGAAGGTCAGGTGCTTGACCAGCTCCAGCGGCGACCAGCCCGAGGGCAGGATGCTGCCGCGCAGCTGTGCCGGCGACAGTCCGTCGACCTTGGACAGGACCACGGAGCGGAAGTAGTCGAGGTAGCCGACCAGCACCTCGGTGCGGGAGGACGCCGGGCTGGTCGGCTCCGGGAACGGGGTGCTCACGGCCACCTTCCTACCGGACCCGGCGGCCGGTCTCCCTGGTGGAGTAGCCGCCCAAGGCGTCCACCGAGGACCGGAAGGCGGGCTCGGCCAGCAGCTCCAGCACCGGATCGAGGACCCCGTGCTCCAGGATCTCCGGGGTGGTGACCAGGTCGTACGGCTCCTCGGCGACGGGCACGAAGCCGAGGCCGAACGCGCGAGCGGCGGCCTGGATGCCCAACCCGGCGTCGGCCCGGCCGGACGCGACGGCGGCGGCGACGGCGAGATGGGTGCTCTCCTCGCGGCGGTAGCCGTCCAGCTCCGCGGGGTCGAGGGCCCGGCGGGTCAGCTCGTGGTCGAGCAGCACCCGGGTGCCGGCTCCGCGCTGCCGGTTGACGTAACGGACGCCGGGCCGGGCCAGGTCCTCGACGCCGGCCAGGCCGAGCGGGTTGCCGGGGGCCACCAGCAGGCCCTGCTGCCGGTGCACCAGCCGGATCACGGCGCCGGCGCCGGTGCCCAGCACCCGGTCGAGCTGGGGCAGCGTGTACTCGCCGGAGTCCGGGTCGAGCAGGTGCGAGCCGGCCAGGTGGCACAGACCGTCGCGAAGTGCGACCAGACCGCCCAGGGAGCCGACGTTCGAGGACACCAGGGTGAGCCGGGGGTCCCGCTCGCGCAGCGCGGAGGCGGCCAGGTCGAGCACCAGGTCGTGCGAGCCGATGGCGACGACGGTGCGGGTCACCTCGTCCAGGCCGCGCAGCAGCTCGACCTCGACGACGTCGCCGGCGTGGTGGCCCTCCAGGCCGGCCGGCACCACCAGCAGCCCGTCGGCCCGCACCAGCGAGGTCAGGACGCCGGCGCCGCGCGGCAGCGGCGTCGCGACCACCTGCCCGGCCACCCGACCCAGCCGGACCCGTACCCAGTCGTCCGCGCCCCCGGGTGACGCGAGCTTGCGGGCCAGCCGGGCCGTGGTGGTGGGCCGTCGGGCCGGCGCGACGCCCTCGAGCTCGGCCAGCAGCGGGGCCGCGAAGATGTCGAAGGTCAGGGCTGCCGACACCGGGTAGCCCGGTGCGCCCAGCACCGGGGTGCGGTCGACGACGCCCAGCACCACCGGGTGCCCGGGACGCACCGCGACGCCGTGCACGGCCAGCCGGCCGGCCTCGGCGACCACCTGGGCCGTCCAGTCGTCCCGGCCGGCGCTGGAGCCCGCCAGCACGACGACGAGGTCGCTGGTCGCGGCGGCCTCCCGTACCGCCCGGGTGATCAGGTCGGGGCGGTCCGGCACGATCGAGGTGACGGTGACCTCGGCGCCGAGCAGCCGCGCCTGGCCGGCGAGCATCAGCGAGTTGGTGTCCACGATCTCGCCCGGCCCGACCGGCGTACCGACCGGCCGGATCTCGTCGCCGGTGGGCAGCACGGTGACCCGGGGGGCCCGGCGCACCGCCAGCTCGGTCAGGCCGGCCGCCGCCGCCGCTGCGAGGTCGAACGGACGGAGCCGGTGCCCGACCGGCAGCAGCAGCTCGGTCGCCGCCACGTCCTCGCCGATCGACCGGACGTGGGTCCAGGGCGCGATCGCGGACCGCAGCTCGGCCTTGGCGTCGGACCCGGACCCGGTGTGGTGCACGTCCTCGCGCATCACCACGGCGTCGGCGCCGGACGGCATCGGGTCACCGGTGTCGACGACCTCGAACGCGTCGGCCGGAAGCAGCAACGGCGTGCTCTCGCTCGCACCGTAGGTGTCGGCGGCCCGCACCGCGATGCCGTCCATCGCGGCGGCGTCGTAGTCGGGCGAGGAGCGCACCGCCCAGACCGGCGCCGCGGTGACCCGCCCTAGGGCGTCGGCCAGCTGGACCGTGACGGCCTCGACCCGCTGCGGGCACCCGGTCTCCTCGCGAGCCCGCAGCCAGGCCGCGGTGGCCTCGGCCGCCGGCACGTCGTGGACGAACGGGCTGCCGGTCATCGGTACAGGGTGACGTCGACGAGGGCGCCCGCCGGCAGACCGGTCGCGTCGTCCGGCACGACGAGGTAGCCGTCCGCCGCCGTCAGCACGGACAGCAGCGCGGACGCGCCGAACAGCGGGGTGGCGACCGGGCGCACGGCCCCTGCGGTGATCCTGACCTGTACGACGTCCAGCCGGCCGGCCTGCGACGGGACCTGCCGCTCCAGCACCGCGCGCACGCCCGGCTCCGGCGGGGGCCGGGTGGTGCCGCCGACCCGCCGCACGAGCGGCACGCCGACCAGCCGGAACACCACCAGGGCCGAGAGCGGGTTGCCGGGCAGCCCCACCACCGGGATACCGGCGCAGTCGGCGAGCAGGGTCGGCTTCCCGGGTCGCACGGCCAGGCCGTGGCAGAGGATTCCCGGACCGCCGAGCCGGGCCACCACGCCGGCCGTCTCGTCGCGGGCGCCGACCGACGACCCGGCCGAGACGACCACCAGGTCGCAGCGGGACAGCGCGTCCCGCAGGACCGACTCGAGAGCTGACGCGTCGTCGACCACCACCCCGAGCGGCACCGGCTCGCCGCCGGCGTCGGCGACCAGCCCGGCCAGGGCCGAGGCGGTGGCGTCACGCACCTGGCCGGGCAGCAGCACGGCCGTGTGCGGTGGAACCACCTCGTCGCCGGTCGAGACGATGCCGACTCGCGGTCGCCGGTGCACCGCGACCTCGACGACCCCCGCCGCGGCCAGCATGCCGAGGTCCTGGGGACGCAGCGGCCGGCCGGCGGGGGCGATCTCGGCGCCGGCCGTGACGTCCTCGTCGGCGCGCACGGTGCCGTCGCCCGGCGCGACCGGCCGCACCACCTCGACCGATCCGGGCATCGTCTCCTGGGTGTGCTCGACCATCACGACGGCGTCCGCGCCGTCGGGCAGCACTCCCCCGGTGGGCACCGCGACAGCGGCACCGGCCCGGACGGCGACCTCGGCCGGCCGGCCCATCGCCACCGAGCCGGCGACATCGAGGTAGGCGGGCAACGCCTCGGAGGCGCCGAAGGTGTCGGCCGCCTGCACCGCGAAGCCGTCGACGGTGGCCCGCGCGAACCCGGGCAGCGACGCGGCAGCGCGGACCGGTGAGGCCGGCGTCCGGCCGAGGGCGGCGGCCAGCGGCACGGTCTCGACCGGTGTGCGACGCGGCTCGGCGAGCAGCTGCAGCGCGGCGTCCACGGTGACGGTGGTGAAGAACTCCCGGCCGTGCCGGACCGGCGCGGTCATCGGTCTGCTGCCGGTACGCCGGTGACCGGCCGGCCCTGCGCGTCCAGGCCGCGCGCCGCCCAGTAGCCGTCGACCATCGCGCGCAGCCGGTCCGGCGTCAGCCGGGCGGTGCGACCGGAGTCCAGCTGCAGGGACTCCGCGAGCAACCGGGGCGGCAGCCAGTCGTCCTCGGGACGCCAGCCCTCGCGCAGGTTGTAGGCGCGCTTGGCCAGCACGATCCGCCGGGCCGTGGCGCGCAGCTCGTCGGCGTCGACGTCCCACCCGGTGACCAGGGCCAGCAGCCGCGCCCACTCGGCCCACGGCTCCCCCGTCGGGTTGGCGGGGCCCGGCTCGGTGAACACCCCGCGCAGGAACTTGCACAGGATCAGGGAGTCCATGACCGCGGCGCGGTCCTCGGTCTCGATCGCTGCCGCCACGTGTGCGGTGCCGCCGTCCAGCCGGTCCAGGTCCCCGGCGAGGTCCGCCTCGTAGGCGCCGGACCGGTTGTGGTCGGCGCCGCGGGCGTTGACGGCGAGGCCGAGCGCCATCGCGTGCAAGGTCCGCGGCTCGTAGCCGGGCAGCTCGAGGCCCTTGACGTGCGGCGCGAAGTCGGCTGAGCCCTGGCCGACCTGCTCCGAGGCTCGCCGGGAACCCTCGGCGAGCAGCGGTCCGAGGCCGGTGCCGGTGCCGATCTCGTCGAGGGCCCGCAGCAGCGCGGTGCCGTCGCCGAAGCGCAGCCAGGGCGCGTCGATCAGCCCGCGCTCGGCGCACTCCATCGCCCAGGCGATCGTGCCGCCGGCCGAGATGGTGTCGATGCCCAGCTCGTCGCACCGGGCGCTGGCGGCCAGGACGTCGTCGGCGTCGGCGACCCCGCACATCGGGCCGAGGGCGAAGACGTTCTCGTACTCGACGCGCATCTGGCTGTCGCCGCGACCGCGGTAGATGTGCTCGCAGCCGATGCTGCAGGACGCGCAGCTGTTCCGGGCGACGGTGCGCAGCCCGGCCAGCTCCTCGGCCGCCAGCGCGGGCGCCGCCTCGAAGGTCGCGGCCTGGAAGTTGCGGGTGGGCAGGGTCGACAGCGCGTTGAATGCCAGCAGGTTCGCCAGGGTGCCGAGCTCGCGGTACTTCGCGGTGGCCGCGCCGAACGACCTCGCCCGCAGGTCCTTGGCGGCGGCGAGCACCCCTGCGGGGTCGGCCGGCGCGACCTTCCGGCTGGCGCGCACCGCGACGGCCTTGACGTTCTTGGCGCCGAGCACCGCACCGAGCCCGCCCCGGCCGGCATGCCGGCCGTCGTGCGACAGGGTCGCGTAGCGGACGCCGCGCTCCCCCGCCGGGCCGATGGCGGCGACCCGCCAGGGCTTGCCGAACCGTTCGCGCACCGAGGTCTCGGTGTCCGCCGCGGACCGGCCGGTCTCCGTGGCGGCCGGCTCGAGACGGACCTCGGCCCCGTCGACGAGCAGCACGCTGGGCCGGGCGGCGCGACCGGTGACGACGATCGCGTCGTGCCCGGTGAGCTTGCCGGCGATGGCGAAGTGGCTGGAGGCGAGCGCGTCGGTCAGCAAGCCGGTCAGCGGGGACTTGGCGACCACCGCGAACTTGGCGCTGGTGGTCAGCGGCGTGCCGACCAGCGGCGAGAAGACGAACGCGAGGGGGGCCGCTGGTGCGAGCGGGTCGACACCGGCCGGTGCCAGGTCGGTGAGCAGCCGGACGCCGAGCCCGGCCCCGCCGACGTGGTCGCGGAGCACCTGCTCGGGAAGCTCCACCACGCGGGTGCTGCCGTCGGTGACGTCGACGACGAGGACGCGGCCGAAGTAGCCGCCGACCGTGGTCATCCGCCGGCGTCCGCGGAGAGGAACGCGACGGTGTCGCCGGGCAGCAGCGGCAGGTCGGCGTCCCGGCTGGTCTGGTCGCCGTTGACCGCGGCGAGCACGTGGCGGTCCAGCGTGAGGTCGACGGCGCGGGCGGCGGCCCCCACCGTGCCGGCGTGCACGCTGCGGGGTCCCCGACCGGCGCGCGACGCCAGCACCCCGAAGCACTCGACGGTCACCCGCGGCGCCGGCCGAGCCCGGGCGGTCGCGTAGTCGTCCGGCTCGTTGATGTTGACGACCGACTCCAGCGTCGGGTCGGCGGCCCGCAGCGCAGGGTCGGCGAGCAGGGCGTCGTCGTCCAGCCGCAGCACCTCGGCGTCCTCGAAGACGAACGCCGGTCGCAGCCGGTCCGCGGCGACGAGCGCCGCCACCGTCGGAGCCAGCCGGGTGCGGTAGGCCGCGGCCAGCGGCTGGGGGAAGCCGCGGGCCAGCGGGAGCACCACGTCGAGCGTGTCGCCGCCAGGCTCGGCGAACGGCCGCAGCACCCGGTGGACCAGCTCGGCGTGCAGGAACGGCAGGTCGGTGGAGCAGACGAAGGCGACGTCGGCGCGCTCCGCGAGTGACCCGAGCCCGACGGCCATGCCCTGCAACGGCCCGAGCCCCTCCCGAGGGTCGTCGACGACGTCGACGTCGGACGGCAGCGGCGGCAGCGCCTGGCCGGGGGCCCGCACTACGACGACCGGCTGCAGACCGGCCCGCCGGAGCACCCCGCAGGTACGGCGCAGCAACGTGGAGCCGTGCCACTCCAGGGACGCCTTCGGCGCACCCATCCGGGACGACCGGCCTCCCGCGAGCACCACCCCGGCCGCTCTCACGCAGGCGATCGTACGTCGGCTCCCGCGGGCCGTCGGGGCCGATAGCCTGGGCATCGGTGCGCCGGGAAGTCTGGTCGGCAGTCCTGTCCGCGACCCCGGAGGCCACCCTGTCCCCCACGGCACGCCGCGCACCCGCCCTGTTCAGCCGGGGCTCGGGTTCCGAGACGCGCCGGATCGGCGACATCCTGCGGCAAGAGACGGTCGGCGGCGCGTTGCTGCTGGTCGCCAGCGTCGTCGCGCTGGTGTGGGCGAACTGGCCCGGCTCCTCGTCGTACGCCGGGCTGCGGGACACCGTCGTCGGCCCGGCCGTCCTGCACCTCGACCTGTCGCTCGGCCAGTGGGCGGCCGACGGGCTGCTCGCCGTCTTCTTCTTCGTCGCGGGCCTCGAGCTCAAGCGCGAGCTGGTGGCCGGCGACCTGCGCGACCCGCGCCGGGCCGCGCTGCCGGTGGCCGCTGCGGTCGGCGGGATGGTCGCCCCCGCGCTGGTCTACACCGCGGTCAACCTCGGCACCGGCGACGGCGCGTTGCGCGGCTGGGCGGTTCCTACCGCGACCGACATCGCGTTCGCGCTCGCCGTCCTCGCGGTGATCAGCAGCCATCTCCCGTCCGCGCTGCGCACCTTCCTGCTGACCCTCGCGGTGGTCGACGACCTGCTCGCCATCACGATCATCGCGGTGTTCTACACCGACTCGCTCGACGTGGCTCTCCTCGCCCTCGCACTGGTGCCGCTCGCAGTGTTCACCGTGCTGGTCCAGCGCCGGGTGCGCGCCTGGTGGGTCCTGCTGCCGCTGGCGGTCTCGGCGTGGGCGCTGGTCCATGCCTCCGGCGTGCACGCCACCGTCGCCGGTGTGCTGCTCGGTTTCGCGGTTCCGGTCGTACGACGAGCTCGGGCCGGCGGTCCCGATGCCGGGCCGGGGCTGGCCGAGCACTTCGAGCATCGCTGGCGGCCGTTGTCCGCGGGGGTCGCCGTGCCGGTGTTCGCCTTCTTCTCCGCCGGTGTGGCGGTGGGCGGGTGGCACGGTCTGGGCGAGGCGCTGGCCGATCGGGTGACGATCGGGGTGATGGCCGGACTCGTCGCCGGCAAGGTGGTCGGCATCGTGGCGGCGACCGTGCTGGTCGCGCGGTTCACCCGCGCCGGGCTCGACGAGGACCTGACCTGGACCGACGTGCTCGGTCTCGCGATCCTGGCCGGTGTCGGGTTCACCGTGTCGCTGCTGATCGGGGAGCTGGCCTTCGGCGCCGGCACCGAGCGCGACGACCACGTCAAGGTCGGGGTCCTCGCCGGCTCGCTGCTGGCCGGCCTGCTCGCCGCCGTCGTGCTCCGGGCCCGCAACCGGGTGTACCGGCGGCTGCACGAGCAGGAGTCGTCCGATTAGAAGGACGGCGGCTCAGGTCCGGCGACCGGGCACCGGCCCAGGGCCCGCCCGCACGCTCCGGTGTCGCAGAGCCGGCAGGTCCACCGGGTGGCTCCGCTCCCTCGCCGGAGGCCGACGAGCACCCGGCCAGCAAGGTCGGCGAGCTGCTCCTGCTCGGCCGGTGTGAGGGTCTCCAGTGCGTCCTGCAGCAGACCGCCGCGCGAGCCGGTGACCCTGGCCGCCGCCCGGCGTCCGGCGGCGGTCAGCCGGACGGTCGTGGTGCGGCCGTCCTGGCCGGGACCGCGCCGGACGAGCCCGCCGCCCTCGAGCCGGTCGACCAGCCGGACGGTGCCCGAGTGGGTCAGCCCGAGCACCTGGCGCAGCAGGTCGATGGTCGGCTCGCGGAGGAAGTGGTGCAGCGCCGAGAGCGCGACGGCGCCGGTCGCTGCCTGGTCGGCAGCGCCCTCGACCGCGTCGGTCATCCGGTCGGTGAGCACCAGGGCCAGCGCACCCACCACGTTCGCTGCCCGGGCGGGGTCGTGCTGGTCAGGAACCGTGGGCATCGCGGTGCTCGGCCCGGCCGGCTAGCCGAGCTCGTACTCGAGAACCATCGACGCGGTGTCGCCCATCGGCGCGGTGAAGCTGCCCGAGCCGCGGATGCCGGCGAGGTCGCCGTCGCCCGAGCCGTCGACGACCGTGAGCTCGCCGACCGCCTGGCTGCCGTCGAACGTGCCCACGCTGCGCAGCACGAACGATCCCTCGCGGCCCTCGAGGGTGCCGGACACCACCTGGATGCCGACGAACTCGGCCCGGTCCGCCGCCGAGTAGGCCATCAGCCACCGGACGTCCGAGCTGCCCTCGATGTCTCCGCTGACGGCCTGCTGGACCTTGGCCTCGGTGAGCTTGCCGCCGCTGTCGCGCTCGGCGTACGGCTGCTCGTCCCAGCCCTGCACCTGGAAGGTTGCGTTCGCTGTTGTCATCGATCCTTTATATGACTCGCTCATACGTTTGTCCAGCCCAGCCGCCCGGGAGAAGCCGGCACCCGGTCATAGGCTCCGATCGTGACTGTCGACCTCTTCGCAGGTATCCCTGTCGGCGACTACGCGCAGGCCGTCGCCTGGTACGAGCGCCTGCTGGGCTCCGGACCCAGCTTCCTGCCGAACGACACGGAGGCGGTGTGGGAGCTCGCCGAGCACCGGTACGTGTTCATCGAGGTTCGACCCGATCATGCCGGCCATGCGATGCACACGATCTTCGTCGATGACCTCGACGCACGGGTCGAGGGGATCACCGACCGAGGGATCGAGCCCGCCGAGCGGGAGACCTACTCGAACGGAGTGCGGAAGACGACGTACCGGGACCCGGACGGCAACGAGATCGGTTTCGGCGGCGGACCCGGCTGACCCGGTCCGCCGTGCCGTACTCCTACATCAGCGGACGTAATGCCAATGCATGTTGCGCCCCGGAGGCGCCGAGCGCATGGTGCGACGACGGTCTCCGAGCCTGACCACGCCGTCGCGGACCCCCCCTCGGGTGGCGTGGGCAGCTCGGAACCCAACGCCGTTCGGAGGGGGGACGAAGTGGGTAGACATGCGCGTGCGCCGATCGCAGCCTTCGCGGGTGAAGTCGCCATGAAGTACTCGGCTCCCCTCCTGCCTGATGGCCACGCTCTCGAGGCGCACAAGTTGGGCCTCCGCCTTCAGATGGCGGCCGAGGTGCTCGACCATGCGCACTCCCACGACTACCGTCTGGGCCGGCAGATCATCCGCATGCAGCACATCGTGTGGTGCTTGATCTTCCTCGCTGTCCTCATCCTCGTGATCGCGTGGGCTCCGCTGGGCGACTGGTGGCAGGCGATCACCGACCTGGCTTACGGGAACACCGAGACCGCTCGGTGATGTCCATGGCTAGCGACACGACAGAGGCGGCCCGGCCCAACGGGCCGAACCGCCCCTGACCTGCACGTTCTCCGGTCGGGCTGACAGGATTTGAACCTGCGACCCCTTGACCCCCAGTCAAGTGCGCTACCAAGCTGCGCTACAGCCCGGAACCCCAGCAGCTGGCGCCTGAGGCGGCACAACCCTAGCGCAGGGGGACGCGGCCCCCCGACTCGAGTGCAGCGCTCCGATCGCTACTCGTGCCCGGGTACTCGGGTGTGCTGCTGGACGAGGCGGGCGAACACCTGGGCCTGCTCCTGCGCGTGCCGACCCTCCGACTTCTGCACCCCCATCGCGGCGAGGGCCTGCCCGTCGGCGAGGTCCAGCATCATCCACGCGTCGTCCCGCAGCAGCCGGACGCCGACGATCTCGGCCCACTCCAGGCGTCGTCGGCCGATCACGTTGACCACCAGGACGTCGTCCTCCGACGCCACGACCCGCACCGAGGCCAGCCGGTGCAGCACGCCAACCGCCACGATGCCGAAGCCGACGACGCCGAGCCGCGAGGCGACCCCCCAGCCGTGCGGCCCGCCGGACGGCAGCACCACCGCGAGCCCGACCATGGTGGCGAGCACCGCTGCGGCACAGACGTAGACCACGACCCTCGCCCGACGCGGCCGGAACACCGTTCGGCCCGACGTAGGGCGCGCACTCACAGCCGGCAGGCGTGGATGTCGGTGACGAGGATCCCCCGCCCGCCGATCTCCCACAGCTCGTCCATGATCTTGTTCGTCTCCGAGCGCGGCACCATCGCACGCACCGCCACCCAGCCCTTGTCGTGCAGCGGTGACACCGTGGGCGACTCGATGCCCGGGGTCAGCTGGACAGCCTGGTCGACGAGCTCCGCGCGGATGTCGTAGTCCATCAGCACGTACCGCCGGGCGATGATCACGCCCTGCATCCGCCGGGCCAGCTGCTCCACCGCCGGCGACTCCGGCGCACCCGTCCGCCGCACCAGGACCGCCTCGGACTCCAGGATCGGCTCCCCGACGACCTCGAGGCCTGCCTGCCGCAGCGTCGTTCCGGTGGACACCACGTCGGCGATCACGTCAGCGACGCCGAGTCGTACGGCGGTCTCGACCGCTCCGTCCAGGCGCACCACCTCGGCGTCGACGCCGCGGTCGGCGAAGTACTTCGCCAGCAAGCCGCCGTACGAGGTGGCGACCCGCTTGCCGGCGAAGTCGGCCACCGTCGTCGCCGTCCCCGGCTTGGCGGCGAACCGGAAGGTCGACTCGGCGAAGCCCAGCTGCAGGATCTCCTCGGCCGGTGCGCCGCTGTCGAGCAGCAGGTCGCGGCCGGTGATGCCGACGTCGAGCTCGCCGGACCCGACGTAGGTCGCGATGTCCCGTGGTCGGAGGAAGAAGAACTCGGTGTCGTTGGCCGAGTCGAGCAGCGCGAGCTCACGCGGGTCGGAGCGCTGCCGGTAGCCGGACTCGCGCAGCATGTCAGCAGCCGGCTCGGCGAGTGAGCCCTTGTTGGGCACGGCGACGCGCAGCACGGCGGGCAGGCTCCTCAGGTCGCGGTCGGTGGCGGGGTGGTCACAGTCGAGCGTAGACGTCGTCCAGCGTCAGGCCACGCGCCAGCATGAGCACCTGCAGGTGGTAGAGCAGCTGGGAGATCTCCTCGGCGGCGCGTTCCGGGCTCTCGTGCTCGGCGGCCATCCACACCTCGGCGGCCTCCTCGACGACCTTCTTGCCGATCGCGTGCACGCCGGCGTCCAGCGCGGCCACCGTCCCGGAGCCGGCCGGTCGGTCGGCGGCCTTCCCGCTCAGCTCGGCGAACAGCTCGTCGAAGGTCTTCACGCGGCCATGCTCGCAGAGGTCACGGAAGCTGCGGCAGACCGTCCGCGCCGAGCGGCCAGCCCGGGTTGTGGGCGATCTCCCAGGCGTGCCCGTCCGGGTCGGACACGATCGCCGTGTAGCCGCCCCACGGCGCCGCCTCCGGCGCCGCGAGCAGCCCCGCGCCGGCCGCGAGGAAGTCGCGCGACCGCGTCGTCGACCTCCTCCGGAGAACCGAGGTTGATCGCCAGGTGGGTACGCCGGGGACGGCCGGCCGGCACGTCGTCGCCGGCGTCCCTGGACAGCTCGTCGATCGGGTACAGCGCCAGCAGCGCGCCACCGGTCCGGAACACCGCGAAGCCGTCCATCTCGATGCCCGCCTCCCAGCCGAGGGCGCGGTAGAACGCGGTGGACCGCGCCACGTCCTCGACGCCGAGCGTCACCAGCGAGATGCGCGCGGGCACGGTCATGGTCAGCCCCTCTCCGGCGCCGGCCCGAGCCCGCGCAGCGTCACCGCGGTGGCGACCGCGGCGAGCGCCGCCTCGCGGCCCTTGTCCTCGTGCGAACCCTCGAGGCCGGCCCGGTCCAGCGCCTGCCGCTCGTCGTCGCAGGTGAGCAGCCCGAAGCCGACCGGTACGCCGGTGTCCAGCGCCACCCGGGACAGCCCGTCGGTCGCGGCCTGGCAGACGTAGTCGAAGTGCGGGGTGCCGCCGCGGATCACGACTCCGAGCGCCACCACGGCGTCGTACCCGGCCCGGGCCAGCCGCGCCGCCGCCACCGGGAGCTCGAACGAGCCGGGCACCCGCACCACCGTGGGCTCGTCCACCCCGCAGGCGGACAGCCCGCGCAGGGCGCCGGCCACCAGCCCGTCCATCACGGTGGTGTGCCACTGCGCCGCCACGACCGCGACCCGCAGCCCGCGCCCGTCGACGTCCAGCTCCGGGGACCCGACCCCGCTCACGCCAGCGTCCCCTCGGGCGCCGGGTCGGCCGTCGAGCCGAGCCCCGGCAGGTCGTGACCCATCCGGTCCCGTTTGGTGCGCAGGTAGCCGATGTTCTCCGGGGTCATGTGCACCTCGAGCGGCACCTGCTCGAGGACGGTCAGCCCCTGGACCTCGAGGCCCTCGCGCTTGGCCGGGTTGTTGGTGATCAGCCGGACCGAGCTGACCCCCAGGTCGGTGAGGATCTGCGCGCCCACGCTGAAGTCGCGGGCGTCCGCGGGCAGCCCGAGGTCGAGGTTGGCGTCGACGGTGTCCCGTCCGCCGTCCTGCAGCCGGTAGGCGGCGAGCTTGTGCAGCAGCCCGATGCCGCGGCCCTCGTGACCGCGCAGGTAGACGACGACCCCGCGGCCCTCGTCGGCCACCCGTCGCAGCGCGGCGTCCAGCTGCGGCCCGCAGTCGCAGCGCAGCGAGCCGAGGACGTCACCGGTGAGGCACTCGGAGTGCAGCCGGACCAGCACGCCAGTCCCGGTGCCCAGCTCGCCGCGCACCAGCGCGACGTGCTCGTCGGCGTCGACCGTGCTCCGGTAGCCGACCGCGAGGAACTCGCCGTACCTGCGTCGGCAGCCGGGCCTCCGCCACCCGCTCGACCAGCGTCTCGGTGCGCTTCCGGTAGGTCACCAGGTCGGCGATCGATACCAGGGCCAGCCCGTGCTCGTCGGCGAACCGGCGCAGCTCGGGCAGCCGGGCCATCGAGCCGTCCTCGTTGACGATCTCGGCGATCACCCCGGCCGGGTTCAGCCCGGCCAGCCGGGCCAGGTCGACCGACGCCTCGGTGTGGCCGGTGCGGCGCAGCACCCCGCCGTCCACCGCGCGCAGCGGGAAGATGTGCCCGGGCCGGGTCAGCTCGTAGGGCTCGGTGGCCGAGTCGACGAGCACCCGGATGGTGCGGGCCCGGTCGGCCGCCGAGATGCCGGTGCTGATGCCGTCGCGGGCGTCCACCGACACGGAGTACGCCGTGTGCTTGCGGTCCTCGTTCACATACGTCATCGGCGGCAGCTTCAGCCGGTCCAGCTCCGGGCCTTCCATCGGCACGCAGACCACCCCGGAGGTGTGCCGCACCATGAAGGCGAGCAGCTCGGGCGTCACCTTGGACGCCGCCAGGACCAGGTCGCCCTCGTTCTCGCGGTCCTCGTCGTCGACCACCACGACGGCGCGGCCGGCCGCGATGTCGGCGACCGCCCGCTCGACGGTGTCCAGCCGGACCGGCTCGCTCATGCCACCACCTCCACCGAGGGGCTCGACGGACCGGTGACGAGCCGAGCCCTGGTGCGGGCCCAGACGACGAAGCCCACGACGCAGAAGGCCCCGTAGAACCCGTAGAGAACAGCCGACGGGTAGAAGCCCGCATCGAGCAGCGTCGGCACGCCGACGGCATCGACCGCGATCCAGATCAGCCAGAACTCGGTCCACCCGCGGGCCATGCCGTAGGTCGCGAGGATCGAGCCCGTCAGGATCCACGCCTCGGTGAAGCGCCCGTACGAGCCGATGATGCCGAAAAGCCACCAGAAGGAGGCCGTCCCGACCGCATAGAGGACGACGAGCTGCGCTCGCTCGCTCCACGTCGCCCAGCGCGGGACGATGGCGCCGCCGTCCGGGGCCCCGCCGGCGTCGCGGGACCGCTACCACCGGTACCAACCCCACACCGAGACGGCGATGAAGAACACCTGCCGGCCGGCCTGGCCCCAGAGCGTCTCCTGCTGCGGGGTGTCGAAGACGGCGCCCAGGAAGACGGTGAACAGCAGCACGTTGCCGACGATGCCGACCGGCCAGGCCCAGACCCGCCGGCGCATGCCGCCGAGCGCCGAGGCCAGGCCGAAGAGCGTTGCCGATGATCTCGCGCCAGAGGATCGCCTTGCTGCCGATGTGCAGCTCGGCCTCGAACAGCCAGCTCGAGGACGTTCACAGGGGATCCTCTCGGGGAGGTGGTGCGGTGGGATGGCGCGAGCAGTCGCTCGACGTACTTGGCGACGACGTCGACCTCGAGGTTCACCGGGTCGCCGACCTGCTTGCGGCCCAGCGTGGTGAGCTCGAGCGTCGTGGGGATCAGGCTGACGGTGAACGACTCGTCGTCGACGGCGGCGACGGTCAGCGAGACGCCGTCGACGGTGATCGAGCCCTTGTGCACGACGTAGCGGGCGAGGTCGGCGGGCAGCGAGACGCGCACGACCTCCCAGTGCTCCGACGGCGAGCGCGCGAGCGATGGTGCCGGTGCCGTCGACGTGGCCCTGCACGAGGTGCCCGCCGAGCCGGCCGTCCAGCCGCATCGGCCGCTCGAGGTTGACCGGGTCGCCGGCGGCGAGCGCGCCGAGGCAGCTGCGGTCGAGGGTCTCCCGCATCACGTCGGCGGTGAACCCGGTCGCGGTCGCCTCGACGACCGTCAGGCACACGCCGTTGACCGCGATCGAGTCGCCGTGCGCCGCGTCCGTCGACGACGGTCGGGCCGCGCACGGTCAGGCGCACGCTGTCGCCCAGGTCGGTCAGCGCGATGACCTCGCCGAGCTCCTCGACGATGCCGGTGAACATCAGGCCTCCCCCGTGCCGCTGCGGCGCACCGGGCGGGCCGCGACCCGCACGTCCGGGCCGCAGCGCGTCACGTCGGTGACGTCGAGCCGCGACGCCGTCGGCCAGCGTGCCGATGCCGGTGCCGGCCAGCGACGGCGACCCCGGCGCCGAGCAGCGTCGGCGCCAGGTAGGCGACGACCCGGTCGACCAGCCCGGCCCGGACGAACGCGCCGGCCAGCGTCGGGCCGCCCTCGAGCAGCACCAGGCCGCGGCCCTGGGCGTGCAGGGCCTGCAGCAGCGCAGCCGAGGTCGACCCGGCCGTCGGCGTCCGGTGCCCAGCTCGGCGGCGGTCGCGACCCAGCGTCGGCGCCGAGTCGTCCAGCACCCGCGCGCCGGCCGGCGTACGGCCGCGCGGTGTCGACGACCACCCGCAGCGGCTGCTCCCCCGACCGTCGCCCCGGACGGCGTCGCGGACCGTCAGCGCGCGGGTCGTCGGCCAGCACCGTCCCGACCCCGGCGACGATCGCGTCGCACTCGGCTCGCAGCCGGTGCGCGTCGGCCCGCGACTCCGGGCGAGGAGATCCAGCGGCTGGTCCCGTCGGCGGCGGCGACCCGGCCGTCCAGGGTGGAGGCCACCTTCCAGACCACGAACGGGCGGCCCAGCCGTACGCCGGTCAGCCAGCGCTCGTTGGCCCGCTCCGCCTCGGCGGCGAGCAGGCCCGCCCTCGACGTCGACGCCGGCCGCGCGCAGCAGCTCGGCCGCCGCCGCCGGCCTGCGCGGTTCGGGTCGGCGACGGCGTAGACGACGCGGGCGACGCCGGCCGCGAGCAGCGCCTCGGTGCACGGCCCGGTGCGGCCGGTGTGCGCGCACGGCTCGAGGGTGACGACCAGCGGTGCCGCCGGCGGCCCGGCCGCCGGCCTGCGCCAGCGCGACGACCTCGGCGTGCGGGCCGCCGGCCCGCTCGTGCCGGCCCTCGCCCACGACCTCGCCGGCCCGGTCGAGGACGACAGCGCCGACGTTCGGGTTGGGATGGGTGGCCTCGCCGACCGACGCGGACAGCGCGACGGCGCGGCGCATCGCCGCTTCCTCGCGCTCGGCTCGCCACCCGGTGCTCCCTCTGCTCGGGCGCGCTCCGGGGGTCCGCCGGGAAGCCGGCGTGCGGGCGCCGACGTGTCGCCGGGGGCAGCAGGCCTCCGACGGACGTCGAGCGCCCGGCGTGCTGCCTCCCATCCGGACTTTCACCGTCGGTCCCGGAGTTCCACCGGGTCAACCGGCCGGGTCGTAGCCATGGCTGGTGCGTCCCGGACGCGGGTCGCGGACTGTCACCGCCGGTTCGGAATCTCACCGACCCCGGAGCACGCTGTGCGTCGTACCTGTCGCGCCCAGTGTGCCACGCAGGCGCTGCGCCGCGGCACCTGCCCGGCCGCGCATCCGGGCCCGCGGCGCTGCACCCGAAGCACCGTGAGTGCGGCGCGAGGAGTGGCGAAGGATGCAGACCCTGACTCCGCGCGTCCAGCGAGGGCCGCACCTGCCGAGGAGGACCTGCCCGTGACCGGTGGCGCGCGGGTGCGCCAGGTGCCGGACGAGCGGGATCTCGCGCTGGAGGAGGCGTTCCGCACCGGCGGCGAGGACGGGCTGGCCGCCGCGTACACCCGCTGGTCGCCGCTGGTCTTCACGGTCGCGCTGCGCACCCTCGGCGACCGGGACGACGCCGAGGACGTCACCCAGCAGGTGTTCGTCGCCGCCTGGCGCGGCCGGGCCGGCTTCAACCCGCAGACCGGGAGCCTGCCCGGCTGGCTGCTGGGCATCACCCGCAACAAGGTGGCCGACCGGTGGGCGCTCCGCGAGCGCGAGCGGCGCGCCACCGATGCCGCGACCCGGGTGGTCGTGGCCGACACTGCCCCGTCCCCGGCCGACGCGGTGACCACCCGGGTGCTGCTGGCCGACGAGCTGTCCCGGCTGGGCGAGCCGGCCCGGCAGGATCCTCACGCTGGCGTTCTTCGAGGACCTCACGCACACCCAGATCGCCAGCCAGCTGAGCCTGCCGCTGGGCACCGTCAAGAGCCACATCCGCCGGTCGCTCGGCCGGCTGCGCCGACGGCTGGAGGTGGACGATGCCGCAGCACGTTGACCCGGACGACCTGGCGCTGCTCGCGCTCGGCGAGCAGCCCGGACGGGTCGAGCACGAGCGCCATGTCGCCTCCTGCGCCGAGTGCCAGGCAGGAGCTCGACCGAGCTGCGCGCCGTCGTGGCCCGCGCGCGGACCCTCGAGCCGCGAGCCGACACCCCGTGGCCCGCCGCCGGCCCGGGTCTGGGAGCGCGTGGCGGCCGAGCTCGCGCTGGACGCGGACGCCGGCGCCACCCCGGACGACCGGTCGCCGACCGCGCCGGCCACGGTCACCGATCTCCCTCGACGGCCGGCCCGTCGGGCGGCCTGGCCCTGGCTGGCGGCGGCCGCTGTAGTCGGCATCGTGCTCGGCGCTGCCGCGACGGCGCTGGTGCTGGCCGGCTCCGACGACGACGGCGGCCGGCGGTCCGGTCGGTCGCGACCGCGCAGCTCGAGGCGCTGCCCGACCACTCGGGCAGCGGCGCCGCCGAGATCGTCGGCACCGGCGGCCGCGGGCGCTCGAGCTGGACGTCTCCGGCCTGACCCGCGGCGACGGGTTCTACGAGGTGTGGCTGCTGGACGCCGGACGCCAAGCGGCTGGTGTCGGTCGGGCTGCTGGACACGCAGGGCACCCGCGCCGCCTTCCCGCTGCCGCCGAGCGTCGATGTCGCCGAGTTCCCGGTCGTCGACATCTCGCTCGAGCCGGTCGACGGCAACCCGGCGCACTGCGGCGACAGCATCGTGCGCGGCACCCTCGCCGGCTGAGCTGCTGGCCCCACCAGGAGCCGGCAGTCGCCGTCGCGGCCTGCTGCGCGGAGCCCCTCGATCGCAGCGGCCGGGTCGTCGGCGCCGTAGACCGCCGAGCCGGCCACGAACACGTCGGCGCCGGCCTCGGCGCACCGTTCCACGGTCTCGCGTGCCCACGCCGCCGTCGACCTGGATCCAGAGGTCGAGGTCGCGGCCCTTGACCAGCTCGCGGGCGGTGCGGATCTTCGGCAGCACCAGGTCGAGGAACTTCTGGCCGCCGAAGCCCGGCTCGACCGTCATCAGCAGCAGCATGTCCAGCTCGCCAGCAGGTCGGCGTACGGCTCGACCGGGGTGGCCGGGCGCAGCGCCATGCCGGCCCGGACGCCGAGCCCGCGCAGGGTGCGGGCCAGCCGCACCGGCGCTGCTGCCGCCTCGACGTGGAAGGTGACGCTGCGCGCGCCGGCCTCGGCGTAGCCGGGCGCCCAGCGGTCGGCGTCGGCGATCATCAGGTGCACGTCGAGGGGCAGCGTCGCTGACCTCGGCCAGCCGCTCGACGACCGGCAGCCCGATCGTCAGGTTGGGCACGAAGTGGTTGTCCATCACGTCGACGTGCACCCAGTCGGCGGCGCGGTGCGATCCGGGCGACCTCGCCGGCCAGGTCGGTGAAGTCGGCCGACAGGATGCTCGGGGAGATCTGGACGCCCATGGCGCGCGGAGTCTAGGAGGCACCGGCGCGGCCCGGCTCAGCCGCGACGCAGCAGAGCGAGGTACATCGCGTCGGTGCCGTGCCGGTGCGGCCAGAGCTGCACGTCCGGGCCGTGGACCGAGGTCGGGCACGCCGGGCAGTAGCGGCCGGGCGTCGACCTGGTCGACGTAGCCGGCGCCGGCGGCGGTGCAGCACGTCGGCGACGACGCGTCCGGGTCTCGGCCAGGTGCGGCGAGCAGGTGACGTAGGCGACCAGCCCGCCGGGCCGGACGGCGTCGAGGGCGCTGCTGAGCAGGTCGCGCTGCAGCGCGGCGAGCCCGGCGACGTCCGCCGGCTGCCGCCGCCAGCGCGCCTCGGGCCGTCGTCGCAGGGCGCCCAGGCCGGTGCACGGGGCGTCGACCAGCACCCGGTCGAAGCTCGCCCGCCCGCCAGGCCGGGACCCGGCCGTCCGCGACGACGACGCCGCGGTGGCCCGCCGACCGCGTGCCGCACCAGCGCCGCGCGGTGCGGCGCGATCTCGGCCGCCAGCAGGGCAGCGCCCGCGGCCGCTCGGCCAGCGCGGCCGAGCAGCGCGGCCTTGCCCGCCGGGGCCGGCGCAGAGGTCCAGCCAGCGCTCGTCGGCGCCCGTCGAGCGGTGCGTCGGCCAGCGCGAGCGGCGACCAGCTGGCTGCCCTCGTCCTGCACCCCGGCCCGGCCCTCCCGGACGGCCGGGATGCGCGCCGGGGTCGCCGCCGGGCAGCACCGCGGCGTACGGCGACCAGCGGCCCGGGCCCGGCGCCGGCGGCTCACCAGCTCGGCCACCGTCGGCCCGGCCCGGGCGGGCGACCAGGGTCACCAGCGGCGGCGCGTTGTCGGCGGCGAGCATCGCGGCCGTCTCCGCCAGCGAGCCGCCGAGGGCGTCCCGCAGCGCGGAGACCACCCAGCGCGGGTGCGAGTGCACGACCGCGAGGTGGCCGACCGGGTCGGCGTCGTAGCGCCGGCGCGACCTCGGCCAGCCAGCCGGCCAGGTCCTGGCGGCCGACCCTGCGCAGCACCGCGTTGACGAAGCGAGCCGCGGCCCTCCCCCGCGACCGCGCGGGCGAGCTCGACGGTGGCGCCGACCGCGGCGTGCGACGGGACCCGCATCGCGAGCAGCTGGTGGGCGCCGAGGCGCAGCAGGTCGAGCACCGGCGCGGTCGACCTGGTCCAGCGGCCGGTCGACGCAGGCGGCCAGCACGGCGTCGTAGCTGCCCCGACCGCGCAGCGTGCCGTAGGCCGAGCTCGGTGGCGAAGGCCGCGTCGCGCGCGTCGAGGCCGCGGTCGCGCAGCAGCCCGGCAGGGTGAGGTTGGCGTAGGCGTCGCGTTCGGCGACCGCGCGCAGCAGGTCGAACGCGACCCGCCGGGGCAGCGTCGGGCCGCGGCTTCCCGCGGCGCGGGGGACGCCGCTCTGCCCCGCACGCGGCGGACCGGTCACGTCAGGGTCCCGCCGTCGAGGTCGCGGACGCCGCGCGCCCACGCATCGGCGGCCATCGGCCTGCGACCGGCCGGGCGTACCTCGCCGAGCCGGACGGCCCGGCCGTCCCCGGTGCCGACCAGCACGTCCCGCCTGGCGACCCGGAGCCTGACCGACGGCCAGCCCGGTCGGCGCTCGGCCGGCTGGACCGGCCCGAGCCCGAGCCGCTCGTCGGCCCAGGTGGTCCAGGCGCCCGGCGCAGGGGTGCAGGCCCGGACCAGCCGGTCGACGTGGAAGGCGGGCTTCGACCAGTCGACCCGGGCGTCCTCGACCGTGAGCTTCGGCGCCAGGCTGACGCCGTCGGCGGGCTGCGGCTGCGCGACCAGCTCGCCGCGCTCGAGGGCGTCGAGGGTGGCGACGAGCAGGCCGGCGCCGGCGGTCGCGAGCCGGCCGAGCAGGTCGCCGCTGGTGTCCCGCGGGCCGATCGGCTCGGTCATCACCGACAGCACCGGGCCGGTGTCCAGGCCTTCCTCGAGAGTGGAACACCGAGGCGCCGGTCAGGTCGTCGCCGTGCAGGATCGCGTGCTGCACCGGCGCCGCACCGCGCCAGGCGGGCAGCAGCGAGAAGTGCAGGTTCAGCCAGCCGTGGGCCGGCAGGTCGAGCAGGCAGCGCGGCACCAGCGCGCCGTACGCGACGACCGGGCAGCAGTCCGGCGCGAGCTCCGCAGCCGGTCGTGCAGACGCCGGGTCGCCGGCGCGAGCCGGCTTCAGCGATCTCGATACCGGCCTCCGCGGCGCGGCGCGCCACCGGGGACTCGGCCTCCCGGCGGCCGCGGCCGGCCCGGGCGTCCGGGCGGGTGAGGACGGCGACCACCTCGTGCGAGGAGTCGAGCAGGGCGTCCAGCGCCGGGACGGCGACCTCGGGGGTGCCGGCGAACACGAGGCGCATCGAGAGGGCGGCTTAGAGCGCTCGGCCGTGCATCGCGTGCGGGGACAGCTTGACCGGGGGCGCGGTCTCGCCGGCCCAGTCGGCCTCCCGGATGGCCTTGAGCGCGGCCTTCCGCTGCGCCTTGTCCAGCCGGTCGATGAACAGGATGCCGTCGAGGTGGTCGGTCTCGTGCTGCACGCAGCGGGCGAGCAGCTCGGTGCCCTCGATGGTGACCGGCTCGCCGTACATGTCGAAACCCTTGGCGACCACGCCGTACGCGCGCACGGTCGGGGACGCCAGGCCGGGGAACGACAGGCAGCCCTCGTCGTCCTCCTGCTCCTCGTCGGTGAGGTCGAGGGTCGGGTTGACGAGGTGACCCAGGGTGTCGTCGACGTGGTAGGTGAAGACCCGCAGGCCGACCCCGATCTGCGGAGCCGCCAGCCCCGCTCCGGGCGCCTCGAGCATGGTCTCCGAGAGGTCCTGCACCAGGGTGCGCAGCTCCTTGTCGAAGTCGACCACCGGCTCGGCCTTGGTACGCAGCACCGGGTCGCCGAAGAGCCGGATGGGCTGGACGGGCACGGTGACTCCTGCGGAGACGACGGGTGAACGGGTGAATCGAACCAGTCTACGGAGTGTGCGGCCCGCTCTTCCGCCCCGCGGGCTCGATGCGGTCAGATGGGCGAAGCTACCGGACCCGGGAGGACAGCCATGACCCGCCACCCGAAGCGCGTTGCTGGCGTGCTCGACGCTCGCTGCCGCCGCCACCGCCGCGGCCCTGATCACGCCGCCGGCCGTCGCGGCCAGCCCGTCGCCACCCGGCACACGGTGCGCTTCGCGACGTTCAACGCCTCGCTGAACCGGAACGTCGCGGGGCAGCTGATCAGCGACCTGTCGACGTCCGGGAACGCCCAGGCGGCGACCGTGGCGGAGATCATCCAGCGGGTGCGTCCGGACGTCCTGCTCATCAACGAGTTCGACTACGACCAGGCGGGCACCGCCCTGCGGCTCTTCCAGGACAACTACCTGTCCGTGCGGCACAACGGTGCCGCCGCCATCGAGTACCCGTACCGCTTCACGGCGCAGTCCAACACCGGCATCCCCTCCGGGTTCGACCTGAACAACAACGGAGTCATCGGTGGCCCGGCAACGACGCGTACGGGTTCGGCTTCTTTCCCGGCCAGTTCGGAATGGCCGTCTACTCGAAGTACCCGATCGACGTCAGCGGCATCCGGACGTTCCAGAAGTTCCTCTGGAAGGACATGCCGGAAGCCATGCTCCCGGACGACCCGGCGACCCCGGCCGCTGAAGACTGGTACTCCCCCGCCGAGCTCGACGTGGTCCGGCTGTCGTCGAAGAGCCACTGGGACCTGCCGATGCAGATCGGCGGCAAGACCGTGCACTTCCTGGTCAGCCACCCGACGCCGCCGGTGTTCGACGGGCCCGAGGACCGCAACGGCCTGCGCAACTTCGACGAGATCCGGTTCTGGGCCGACTACGTCAGGCCAGGGGCCGGTCGCTACATCTACGACGACGCCGGCCGGTTCGGCGGCTTGCCTGCCGGAGCGCACTTCGTGATCGCGGGCGACCAGAACTCCGACCCGCTGGACGGTGACAGCATCCCTGGCTCGATCCAGCAGCTGCTGGACAACCCCCGCATCAAACGTCGAGCACGCCGGACAGCGCAGGCGCCGTCGAGGCCACCGCAATCCAGCGCGGGGCGAACCTGACGCACCGGTCGGACCCACGTTCGACACCGCCGACTTCGCGGACAGTTCGGCCGGGCAACCTGCGCGCCGACTACGTCCTGCCGTCCAAGGCCCTGCGGGTCCGGGACTCGGCTGTGTTCTGGCCGGTGACACTGACCCCCTGTTCAGGCTGACCGGCGTGTTCCCCTTCCCGAGCTCGGACCACCGGGCCGTCTGGGTCGACGTGCGAGTGCCGTCGCACCACGGCCAGGCAGGGGCGGAGTGACCGACATCGAGATCGCCGATCCCCGCATCGAGGCGTACGCCGCCGAGCAGACGACTCCCGAGCCGCCCTGGTTCGCCGAGCTCGCGGCCGAGACCCGGGCGGCGACCCGCGCCCCCGGGATGATGGTCGGCACCCTGGAGGGCCGGCTGCTCGCGGCGCTGGTGGCATGCTGCGTCCGCAGAGCGTGCTCGAGATCGGGACCTTCACCGGCTACAGCGCGCTGTCGATGGCCGAGACCCTGCCGGCCGGCGGCCGGATCATCACCTGCGACATCAGCGAGGAGCACCTGGCCATCGCCCGGCGGCACATCGCCGCGAGCCCGTACGCCGACCGGATCGAGATCCGGTCCGGGCCGGCGCTGGAGACGATCGGGTCGCTGCCGGGGCCGTTCGACCTGGTGTTCATCGACGCCGACAAGACCGGCTACCAGGCCTACTTCGACGCCACCCTGCCCAAGCTCTCCCCAGAGGGCGTGATCGTCGTCGACAACGTGCTGTGGAGCGGTCGGCCGCTGGACCCGGCCGAGACCGGCGAGGACACGGCGGCGATCCGGGAGTTCAACGCCCGGGTGGTCGCCGACGAGCGGGTCGAGGTGGTGATGCTGACCGTGCGGGACGGGGTCAGCCTGATCAGGCACCGCCGAGCAGCCCCAGCCGGCTGAGGTCGCCACGGAGGGTGTCGGCATCGGTGAACCGCACGGCACGCAGGCCGGCCGCCGCCGCTGCCGCGACGTTCACCGGGGAGTCGTCCACGAAGACGGTGGCCGCCGGATCCAGCCGGTACCGGTCGACGAGCAGCGCGAAGACGGCCGGGTCGGGCTTGGCGATCCCTTCCGCGCCGGACACGACGATGTCCTCGAACAGGGTCAGGAAGTCGAAGGTCGCCTCGGCGTGCGGGTAGGTCTCGGCCGACCAGTTGGTCAGGGCCAGCAGCCGCACTCCCGCCGCGTGCAGGTCGCGCAGCAGCTCCACCGAGCCGGGCACCGGGCCGGCCAGGGTCTCCGGGAACCTGGCCGGGTAGGCGGCGATGAGCTCGCGGCGGTGCGGGTGCCGGGCGGCAAGCCGCTCGACGGCCTCGTCCCAGCTGCCGCCGGCGTCCTGGGCGTAGTTCCACGCGGCGAACCCGACCTCGTCGAGGAACTCCTCGATCTCGTCCTCGGGGAGCAGCCGGCGGTAGAGGTGGCGCGGGTCCCAGTCGATCAGGACGCCACCGAGGTCGAACACGACGGTCGTCGGCACCGCGGCGGTCGGCTGCCGTGGGGTGGTCATGCGATCTCCAGGGGGTCGACCCGGAGCCGGACCGAGCCGGCGTCCTTGTGCGCGCTGCGGACCCCGGATGCGGCCTTCAGCGCCGCAGTGGTCGCCGGCCAGACGCCGCGCGGCGCCCGCACCAGGAACCGCTGCTGGTCGGGGCCGGCCGGCACCGGCCCGAGGACCTCGGTCTGCTCGGGCAGCTCGGCGGCGGCCAGGAAGCCGGCCAGCGCGTCCGGCGAGCCGGTGAGCGAGGCCATCCGGGCCTCCGGGGGCAGCCGTAGAGCGGCGCGCTCGGCCAGCTCGCGGTCGGCGAAGCCGGCGTGGTCCCAGCGGACCAGCGCCTGCGCGGCCGGCGCCGCCGTGTCGGCGAGCAGGACCACGGTGCCGCCGTCGGGACCGGGCCGGACCAGCGCGGCGGCCGCCGTCCAGCGCCGCAGCGCCTCCTCGGCGGCGCGCAGGTCCGGCCGGCCCAGCAGCGCCCACCCGTCGAGCAGCAGCGCGGCGACGTAACCGCCCTCGGCCACCGGCTCGGCCCCGGGGGTCGCGACGACGAGCGCCGGCTCCGGGCCCACCGTGGCGACCACGTCGCCGCCGGCCCCGCTGGTGCGCACCGGGGTGCGCGGGAAGGCTCGGCCGAGCTCCTCGGCGGTTCGCCGGGAACCCACCACCGTCGCGCGCAGCCGCTGGCCGTCGCAGGACGGGCAGGCCCACCCGGCAGCCAGTCCGCCGCACCATCGGCAGGCCGGTACCCCGTCGGCGCCGGTGCTGCCCAGCGGGCCGCGACAGGCCGGGCAGCGGGCCGGCGCCCGGCAGGTCGCGCAGGCCAGCCCCGGCAGGTAGCCGCTGCGCGGGACCTGGACGAGCACCGGGCCGCGCTCGAGGGCCAGGTGGGCGGTGCGCCAGGCCAGGGTGGGCAGCCGGGCGCCGCGGACGCCGTCGTCGGCGGGGTGGTCGGCACCCGTGTCGGCCCGCACGGCCGGGGCGGTCCGGCGTACGACGTCGCGGGGGGCGGCGACCGCACGCGCCCAGCCGGACCGGACCAGCCCGGCGCCCTCGGCGGTGCGGGACAGCCCGGCGACCACCAGCGCGGCGCCCTCGCCGGTCGAGCGCAGCGCCAGCACCGAGCGCACGTGGGGGTAGGGCGCCCGCGGCTCCGCGTGCAGGTCGTCACCGTCGTCCCAGACGACGGCCAGACCCAGGTCGTGGACCGGGGCGAACATCGCGGCCCGGGTGCCGAGCACCGCGCGGATCTGCCCGCGACGCACCCGCAGCCAGCGCCGGTAGCGCTCGGCCGGGCCCGCCTCGGCGGTCAGGACGACGTGCCGGCCGGGGCCGACCAGCGCGGTCAGCGCGGCGTCGAGCCGGTCGACGTCGCGGTGGTCGGGCAGCACCACCAGGGCACCCCGGTCGCCGGCCAGTGCGGTCGCCACGAGCCGGGCCAGCTCGTCGGGCCAGGTCGGCCCGGGCAGGGCCGACCACACGGCGCGGACCGTGGCGCCGGCGTGCACCGCGTCCAGCAGCGCGGCTCCGGCCTCGTAGCGCGCCCAGCCCGCGGGGTCCGGCCGGTCCGGTGCGGCGGGGGGCTCGGTGCCGCTCGACGGCGACGGCCTCGACCTTGGCGTGCCGCGGGGGCACGGCCAGCCGGAGCACGTCGGCCAGGGTGCCGGCGTACCGGTCGGCGACCTCTCGGGCGAGCCGCAGGACCTCCGGGGCGAGGACCGGCTCGGCCGACACCACCTTGTCCAGGAACGCCAGCCGCCCGGCGTGCTCGCTGTCGGCCAACCGCTCGGTGACGTACCCGTCGACGAGCCGGCCGGAGAACCGCACCCGGACCCGGACGCCGGGCTGCGCCGCCTCGGCCAGCGGCTCGGGCACCAGGAAGTCGAACAGCCGGTCGAGGTGCGCCAGGCCGACGTCGACCGCGACCCGGGCCACCGGCAGCTCGGCCGCCGGCTCCGGTCGCGGTTTCGGCGGCCGGGACCGGGCGGCCCGGACCGTCGAGCGCACCAGGGCGAGCTGCTCCGGCTCGGTGGCGGGCCCGGCACCAGCTGTGGTCACGCCGTCATCCCACCACCCACCCGGGACAGAAGCGGCCGGCGGGCGGTCAGGAGGAGGTGGCCGCCTTGAGGGCGTCGACCCGGTCGGTGCGCTCCCAGGTGAAGTCCGGCAGCTCGCGGCCGAAGTGGCCGTACGCCGCGGTCTGGGCGTAGATCGGCCGGAGCAGGTCGAGGTCCCGGATGATCGCGGCCGGCCGCAGGTCGAAGACCGTCGGACACCGCGGCCTGGATCTTCTCGACCGGCACCGTCCCGGTGCCGAAGGTCTCGACGAACAGGCCGACCGGGTGCGCCTTGCCGATCGCGTAGGCCACCTGCACCTCGCAGCGCCTGGCCAGCCCGGCGGCGACGACGTTCTTGGCGACCCAGCGCATCGCGTAGGCGGCCGACCGGTCGACCTTGGACGGGTCCTTGCCGGAGAAGGCGCCGCCGCCGTGCCGGGCCATCCCGCCGTACGTGTCCACGATGATCTTGCGGCCGGTGAGGCCGGCGTCGCCCATCGGGCCGCCGATCTCGAACCGGCCGGTCGGGTTCACCAGCAGCCGGAAGCCCTCGGTGTCGATGGCCAGCCCGTCCAGCACCGGCTTGACGACCTGCTCGGCGATGTCCGGCTGGAGCATCGAGTCGAGCGAGATGTCGGCGGCGTGCTGGCTGGAGACCACCACGGTGTCGAGCCGGACCGCGCGGTCGCCGTCGTACTCGATGGTGACCTGGGTCTTGCCGTCCGGGCGCAGGTACGGGACCGCACCGTCCTTGCGGACCGCGGTGAGCTGCTGGGCGAGCCGGTGGGCGAGCCAGACCGGCAGCGGCATCAGCTCGGGGGTGTCGTCGCAGGCGTAGCCGAACATCAGGCCCTGGTCGCCGGCGCCCTGGCGGTCCAGCGGGTCCTCGTCGCCCTCGGCGCGGTGCTCGTAGGCGTCGTCGACGCCTTGAGCGATGTCCGGGGACTGCGAGCCGATCGAGATCGACACGCCGCAGGAGTGCCCGTCGAAGCCCTTGGCGGACGAGTCGTAGCCGATCTCCAGGATCCGCTCGCGGACGATGCCCGGGATGTCGGCGTAGCCCGCCGTGGTGACCTCGCCGGCCACGTGCACCTGGCCGGTCATGATCAGGGTCTCGACCGCGACCCGGCTCTTGGGGTCCTCGGTGAGCAGGGCGTCCAGGATCGAGTCGCTGATCTGGTCGGCGATCTTGTCCGGGTGGCCCTCGGTGACGGACTCCGAGGTGAACAGGCGGCGGGACACAGGGCTCCTAGCGGGGTGAGGCAGCATCGGTCGGTACGGACGGCGGGGGCCGGCCGCGAAGTCTAACGGTCGGGTGTTGCGGGCCAGCGGTCGCGGACGAGGTCCCAGACGGTGTCGGCCAGCGACTCCTTGGGGCCGAGCGGCACCACGGTCTCGCTGCCGTCCGCGCCGAGCACGACGGCGGCGTTGTCCGCGCCCTCGAACCCGGTGGGGTGCCCGTGGCCGCCGACCTCGTTGACGACCAGCAGGTCGGCCCCCTTGCCGGCGAGCTTGGCCCGGCCGTGCGTCAGGGCGTCGCCCTCGGCGTCGCCGGTCTCGGCGGCGAACCCGACGACGACCTGTCCCGGCCGGGCCCGGGGTGCGCGGGCGACCTCGGCCAGCACGTCGGCGGTCCGGACGAGGGCGACCGAGTCGGGTTCGTCCACGCCCTTCTTGATCTTGGTGTCGTGGGTGTCGCGGGGCCGGAAGTCGGCGACGGCGGCGGCCATCACGACCGCGTCGGCGCTGGCGGCGGCCGAGAGCACCGCCTCGCGCAGCTGCTCCGCGGACACCACGGGGACGACCTTCGCGCCGGCCGGCTCCGGCAGCGCCACGTTGGCCGCCACCAGGGTGACCTCGGCGCCGCGGGCGAGAGCGGTGGTGGCCAGCGCCCAGCCCTGCCGGCCGGAGGACCGGTTGCCGAGGAAGCGCACCGGGTCGAGGTGCTCGCGGGTGCCCCCCGCCGAGATCACCACGTGCCGGCCGACCAGGTCGCGGGTCGCGGTGCGTCCGGCGAGCGCCCGGCGGGCAGCGGCGAAGATCTCGGCCGGTTCGGGCAGCCGCCCCGGGCCGGTGTCGGTGCCGGTCAGCCGGCCGCTGGCCGGCTCGAGCACCTGCACCCCGCGGCTGCGCAGGGTCTCGACGTTGGCCACCGTGGCGGGGTGCTGCCACATCTCGGTGTGCATCGCCGGCGCCATCAGGACCGGGCACCGGGCGGTGAGCAGGGTGCTGGTGAGCAGGTCGTCGGCCAGGCCGGCCGCGGCACGGGCCAGCAGGTCGGCGGTGGCCGGCGCGACCAGGACCAGGTCGGCCTGCTGGCCGATCCGCACGTGCGGCACCTCGTGGACGTCGTCCCAGACGTCGGTGGCGACCGGCTGGCCGGACAGGGCCGCCCAGGTGGCGGCGCCGACGAACTTCAGCGCCGCGGCGGTCGGCACCACCCGGACGTCGTGGCCGCTCTCGGTCAGCAGCCGGAGCAGCTCGGCGGCCTTGTAGGCCGCGATGCCGCCGCCGACCCCGAGCACCACACGCGGGCGGGCGGAGTCAGGGGTCACAGCTGTCACGTCCGATGAACCTCGGTCCGGCCGGGTCAGGCCTGGTCGACCTTCTCGGCGGTCAGCATGCCGGAGTTGATCTCGCGCATGGCGATCGACAGCGGCTTCTCGTGCACGTGGGTCTCGACGAGCGGGCCGACGTACTCGAGCAGGCCCTCGCCGAGCTGGGAGTAGTAGGCGTTGATCTGGCGGGCCCGCTTCGCGGCGTAGATGACCAGGCTGTACTTGGAGTCGGCGATGGCGAGGAGCTCGTCGATCGGGGGGTTGGTGATGCCCTCAGGCGCGGCGGCGATGCCGGACACGGGTGACCTTCCGGTTGGAGCGTCAGGAGGCGCTTTCGGACCGACGGTCAGCGTCGGCCCCGGGCGCAACTGCCAAGGCTACCAGTTGGGCGACGACCTCCGGCACGCTCGTGTTGACCAGCGTCACGTCGAACTCCGGCTCGGCGGCCAGCTCCTCGCGGGCCACCGCGAGCCGCCGCTCGATCACGTCGGCGGGTTCGGTGCCGCGGCCGGTGAGCCGGCGGACCAGCTCGTCCCACGAGGGCGGCGCCAGGAACACGAGGGTGGCTCCCGGCATCGCCTGCCGCACCTGCCGGGCGCCCTGCAGGTCGATCTCCAGGATGACCGGCCGGCCGTCGGCCAGGTGGTCGAGCACCGGCTGCCGTGGCGTGCCGTAGAGGTTGCCGGCGAACTCCGCCCACTCGAGCAGACCGCCCTCGTCGACCAGCTCCTGGAACCGCTCCCGGCTGACGAACCGGTAGTGCACCCGGTCGACCTCCCCGGGGCGGGGGAACCGGGTCGTGGCCGACACCGACAGCCACACCTCGGGGTGCTCCTCGCGCAGCGCCTTGACCACGGTGCTCTTGCCGACCCCGGACGGACCGGAGAGCACGACGAGACGAGTCGCCGGGTCTGCGGTGCTCAGGCTGTGCCGCCGAACTCCCGCTCGAGGGACGCCATCTGCTGGGCACCGAGACCGCGGACCCGCCGGCTCTCGGAGATGCCGATCTCCTCCATGATCTTGCGGGCCCGGACCTTGCCGACGCCGGGCAACGACTCGAGCACCGAGGAGACCTTCATCTTCCCGACGATGTCGTTGCCGCCTTCCCGGCTGCCCTCCTTGAGCACCTCGATCAGCGAGGCACCGGAGTGCTTGAGCCGGTTCTTCACGGCGGCCCGCTCCCGTCTCGCGATGGCGGCCTTCTCGAGGGCCGCCGCCCTCTGCTCGGGGGTCAACGGGGGCAGTGCCACTAGAGGTCACCTCGGGCGTCGGAGCAACGGATCAACGGAGGAAGAACGTTGAGGAACCTAGCGACTGCCAGGCCCCGCAAGCAATGCGAGTCGGGCCCTCAGGACGAGATTCGACCGAACGTCCTAGGGTGTGACGGCCGGTCGGTCATCAGCACGACGCGATCAGTGACGACGACAGAACGCGCGTTCAGCGCAACGACTCGGCGAGCTCGCGGGCAGCCGCCGCGACGTCGGCTGCACCGGTGATGGGACGTCCGACGACGAGCAGGTCGGCGCCGTCAGCCAACGCTTGACGCGGTGTCGCGATCCGAGCCTGGTCGCCGGCCGGGCCACCGGACGGACGCACACCCGGCGTGATCAGCCGTACGTCGGGGCCGACCTCGCGGCGTACGTCGGCGACCTCGAGCGGCGAGCACACCAGTGCGCGAGCTCCGCCCTCGACGGCGAGCACCGCAAGCCGCAGCACGGCGTCCCGGGGCGTCCCGGCGAAGCCGACGGCCGACAGCTGTTCCGCGGTCAACGAGGTGAGGACCGTGACGCCGACGACCTGGGTGGCGGGCAACGCGTCGACCGCGGCCCGGACCATCTCCGGGCCACCGCTGGCGTGCACCGTGAGATAGGTCGGCGCCAGCTCGGCGACCGAGCGCGCGGCGCCGGCGACGGTGTTCGGGATGTCGTGCAGCTTGAGGTCGAGGAACACGTCACGCCCGCCGCTGGCCTCGCGGGTCTTCAGCACCGCGTCCTGGCCGTGCCGGAGGAACAGCTCGAGGCCCACCTTCACCGTGCTCACGTGCGGGCCGGCCGCCGCGGCCCAGCCGACCGCGGTCTCCAGGTCGGGGGTGTCCAGGGCGACGGCGAGCGGAGCGAGGGCATGGTCGGTCATTGCGGGTCTCCCATCACGAGCGGTGGGCGTGGCCGACGGCATCGGCAAGGGTGCTGAACCCGCGCGCGGCCAGCACGTCGACCAGCTCGGCCAGCACCCGGACGGGTGCCGACGGGTCGGAGAAGATCGCCGTGCCCACCGACACCGCGCTGGCGCCGGCGAGGACGAGCTCGAACGCGTCCCGCCCGGAGGCGACCCCGCCCATGCCCAGGATCGGCACCTCCGGCAGCGCGGCGTGCACCTGCCAGATGCAGCGCACCGCGACCGGCTTGACCGCGCGGCCGGAGAGCCCGCCGGTGACCCCGGCCAGCACCGGGCGCATGGTGTCCAGGTCGAGCGCCATGCCGAGCAGCGTGTTGATCATCGACAGCCCGTCGGCGCCCGCGTCGACGCACGAGCGCGCGATGGTGACGATGTCGGTGACGTCCGGTGACAGCTTGGCGAGCACCGGGACGGACGGCGCGGTGTGCCGGCGTACCGCTCCCACGACCGCCGCGGCGGCATCCGGGTCGCAGGCGAAGACCAGGCCGCGGTCGGCGACGTTGGGGCAGGAGATGTTCACCTCGACGGCGACCAGGCCGGGCGCCCCCCGCAGCCGGCGGGCCAGCTCGGCGTACTCCTCGACGGTGCCGCCCGCGATGGACACCACCGCCCGGGCGCCGCGGTCGTGCAGCCACGGCAGGTCGTGGGTGAGGAACGCGTCGATGCCAGGGCCTTGCAGGCCGATCGAGTTGAGCATGCCGCTGGCCGTCTCGGCCATCCGCGGCGTCGCCCGGCCGGACCGGGCATCCAGCATGATCGACTTGGTGACCACGGCACCGAGCTCGGCGACGTCGAAGAACTGCCCCAGCTCGCGGCCCGCGGCGGCGCAGCCCGAGGCGGTCAGCACCGGATTGGGCAGCACCAGGTCGCCGAGCCGTGCGGTCATGTCGACGACCGGCGCGGCCCGGCGCGGGGCCTCGACCGTGCGCACGTGAAAGCTCATCAGTGGCCTCCTGAGGCGGGGGCGCCGACCGCGTCGGCGGGCACCGTGCCCACGTCGTCCCAGCGGACCCGGTCGCCCGGGAAGACCGGGCCGTCCACGCAGGACCGCACCATCCGGGTCCGGCCGTCGTCGCCGACGACCGGCAGCACGCAGGTCATGCAGACACCGATCCCGCAGGCCATCGACTCCTCGACGGCGCACTGGGCCACCACCCCGCGCCCGGCGGCCACGGCGGTGACCGCCCGGAGCATGGCCATCGGGCCGCAGGCGTAGACGACGTCGGTGTGCGCGGCCGCCATCACGCCCGGCAACGCGTCGGTGACCCGGCCGGCGAGCCCGGCCGAGCCGTCGTCGGTGGTGACCGCCACGGTCGAGGCCATCCGCTTGGCGTCCAGCACCCCGAACAGCCGGTCGTCGCTCGCGGCGCCCAGCACGAAGTCGACCCGGCAGCCGCGGCCGCGCAGGGCGTCGGCCAGACCGAACAGCGGAGCGCTGCCGTAGCCGCCGCCGACCAGGGTCGCGCTGACCGCGTCCCGCGGCAGGCTGAACGGCCGGCCGAGCGGGCCGACCACGTCGACCGGCGTGTGCGGGTGCTGCGCGGCCAGCCAGGCCGTGCCCGCCCCGTGCACGGCGAGCACCACCTCGACGGTGCCGCCGTAGACGCCGCGGCTGCTGACCTTGTAGACCGAGAACGCGCGCCGCAGCGACAGGCCGGAGTCCGCGCCGCCGGTGGCCAGCGCGACGAACTGGCCGGGCCGGGTCCGCTCGGCGATCCCCGGGGCCACCAGCGTGAGGTGGTGGTAGGCGCCGACCCGCCGGGTGGACAGGATCTGGCCGGCGACCTGCAGCGGTCCCTCGCTCATCCGGGGTCCCCGCGGAAGCGTGAGCGCAGCGAGCGGTTTCGTGGGGTGGTTCCGGCCCCCCCGGTGGCGGCGCGCAGGGCGGCGGTCCAGTCCTGGATGGAGCGGACGTCGAAGCTGCCGCGGCCGAGTGCCTCGATGCCCTGCACCGCGGCGGCGAGCTGCTGGACCGTGGTGATGATCGGGCGGTCCATCGCGATGGCCGCCGCCCGGATCTCGTAGCCGTCGGCGCGGGCCCGCGGACCGGAGGGCGTGTTGACCACCATGTCCACCTCGCCCTCGAGGATCCGTTCGACGATGGTCGGCTCGCCGTCCGGGCCGCGCCCGTGGCTGTGCTTGCGGACGACGGTCGCCTCGACGCCGTTGCGGCGCAGCACGTCGGCGGTGCCCTCGGTGGCGAGCACCTGGAAGCCCAGGTCGGCCATCCGCTTCAGCGGGAAGATCATGTTCCGCTTGTCCCGGTCGGCCATCGAGACGAAGACCACGCCCTTGGTGGGCAGACCGCCGTAGGCCGCGGACTGCGACTTGGCGAACGCGGTGCCGAAGTTGGCGTCGATGCCCATCACCTCGCCGGTGGAGCGCATCTCCGGGCCGAGCATGTGGTCGACGCCGCGGCCCTCGACGGTCCGGAACCGCTTGAACGGCAGCACCGCCTCCTTGACCGCCACCGGCGTCACCGGTCCCCCGTGGGTCGGCAGCCGGCCGCCGTCGCCGTGCGCCGGCAGCACGCCCGCGGCCCGCAGGTCGGCGATCGAGTCGCCGACCATCACCAGCGCCGCGGCCTTGGCCAGCGCCACGCCGGTGGCCTTGGACACGAACGGCGCCGTCCGGCTGGCGCGCGGGTTGGCCTCCAGCACGTAGAGCACGTCGGCCGCTATCGCGAACTGCACGTTGAGCAGGCCGCGGACCCCGATGCCGCGGGCCAGCGCGAGGGTCTGCTCGCGGACCTTGGCCACCACGTCCCGGCCGAGCGTCACCGGCGGCAGCACGCAGGCCGAGTCGCCGGAGTGGATGCCGGCCTCCTCGATGTGCTCCATCACTCCGCCGAGGTAGAGCTCCTCGCCGTCGAAGAGCGCGTCGACGTCGATCTCGATCGCGTCGTCGAGGAACCGGTCGACCAGCACCGGCCGGTCGGCCGAGACCTCGGTCGCCTCGCGCATGTAGGTGGCCAGCTGCTCGTCGTCGTACACGATCTCCATGCCGCGGCCGCCCAGCACGTACGACGGCCGCACCAGCACCGGGTAGCCGATGTCCGCCGCGATCCGCCGGGCGCCCTCGTAGGACGTCGCGGTGCCGTGCTTGGGCGCGATCAGCCCCGCGTCGGCGAGCACCTCGGAGAACGCGCTGCGGTCCTCGGCCAGATGAATCGCCTCCGGGCTGGTGCCGATGATCGGCACGCCGGCGTCCTTCAGCCGCTGGGCCAGGCCGAGCGGCGTCTGCCCGCCGAGCTGCACGACCACGCCGAGCACCGGGCCGGCCTGCTGCTCGGCGTGCACCACCTCGAGCACGTCCTCCAGGGTGAGCGGCTCGAAGTACAGCCGGTCCGAGGTGTCGTAGTCGGTGGACACCGTCTCCGGGTTGCAGTTGACCATCACGGTGCGCAGGCCGCGCTCGCGCAGCGCGAACGACGCGTGCACGCAGGAGTAGTCGAACTCGATCCCCTGCCCGATCCGGTTCGGACCGCTGCCGAGGATGATCACCGCCGGCTCGTCGCGGGGCGCGATCTCGGTCTCCTCGTCGTAGGACGAGTAGTGGTAGGGCGTGAGCGCGGCGAACTCGGCGGCGCAGGTGTCGACGGTCTTGAACACCGGCCGGAGGCCCAGCGCGTGCCGCACGCCGCGCACGACGTCCTCCGGCATCCCCCGCAGCCGGCCCAGCTGCACGTCGGAGAAGCCGTGCCGCTTCGCCCGGGCCAGCAGCTCGCGGTCCAGCTCGGAGGCGTCGCGGACCTCGGCGGCGACCTCGTTGATGAGCGCCACCTGGTCGACGAACCACGGGTCGATGCCGGTGGCCTCGTGGACCTGCTCGACCGTCGCACCTGCCCACAGCGCCTGCTGCACGTCGCCCAGGCGCCCGTCGTGGGGCACCCCGGCCCGCGCCAGCCACTCCTCCCGGCCGACCTCGGTGGGCCCCCAGCTGAAGGGCGCGTCCTTGGACTCCAGCGAGCGCAACGCCTTCTGCAGCGCCTCGGTGAAGCTGCGGCCGATCGCCATCGCCTCGCCCACGCTCTTCATGTGGGTGGTCAGCGTCGGGTCGGCGCCGGGGAACTTCTCGAAGGCGAACCGCGGGACCTTGACCACGACGTAGTCGAGGGCCGGCTCGAAGGACGCCGGGGTCTCGCGGGTGATGTCGTTGGGGATCTCGTCCAGCGTGTAGCCGACGGCCAGCTTGGCGGCGATCTTGGCGATCGGGAAGCCGGTGGCCTTGGACGCCAGCGCGCTGGACCGGCTGACCCGCGGGTTCATCTCGATGACGATGACCCGGCCGTCGTAGGGGTTCACGGCGAACTGGATGTTGCAGCCGCCGGTGTCGACGCCGACGGCCCGGATCACGTCGATCGAGATGTCGCGCAGCCGCTGGTACTCGCGGTCGGTCAGCGTCATGGCCGGCGCCACCGTGATGCTGTCGCCGGTGTGCACGCCCATCGGGTCGATGTTCTCGATCGAGCAGACGACCACGACGTTGTCGGCCTTGTCCCGCATCAGCTCGAGCTCGTACTCCTTCCAGCCGAGGATCGACTCCTCGAGGAGCACCTCGGTGGTCGGGCTGGCCTGCAGACCGGCCCCGGCCATCCGGCGCAGCTGCGTCTCGTCGCGAGCCAGCCCGGACCCGGCGCCGCCCATCGTGAACGACGGGCGCACGACCAGCGGGTAGCCCAGCTCCTCGGCCGCGGCCAGGGACTCCTCGAGGGTGTGGGCGATCAGGCTGCGGGCCGACTCGGCACCGATGTCGGCGACGATCGCCTTGAACTTCTGCCGGTCCTCCCCCGCCTCGATGGCGGCCACGTTCGCGCCGATCAGCTCGACGCCGTACTCCTCCAGCACGCCCGCCTCGTGCAGGGCCATCGCCGTGTTGAGCGCGGTCTGCCCGCCGAGGGTGGCCAGCAGCGCATCCGGCCGCTCCTTCTCGATCACCTTGGCGACGATCTCCGGCGTGATCGGCTCGATGTAGGTGGCGTCGGCGAACTCGGGGTCGGTCATGATCGTGGCCGGGTTGGAGTTGACCAGGACCACCCGCAGGCCCTCCTCGCGCAGCACCCGGCAGGCCTGGGTGCCCGAGTAGTCGAACTCGCAGGCCTGGCCGATGACGATCGGTCCGGACCCGATGACCAGGACGCTGCGGAGGTCGGTGCGCTTGGGCATCAGGCGCCTTCCAGAAGCTGGCTGAAGCGGTCGAACAGGTACGCCGCGTCGTGCGGGCCGGCCGCCGCCTCGGGGTGGTACTGCACCGAGAAAGCCGGCACGTCGTGGCACCGCAGTCCCTCGACGACGTCGTCGTTGAGACAGACGTGGCTGACCTCGGCGGCGCCGAACGGCGTGTCGAAGGTCCCCTGTCGGGGCGCCTCGACGGCGAAGCCGTGGTTGTGGGCGGTCACCTCGACCTTGCCGGTGAGCCGGTCCTGCACCGGCTGGTTGATGCCGCGGTGGCCGTAGCGCAGCTTGTAGGTGCCCAGGCCAAGCGCCCGGCCGAGGACCTGGTTGCCGAAGCAGATGCCGAAGACCGGCACCCCGCGGCCGAGCAGGTCGGCGGTCAGCTGCGACCGCGCGGTCGGCGGTGGCCGGGTCGCCGGGGCCGTTGGAGAGGAAGACGCCGTCGGCGCCGGTGGCGAGCACCTGCTGCACCGTCGAGGTGGCGGGCAGCACGTGGGTCTCGATGCCGCGCTCGGCCATCCGGAGCGGGGTCATCGGCTTGATGCCGAGGTCGAGCGCCGCCACGGTGAACCGCTTCTCGCCGGTGGCGGCGACGACGTACGGCTCGCCGGTGGTGACCTCGCCGGTCAGGTCGGCACCGGCCATCGGCGGGGCGTCCCGGACCCGCGCCAGGAACGGTCCGGCTGTCGGTGGCCGCCGAGGTGATGCCTACCCGCATGGCACCGCGCTCGCGCAGGTGCCGGGTCAGCGCCCTGGTGTCGATGCCGCTGATGCCCACGACGCCCTGGCCGGCCAGCTCGTCGCCCAGGCTGCGCTGCGAGCGCCACGAGGAAGACCGCCGGCTCGGCTCGCGCACGACGTAGCCGCTGACCCAGATCCGGCCCGACTCCGGGTCGTCGTCGTTGACCCCGGTGTTGCCCACGTGCGGAGATGTCATCACCACGACCTGGCGGTGGTAGCTCGGGTCGGTGAGCGTCTCCTGGTAGCCGGTCATGCCGGTCGAGAAGACCGCCTCGCCGAACGTCTCGCCGGTCGCCCCGTAGGACTCGCCGCGGAACGTGCGGCCGTCCTCGAGGACGAGCAGCGCGGGGGCCACTACTGCAGCTTCCCGTCGAGGACGGTCGGGCGGCCGCGGAGGAACGTCGCGACGACCGCCCCGGGCAGGGTGCGCCCGGCATACGGCGTGTTGCGCGACCGCGAGGCCAGCGCGAACGGGTCGATCTCGCGGCGCGCGGCCGGGTCGAGCAGCACCAGGTTCGCCGGCGCCCCCACCTCGAGCGGCCGGCCGTGGTCGTCGACCAGACCGATCCGGGCCGGTCTGGTCGACATCCGGTCGGCGACACCGGCCCAGTCGAGCAGCCCGGTGTCGACCATGGCCTCCTGCACGACCGAGAGCGCGGTCTCGAGGCCGAGCATCCCCATCGCCGCCGCCGCCCACTCGCAGTCCTTGTCCTCGTGCGAGTGCGGCGCGTGGTCGGTCGCGACCGCGTCGATCGTGCCGTCGGCCAGCGCCTCGCGCAGCGCGGTCACGTCGTCGGCGGTGCGCAGCGGCGGGTTCACCTTGAACAGCGGGTCGTACGTCGTGGCCAGCTCGTCGGTGAGCAGCAGGTGGTGCGGGGTGACCTCTGCGGTGACGTTCCAGCCCTTCGACTTCGCCCAGCGCAGGATCTCGACCGAGCCGGCCGTCGACACGTGGCAGACGTGCAGCCGGGAGCCGACGTGGGCGGCGAGCAGCACGTCGCGGGCGATGACCGCCTCCTCCGCGACGGCCGGCCAGCCCTGCAGGCCGAGCACCCCGGACAGCTCGCCCTCGTTCATCTGGGCGCCCTCGGTGAGCCGGGGCTCCTGGGCGTGCTGGGCGACGACGCCGCCGAACGCCTTGACGTACTCCAGGGCGCGACGCATCAGCACCGCGTCCGAGACGCACTTCCCGTCGTCGGAGAAGACCCGGACCCTGGCAGCGCTGTCGGCCATCGCGCCGAGCTCGGCCAGCCGCTCGCCCTGCAGGCCCACCGTGACGGCGCCGACCGGCCGGACGTCGCAGTGCCCCGCCTCCCGGCCCAGCCGCCAGACCTGCTCGACCACGCCCGCGGTGTCCGCGACCGGGTCGGTGTTGGCCATCGCGTGCACCGCGGTGAAGCCGCCCAGCGCCGCGGCCGACGGTGCCGGTCTCGACGGTCTCGGCGTCCTCCCGGCCGGGCTCGCGCAGGTGGGTGTGCAGGTCGACCAGACCCGGCAGGGCGACCAGCCCGTCGGCGTCGACCACCTCGGCGCCGGCCCGGCTCAGCCTGCTGCCGATCTCGACCAGGACGCCGTCCTCGACCACCAGGTCGGCCGGCTCGCCCCCGAGCAGCCGGGCACCCTGCACGACGTACGTGTTCATGCTGCTTCTCCCTCGTTCGACCCGGAGAGCAGCAGGTAGAGCACGGCCATCCGGACGCTGACGCCGTTGGTGACCTGCTCGACGATCGTCGAGCGGGCCGAGTCGGCGACCTCGGCGGCGATCTCCATGCCGCGGTTCATCGGGCCGGGGTGCATGACGATCGCGTGGTCCGGCAGCTGCGCCATCCGGGCGCCGTCCAGGCCGTAGCGGCGGCTGTACTCGCGTGCGCTGGGGAAGAACGCCGCGCCCATCCGCTCGCGCTGCACCCGCAGCATCATCACCACGTCGCTCTTGGCCAGCTCGCCGTCCAGGTCGTACGACGTGGCGCACGGCCAGGAGTCGACGCCCACCGGCAGCAGGGTCGGCGGCGCGACGAGGGTCACCTCGGCGCCGAGGGTGTGCAGCAGCAGCACGTTGGACCGGGCGACCCGCGAGTGCAGGACGTCGCCGACGATCGTGACCCGCCGGCCGGCCAGATCGGTGCCGGTGGCGGTCTCGAAGCCGTTGAGCCGGCGCCGCATGGTGAACGCGTCCAGCAGCGCCTGGGTCGGGTGCTCGTGGGTGCCGTCGCCGGCGTTGACGACCGAGCCGCGGATCCAGCCGCTGTGCGCGAGCCGGTGCGGCGCGCCCGAGGCGTGGTGGCGCACCACGACCGCGTCCGCCCCCATCGCCTCCAGGGTCAGCGCGGTGTCCTTGAGGCTCTCGCCCTTGGACACGCTCGAGCCCTTGGCCGAGAAGTTGATGACGTCGGCCGACAGCCGCTTGGCGGCAGCCTCGAACGAGATCCGGGTCCGGGTCGAGTCCTCGAAGAACAGGTTGACCACGGTGCGGCCGCGCAGGGTCGGCAGCTTCTTGATCGGTCGGTCGGCCAGCCGGGCCAGCTCCTCGGCGGTGTCGAGCACCAGGAGCGCGTCGTCGTGGCTGAGGTCGGCTGCGCTGAGCAGGTGCCGGTTCATCGACCCACCGCCGCGCTGGCCGTCGTGTCATGGCTCGTCGAGGTGGTCTCGATGGTCACGCTGTCCTCGCCGTCGGTCTCCTCGAGCAGGACGTGGACCCGCTCGGAGGTGGAGGTGGGCAGGTTCTTGCCGACGTAGTCGGCGCGGATCGGCAGCTCGCGGTGGCCGCGGTCGACGAGCACGGCCAGCTGCACGCGGGCCGGCCGGCCGAGGTCGCCCAGCGCGTCCAGGGCTGCCCGGACCGTCCGGCCGGAGTAGAGGACGTCGTCCACCAGCACGACCGTGCGGCCCTCGATGCCCTCCGGCGGGAGGTCGGTGCGTTCCAGGGCCCGGGCCGGGTGCAGCCGCAGGTCGTCGCGGTACATCGTGATGTCCAGCGAGCCGACTGGGACCGGGGTGCCCTCGACGGCGGCGATCCGGGCCGCCAGCCGGTGCGCGAGCGGCACCCCGCGGGACGGGATGCCGAGCAGGACGAGGTCGGAGGCACCCTTGGCGCGCTCGAGGACCTCGTGCGCGATGCGGGTGAGGGCCCGGCCGATGTCGGGGGCTTCGAGGACCCGGCGGACGGCGGGCCCGGGAGGGGCGGCATGTCCTGCGGGGGTGCTGCGGGTAGGCGTCATCCGCCGACCTCCTTCCCCGCCTCTCTGGACGGGTCGTTAAAGGATGTCCGTTGACCGGGGCCCACCGTAGCAGCGGCGGACCGGGGCACCGACTGCCGCGCCCCGGCGCGTCCCGGCCCGGGCGCGATGCGTGACCTGGCCGTTCGGACATCGTTTTGCAGACCGGCTGAACTTTCTCGTGACTCTGCGTAACGTCACCCATAGTGACCGCGATACTGGGTCAGGGCCGCCGCGCATGCGGCGGCGGGGGAAGCAGCACACAGGACATGTCACCACGGGTGACCAGGAAGGGTGGGCCACGATGGCGACCGAGTACGCGCGGGCGCTGGGGGGACGGCTGCGAGCCATCCGGACCCAGCAAGGGTTGTCCCTGCACGGCGTCGAGGAGAAGTCCTCCGGACGCTGGAAGGCAGTGGTGGTGGGTTCCTACGAGCGCGGCGACCGCGCCGTGACGGTGCAGCGGCTGGCCGAGCTGGCCGACTTCTACGCCGTTCCGGTCTCCGAGCTGCTGCCCGACGGGGCGCCGAGCGGGGCTGCCGAGCCGCCGCCGAGGCTGATCATCGACCTGGAGAAGCTGCAGGTCGTGCCGGCCGAGAAGGCCGGCCCGCTGGCGCGCTACGCCGCGACCATCCAGGCCCAGCGGGGCGACTACAACGGCCGGGTGCTCTCGATCCGGCAGGACGACCTGCGCACCCTGGCCGTGATCTACGACGAGACCCCGAGCCAGCTCACCGAGCAGCTGATCTCCTGGGGCGTGCTGAACCCGGAGGCCCGGCGGGCCCTGGACTGAGCCCGCCGACGGGTCAGGGCTGCAGGCTCGGCTTGAGCTCGAGCAGCCGGCCGAGCAGCCCGTTGACGAAGGACGGCGAGTCGTCGGTCGACAGCGACCGGGCGAGCTCGACGGCCTGGTCGATCACCACGGCGTCGGGGATGTCGTCCCGCCAGAGCAGCTCGAAGGTGCCCAGCCGGAGGATCGCCCGGTCGACGGCGGGCATCCGGTCCAGGGACCAGCCCTGGGAGTACGTCGTGAGCAGCTCGTCGATGCGGTCCCGGTGCGCCACGACGCCCTCGACCAGCTCGACGGTGAACTCCCCCACCGGCGGGTCCGCGGCGGCCAGCCGGCCGGCAAGTGTCTCGAGGGCGCTCGCACCGCGCTGCTCGGACTCGAACAGCACGTCGAGCGCGCGCTTGCGGGCCTTGCTCCGGGCGGACATCAGCGGGCCGACGTCATGAACCGGTGACCCGGCCGAGGTAGCTGCCGTCGCGGGTGTCGACCTTGACCTTCTCGCCGGTGGTGATGAACAGCGGCACGGCGATCTCGGCGCCGGTCTCGAGGGTGGCCGGCTTGGTGCCGCCGGTCGACCGGTCGCCCTGCATCCCCGGCTCCGTGTAGGAGATGGCCAGCTCGACGGCTGCGGGCAGCTCGACGTACAGCGCGGTGCCCTCGTGCAGGGCGACGACGGCGTCCTGGTTCTCCAGCATGAAGCCGGCCCGGTCGCCGACCGTGTCGGCCGGCACGTGGATCTGGTCGTAGGTCTGCGAGTCCATGAACACGAAGTCAGTGCCCTCCTTGTAGAGGTACTGCATGTCCCGCTTGTCCACCACCGCGGTGTCGACCTTGGTCCCCGCGTTGAAGGTCTTGTCGACGACCTTGCCGGACAGCACGTTCTTCAGCTTGGTGCGGACGAAGGCACCGCCCTTGCCGGGCTTGACGTGCTGGAACTCCACGATCGACCACAGCTGGCCGTCCAGGTTGAGCACCAGGCCGTTCTTCAGGTCGTTCGTCGTCGCCACGGTCAGTCCTTCTACTCGCGTGCAGAGTTCGGTGGTCAGGCAGGTCAGAGGACCAGGAGGTCCTTCGAGGTCGTCGTGAGCAGCTCCGGTGCGTCCTCGCCGACGACGAGGGTGTCCTCGATGCGGACGCCTCCGCGGCCGGGGAGGTAGACCCCGGGCTCGACGGTGACCGGTGTGCGGGCAGCGAGTCTACCGTTCGCCTGGGCGCCGAGCAGCGGTGCCTCGTGGATCTCCAGCCCGACCCCGTGGCCCAAACCGTGGGTGAACTGCTCGCCGTAGCCCGCCGCGACCACCACCGCGCGGGCTGCGCCATCCACGTCACGGACGTCAGCGTCGACCGCCAGGGCGTGCCGGCCGGCCCGCTGGGCGCGGCGTACGACGTCGTAGATCTCCCGTTGCCAGTCCGCCGGCTCGCGCCCCACAACGAGGGTCCGGGTGCAGTCGGCGTGGTAGCCGCCGTACTTCGCACCGAAGTCGATCTTGAGCAGGTCGCCGCGGACGATCTCCCGGTCGGTCGGGCTGTGGTGCGGGATGGCGCTGTTCGGCCCGGTCGCGACGATCGTGGCGAAGGCGATGCCGTCCGCCCCCAGCTCGACCATCGCGGCCTCCAGCCGGCGAGCCACCTCCCGCTCGGTCTGCCCCGGCGCCGTGCGGCCCAGCGTCTCGCGCAGCGCGAGGTCCCCGATCGCGCAGGCCTCCCGCAGCAGGGCGAGCTCGCTGTCGTCCTTGACCGTGCGCAGCGTCTCGACGGCATGCCCGAGCGGCACCAGCTCCGGCGCACCGTCGACGTCCCGCAGCGCCGCGTGGCCTTCGACGGTCACGTCGTGCGCCTCGAACGCGAGCCGGCGCAGGCCCTCGCGCCCGGCCCGGGCCATCAGGCCGGTGGCGCACTCCCGATCGACCAGCAGCTCCAGCCCCGGCGACTCCTGGCCGGCCTGGGTGACGTAGCGGCCGTCGGTGGCCAGCACGTCGTCGCGGTCGGTGACGAGCAGTGCGGCGTTCGACCCGGTGAAGCCGGTCAGGTACCGCACGTTGACGAGTCGGGTGACCAGAGCGGCCTCGGCCCCGACCGTCCGGACCAGGTCGCGCAGGCGCTCGCGCCGGTCGGCGTGGGTCTGAGGCACTGCGCCACCCTAGAGGTCGCGCGACCACAGGCCGATCTGGACGCCGCCGTCGTCCGGGTCCTTGGTGCGGCCCTCGTGCTGGAAGCCGCGGCCACGGTAGAGCCGTTGCGAGCGCTGGTTGTCCTCGTGGGTCCAGAGCTGGACCCGGCGGTAGGCGCGGCGGCGGGCCTCGTCCAACGTCGCGTCGAGCAGGAGACCGCCCACGCCCTTGCCCCAGTGGCCCGGCAGCACGAACACCATCGCGACGTGGCAGAGCCCGGGGATCTCGTCGCCGGCGCCGTCGTCGGCCCGGGCCGGCATGGCGAAGGCGACGCCCACCATCTCGCCGCCGTCCTCGGCGACCGTCAGCCAGGTGCCGTCGAGCCCGATCCGCGACCGCACGGTGTCCTCGACGACGGGCTGCGCCGGACCGCCACGGCGCGCCTCGTCCGAGGCACGCCACACAGCGACGGCGGCGTCCCGGTCGGCCTCGGTCCCGAGCCGGACCGTGGTCACGCCGTCGTGGCCGCAGCGATCGCCCGCAGCGCCAGCCGGTAGGAGTCGACGCCGAAACCGGTGATCGAGCCGGTGGCCACGCCCGCAACCACCGACGTGTGCCGGAACGACTCCCGGGCCGCCGGGTTCGACAGGTGCACCTCGACCAGGGGGGCGGTCAGCGCGGCGCAGGCGTCCCGCAGGGCGTAGGAGTAGTGGGTGAACGCCGCCGGGTTCAGCACGACGGGCGTCGCGGTGTCCGCCGCCTCGTGCAGCCAACGGACCAGCTCGGCCTCGTCGTCGGTCTGCCGCACCTCGACCTCGAGGCCCAGCTCGGCACCGGCTGCCGCGCAGGCGGCCACCAGGTCGTCGTGGCTCGCCGTGCCGTAGACCTCCGGCTCGCGCGAGCCGAGCCGGCCGAGGTTGGGACCGTTGAGCACAAGCACGTTGGTCACGATGACACCTTCCCGAACACGTCGGCCAGCAGGTCCTCGTCGGGGCCGTCGAGCCGGCCCGGCCGCCCGATCCCGTCGAGCACGACGAACCGCAGCACCGCGCCGCGGGCCTTCTTGTCCACCCTCATGGCGGCGAGCAGCTCCGGCCACCGGGCCCGGTCGTAGGAGGTCGGCAGCCCGAGCCCGGCGAGCAGGTCGCGGTGGCGCGCGACGTCGCCGGCGTCCAGGCGACCGACCGCGTGGGCCAGCTCCGCGGCGAACACCAGTCCGACCGACACCGCCTCGCCGTGCCGCCACCGGAAGTCCTCGACCTTCTCGATCGCGTGCCCGAGGGTGTGCCCGTAGTTGAGGATCTCGCGCAGGCCGGACTCGCGCAGGTCCTGCGACACGACGTCGGCCTTCACCCGGATCGAGCGCTCCACCACCTCGCGCAGGGCAGCGGAACCGGGCTCGAGCACCCGCTCGCCCTCCTGCTCGACCACCTCGAGGATGCGCGGGTCGGCCACCAGCCCGGCCTTGACCACCTCGGCCATCCCGCTGACCAGCTCCGCCGGCGGGCAGCGTGGCGAGGACGGCCAGGTCGCACAGGACGCCCGCCGGCGGGTGGAACGCACCGACCAGGTTCTTGCCCTCGGCCGTGTTGACGCCGGTCTTGCCGCCGACCGCGGCGTCGACCATGCCGAGCAGGGTGGTCGGCACCTGCACGACCCGCACCCCACGCAGCCAGCCCGCGGCGACATAGCCCGCGAGGTCGGTGACCGCTCCCCCGCCCAGCCCCACGACGACGTCACTGCGGGTGAAGGCACGCCGGCCGAGCAGCGACCACAGGGCCGCGGCGACGTCGAGCGTCTTGGCGGCCTCGCCGTCCGGGACTGCGGCGAGCACGACCGCCTTGCCGTCCGCGAGCAGTTGGCGCTCCACGTCCGCGGCAAGGTCGGACAGCGAGCCCGGGTGCACCACCAGGACCTGCTCGGCGGCTGACCCGACCAGCGCGCCGAGCTGGCCGAGGACGCCGCTCGCCGACCACCACGTCGTACGCCGATTCGCCGGCGACCGTGATCCGGGTGGGCTCGGTCACGGTCCGGCCCAGCGCACGATCTCGTCGGCGACCTCGTCGGGAGTCCGGCCGTCGGTCAGCACGGTCACCGAGGCGACCTCCTCGTAGAGCGGGCGGCGGGCCGCCATCAGCCTGATCCACTGCGCCCGCGGGTTGCCGATCAGCAGCGGCCGGTCCCGGTTCAGCCCGATCCGCCGGGCGGCGTCCTTGATGCCGACGTCGAGGAAGACGACCGGTCGGCCGGCCAGCAGACCGCGGGTCCCCGGGTCGAGGACCGCGCCGCCGCCGACCGCGAGCACCCCGTCGTGCTCGGCGAGGGCGGTCGCCACCGCGGCCCGCTCGAGGTCCCGGAAGTGCTCCTCGCCGTGCTCGACGAAGAGGTCCGCGATGCTGCTGCCCGTCGTGACCTCGACGTCGTCGTCGGTGTCGCGGGACGCCACCCCGAGCCGGTCGGCCACGGCCCGGGCGGCCGTCGACTTGCCCGACCCGGGCGGTCCCACCAGCACGACGACCGGCGCCACTCAGGTCACCTGCAGGTGGGCCGAGGTAGGCCGCGGCGTTGCGCGCGGTCTCGGTCACCGAGTCGCCGCCGAACTTCTCCAGCACGACGTCGGCCAGCACCAGCGCCACCATCGCCTCGGCCACGATGCCGGCCGCGGGCACCGCGCACACGTCGCTGCGCTGGCTGATCGCCCGGGCCGGCTCGCCGGTGGCGACATCGACGGTGTCGAGGGCCCGGGGACGGTCGAGATCGGTTTCATGGCAGCCCGGACGCGCAGCGGCTCGCCGGTGGTCATGCCGCCCTCGACCCCGCCGGCCCGGGCGGTGCGCCGGTGCAGCCCGCCGTCGGCACCGCGCTCGATCTCGTCGTGGGCCTGCGAGCCACGACGCGCCGCGCTGTCGAAGCCGTCGCCCAGGGCGACGCCCTTGATCGCCTGGATGCCCATCAGCGCACCGGCCAGCCGGGAGTCCAGCCGCCGGTCCCAGTGGACGTGGCTGCCCAGCCCCGGCGGGAGTCCGTAGGCGAGGACCTCGACGACGCCGCCGAGGGTGTCGCCGTCCTTCTGCGCCGCGTCGATCTCGGCCACCATGGCCGCGCTCGCGGCCGGGTCGAGGCAGCGGACCGGGTCGGCGTCCAGCCGCTCGACGTCGTCCGGCTCGGGCCACGACGCCGTCGGGGGCGGTCGCGCCGCCGATGGCGACGACGTGGGAGACCAGCCGGGCGCCGACGGCCTGGGCGAGGAACGCCTGGGCCACTGCGCCGAGCGCGACCCGGGCCGCCGTCTCGCGGGCGCTCGCCCGCTCGAGCACCGGACGGGCGTCGTCGAACCCGTACTTCTGCATGCCGGCGAGGTCCGCGTGGCCCGGTCGCGGTCGGGTCAGCGGGGCGTTGCGGGCGAGGCCGGCCAGGGTCTCGGCCGGCACCGGGTCGGCGCTCATGACCTGCTGCCACTTCGGCCACTCGGTGTTGCCGATCCGGATGGCGACCGGGCCACCCTGGGTGAGCCCGTGCCGCACGCCGCCGAGCAGCTCGACGTCGTCCCGCTCGAAGGTCATCCGCGCGCCGCGGCCGTGGCCGAGCCGACGCCGCGCGAGCGCGTCGGCGAGGTCGTCGGTCGTGACCGCGACCCCGGCGGGCAGCCCTTCCAGGGTGGCGAGCAGGGCAGGGCCGTGCGACTCCCCCGCGGTCAGCCAGCGCAGCATGCGCCGAATCCTCGCAGACGGGGCCGGACGCACCGGTGGCCTGCCCGGAGTCCGGGCAGGCCACCAGTCGTGCGACCGAGGATCAGGCGATGGTGAGTCGCTTGTTCCCCAGGACGTTGAACCGCTCCTCGCCGTACTGGAAGGAGTTGCTGGCGCCACTGATCGAGACGCACCTTGAAGAAGCTGGCGAAGACCTCGCCGGCCCGCAGGTTGGCGTACCGCTTGCCGTCCACCTTGACGGTGATCGTGCTGTTGTCCGGGGCGACGCTCGACGACGCGGAACGAGTGCGGCGAGGTCGCGGCCGGGCGTGCGCGTCGCCGCCGGTGGTGCCTGCGCGTCGGTGCCGCCGGCGACGTGCCGCCGGTCGGTCGACGGCGAGGCCGTGACCGGGGTCGCCACGGCGACCGGGCGCTGCCACGACGCCGGCGCCTCGACGATGAGCGCCTTGAACGGGTCACGCCCGAACGACTTGGCGTTCAGCCGCTGCTGGGGTGCAGTCGCCGGGGGCCTCGACGGCGTCGCTCGGTGCTGCCGGCGACCACCGGGGTCGAGCGCGGCTGTCGGCCGCGGGCTCCGCGTCGCCGCCGGCGAAGAACAGGAAGTACGCCAGGATCGCCAGCAGCACGACGCCGGCGACGCCACCGAGCAGGAGCAGCCGGGACCTGTCCGATGACGGCGGGCTCGTCTCGAGTGCCGGACTCGGGTGGCGGCGCGGTGGCACTGTCGAAGGGAACGCTCGACTCACTCATGCGTGACTCCTACTGGCCGGTGGTCGTCGCCGGAGCGGCGATCGCCGTGGTGGTCGGGGCGGCTGCTGCCGGCTGGCTGAGGAACACCCGGCCGGTCAGGGCGATCGTGAGGTTGTCCGGCCGTGGTCCTTCCGCGGCGGCCGTGCGTCCGGCGCCGAGCGTGAAGCCACTGACCAGGAACGAGCGCCGGAAGTTCTCGACCTTGTTGAGGAACTGCTCGAGCTCGAAGTAGCGTCCCGGTCACGTTCACCGTGAGCGGCACCTGGTACAGCGTCCGCGACGGGCGGCCGGCGCAGCCGGGGTCGTCGTCGCGGCCGCGTCGGTGCCGGTGCGGCGTCGGTGCCCGCTGCGGCGTCGGTGCCCTCGGCGGGCGGCGCCACCGGAGCGCGACCAGACCGGGTGCGACCAGTGCCACCGGGACCGCCGGGGACATCGAGTCGATGCTCACCCCGGTCTTGCGGCCGGCGGCCGTGAGGTCACGGATCAGGGACGGCAGGGCCGGGTTGTCCGGGATCTGGCGGCGCAGGGTGGCCAGCCGGGCTCGCTGCCGGGGCAGGTCCTCCTGCTGTGCCTTGAGGACCTGGATCTGCTGCTCCAGACGGGCGTTCGCGTCCGCCCGGCTGACCGCTTTGCCCTTGAGCTCGGCGGCCTCGCTGCGCTTCGGCGAGATCAGCAGGAACCAGCTGGCCGCGAAGATCGCGGCCACGAGGACGACGGCAAGCGCCGACCACTTTCGGGTGTCGGTCATGTCAGCTGCCCGCCTTGTCGGTGTAGCGGCCGGAGAGCAGGTCCTCGGTGACGACGACCTGGCTGTCGAAGGTCACCGAGTCCTCGGTGCCGATCTGCTCCTGAGCCGACTTGGTGAAGTAGGGGTCGGCCAGACCCGGTCGCCCGGTCAGCGACTTGAGCCAGGCAGCCACGTCGTTGTGCGTGTAGCCCTTGCCCTGGAACGTCACGGTCCCGATGCCGGCCGTGCCGTAGCCGGTGGCGGCGCCGGCCACCGGCGCGGCAGCGACGGCGCGCGTCGACCTGCTCGGTCGCGGTCGATCTGGGTCAGCCAGACCTTGCCGGGCGTGTTCAGGCTGAGGTCGTTGAGGAAGTACGACCAGCGGATCTCCTTGGCCATGGCCTGGCTGAGCTCCGCCTCGCCGGCGTCCACGGCGGCGTAGACCGCCGGGACCTCGTCGTACTTGGCGGCCTCGGCCTGCAGCGCCGTCTGCCGGGCCTGCTCGGTGTCGAGCTGGTCCTGGGCGTCGGACGACCTGGCCGTTGGCGGCGAGCAGCAGGACGGCCGACGACGCCGAGCGCCGCGAGGACTCCGGCGCCCAGGCCGGTCTGCACCTTCTTGAAGCGCCGCTGCTCCTCGATCTCGGGCGGCAGCAGGTTCACCCGCGGAAGGGTGACCAGCCCGGTGCCCCGACCAGTGGTCAAGGTGCTCATGATGCGACTCCCAGGGCCAGGCCGACCGGCACTGCGGCCAGCGGCTCGACGAACGCGATCTGCTCGGGCGACAGGCCGGTGCGGCCCACCTGCAGGCTGTGCATGGGGGTGCCGATCTGCACCGGCACCCGGGTCGTCACCTGGAGGCGCTGGGCGAGACCGCCGAGGCGTGCTCCCCCACCGGTGAGGACGAGACGCGAGATCGGCGCGGAGCCGCTCGACGCGAGGTAGTAGTCCAGCGAGCCGCGGACCTCGTCGACGAAGGCCGCTCCGACGGCCTCCACGACGCGGACGGCCGCCTGGACGTCCATCCCGTCGCCGGCGGTGCCGAGGGCCGAGCTGCTGCTTCATCGCCTCGGCCTGCTCCTGGGGGACACCCATCCGCTCGGCGACCGCGTCGGTGACGTCCTGGCCGCCCATGAGCAGGATGCGCACGAAGCGCGGGACCCCGCCCTGGTGGACCACGATGTTGGTGACCCGGGCACCCACGTCCACGAGCGCCTCGACCTCGGCACCCATGCCGAGGTGGTCGGCGTCGGCAAGCGAGCGGATGACCGCGAACGAGGTGAGGTCGACCATGACCGGGGAGAGCCCGGCCTTCTGGACCGCCTCGAGGCTGGCGTTGACCATGTCCCGGGAGGCCGCGACGAGCAGACCGCGCAGGATGCGGCTGCCGCCGTCGCCGGTGAGCTCCTCGAGCGGGTGGAAGTCGAGCACCGCCTGCTCCACGGGCATCGGCACGAAGTCCTGGACCTGGTAGGCGAGCGACGCCTTCAGCTCGTCGGCCGGCATCCAGGGCAGGTCGACCTGGCGCACGATGACCTTCTGGTTCGCGACGCCGATGACGACCTTCTTGCTGCTGAACTTCGTGTGGGCCCAGAGCTGCTTGATGGCGGCGGCGACGGTGTCGGGGTCGACGACCTCGCCGTCCCGGACGGCACCTTCGGGAAGGGCCACCTGGCCGAACTTCTCGAGTGTGACCTGGTCCTTGCCGAACGAGAGCTCGGCGGCGCGCACGCCCGAGGTCCCGATGTCGAGACCGATGGCGGATCGAACTGCCACGACGCTTCCCCTCCCAGAGGCGGCTTCTGCCGCGTGGTGACCCTTGTGGGTCATGTCAAGAGAGGGGATCGGCCGGTTCCGGGCCGGGCTTGAGCCTTCGGCTCAGCCGAGAACGTTGTCGAGGTAAAGGTCTGCCAAAGCACCGCCCCACAGGATCGAGACGAGGGCGCCGGCCAGCATGTACGGGCCGAACGGGATGCTCGACTTGCGCCCGGCCCGCCGGACCGCCATCAACAGCAGGCCCACCACACCGCCGAAGAGGAATCCCAGGAACGCGCCGACGACCAGCTCGCCCCAGCCCAGCCAGCCGAGGTAGATCCCCAGCACGCCGGCCAGCTTGACGTCGCCGAAGCCCATCCCCGCGGGGTAGATCGAGCGCGAGCACGAAGTAGAAGCCGTACAGCGCCGCCATTCCGACGGCCGGCCCGCAGCAGGTCGTGCCGCACGGCCGTCCACCAGGGCCGCCGCGCCGAGCAGCACGCCGGCGACGAGGTAGGACGGCAGCACGAGGACGTTCGGCAGCCGCTTGAGGTCGATGTCGATCATCGCCAGGGCGACGCCGACCGCTCCCAGGTAGAGGAAGGCCGGCAGGTCGGGCTGCCAGCCCGATGCGCAGCGCGAGGACCGCGAAGACACCGCCGGTGCGCCAGCTCGACGAGGGGGTACCGGGCGAGATCGGCTCGCCGCAGTCGCGGCAGCGGCCACGCAGGAGCAGCCAGCTGAGCGACCGGCACGTTGTCCCGGGGCCGGACCGGCTGCTCGCATCCCGGGCAGTGCGACGGCGGGCGGACGACCGACTCGCCGCGCGGGACCCGCCAGATGACGACGTTGAGGAAGGACCCGACCAGCAGGCCGAGCACGAAGCTCGCTCCCGCGAGCGACGCAGCGGCCACAGTCGTCATGTCCTTAATATCGTCACCACGTCTAAGGCCTGAAGGCTAATGGCGGCGGACGTGGGTCGAGCAGGGCCCGTCAGCGGTCGACCTGGCGGTAGTCCGAGACCCGGAAGTCGTTCAGCAACGGGAAGTTGTCCGCCCAGCAGGCGTCCAGACGGATCTCGGCCGTGCCGTTGAACTTGTCGAGGTTCTTCGCGAAGACCGTGCCGGTGAACTTCGAGTTGCCGTTTCCGCGCAGCGTCCCGTCCGGCACGAACAGCGCCCCGACGACGTCCGCCCCCGCATTGATGCGAGCGTCGCCGCCTTCGATGATCACCACGATGGACCTCGTTCCGCAGGTCGCACTCGAGTAGCCCGTGATGGAGTTGAGGTTGACCTCGACGCCCGGGGCCACCTTGAAGTAGAGCACCGTGTTGGGGTAGTTCGCCGGGTTCGGCGACGTGTAGCTCGCCGTCGTGTAGTAGTTCCCCTGGCTCTTCGCCAACGCCTTCAACGCGGCGTACTGCTGCGGCTGGAGCCCTCGCGCGGTGAGTCCGAACGAGTCCTGCAGGTCCGTCAGCGTAAACTTCGTCGTCGTGAGGTTGTAGCAGGATCCAGGGGTCGCCTGGGGACCGCCGTAGGGAGTGGACACCGGGTACTCGGTGTTGCCGAAGCCGTAGCACTTGTTGACGTTGTTCAGGACATCGTTCGAGGCCGAGCACGCGCCGTTGCTCGAGGTCACGCCACCCGTGGTCTTGATGGAGGCCAAGCCGCCGTACCAGATGTCGTTGCCGGTGACCCCGGTGTGCTTCACGCCGCTGATGCAGCCGCTGGAGAAGATGGTCTCGTTGGTCACGTCCGCAGTACCGACAGCGACGACGCTGTCGGCGTAGACCCCGACCGGGTAGGTGAACGGCCGCGCTACGACTGTGGCTTCCACCGCTCGTACTCCGGCGGTGGAGACGCTGGTCGTGCCCTTCGACCTGATCCGGTAGACCGACTCGCGCGTGGTGGGCGGGGCCGCCTTGGCGACCCGCGAGATCCACACTGCGTACTGCTGCCCCCCCGCGCTCACCGTCTGGGCGTTCGCCGGCCCGTTCCACGCACCGGTGCAGGCCGTGGCGCTCGTCCACGTGGTCCCGTTGAACGTGAGACCGGACTCGGGGCAGTTGATGCCACTGGCACCGCTGCGCAGGAACTCGATCCCGGCCGCGACGCCGGCGTCCGCGACGTCCAGCGCGATCGCGCCCTGCCGGTCGCGGTCCGCGTTCTGGCTGTTGGCGACCGCCATGACGGTGGCAGTGATGCCCAGACCGGACATCGTCGCCACCACCAGCATGACCACGACGATGGCGTTGCCGGCGTCCGCCGAAGCGGCGCGGACACGACGGATCAGGTGAGCGCTCATCATGCCTTGTTCCTCATGTTGACTTGGGTCTCGTAGACCTGACGGCGGGCGCCGGTCAGGACCGTGAGCGAGATGGTCGCTCCGTTGATGTTGCGCAGCTCGATGGTGTCGAGCACACCATTCTGGTTGCCCACGCCGGCGGATAGCGGTGCGCAGTCGAGCTCCTGCCAGGTCACGACACCGTCCGGCGTCGGACTGGCGGCGCAGGCACCGTCGTACTGCCAGAGGTTGGACCGGGGCTGGATTGTGAGGCTCTGGACGTCGGAGGAGAGGATGGGCAGCGCGGCCGGGTTGTCGCAGGGGAACCCGCCTCCGACATCCGCCGTGAGGAGCAGCCTGCGGCCTGCTGTGTCCCAGCAGTAGGTCAGACGCTCGGGGTCGGCCGCGCTGGAGTCGATGCTGCCGTTGCCGTTGAAGTCGACCGTGAACGTCATCCCGGTGATCTGACCGCCCGTGATCTTGACCTCTTCGATCTCCGAGGCCTGACGCAGCTCGCGAGTGATCCGGTTCAGCGCGAGACGCGCCTGCTCGTTGAGGTCGTTGGTCTGGCGGGTGGTCTCGACGCTGCTGCTCGAGGTGGCGACGACCGTGGCGATCGCCGCGAGGATCACGAAGAACATCATCGACGCCACCAGAAGCTCGACCATGGTGAAACCTGAGTCGTCGCGCTTCATCGGTTGTCCTCTGCGTAGCAGGACATCGGCGCGACCTGGACGGAGATGGCCGAGCCGGGGTCGCCCACCCGAGTAGGAACGGTGTTGAGCGTGATGATGCCGTCAGTAGTTCCGCGAGCGACGTTTCCTCCCGCACCGGTCAGGATGTCCAGGGTCGTGAGCGCCGTCCAGCTGGGGATGTACTCGCTCAGCCAATGGTCGGTCCCCGCCACGTTCGCGACCTTGATGGTCGCCGGGTCGGGCAGTGCGCTGCCACCGTTCTGGACGGTGCCGACCAGCTGGTAGCTGCCGCTCTTCCAGGCGTAGACGTCGGCCTTGAAGGTTGCCGTCGCCGAGGGCGTCGTCCCGTCGGTGCTGCACTTCAGGACTGCTCCGTAGACCTGGATCTGGACGACCCCGCGCCCTGACGGTGTGAAGGTCGTCGGCATGACGTCGATGACCGATCCCGCCGCATGCGTCGACGGACACATTGCGCCAGCGGACCCGCAGGAGCCGGCCCAGGCGTTGACGGCGTGGGTCAGGCCGGACGTCTGCGTCGTCCACAGGCCGCCGAAGGCGGTGCCGTCCGCACTGCCTCCGGACGACGTGACCCCCAGCTGCTCCTTGGGCCGCAGCGTGACGAGAGGGACGTTGTTCTGAAGCATCAGGTCGATGCGGTCCGGCAGGTTCGCGAACCGGAACGCTGGTCGCCCTGCTCCCCCTGCGCCGTTCACGGAGGCGAAGATGGGGTTGCCCGTCCCATCTGCGGCGTAGCCGACGAGCGGCAGTGCGCGGTCGACCTTGAGGGATCCCCCGGTCACGACGGTCTTGCCGAAGCAGACCGTGTTGCAACCAGTGCCCTGAAGGTCGCCACCGCTGGTGTCCGTCACGGTGGGGACGGTCTGGGACGGGGGCGCGTTGCCCGAGCTTCGGGCTCCTTGGACATTGATGCCCGGGGTCATCGCCACCGAGGCTCCGAGCGCGTCGACCGAGGAGGTGATGCCGGCAGCCGCCGAACCGTCTGCGTTGACGCTGGCAAGGTCCGCCGTGACCTGGACGCCGCCGGGCAGGGTGCTGGCCACCTTGAGCAGCTCGGCTCGCGCCTGGCCATTCACCAGTGGCTTGGTCGGCTGCGCCTGGTCGATCCGGGTGTACGTCTTGTGCGACCGGACCTTGCCGTACCGCGTCCACACGACCTGGACGGTGACCGCCATGACGGTGCTCGGGACCTCGTCCAGACCCGCCGTGTTCTGGTAGGCGTAGCCGGCCTGGGGGGCCACCGCAGCACCGGCGCCGGTGAGGAACTGGGCGACGACGAGAATCCGATAGGTCGAGCCCTCGCCCGGGAGAGTGCGGCTGCGAACGGTTCGGTAGAAGTCGCCGGCCGGGTCCCCGGGGGCGCGACCGGCGACCGCCGCCGCCGACACGTAGCCCGTGCTGACGTTGGCGATCGTCGTCCCGGTCGCCACCGGCGTCAGGGACGGAAAGTAGTTGTCGACGAGGTCGACCTTCGCAGCCGGCGCCGCCGCACCGGTGGCGTCGCGCTGGTTGGAGGCATCCACGTGGAACGGGAGCTGGCGCATGCCCTCCACCTGGTCTTGCGCCAGGTTCCGGGCCTGGGTCGCGGTCTTGGCGAAGACCGACGCCTTGGTCATGCTCAGGAACATCGGGATCAGCGCCATCACGGCGATGCTGAAGATCATCATCGCGATGAGCAGCTCGACGAGGGTGAAGCCCTCGTCTCCCTCACGACGACCAGCGAGCTTGTTCATCAGCATCAGCGCAGTCCGTTCACGGAGACGCGAGAGGTGAGCCCCTCGACCTTGACGGTGTAGACCTTGGATGACGACAGCCGGGTCACCTTGACGGATCCCGCCGTGGCCGTGCCACGTGGCGTGAACTGGGCGTTCGCCGTGGTGCTGCCGTCGGCCTGGAGGAAGCTCGGTGAGGCCAGGAGGACGCCGGGATTCGCGGTCACGCCCTTCGAGACGAGCAGCCCTGTCGAGCAGGTCGAGCGGTAGACCTTCCAGGCGCGTGCCGCGACGTCGAAGGTCACGCAGTAGTTGATGCCTTCGGCCTGTGCCCGGGACTGCGCGTTGCGCAGCACTTCCTCGATCTGCACCGCAGTACCGCGCTCGTCCTGAGCGTTCCGGTACCTGCTGAACCCGCCGACGGACACCGCGACGAGGATCGAGAAGATCACCATGGTGACCGACAGCTCGATCAGCGTGAAGCCTCGGTCGCCGCCACGTCGGTGCAGTCTCTCCTTCATCAGCAGGTCCCGGTGTCGAGCCCGTTGGCAGCGGTGAACTTGTAGTCCTTCTGGCGACCCTTCGGGTCGGTGAGAGAGACGCACCACAGGGTCTCGCTGTTCAGGTTCGACGACGCGCCACTGGCCGGGCGTGCGGTGCCGTTCGTGAGATTGATGGTGGACGCATAGCCGTTCGCATCGGCGAGCACCACGCTGCCCGGCACGCTGACGAAGTCCAGGGTGAGCGTCGAGTTGCCGTCGACGAAGTAGGTGGCGACCTCTTTGGCGAGGTGCGACACGTCTGCCTTGGTGGACGCGTCGTGGGCGTTTGCCCGCTGGCTGAGGAAGGCCGGGATCGCGATGGATGTCAGGATGCCGATGATGATCATGACCACGAGGAGCTCGACTAGAGTGAAGCCCTGCTCGGAGGAGTTCCGCGCGGGCGACCTTGTCGACCTGGAGCTCACGTCAGACCCCCTTCTTCGCTCGTGATGGCGGCGTTGAGCCGCGGCTTCACCACTCTGATCGACTCCACGTCATGAATTCTTGAGTCCTGGCGTTCGGCCGGTTGAGGCAATGTGCAGCGCTTGGCCGACGCACGAGCTTCCGTCAAGCGGGCAGATGAGTGGGGGTGTGCGGAAGTCGCGTGATCTCCGCACACCCCGGTCGGACAATGACTCTGGGCGGCCCCATCGGGGCCGCCCAGAGCTACTCGGAGATCAGGATCACGGGCAGGCGCCGGTCTCCAAACCGCCGGCGGCGGAGTACTTGTAGGTCTTCTGCTTGCCGTCGGCGTTGGTGAAGCCGATGCACCAGAGGGTGTCGCTGTTCAGGTTGGTGGCGGTCACCTGGTCGGTGCCCTTGCTGACCTTGATGTCGGCGAAAGGAACGCCGGCGTCGGAGAGGACGACGTTGTCGCCAGGAGGAGCCTGGGCGACGGTGACGTTCGGCACGGCGGCCGGCTCGACGAAGTAGGTCGCGAGCTCCTTGCCGACGGTGGACACGTCGGCCTTGGTGGAGGAGTCCCGGGCCTTCTCACGCTGGGAGAGGAACACCGGGATGGCGATGGCGGCGAGGATGCCGATGATGATCATGACGACGAGGAGCTCGATCAGGGTGAAGCCCTGGTCCTTCTCCTCCGCCGCCTTGCGGATGCGAGCGAGCATGTGATGCTCCGTCCTTTCAGGACCGATCCCGATGAGCCGCGCCGCCGGTCCCTCGCGGCACCCTTGTGGGTGCCGGCCGAGGCAGCTGGGCTGACCGCGATCTCTGTCACGCGGTTCCCTGGCTTTGCGACCCCGTCTCGCGACGGGTGTGCCGTTTCTGGCCGGTGTGGCTCGATGACATAGAGGTTTTCGGTGCCGTGACGGACCGCGCTTGAGCCGTTGCCGAGGACAATTTCCGCGACCACCCGATGGGGCTAGGCCGAACGGCGGACGGGCCGGACGCCGAACGGGTCCGGCCCGTCCGACGTGGCCAGCGGTCGGCTACTCTGATCAGGTCGAAGACCTTGAAGATCGGCATGTACAGCGCGATGATCATCGACCCGATGATGCGCGCCGAGGAAGGCGATCATCAGCGGCTCGATCAGCGCGGTGAGCGCCTCGGTGGTCGCCTCGACCTCCTGGTCGTAGAACTCGGCGATCTTGTGCCAGCATCGTGTCCAGGGCGCCGGTGTCCTCGCCGACGGCCATCATCTGCACCACCATCGGCGGGAAGACCGGGTGCTTCGCCAGCGGCTCGGCGAGCGACTCGCCGCTGCGGACGCTCTCCTGGACGTCGCGTGATGGCGCGCTCGAGGACGACGTTGCCGGTGGTGTCCGCGACGATGTCGAGCGCCTGCAGGATCGGGACGCCGGACTTCATCATGGTGCCGAGGTTGCGGGCTGAACCGGCTGAGCGCGATCTTCTGGAACAGCTGGCCGAAGACCGGCAGCTTGAGCTTGAGCGGGTCGAGCGACGTTGCGCACCTGGTCGCGTGTGCTTGACCTTGCGGCCAGGTGACCATGAAGCGCGATGAAGCCCACCACAGCCGATCGGCGCCAGCGACCTTCATCGCCTCGCTGAGGAACACCAGGACCCGGGTCGGCGCCGGCAGCGTCGCCGCCGAGGTCGTCGAACATGCCGGCGAAGACCGGGACGATGAAGAGCAGCATGCCGATGACGGCGAGGATGGCGATGACGAACACGACGACCGGGTAGGTCATCGCCGACTTGACCTTGCCGCGCAGCTTGACCTCGGCCTCGTAGTTCGTCCGCGATCTGCAGCAGCACCGCGTCGAGGAAGCCGCCGACCTCGCCGGCCCGGATCATGTTGACCATCAGCGGCGGGAAGACGTCCGGGTGCTTGGCCATGCGCCTGCGAGAGCGCGCTGCCGGTCTCGACGTCGTTGCGCGACCTCGCCGAGGACCCGGGCGAGCTCCTTGTTCTCGGTCTGCTCGGCCAGGATCGTCAGCGCGCGCAGCAGCGACAGGCCGGAGTTGATCATCGTCGGCGAACTGCCGCGACATGACCGCGAGGTCCTTGAGCTTGACCTTCTTGCCGAAGCCCGGGATGTTGATCTCCTTGCTTCATCCCGGCCTTGTGCTCGCTGATGCTGACAGCGGCGCGTAGCCCATCTGTCTTGAGCTTGCTGCGCCACCGCGGCCTGGGAGTCCGCCTCCAGCGTGCCGGTGACGATCTTCCCGGTCTGGTCCCGGACCGAGTACTCGTAGGTCATGCGTCGCTGCCATCGGATTGCCTCTCAGCCTCGGCCGGCGAGCCGGTTGAAGTCCTCGACGTGGTGGCACTTCTCGAGGCCGACCTCGTAGGTGATCTTGCCCTTCATCACCAGGTCGGCGAGGTGCTGGTCCATGGTGTGCATGCCGTGCTTCGCGCCGGCCTGCATGGCCGAGTAGATCTGGTGGGTCTTGCCCTCGCGGATCAGGTTGCGGATGGCCGGCGTGGCGACCAGCACCTCGGTCGCGACGGCCCGGCCCGTGCCCGTCGCGCGGTCTTGGCCAGGGTCTGGCAGACGACGCCCTGCAGCGAGCCGGCCAGCTGGACGCGGACCTGCTGCTGCTGGTTGGGCGGGAAGACGTCGATGATGCGGTCGATCGTCTGCGCGGCGTCCTGGGTGTGCAGGGTGGCGAAGACGAGGTGGCCGGTCTCGGCGGCGGTCAGCGCCACCGAGATGGTCTCCAGGTCGCGCATCTCGCCGACCAGGATGATGTCGGGGTCCTGGCGCAGCACGTGCTTGAGCGCGTTCTGGAAGGACTAGGTGTCCTCCCCCACCTCGCGCTGGTTGACGATGCACTTCTGGTGCCGGTGCAGGAACTCGATCGGGTCCTCGACGGTCATGATGTGCTCGCTGCGCGGTCCGGTTGGCCAGGTCGATCAGCGACGCGAGCGTCGTCGACTTGCCGGAGCCGGTCGGGCCGGTGACGAGGACGAAGCCGCGCGGCAGCGACGCGAAGTTCGGCCACCGACGGCGGCACGCCGAGGTCCTCGAGCTTGCTTGATCTCGAACGGGATGATGCGGAAGGCCGCGCCGAGCGCGTCGCGCTGGCGGTAGATGTTGACGCGGAACCGGGCCCGGCCCGGGACGCTGTAGGCGAAGTCGAGCTCGAGGTTCTCCTCGAACTTCTCCCGCTGCTTCTGGGTGAGGGCGGCGTAGAGCACCCGCTGGATGACCGGCGGGGTGAGGATCGGCTGGTCCTCCAGCTGCTTCAGCTCGCCGTTGAGCGGATCGCGGGCCGGGCGCCCGACGTCAGGTGCAGGTCGGAGGCGCCGCGTGTCGAGCACGTGCATCAGCAGGTCGTTGAGGCTGATGTCGTTCTCGTCGCCCTCGGCCTCGGTCGAGCCGCGCTGGTAGGCCGACTCCTCGGCCTCCGACTCGGCGACCAGCACCGAGGCTGCCGTCGCGAGACGCTCACGACGTCGCCCGCGAACGCGGCCGGGGCCGGCGGCGAGCGGTGCTCGTCGACGGGGCGACCTGCTCGCGGCAGCGTAGGCGGTGGGCGCCTGCGGGCAGCGCGGCTGGCGCCGCGAGCTCGGGCGCCGGCGTCGTACGACACCGGCTGCTCGAGCGCGGCGGCCGGCGGCTGGTACGGCAGGGCTCCAGCGAGGCCACCGGCCGGCGGGAGCGGGCTCGGCGACCGGGGCCGCTCGGCAGGACCGGGGCGATCGGCGCGGACAGCTCGTCGGCCTCCGCGGCACCGGGCTCGGCCGACGTAGGAGTAGGTCCACCCGGCGCCCGGGCTCGTCGGCCTCGGCCTCGGGCGCGTCGGCACGGGCACGGCCGCGAAGCCTCCCGGCTCGTTCGGCACCGGCTGGTATCCGGACGTCTCCACCTGCTGACCCCTCTCGCTACGGCGGCCCGCGGACCGCGGCACACCTGTCTCGCGAGAGGATCGGCCGATCGGGCCCTGGCCTTGAGCCGTCGGTGGCCGACCTTGCCAGGTCTTTAGACGACGACGCGGAGGATCTCCTCGAGCGAGGTGACGCCCGCGAGCACCTTGTCCAGCCCGTCGTCGCGCAGCGTCCTCATGCCCTCGTTCGCGTGGCCACCTGCTCGATCACCGTCGGCGGAGGCGCTGCTCGACGGCGAGCCGCTCGATCTCCTCGGTGACCGCCATGACCTCGTGCAGCGCCAGCCGGCCCTTGTAGCCGGTCTTGGCGCACGCCGAGCAGCCGACCGGCCGGAACAGCTCGGGCAGCGGCTCGCCGTCGTGCCACGGGAACCGGGACGCCACCAGGAGCTCCGCGGGTCGGGCGTGTACGCCTCCTTGCACTTCGCGCACAGCCGGCGGGCGAGCCGCTGGGCGAGCACCGCGTCCAGCGCCGACCCGACGAGGAACGGCTCGATGCCCATCTCGGTCAGCCGGGTGATCGGCCGACGGCGCGTCGTTGGTGTGCAGGGTCGACAGCACGAGGTGGCCGGTGAGGGCGGCCTCGACGGCGATCTGCGCCGGTCTCGTGGTCGCGGATCTCACCGATCAGCACGATGTCGGGGTCGGACCGCAGGATCGAGCGCAGCGCCGAGGCGAACGTCAGGCCGGCCTTGGTGTTGGTCTGCACCTGGTTGATGCCGGGCAGCCGGTACTCGACCGGGTCCTCGACCGTGATGACGTTGACCTCGGGCCTGCTGACGATGTTCAGCGTGGCGTACAGCGTCGTCGACTTGCCGGACCCGGTCGGCCCGGTGACCAGGATCATCCCGTACGGCTTGGTGAAGCTCTCGCGAGTAGCGCTCGTAGTTGCTGCTCGGAGAAGCCGAGGTCGGTCGAGGTCCAGCTGCGCCGTGGAGTTGTCCAGGATTCGCATGACGACCTTCTCGCCCCACACCGTCGGCAGGGTCGCGACGCGCAGGTCGATCTTGCTTGCCCGTGGGCGTTGACCGACAGGCGGCCGTCCTGCGGGATGCGGCGCTCGGCGATGTTGATGTCGGCCATGATCTTCAGCCGGCTGATGACGCCGGACTGGATCGCCTTCGGCGAGCGCATGACCTCGTGCAGCACGCCGTCGATGCGGAAGCGCACCCGCAGGTCGTGCTCGGTCGGCTCGAGGTGGATGTCCGACGCGCGGTCCTGGATCGCCTGCGTGATCAGCAGGTTGACGTACTTGACGATCGGCGCGTCCTCGACGATCTCCTTGACCTTGGAGAGGTCGTCCTCCTCCTCCTGCGCGTCGAGGACGCTGGTGAGGTCGTCGATGTCGGAGTCGGCGCGGTAGTAGCGGTCGATCGCGGCGGCGACGTCGGCCCGGGTGGCGACGACCGGCTTGACGTCCATGCCGGTGAGCGACGCGGATGTCGTCGATCGCGAAGACGTTGGCCGGGTCGGCCATCGCGACCAGCAGCTTGCCGTCCTCGAAGCCGATCGGCATGCGCCGAGTGGCGGCGGCACGACCGGCGCCGGGGACCCGGCCGACGGCGGAGCCGTCGACCGGCGAAGTCGGAGAGGTCGACGAACCGCAGGCCGATCTGGGTGGCGAGCGCGGCGACCAGCTGGGACTCGGTGAGCACGCCCTGCTCGATCAGCACGCGCCCGAGGGCCCGGCCGACCCGCTGCTGCTCGTCGTAGGCGGCCTGCGAGCTGGGTCGGGCTGACCAGCCCGCCCTCCAGCAGGATGTCGCCGAGCTGCTTCACGCGCCGTCCCTTCCCGTGTACGAGATGTCCTCCCTGACCATCGGGTCAGGCAGGTGCGTTCCTGAAGCAGTCGCGCGACGGCTCACCAGTGAGCGAGCAGTGCGGCGATCTGGCCCATCGAGCGGGCCAGCGCCGAGTCCGGCGGTACGGCGACCACCTGGCCTCCGTGCGAGCACCAGCGTCACGCTGACCGGCGGGTCGGGACGGCGGCGACGCCCGCCCGTCAGACCGGTCGCGCAGGCCCCACATCGGCCACGGCCACCTCAGGCCCGGACGGCCTCGGTCTCGACCTCGTCGAGGACCGCGTAGAGCAGGGCCAGCAGGACGTTCTTGACCGACTCCTTGTCGGTGGCGTCGCACGGCGAGGATGGCCACGTCGGACGGGATGTCCAGCTGCTGCCGGACCCCCTCGATCAGCGCGTGGTCCTCGGCGCCGGCCCGGTTGAGCGCGACGACGTACGGCACCCGCGCCATCGTCCGGAACGCGCTCGAGGATGCCGCGCAGCCTCCTGCACGGAGTCCTCACGGGACGCGTCGACGAGCAGCAGGTAGCCGATCATGCCCTCGCCGAGGATCTCCCACATGAAGTCGAAGCGGTCCTGGCCCGGGGTGCCGAACAGGTAGAGCACCAGGTCGCGGTCGATCGTGATGCGACCGAAGTCCATCGCCACGGTCGTCTCGGCCTTGCGCTTGCGGGTCGAGTCGGTGATCCCGCGCTCGGTCGAGAGCACGGTGATCTCGCTGATGGTGCGGATCAGCGTCGTCTTGCCGGCGGCGAACGGGCCGGTGACGACCACCTTCACTGCCTGTCCGCCGCGGCGGCGAGCCCGTCCGGTTGCCACTAGAGACCCCTCACGCCGGCGATGAGCCGCAGCATCAGGCTGCGGTTGACGTTGGGGTCCCGCTCGATGACGGACAGCGCATCCGGGTCCGGAGCGGTCGCGGTGGCACCGACGACGTCGCCGAGCCCGGACATCGAGGCCGACGGCCCCGCCTGCACGTGCACGGCGCGGACGGCAGGTGCCGACGGCGTCTCCTCGAAGTCGGCCTGCCGCTTGGGCAGGAACGGCTCGGGCCGCGGCGGCACGACGTCCTGCGGGACGTGCGCCCCGCCGAGCATCACCGGGCCGTCGGCGCCGGCCGTGGCGGTGGCCAGCTCACGCTCGCCGCCGTCGGCGTCCGGGGACGACAGGCCCTGCTGACCGGCGTCGCCCTCGTCACCGGCGGACGAGCTGGCGTGGGCCTCGGCCATCGCCTTCGCGGCCTTCCCGGGCTGCTTCGCCGGCGGCGCGGGCGGAGCTTCCTCGGTCGGTGTCTCCTGGACGGGGACGAACGGCGCGTCCTCGAGCGGGGCGAGCAGGCGCTGGCGGCGCACGACGACGGTGACGTGGTCGTCGGCCTCGCCCGACTCCGGGCGGACCTCGAGCAGGCCGCGCTGCACGAGAGCGGCGAGGGTCGACACGACGGCGTACTGGCCGCTGCCGGTGAGGTCGACCAGCTCGGTGACGCTGCGCCGTCCGTCGACCAGGGCGAGCAGCGACCACTCCTCGCGGGTGACCTCCGGGTCGGTCGGCAGCACGACCGGCATGGACGAGGACGGCCCGGGGCGACGGCACGACCTGCGACACGCGTCTCCCAGGTCGAGCTGGCGGGACTCGGCGTCGGCGAGGACCGCCTCGACCGACAGCGTCACGCCGACGTCGTCCGGGTTGGCCTCGTCCATGACGAAGGCGAAGTCGCCGTCGCGCCAGCGGAGCAGGTCGAACACGGCGTCGACGGACTGGTCGGTGGCGGCCCGGCGGAGCAGGTCGGCGTCGACGGCGCCGTGCTCGAGCAGGGCCCGGACGACGCCGAGGCCCTCGCCCTGGCCGGCGGCGTCGACGGCGGCGGTCAGGGCCTCGTCGGTCGAGCGTGCCGCTGCCGACCAGGCGCCGGGCCAGCGGCTGCCGCGAGCTGTCCGCCGACGCGCCGGTGATCTGGCCGCTGGTGAAGAAGACGACGCCGTCGCGAGCCGTCGCTGGGCCAGGTGCAGCCCGCCGGTCTTCTTGGTGAAGCTCAGCAGCTGGAAGATGTCCGGCAGGCTGAACGCGTCGAGCGAGCCCTCGAGCTTCATCGTCAGCTCCAGCTCGGTCGTCTCGGTCGACGCGGCTGGCCGGCCGTGCTCGTCACGTAGGTGCGGCTGGGTCGACGACCTGCAGCGGTGCGGCGCGGGCCGCTCGGGGACGTGCCTCGTAGGCGCAGCTCGACGCGCAGCGCATCGGCGACGGCGGCGGCGGCCCGGCGCACCTCGAAGAGCATCAGGCCGACCTTGGCGCCCTTGGCGGCGACGGCGACCAGGACGGCCTCGTCGTCGGCCGAGATCAGGAAGACGGTGCCGTTCTCGCCCTCGACGTAGACCTGGGACAGGGCGCCGCGGCCGAGGCCCTCGGCGGCGCGCTCGCCCAGCGAGAGCAGGGCGGCGCTCATGGCGGCCACCCGGTCCTCGTCCATGCCGGCCGGCAGGGCGGAGGCCATCGCGAGGCCGTCGAAGGACACCACGGACGCAGCCTCGATCTCGGGCACCTGGCCCACCAGCTCGCTCAGGATCCGGTCCAGCTGGCTCGACCTGCTCGGGCCAGCCGACGACTGGTCGCCATACGCTTCGCTCATCGTCCACCTCGTGCCGCTGCTGCCGGGCGACGTTCGACCCGTTCCGTCCCTAGACCCATCGGCGGGGTTGCCCGATGCTTGAGCGACGGCCGGACGACGGCGGTGAGCCGCTCGGAGGACCCGGAGGAGCAGCGGGTGCCTCAGCGCGCAGCGCGCGCTCCCCCGCCGCCCGCAGGACCCGGGCCAGCTCGGCACGTCGACCTCGGCGCCGGTCATCAGCGACACCTGCAGCACGGCCTGGTGGACCAGCAGGTCCAGGCCGTCGACGACCGGGCCGCCGCGCGCCACCCAGGCGGCCGCGAGCGGGGTCGGCCACGGGTCGTAGAGCACCTCGAAGAGCACGCCGACTGCGCGGCGGCACCGCCGGCGACCAGCGCGTCGGTGCCGCCGGCGGCGGTCGTCGCGACCACCAGCGGCGCGTCCAGCGCCGTCGCGCGGCGCGGCCCACGGCTCGACCTCGAGGGTGCACCCCGGCGCCGGCCGCGGCCGGCTCGAGACCGGCTCGGCGGGCCGGGTCGCGGACGTAGGCCGGCACCGAGCGGGTCACCGCCGCCAGAGCGGCGACCGCCGAGCGCGGCCGTGGCGCCCGCCGCCGAGCACGACCGCGCCGGTCGACCGTGCTGACCCCGCGGGTCGGCGCAGCGCGGCCGACCATGCCCGGGACGTCGGTGTTCTCCCCCACCCGGCGGCCGTCCCGGAGCAGCACGGTGTTGGCGGCGCCGACGGTCTCGACGACCGGCGAGGCGGCGTCCAGCAGCGGCAGCACGGCAGCCTTGAGCGGCATGGTCAGCGACAGTCCGGCCCACGACGGCGTCGAGGCCGGCCAGGAAGCCGGCCAGGCCGGCCTCGTCGACGTCGTACGCGTCGTAGGTCCAGCCGGTCAGCCCGAGCGTGGGCGTAGGCAGCGCGGTGCAGCGCCGGCGACAGCGAGTGCCCGACCGGGGAGCCGAGCACCGCGGCCCGGCGCGTCGCGGGACCCGCGGTCACTGGTTGGACTTGAGCTCGTCCTTGAACCGGAGGAACTCCTGGTAGTCGCCGGTGAACTTCGTCGTGCCCTTCTCCGGGTCGGTCGTGACGAAGTACAGCCAGTCGCCCTCGGTCGGGTTGACCGCTGCGGTCATCGCGGCGCAGCCCCGGCGAGTTGATCGGTGCCGGGCGGCAGCCCGGTGTTCTTGTAGGTGTTGTACGGCGAGTCGGCGCCGAGGTCCTCGTAGGTGACGATCTCCTTGTCGGCCTTGAGCGCGTAGTTGACCGTCGAGTCGAACTGCAGCGGCATGCCCTGCTCGAGCCGGTTGTAGACGACCCGGGCGACCTTGCCGAAGTCCTCGGCGTAGCCGGGCCTCGGCCTCGACCAGGCTGGCGATGATGACGATCTCCTCCGGGGACGCGCTGGGTGCGCTCGACCCCGGCCTTGTCCGCCGCCGCCGCGTACGCCGTCGAACAGCTGGGTCAGCACGCCGGCGGCGTCGGCGTTCGGCTGCACGTCGTAGGTCGCCGGGTAGAGGAAGCCCTCCGGGTTGCCCTCGGCGTAGTCCGGGCAGACCGAGCTCGCCGGCCGTTGCTTGAGCGCCTTCTCGTAGTCCTCGAGCGGCAGCTCGGTGCTCCTTGGCCAGCCGCTGCAGGGTCTCGTCGAGCCGCAGGCCCTCGGGCAGGGTGACCCGCGCCTGGATCCGGGCCGCGGGGTCGAGCACGGCGGCCAGGGCGTCGGCGGCCGGCATCTTGTGCTGCAGCTGGTAGAAGCCGGGCTGCAGGTTGGACGCGTCCGGGTCGGCGTTGGCGGCCTCGATGAACGCCTGGGTGCTCTTGACGACGTCCTCGGACTTCAAGCGTCTCGGCCACGTCGGCGGCGGTCTGGCCGGACTTCGACCTCGATGACGACCTCGCCCTCGCCCGGGCCGGGGTAGTCGGGGGCGCTCGAGGACGAGAAGGTGTCCTTGAGCTTGCTGATGCCGCCCATGGCGAGCACCGCGCCGCCGCCGAGGACGGCCGACCACGAGGAGCAGGGCGACGACGACGGCGAACCCGTCCTTGCCGCGGTTGCTTCTTGCGCCGCCGGCGACGGCGCCGGGGCGCGCCTCCTCCTCCGACCACACGGACAGATCCGTCATGCCTCGCCTCTCACGTCGTCCGGCGCACCCGCAGCCTCGCGGGCGGCAGGCTCGTCGCCCCGTGTGCGTGCGCTCGACCAGCCGGCCAGGTGCCACGCCGGACGCCCTCTCGGCGTCCAGCGCGCCTTGCAAGATGATGACAGCAGCGGCCTGGTCGATGACGCTGCGGCCCGTGCGCGTGTCTACCCCGCTCGCCTGCAGTCCACGCTGGGCACCGACCGTGGAGAACCGCTCGTCGACCAGCCGGACCGGCGACCGCGAGACGGTCGGCCAGCTGTCCAGCGTACGCGGCGGCGGCCTCGGCGGCCGGTCCGGGCCGACCGGACAGCGACGTCGGCAGACCGACGACGACCTCGACGGCGTCACGCTCGGTGACCAGCGCCGGCCAGCGCCGCCAGGTCGCCCTGGTCGCGGCGCAGCGTCTGCGACGGGGGTCGCGATCAGGCCGGCCGGGTCGCAGGCGGCCACCCCGACCCGGACCGAGCCGACGTCGACACCCAGCCGTACGCCGGCCCGCATGGTCGCGCCTCCCGACCTCACGCGCTGCCGGTGACCCGCTGGCCCACGGTGTGCTCGATGCTGCGCAGCGCCTCGTCGACCTTGGTCGGGTCGCTGCCGCCACCCTGCGCGACGTCGTCCTTGCCGCCGCCGCCGCCGCCGAGGACACCCGCGGCGACCCGCACCAGCTCGCCGGCCTTGACGCCCCACTCGCGGCCCTTGTCGTTGACCGCGACCACGACGACCGGCCGGCCGTTCGCGACCGAGACCATCGCCACCGCGGCCGGCCGGTCGGCCGGGATCCGGCCCCGCACGTCGAGGACCAGCCGGCGCAGGTCGTCGGCGGCCGTGCCGTCCGGGGCCCGGTGGGCCACCACGCCGACGCCGAAGACGTCGGTCGGGCTCGCGGCGAGCTGGCCGGCGGCCTCCAGCACCTGTGCCGACCGCAGCTTCTCCAGGTCCTTCTCGACCTCGCGCAGCCGGGCGGTCAGCGCGGCGACCCGCTCGGGCAGCTCCTCGGGGCGGACCTTGAGCGCCTCGGTGAGCTGGGCGACCAGCGCGTGCTCGCGGGCCAGGAACTGGTAGGCGTCGACGCCGACCAGCGCCTCGACCCGCCGTACGCCCGGCGCCGATCGACGCCTCGCCGAGGATCTTGACCATGCCGAGCTGGCCGGAACGCTGCGCGTGGGTGCCGCCGCAGAGCTCGCGGGCCCAGTCGCCGACCGAGACGACGCGGACCTCGTCGCCGTACTTCTCGCCGAACAGCGCCATCGCGCCGAGCCGCCCGCGCCTGGTCCTGGGTCATCACCTCGGCGCGGACGTCCAGGTCGGCGGCGAGCACCTCGTTGACCTCCTGCTCGACGTCGCGCAGCACCGACGGCGGCACCGCCGACGGGCGAGGCGAAGTCGAACCGGAACCGGCCGGGCGCGTTCTCCGAGCCGGCCTGGGTCGCCGTCTCGCCGAGGCGTCTGGCGGAACGCCTTGTGCACCAGGTGGGTGGCGGTGTGCGCGCGGCTGATCGCGCGCCGCCGGCGCCGACGTCGACCTCGCCGACGGCGGTGTCGTCCGCGGGTGACCTCGCCGCGGGTCACGGTGCCGCGGTGCACGATCACGCCGGGCAGCGGGGTCTGCACGTCGTGTACCTCGACCTCGGCGCCGTTGCCCAGCCGGATCACGCCCTGGTCGGCGAGCTGGCCGCCGCCCTCGGCGTAGAACGGGGTGCGGTCGAGGACGAGCTCGACGTCGTCGCCCTCGCGGGCGGCCGGGACGCCGACCCCGCCGACCAGCAGGCCCGAGGACCCGCGACTCGCTGACCACCTCGTCGTACCCGGTGAACGTCGATCGGCCCGCCGGCGTCGAGCACGTCGCGGTAGGCGCGACAGGTCGGCGTGGCCGCAGCTTCTTGGCCTGCGAGTCGGCCTGGGCCCGCTCGCGCTGCTCGCGCATCAGCCGGCGGAAGCCGGCCTCGTCGACCGCGAGACCCTGCTCGGCCGCCATCTCGAGGGTGAGGTCGATCGGGAAGCCGTAGGTGTCGTGCAGCTGGAACGCGCGGTCGCCGGACAGCGTCGTGCCGCCCTCGCGCTTGGTCTCCGCGACCGCGGTGTCGAGGATCGTCGTGCCGGCTCGCAGGGTCTGCCGGAACGTCTCCTCCTCGGCGTACGCGAGCGAGGAGATCCGGCCGAAGCCCGGTCGACCAGCTCCGGGTACGACGGGGCCATCGCGTCGCGGCTGATCGGCAGCAGCTCGGGCAGCACCGGGTCCTCGACGCCGAGCAGGCGCATCGAGCGCACGGTCCGGCGGAGCAGCCGGCGCAGCACGTAGCCGCGCGCCTCGTTGCCGGGGCTGACGCCGTCGTTGATCAGCATCAGCGCGCTGCGCACGTGGTCGGCGACGACCCGCAGCCGCACGTCGTCGGGGTCGTGCGGTCGCCGTGCGGCCGTAGCGCTTGCCGGCCATCGCCGCCGCGCGGTCGAGGACCGGGTAGACCTCGTCGATCTCGTAGAGGTTGTCGACGCCCTGGAGCAGGTAGGCGACCCGCTCGAGGCCCATGCCGGTGTCGATGTTCGGCTGCGGCAGCGGCACCGAGGACGTCGAAGTCGACCTTGCTGCGGACCGCGCCGAGGTCCTCCTGCATGAAGACGAGGTTCCAGATCTCCAGGAACCGGTCCTCGTCGACGATCGGGCCGCCGTCGGGGCCGTGCTCGGGGCCGCGGTCGATGTAGATCTCGCTGCACGGGCCGCCCGGCCCGGGGACGCCCATGTGCCAGTAGTTGTCGGCCAGGCCGCGCCGCTGGATGCGCTCCTCGGGCAGGCCGGCGACCTTGCGCCAGAGCTCGGGCGGCCTCGTCGTCGCCCTCGAGCACCGTGACCCAGACCGTCGTCGGGGTCGAAGCCGAGGAGGCCCTCGCGACTGCGAGCCGGTGACCAGCTCCCAGGCCAGCTCGATGGCGCCTTCCTTGAAGTAGTCGCCGAAGGAGAAGTTGCCGTTCATCTGGAAGAACGTGCCGTGCCGGGTGGTCTTGCCGACCTCCTCGATGTCGAGGGTGCGGCACGCACTTCTGCACGCTGGTGGCGCGCTGGTAGGGCGGCGTCTCCTGGCCGAGGAGGTACGGCTTGAACGGCACCATGCCGGCGTTGACGAACAGCAGGTTGGGGTCGTCGAGCAGCAGCGAGGCGCTCGGGACGACGGTGTGGCCGCGCTCGCCGAAGAACTGCAGCCACCGACGCTTGATCTCGGCGGTCTCCATCAGCGGCGCTCCTCCGTGGTGCTTGGCGCGGGTGGTCGATCAGGTCGGCGGCCTCGGCTGGGCGTCAGCGGCGCGTCGTGGGCCGGCTCCATGCCCAGCGCCTCGCGCAGCTCGGCCTCGCGCTCGGCCATGCCGGCGCGGACCTCGTCGGCGAAGGCGCGCACGACTGCCGCCGACGCCGGTGGCGCGCTCGGCCAGGCCGGCCGGGCTGTAGGCGTGCAGGGTCTTCTGCACCTTGCGGACGGCGTAGACCCCGGCGGCCGCCCCGACGGCGACCCAGAACAGGCGTCGCATCTACTGCGCCTTCCGCCGCTTCGCCGCGCGCGCGGCGGCCTGCTGGGCCCGGGTCTGGTCGGCCACCTTGCGCCGGGTGCGGGCACCCGGGCCGGTCGGCGAGCGCGCTCCGGACGCCGTAGGTGAAGGCGGCGACCTTGACCACCGGGCCGCCGAGGGTGGCCGCGAACAGTGCGGTGAGCGCCGAGACGTTGGTCGTCGCCGCCTGCACGTTGGAGGTGATGGCGTCGACCCGGACCAGCTGGGCGTTGGTCGTGGTCACCGTGGTGGTGACCTCGTTGAGCAGCGGGACGGTCTCGTCGGACACGCCCTTGATCATGCTGCCGGGTCTCGTCGAGGACGCCGCCGAGCTTGACCAGCGGGATCGCCAGAGCGCCCACCAGCAGCACGAACGCCACGGCCGCGATGAGTCCCGCGACGTCTCCGACCGACATGCGCCGACCCTATCGCGGGCCCTGAGACCGTCGATCCTCGATGCACTGACACGACGAGTCATGCCGGCGCGTCTGGTGCGCCGCGCAACGTGGCTCACTCGATGGCCGTGTCCACAGCGGGTCGCGCGTGGCCGGCCGCCGTCCACCGGTCGGCGTCCGGCCGGCCGGACCGCGGTGCCGGGCCGATGGTCGGCGCGTGGCGTCCTACCGAAGCGGTCCGGCCGCTCGCTCGACCCGCGACGCGCTCGAGCCGCTCGGCGTCGGCTGGCGGCGAGCTGGCCGGCCCGCTCTGGCGTCTCCCTACCGCGGCGTGCACCGGCCGAGCGACCGCCGACGGCGAGCCCTCGCCGCTGCAACGGGCCCTCGACGTCGCCGAGCGTGCTGCCCGACGGGTGCCGCATCGGCGGCTGGGCAGCCGCGCACCTGCTCGGCGCTGAGCGAGCTCGACGGGCGGGCTCGGTCGGCGAGCGCTCGAGCCGGTGCCGGTCATGCCTGCCGCCGCCGCTGCGGATCCGGCGCCCGGCCCGGGCTGGTGCGTGGCGCTCGGAGCTCGGCGGACGACGAGCGGCGTCGACGATCGGCGGCGTCGTCTGCACGGTCAGCCGTCCGGACCGGCATTCGACCTGGCCCGGCTGCGCGACCTGCGCAGCGGCGTGGTCCGCCTGGACGTCCTGGGCCGGCAGGTCGGCCTGTCCCCGGCGGCTGTGCTGCGCTCACGCCGCGGCGCCGCCGTCGTTGGCGCGGTCGACCCCGGGTCGCACCGTGCCGCTGCGGTTGGCCGACCCGCGGCGCGTGTCCACCGGCGAGACCCGCCTTCGGCTGTTCTGGTTGCTCGATGCCGGACTGCCGCGACCAGAGGTCAACCCGACGGTCATCGATCTCGACGGCTTCGTCCTCGGCCTCGGCGACCTGCTCGACCCGGAGTCGGCGCTGCTCGGCGGAGTACGACGGCGCCGGGTCACCGCGAGCCGAGCTCGGCACGTCGCTCGACAACGCCCGGGAGGAGTGGCTTCGAGGATGCCGGCCTGGTCGTGGTCCGGGCGACGAGCTCCGGACGTCTGGCCGTCCAACCGGCCCCGCACCGTGCTCAGCGGCTGCACGACCGCGCGGCGCCGCGGACTGGCACGCGACCGCGGCGCGGGACCGCTGGACCTGGCTGCCGCAGCCGCCGCCGTCGAGTGAGACGGCGTCGCGCCCGTCCGGGGCGGATCGAGGCGCGGGGCGTTTCGCTCAGCGGGGCTTCAGGGGCCGCGGACGAGGGCGCGGAGCTTCTCCCAGAGCTCGGCCAGCCGGGCCTCGGCGCCGTGCCGGGTGGGCCGGTAGTAGGTCTGCGGCAGGACGGCGTCCGGCGGGTACTGCTGCGCGGCGACCCCGCCCGGCTGGTCGTGCGGGTAGACGTAGCCGATCCCGGAGCCGACCTTGCCGGCGCCGCCGTAGTGGGCGTCGCGCAGGTGCGGCGGCACCGGCCCGGCCAGCCCGGCCCGTACGTCGGCCAGCGCGCTGTCGACGGCCAGCACCACGGCGTTCGACTTCGGCGCCAGCGCCAGGTGGATCACCGCCTGCGCCAGGTTGATCCGGCGCCTCCGGCATGCCGATCAGCGCCACGGCGTCGGCCGCGGCCACGGCGGCCAGCAGCGAGGTCGGGTCGGCCAGCCCGATGTCCTCGGACGCGAGGATCACCAGCCGGCGGGCGATGAACCGCGGGTCCTCCCCCGCCTCGACCATCCGGGCCAGGTAGTGCAGGGCCGCGTCGACGTCCGAGCCGCGCACCGACTTGATGAACGCCGAGATGACGTCGTAGTGCTGGTCACCGTCACGGTCGTAGCGCAGCGCGGCCCGGTCGACCGCGGTCTCCAGGGTCTGTACGTCGAGCACGGTCGCCCCGGTGGCCATCGCGGCGCCGGCGCCGGCCTCGAGAGCGGTCAGCGCCCGCCGGGCGTCACCGCCGGCCACCCGCAGCAGGTGCGCCATCGCCTCGTCGCGAGACCTCGATCGCCCCGCCCAGGCCGCGCTCGTCGGTCACCGCCCGACGGACGACCTCCTCGACGCCCACCGTCGTCGAGCGACGCCAGCGTCAGCAGCAGCGATCGGGAGAGCAGCGGCGAGACGATCGAGAAGTACGGGTTCTCGGTGGTCGCGGCGACCAGGGTCACCCAGCGGTTCTCGACCGCGGGCAGCAGCGCGTCCTGCTGGGTCTTGGAGAACCGGTGCACCTCGTCGATGAACAGCACGGTCTCGCGGCCGGTCATCCCGCTCTGCCGGCGGGCCTGCTCGACCACCGCGCGGACGTCCTTGACGCCGGCGTTGACCGCCGAGAGCTCGGTGAACGACCGGCCGGTCGCCGAGGACACCAGGTAGGCCAGCGTCGTCTTGCCGGTGCCGGGCGGGCCCCACAGGATCACCGACGCCGGCCCGGCCACCCCGCCCTCGCCCTCGACCAGCCGCCGCAGCGGAGAGCCGGCCACCAGCAGGTGGTCCTGCCCGACGACCTCGTCGAGGGTGGCGGGGCGCATCCGCACGGCGAGCGGCTTGTCGGCCGACCCTCGTGCGTCGGCCGCGTCCTCGAACAGGTCCACGAGGCCGACCGTAACGTCCGCCACGGACCGTCAGAGAATGGCCGGGTGTCCGGTGCCGCCGTCCTTGCCCGCCTGTCCGGCGTCGACGAGCTGCTCCGGCTGCTCGACGACGACTTCGCCCGGGCCGAGGCCGACGACACCAGGGTGCCCTCGACCTGGACCTTCGGCGAGGCCGCCGGGTGGCTGACCTCCTCTCGCCGGGTGCCCGGCCTGGCACACCTGGTGGCGCTCGGGCCGGCCGAGGACGCCGCCGCCCTCCTGCGGTCGGTGGCGCAGCAGCCCGACGTCACGCTGGGCTCGGTGACCCTGCCGCGGGACGCCGACCGGCACCTCCCGGCGTACCGGCTGGACCCGCGCAACGACTGGGAGTGGTTCGTCACCCGAACCGCGCCGCCGCCCCAACGCGGCGAGGGGACGGTGGGCTGGTTGGCCGACAGCAGTGCCGACGAGGTGCTCGGCCTGCTGCGGACCTGGAGCCCGCGGCACGACGCCGAACCCGGCCAGCGCGGGGTGCTGCGCTGGGCCGGTGTCCGCGCCGCAGACGGCAGCCTGCTGGCCGCTGCCGCGCACACCGAGCACCGGCCCGGCGTCCCGCACCTGGCCTCGGTGGTGACCCACGGCGACCACCGCGGTCGGGGACTGGGCGCGGCGGTGACGGCCTGGCTGACCCGTTCCCTGCTGACGGAGGGCACGGGCTGGGTGACCCTCGGGATGTACAGCGACAACGACGCCGCCCGCCGGCTCTACCGCCGGCTCGGGTTCGCCAACGACCACTTGTTCACCAGCGGCCGGCTGCTCCCACGGTGAGCTACGGCTTCGGCGCGGGCGCCGCGCCGACCCCGGCCTCCTTCCGCTGCTCCGGCGTGATCGGCGCCGGCGCACCGGTCAGCGGGTCGAAGCCACCGCCGCTCTTCGGGAACGCGATGACGTCCCGGATCGACTCGGTGCGTGCGAGCAGGGCGCAGATCCGGTCCCAGCCGAAGGCGATGCCGCCGTGCGGCGGTGCACCGTAGGCGAACGCGTCGAGCAGGAAGCCGAACTTCTCCTGGGCCTGCTCCGGGGTGAGCCCCATCAGCGCGAAGACGCGCTCCTGCACGTCACGGCGGTGGATACGGATCGAGCCGCCGCCGATCTCGTTGCCGTTGCAGACGATGTCGTAGGCGTAGGCGAGAGCGTTGCCGGGGTCCTCCTCGAACCGGTCGATCCACTCCGGCTTCGGTGAGGTGAAGGCGTGGTGCACGGCGGTCCAGGCACCCGCGCCGACGGCGACGTCGCCGGACGCCCGGGCCTTGGCCGACGGCTCGAACAGCGGCGCGTCGACGACCCAGAGGAACGACCACTCGTTCTCGTCGATCAGCCCGCAGCGGCGACCGATCTCCAGCCGGGCCGCGCCGAGCAGCGCCTGCGAGGCCGCCGGTCTCCCCCGCGGCGAAGAACACCGCGTCGCCTGGACGGGCACCGACGTGCGCGGCCAGCCCGGCCCGCTCGGCCTCGGACAGGTTCTTCGCCGTCGGGCCCGCCGAGCTCGCCGTCCGCCCCGACCAGCACGTAGGCCAGGCCGCGGGCGCCGCGGGACTTGGCCCAGTCCTGCCAGCCGTCCAGCTCCTTGCGCGACTGCGAGGCGCCGCCCGGCATCACGACGGCACCGACGTACGGCGCCTGGAACACCCGGAACGGGGTGTCGGCGAAGTACGTCGGTGCACTCGACGAGCTGCTGGCCGAACCGCAGGTCCGGCTTGTCGCTGCCGTACCGCGTCATGGCGTCGGCGTAGGTCATCCGGAGCAGCGGCAGCGGGATGTCGTGGCCGATCAGCTTCCACAGCCGCGCCGATGACGGCCTCGGCGGTCTCGATGACGTCGTCCTGGTCGACGAAGCTCATCTCGATGTCGAGCTGGGTGAACTCCGGCTGCCGGTCGGCCCGGAAGTCCTCGTCGCGGTAGCAGCGCGCGATCTGGAAGTAGCGCTCCATGCCGGCGACCATCAGCAGCTGCTTGAACAGCTGCGGCGACTGCGGCAGGGCGTACCAGCTGCCCGGCGGCAGGCGCGCCGGCACCAGGAAGTCGCGGGCGCCCTCGGGCGTGGAACGGGTCAGCGTCGGCGTCTCGATCTCGACGAAGTCGCTGCCGTGCAGCACCTCGCGCGCCGTGCGGCTGACCTCGCTGCGCAGCCGGAGCGCCGCGGCCGGTCCGGCGCGCCGCAGGTCGAGGTAGCGGTACTTGAGCCGCACCTCCTCGCCGACCTCGACGTGCTCGTCGATCTGGAACGGCAGCGGCGCCGCCTCGTTGAGCACCTCGACCTCGCTGGCGACGACCTCGATCTCGCCGGTCGGCAGGTTCGGGTTGGCGTTGCCCTCCGGCCGGGTGCTCACCTCGCCGACGACCCGCAGGCAGAACTCGTTGCGCAGCCCGGCGGCGACCGCCTCGTCGCGGACGACGACCTGCACGAAGCCGGACGCGTCGCGCAGGTCGATGAAGGCGACGCCGCCGTGGTCGCGGCGGCGGGCGACCCAGCCGGTGAGCGTGACGGTCTGGCCGGCGTGCGCGGCGCGCAGCGTGCCGGCGTGGTGGGTGCGGATCACGCGAAGCTCCTCGGTACGGCGTGCACGGCGCACGCGGTAGTCAGCTCTCGGTGGCGACGGTGCCGGTCACGCCCGGGCGCAGGTCCTCCGCCGGTGGGACCCACGCCCGCGGATCGGCGTCGACCTGCTCGCCGGTGCGGATGTCGCGCACCTGGTGGGTCCCGTCGTCCTGCGGGAACCACACGAACGGGATGCCGCGCCGCTCGGCGTAACGGATCTGCTTGCCGTACTTCTGGCGCGGTCGGCGACACCTCGGTCGGCGACGCCTCGGCCGCGCAGGGCCGCGGCCACCGCACCGGCGGCCGCCCGGGCCTCCTCGTCCGGCAGGGCGACGAGCACGCAGGTCGGCGTGCTGCGGGTCGCGGTCAGCAGGCCGCGGGACAGCAGCGGGCGCGATCGTGCGGGTCACGCCGAAGCGAGATCCCGACGCCCGGGTAGGTCGTCCGGCCGTCGCTGGCCAGCGCGTCGTACCGGCCGCCGGAGCAGATCGAGCCGAGGTGCTCGAAGCCCGCCATCCGGGTCTCGAAGACGGTGCCGGTGTAGTAGTCGAGGCCGCGCGCCACGCTCAGGTCGGCGACCACGGCGAAGCCGCTCGGACTGCAGCGACGCCGTGCCGCTCGAGGACCCGCAGCAGCTCGTCCAGGCCCTCGTCGAGCAGCGGGTGGCTCACGCCGAGGCCCCGGACCTGGTCGGCCAGGCCGTCGCGTCGGCCGAGCTGATCTCGGTCAGCGCGACGCAGGCCTTCGCCTGCTCCTCCGACGAGCGCCACCTCGTCGGCCAGCATCCGCAGCACGGCGGCCTCGCCCGACCTTGTCGAGCTTGTCGACGACGCGCATCACGCCGGCGACGGCCTGGTCGGATCCGACGCCGACCCCGCGGTAGTAGCCCTCGATCAGCTTGCGGCTGTTGACCTGCATCCGCACCGGCGGCAGCGGCAGCCGGGCAGCGCCTCGGCCATCACCCGCGCGACCTCGACCTCGTGGTGGAACGCCAGGGTGTCGCGACCGATCACGTCGATGTCGGCCTGGGTGAACTCGCGGTAGCGCCCCTCCTGCGGCCGCTCGCCGCGCCAAGCCTTCTGGATCTGGTAGCGGCGGAACGGGAACTCCAGGTGCCCGGCGTTCTCCAGGACGTAGCGGGCCAGCGGGACGGTCAGGTCGAAGTGCAGTCCCAGCTGCCGGGCCCGGTCGGCCTCGGCGTCCGCCGTCGTCGGCCTGCAGCCGGCGCAGGACGTAGACCTCCTTGTCGATCTCGCCCTTGCGCAGCAGCTGCTCCAGCGGCTCGACCGCGCGGGTCTCGATCGACGCGAAACCGTGCAGCTCGAAGACCTCGCGCAGGGTGTCCAGGACGTGCTGCTCGACGATGCGCTGGCCGGGCAGCCACTCCGGGAAGCCGGACAGCGGGGCGATGCGTGCTGCCATCGGCTACAGCCCCCGCGTCGGCGGCGGCACGTCGGCAGGTCCTGCAGGAACGGGTTGGTCGACCCGCTCGCGGCCGATCGTGGTCTGCGGGCCGTGGCCGGGCAGCACGAGCACCTCGTCGCGCAGCGGCAGGACCTTCGCGGCCAGGCTGCGCAGCATGGCGGCGTGATCGCCCCCGGGCAGGTCGGTGCGCCCGATGCGAGCCCGCGAAGAGCAGGTCGCCGGACAGCATCACCTCCGGCAGGTCCCCCGCCGGGTCCTCGGGCAGCCGGAAGGCGACCGACCCCGCGGTGTGCCCCGGAGCGTGGTCGACGGTGAGCTCCAGCCCGGCGATGCGCAGCACCTCGCCGTCGGCGAGCGGCTTGACGTCGTCCGGCTCGGTCCACGACAGGCGGCCGCTGGAACATCGCCTTGGTCTCGGCCGAGAGCCAGCCCATCGGGTCGGCGAGCATCGGCCCGTCGTCCGGGTGGATGTACGCCGGGATGTCGCGCGCGCCGCAGACCGGGGTCACCGAGAAGGTGTGGTCGAGGTGGCCGTGCGTGAGCAGCACCGCCACCGGCTGCAGCCGGTGCTCGTCGAGCATGGCGTCGAGCTGGTCGAGCACCTCGATGCCCGGGTCGACGACGACGCACTCCTCGCCCGGGCGCGGCGGCCACCACGTAGCAGTTCGTGCCGAAGGCGGCGGCGGGGAAGCCGGTGATCAGCACGAGCGCCTTTCGCGGTGGTCGGGATGTCGGCGAGACGCCGGACGCGAGCCTACCGGCGGCTCCGCGGGCCCCGCGAACCCGTAAACCCTAGACTGGCCGACCGTGCGCGCGGCCTGCTGGCTGTGCGCGACCGGCAGGGACGAGCAGGAGGCACGGGTGGCGGGCAGCGCGAAGCGGGAGCGGCAGCTGGCGCGGGAGCACTACGAGCGCCAGCAGGCACGCCGAGCGGCCCGCGCCGCCAAGCAGCGGCGGACCAAGCAGGTCGCCGCCGTGGTCGTCGCCGTCCTGGCCCTCGCGGCCGGGGTGGTGGGCGCTGTCGGTCGCTCTCGGCGACGACGAGGTCCAGACCGCCAAGCCCCAGGCCACGGCCTCGAGCACGCCCCAGCGCGACCGAGACCCCGTCTCCGTCGGCGTCGTCCACCCCGGGTGCCGGCTGCGTCTACACGAAGGCCGGCGAGGCGTCCAAGGACGTCGGGCTCCCGGCGTACGACGCCAGCAAGGCCGCCAGCTACCGCAAGCCGTTCACCACGACCGTCAAGACGGACCAGGGCGACATCGTCATCGAGATGGCTGCCGCCAAGGCGCCCTGCACCACCAACAGCTTCCGCCACCTGGCGACTTCCGGGTACTACGACAACACCTCGTGCCACCGGCTGACCACGGACAACATCTTCGTGCTGCAGTGCGGTGACCCGACCGGCTCGGGCAGCGGCGGGCCCGGCTACCAGTTCGGCGTCGAGAACGCTCCCGCCGACGGCAAGTACCCCGCCGGAACAGTGGCGATGGCACGGACGCAGGATCCGGGCAGCAACGGCAGCCAGTTCTTCCTGGTCTACAAGGACACCGAGCTGCCGGACCCGGACGGGTACACGATCTTCGGCACGATCACCAAGGGACTCGACGTCGTGCAGAAGGTCGCGGACGCCGGCGTCGAGGGCGGCGGCGGCGACGGCGACCCCGCGCAGAAGGTGACCATCGAATCCGTGACGGTCGGGAAGGCCTGACGTGAGCGAGAACCCGACAGCCGCGCCGGAGCCGGAGGAGCAGCCCGCTGCCGGGCCGGTCGACGTCGCGAGCACCCCGGACCCGGCCCCGCCCACCCAGCCCACCGAGCCGGTAACGGAGCCCGCTGCGCCTCCGGCGGCGGAGACCGTAAGCACAGCCACACCGGTCGCCGAGCCCGCGCCGGAGCCGGAGGAGCAGCCCGCTGCCGGGCCGGTCGACGTCGCGAGCACCCCGGACCCGGCCCCGCCCACCCAGCCCACCGAGCCGGTAACGGCCACGCCCGCACCGCGCACTCCGAGCCGGCCGCCGCAGCCGCCGGCTCAGCCAGCCCACGCCGACGCCCGACGCACCGCGCGCCTGTCGACCGAGCACCGCGACGCCGGTCGCCGAGCCTGAGATGCCGAGGGTCACCTCACCAGTGCCGACGCCCGCCGAGCTGGTCCCGCCGCGCGCACCGACCCCGGCGGCGGTTGCCCCGACGGCCCCCGCCGAGGCCGCGCCGGAGGCCGCCCCCGCCTCGGATCCCTCCGCCTGGGGCCGGGTCGGCGAGGACGGCACCGTCTACCTGCGCACCGCGGACGGCGAGCGCGCGGTCGGCTCCTACCCCGGCGCCGAGCCGCCGGAGGCGCTGGCCTACTTCGGCCGCAAGTTCGACGAGCTGGCCGGCCAGGTCGCCCTGCTCGAGCAGCGGATCCGGTCCGGCGGTGTCTCGGCCAAGGACGCCGCCGCCACCGTGACCCACCTGCGGGAGGCCATCACCGACGCGCACGCGGTCGGCGACCTGGCGTCCCTGCTGGGCCGGCTGGACGCCGTCACCGGGCAGCTCGAGGAGCGGCGCAAGCGCTCCGAGGCTGCCCGGGCGAAGGCCCGCGAGCAGGCAGCCGTCGCCAAGGAGAAGCTCGTCTCCGAGGCCGAGGGGCTGGCCGACTCGACGGAGTGGAAGCGCGCCGGAGACCGGCTGCGCGAGCTGCTGGAGCAGTGGAAGTCGGCTCCCCGGCTGGAGCGCAAGGTCGACGACGCGCTGTGGAAGCGGTTCAGCCACGCCCGGACGGGATTCGACAAGCGCCGGCGGGCGCACTTCGCCGAGCTCGACGAGCAGCGCGGTGAGGCGACGGCCCGCAAGGAGAAGCTGATCAAGAAGGCCGAGGAGCTCTCCACGTCCAAGGAATGGGGCGACACCGCCAAGGCCTACCGCGACCTGATGGCGGAGTGGAAGGCGGCCGGCCGGGCCCGTCGCGACGTCGAGGACGCCCTGTGGGCGCGGTTCCGCGCGGCGCAGGACGTGTTCTTCGCGGCGCGGTCCGAGGTGTTCGCCGCCCGGGACGCCGGACTCTCGGAGAACCTCGAGAAGAAGCGCGCGCTCGTCGTCGAGGCCGAGGCACTGCTGCCGTTGACCGACCACAAGACGGCGCGGGCGACGCTGCGTTCGGTGCACGAGCGCTGGGAGGCCGTGGGGCACGTGCCGCGGGGCGACCGTGACGCCATCGAGGGCCGGCTGAAGAAGGTGGACGACGCGGTCCGCGCGGCCGAGGAGGCCGAGTGGGCCCGGTCCAACCCGGAGGCCCGGGCCCGCGCCGAGGCGACGGTGAACCAGCTGCGCACCAGCATCGCCAACCTCGAGGCGGAGGCCGCGAAGGCCCGGGCCGCCGGTCAGGAGAAGCAGGCCGCCGAGGCGCAGAGCGCCATCGAGGCCAGGCAGAGCTGGTTGGTCGAGGCGGAGAAGACCCTGACCGAGTTCTCCTGAGCCGGCCGCCTACTGCGAGGTCGGGAAGCTCAGGGCCGCGCCGCTGGTGGCGTCGGTGACGTGCGGCCACCGGCTGGTGACGACCTTGGCCTGGGTGTAGAAGCTGACGCCCTCGGTGCCGTGCACGTGCCGGTCGCCGAACAGCGAGTCCTTCCACCCGCCGAAGGAGTGGAAGGCCATCGGCACCGGGATCGGCACGTTGACCCCGATCATGCCGACGGTGACCTTGCGCTGGAACCGTCGGGCGGCCTCACCGCTGGAGGTGAAGATGGCGGTGCCGTTGCCGTACCTGTTGGCGTTGACCAGCTCGACCGCCTGGTCGAACGTGTCGACGCGCAGCACCGTGAGCACCGGGCCGAAGATCTCGTCGGTGTAGATGGCCATCTCCGGTGTCACCCGGTCGAACAGGCTGGGGCCGACGTAGAACCCCTCCGGGTGACCGTCGACGGCGACCCCGCGGCCGTCGACCACGAGGGTGGCTCCCGCCTGCACGCCGCCGTCGATGTAGCCGCGGACCCGGTCCAGCGCGTCCCGGGTGACGACCGGCCCCATCTCCGAGGTCTCCTCGCGGCCCGGACCGACCGTGATCTGCTCGGTCAGCGCCTTGACCTTCTCGACCAGCCGGTCGCCGGCGTCACCGACGGCGACCACCGCCGAGATCGCCATGCACCGCTGGCCCGCCGAGCCGTAGCCCGCCGCCACCAGGTGCTCGGCGGCGAAGTCGAGGTCCGCATCGGGCAGGACCACGGCGTGGTTCTTGGCTCCGCCGAGCGCCTGCACCCGCTTGCCGGTCGCCGTACCCCGCTCGTAGATGTACTTCGCGATGGGCGTGGAGCCGACGAAGGAGACCGCGGCGATGTCGGGGTGGTCGAGGATCGCGTCGACGGCCACCTTGTCGCCGTGCACGACGTTGTAGACCCCGGCGGGCAGACCGGCGTCGGCATAGAGCTGGCCGATGAAGTTGGATACCGACGGGTCGCGCTCGCTCGGCTTGAGCACGAAGCAGTTCCCGGTGGCGATCGCCACCGGGTGCATCCACATCGGGACCATCACCGGGAAGTTGAACGGCGTGATGCCGGCCACCACGCCCAGCGGCTGGCGGAACGACCAGGAGTCGACGTCGGTCGAGACCTGCTCGGAGAACTCACCCTTGAGCAGGTGCGGGATCCCGCAGGCGAACTCCACGACCTCGAGCCCTCGGGTGACCTCGCCGGCCGCGTCCGACACGACTTTGCCGTGCTCGTCGGCCACCAGCCGGGCCAGCTCGTCGCTGTGCCGCTCCACCAGCTCGCGGAACGCGAACATCACCCGGGCCCGCTTCACCACCGAGACGTCGCGCCACTCCTCGAAGGCCTTGCCAGCGGCGCTGACCGCGGCGTCGACGTCGGCCGCCTCGGCGAGCACCACCTCGGCCTGCTGGGCACCGGTCGCAGGGTTCCAGACCGGAGCGGTGCGGGTCGACGCCCCGGTGGTCTCAGAGCCACTGATCCAGTGCTCGATCTTCCTCATGACGGGGCTCCTCAGCAGTCATCCGCCCGGTTGACGGAGGATATCGGCAGCAGACTAGCTTGGCTTGCGCTCAGGCTTTGCCGCTGGTGACCCGGTAGACGTCGAACACCCCGTCGACGCCGCGGACGGCGCGCAGCACGTGGCCGAGGTGCGTGGGGTCGCCCATCTCGAAGGTGAACCGCGAGATGGCCACCCGGTCCCGGGTGGTGGTCACCGAGGCCGACAGGATGTTGACGTGCTGGTCGGACAGCACCCGGGTGACGTCGGAGAGCAGCCGCGAGCGGTCCAGCGCCTCGACCTGGATCGCCACGAGGAACACCGAGGACGCCGAGGGCGCCCACTCGACCTCGACCATCCGGTCCGGCTGCGCGGAGAGGGCGACCGCGTTGACGCAGTCGGCCCGGTGCACCGAGACGCCGCTGCCGCGGGTGACGAACCCGACGATGCCGTCGCCCGGGACCGGCGTGCAGCAGCGGGCGAGCTTCACCCAGATGTCCGAGGCGCCCTTGACCACGACGCCCGGGTCGGTGCTGCTCCGCCGGCGGGTCGTCGAGCCGGGCGTGGTGGCCTCGGCGAGGTCCTCGGTCGCGCCCTCCTCGCCGCCGAGCGACTCGACCAGGCGGGACGACGACCGACTGCGCCGACACGTGGCTGTCGCCGATGGCGGCGTACAGCGCGGAGATGTCCGGGTAGCGAAGCTCGTGGGCCAGGGTCGTCAGGGTCTCGGTGGTCAGCAGCCGCTGGATCGGCAGGTTCTGCTTGCGCATCGCCTTGGCGATGGCGTCCTTGCCGTGCTCGATCGCCTCCTCGCGGCGCTCCTTGGAGAACCAGGCGCGGATCTTGTTGCGGGCCCGCGGGCTCTGCACGAAGGTCAGCCAGTCGCGGCTGGGCCCGGCACCCTGCGCCTTGGAGGTGAACACCTCGACCAGGTCGCCGTTGTCCAGGGTGCTCTCCAGCGGGACCAGCCGGCCGTTGACCCGGGCGCCGATGCAGCGGTGACCGACCTCGGTGTGCACGGCGTAGGCGAAGTCGACCGGCGTCGCGCCTGCCGGCAGCGCGATCACGTCGCCCTTGGGCGTGAAGACGTAGACCTCGGCGGCCTTGAGGTCGAAGCGCAGGCTCTCGAGGAACTCCCCCGGGTCCTCGGTCTCCTTCTGCCAGTCGAGCAGCTGGCGCAGCCAGGCCATGTCGTTGGTGGCGCCGGGCGAGGTCTCGCCCTTGCCCGCCGCGTGAGCCGTCGACCGGCGCGGAGTCGGCCGGGTCCTCCTTGTACTTCCAGTGCGCGGCGACGCCGTACTCGGCCCGCCGGTGCATCGCGAAGGTGCGGATCTGCAGCTCGACCGGCTTGCCCTCGGGCCCGATCACCGTCGTGTGCAACGACTGGTACATGTTGAACTTGGGCATCGCGATGTAGTCCTTGAACCGGCCGGGGACCGGGTTCCACCGCGCATGGATGGCGCCGAGCACCGCGTAGCAGTCGCGCACCGAGTCGACCAGGATGCGGATGCCGACGAGGTCGTAGATGTCGGCGAAGTCGCGGCCGCGCACGATCATCTTCTGGTAGATCGAGTAGTAGTGCTTGGGCCGGCCGGTGACCTCGCGACCGGATCTTGGCGCCCTTGAGGTCGCCGCTGACGTGCTCGATGACGCCGGTGAGGTAGTCGTCGCGGCTCGGCGCGCGGTCGCTGACCAGCCGGACGATCTCGTCGTAGACCTTCGGGTAGAGCGTCGCGAACGCGAGGTCCTCGAGCTCCCACTTGAGGGTGTTCATGCCCAGCCGGTGGGCCAGCGGCGCGTAGATCTCCAGCGTCTCGCGCGCCGACCGCTCGGCGGAGGCCGGCTTGACGTACTTGATCGTGCGCATGTTGTGCAGCCGGTCGGCCAGCTTGATGACGAGCACCCGGATGTCGCGGGCCATCGCCACGACCATCTTGCGCACGGTCTCGGCCTGCGCCGACTCGCCGTACTTCACCCGGTCGAGCTTGGTGACGCCGTCGACCAGGTGCGCGACCTCGTCGCCGAAGTCCGCGCGGAGGGCATCCAGGGTGTACGGCGTGTCCTCGACCGTGTCGTGCAGCAGCGCCGCGCACAGCGTCGGGGGCGTCATGCCGAGCTCGGCGAGGATCGTGGTCACGGCCAGCGGATGGGTGATGAACGGGTCGCCGCTCTTGCGCACCTGTCCGCGGTGGTGGCCCTCGGCGACCTCGTAGGCCTGCTCGAGCATCCGCAGGTCGGCCTTGGGGTGGGTCTGCCGGACCACTCGGAACAGCGGCTCGAGGACCGGGTTGCTGCTGGGTCGCTGGGCCCCGAGCCGGGCCAGCCGCGCACGCACCCGCCGACCGGTGGGGGCTCCCACATTGATCGCGGCCGGCGCCGGCTGGGTGGCGGCGCCGTCGGTTGGCTCGGCGGCGGGCGCCGCGGAGCTGCCCGGCTGACCGTCCTCGAGGTCGACCGGGCTCGAGGTGGGGGCGTCGGTCACAGGCCCGTCCTCCCTCGGTGGCGGCGGTGGAATCCCAGTCTACGGGCCGGACGCCGCGGACCGCAGGAGCCAGGCGGCACCCGCGGGGCGGCGTCAGACGACCAGCAGCGCCTGGGGTTCGGGAGCGTCGACGGCTGCGAGCGCCTCGCGACCGGACAGGAAGCCCAGCTCCAGCAGCACGACGAGACCGACCACCTCGGCCCCGCAGCGGCGGATCAGCTGGACCGTCGCGGCCGCAGTGCCGCCGGTGGCCAGGACGTCGTCGACCACCAGCACCCGGTCGCCGGGGCTGAAGGCGTCGGCGGTCACCTCGATGGTGGCCGAGCCGTACTCCAGGTCGTAGAGGCGGCCACGACGTCGCCCGGGCAGCTTGCCCTTCTTGCGTACCGGGACGAAGCCGACGCCGAGGGTCTGCGCGACCGGGGCGCCGAGGATGAACCCGCGTGCCTCGATGCCGGCCACCATGTCCGGCGGCGCGGCCGCGGTAGCCCGCGGCCATCACCTCGATCGTCTCCGCGAACGCAGCGGCGTCGGCGAGCAGCGGCGTGATGTCCTTGAACACGATGCCCGGGTTGGGGAAGTCGGCGACGTCACGGATCCGGGCGAGCAACCGCGCGGCGACCTCGTCGTCGATCACCGTCGCTTCTTCGACTTGTTGCGACCGCCGCTGCCCTTGCGCGGCTGGCTGCGTTGCGCACCGCCGGCCGGTCGGCGGGGCGGTGCGGGTCGACTGGCCGCTCCGGCCGAGGCGGGAACGGCCTCGGTGCCGGGTGCGTCCGCGTCGTCCGGGACGGTGGTGGCCGCGGACTGCTCCGCTGCGGCGCGGCGGCGGGCCGACGGCGCCTCGACGCCGGTGCCGGCCCTGCGCGCCGGCCACCCGCTTGGCGAGCGCCTGCATCGCCGGCTCCCGCTCCTTGAAGGTGGCGAGCAGCGGCGGCGCGATGAAGATCGACGAGTAGGCGCCGACGGCCACCCCGAGGAACAGGGCGAGCGAGAGGTCCTTGAGCGGACCGGCACCGAGCAGCACGATGCCGGCGAACAGGATCGCCCCGATCGGCAGCAGCGCGATGATCGAGGTGTTGATGGAGCGGACCAGGGTCTGGTTCACCGCCAGGTTGGTCGCCTGGCTGTAAGGTCATCCGGCTGCCGCCGGCGAGGCCCTGGGTGTTCTCGCGCACCTTGTCGAACACGACGACCGTGTCGTAGAGCGAGTAGCCGAGGATGGTGAGGAAGCCGATCACCGTCGCCGGTGTCACCTCGAAACCGATCAGCGAGTACAGCCCGGCGGTGATCACCAGGTCGTGCAGCAGCGCGATCATCGCCGCCAGCGCCATCTTCCACTCGAAGTACAGCGACAGGAAGACGACGACACCGAGCAGGAAGAAGACCAGCGCCCGCAGCGCCTTGGCCGAGATGTCCTTGCCCCAGCTGGGGCCGATGACCTGGGTGCTCACCGTCGTCCCGACTGACGCCGAACTCCTTCGGCCAGGGCGCCGCGGACCTCCTCGGCCTCGTCGGTGGTGAGCGTCTCGGTCTGCACGCGCACGGTGTCCGGCGCCGACCGACTGGACGACGATCTCGCTGCTGACGACGGTCGCTCGACGGTGGACCGGGCCGCGTCCTGCGTCACCGTGGGCGACTTCACCCGGAACTCGGCGCCGCCGCGGAACTCGATGCCCAGCGTCAGCTGCAGCGTGAGCAGCGAGACGATGGAGACGACCAGCAGCACCGCGGACAGCGCGTACCAGATCTTGCGGTGGGCGATGAAGTCGTAGGAGACCTCGCCCCGGTAGAGCCGCGCGCCGAGCGTTCCCAGGCGGCTCATCACGCCTCCTTGGCGGTGCTGGTGGCGGTGCCGGCCGCGGCGCCGCGACGGCGGGTGGCGTCGGGGTCGTCTGCGCGCCGGCCGCCGAGCCGGTCCGGGTCCAGCCCGGACAGCTTGTGGCCCTGCCCGAAGAACTTGGTCCGGGCGAGAGGGTCACCAGCGGCTTGGTGAACAGGAACACGACGACGATGTCGATCAGCGTCGTCAGGCCGAGGGTGAACGCGAAGCCGCGCACGCCGCCGACGGACAGGACGTAGAGCACGACGGCCGCGAGGAACGACACGAAGTCGGCGGCCAGGATCGTGCGCCGGGCGCGCGTCCCAGCCGGTCTCGACGGCGACCCGCAGGGTCTTGCCGTCGCGCACCTCGTCGCGGATCCGTTCGAAGTAGACGATGAACGAGTCGGCGGTGATGCCGATCGCGACGATCAGGCCGGCGATGCCGGCAAGGCTGAGCCGGAAGCCGATCTGCCAGCCGAGCAGGACCACCAGCCCGTAGGTGAGCGATCGCGGCGACCAGCAGGCTGGCCACGGTGACCAGGCCGAGCGCCGCGGTAGTAGAGCAGCGAGTAGAGGACGACCAGGGCCAGCCCGATGATGCCGGCGATCAGCCCGGCCGGTGAGCTGGTCACCGCCCAGGGTGGCCGAGACCTCCTGCACCTCACCGGCGTCGAAGGTCAGCGGCAGGGCGCCGAACTTCAGGACGTTGGCCAGGCTGGTCGCCTCGGCCTGGCTGAAGTTGCCGGTGATCTGCGCCTGGCCGCCGAGGATCGGCCCGTCGTTGAGACCGGGGGCGGAGACGACCAGGCCGTCCAGCACGATGCCGAACCGGTTCTGCGGGTCCTGGCAGGGCCGACAGCCGGCGGGTGGTGTCGCCGAACTTCTTCTTGCCCGTCACCGGTGAAGTCCAGGTTCACCTGCCAGCCGCCGGTCGGGACGCCCTGGCTGTTGGTCGCCAGGCCGGCGCGACGCGGACTTCACGTCCTTGCCGAGCACCTCGGCCGGGCCGAGGAGGTACTTCTCGCTGCCGTCCTCGAGGCAGGTGACCAGCGGCTTCTTCGGGTCGTCGGCGCCCGGTGCGCGCAGCGTCCTGGCGGACCTTCTCCGGGTCGCCGCAGTCCAGCTCGGCGAACTGCTTCTGGATGCTCGGGCGTGATCGCGTCGGCGCTGGTTCCGGTCTCGCCGGTGGGCGTCGCGGTGGGTGTCGGCGGCTGGCGACTCGGCGCAGGCGTCGTGCTGCCGGCCTTGCGCAGCGCCCGCGGGACGACCGGCGTTGTTCGTGGCTCGTCGACGGGGTGGGCGTCGCCGTGCCGCTCGCCGAGCCGCTCGCGCGACGGCGACCCGGACGGGCTGGCGGTCGGGCTCGGGGTGTTCTGCGGGATCGGCGCACCGGACGTCGCCGCCAGCACCGGGCGGAAGCGCAGCTCCGCGGTCTGCTGGACCGTGGCGAGGATGTTCTTGTCCTGCTTGCCCGGGATCGAGATGACGATGTTGTCGCCCGCGGTGGTGACCTCCGACTCGGCGACACCGAAGCTGTCGACCCGGCTGCGGATGATCGACACCGCCTGGTCCAGCGAGTCCTGGGGCACCGACCCTCGAACCGCTGGTCCGACCGGGGCGTGAGGATGATGCTGGTGCCGCCCTCGAGGTCGAGACCGAGCCGTGGCTGGTACTTCTCGCGCCGAGCGTCAGCGTCTCCTTGCCGATCTTGTCCGGGAGCGACGACCCAGATCAGGCCGAAGACCAGCGACGGTGAGGACCGCGAGCACCGCGATGGTGCGGCCGGGGCGCGCCGCGCTCGCTGTTGCCACGTGAGGATCTCTTCTCTGTCAGTGCGTGTCGGGCCGGCCCGTGGGCCGGCGGGTGCTACTCGGCCGCGTTGGTCGTGCCGGCGGCTCGGCGTCCGGCGCCGTCCCGGGTCTCGCCCGCGTCGTCCGGTGTCGTCGTCGGTGGCCTCGTCGTCGGCCGCGTCCTCGGGGACGATCCGGCCGACGGCCGCCTTGGCGAACCGCAGGGTGACGCCGGGCGACACCTCGAGCAGCGACGGAGTCGTCGCGGATCTCGGTCAGCGTGCCGAAGAGGCCGGCCGTGGTCATGACCTCGACGCCCGGCGCCAGGCTGCTCCTGCAGCTGCTGGGCCTGCCTTCGCGCGGGCGCGCTGCGGCCGGATGATCAGCAGGTAGAAGGCCACCAGGATGAGCACGAAGAACGGCAGCGATTCCACGGTGGTGAGGATCCTTCCGAAGGGGTGCGTCCGGCGCAGACCGCGGCCAGACCGGGCGGGAGTCTACCTCGCGGACCTGGACGAACCGGCCGCACCACGTCCGCGCGCGGCGACCGCCCGGTGGCGTCAGCGGTCGTCCGGCTCGCCCTCGATGTCGTCGAACAGATCGGGTGCGCCGACCGCGCCGACGGTGCCGCGCGGCGGGGTCAGGCCGAGGTGCGCCCAGGCGGCCGGGGTGGCGACCCGGCCGCGCGGGGTGCGGGCGAGCAGGCCGGCCCGCACCAGGAACGGCTCGGCGACCTCCTCGACCGTCTCGCGCTCCTCGCCGACCGCCACCGCGAGGGTCGACAGCCCGACCGGTCCGCCGCCGAAGCTGCCGACCAGCGCCTGCAGCACGGCGCGGTCCAGCCGGTCCAGCCCGCGCTCGTCGACCTCGTAGACCAGCAGCGCCTCGCGGGCGACCTCCTCGGTGACGACGCCGTCGGCCCGCACCTGGGCGAAGTCGCGCACCCGGCGCAGCAGCCGGTTGGCGATGCGCGGCGTGCCGCGGGACCGGCCGGCGATCTCGGTGCCGCCGCCGGCGGTGAGCCGGACGCCGAGCAGCCGGGCCGACCGGGTGAGCACCTGCTCGAGGTCGGCCGGCCTCGTAGAAGTCCATGTGCGCGGTGAAGCCGAACCGGTCGCGCAGCGGGCCCGGGCAGCAGCCCGGCCCGGGTGGTGGCGCCGACCAGGGTGAACGGCGGGATCTCGAGCGGGATGGCGGTGGCGCCCGGGCCCTTGCCGACGACGACGTCGACCCGGAAGTCCTCCATCGCCATGTAGAGCATCTCCTCGGCCGGCCGGGACATCCGGTGGATCTCGTCGAGGAACAGCACCTCGCCCTCGGTGAGGCTGGACAGGATCGCCGCCAGGTCGCCGGCGTGCTGGATCGCCGGGCCGCTGGTGATGCGCAGCGGCTGCTCGAGCTCGGCGGCGATGATCATCGCCAGCGTCGTCTTGCCCAGGCCGGGCGAGCCGCTGAGCAGCACGTGGTCGGGCACCCGGCCGCGGCCCTTGGCGGCGTCGAGCACCAGGCCGAGCTGCTCGCGGACCCGGTGCTGGCCGATGAACTCGCCGAGCGTGCGCGGGCGCAGCGCGGCCTCGACCCGGACCTCGTCCTCGACGCCGGCGAGCTCGACGCCGGGGTCGACCAGCCGCTCGGCGCCGCCCGCTGCGGCTGCTCATGCCCGGCTCAGCGAACGCAGGGCCACCTTGAGCAGGGCGCCGACGTCCGGCGGCTCGCCCGCAGCGGCGGCCTCCTCGGCGTACGGCGCAGCCGACGGCCACGCCCTCGTCGGCCTCGCGGGACGACCAGCCCAGGCCGAGCAGCGCGCCGTGCAGCTGGTCCCGCCAGCCGGCCCGGACGACGGCCGGAGCCGGGCGCCGGTCGTGCTGCCGCCGCGGACGGCACCGAGCCGGTCCTTGAGCTCCAGCACGATGCGCTGGGCACCCTTGCGGCCGATGCCGGGCACCTGCATCAGCGCCGCGAGGTCCTCGGTGGCGACCGCGCGGCGCAGCGCGTCGGGGCCGTGCACCGCGAGCATCGCCTGGGCCAGCCGCGGGCCGACGCCGCTGGCGGTCTGCAGCAGCTCGAAGACCACCCGCTCGTCCTCGTCGGCGAAGCCGTAGAGGGTCAGCGAGTCCTCCCGCACGACCAGCGAGGTCGGCAGGTGGGCCGGCTCGCCGACCCGCAGCGCGGCGAGCGTGGCCGGGCGTGCACTGGACGGTCAGGCCGACCCCGCCGACCTCGACGACGGCGCCGTCCGGGGCGAGGGCGGCCACCCGGCCGGCGACGAAGGCGATCACCGGCCACCTGCCGCGGCGGCCGTCGCGGTGGCGAGGGCCGAGGCGATCCGGGCCTGGGCGCCGCCGCGCCAGACGTGGCAGATCGCCAGCCCGAGCGCGTCGGCGGCGTCGGCCGGACGCGGCGCGGCGGTCAGCCGCAGGATCCTGGTCACCATCGCTCCCACCTGGGCCTTGTCGGCCCGGCCGCTGCCGGTGACGGCGGCCTTCATCTCGCTCGGCGTGTGCAGGGCCACCGGGACGCCCGGCCCGGGCCGCCGCGATGATCGCGACCGCGCTGGCCTGGGCGGTGCCCATCACGGTGCGGACGTTGTGCTGGCTGAACACCCGCTCGACGGCGACCGCGTCCGGCTGGTGCTCGGCGATCCAGGCCTCGACGGCCGCGCTCGATGGCGAGCAGCCGGGCCGCCGATGTCGTCGCCCGGCGGGGTGCGCACGACGCCGACGGCGACCAGGGTCAGCGGCCGGCCGGCCGAGCCCTCGACCACGCCGAGCCCGCAGCGGGTCAGGCCGGGGTCGACGCCGAGCACCCGCACCGTCGTACCTCCCGCGTCCGAACACCTGTTCGGGAGAAACCTACCGGCGCCCTCCCCCGCAACCCGGCACCGACGCGCCCGGCAGGATCGCCGTCGCGTCAACAAGGGTTGACATGCTGGCCTGGTCAACGTAGGTTGACAGACATGACCGCTGCACCGGACGTCGCCGAGCAGGCGACCAGCCAGGACCCTGCCGTCGGCCTGCGGGCCGTCGCCGCGCTGCGCCGGCTGGCCGACCAGCTCGAGGCGCTGCAGGTCAGCAACGCCCGGGCCCAGGGCTGGTCCTGGGACGCCATCGGCGCCCTGCTCGGCGTCAGCAAGCAGGCGGTCCACAAGAAGCACGCACGCGCCGGCGTCGGGAGGGCTGACGATGTTCGAACGCTTCACCGACGCAGGCCCGCGAGGTCGTCGTCGGCGCCCAGGCCGAGGCCCGCGTCGCTGGGCCACGGCTGGATCGGCACCGAGCACCTGCTGCTCGCCGTGCTGGCCGACGAGTCGTCCGGCGTCAGCGCCGCGCTGCGCGGGCTCGGGCTGGACGCCGCGCGGGTGCGCGGCGCAGGTGCTCGCGCCGAGGTCGGGGCCGGCGTCGACGACGAGACCGCCCTGCGCGACCTCGGCATCGACCTGGACGCCGTACGGCAGCGGGTCGAGGCAGCGGTTCGGGCCGGGCGCCCTGGACGCTCCGCCGCCCCGTCGGCGACGCGGCTGCTGCGGCGGCGCCGTCGTCGCCCGGTGCCGTGCGGAGCGCCGACGCGGGCACATCCCGTTCACGCCGCGGGCGAAGAAGTCGCTCGAGCTGGCGCTGCGCGAGGCGCTGGCGCAGCGCAGCCGGGAGATCCGGGTCGACGCACCTGGTGCTCGGGCTGATGCGCGAGCGACGGCCTGGCGGCCCGGGTCGTGACCCGGCTCGGGCGTCCGCCCGGACGACGTACGCCGGGCCGTGCTGGACCTGGGCCGGGCGGCCTGAGCGGCCGGTCAGCCGACGGCCTCCATGACCTCGTCGCTGACGTCGAAGTTCGCCCACACGTTCTGCACGTCGTCGGAGTCCTCGAGCGCCTCGATCAGCCGGAACACCTTCTTCGCGCCGTCCTCGTCCAGCGGGACGCTCACCGACGGCAGGAACGACGCGTCGGCCGAGTCGTAGTCGATGCCCGCGTCGACCAGCGCGGTGCGCACCGCGACCAGGTCGGTGGCCTCGGACACGACCTCGAACGCCTCGTCGAGGTCGTTGACCTCCTCGGCGCCGGCGTCGAGCACCGCGGCCAGCACGTCGTCCTCGGTCAGGCCGTCGGACTTCGGCACGATGACGACGCCCTTGCGGTTGAACAGGTAGGACACCGAGCCGGGGTCGGCCATCGAGCCGCCGTTGCGGGTCATCGCGGTGCGGACCTCGGCGGCGGCCCGGTTGCGGTTGTCGGTGAGGCACTCGATGAGCACCGCGACGCCGTTCGGGCCGTAGCCCTCGTAGGTGATCGTCTGGTAGTCGGCGCCGCCGGCCTCGGTGCCGGAGCCGCGCTTGACCGCCCGCTCGATGTTGTCGTTGGGCACCGAGGTCTTCTTCGCCTTCTGGATGGCGTCGTAGAGCGTCGGGTTGCCGTTGACGTCACCGCCGCCGGTGCGCGCCGCCACCTCGATGTTCTTGATCAGCTTGGCGAACGACTTGCCGCGCCGGGCGTCGATGACGGCCTTCTTGTGCTTGGTGGTCGCCCACTTGGAGTGGCCGCTCATGCGATCCTCACGTCTGACGTCCCTTCACGATCCGGACGAACAGCTCGTGGACCCGTCCGTCACCCGTCATCTCCGGGTGGAACGACGTGGCCAGCAGCGAGCCCTGGCGGACGGCGACGATCCTACCGCGGCCGGCCCGTCCTCGACCCGGGCGAGCACCTGCGACGGCGTCGCCCGACCTCCTCGACCCAGGGGCCCGGATGAACACCGCCGTGCACCGGCCCGCCGGCCACCCCGTCGAAGTCGACGTCGCCCTCGAAGGAGGCCACCTGCCGGCCGAAGGCGTTGCGCCGCACGGTCATGTCGATGCCGCCGAGCGTCTCCTGGTCCGGCGGCCCGTCCAGGACCCGGTCGGCCAGCAGGATCATGCCCGGCGCACGAGCCGTACGCCGGCAGCCCGGCCCGCAGGGCCGCCCGCAGCGGGTCGCGCACGCCGAAGCGCGCGCGCCAGCTTGTCCATCGTGGTCGACTCGCCGCCCGGGCAGCACGATGCCGTCGAGCCCGTCGAGCTCCTCGGCCCGGCGTACCGGCCGCGCCCGGTCGCGCCGGCGCCGCTCCAGCGCGGCGAGGTGCTCGCGCACGTCGCCCTGCAGGGCGAGCACGCCGATCGTCGGGGCGAGCCGGTCACCGACTCGCCAGCGGCGGAGCGCTCAGGCAGCACCAGTTCGGTCAATAGGTCGTCGATCAGCCGCGTCGACTCGGGCAGCGGGGCGCCTTCGCAGCAGGTCACCGTCTTCTGTTTGCAGCCGGGGCACGAGCCAGCGGCTGGCGCATCGGGTCGTACGCGGGTGCCGCAGTGCAGGCGACTCGACCCGGCGTCCTCGCGGACCGGCGTCGTGCGGGCCTGGCGCCGGACCTGGGAGCACCCGTCGACTGTCGTAGGCAGCTGACGCGCGAGCTACCAGCCGCGGTCGGCCAGCCGGTGCGGCGCGGGGATCTCGTCGACGTTGAGGCCGACCATGGCCTCGCCGAGGCCACGGGAGACCTTGGCGAGCATGTCCGGGTCGTCGAAGAAGGTGGTGGCCTTGACGATCGCCTCGGCGCGCTGGGCCGGGTTGCCGGACTTGAAGATGCCCGAGCCGACGAACACGCCCTCGGCGCCGAGCTGCATCATCATCGCCGCGTCGGCCGGGGTGGCGATGCCGCCGGCGGTGAACAGCACGACCGGCAGCTTGCCGGCCGCGGCGACCTCGCGCGACCAGCTCGTACGGCGCCTGCAGGTCCTTGGCCGCGACGTAGAGCTCGTCCTCGCTCATCGAGGTGAGCCGGCGGATCTCGCCGCGGATCGTGCGCATGTGGGTCGTGGCGTTCGACGACGTCGCCGGTGCCGGCCTCGCCCTTGGAGCGGATCATCGCCGCGCCCTCGGTGATGCGCCGCAGCGCCTCGCCGAGGTTGGTCGCGCCGCAGACGAACGGCACCGTGAACTGCCACTTGTCGATGTGGTTGGCGTAGTCGGCCGGGGTGAGCACCTCGGACTCGTCGACGTAGTCGACGCCGAGCGACTGCAGCACCTGGGCCTCGACGAAGTGCCCGATCCGGGCCTTGGCCATCACCGGGATCGAGACCGCCGCGATGATGCCGTCGATCATGTCCGGGTCGCTCATCCGGGAGACGCCGCCCTGGGCCCGGATGTCGGCCGGCACCCGCTCGAGCGCCATCACGGCGACCGCGCCGGCGTCCTCGGCGATCTTCGCCTGCTCGGGGGTGACGACGTCCATGATCACGCCGCCCTTGAGCATCTCGGCCATCCCGCGCTTGACGCGGGCGGTGCCGGTCGCCGGGGCGGCGCTGGTCGGCTCGTCGGTGCTGGACAGTCGGCGGGGCTGGACACGGGGGACCTCACGGGAGAGACGGACGATTCGCGCTCCATCGTAGGCCGCGGCGCACCGGTCCGGCCGCACCACGGTGACTGCCGGCGCCGCAGGTCAGCCGACGGTGACCGGACGGTCCCGGCCGAGCAGCGCCACCCAGACCTGGCCCGGCGGCGACGACGGCCGGCTCGCCCGCCGATCGTGTACGACGTCGCGGCCGCCGGCCTTGGGCCGCGACCAGGCGCCCTCGAAGACCTGGCCGTCGCGGAAGATCAGCGCCGGCCCTTGCCCGACCGTCACCGTCTCCGGCGTGTTGGCCCCGTTGATGTCGTGGTACTCCGACGGCTTCGGACGGTGGCGAACTGCACGACGAACGTCGTCGGCGCCGAGCTGGCCGCCCTCGGCGGCGCCGGCCGGCCGGCCGTCCATCGACAGCAGCCAGCGCTTCGCCTCGGCGCGACCACACCGCCGCTCACGCGGGCGCTCGGGTAGCTGACCGTGAACGCTCTTCGCCTTCTTGCCGCCGGCCGGCGCCTCGCCGAAGGTGTAGCCCATCTCCGGCGGCGCGTCGACCTTGCCGGCCCGCTTGCGCAGCTGGTCGAAGGTCGCCGATCACGTTGTAGGGCTGCGGGCGGGCGCCGCGCCCGGGTGTAGCCGGTGCGGTCCTGGTCGAAGGACACCAGCTTCAGGTCGGCCCGCTGCAGGTTGTCGTGCAGCCTGTGTCTGCGAGCCGGAGTAGAAGAGCCCGACCGTGCCGTACTGCTTGAGCAGCTCGATGTCGGTGATCCGGCGCGCTGCGCACCGGTCCGACGTACGTCGGGTAGGCGCTGGAGTAGATCGCGGCCAGCCGGGTGACCCCGCCCTCGACCTGCTCGACGTAGACGACGTCGGCCTTGCTCAGCCCGGCCTGCGGGTGCGCCTTCCGGTGTTGTCGATCTTGACGGCGAAGACCGGGCCGTCCGGCTTGCCCATCCGGCCGGACAGCCTGCTGGGCTCGGGCGGCGGTGGCGGCGTCGGGGGGACGCGCTCGGCGCTGGGCGGGTCGGCGGCCTTGGTCTTCTTCGGTTCCGGGTCCGAGGAGCAGGCGGACAGGACCAGCGCGAGGGCCAGCACGAGAAGCGCGCTCAGGCGCACGGGAGCAGTACGAGGGGAAACAGTCACGGGATACGACCGTACGGGACTCAGGTGAACGCACCGCCGGCCAGGGCCTCCGGCGGCGTGTCGTCGATCTCGAACGGTCGGCCGGCCAGTCGGCGTGCCCGGCCAGCCGCAGGTAGCGCACGACCCGCTTGCGCCGGACCACCCGGGCGGCCCGCACCGCGTCGTTGAAGAACCGCCGGGCCAGCTCGACCCGCAGGCGGCGGCCGCGAGCTCGTGCAGCAGCTCGCGGCCCGGCCGGGTCGGCGCAGAACGCGTCCAGGCTGCCGGCGCTCGGCGAACGCCGCGTGCAAGGCCCGGGTCAGGTCGCTCTCGGCCTGCTCGCGGTCCGGCCGCGGCCGGCCTCGCGGGCCTCGTGCGCGGCGTCGGCCAGCAGCAGCCCGCTCGCCGGGTCGCAGCCGGCCGGAGACTGCGAGCTGCAGCGACACCGACGCCCGGCGGACCAGCTGGGCGTCCAGCGCGCTGCGGGCGCCCTCGAGCCGGGCGTGCAGCCGGTCCAGCCGGGTGGCGCTGAAGGTGAGGTACCAGCCCGCGACCAGCACGCACGACCCACGGCGACCGCCGCACGAGTCGCCCATGCCGAGGCGTCATCGGGATCAGCGCGCAGCCGGTCCCGCCAGGGCCGCGCCGACGTCCTCGCCGACCGCGCCGGACCCGGCGGCCACCGTCTCGTAGACGGCGATCAGCTCGTCGCCGACCGTCGACCAGTCGTAGCGGCGCACCCACGCCGACGCCGGCGGCGCGACAGCTGCGCCCGCCGCGGGCGGCGTCGCCGAGCAGGTCGAGCAGCGACCGCGGCGAGCGCCGCGGCGTCGCCGGTCGGGAACAGCACGCCGACCCGGCCGTCGTCGAGCACCCGGCGGAACGCGTCGAGGTCGGAGGCCAGCACCGGCGCGCCGGCGGACATCGCCTCGACCAGGACGATGCCGAAGCTCTCGCCGCCGAGGTTGGGCGCCACGTAGACGTCGACGGTGCGCAGCAGCCGGGCCTTGTCCTGCCTCGCTCGACCACGCCGAGGAAGGTGACCGCGCTCGCGGACCGCCGGGCGGCAGGTCCTCGACGCGCCTCCTCGGCGTCGCCGCGGCCGGCCACCAGCAGCCGGACGCCCGGGCGCGCGCCGCCACCACCTCGGTCGAACGCGGCGAGCAGCGTCGGCAGGCCCTTGCGCGGCTCGTCGAGGCGGCCGATGAAGCCGACCGTCCCGCCGTCGCCCCGCCACGCCGGCTCCGGCGCGGCGCAGCGGCGAACCGGTCGACGAACACGCCGTTCGGGATCAGCACGGCGTCGCCGCCGAGGTGCTCGACCAGGGTGCGCCGGGCGTCCTCGGACACCGCGATCCGGGCGCTGATCTTCTCCAGCGCCGGCTCGAGGATCGGGTACGCGGCGATCATCGCCCGGGACCGCAGGTTCGACGGTGTGGAAGGTGGCGACGATCGGCGCCGGTCGCCGCCCAGCACGCCAGCAGCGACAGCGACGGGCGTCGCCGGCTCGTGCATGTGCAGCACGTCGAAGCCGCCCTCGCGCAGCCAGCGGCGCACCCGGGCGGCCGACAGCGGGCCGAAGTTCACCCGGGCGACCGAGCCGTTGTAGGGCACCGGGACCGCGCGCCCGGCCGGCACGACGTACGGCGGCAGCGGGGTGTCGTCGTCGGCCGGCGCGAGCACCGACACGTCGTGGCCGCGGGCGAGCAGCACCTCGGCGAGGTCGCGGACGTGGAACTGCACGCCGCCCGGGACGTCCCAGGAGTACGGGCAGACGATGCCGACCTTCACGGCGACGTCCCGGTCAGCCGGCGGACCCGGTGCGGGTCCAGGTCGGCCAGCCAGAGCGGCTGCAGCATGTGCCAGTCTGCGGGGTGCTCGGCGATCGCGGCGCCGAAGACGTCGGCGACCTGCTGGGTCATCGCGGTGACCTTCTCCCGGGTGGTGCCGGCCTCGCGGCGGACGCGACCTCGTCGTGGAACCTGATCACCAGCCGCGGGCGGGCCGTGCCGGCCTCCTCGTGCCAGATGCTCACCGGGAGCAGCGCGGCGCCGGTGCGCAGCGCGAGCATCGCCGGCCCGGGCGGCATCCGGGTCGGCTCGCCGCAGCAGCTCGACCTCGACGCCGGTCGCGCGCAGGTCGCGGTCGGCGAGCAGCGGCACCAGCCGGCCCGTCGCGCAGCCGCGCGGACAGGACGTCGAGCAGGTCACGCTCGCCACCGGTGAGCGGCAGGATCTCCATGCCCAGGCCCTCGCGGTAGGCGACGAACCGGTCGAAGAGCCGCTCCGGCCGCAGCCGCTCGGCGACGGTGGTGACCGGCGCGCCGGTCAGGGACGCCCAGGCGCCGGCGTGGTCCCAGTTGCCCATGTGCAGCAGGGCCGCCGACCACCCCGCGCCGGCCGTCGCCGGTGCTGTCCCGCAGGTGCTCCTCGCCCACGACCCGCACCGACGACACCACCCGGTCGCGGCTCCAGTCCGGCAGCCGGAACGCGTCGCACCAGTAGCGCAGGTAGGAGCGCATCCCGGCCCGGGTCAGCGCCCGCAGCTCGTCGCCGGACGCGCCCGGGCCGGGCCCGGCGCAGGTTGGCCTCCAGCCGGCGCACCGGCCGGGCCCCGCCGCCGCCAGACCAGCGTCGGCGATCAGGTCGAACAGCCGGTAGGCCACCGGCTCGGGGAGCCGGCGCACGAGCGGCCCACGCCGCCGGCGTACAGCCGGTAGGTCAGCCGTCCCGCACGTCAGGGGGTCTCGGCGAGCGCCTGGCGCCGTACGGCGAGCACGCGCTGGCCGATGGTGACGTGCTGCCGACCGCGAGGAACCACAGCGCGGCAGCCTGGACGTACGGCACGCCGAGCCCGTCCAGGCCGGTGGCCACCAGGACGACGACCAGCCGGTCGGCGCGCTCGGCGATGCCGACGTTCGCGGTCATGCCGAGCCCCTCGGCCCGGGCCTTGGCGTAGGAGACCACGGCGCCCGGCGACAGGCAGTAGAGGCACAGCGCGACCGAGCAGCAGGTCGTCGCCCGTCGCCGGCGAACCAGAGCGCGAGGCCGCCGAAGACCGCCGCGTCGCCGACCCGGTCGAGGGTCGAGTCGAGGAAGGCGCCCCAGCGGCTGGACCGCTCGGTCATCCGGGCCATCGTGCCGTCGACCAGGTCGGAGAACACGAAGCGGTGATGAACGAGGGTGCCCCAGAAGAACTCGCCGCGCGGGTAGAACGCCAGCGCGCCGACGACGACGCCGAGGGTGCCGACGAGCGTGACGACGTCCGGGCTGACGCCGCGCCGCAGCAGGAACGCCGCGGTCGGGCGTGAGGATGCGGGTGAACAGCGCCCGGGCGAAACGGTTGAGCATGGTCGCCTCGTTCGGGTCGGCGGCGGTGAGCCTGGATCGTAGCGAGGCAGCGGCCGAGCCGGACCGGCCGCGACCCCTTGTGCCCGGTGGGTCGGCGGGTGAAGGCTCGGGGCACCGAAGCACGGCGCCACGAGGAGGCGGTCGAGATGGTCCAGACGAGCAGTGGTGCCGGGGCCGCCGGAGGTGCACCGACGGCCGACCAGCCCGGGTCCGTGCGCAACGTCGTGCTGGTCGGCCACTCCGGCGCCGGGCAAGACCACGCTGGTCGAGGCGCTGCTCGCCGCGACCGGCAGCGATCACCCGGGCCGGCCGGGTCGAGGACGGCACGACGGTCAGCGACTTCGACGAGGCCGAGCACCGCCAGCAGCGCTCGGTCTCGCTGGCCCTGGCGCCGCTCGTGCACGACGGCGTGAAGGTCAACCTGCTCGACACCCCCGGCTACGCCGACTTCGTCGGCGACCTGCGGGCCGGGCTGCGGGCCGCCGACGCCGCGCTGTTCGTCGTCTCCGCCGTCGACGGCGTCGACGGCGCGCACCCGGATGCTGTGGGAGGAGTGCGCCGCGGTCGGCATGCCGCGCGCCGTCGTGGTCACCAAGCTCGACAAGGAGCGCGCCGACTTCGACGAGGCGGTCGCGATCTGCCAGCGCGTCTTCGGCGACGGCGTGCTGCCGCTCTACCTGCCGCTGCGCGGCCGACGACGGCACCGCGGCCGGCCTGATCGGGCTGCTGTCGCAGACAGGTCTTCGACTACTCCGGCGGCACCCGGGTCGAGCGCGAGCCCGGACCCCGAGCACCTGCCGCTGATCGACGACGGCGCGCAACGCGCTGATCGAGGGGATCATCGCCGAGTCCGAGGACGAGACCCTGATGGACCGCTACCTCGGCGGCGAGGACATCGACCTCAAGGTGCTCATCGACGACCTCGAGACCGCGGTCGCGCGCGGCTCGTTCTACCCGGTGCTCGCCGACCGCGGCGCCCGACCGGCCTGGGCACCGCCGAGCTGCTCGAGGTGATCACCCAGGCGTTCCCGTCGCCGCTGGAGCACGAGGTGCCGCCGGTCACCAGCCCGGACGGCCAGCCGCGCGGCCCGCTGACCTGCGACCCGGCCGGCCCGCTGGTCGCCGAGGTCGTCAAGACCACCACCGACCCGTACGTCGGCCGGATCTCCCTGGTCCGGGTCTTCTCCGGCACGCTGCGCCCGGACGCGACCGGTGCACGTCTCCGGCCACTGCCTGGCCGACCGCGGGCACGAGGACCACGACGTCGACGAGCGGGTCGGCGCGCTGTCCTCGCCGCTGGGCAAGACGCAGCGCACCGTCGCGCAGTGCATCGCCGGCGACATCTGCGCGGTCGCCAAGCTGACCCGGGCCGAGACCGGCGACACCCTCTCGGCCAAGGACGAGCCGCTGCTGATGGAGCCGTGGGCTGATGCCCGACCCGCTGCTGCCGGTCGCCGATCGTCGCGCAAGTCCAAGGCCGACGAGGACAAGCTGTCCCAGGGCCTCGCCCGGCTGGTCGCCGAGGACCCGACGCTGCGGCTGGAGAACAACTCCGAGACCCACCAGCTCGTGCTGTGGTGCATGGGCGAGGCGCACGTCGACGTGCTGCTCGACCGGCTGCGCAACCGCTACGGCGTCGAGGTCGAGACGGTGCCGCTGCGGGTGCCGCTGCGCGAGACGTTCGCCGGCAGGCCGCCGGGCCACGGCCGGCACGTCAAGCAGTCCGGCGGGCACGGGCAGTACGCCGTCTGCGACATCGAGGTCGAGCCGCTGCCGTCCGGCGCGCGGCTTCGAGTTCGTCGACAAGGTCGTCGGCGGCGCGGTGCCGCGCCAGTTCATCCCGTCGGTGGAGAAGGGCGTCCGGGCCCAGATGGAGCGCGGCGTCGCGGCCGGCTACCCGGTCGTCGACATCCGGGTGACCCTGGTCGACGGCAAGGCGCACTCGCGTCGACTCCTCCGACATGGCCTTCCAGACCGCCGGCGCGCTGGCGCTGCAAGGAGGCCGCCAAGGCGACGCACGGTGCACATGCTCGAGCCGGTGGACGAGCTGTCCGGTGCTGGTCGTCCGACGAGTACGTCGGCGCGGTGATGGGCGACCTGTCCGACCCGGCGCGGCCGGGTCACCGGCACCGAGCCGGTCGGCAGCGGCCGGTCGCTGGTGAGGGCCGAGGTGCCGCAGATCGAGATCACCCGCTACGCCGTCGACCTGCGGTCGCTGTCGCACGGCACCGGCACGTTCTCCCGCACCTACGTGCGGCACGAGCCGATGCCGCCGCAGCTGGCGGCGAAGCTCCAGGCAGAGAACGCTGCGAGCTGACGTGCTGACCGCCGACGACGTCGCCGAACGCATCTTCGCCGCCGGCCTCGGAACCATCGAGCTGCTGTCCGTCCACCTCGGCGACCGGCTCGGTCTCTACCGCGCGCTGGCCGACCTGGGCGAGCCGACCGCCGCCGAGGTCGCCGCACGGTCCGGGGTGCACGAGCGCTACGCCCGCGAGTGGCTGGAGCAGCAGGCGGTCACCGGTCTGCTCACGGCTCGGCGGCGACGGACGACGCGCGCCGGTTCGCCCTGCCGGACGCGACCCGCGAGGTCGCTGCTCGACCCGACGAGCCTCAACTACCTGGCGCCGCTGGCCCGGATGTTCGCCGCGTCGGCAGCCAAGCTGCCCGAGCTGCTCACCGCCTACCGCACCGGTGGCGGCGTGAGCTGGGACGACTTCGGTCCGGACGCGCGCGAGTCGCAGGCCGAGATGAACCGGCCCTGGTTCGAGCAGCGGCTGGCCGGCGCGCTGGCCGGGGTGCCGGCGGTGCACGACGTCCTGCAGCCGGCCGGGCGCCCGGATCGCCGACCTCGGCTGCGGTGGCGGCTGGTCCAGCATCGCGCTCGCCCGCGCCTACCCCGGGCGACCGTCGACGGCTACGACGTCGACGGTCCGTCGGTCGACGCTGGCCACCGCGCCACGCCGCCGAGTCCGGTCTCGCCGACCGCGCCCGGTTCCACCAGGTCGACGTGTCCGGCAGCGACGGTCGGCGAGAGCTACGACGCGGTCTTCGCCTTCGAGTGCGTCCACGACCTCTCGGCACCCGTCGAGTTCCTCGCCACCGCGCGGCGGGCCACCGCGGCCGGACGGCGTCACCGTCGTGATGGACGAGGCGGTGCAGCCGGAGTTCACCGCACCGGGCGACGAGCTCGAGCGGCTGATGTACGGCTTCTCGCTGCTGGTCTGCCTGCCGGACGGCATGTCGAGCCAGCCGTCGGCCGCCACCGGCACCGTGATGCGGGAGGGCACCTTGCGTCGGCTACGCGCAGGCCGCCGGATTCGCCGACGTCGCAGGTGCTGCCCGTCGAGGACTTCGGGTTCTTCCGGTTCTACCAGCTGCGCTGAGACTCAGTCGTCGGGCCAGGCCGCGGCGAGCAGGTCGCGGGTCTCGGCGAGCAGCTGCGGGATCACCTTGGTGCCCGCCAGCACGGTGATGAAGTTGGCGTCGCCGCCCCACCGCGGCACGACGTGCTGGTGCAGGTGGTCGGCGAGCGAGCCGCCCGCGACGTCGCCCGAGGTTGAGCCCGACGTTGAAGCCGTGCGGTGACGAGGCCGCCCGGACGGCGTCGACCGCCCGCCGGGTGAACGTCAGTCAGCTCGACCGTCTCGTCGTCGGTGAGGTCGTCGAGCTCGGCGACGTGCCGGTAGGGCACGACCATCAGGTGGCCGGGGTTGTAGGGGTGCAGGTTGAGCACGGCGTAGACCGTCGTCGCCGCGCGCGACGACCAGGCCGGTCGCGGTCGTCGAGCGTGGGGATCCGGCAGAACGGGCAGCCGCCGTCGTCGGTGCGCCCGGTCCCGTCCTCGCCCTTGATGTAGGCCAGCCGGTGCGGCGCCCAGAGCCGCTGCAGCCGGTCCGGTGTGCCGACGCCCTCCTGCGGCACGACCTCGGAGGACGTCCGCGGCTCCGACCCGCTCACACCTGCACCCGGTCGGCGACCGCCCGCGACGATCTCCTCGACCGCGTCGTCGACCGGCACGCCGTTGTTCTGCTCGCCGCTGCGGTAGCGGAACGACACCGCGCCCTTGGCGACGTCCTCGTCGCCGGCGAGCAGCATGAACGGCACCTTCTGCTTCTGCGCGGTGCGGATCTTCTTCTGCATCCGGTCGTCGGAGGTGTCGACCTCGACCCGGATCCCGCGCTGCCGCAGCCGCGCCGCGACGTCCTGCGAGGTAGGGCACGTGCTCGTCGGTGATCGGGATGCCGACCACCTGCACCGGCGCCAGCCAGGGCGGGAACGCGCCGGCGTAGTGCTCGACCAGCACGCCGAAGAAGCGCTCGATCGAGCCGAACTTCGCCGAGTGGATCATCACCGGCTGCTGGCGCGTGCCGTCGGCGGCCTGGTACTCCAGCTCGAACCGCGCCGGCTGGTTGAAGTCGTACTGGATCGTCGACATCTGCCAGGTGCGGCCGATCGCGTCCCGCGCCTGCACCGAGATCTTCGGGCCGTAGTAGGCGGCGCCGCCCGGGTCGGGCACCAGCTCGAGCCCGGACTCGGTGGCGGCCTCCTCCAGGACGCGCGGTGGCGGCCGCCCACTCCTCGTCGCGTGCCGACGAACTTGTCCGAGTCCTCGTCGCGGGTCGACAGCTCGAGGTAGAAGTCGTCGAGCCCGAAGTCGCGGAGCAGGCCGAGCACGAAGCTCGAGCAGGTGCTTGATCTCGGCCGGCGCCTGCTCCGGGGTCACGTAGGAGTGCGAGTCGTCCATGGTCAGGCCGCGCACGCGGGTCAGGCCGTGCACGACCCCGGACTTCTCGTAGCGGTAGACGGAGCCGAACTCGAACAGCCGCAGCGGCAGCTCGCGGTAGGACCGGCCGCGCGGAGCGGAAGATCAGGTTGTGCATCGGGCAGTTCATGGCCTTGAGGTAGTAGTCCGCGCCCTCCATCTCCATCGGCGGGAACATGCCGTCGGCGTAGTACGGCAGGTGCCCCGGAGGTCTCGAACAGACCCTCCTTGGAGATGTGCGGGGTGCGCGACGAACTGGAAGCCCTCCTCGCTCGTGCCGCTGCCGGACGTAGTCCTCCATCACCCGCCGGATCACGCCGCCCTTGGGGTGGAACACGGCGAGGCCGGAGCCGATCTCGTCCGGGAAGGAGAAGAGGTCGAGCTCGGCGCCGAGCTTGCGGTGGTCGCGCTTCTCGGCCTCGGCCAGCCGCTGCTGGTAGTCCTTCAGCGCGTCCCGGGTCTCCCACGCGGTGCCGTAGATGCGCTGCAGCTGCGGGTTCTTCTCGCTCCCCCGCCAGTAGGCGGCCGCCGACCGCATCAGCTTGAACGCCGGGATGTGCCGGGTGGTCGGCAGGTGCGGCCCGCGGCAGAGGTCCTTCCAGGCCAGCGACCCGTCCTTGCGCACGTTGTCGTAGATGGTCAGCTCGCCGGCGCCGACCTCGGCGTCGGCCCCGTCGGCGGCGTTCGCGGCGTCGCCGCCCTTGAGGCCGATCAGCTCGAGCTTGTAGGGCTCGTCGGCCAGCTCGGCGCGCGCCTCGTCGTCGGCGACCTCGCGGCGGACGAAGGACTGGCCCTCCTTGACGATCTGCTGCATCCGCTTCTCGATGCGCGGCCAGGTCGTCGGGGGTGAACGGCGTCTCGACGTCGAAGTCGTAGTAGAAGCCGTTCTCGATCGGCGGGCCGATGCCGAGCCTGGCGTCCGGGTGCAGCTCCTGCACCGCCTGCGCCATCACGTGCGCGGTCGAGTGCCGCAGGATCGCCCGGCCGTCGGCGGAGTCGATCGCGACCGGCTCGACCGCGTCGCCGCTCGGCACCGGACGTGGGCCAGGTCGCGCAGCTCGCCGCCGACCCGCGCCGCGACCACCGACCGGTCGTCGCCGAACACCTCCGCCGCCGTCGTGCCGGCGGCGACCGGCGCTCGCTGCCGTCGACGGTGATGCGCAGGTCGGACACGGGGGTTCCCTTCGAGGGACGGGTGACGCGGTCCCCGCGATGCTATCGAGCGAGGCTGCCCGTTCTCGCCCGCGTTTCGCTCAGCCTCGGGTCACCGGGTCGCCGACCCGGACCGTCCCGGCGACGCGCCACCTCGGCGTAGGCACCCAGGCAGTGGTCCGGCCGGCGTACGACGGTCAGCTGCACTTCGCCGATGTGCACCGTGCCGCCCACCCAGGACTGCTCCCCCGGGCCGCCGGGCTCGAGGTCGAGCACCAGGTTCGCCCGCGGGGCGCTGATGTCGCAGGCGTCGCACTGCTCGGCGTGCTCGGCGTCGGCCATCGAGGCCCGCGACACCACGTGCACCGGGGCGACGTCGACGAAGCCGGCGCCCTCCCGGTGGGCGAGGCGCAGCGGCCGGCCGAGCCAGGACGACAGCGCCTCGGCGGCGGCAGCCACGCCGAGCCCGGGCTGCGCGCCTGGCACGTCGAGCCGCAGCTCGCCGTCGAGCAGCCGGGTGCCGACCTCGCGCAGCCGCGGCTCGTCGGCGGCCGTCACGGTCCGGCCGGTGTCGTCGACCACCGCCCAGGACCGGTCGCCGGCCAGACCCCCGTCGTTCACGGCGGCCGACTCCACCGAGGTTCCGGTCATCGACTTCACCGGGAACACCCAGAGCTGGCCGACCCGGCCCAGCGTCGTCATCTCGCCACCAGCTCGTAGAGCCCACCGTCGAGGGTCACGGCCCACAGCTCGTCGCTGTCGTCCTGCGCCGAAGCTGGTCACCCCGTCGAGCTGCGCGAACGTGGTGAGCCCGGTGGTGGTGCCGGTGAACACCCGGCCGGAGACGAAGTCGCCGCCGACGTAGTCGCCGCCGAGCTGGTCGGCGAACTTCGTGCCGCGGTAGACGAAGCCGCCGATGACCGACCCGCCGTAGTCGCGCCCGTAGCTCCACTCCGGCTCCAGGTAGTCGGGCGGTGGACCGGCAGCGCGACTCCTCGTAGACGCTGGTGGCCTCACGGCAGGACCAGCCCAGGTTCGCCCCCGCTGTCCCGGCGGGGATCCGGTCGATCTCCTCGAGGCGGTCCTGGCCGACGTCCCCGACCCAGAGGTCACCTGTCGCGCTGTCGAACGAGAAGCGCCAGGCGTTGCGCACGCCCACGACCCAGATCTCACCCCGCCCCGGCTTCTTCCCGGCGTACGGGTTGGTCGACGGGATGCAGTAGACCCGGCCGCAGGCCTTCCTGGCGCCGAGGACGGACAGCCGCAGGATCTTGCCCTGCAGGCTGCTGCGGTCCTGTGCGCGGTTGGCGGGGTCGCCGCCCCCGCCACCGTCACCGGTGGAAAGGAACAGCCGGCCGCTCGGCCCGAACACCAGCTGGCCACCGAAGTGGTTGCTGAACTGCGCGGGGTGCGGCACATCGATGACTCGCACGGAGGACGACGCCGGCACCCGGTTCGACCGGGCCGACGGCGCGCGGAACCGGGCGACGCGCAGGTCGCCGGAGGTGTTCGTGAAAGCGGCCCAGACGTAGGGCTTCTGCTGGTAGCTGGGGTGGAACGCGATGCTGAGCAGGCCCCCCTCGCCGTCGGTGCGCACCCGGCGGCTGATGTCGAGGAACGGGCGCGCCTTCAGCTTCCCGTCGACGAGCACCCGGACCCGGCCGGACTTCTCGGTGACGAACAGCCGGCCGCTGCCGTCCCTGGCCGACGTCACCTGGGTCGGCTGGCTGAGCCCCTCGGTCCGCAGGGCGAAGTCCAGGGCAGGCCCGGCCGCGTGGGCCGGCGACAGGCCCGCGAGCGGGGCGGCGAGCAGCGTGGCCGCCGCCAGGCCCAGCAGGCGCCGACGGGCGGGACGGTGCAGGTCGGGCATGTCGGGTCCCCGGGGATTTGGGCTTCGGCAGCGGACCGGGCCACTGTAGCGCCGGATGAGCGCACGGTTCGAGGAGCTCGACTGGCGTCCGACGCCGATGGGCGACATCAGCCTGCGGCGCCGTCGGGACCCGGTCACCGGCACCGACGTCTACGAGGTGAAGCTGGACGACGACTTCCTGATGTCCAGCCTGTTCGTCGCGGCCGAGGTCGAGGTCGCCCGGCTGGCTCTGGCGGCCCTGCCCGCCCGAGCCGGCGGCATCGACGTCGTGGTCGGCGGGCTGGGGCTGGGCTACACGGCGCAGACGGTGCTCGAGCACCCACAGGTGCGCTCGCTGGTCGTCGTCGAGGCACTGCCCGAGGTGATCGAGTGGCACGAGAAGGGACTGGTGCCGGTCGGGCCGGTGCTGACCGCGGACCCCCGCTGCCGGCTGGTGCCCGGCGACTTCTTCGCCCTCGCAGCCTCCTCGGGGCTCGACCCGGACGCCCCGGACCGGCGTTTCGACGCCGTCGTGGTCGACATCGACCACTCGCCGCGGCACCTGCTGAACCCGAGCCATGCCGGGTTCTACACCGATGACGGCGTACGCCGGCTCGCCGGGCACCTGCGCCCGGGCGGGGTCTTCGCGCTGTGGTCCAACGACCCGCCGGACGACGCCTACGAGGCGGTCCTGGGCACGGCCTTCGCGCAGGTGCGGTCAACCGTCGTGAGGTTCCCGAACCCGCTGCAGGACACCGTCGCGGCCAACACGGTCTACCTCGCGACGGCCGCGGGTGGCCGGAAATCGGTCCACCGAGGGCCGCGAGGCGTTTGATGGTCACCTCCCCTGGGGACGGATGCCCTGTCGGAGACCAGATGGAGGGTTCCCATGCGCATCGGCGCCATCATCCTGGCGATCTGGCTGGTCATCGGCCTGGCGGCCGCCGCACAGCGCGACTATTTCAAGGGCAACGACACCACCTGCGCCAAGTTCGGGACGATCGTGGTCACCGTCATTGCTGGCCCACTGAACTACGTTGGTGCCAACCCCAAGATCAAGTGCGACGCGCCCGAACCCTCACAGTGAAGGCCCCGGACCGTGCGTTTCCGCAGGTCAGGGGCCAGGTCTTCGGTGGACGATACTGGACTCGAACCAGTGACCTCACGCGTGTGAAGCGTGCGCTCTAACCAACTGAGCTAATCGTCCGGGACCGGCACGCGACGTGCGCCGCTGAACGAGGCGCAACCTTACCCGATCGGGATCACAGCACGGGCACCCAGGACGGCAGCCCGACGACGACGTCGTACGCCCAGACAGCGCCCACGACGAGCGAGCAGCCCGGTCAGCCCGATCAGCGCCACGCACGAGCAGCGACTGCCGGGTCACCCACTGGGTCCAGCCGTGCACCTTGGCGCGGGCGAAGTCGAGCAGCCGCTCGGCCCAGACGAACTCGGTGGCCAGGATCGCGAGACCGGCGAAGACGATCAGCCACCCCGGGCCGGGCAGCGGGATCAGGATGAAGCCGATCACGACGATCGGACGCGCCGAGCACCCCGACCGCGATCCGGTAGGTCAGGTCGAGCCATGCGTGCTTTGCGAAGAAGGCCCGGAACCCGAGGCGTTCCGCGACCTCGTCGAGCACCGACCCGTCGGGGTCCTCCTGGTCCGGCACCTGCTGACCCCCTCCTCGCCGTGACGATGACCCGTAACAACGTACGGTGCGGGTCGTTCGTTCTGGCACAGGAAGTACCCGAACGGTCCTGCGGGTTTTCCACGCCCTCCCCCCAGGGGAGGTTCAGGGCAGACCAGGGGCAGTGTGAGGAGCAGTCGATGAACAGTTGGGTTCCGACAACGGTGACCCGTGAGCTGACCGTCCAGCTCGTGGCCCCCGGCGACGGCGAGCATCTCCCTCCCCGTCGTCCTGCACTACGACTCAGCGATCCCTACGCCGTGCACGCCACCTTCCGCACCGGTCAGGGCGAGGGCGTGTCCTGGGTGTTCGCCCGCGAGCTGCTCACCCTCGGCGTGCACCGGCCCTGCGGCGACGGCGACGTCCGGGTCTGGCCGTCGTGGGGCGCCGGCGCCGAGGTCGTCTTCATCGGCCTCACCTCGCCCGACGGCGAGGCGCTCCTGCAGGCCACCACCCGCGAGCTCGTCGACTTCCTCGGCCGCACCTACTCGCTGTGCCCGCAGGGCCAGGAGCGCGACCACCTCGACGTCGACCGCGCGATCGAGGCCCTGCTCACCTCTAGCAGCCTGGTCGGCGACCGCGGGACGCCCCCCGATCACCGTCGCCGCACCGCGTCGGCCACCGAGGTGCGCGACGACGTCGGCCTCGTGCTCGGCGTCCAGCACGGCCAGGTCACCGTGCGCGCCGACCGCCGAGGTGGCCGACGTCGTCGCGCCGCAGCGAGCGGGCCGCACCTAGGGTGGCCGCCCGGAACGCCTCGTCGACCGAGAGCCCCATCGCCAGGCAGGCGAGCTGGATCGCGTAGGGCATCGACTCGCACCACGACGTGCCCGGGTTGCAGTCGGTCGCCAGCGCGAGCTCGACCCCCGCCTCGCGCAGCACCGCGGCGTGGCCCCAGGCCTGCGAGCGCAGCGACAGCGTCACGGTCGGCAGCAGGACGCCGACCACTCCCGCCGCCGCCATCGCCCGGGCGTCCTCGGCGCGTGCACGTGCTCGAGATGGTCGGCGCTGGCGCAGCCCAGCTCGGCCGCCAGCGCGGCGGCGCCGGTCCGGGCGATCTCCTCGGCGTGCAGCCGCAGGCCCAGGCCCGTGCTCCCGGGCGGCCGTGAGGATCCGCCGGGCCTCCTCGACGGTGAAGACGCCCTGGTCGCAGAAGACGTCGCACCACCGGGCCCCGGCCGCGGCCGCCAGCGGCAGGGTCGCGACGACCTCGTCGACGTAGCCGCCCGGTCGCGGCCCGCCGGGCACGACGTGCGCGCCGAGGTAGGTGGCCTCCAGCCGAACCGGCGTACGCCGGGCCAGCTCGCCGACCAGCCGCAGCAGCCGCAGCTCGGCGTCGACGGTGAGGCCGTAGCCGGACTTGACCTCCATCGTCGTGGTGCCGTGCGCCAGGGCCGCCGGCGACCCGGCCGGCGCGCGAGGTCGAGCAGCTCGTCGTCGGTCGCGGCGGCGGTGGCCTCGACCGTGGTGCGGATGCCGCCGCCGTCGTACGGCGTGCCGGCGAGCCGGGCGACGAACTCCTCGCGCCGCACGCCGGCGAACAGCAGGTGGGTGTGCGCGTCGACGAACCCCGGCACCACGCAGGCGCCGGCCGCGTCCAGGACCTCGCTCCGGCGCGTCCGCGCGGCAGCGCCGGTGTCCGGTCCGGTCCAGGCGACCCGGCCGTCCCGGAGCACGACGGCGGCGTCGGCTGAGCGGCGGCCCGGTCATCGTCAGCAGGCGGCCGATGCCGCGCACGGTCAGGTTCAGGTCCACGCGGCGACCGCCTCGGCGCGCCGGTTCGGGCTGCGGCGCCCGGCTCGCCGGCGGCGACCGGCCGTGGCGGCGACGACCCCGGCGAGCACGATCACGCAGCCGAGCAGCTGCAGCCGGCGAGGGCCGCTCGTCGAGGACGGCGGCGGACGAGCAGCCGACCGAGGCGACCGGCTGCAGCAGCAGGATCACCGACGTCAGCGCGGCCGGCACCCGCGGCAGCGAGACCGAGATGAGCAGCCAGCCGAGCGACCTGGGAGCGTCAGCGCGAGCAGCGACCAGCCAGCCGTGCGCCGGCCAGCGACGGGACCAGGTCGATGCCCGCCGGAGACCGGGCCGAGCAGCGACGCAGACGACCGCCGCCACCGCGGTGGCGTCGAAGAGCGGCCCGGCCGCCCGGCGGAGGTCGCTGCGACCCGTGCCGCAGCAGCAGCAGGAAGCCGGCGTACGCGATCGACGTGCCGAGCCCGAACAGGACGCCGAGCGCCGGGGTCGTCGCCGTAGGCGTCCGGCGCCGACGACGCCCGGAGATCAGCACCACGCCGACCAGCACGACCGGGACGGCGGCGACCAGCCGGCGCGCTCGGTCGCTCGCCGAGCAGCCACCAGGCGAGGAAGCCGACGACGACCACCTGCAGGTTGCCCAGCACGGTCGCGATGCCGGCGCCGACGGCCGCGATGGCGTGGTGCCAGAGCACCAGGTCGACCGCGAAGAAGACGCCGGCGCGGCGGCGAGCCAGCGCTCGCGGGCGCGGCCGGCGGCCGTACCGGCGGTCCTCGCGCAGCATCAGCAGGCCCAGCACCGGCAGCGCGTAGAGGCAGCGGAAGGTGGCGGCGGTGGCGGGCTCGACGTCGGCGAGCCGGACCAGGGTGGCCGAGCTGGCGATGCACGCGGCGCCGGCGGCTGCGGCGAGGACCGGCCGGTCGGTGAGCGCCACGCGCACACCTCTCCCCGGATCGGCCTCGAACCCGCGTCAGGAGCGTCCACGGTTACGCTGCTGACGCAGTCGGCACCCTAGCAGCGGGAGGTGACGGCGTGGACTTCGGTCATGACACCGCGTGCGCCCTGGGCACGGTCGTCGACCTGGTCAACACCGCCCCCGAGATCACCGGCGGCGAGCGGCTCCCCGACCTCGGCGCCCTGACCGCACTTCGTCGAGCGGCGGGAGATCTCCGAGGCCGGCCGGCTGACCAGCGACGACCTCGGCCGTCGTGCTGCGGCTGCGCGACCGGCTGCGCGCCATCTTCGCGGCCACCGACGAGGCGGACCGCCGTCCGGCTGGTCAACGACCTCGTCGCCGACGCCCGCACGACGCCGCGGCTGACCGACCACGACGGCTGGCCGCTGCACATCCACTACTACGCGCCCGGGCGCGCGGCTGGCCGAGCACCTGGCCGCCGACTGCGGGATGGCGCTGGCGTTCGTGATCGCGGCCGGCGAGCGGTACCGGCTGGCCACCTGCGCCGCGCCGGACTGCGACCGGGTGCTGGTCGACCTCTCCCGCAACCGGTCGCACCGCTACTGCGACAGCCGCACCTGCGGCAACCGCCTGCACGTCGCGGCCTACCGGGCCCGGCAGCGCACCGGTTAGATGACCGGGTGGAGCCCGCCCGCCCGGTGAACCTGCACGAGCTGGAGCCGCTGGCACGGGCGCGGCTCACCGACCAGGCCTACGCCTATCTCGCCGGCGGCAGCGGCGACGAGCACACCCTGCGGTGGAACGTCGAGGCGTGGTCCCGGATCCGGCTGGCGCCGCGCGTTCCTGGTCGACGTGGCGGCGATCGACACCGGTCTGCAGCTGCTCGGCCACGACCTGGCGGCGCCGATCCTGCTGGCCCCCACCGCCGCGCACCGCTGTTCCACCCGGAGGGCGAGCTCGCGACCGTGCGCGGCGCCGCTGCGGCCGAGGCGCTCTACATCGTGTCCACCCTGGCCACGGTCGGGCGTCCAGGAGGTCGGAGCGGCGGCGACCGGGCCGTGGTGGTTCCAGCTCTACGTCCAGCGCGACCGCGGCGTTCACCCGGGACCTGTTGGCGCGGCGCGCTGTGGACGCTGGTGCCTCCGCGCTGGTGCTGACCGTCGACCTGCCGGTCCTCGGCGCACGGGACACCGACCGCCGCAACAGCCTCGGGCTGCCAGCCGGGCTCGAGTACGCCAACATGCGCGGTCTCGACCCGGCGCCGGACCCGCTGCCGCCGGAGCGCCGGGTCTACAACCCGCACCTCGACCCGACCGTCACCTGGGCCGACCTCGACTGGCTGGCCTCCCTCGTCGACGTACCTGTGCTGGTCAAGGGCGTGCTGCGCCCGGACGACGCGCGCCGCGCGGTCGACCACGGCGCCGACGGCGGTCGTGGTGTCCAACCACGGCGCCCGGAACCTGGACACGGTGCCCCGCGACGGCTGACGCACTGCCCCGGGTCGTCGAGGCGGTGGGCGGCGAGGTGCCGGTGCTGGTCGACGGCGGGATGCGTCGCGGCACCGACGTGGCCAAGGCGCTGATGCTCGGCGCGACCGCGGTGCTCGTCGGCGGCCGTACGTGTGGGGGCTGGCCGCTTACGGTGCCGACGGCGTCAAGCTGGTCGTCGACATGCTGCGCACCGAGCTCGAGATGGCGATGGGCCTGCTCGGCGCCCCGACGCTCGCCGATCTCACGACGGACCTGGTCTGGCGGGACTGACTGTACGGCGATGAGTTTCGCCGTCGTGCCCGGTCTGCCTTCCCACGCACCCGATCGCCCGACCCTCGAGGAGAGCGTCATGACCGCTACGTACGGGAGGAAGGTGTGAGGCTTCTTCTCACATCCGCTGGCGTCAAGAACGCCAGCATCCAGGCCGCTCTGGTCGACCTCCTAGGCAAACCGATCGCTGAGTCCAACGCCCTCTGCATCCCGACTGCGCAGTACGGGCACCCTCAGGTGAGTCCTGAGATGGCATGGCGATTCATCAGCGGTCGGTCCCCCTTGCCCATGTGCGACCTGGGCTGGAAGTCCGTGGGAGTGCTGGAGCTCACCGCGCTGCCCAGCATCGACGAAGAACGCTGGGTCCCGTGGGTCCGAGAGACAGACGTCCTGCTGGTGAGTGGCGGCGACGCCCTGTACCTGTGCCACTGGATGCGGGAGTCCGGGCTGGCGGACCTCCTGCCCTCGCTGAGTGAGAAAGTCTGGGTGGGGCTGAGCGCCGGGAGCATGGTGATGACCCCCCGGATCGGGGAGGACTTCGTCGAGTGGAAGCCCCCCACGGGTGGCGACGAGACCCTGGGAGTCGTCGACTTCTCGATCATTCCTCACGTGAACCCCGAGGGCATGCCAGGTAACTCCATGGCCGAAGCAGAGAGTTGGGCTGCCAGCATCGGTGGTCCGGCGTACGCGATCGACGACGAGACCGCCATCCGAGTGACCGATGGCATCGTCGACGTCGTCACCGAGGGACACTGGAAGCTGTTCTCCTGATCGGCAGAATCCGCCTGGGGACAGGCTTCCTTCGGCAGTCGGCGTAGGCTAGGATCGAACACATGTTCGAAGGTGGACGCGGTGCGCAGGTAGGTGGCGACGTTCTTGTCGCCATCCCGGATCTCGGCGCCTGCTCCGCCTCGGACGTGCTGGCGTGGATCACGTCGCTGCCCCGGCTCGACCGGGCCGTCGACGACACCGAGCGGATCGCCCAGCTGGGTGCCCTCGAGCGGCTGAAGTCGGCGGCGGCGGCGGCGCAGGCGGTGGTGACCGCGGACTTCGTCGCCTCCCAGCGCGCCGCGCAGCGGGCCGCGGGTGTGCCGGCCGACCGGGTCGGGCAGGGCGTCGGCGCACAGGTCGCGCTGGCCCGGCGCGACTCGCCGTACCGTGGGTCCCGGCACGTCGGGCTGGCCCAGGCGCTGACCTACCGAGCTGCCGGCGACGATGGCGGCTCTGCGGGCCGGGGAGACCAGCGAGTGGCGGGCCACCCTCGTGGCCCGGGAGACGGCCTGCCTGGACCCGGCCGACCGGCGGAGCGCCGACGCCGAGCTAGGCCCGCACCTGGCGAGCATGGGTGACGGGCAGGTCGAGGCGGCGGCACGGAAGATCGCCTACCGGCTGGACCCGCAGGCGTTCCTGGCGCGCAGCCGCGGCGCCACTCGGGACCGGCGGGTGACGCTGCGCCCGGCGCCGGACACCATGTCCCGGCTGACCGGGTTCCTGCCGGTCGCCCAGGGAGTGGCCGCCTACGCGGCGCTGTCCAGGGAGGCCGACCGGCTCACGGCCGAGGGCGACCCGCGCGGCCGCGGACAGATCATGGCCGACACCCTGGTCGAGCGGCTGACCGGGCAGGCGCGCGCCGCCGGGACCCCGGTCGAGGTCAACCTGGTGATCACCGAGGACACGATGTTCGGTGCCGGCGACGAGCCGGCCGACCTGATCGGAGCCGGCCCGCTGCCCGCCCAAGCCGCCCGCGACCTGGTCCGCGACCCGGCCGTCACCGTCTGGCTGCGCCGGCTCTACACCCGGCCCCAGGACGGGGCGTTGGTCGCGATGGACTCCCGCCGCCGGGTGTTCCCCAAGGCGCTGCGCCGGTTCCTGGTGGTCCGTGACCAGGTCTGCCGCACCGCCTGGTGCGGAGCTCCGGTGCGGCACGCCGACCACGTGGTGGCCCGGTCCGCGGGCGGGCGCACCAGCGAGGAGAACGGGCAGAGCCTGTGCGAGGCCTGCAACTACGCGAAGCAGGCATTCGGCTGGCAGGCACGCCCGGGACCGGGCGGCGCCGGGGACCTGGTGGAGACGACCACCCCGACCGGGCACACCTACCGGAGCCGCCCACCGCCGCTTCCGGGCCGACGTCGAGGACGCCGGCAGATGCCCCGCGATCGCAGCCTGATGGAGCAGCACCTCAGCGGCCCGCTCACAGCCGCCTGACGAACAGCGGCCTGAGAGACCTGGGTCAGCTCTGCCAGGGCGGGGCCGTGGTGCCGTCCAGCATCGGGATCCGGATGCCGACCTCGCGGGCGGCCCGCTCGGCGATCTCGTAGCCCGCGTCGGCGTGCCGCAGCACGCCGGTGCCGGGGTCGTTGGTCAGCACCCGGGTCGACCTTGTCGTACGCCGAGTCGGTGCCGTCGGCGACCACGACCACGCCGGCGTGGATCGACTTGCCGATGCCGACACCGCCGCCGTGGTGCACCGAGACCCAGGTCGCGCCGGACGCGGTGTTGAGCAGCGCGTTGAGGATCGGCCAGTCGGCGACCGCGTCGGTGCCGTCCTGCATCCCCTCGGTCTCGCGCTCCGGCGAGGCGACCGACCCGGCGTCGAGGTGGTCCCGGCCGATCACGACCGGCGCCTCGACCGCACCGGAAGCGACCAGGTCGTTGAAGGCCTGTCCCGCGACGTGCCGCTCGCCGTACCCGAGCCAGCAGATCCGCGACGGCAGGCCCTGCCCCTTGACCTTCGCGGCGGCGAACCGCACCCAGCGCTGCAGCTGGTCGTCGTCCGGGAACGCCTTCAGCACCGCCTCGTCGGTCGCCGCGAGGTCGGCGGCCGAGCCGGACAGGCAGGCCCACCGGAACGGCCCGGCGCCGCGGGCGAACAGCGGCCGGATGTAGGCGAGCACGAAGCCCGGGTAGGCGAAGGCGTCCGCGAAGCCCACGTCCTGGGCCTGGCCGCGCAGCCCGTTGCCGTAGTCGAAGACGACCGCTCCGGCCCGCTGCAGGTCGACCATCGCCCGGCAGTGCACGGCCATCGACTCGCGCGAGCGCTCGACGTACTCCGAGGGCTTGGTCGGTCCGCAGCTCGAGCGCCTCCTCGAGCGACATGCCGTGCGGCACGTAGCCGTTGAGCGCGTCGTGGGCCGAGGTCTGGTCGGTGACCACGTCGGGCACCCAGCCGCGGCGCCACCAGCTCGGGCAGCACGTCGGCGCAGTTGGCCACCACGGCCACCGACAGCGCCCGGCGCTCGCGCTTGGCGGCCTCGACCCGGGCGATGCCGTCGTCGAGGGAGTCGGCGATCTCGTCCAGGTAGCCGTGCTCGAGGCGGCGCTGGGCCCGCCACGGGTCGACCTCGACGCACAGCGCCGCGCCGCCGTTGCCGGTCACCGCGAGCGGCTGCGCGCCGCCCATGCCGCCGAGGCCGCCGGTGAGGGTGATCGTGCCGGCCAGGGTGCCGCCGAAGTGCTGGTTGGCGACCTCGGTGAAGGTCGCGTAGGTGCCCTGCAGGATGCCCTGGGTGCCGATGTAGATCCACGAGCCCGCGGTCATCTGGCCGTACATCATCAGGCCCGGCGTCCTCGAGCTCGCGGAAGTGCTCGGGGGTGGCCCAGCGCGGCACCAGCAGCGAGTTGGCGATCAGCACCCGCGGCGCACCCTCGTGGGTGCGGACCACACCGACCGGCTTGCCGGACTGCACCAGCAGCGTGTCGTCGGGCGCCATCGTCCGCAGCGACCCGACGATCGCGTCGAAGGCCTCCCAGGACCGCGCGGCCCGACCGTTGCCGCCGTAGACGACCAGGTCGTCGGGCCGCTCGGCGACCTCCGGGTCGAGGTTGTTGTGCAGCATCCGCAGGGCGGCCTCGGCGCCCCAGGACCGGCAGGTCATCTCGGTGCCGCGCGGGGCGCGGACGGGTCGGGCTCCTCGCATGGACGCTCAGCCTAGGCCGTTCGTACAGGTACCGACCCGGTGCATCGGTCAGCAGGTTCAGCGCGTGCGGCCCATGGTGGGGCGGGTCGGCGTCCGGTGGAATGGTTCGACACGTAATGGGAGAACGGGGACTGGACGGCATGACGCGCGCACGGGTGCAAGCGGCTCTCGCCGAGGCCGTGGTGCGGGCCCTCGCCGAGGGTGACGTGCTGGCCCTTCAACCCCTTGTCTCCTCCAAGGTGGTCGACCACTCCGCCCGGCAGGGGCAGCCGGCCGGCTGGCCCGGGGTGCGGGAGCGGGCCATGACCTTGTGCGCCGCGATGCCGGGCAGCGACGTGACCGTGGACGTGCTCACTGCCGCCGGCGACACCGTGCTGGCGCGGGCCGAGCTCACCGCGGTCCGGCTCGGGGCGACCCCCAGTGCGGCCCCGACGACGACCAGCCTGATCGTGGTGCTGGTGCTCCGCTTCGTCGACGACCTGCTCACCGAGATGTGGACGTCCTCGGACCTCGTGCTCGACCGGATCGCCGGCCAGGTCGCCGACCCTCCCGGCGGCCTGACGCCGACCCTTAGGGGTCGACGTCGGCCGCCGCGCGCTCCGCGAAGACCGCCGAGACACGCTCGGTGACCGGGCCGGGCGCACCGGCGTACACGTCGTCCCCGACCGCGTGCACACCCTGGACGTCGCGGGTGGAGGAGGTCAGGAACACCTCGTCGGCCTCCAGCAGCGCGGCCGGCGGGACGTCGCGCTCGACGGCGTCGGTCCACTCCAGCACCAGCGCCCGGGTGACGCCGGCCAGGCAGCCGGAGGACAGCGGCGGGGTGACCAGCTCGCCGTCGAGCACCACGAACACGTTGGACCCGGTGCCCTCGCAGAGCTGGCCGGCGGTGTTCAGCGAGCAGCGCCTCGGTGCCGCCCTCGGCCTTGGCGTGCGCCAGGGCCACCACGTTCTCGGCGTACGACGTGGTCTTGAGCCCGGCGGTCGCGCCGCGCTCGTTGCGCGTCCACGGCACGACGACCACCTTCGCCGTCGGCGGCCCACGGCGGTCATCGGGGCCACCGCGACGACGAGGGTCGGGCCGGCCGTCGCCGCGGTCGGAGCCGAGCGGGCTGGTGCCGCCGGTCAGCGTGATGCGCAGCCGCAGCGGTGACCCGTGGTGCTCGGCGTTGGCGGCCAGCGTCTCCGCGACGGCGCGCGCGCAGCACGCCGTCGTCGGGCGCGCGGCAGGCCGAGGCCGCGGGCCGAGGCGGCCAGCCGGTCGAGGTGCCGGGTCAGCGCGAACGGCACGCCGCCGAGCACCTTGGCCGTCTCGAAGACGCCGTCCCCGACGGTGAGCCCGTGGTCGAAGACCGACACCCGCGCCTCGTCGGCGTCGACGCACCGCGCCGTCCACCCAGACCTTCATCGCACCGTCCTCATCCACGTCGTCCGCCCTCGCGAGCAGCCACCTCGAGCAGCCGCCGGGCCTTGAGCTCGGTCTCGTCCCACTCCCCCGCGGCGTCGGAGCCCCAGGTGATGCCGGCGCCGGTGCCGAGGTGCAGCCGGCCGGACCGCCGACCAGAACGTCCGGATGCCGACGGCGAGGCTGGCCATGCCGCCGGTCGGCGTCCACCCAGCCCACCGCGCCGCAGTAGGGGCCGCGCGGCGTCGGCCTCGAGCTCGGCGATCGCGGCGCAGCGCGCTGGACTTGGGTGCGCCGGTGACCGAACCGGGCGGGAACGTCGCCGCGAGCAGCTCCGGCCAGCCGGCGTCCGGGCGCAGCCGGGCCCGCACCGTCGACACCAGGTGCACCAGGCCGGGGTGCTGCTCGACGGCGCAGAGCGCCGGGACCTCGACCGAGCCGGTCACGGCGACCGCACCCGAGGTCGTTGCGCACCAGGTCGACGATCATCACGTTCTCGGCCCGGTCCTTGGCGGTGCAGGCCGGCCGCGGTCGGCGCGGTGCCCTTGATCGGCCCGGACTCGACCAGGTCGCCGGTCGCGGCGCAGGAACAGCTCCGGCGAGGCGGTCACCACGTCGACGCCGGTCGCCGGGCAGCCGGACCACGCCGGCGTACGGCGCGGGGTTGCCCTCGCGCGAGCAGGCCGGCCAGGCCGAGCAGGTCGGCGCCGGCCGGCAGCGGCGCGGACAGCACCCGGCACAGGTTGACCTGGTAGTACCTCGCCGGCCGCGATGCCGGCGCGGATCCGGCCGACGCCGGCGACGTACTCGTCGCCGGCCAGTCGACGACGACCAGGCGCCGGTCGGGACGCCGGGCCAGCGGCGCGGGCGGCAGCGGCGCGTCGCGGACGTCGGCGAAGCGGGCGCAGACGACCTGCGCCCTCGAAGGTCGACGACGACCGCCCACCAGCCGCGCGCCGTCGAGGGCGGCCGGGATCGTCGGTGACCTCGACCAGCCCGGTGGCGAGCCGGCCGCCGAACCAGGCGAGGCCGGCTCACGTCGAGGAGCACCGACCGCCGCCTCGGCGGCCGCGACGAGCTCGGCGCAGCAGGCCGTCGACGGCCGCGATCTGGTCCGACGACGTTGCGGTCCGCGTCCATCGTCGGGACGTCCTGCGCGCACCCGCGCGTAGCACGGCGCCGCTGGCCGCGCCCGGCGCGGCGACGCTCGGCCCGGAAGTCGAGGGCCTGGGCGGCGGCCAGCGATCTCGACGGCGAGCACCGCCCGCACGTTGGCGACCACCTCGCGCAGCTTGCGCACCGAGGTCCAGCCCATCGAGACGTGGTCCTCCTGGTTGCCCGAGGTCGGGATGGTGTCGACGCTCGCCGGGTGGGCCAGCACCTTGTTCTCGCTGACCAGGGAGGCGGCGGTGTACTGCGCGATCATGTAGCCCGGAGTTGGTGCCGGGGTCCTTGGCGAGGAACGCCGGCAGGTCGCGGGAGAACGCCGGGTCGAGCATCCGGTCGGTGCGCCGCTCGGCGATCGACGGCCAGCTCGGCGACGCGCGATCGCGAGCATGTCGCCGGCGAACGCCAGCGGCTCGCCGTGGAAGTTGCCGGTCGACATCACCTCGCCGTCCGGCACGATCACCGGGTTGTCGACGATCGAGCCGAGCTCGATGTCGATGACCCGGCGGGCGTGGGCGAGCACGTCGCGGACCGCGCCGTGCACCTGCGGCGCGCAGCGCAGGCAGTAGGAGTCCTGCACGGCGTGGTCGCTCTCCCGGTGGCTGGCGACCAGCGGGCGAGCCGGCGAGCAGCCGCCGCAGGTTGCCGGCGCTGGCGAGCTGGCCGGGGTGCGGGCGGATGACCTGCACCCGCTCGTCGTACGGCCGGTCGGTGCCGAGCAGCGCCTCCACGCTCATCGCGCAGGCGATGTCGGCGACCTTGACGAGCAGGCCGATCTCGTCGACCGCCAGCGCCAGCATCACCTGCATCGGCTCGGTGCCGTTGATCAGCGACAGGCCCTCCTTGGCGGCGAGCGTCAGCGGCTCGAGGCCCTCCTCGGCGAGCAGCTCGGCGCTCGGGCGGCCCGCGCAGGTCGCGGTCGCCCCGCGCGGCGCAGCCGGCCCTCGCCGACCAGCGGCTGGGCCAGGTGGGCGAGCTGGGCCAGGTCGCCGGACGCGCCGACCGAGCCCTTGCCCGGGATCACCGGCAGCAGGCCGCGGTCGAGCAGCTCGAGCAGCCGGCGCGGGCAGGTCGACGCCGGACGCCGGAGTAGCCCGCCGGTCAGGGTGCGGGCCCGCAGCAGCAGCAGGCCGCGCACGACGTCGTCGGGCAGCGGCTCGCCCGACCCCGGCGCTGTGCGAGCGGACCAGGGCGAGCTGCATCCGCTCGAGGTCGGCGCGGCCCGACGTGGGTGTCGGCCAGCGCGCCGAAGCCGGTGGTGACGCCGTACATCACCTTGTCCTGCTCGACGGCGTCGGCCGACGACGCGCGCGGCTGGGCTCCATCCGGGCCGGCCACGCCGGCGCCGAGCTCGGCCGGGCCTGGCCCCGGGCCACGTCGACGAGGTCGTCGAGGTCGAGGGCGTCGCCGGTGACGGTCACGGTCCGCATGGCGGGCAACCTAGTGGGGTCGGCATGGTCGCGAACGGGGCGCCTCCCGCGGAGCGTCCGCTTTGGTCGGGGCCTCGGCCGATCGGCTATGGTCTCTCTCGCACGACGGGGTGGCCGGCAGGCTGCTCCGACGTCGCGCGGACGTGGCTCAGTTGGTAGAGCATCACCTTGCCAAGGTGAGGGTCGCGGGTTCGAATCCCGTCGTCCGCTCGGATGTCTCGAGGCTTCATCCGGCCTCACTCGGTGGAGTGGCCGAGAGGCGAGGCAACGGCCTGCAAAGCCGTCTACACGGGTTCAAATCCCGTCTCCACCTCGAGTTACACCCTGCTACGGGCGATTGGCGCAGTCTGGCTAGCGCGCTTCCCTGACACGGAAGAGGTCACAGGTTCAAGTCCTGTATCGCCCACCAGAAACCCCCTGGTCACAGGGGGTTTTTGCCCGTCTGGAGAGGCGGCAATGATGCGTCCTGGCCCGATCTCGGTCTTGGTCGGAGCGCTGATCGTCGCCCTGCTGCCCGCGCCGCCTTCGTCGGCGGCCACTCCCCACTCCCGACAGGGCAGCCCTGGTGCCGTCGTCATGAGCGGTACCGCGCGCGCCAACGGGCCCGAACGCAAGCTCAGTGATCCTCGTCTGCGGGTGTACAAGTCGCCGAGCCGTCCTGGCCGCTACCAACGTGTCTGCACCCGCGACCGGCTCTACCGAGCCAGCACCCCGTCTGCCGCGACGACCTCCGGGTCGTGGACCCTCGTCCGGCGTGCCAGAGCGACCTGCACGGAGATCCCCGCCGCCAAGCGACGCACCCTCGCCGACGGTGCGGTCTTCACCGATCTCAGAGCTGGTGTCCTCTACGCCACCGCTACCCGCATCACCTGGCGGAACCGCGCCGGCAAGGTCCTCGGGCGCCTGACCTTCGCCTACGACCGGGCTCGCGACTACACCTGCCTGCCCCTCGGAGGCTGCACCGTGGCAGCGAACGGCCGCGGCGCATCCGGGGTCGTGTTCAGCGGACGGACCGGTGGGCAACCCACCTTCCCGATCCGCGCGGCGTTCTACTACCCGTGGTTCCCGGAGGCGTGGACGCAGCGGGGCGTGTTCCCGTTCACCCACTATCGGCCGACGCGCGGCTACTACGACGGGAAGAGCCCGGCAGTCGTCCGAGCCCAGGTCGAGGACATGACCTACGCGGGGATGGATGCCGGGATTGCGTCCTGGTGGGGTCAGGGCTCGAAGGAGGACCTGCGCATCCCGACGCTGCTCGCGGCGGCTAAGGGCACGCCTTTCAGGTGGGCGGTCTATCACGAGCCGGAGGGTTACGGTGACCCGACCGTCGGGCAGCTGTCCTCGGACATCGCCCACATCGTGCGCTCGTTCGGTGCCAGCACGTCGTACCTCAAGGTCGGTGGACGGCCGGTGATCTTCGTCTACGCCGACGCTGCCGACGCGTGCGGGATGGCGGATCGTTGGATGTCCGCCAACGGCGGGCGGGCCTTCGTCGTGCTCAAGGTGTTCAGTGGCTACCGCTCCTGCGCAACACAGCCCGACGAGTGGCACCAGTACGCGCCGGCGGTGCCGCGGGACAGCCAGGGTGCGCACTCCTTCTCGGTCTCACCCGGTTTCTGGCTCAAGGGTCAGGCCGAGCGGCTGCCCCGCGACGCGGCACGGTTCGACGCCGACGTTGCGGCGATGGCGGCATCCGGCGCCCGGTGGCAGCTCGTGACGACCTACAACGAATGGGGCGAGGGCACGTCGGTCGAAAGCGCAACCCAATGGTCGAGCGCCTCCACCCATGGGACGTACGTCGACATCCTGCGCAAGCACCTCGTTCGTCGAGATTGAGGCCTTGCCCCGGTCAGTGCAGCTGAGCCAGCTGCGCGTCGGCACCGAACCGGCTCAGCAGCTGGGTCCGGGACGAGACGCCTAGCTTGGGGTAGGCCTTGTAGAGGTGGTACTCCACGGTGCGGGGGCTGAGGAACAGCTGGGCAGCAACATCCCGGTTGGAGGCTCCTTGACACACGTGGCGGATGATCTGCAGCTCCTGAGAGGTGAGTTGCTGGATGCCGTCGATGCCGTCGCGTTGGACCTGTTCGCCGGCGGCCCGCAGCTCGGCGGCGGCCCGATCGGCCCACGGGCGGGCACCGAGCCGTTCAAAGGTGCCGAAGGCTGCGCGCAGGTGCTTGCGCGCGTCACTGCGCAGGCGGCGCCGCCGCAACAGCTCGCCGAGCACGAGCTCGGTGCGAGCCTCCTCATACGATGAGCGCGCAGCGCGGAACGTGTCAGCCGCGTCGGTGAGCAGGACCAGGGCATCCGGATCGTCCAGCAAGCCGCGACAACGGGCGGCGCTGGCGACCGCCGTCGGCTGCCCACTATCCGCCGCCCAGACGCTAAGCCTCTCGACGGCCTCGGTCACATCGCCCGGGCGTCCGGCGCGAACTGCGGCCTCGACGAGGTCCGGCGTGGCCCACAGCGCGATAATGGGATTACCCTTCCCCGGCTCGGTTCCATGCATGCTCAACAGGTGGTCCAGGGCGCTTTCGTGCCGACCGAGCCCGAGATCAAGTCGCCCGAGCGCCCAGGTCACGTTGGCAATCGGCAAGCCGAGGCCCCGCGGCAGCGCCTCGTCCAAGCTCTCCTGCGCATGTCGGCGACACTCGTCCTCGTCACCACAGGTGCCGGCCACCAGAGCCAGGGTCGCCTGCAGATGACAGGCCGAACCAAGCTGCTCGGTCTCGTGCGCCAGCCGAAGACCCTCCTCCGCGGACATCCGGGCAGAGGCGTAGTTGCCCGCCAGCGCCTCACTCACGGCCCATTTCTCCAAGGGAAACGGCAGGCTGGCGACGGCGCCGCTGTTGCGCGCCGAGTCGACCGCCTTGCGGAACACGGACTGCACGATGCCGATGTCACCCAGGTTCACGGCGGCGATTCCCGCCCAGGTCAGCAGCTGCGGATCGTCCAGCTCGTCCGCAAGCGACAACGCTGACCGCACCCAATCCGCGCTCGAGGATGTCCCCTGCATCGCCGTGTTCCAGGCAGCCAGCCAGGAGAACAAGAACTGCTGCCTGAGGCCGGTGCCGGGCTCGATAGTGGCCGCTTGCTGCGCCGCGTGCCCGGCTCGGACGCCATCCCCCGCGTACATGGCTGCCTCGACAGCGTCGGCGAGCATCTCCAGAGCCTGCGGCGGAGCCAGATCCCGCACCATCTCAGCCCCGTGGAGCAGGACTCGGTACGCCGCGTCGACCTCGCCGTTTCGCAGTGCCGCCCGTCCGCGCAGGTGCAGCAGGGACGCCTGGAGCACCGGGTCGTCGGTTGTCTGCTCGGCGCGGTGGATCAAGTCCCGAGCGCGGGGGGCTTGTCCGGCCATCCAGGCCGAGTGTGCCGCCGCCATCAGGCGCCGGGTTCGGTCCGACGCGTCCGGCGAGAGCGCGGCAGCCCGTTCATAGCCGGTCGAGGCGGCGCCGTGTCCGCTGCGCTGCACGGCTCGCAGCGCGAGTCGCTCAAGGTCGTCCGAGAGACTCTGGTCCGGTCCTGTCGCGGCGGCCGCGAGGTGCCAGGCGCGCCGGTCGAGGTGTCCCCGCTCTCCCAGCCGCTCGGCCAGGGTGTGGTGAGCAACGCGCCTCGCGCTCGGCGAAGCATCGCGATAGATGGCGGAGCGCGCCAGCGGATGGCAGAACTGGAGCACGCCCTGGCCCAGCGTCAGCAGTCCTGAGCTCTGCGCCTCGACCAACGCGTTCTCGGCGGCGGTGACCTCGCCGAACGCGGCAACGATGATCTCTTCGTCGCCGGACTCCTCGGCCGCTGCGATCAGGAGCAGGTGCTGCGCCTCGCTCGAGAGTCGCCGGGCGCGGTCCAGAAAGGCAACCTGGACCCGGTCGCCGACCGGCAGGGGGTCGGGCAGCGGCTCGCGGCCGCCCAGCTGATTGCTGGTGAGCGCGCGAGCCAGCTCCAGCAGAGCCAGCGGGTTGCCCCGGGTGTACTGGACGAGCGCGGTGCCCACCGGGGTGGGCACCGGTGCCCCCGCCGCCTCGGAGAGAAGTTCCACGCCGGCCTCTTCCGACAGCCCGGCGACGACGATCTCGGGCACTCCCGTCAGCTCGAACCGATCCGTTCCGGGCTCGTCGCGCACGGAGAAGAGGAAGGCGACCGGGTCGGCAGACAGCCGACGTACGGCGAACACGAGGGCGTCGGTCGACGCGCTGTCGCACCACTGGACGTCGTCGAGCAGGCAGAGCAGCGGTTGTTCCCGCCCCGCCTCGCTGAGCAGGCTGAGGAAACCCAGCGCCACGAGGAAGCGGTCCGGCGGGCCGCCCGGCGCCATCCCGAGCGCGACCTGGACCGCATGCGCCTGCGGCGGGGGCAGCGAACCGGTCAACGGCAGCAGGGGGCGCAGCAGCTGGTGGGCCGACGCATAGGCGAACTCCGACTCCGCCTGCACGCCGGTGCCGCGCAGCAGGCGCATCGGCTGGCTCGCTGCATAGTCAAGGAGCGCCGTCTTGCCGATGCCTCCCTCGCCGCGGACCACGAGGGCACCACCATGCGAGTCGCGAGCCCGCGCCAACAGCTCGTCGATCAGTGCGCACTCGCTGGTCCTGCCGTTGATCACTTCCTCAACCTAGCCCCGCCCGGCAACCGCCCAAAGACGACAAATCCCACGCGGTTCGCGCACCAGTAGCGCTTCCAGTAGCCCTGCGGATTCGCGACGCCGGCTCCTCACGCGATCGTCTGGACGGTTCAGCCATGGGCTGTCGGCGTGCACCAGTCCGCCGAAGCCAGGTCACGAGGTAGGGGTGAGGCACGATGAACGGCAAGCTTGCGGAACGGCCGCCCGGAACGGGCGTGAAAAGGGCGGTCCTCCCGCTGATCCTGTTGTCACTCGGTCTCGTGGTGTCAGCGGTCCCCGCGTTGAATGTCGCGCTGCCCAATCTGGCCAGCGACACGGGCGCGACGATGAGCCAGCTGCAGTGGATCGTCGACGCCTACGCGCTGGTCTTCGCCGCACTCCTGCTCCCGGCCGGAGCCGTGGGTGACCGCTACGGCCGCAAACGGGTGCTGGTGTGGGGGCTTGCCCTCTTCGCGCTCGGGTCGGCGGGCGCAGCCATGACCTCGACACCGAATGTGCTGATCGGGTTCCGCGGCATCATGGGTCTCGGTGCCGCGCTCGTCATGCCCTCGACGCTGTCGATCATCACGACGTCGTTGCCCACGGATCGCCGAAGCAAGGCCGTGGCTGCCTGGGTCGGTGTCGCCGGAGCGGGTGCCATCCTGGGCCTGGTCGCGGCAGGTGCCCTCCTGGAGGCCTGGGGATGGGCCTCGGTGTTCTGGTTGTATGCCGTCGCGGCGCTGGTGATCTGCCTCGCCGCGTTCCGGTTGATCCCCGACTCGGTGGTGCACAACCCGCCTCGCGTCGACTATGTCGGCGGCCTCTTGTCGGTCGTGACCCTCGCGGGCTTCGTGTACGGAACGATCGAGGGTCCGGAGCGAGGTTGGGGTGACGTCTGGACGCTTGGGGCGTATGCCGTGGCAGGTGTGGCGTTCGTCGGGTGGCTTGTCTGGAGCCTCAATGTCAAGGAGCCGCTGCTGGATCCGAGGTTGTTTGGCTTGCGCGGATTCAGCACCGGTGTGGTGTCGATCGCCCTTCAGTTCTTCGTCTTCTTCGGTTTCGTCTTCGTGATCGTCCAGTACCTGCAGCTCGTCCTGAACTACTCACCGCTGAAGGCTGGCCTCGCCCTGCTTCCCATGGGCATGGCCATCGGAGCTGTCTCTCGCCGAGTGCCGCACTTGACCGCACGGGCGGGCCGACGTCCGCTTGCTGTCGCCGGGCTCGTTCTCATCGCCGTCGGCATGATCGTGCTCTCGACGCTGGACCCGAGTTCCACCTATTGGCTGGTGCTCGCCGGGATCCTGCCGGTCGGCATCGGCATGGCGCTCGCGATGGCGCCCGCGACGACGGACATCGTGGCCGCTCTTCCGGCCCACAAGCAGGGCGTGGCCTCTGCGACGAACGACGCTGCCCGCGAGGTCGGCGGCACGCTGGGGATCGCCGTGCTCGGCAGCATCCTGAACGACCAGTACCGCTCGGGTGTCGCCGACGCCGCGCCGAGTTCGGCGCCCGCCGGACTGGTCGACACGGCACAGCAGTCCCTGGGCGCCGCGCTGGGTATCGCTTCCAGGCTCGGCGACCGTGGCAGCGCTCTTGCCGACGGTGCCCGCATGTCGTTCGTCGATGGCCTGGCGGGTGCGTTCCTGGTCTCGGCGGGTGCGCTCATCGTCTGCGCCATCATCTTCGCGGTCATCATCCCCGGTCGCCAGAAGACGGACGGCCAACCGGAAGCCTCGTCGGATCCCGAGGGCATCCGGTCCCCGGCGGAGGTCACGCTGTGATGTCGTCAACCCAGCTTCGGCCGACGTCGACCACCGCCCGGCTCATCACCCTCGACGATGCTCCGGTCCTGGCAGAGCTGCTGCGGGTCAACCGTGACTTCCTCGCTCCTTGGGAGCCGATCCGGCCCGACGACTACTTCACGGTTGACGGCCAACGAACCGTCATCGGAACCGCGCTGGGCCAGCACGAACAGGGAGTGAAGGTTCCGCACGTCATCCTCGACGACTCCGGTCGCTTGGTCGGCCGCATCACGCTCTACGAGATCGTCCGTGGCCCGTTCCAGTCGGGCAGCCTGGGCTACTGGGTGAGCGCCAAGGACAACGGTCGCGGCCTGGCCACCGCTGCCGTTCGCGACATCCTCCGGCTGGCCTTCGACGAGCTGCGGCTGCACCGGGTCCAAGCAGGAACCCTGCTGGACAACGTCCGGTCGCAGCGCGTGCTGGAACGCAACGGTTTCGTCCGCTTCGGTCTGGCACCGTCCTACCTCAACGTCGCCGGCAGCTGGCAACCCCACGCCCTGTACCAGGCGGTAACGACCTAGGCCGCGCCGACTTCCTGGTGTCTGTCTGGCGGGCCTGGCGCTGTCACCCCCGTGGGACAGCGCCAGGCCCGGCGGGGAGTGTGTCAGGTTTGTCCGCATCCGGGGGATCTTGGTCATCCGGTCTCCCAGGCATTTCGCAGGACGCCGGGGCAGACTGGCTCTGCCGGCGCTGTCCTCCCCCCGTGGGGCAGCGTCGGCCTCACGTGACGACGACGGCGTCGGCGAGCGCGCTTGCCACGGTGATCACGGCGAACCGGACAAGCCTCACCGAACCGGGCGATCAGGGCGTACTGTGACGGGGCACCCCTCGTTTCGCCCCGGACCCCAGGTTCCGCGAGGGCCGTTCACGGGAACGTCGAAGGGTCCCCACGATGGCCGAACAGATTCTCCTGCAAGCCGGTCCCGAGACAGAGCTGTTCGTGCCTCGAGCCGACCCGACGAAGCTGCACCTCGTGTCCGGCAGGGACGCGATCGAGGCGGCGGCCCCAGACGCTCGTCTGGACGCGATCCTGGCCCGCGGGGACATCCGTGACCAGGCCGCGGAACGCCGTGACCGGCGGTCTGAGCACCGCTTCCCCGGTCGGGACCGCGGTCACGCAGGAACGGATCGCGACTGGGCCGGCCGGGATCGTGACTCCGCCGCTGCCGACCGCGCCGACATCGTCGGGCTGCTGCGTGCCAAGCAGGGGATCGTTCTCGTCATCGACAAGGTGCAAGGCATCTTGATGGCCCGCCGTGGCTGCACCCCCGATGAGGCGTTCTCGCTGCTGAGCGACGCTGCCCAGCAGAACGAGCTGACGGCCGACGAGCTGACGGCCGACGAGCTGGCGGAGTGCATCGTGGCGGAGCTCCACCTCCGCTGACGCCCCGGTCACGGGTTCTGGGCCACGCTCACCGGCCGCGTGGCGGTGCCGCGCGCGAACCGTACGAGGGCCACGCCGACGGCGGTGGTCAGCGGGACTGCCAGGACGAGACCGATGGATCCGACCAAGGTCCGAACGATCTCCTGGCCGAGTGCCTCGCCGGTCAGGATCGTGTTCAGCGGGCGATCGGACAGGTTGATCAGCAGCAGCACCGGCAGGGCGGATCCGGCGTAGGCGAAGACGATCGTGTACACGCTGGAGGCGATGTGGTCCCGGCCGATGCGCATGGCGCCGGTGAAGAGTCGCCTGGCTGAGGCGTCCGGGCTCAGCGCGCGCAGCTCCCATACGGCCGAGGCCTGGGTGACCGTGACGTCGTTGAGGACTCCCAGGCTCGCCACGATGATGCCGGCCAGCAGGAGCCCCGAGAGCTGGACCTGGCCGGCGACCGCGGTCAGGGTGAGGTCGTCCTCGCTGCCGATCCCGGTGAGGTTCGCTGCCCCGACGGCCCAGGTGCCCAGCGCGGCCGAGGCGCCGAGGCCGAACAGGGTGCCGATCAGAGCGGTGGTGGTGCGGATGCTGATGCCGTGCGCCAGGTAGAGCAGGACGAACATGATCGCGGAGCAGCCCACCAGGGCGACGGCGACCGGGTGCTCACCCGTCAGCAGCGCCGGGATCATGAACGTGATCAGGACCGCGAAGGCGACCGCCAGGCCGACCAGCGCGGCCAGCCCGCGGATCCGCGCGACGGCGACGACCAGGACCGCAAAGGCGACCCCTAGGAGCGCGAGCGGCCGGTCCCGCGTGAAGTCGACGAACGCGTAGCCGGGAGGGCTGCCCGCCACCGCCCGAAAGCGGGCGAGCCGTAGCTCGTCCCCGGTCTTGATGCCGGCACGTGCGACGGGTGGGTCGACGTCGACCTCGACCCGCGTGCCACGGTCGGGTCCCGAGGTCACGAGCACGGTGAGGTGTGCGCACTTCACCTGCTCCCCCGGGCCGCTGCCGACTCCCTGGCAGGAGAACCGCCGGACGCGTTCCGTCCGAGCTGTCACGAACTGCGTCCCGGCGACGTCCCCGGTGATGCCGGACAGCGAGACGTCTCCCGTGCTGCTGTCCGGCCACAGGACGATCGCCCCGGCTATCAGGGCGGCCACGACGGGGACCAGGACCGCGGCCAGTGCCCACATGACCCGGACCCGCAGGCGTGCCTCAGCGGCGCGCGCCCGCCGGTCACCTGGAGGACGGCCAGGTCCGTGGGTATGGCCATGGGACACAGACATCACCATTCTCGAGGCTGGTTCGCTGCCAGCCACGCATCCTGCCGCCCTCCCCGCAGGCACGCGCACGGTGGTGGCGCACGGACCCGGTATCCGGGCGATATCGGACGTTCCGACCCTGCCGGTGCGGGCGCTCCGGGACACGCCGTCAAGGGTCTTTGACAAGTCGCAAGCCGAGGTCGACTGTCGGCGTGTGACCACCCATCTGGACTACCGCGCCGCGATGCTGGCCGCTCGCCGCTCAGCGCTCGCGGGCGCGCATCCGACCACGGAGTTCCAGGCCCGGCTGGCCGCGGCCCGAGCCGATAAGGCAGCCACCGTCGCTGCGTGACGCACTGGCCGCAGCTGCGCTCTTTACCGAGATCTGACGGGTCGCCGTGATCATGTCGTGCAGATCCGGGTACCGAGAGCGGCATGACGGGGAAGCTGAGGCCGGACGAGATGCTGCGTCGGCTCGATCTCATCGCTGAGCGCCGGGCCCAGGCCAGAGCGCGGCGACGTGAGAGGGCCACGACCCGGCGGGCCGACGAACGCGCCGTTGGGACCACTGACCGAGCCTCGGGTCCCCCGAAGGGCTGATGTGACGGTTGCTGTCGATCGGTCAGGATTGGTGCAGGACGGTGGCCTACTCGGGGGCTGCTGAGGCCGGGGGAGGACGCGTGCTGTTCACGCGCGCAGGGGCCGGGACGACGCGGGGTGATGCCGGTGCGTCCTCGGTGGAGTACGGGCTGATCGTCTTCGCGATCGCGTCGATGATCGTCGTCGCGCTTTTCGCCCTCGGGTCGCCGGTGCTCGGCTTGTACGACGGCACCTGCCGGGCCATGAAGGGCGGCGCCGCCGGCCCTGCCGGGCAGACCTGCCCCTAGCCTCTGGGCGCCGGGCCGGCACCCAGGTGGATCGCTCGCACCGCATCGACGGTGTCGGCCTCCTCGGGCCGCTTGTCCGGCCGGTGGCGGAGCACCCGGGCGAACCGCAGGGCCATCCCGCCGGGGTACCGCGGTGAGGTCTGCACGCCGTCGAAGGCCACCTCCACCACCAGCTCCGGGCGCACCTGCACCACCCAGTCGGTGCTGGTGACCGCCAGCTCCTGCAACCGCTCGGTCTGCCAGGCGAGCATCGCGTCGGTCAGCCCCTTGAAGGTCTTGCCCAGCATCACGAACCCGCCGTCGGGAGCCCGGGCTCCGAGGTGCAGGTTGGACAGCCAGCCGCGGCGCCGGCCGTGGCCCCACTCGGCGGCGAGGACGACCAGGTCGAGGGTGTGCCGGGGCTTGACCTTCAGCCAGCCGGTGCCGCGCCGGCCGGCCTCGTAGGGCGCATCGAGGGCCTTGACCACCACTCCCTCATGGCCGCGGGCGACAGCGGTGGCGAGCACGTCGGCCGCCGCCGGGACGTCGCTGGTGACCACCCGCGGCACCCGGAGCGGCTCGGGGACCGCCGCCTGCAGCACCGCGGCCCGGTCGGTGGCCGGCTGGTCGAGGACGTCCGCGCCGTCGGCGTGCAGCACGTCGAACAGGTACGTCGACAACGGGGCCGACAGCCGGGCGGCCGCCACGTCCACCCGGGACGACACCCGACTGCCGGTCTCCTGGAAGGGCCGCGGCCGGCCGTCCGGCCGCAACGCGATCGCCTCCCCGTCGAGGACCAGCTCGCGCACCGGCAGCGAGAGAGCCGCCTCGACCACCTCCGGCACCCGGTCGGTGATCTCGTCCAGGCTGCGGGTCCAGACCGAGACGTCGGAGCCGGACCGGTGCACCTGGACGCGGACGCCGTCCAGCTTCCACTCCACGGCCGCCTCCCCCAGCCGGCCGAGCGCGTCCTCGACGTCGGTGGCGGTCGAGGCGAGCATCGGCTGCACGGGCCGGCCGACCTGCAGCCGGAAGGCAGCGAGCCCCGCCGCTCCGTCGGCGAGCGCGGCCTCTGCCACCGGACCGACCGCCCCGCGCAGCATCGCGGCCCGGCGGACCTCGGCCAGCGGCACGGCCGCGGCTTGGGCGACGGCCGCCAGCATCACGCCCTCCAGCGCGCCCTGCCGGAGCTCACCGGTCAGCAGTCCGCGCAGCAGCTGCTGCTCGGGCTCGGTGGCCCGCTCGAACAGCCCGCCGACCGCCCGGACCCGGTCCGCCTGCGACCCGGCGCCGGCCATGCCGGCCACCGACTCGAGGACGGCGTCGACCTCGCTGACGCCGAGAGTCGGCTGCTCGGCGGCGGCCGGCACGTCCCGCAGCGAGGCCCAGCCGACACCGGTGCGGCGCTGCCGAAGCTCCCCGGAGAGGTAGGCCACCACGACCGCGACCTCGTCACGGTCGGCGGCCCGGAGAGCCTGGGCGACGGCGGCGATCTTCTCGGTGCGCCGGCTGGTCGCGGCGACCAGCTGCGAGGCGGCGGCGAGGTCGGCGAGCAGCACCCGGCCATCCTGCCCGGGCGCGCCGACAGCGGCGGTCAGCCCAGGTCGGTCAGGGCGTCCAGGACGCCGCGGTGGAACGTCGGGTAGGCGTAGATCATCGTTCGCAGGGTGGCCACCGGCACCCGGGCGTGCACCGCGAGGGTGAGCATCGAGAGCACCTCGCCGCCCCACGGGCCGACCGAGGTCGCACCGACCAGCACGCCGGCGTCGTCGTCGGCGACCAGCTTGATGAACCCGGCGTTCCCCGGGCCGTGGATCCAGCCCCGCGCCGAGCTCGACACCTGCGCGACACCGACCCGGACCTTCCGGCCCTGCTCGCGGGCGGCCCGCTCGGTCAGCCCGACCGAGCCGACCTCGGGGTCGGTGAAGGTGACCCGCGCCAGGCCGGTGTAGTCGGCGACCGGGCCGTCCTGCCCGAGGATGTCGCGGATCGCGATGCCCGCCTGGTACATCGCCATGTGGGTGAACGCCCCGACGCCGGTGACGTCACCGACGGCCCACAGCCGCTCCCCCGCCCGCATCCGCTCGTCGACCTCGAGGGCCCGCGCGGCCGGGTCCAGCCCGAGGGTGTCGAGCCCGAGCTCGCCGACCCGGGCCCGCCGACCGACGCTGACCAGCAGCTCGGCGCGCGCGCACCGACGTACCGTCCTCGAGCCGGACGACGACCTCGTCGCCCTCGCCCTCGCGGGACACGTGCACCGCCTTGGCGCCGGTGCGCACCGAGACGCCGTCCTCGCGCCAGCGCGGCGGCCACTACCTCGCCGGCCTCCGGCTCCTCCGGCGGGAGCAGGCCGTCGAGTGCCTCGACCACGGTCACCGCCGAGCCGTAGCGGGCGAACATCTGGGCCAGCTCGAGCCCGATCGCGCCGCCGCCGAGGACGACGAGCGAGGCCGGCGCCTGCTCGGCCGAGATCGCCTCCCGGTTGGTCCAGTACCGGGTCTCGCGCGAGGCCCTCGATCGGCGGTACGACGGGCGCCGACCCGGTCGCGACCACGACACCGCGCGCGGCGACGAAGGTGTCGTCGCCGACGACCACCCGGCCCGGGCCGTCGAGCCGGGCCGAGCCGCGGACCAGCCGGCCGCCCTTGCCCTCGAACCGGTCGGCGGCGACCTGTCGTCCCAGTCGTCGGTGGCCTCGTCCCGGATCCGCTTGGCGACGAAGGCCAGGTCCGGCTCGATCGAGCTGCGACCGGCGTAGCGGGTCGGCGCGACGGGCCTCGGCGATCAGCGTCGAACCGCGGATCATCATCTTGCTCGGCACGCAGCCCCAGTAGGGGCACTCGCCGCCGACCAGCTCGCGCTCGACGCCCACGACGGCGAGGCCCGCCTCGGCCAGCCGGCCGGCGACCTCCTCGCCGCCCGGGCCCATCCCGATCACCACGACGTCGACGTCAGAGTTCGCCATGGGCCCATCCTGCCCCCGGTGGGTAGCGTGCGGCTGTGACGAACCCCGCAGCGCCCACGTCCCAGCTCTGGCTGGTGCGGCACGGCGAGACCGAGTGGAGCGCGAACGGGCGGCACACCAGCCGCACCGACCTGGACCTCACCGAGGCCGGCGCCGAGGCGGCCCGCTCGGTCGCCGAGAAGCTGGCCGGGCACCACGTTCGCCCGGGTGCTGACCAGCCCCTTGCTGCGGGCCCGGCGCACCGCCGAGCTCGCCGGGTTCGCCTCCGCCGAGGTCGTCGAGGACCTGCACGAGTGGGACTACGGCGACGACGAGGGGCTCACCACCCCGCAGATCCGGGAGGACCGGCCCGGCTGGACGGTGTGGCGCGACGGCCCGCGAGGGCGGCGAGTCCTGCGCGGACGTCGGCCGGCGGGCCGACCGGGTGGTCGAGCTGGTCCGCGGGACCGGCGGCCCGGTGCTGGCCTTCTCGCACGGGCACTTCTCCCGGGTGCTCGGCGCCCGCTGGCTCGGCCTCGAGGTCGGCCGACGGCGCGCACCTCACGCTGTCGACGGCGTCGGTGTCGGTGCTCGGCTGGGAGCGCGACACCCCGGCCGTGCTGCACTGGAACCACACCGGCACGCTGTGCTGATCACGTGCAGTCTTGAAAGGACTCAGGGCTTGTTGCCCGGCCGGCTGCGGTAGTCCTTGGTGATCCGCTTCCACTTCGAGCGCTCCTCGGCCCGCAGCCGGGCGTCGTGGCGCATCGCCATCCAGCGGGCCTCCCGCTGCAGCTTGACGGTAGCTCTCCCAGCGGCGCTCCGGCAGCTCGCCGGACTCCAGCGCGGCCCGGACCGCGCAGCCGGGCTCGGTCTGGTGCGCGCAGTCGCCGAACCGGCACTGCTCGGCCAGCTCCTCGACGTCGGCGAAGACCAGCTCCAGCGACTCGCTGACGTCGGTCAGCCCGACGCTGCGCAGCCCCGGGGTGTCGACGACCAGCCCGCCGCCGGGCAGCAGGACCAGCTCGCGGTGCACGGTCGTGTGCCGGCCCTTGCCGTCGGCCCGCAGCGCGCGGGTGAACATCACGACCTCGCCGGCCAGCGCGTTGGTCAGCGTCGACTTGCCGGCGCCGGAGGGCCCGAGCAGCGCCAGCGTCCGGCCGGGCACGACGTACGGCCCGGACCTCGTCCAGGCCCTCGCCGGTGGTCGGCGCTGACCGTCAGCACGTCGACGCCCGGGGCGGCGGCCGCGACGTCGGCCCGCACCTGCGTCGGCGTCCGGCACCAGGTCGGCCTTGGTCAGCACGACCAGCGGGGTGGCGCCGCTCTCCCAGGCCAGCGCGAGGAACCGCTCGATCCGGCCGAGGTCCGGCTCGGGGTGCAGGCCCTCGACGACGACGGCGAGGTCGACGTTGGTGGCCAGCACCTGGCCGTGCGAGGTGCCGGGCGTGACGTTGGCCCGGACGAAGGCGGTACGCCGGGGCAGCACCGCCTCGGCGGTGACCCGGCCGTCCGCCCAGGTGCGGGCGGCGACCCAGTCGCCGACGCACGGGTGCGCGACCGGGTCGGCGGCGCCGGCGGCCAGCAGCGCGCCGGAGAAGGTGAGCCGCAGCGGGCCGTCGGCGGCCGAGGGCGTCGCAGGCGCCGCGGTCGACCCGGCTGACCCGGGCAGGGGTGTGCTCGGCGGCGTAGGGGGCGAAGGAGTCGGCGAAGGAGTCGTCCCAGCCGAGGGAGGTCAGGTCGAGCGGGTGCTCGGAGATCTCAGGTGAGGTGCGATCGGTTCCAGACAAGGCAGCAGGCCCTTCGAGGTGAGGTGGAAGGTGCCCTGCCGGGATCGGCAGTGAGGTCAGCGGGCACCGGGGAGGAGCGGCAGGCGACGGACGACGACAGTCATGGCTTTCCTCCCTCCGGGTGCGTGGCGGACGGGTTGACGGCGAGGCTAGCCGACGCGTCCGGCGAGCCTCGCGAGCGGATTTTTCCCCGGTGACCGGTTCGGCGGCAGCTCGACCTCGCCGGTGTCCATGCCGGGGTTCGGCTTGACGCTCGGACGTCGCGGGCTCCCGCCTGTGACGGGCCTCGGTGATCTCCCGGCGCGGCCAGACCGTCTCGATCGCCGCGTTGAGCGCCGCCCCGATGAGCACCGCGATGGAGAGCACGTACAGCCAGATGAGCAGCACGATCGGCGTGGCCAGCGGGCCGTAGATCGAGGCGCCGCCGACCGACGCTTGCCGATGATCCAGCGGACCGACGAAGCTGCCGAGGAACCAGATCGCGCATGGTCGAGCAGGGCACCCGGCAGGTCCCGCTGCCACGGCGTCCGGACCGGCACGCTCACGTGGTACAGCGAGGTCAGCGACACCACCGACAGCAGGGTGGCCACCGGCCAGTACAGCGAGTTGAGGAAGTCGACCTGCTCGGGCAGCAGCTCTGCCGAGCAGGGTCGGGCCGGCCAGCACCAGCGGGATCACGACGATGCCGACCAGCAGCACCACGACGTACAGGCTGAAGGACAGCACCCGGGTGCGGATGATGCCGCGCACGCCCGCCGAGCCCGTACATGATCGAGCAGGTGTCGATGAAGACGTTGAGGGCCCGCGAGCCGGACCACAGGGCGATCAGGAAGCCGATCGAGACGAGGTCGAACCGGCCGCCGGCGAAGACGTCGCGCAGCGTCTTCTCGATGACGTCGGTGACGACGTCGGCGGTGAGGATGTCGCGCGAGCCGTCGAGGATGCGGTCCTGGACCTCGGCGACGACGTCGTCGCCCGATCCACTGGCCGACGTAGCCGATCGACCCGACCAGGCCGAGGAGCAGCGGCGGCAGCGACAGCAGGGCGAAGAACCCGGCCTCGGCGGCCAGGCCGGTCACCCGGTAGCGGAAGCAGACCTCGGTGGTCTCCTTCGTCAGCCGCCACAGGGTCGATGCGACGCGCGCGGCTCCGACCGGCTCTCGCTCGGAACCGGCCTGCTTGATCGCGCTCGGTCCCCGCGGCCACGCCTCTACGGTAGGCCACGTGACCGGCCCGACCCATGAGGTGACGAACCAGCCGCCGCCGCTTGTCGGCCACGACGTGTTCGGCACCGACCACGCGCTCGTCGAGGCCGTCGAGCGGTACGCCGGGCCGGACGCACCTGCCGCGGCCTCACCGCGCTGGGCTCGCCGGGCCGGCAGCGAGGAGGCCCAGCGCTGGGGCGTCGAGGCCAACGCGAACCCGCCGGTGCTGCGCACCCACGACCGCTACGGCACCGGGTCGACGAGGTCGACTTCCACCCGTCGTGGCACGCGCTGCTGGACGTCGCCGTCGGTGCCGGGCTGCACGCGGCGGCCGTGGGCGGCCGGTGCCGGCAGGCGCCCACGTCCGCCGGGCGGCCGGCTTCGTGGTCTGGTCGCAGGTCGAGGCGGGCCACGGCTGCCCGGTGTCGATGACCTACGCCGCGGTGCCGGCCCTGCGCACCGACCCGGCCCTGGCCGCGGTGTGGGAGCCCGGCCTGTCGGCCACCGCCGTACGACCCGGGCCTGCGGCGCGCCCGCGGCGAAGGCCGGGCTGCTGGCCGGCATGGGCATGACCGAGAAGCAGGGCGGCTCCGACGTCCGCGCCAACACCACCCGGGCCGAGCCGCTCGCGGCCGACGGCGAGTACCTGCTGACCGGGCACAAGTGGTTCTGCTCGGCGCCGATGTGCGACCTGTTCCTCGTGCTGGCCCAGGCGCCCGGCGGGCTGACCTGCTTCGTGGTGCCCGCGGGTGCTGCCGGACGGCATCGCGCAACGCGTTCCGGCTGCAGCGGCTCAAGGACAAGCTGGGCAACCGGTCGAACGCCTCGTCCGAGGTCGAGCTCGACGGCACCTGGGCGCGGCGGCTCGGCGCCGAGGGCCGCGGCGTGCGCACCATCATCGAGATGGTCTCGGCGACCCGGCTCGACTGCGTGCTCGGGTCGACCGCACTGATGCGCCAGGCGGTGGCGCAGGCGACCCACCACGCCGCGCACCGGCGCGCGTTCGGCGGGCTGCTCGCCGACAAGCCGCTGATGCAGCAACGTGCTGGCCGACCTCGCGGTCGAGTCCGAGGCCGCGACGGCGCTGGCGATGCGGCTGGCCGCACGCGTTCGACGCGGGCGAGCGCGACCTGCGCCGGCTGGCGGTGGCGGTCGGCAAGTACTGGGTCTGCAAGCGGACGCCGGCCGTCGTCGGCGAGGCGCTGGAGTGCCTCGGCGGCAACGGGTACGTCGAGGAGAGCGGGCTGCCGCGGCTCTACCGCGAGGCGCCGCTGAACTCGATCTGGGAGGGCTCGGGCAACGTCAACGCGCTCGACGTCCTGCGGGCGCTGCGCCCGGGAGCCGGCCGCGGTCGAGGCGTTCGCAGGCCGAGGTCGCGCTGGCCCGCGGGGCGGACGCGCCGGCTGGACGCCGCCGCTCGACCGGCTCGGCAAGGACGCTCGTCACGGCCGACGAGGGCACGGCCCGCCGGCTGGTCGAGCAGATGGCGCTGGTGCTGCAGGGCTCGCTGCTGGTGCGGCACTCCCCGGCGTACGTCGGCGGACGCCTTCTGCGCCTCCCGGCTGGCCGGCGACCGCGGCAGGCCCTCGGCACGCTGCCGGCCGGCCTCGACACCGCCGCGATCGTCGCTCGCGCCACGCCCCGCCACTGCCCTGAGCCCGGTCCCGGATGGTGGGACGAGCGGGGGCACGTTTCCTGAGACGCGTGGACACTCTGTTCACATGACTGCCGCAGGTGCGCCTCTCGTCGCACGGCTCCACGTCGACTTCGGTCACGTGTCGAGCGCGGTCTGTATGCGCGGCTGACCCGCCGCCCCTTTCGTCGGCGCGCGGTCCCGCCGGCTCCTGACCGCTGCTGCTCGGCGGCCTCCCCGGCGTACGACCGCGCGCCTCCCTAGCCGGAGAGCCTGACCATGGCACCCGCCCGCATGGCCACCCGCAGCCCGGCACGCAGCCAGCCCGACAAGGGCCAGGGCCAGTGGGCGCTCGGCCACCTCGAGCCGCTCACCCCGAACGAGCGGATCAAGAAGGACGACGACGGGCTGAACGTCCGGGCCCGGATCGAGAACATCTACTCGCACGCGGGCTTCGCCTCGATCGACCCCGCCGACCTGCGCGGCCGGCTGCGCTGGTGGGGCCTCTACACCCAGCGACGCCCCGGCATCGACGGCGGCAAGACCGCCGTGCTCGAGCCGCACGAGCTCGACGACGAGTACTTCATGCTGCGGGTCCGCATCGACGGCGGCCAGCTGACGACCGAGCAGCTGCGGGTCATCGCGCAGGTCTCGACCGAGTTCGCCCGGGACACCGCCGACGTCACCGACCGGCAGAACGTGCAGCTGCACTGGATCCGCATCGAGGACGTGCCGGAGATCTGGCGGCGGCTCGAGGCGGTCGGCCTGTCCACGACCGAGGCGTGCGGCGACACCCCGCGGGTCATCCTCGGCTCCCCCGTCGCCGGCATCGCCGCCGACGAGATCCTCGACGGCACGCCCGGCGATCGACGCCATCCAGGAGCGGTTCATCGGCTCGCCGGAGTTCTCCAACCTGCCGCGCAAGTTCAAGACCGCGATCAGCGGCTCGCCGCTGCAGGACGTCGAGCACGAGGTCAACGACATCTCGTTCGTCGGCGTCGTGCACCCCGAGCACGGACCCGGGCTTCGACCTCTGGGTCGGCGGCGGGCTGTCGACCAACCCGATGCTCGCCCAGCGGCTCGGCGCCTGGGTGCCGCTGGACGACGTCCCCGACGTCTGGGCCGGCGTCGTCGGCGTCTTCCGCGACTACGGCTACCGGCGGCTGCGCACCCGCGCGCGGATCAAGTTCCTGGTCGCCGACTGGGGCGTGCGAGAAGTTCCGCCAGGTGCTCGAGGACGAGTACCTCGGCCGCGCCGCTCACCGACGGCCCGGCCCCGCCGGTGCCTTACGGCGCGCGCGACCACATCGGCGTGCACCGGCAGAAGGACGGCCGCTACTACGTCGGGCTCGCCCCGACCGTCGGCCGGGTCTCCGGCACGCTGCTCGCCCGGCTCGCCGACCTCGCCGAGGAGCACGGGTCGCAGCGGGTGCGCACCACGCCGCACCAGAAGCTGGTCGTCCTCGACGTCCCCGCCGACCGGGTCGACTCGCTGGTCGACGCGGCGGCCGGCCTGGGCCTGCGGGCCCGGCCGGGCACCTTCCGGCGCGAACACGATGGCCTGCACCGGCATCGAGTTCTGCAAGCTCGCGATCGTCGAGACCAAGGCCCGCGGGGCCAAGCTGATCGACGAGCTGGAGCGGCGGCTGCCCGACTTCGACGAGCCGCTGACGATCAACGTCAACGGCTGCCCGAACTCCTGCGCCCGGGTCCAGGTCGCCGACATCGGCCTCAAGGGCCAGCTCGTCCTCGACGCGCGACGGCAACCAGGTCGAGGGCTTCCAGGTGCACCTCGGCGGCGGGCTCGGCCTGGACGCCGGCTTCGGCCGCAAGCTGCGCGGCCACAAGGTGACCGCCGACGAGCTGCCGGACTACGTCGAGCGGGTCGTCCGCAGGTTCGCCGACGAGCGGCGCGACCGGCGAGCGGTTCGCGCAGTGGGTCGGCCCGGGCCGACGAGGAGGTCCTCCGATGAGCGACGCAGCGCGCCGTCCCGTTCTACTGCCCGTTCTGCGGCGAGGAAGACCTCCGCCCCCACGAGGACACGCACGGCGCCTGGCACTGCCGCTCCTGCACCCGCGTCTTCACCCTCAAGCTCGTCGGACTGGTGACGTCATGAGCGCTGACACGCTGATCAGCCCGATGCCGACGTACGGGCCGGCGAGCAACCTGCCGGAGCACCGCGAGGCACTGGCCCGGCGGGCGGCCTGGCGGCTCGAGGACGCGTCGCCGCAGACGATCATCCGCTGGGCGGTCCGCACCTTCGGCAGCCGGTTCGCCGTCACCTCCTCGATGGCCGACGCCGTGCTGATCGACCTGGTCGCCACGGCGGCGCCCGGCACCGACGTGGTGTTCCTCGACACCGGCTACCACTTCGAGCAGACCCTGACGATGCGCGACGCGGTGGCCGCGACCTACCGCGGCCGGATCAACCTCGATCACGATCAGCGCCCGAGCAGACGGTGGCCGAGCAGGACGCCGAGCACGGGCCGCGACCTGTTCGGCAGCAACCCCGACCGCTGCTGCTTCCTGCGCAAGGTCCTGCCGCTGGACCGCGCGCTGGCCGGCTACGACGCCTGGGGGTCCGGGCTGCGCCGGGACGACTCGATCGCCCGGTCGCGCACCCAGGTCGTCGACTGGGACCGGCGCAACGGCATGGTCAAGGTCAACCCGCTGGCCCGCTGGACCCAGGCCGACGTCGACGCCTACATCGAGCGGCACGACATCCTGACCAACCCGCTGCTCGTCGGACGGCTTCGCCTCGGTCGGCTGCTTCCCGTGCACCCGGCGGACCGGCGCCGGCGAGGACGCCCGGGCCGGCCGCTGGGCCGGCAACGGCAAGAACGAGTGCGGCATCCACGTCGTGGCGCCGGCGTGAGCGCGCCGATCGTACCCGCTCGTCCTCGGCCTCGCCGGCCGGCGCGCGGTCGTCGTCGGCGGCGGCCCGGTGGCCGCCCGGCGGACGGCGGCGCTGGTCGAGGCCGGGGCCGACGTGGTGCTGGTCGTCGCCGTGGGTCTGCGAGGACCTGCGCGACCTCGTGGACGCCGGGCGCGGTCACCTGGCTGGCCGCGGGACTACGCCGGCGGCGACCTCGACGGTGCCTGGCTGGTGCACACGGCCACCGGCGACCCGGCCACCGACGACCTGGTCGCCGCGCACGCCGAGGGCGCCCGGGTGTGGTGCGTGCGTGCCGACGACGCGTCGCTGTCGGCGGCCTGGACCCCCGCGGTCGCCCGCGCCGGCGACGTGACCGTCGCGGTGACCGCCGGCGGCGACCCGCGCCGCGCGACGACCCTGCGCGACGCGGTGGCCCTGGCCCTGGACACCGGCGACCTGCCGCTGCGCCACCACCGGCCGGCGCCGACCGGGCTGCGTCGCGCTGGTCGGCGGCGGGCCCGGGCGACCCCGGGCTGATCACGACCCGCGGCCGCCGGCTGCTGGCCGAGGCCGACGTCGTGCTCGTCGACCGGCTGGCACCCCGCGCGCTGCTCGACGACCTCGACCCGGACGGTGCTCGTCGTCGACGTGGGCAAGACGGCCGGGCACCATCCGCTGCCGCAGGAGGAGATCAACCGGCTCCTGGTGGAGCACGCCCAGGCCGGGCGCCGGGTCGTCCGGCTCAAGGGCGGCGACCCGTTCGTGCTCGGGCCGCGGCGGCGAGGAGGCGATCGCCTGCCTGGCGGCCGGCGTGCCGGTCGAGGTCGTGCCCGGGGTCACCAGCGCGGTCGCGGTGCCGGCCGCGGCGGGCATCCCGGTCACCCACCGGGGCCGGCCCGCCAGGTGACCATCGCCTCCGGTCACGAGGGCCTCGACTGGGCGTCGCTGGCGGCGCTCGAGGGCACCCTCGTGCTGCTCATGGGGGTCAGCGGCGCTCGACGATGGCGGCCAGCCGCGCTGGTGCGCACGGCAGGGAAGCCGGCCGACACCCGGCGGCCGATCGTCGAGTCGGGCTTCTCGCCGCAGCAGCGGACCACGGTCGGCACCCTCGCCACGCATCGCCGCGCTGGCCCGGGAGCGCGACGTGCAGGCCCCGGCGGTCCTCGTCATCGGCAACGTCGTCGGACCTGCACGCGTCCTGGGATGAGGCGCGCGCCGCCGCTGGTCGCGGTCGCGCACGGCAGCCGCGACCCGGCGCGGCGTCGGCGGCCCGGACGCTGCTGGCCGCAGGTACGCCGGCGAACGCGCCCGGCCTGGACGTGCAGGTGGTGCTACCTCGACCACGACGCAGCCCGCGGCTGGCCGACGTCGTCGCCGCAGTCGGCGACGGGCCTGCGTCGTCGTACCGCTGCTGCTCGGCGCGGCCTACCACAGCCGCGATGGACATCCCGGCCGCGCTCGCAGCGGCGACCCCAGCGCCGCCAGGCCGACGTCCTCGGGCCGGACCCTCTGCTGCTCGCCGGCGCTCGAGCGGCGGCTGGCGGAGGTGGGCGTGGACCCGGGCGACCCGGGCACCGCCGTCGTGCTGGCGGCGGCCGGGTCGGCCGACGCCGAGGCCGTGGACGACGTCCGGCAGCTGGCCGCCGCTGGGCGGCGCACGCGGCTGGTGGGCGCGTCGCTGGCGGCGTTCGCGTCGGCGGCCGGACCGACGCGTCGAGGAGGCGGTCGGCCGGCTGCGCGCCGCCGGCGCACCGCGGGTGGCGGTGGCCAGCCTACCTGCTCGTTCCCCGGCCTGTTCGCCGACCGGTCGCGGCAGCCGGCGCCGACGTCACGTCGGCGCCGCTGGGCGACGCCCCCGAGGTCGTCGACGCTGGTGCTCCGGCGCTACGACGAGGACGTCGAGCGGCAGTAGCTACGGGCTGCGTCACGGAGACCAGGTCGATCTTCTCGTTCACCGCCCGCGACGTCTCGCTCGCGCACGATGCCGAGGCCCTTCCCGTAGATCTTCATGGCGATCACGCCCGGCTCCAGCCGGGTCCACTCGAGCTGCGCGGGCACCGTCGACCTTGCCGTACGGCAGCCGGATGGTGCCGTGCCGTCGCGCCACGATCCAGGCCTGGTCTTCCGCGTGGCCGCGCCGCAGCTCCTGAGAATAGGCATCGGTCGGCCCCGGGTCGGCAGGCATGATCAGCCCGGGGACGGCCCCGTCCTCGCCCGCCAGCCAGGTCCCCTTGCGACTCTCCAGCTTCCGTTCTCGTCGCACGTCGCGGTCTCCTCGCCGAGGTACCAGACGTTGCCCGCGTTGTCGGGGGCGTACCAGTCGGTGGTCTTCTCGACGATGCTGCCGTCGGCGCGCCGTATGACGTCCTTGACCACCGTGGCCCGTACGCCGAGGATCGTCCTGGTCTGGTGGGTGACCGTCATCTGCTGCGGAGGGCCTCGCCCTCATCGGTGCCCCGGTAGCGCGCCACCGTGCCCGGTACGAGCGGGAAGTAGGGGTTCTGGCGCGGCGCGGTGAAGTCCGCAGGGGTCGAGGCCGGCGGCTCCGGCGGCTGCCGGGAGGACGCGGCCGGAGCCAGAGCCGGCGTGCCTCCGCGGTCGCGGTCGCCCCAGCCCAGGGCGTCGAGGCCAGGGCGGCGCCGACGAGCAGGGCGGCCGTCGCGGTCAGGGACGTGCGGAGGCGAGACATCTCGGAGGCCTTTCGGTCGGGCGCCGTCATCCTGACGTGACTCCGCTGAACCGACGCTGAATGTCCCCCGGGCGCGACCCATCGGTGCGGTGCCGGATGACTACGCTCGGACCCGTCCCCTGGACGCCGACCTGCGGAGCCGGGCAGATGACCGAGAACCGAGCGACCCCGACCTGACCATCGCCGATCCCGAGGTCGCCGAGCCTCGTCCGGGCCGAGGGCGAGCGCCAGCGCGACACGGTCCGCCTGATCGCGTCGGAGAACTACGTCTCGGCCGCCGTCCTGGAGGCGACCGGCACGGTGCTGACGAACAAGTACTCCGAGGGCTACGCCGGCAAGCGCTACTACGAGGGCCAGCAGGTCATCGACCAGGTCGAGAGCTCGCCGATCGAGCGGGCCAAGGCGCTCTTCGGCGTCGAGCACGCCAACGTGCAGCCCTACTCCGGCTCGCCGGCCAACCTCGCGGTCTACCTCGCCTTCCTCGCAGCCCGGGCGACACCGTCATGGGCATGGCGCTGCCGGCCGGCGGCCACCTGACCCACGGCTGGAGCGTGTCGGCGACCGGCAAGTGGTTCCGCGCCGTGCAGTACGGCGTGCGCAAGGAGACCGGCCGGGTCGACATGGACGAGGTCCGCGAGCTCGCCCTCGCCGAGCGGCCGAAGGTCATCTTCTGCGGCGGCACCGCCATCCCGCGGACCATCGACTTCCCGGCCTTCGCCGAGATCGCCCGCGAGGTCGGGGCGCGTCCTGGTGCGCCGACATCGCGCACATCGCCGGGCTGGTCGCCGGCGGCGCCCACCCGTCGCCGGTCGGCCACGCCGACGTCATCACCACGACCACGCACAAGACCCTGCGCGGGCCGCGCGGCGCGATGATCATGAGCACCGCGGAGCACGCCAAGGCGCTGGACAAGGCGGTCTTCCCCGGCCTGCAGGGCGGCCCGCACAACCACACGACCGCCGCGATCGCGGTGGCGCTGAAGGAGGCGGCGACCGCCGGAGTTCCGCGACTACGCCCACGCGATCGTCGCCAACGCCAAGGCGCTCGCCGAGGGGCTGACCGCGCCGCGGCTTCGACCTGGTCTCCGGCGGCACCGACAACCACCTGCTGCTCGTCGACCTCGACCAACAAGGCAGCTGCCGGGCAAGCAGGCCGCCAAGGCGCTGGACCGGGCCGGCATCGAGCTCAACTACAACACCGTGCCGTTCGACCCGCGCAAGCCGTTCGACCCGTCGGGCATCCGGATCGGCACCGCCGCGGTCACCTCGCGCGGCATGAGCACCGCAGACATGGACCGGATCGCCGGCTGGATCGACGCCGTCGTCGTCGGCCGAGGCGGCCGGCGACGAGGCGGCGGTCGAGAAGGTCGGCGCCGAGGTGCGGGACTTCACCCGCGGCTTCCCGATGCCCGGCATGCCGTCCTGAGACCTGGCTCTCTGAATCCTGACCCGCTGGCGACGTGCACGGGCCGGTACCAGGGAGAATGCACCGGCATGGAGATCTGGCCCGGCACCGCCTACCCGCTCGGCGCGACCTTCGACGGGGCCGGCACCAACTTCGCCCTGTTCTCCGAGGTCGCCGAGCGGGTCGAGCTGTGCCTGTTCGACAGCCGACGGCACGGCGACCGAGACCCGCGTCGACCTGCCCGAGATCGACGGCTTCGTCTGGCACGGCTACCTGCCGCGGGTCGGCCCCGGCCAGCGCTACGGCTTCCGGGTGCACGGGCCCGTACGACCCGGCGCCGCGGCCTGCGCTGCAACCCGCCAAGCTGCTGCTCGACCCCTACGCCAAGGCCGTCGAGGGCCAGGTCGACTGGGACGAGTCGCTGTTCGGCTACCGGTTCGCCGACCCGAACCGGGCGCAACGACGCTGGACTCCGGCCCCGCACGCGCTGAAGTCGGTGGTGATCAACCCGTTCTTCGACTGGCAGAACGACCGGCACCCCGCGCACGCCGTACCACGAGACGGTGATCTACGAGGCGCACGTCAAGGGCCTGACGATGACCCACCCGGACATCCCCGAGGAGATCCGCGGCACCTACGCCGGCATCGGGCACCCGGCGATCATCGAGCACCTGCACACGCTCGGCGTCACCGCCATCGAGCTGATGCCGGTGCACCAGTTCGTCCAGGACCACCACCTGGTCGAGCGCGGCCTGTCGCAACTACTGGGGCTACAACACCATCGGCTTCTTCGCGCCGCACAACGCCTACTCGTCCAGCGGCCAGCGCGGCCAGCAGGTGCTGGAGTTCAAGGCGATGGTCCGCGAGCTGCACGCCGCCGGCATCGAGGTGATCCTCGACGTGGTCTACAACCACACCGCCGAGGGCAACCAGCATGGGCCCGACGCTGTCCTTCCGCGGCATCGACAACCAGGCCTACTACCGCCTGGTCGACGACGACCCGCGAGCACTACTACGACACCACCGGCACCGGCAACACCCTGCTGATGCGCCACCCGCACGTGCTGCAGCTGATCATGGACTCGCTGCGCTACTGGGTGCTCGAGATGCACGTCGACGGCTTCCGCTTCGACCTCGCGTCGACCCTGGCCCGCCAGTTCCACGAGGTCGACCGGCTGTCGGCCTTCTTCGACCTCGTCCAGCAGGACCCGGTGGTCTCCCAGGTCAAGCTGATCGCCGAGCCGTGGGACGTCGGCGAGGGCGGCTACCAGGTCGGCAACTTCCCGCCGCTGTGGACCGAGTGGAACGGCAAGTACCGCGACACCGTGCGCGACTTCTGGCGCGGCGAGGCCGCGACCCTGGCGGAGTTCGCCTCCCGGCTGACCGGCTCGGCGACCTCTACCAGGAGGACGGCCGCCGCCCGCTACGCGTCGATCAACTTCGTCACCGCGCACGACGGCTTCACCCTGCAACGACCTGGTGTCCTACAACGAGAAGCACAACGAGGCCAACGGCGAGGGCAACGCCGACGGCGAGAGCCACAACCGGTCGTGGAACTGCGGCGTCGAGGGCCCGACCGACGACCTCGAGGTGCTCGCGCTGCGCGAGCGGCAGAAGCGCAACTTCCTCACCACGCTGTTCCTGTCCCAGGGCGTGCCGATGCTGCTGCACGGCGACGAGCTCGGCCGCACCCAGGGGGGCAACAACAACGTCTACTGCCAGGACAACGAGATCTCCTGGGTCGACTGGGAGGACGCCCGGCAGAACTGGGCGCTGACCGACTTCACCGGCAAGCTCGCGCAGCTGCGCCGGGAGCACCCGGTGTTCCGCCGGCGCCGCTTCTTCCAGGGCGACCCCGAGCCGCGGCTCGGAGAGCGAGCTCGGCGACATCGCCTGGTTCACCCCCGCCGGCGAGCACATGAACGAGCGGCGACTGGCAGGTCGGCTACGCCCGGTCGCTGGCGGTGTTCCTCAACGGCGACGCGATCGCCGAGCCGGACGGCCGCGGCGAGCGGGTCATCGACGACTCGTTCCTGCTGCTGTTCAACGGCCACCACGAGGACATGGACTTCACCATCCCCCGCGAGGTGTACGGCGAGCGCTGGGAGGCCGGTGCTCGACACCGCCGCCCCCGTGGTGGACGACCGGCCCACGGCCAAGGCCGGCGAGCCCGTGACGCTGGAGTCGCGGTCGATCCTCGGTGCTCCGACGGGTGGTCTGAGCCGCCTGTGACGGACCCGCGCAGGCCGCCGACCGGCACCTACCGGTCTGCAGCTGCGCCCGGAGTTCGGCTTCGACGACGCCGCCGCCGTGCTGCCCTACCTCGCCGACCTGGGCGTCACGCACGTCTACCTCTCCCCCGTCCTGCAGGCGGCGCCCGGGCTCGACGCACGGCTACGACGTGGTCGACCACTCGCGGCTCAACGAGGACCTCGGCGGTGCCCGACGGGTTCCACCGGCTGTCCGACGCCGCGCAGCGAGCTCGGGCTCGGCGTGGTCGTCGACGTGGTGCCCAACCACATGGCGGTGCCGACGCCGGCGTCGCTGAACCGCGCGCTGTGGTCGGTGCTCCGGACGGGCCGGCCTCGCCGTACGCCCGGTGGTTCGACGTCGACTGGGCCGCCCAGGAGCGGGCCATGCTGATGCCGGTGCTGGGCCGGCGGATCGGCGAGTGCGTCGCCGACGGCGAGATCACTCGTCGAGCGGCGACGGCGACGAGCCGCTGCTGCGCTACTTCGACCACGTGTTCCCGGTGCGGCCGGGCACCGAGGACCTGCCGCTGGACGAGCTGCTCGACCGGCAGTTCTACCGGCTGGCGCACTGGCGGGTCGGCGACGAGGAGCTCAACTACCGGCGGTTCTTCGACATCGACACCCTGGCCGGGGTCCGGGTCGAGGACGAGGAGGTGTTCGCCGAGACCCACGCCGTGCTGCTCGGCGCTGGTGCGCCGAGGGCAGGGTCGACGGGTCTGCGCATCGACCACCCCGACGGGCTGGCCGACCCGCGCGGCTACCTGCAGCGGCTGTCCGGCGCCACCGGGGCCTGGATCGTGGTGGAGAAGATCCTCGAGGGCGAGGAGGAGCTGCCCGACGGACTGGCCGTGCGCCGGCACCACCGGCTACGACGCCCTGCTGCGGATCGGCGGCGTGCTCGTCGACCCGGCGTCGGAGCGGGCCGCTCACCGACCTCTACACCGAGCTGACCGGCGAGCCGGCCGACTTCGCGGTCGTCGTCGAGGAGGCCAAGCGGTTCGTCGTCGAGCACGGGCTGCAGGCCGAGGTGGCCCGGCTGGTCGAGGTCGCGGCCGACGATCTGCCACGACGCACCTCGACGCTGCGCGACCACACCCGGCGCGGGCTGCGCGAGGCGCTGGTCGAGCTGCTCGTCGCCTTCCCCGTCTACCGCGCCTACGTCGTGCCGGGCGAGCCCGCCCCGGCGGAGTCCGTGCGGATGCTGGAGCGCCGCCGCGGCGGTCGCCCGGGACCGGCTGGCCGAGGACCGGCACGGCACCGCTGGACCTGGTCGCGCGACGCTGGCCCTCGGCGAGCACGGCCGCGGCCCGCACCGGGACGAGTTCGTGGTGCGGTTCCAGCAGACCTGCGGCCCGGTGATGGCCAAGGGCGTCGAGGACACCGCGTTCTACCGCTGGCTGCGGCTGACCTCGCTCAACGAGGTGGGCGGCGACCCGGCCCACCTCGGCGTCCCGGCGGCCGAGCTGCACGCCTGGTGCGGCCGCCAGCTCGGCGACGTGGCCGGACGCGATGACGACGCTGTCCACCCACGACACGAAGCGCAGCGAGGACGTCCGGGCCCGGCTGGCGGTGCTGTCCGAGCTGCCCGACGAGTGGGCCGCGCAGGTGACCGGGTGGCGGGCCGCGACCGCAGCGGTACCGGCCAGCCGGCGCTGGACGCGAACACCGAGTACCTGCTCTGGCAGACCCTGGTCGGCGCCTGGCCGATCGACGCCGACCGGCTCACGGCGTACCTGGAGAAGGCCACCCGCGAGGCCAAGCGGCACACGACGTGGACCGCACCGGACGAGGCCTACGACGACGCCGTGCGCAGCTTCGCCGCAGCAGGTGCTGGCCGATCCGGAGATGCTCCGCGCCAGGTCGCGGCTTTCGTCGACCGGCTCGCGCCGGCCTGCGCGGGCCAACGTGCTCGCGCCAGAAGCTGCTGCCGCTGACGATGCCCGGCGTGCCCGACGTCTACCAGGGCAGCGAGCTCGTCGACCTCTCGCTGGTCGACCCGGACAACCGGCGGCCGGTCGACTACCGCGACCGGATGGCGCCGGCTGATCCGGCTCGACGCCGGCGGCGCAGCCCACGACCTGGACGACGAGAAGCTGCTGGTCGTCTCCCGGGCGCTGCGGCTGCGCCGGCGAGCACCCGGACTGGTTCGGGTCAGGCTCGACGTACGAGCCGTTGGCCTGCGCCTCCGAGCACGCGGTGGCGTTCATCCGGTCCGGCGAGGTCGTGGTCGTCACGGCGCGGCTGTCCTCCGGGCTGGCCGAGGACCGGGCGACGACGGTTCCGCTGCCCGCAGGGACCTGGCGGGACGTGCTGACCGGCCAGACGCACGACGGCCCCAGCGCGCTGGGAACCCTGCTCGGCGACCTGCCGGTCGCCCTGCTGGTCAGGGACGGCTAGGGCCGGACCGACGGCCGATGGCCGAGCTCGAGCTGCTCGACCGGCACCGGCATGTGCAGGTGGTAGCCCTGTGCCTCGTCGCAGCCGAGCGCCCGCAACGCCTCCAGCGTCTCGGCGTCCTCGACGCCTTCGGCCACGCAGGTCACCTGCAGGGTGTGTGCCATCTCGATCGTCCAGCGGACCAGAGCGGCGTCGGTCGGGTCGATCGTCAGGCCCTGGACGAGGCTGCGGTCCAGCTTGAGCACGGACACCGGGAACCGCCGCAGGTAGAGCAGGCTGGCGTAGCCGGAGCCGAAGTCGTCGATCGCGATCCGCACGCCCAGCCCGGCGAGTCGCCAGAGCACCACCGAGGCGGCGTCCGGGTCCGCGAGCAGCGCCGTCTCGGTGAGCTCGATGACCAAGCAGGTGCCGGGCAGGCCGCGGGCCTCCAGCAGCTCGGCCACCCGGTCGGCGAAGAGCGGGTCGTTCACGTCGTACGCCGAGACGTTGACGGCCACCGAGAGGTCGATGCCGTGCGAGCGCCACTGCACGACCTGGTCCAGCACCAGGTCCAGGACGGCCCGGGTGACGGCCTTGATGGCCCCCGTCGTCTCCGCGAACGGCACGAACAGGCCCGGCATGAGCAGGCCGCGTTCCGGGTGCCGCCAGCGGACCAGGGCCTCGACCCCGGTCATGTCACCCGAGTGGGTCGAGAAGCCGGGCTGGTAGTGCACCGTCGAGCTCACCGTCGGCCACCGCCCGGCGCAGGTCGGCGTCCAGCACCAGCCCGGCCCGGTCCGCGCCGGCGAACTCGTCGCGGTAGACCTGCCAGCCCGCGCGCCGACCCTTGGCGTCGTACATCGCGATGTCTGCGCACTGCAGCAGGGTGCCGTAGTCGGACCCGTGGTCCGGGGCCAGCGCGATGCCGATGCTCGCGCCGACCGACACCTCGATGCCGTCGACGGTGACCGGCGCGCTGACCGCGCGGGTGAGGCGCTCGCAGAGGACACGGACCGACTCGTGGTCGTGCACGCCGCGGGCCAGCACGACGAACTCGTCGCCGCCCAGCCGGGCGACCACGTCGTCCGGGTCGCGCACCACGTCGGCCAGCCGCTGCCCGAGCACCGCGAGCAGGTGGTCACCCGCGTGGTGCCCCAGGGAGTCGTTGACGTGCTTGAACCGGTCCAGGTCGAACAGGATCACGGCCAGGCCGCGCTCCCGGGCCAGCATCGCCTCGGCGCACTCGCGGGCGGCGCGCCGGTTGAACAGCCCGGTGAGCTCGTCCCGGCGGGCCGCGTGATGCATCGACCGGCCGTGCCGGACGTAGGCCCACATGGACAGCACCAGCAGCAGCAGGCCGGCCGCGGCCAGACCCAGCGGCCCGGCGGACAGCATCCCTGACCAGATCCCGGACCGCGCGGGGGTGGAGACCACCACCGCCCACGAGGTGGCGATGTTCCCGTCGGCGCGGGCGTGCCGGACGACGTGCCGGAGCCCGTCGCGGGTCACCACGGTGCCTTCGCGAGCCGTCTGGACCCAGCGCAGGCTCCGGTCTTCGGGGCTGCCCAGCGGCGCCCCGACGTCTTGCGGCCGGGTCGAGTCGATGATCACCCGGCCGTCGAGCAGGTCGACGACGCGGACCTGGTCGTCGGGATTGTCGCTGTAGAACGCCAGCCGGAAGCTCTCCAGGGTGACCTCGAAGTCGACGATCGCGGGCGACACGCCAGGCCCGATGTTGACCTTCGCAGCGTTGGCCACGACCCACTCGTCGGTGGACTCCGAGCGGTAGGGCGCGGACTGGTAGACCCGGTCGTACGGCAGCTCGAAGGCCCGGTCGAAGAAGACCGCGTCCCGGCGGTCGGCGACCAGCTCGTCCGGCTGCACCGGCGTGTTCCCCACCACCCGGGCGTTCTCGGCGCCGGACCGGTCGATGAAGCTGGCCGAGGCGATGCTGTCGGGGAAGAGCGTGCCGAGGTCTTTCAGGGCGATGATCACCCGAGGCATCAGGTCGGCGTCGCCGGACTCCCCGGTGATCAGAGCCTCACGGGCGTCCGGGTCCCGGTAGAAGTTCGCGAACGCCGCCGAATGGGAGGCCAGCAGGGCCACCGCGCGGGCCCGCTCGGCGTAGTCGTCCAGCGCGGTGACGCTGGAGGCACCTTCGAGCCTGAGGTCGTGGTCGTGCTCCTCGGCGGCCTTCGCCGCGAGGACGCCGGAGCCGAGACCGGTCAGCAGGGTGACGAGACCAAGTGCGAGCAGGGCGGCGCGGAACCGCTGCACGGCGCGCTCACCTCATCTCGTCCGGCGGGTCCGGACCTTCTGGGATGTATCGGCAGCACAACCCGGCGATTGAGCCGATCGGGCCACTCACGCTCAGTCGGTGGCCAGCAGGCGCTGCCGCTGCTCCTCGACGTCGAAGTCCGGCGCCGGCCAGCTGACCGCCATCGCCTCGAGCTGCTCGACCAGGATGTTCATGATCGCCCAGTTCCGGTACCACTTGTGGTCGGCCGGCACGAGGTACCAGGGCGCGGACTCGCCGTTGCACCGCTCCAGCGCGTCCGAGTAGGCCTCCATCATCGGGTCCCACTCCGCCCGGCTGTCGATGTCGCCGGGGTTGAACTTCCAGAGCTTCTCCGGCTTGTCCAGGCGCCGCGAGCAGCCGGTCCCGGGACTCGGCCCTGGAGATGTGCAGGAAGCACTTGACGACCGTGGTGCCCTGGGCGACCAGCCCCTCCTCGAACCGGTTGATGGTGCCGTAGCGCCGCTTCCAGGTCCGGGGCTCGACCAGGTTGCGCACCCGCACGACCACGACGTCCTCGTAGTGCGACCGGTCGAAGACGCCGAGCATGCCGGGCGCCGGCAGGCGCGCGCTTGACCCGCCAGAGGAAGTCGTGCGCCTGCTCCTCCTTGGTCGGGGCCTTGAAGGCGGTGATGCTCACGCCCTGGGGGTCGACCTGGCCGACCACGTGGCGCACCGTCCCGCCCTTGCCCGAGGTGTCCATGCCCTGCAGGACGAGCAGCAGGCTGCGGGTGCCGCCGGTGCGGCCCTCGGCGTAGAGGCGCTCTTGCAGGTCGGCCAGCCGCGGCCCGAGGGTCTGCAGGGCCTTCTTGCCGGCCGACTTGCTGCCGTCGAAGGCGGGGGTGGCCGCGGTGTCGACGGCGGACAGGTCGACCGGCCCGGGAGGCAGGCGGAGCACGTCGCTGACCCGCGCCACGCGTGGTCGGGCCTTCTTGGTGTCCTTCGCCGACGTCTTGGGCATGGCGGTGATCGTTGCAGACGCCCCGTCGGTGGGGCGAGAGTGCGCCGGGTAGGTTCGCTCGCCGTGACGCTCCTGCAGGTGTGGGCCCCCCACGCGCGATCCGTCCGTGCCCTGGTCGACGGCGCGGCGGTCGCCGCTCGAGGCGGCCGCCGGCGGGCGGTGGCGCGCCGACGTACCGGCCGCGGTGCACGGGACCGACTACGGCTTCCTGCTGGACGACGACAGCGCACCGCTGCCCGACCCGCGGACGTCCTGGCAGCCGGCCGGCGTCCACGGGCTGTCCCGGGTCTACGACCACGGCCGGTTCGCCTGGTCCGACCAGGCGTGGCGCGGGGTGGCGCTGCCGGGGTCGGTCGTCTACGAGCTGCACATCGGCACCTTCACCCCGGAGGGCACCCTCGACGCCGCGGTCGGGCGCCTCGACCACCTGGTCGAGCTCGGCGTCGACCTGGTCGAGCTGATGCCCGTCGCCGCCTTCCCCGGGCAGCACGGCTGGGGGTACGACGGGGTGCACCCCTACGCCGTGCACGAGCCCTACGGCGGCCCGGACGCGCTCAAGCGCTTCGTCGACGCCTGCCACCAGCGCCGCCTCGGGGTCTGCCTGGACGTGGTCTACAACCACCTCGGGCCGTCCGGGAACTACCTGCCGCGGTTCGGGCCGTACTTCAGCGACAAGCACCACACGCCCTGGGGCTCCGGCCTCAACCTCGACGACGAAGGTGCCCAAGAGGTGCGCCGATGGGTCATCGACAACGCCCTGAGCTGGCTGCGCGACTTCCACGTCGACGCGCTGCGGCTGGACGCCGTGCACGCCCTGGCGGACGACTCCCCCGTGCACCTGCTGGCCGAGCTGTCCCGCGAGGTGGACGCGCTGTCCTGCGCGGTACGCCGGCCGCTGTCCCTGATCGCGGAGTCGGACCTGAACCAGCCGGCGACCGTGACACCGGTCGAGGCCGGCGGCCTGGGCATGACGGCTCAGTGGAGCGACGACTTCCACCACGCGCTGCACACCCTGCTGACCGGCGAGGGGCAGGGCTACTACGCCGACTTCGCGGCCGACCCGTACGCCGCGCTGCAGCAGACCTTGACGGGCGCGTTCTTCCACGCCGGGACCTATTCGTCGTTCCGCGGTGAGCAGCTGGGGCGCCCCGGTCGACGTCGACGCGGGTGCCGGGGTGGCGGTTCCTCGGCTACGCCCAGACCCACGACCAGGTCGGCAACCGCGCGGTGGGCGAGCGGCTGTCGGCACTGGTCGGCCCCGGCCGGGCGAAGGTCGCCGCGGCCCTGGTGCTGACCTCGCCGTTCACCCCGATGCTCTTCATGGGCGAGGAGTGGGCGGCGTCGACGCCCTGGCAGTACTTCACCTCGCACGAGGAGGCCGAGCTCGCCGAGGCGGTCCGGGCCGGCCGGCGCCGGGAGTTCGCGGGGCACGGCTGGGCCGCCGAGGACGTGCCCGACCCGCAGGAGGCCGGCGACCGTCGTGGCCTCGACGCTGGACTGGTCCGAGCCGGCCAGCGGCCCGCACGCCGAGATGCTGGCCTGGCACCGCGTCGCTGCTGCGCCTGCGCCGGGCCGAGCCGTGCCTCGCCGACCCGCGGCTGGACCGGGTCTCGGTCGTCTACGACGCGGCCGAGGCCTGGCTGGTGGTGCACCGCGGGCCGCTGCGGGTGGTCTGCAACCTCGGGCCCGACCCGCAGCCCGTGCCGCTGGACGCTTCGGTCGAGTCGGTGCTGCTGGCCTCGTGGCCGGGCAGCGTCGCGCCGCACGGGTCGGCCCTGCAGGTGCCCTCGGACGCGGTCGCCGTCGTCCGCATGGCAGGCTCGTCCGCGTGACCGCGCAGGGATTCTTCGGAGCGCTGCTCGTCGGGCTCGTCATCGGCGCGCTCGGCCGGCTCGTCGTGCCAGGCCGTCAGCCGATCGGCTGCCTGTTCACCATGCTGATCGGGATCGTGGGCTCGGTGGCCGGCCTGGCGATCGCTCGAGCCGCCGAACCTCGACTGGTGGCTGGTCGTGCTGGCCTGCCAGGTCGGCGGTCGCCGCCGTCGGTGTCGCCGTGGTCGCCGCGGCGCTGCGCGGCTGGCGACGGCCGCCGCCCGGGGCCTGATCGTGCGCCAGCTCCTGCCGTCGTACGACGAGGACGTCGACCTGCTCGACGCCTACCGCTACCCCGACGACCGGTCCTGGGTGCGCGCCAACATGGTGGCGTCACTGGACGGATCGGCGGTGCGTGACGGCCGGTCCGAGGCACTTTCCGGACCGGCCGACCAGCAGGTCTTCGGCGTGCTGCGCGGCCTGGCCGACGTGGTGCTGGTGGGGGCCGGGACGGCGCGGGCGGAGGGCTACCGGGCGCTGCGGGCGAAGCCGACGTACGCCGAGCTGCGGGCCTCGCTCGGCCAGCGGCCGGCGCCGGTGCTGGCGCTGGTCTCCGGCCGGCTGGACCTCGACCCGGCCTCGGCGCTGTTCCACGGCGGCGGGGAGCGCACCGTGGTGGTCACGTCGGAGGACTCGGACCCGGAGGCGCGGGCTCGGCTGGCCGAGGTCGCCGACGTGGTCGTCGCCGGCGCGACGGACGTCGACCTCGCGGCGGCCCTGGACGAGCTGGCCGGCCGCGGCCTGACCCGGGTGCTCTGCGAGGGCGGCCCCTCGTTGCTCGCGGCCCTGGCGTCGGCCGGCCGGCTGGACGAGCTGTGCCTCACGTTCTCGCCGCAGCTGGTCGGCGGCTCCGGCCCCAGGATCGTCGCCGGACCGCAGCTCGACGCCGGTTTCTCGCTGGGTCACCTGCTCGAGGACGACGGCGTGCTGCTCAGCCGCTACGTCGCCGGCTGATCCGGGCTACCGACACCGCCCACCCCACGAGTGGCAGCTGGAGGGGCAGGCGGGCGTAGGTGGCTGCCTGGTACGCCGCCGACCGGTCACCGGCGTCCAGCGCCATCTGCACGTTGCCGGGGAAGACGGCGACGAACAACAGTGCGGTCGCCCAGCCGGCGATCCGGCGGGTGCGCGGCACGGCCAACCCCGCCGCGCAGGTTAGCTCGGCAACCCCGCTGGCATAGACGAGCGCAAAGGGAGACGGCAGCTGCGGCGGGACGATGTCGGCGAAGGCCTTCGGCGCGACGAAGTGCAGGGTGCCGGTGACGGTGAGAAGCCCGGAGAGCAGGTACGGCGACGCGCCCGCCCAGCGGGACCGGAACGTCATGTGCGGACCCCCGTGATCCCGTTGTACAGCTTGGCTTTCCGGCTGTCCCGGGGACCCGGGTTGTGTCCGGGGTCCCTCGTAGGTTGGCAGCATGACAGAGGTCCTCGATCCGCCCGTCACCCACCCGGTGCACGCGGCTGTCGGCGACCTCGTCGTGGCGTTCGACGTGGTGGCGAGCACCGACCTGACGGCGCTGTCCGGCACCGACCTGATCCGCCTGACCGACGACCTCGTGACCCTGCGCCGCCGGGCCGATGCCCTGGCACTGCGGGTCGTCCACGCGGTCGACTCGCAGGCGGTGGCCGTGCAGCAGGGCCAGCCGTCGACGGCCACCTGGCTCCGGTCCGCCCACCGGCTGCACCCGGGCGAGGCGACCCGCACCGTGCGCGTGGCCAAGGCCCTGCATGACGACCCCTCAGCTCCCCTCGTCCCGCTGACCGACGATGGCATCGCGCGGCCGCGGCATCAGCTGCGCGAGGCCTTCGACTCCGGCGCCGTCTCGTCCGAGCACGTCGAGGTCGTCACCAGCGTCATCGCACACCTGTCGGACGCTGTCGACCCCGCGACCCTGCTGGAGGCCGAGCAGTTCCTCGTCGAGCAGGCCGCTGCCCACGACCCGAAGGCGCTCGCGCACATCGGCAAGCACCTCCGGCACGTCCTGGTCGGCACCGAGCGGCTCGCCGAGGAAGAGCAGGACGCCGTGGCCACTCGCACCTTCGAGATCCGTGAGCAGCACGACGGGTCCAGCAAGGTCCGCGGCCACCTGGACCCCGAGCTGACCGCGCTGCTGCGCTCCCAGCTGTCCCCGCTGGCAGCACCCCGCGCCGCGGCCGACGGCCAGCGCGACCTGCGGACGGCCGCCCAGCGCAACGCCGACGCCCTGGCCGAGCTGCTGCGGCGGTACGCGGGCGCGAACCTCTCGCCGGCGAGCCACGGTGCCGCCGCGACCATCACCATCACGATGGCCCTCGAGACGTTGGAACGGCGGCTCGGCGCGGCCGGAGCGAGCCTCGACTGGTCGGGTCCGCTCTCCGCCGCGTCGGCCCGCCGGCTCGCCTGCGACGCCCGGGTCATCCCCGTCGTCCTGGGCACGGCCGGGGAGCCGCTGGACGTCGGACGCTCCTCCTACCCGGTCACCGCGGCCATCTGGCGGGCCCTGGTCGCCCGCGACGGTGGCTGCGGGTTCGCCGGCTGCGACCGGCCGCCGGAATGGACCGAGGCTCATCACATCCTCCCCTGGGCGGACGGCGGCGAGACCTCGGTGGACAACTGCGGCCTGTTCTGCGACTTCCACCACCGCCGGGTGCATCACGAGGGGTGGGAGGTCACGCTCATCGACGGCGTGGTCCACGTGATCCCGCCGCCCTGGGTCGACCCGGACCGGCTGCCCCGCCGAAATACCCAGCGAGCCCAGCTCGCCGCCCTCGTCACCAACAGCTCGCCACCGCCCATCGACCCGGCATGATGGCGGACGTGAAGCTGCCTGTGATGCCGCCGGTCGGTCCGATGCTCGCGAAGTCGGTGAAGTCGGTCCCGACCGGCGACTACCTGTACGAGCCGAAGTGGGACGGCTTCCGGTGCATCGCGTTCCGCGACGGTGACGAGGTCGAGCTGGCCAGCCGCGGCGAGAAGCCGCTGACCCGCTACTTCCCGGAGGTCGTCGAGGCCTTGCGGGCCAACCTGCCGTACCGCTGCGTCATCGACGGCGAGGTCGTGATCGTCACCGACGACCGGCTCGACTTCGAGGCGCTTCTGCAGCGCATCCACCCGGCGGCGTCCCGGGTCGACCGGCTGGCCGCCGAGACACCGGCGTCGTTCATCGCCTTCGACCTGCTCGCGGTCGACGACCAGTCGCTGCTCGACACGCCGTTGACCGAGCGCCGGGCCCGCCTCGAGCAGGTGATGTCGAACGCCGACGCACCGGTCTTCCTCACCCCGAGCACCGACGACCCCGCCGTCGCCGAGGCCTGGTTCGAGACCTTCGAGGGAGCCGGGCTGGACGGCGTCATGGCCAAGCCGGCGTCCGGGACCTACCAGCCCGACGTCCGCGCGATGGCGAAGATCAAGCACGAGCGAACGGCCGACTGCGTCGTCGCCGGCTACCGCTGGCACAAGTCCGGCGGCGTGGTCGGGTCGCTGCTGCTCGGCCTGTACGACGACGACGGCCACCTGCAGCACGTCGGGGTGTCCGCCTCCTTCACCATGAAGCGCCGGGCCGAGCTGGTGGACGAGCTTGCGCCGTACGCCGTGGAGGACGTGTCGGGGCACCCGTGGGCCGCCTGGGCCGAGGCCGAGGCGCACGAGAAGAGCCGGCTGCCGGGTGCGGTCAGCCGGTGGAACGCCACCAAGGACCTGTCCTGGGTCCCGCTGCGGCCGGACCTCGTGGTCGAGGTGAAGTACGACCACATGGAGGGCAGCCGGTTCCGGCACACTGCCCACTGGAAGCGCTGGCGTCCCGACCGCGAGCCGGAGTCCTGCACCTACGAGCAGATCGAGCGCCCCGTACGCTTCGACCTGGCCGAGATCCTCGGCACGGCACCCTGACCGGCAGTACCGGCGACCGACCCCGAAGGGCCCGCGTGTACACCATCCTCCTGCTCAGCGAGACGACCCTCACCGAGCACGACGTCCGCCGCATCGCCGAGCTGCACGGCACCGACGACGTCTCCGTCCACCTGCTGGTGCCCGCCGACGCCGAGCACAACCGGCTGATCGAGGCGCTGGACGACGTCGCCCTGGGTCGGCTCCGGGGCGCCCGCGACGACGACGACCAGACCCCGCAGGAGGCCGAGCAGGAGGCCATGCGCGCGGTGAACGCCTCGCTCGACCTGCTCACCGCCGCCGGTCTGCAGGCCCGCGGGTCGATCACCGGGTCGGACCCGGTACCCGCCGCTGTCGAGGCGGCCCGCGGCGACGACTCCGACGAGGTGATCGTGGTGACTCCCCCGCACCTGGTCGAGTCCGGGCTGCACCGCGACTGGGCATCCCGGCTGCGCGACGAGCTCGCCCTGCCGGTGCTGCACATCGTCGCCGGCACCGACCGCGTCATCAGCTGATGACCCGGGTCGCCGTCAGCACGCTGCTCGCCACCGCGCTCGCCGTCGCAACCTTGCCGGCCGCGGCGGCCTCGGCGGCGCCGGCGGACCCGGTCGACACCGCCGTCCGGCTGGTCGTGCGCACCACGGCCGGCGCGGCGCCAGCCGTCACCCGCGTCGCGCAGGCCGCCGGCGCCACCCGGACCGGACAGGTGCGGCGGCTGCACGCGGTGTCGTTCTCGGTGCCCACCTCCGCTGCGGCGCGGCTCCGCAGCCGCCTCGAGCAGCGCCCCGACGTCACCTCGGTCGGCGTGGCCCACCGCCGGTGGTTCACCGCCGACCCCAACGACCGCCGGTTCGGCGAGCAGCGCAGCTACCTGTCGGCGATGGGCGTCACGGCGGCGTGGGACCGCGGGGCCACCGGCGACCCGGCGGTGAAGATCGCCATCGTCGACTCTGGCGTGGACGTCCGGCACCCGGACCTGGCAGGCAAGGTCGTCGGCACCTACAACGCCGTCCTCGGCGGCACCGACGTGCACGACGTCGTCGGCCACGGGACCGGTACGGCGAGCGCCGCCGCCGCGGCCACCAACGACGGCGTCGGCATCGCCGGCTCGGGACGCGACACCTCGATCCTGGCCGTCAAGGTCGCCGACGTGACCGGCCGGATCTTCACCGACGACCTGGCCAAGGGCATCGTCTGGGCCGTCGACCACGGCGCCGACGTGGTGAACCTCAGCCTCGGTGGCCCGACGTCCGACCGGCTCGAGCGCGCGGCGGTCGCCTACGCACGCGACCACGACGTCCTGGTCGTGGCGGCTGCCGGCAACGAGGGGACCTCCGCCAGGCAGTTCCCGGGCGCACTCCCCGGAGTCGTGGCGGTCGGCGCCACCTCGGCAGCCGGGTCGGTGCGCGCCCCGTTCTCGAGCTACGGCCCGTGGGTCGACGTCGCTGCACCGGGCCGCTCGATCGTGGTGGCCACGCCGGGTGGCGGCTACGAGATCGCCGACGGCACGTCGTACTCCGCCCCGCTGGTCTCCGGCGCAGCTGCGCTGCTGCTCTCGGCTCGGCCGCAGCGGACCGCCGATCAGCTCGCCCAGGCCATCGTGGCCGGCACCGATGCCGCACGGTTCGGCTTCGCCCACGGCCTGGTGCACATCGACCGGTCGCTCGACCTGCTGGCGCCCCGGTCCGCGCCCGTCGTCTCGTCGCCGACCAGCGGCGCCGTGGTGAGCGGGCTGCTGACGGTGACGGCGACCAGCAACGCCCCGCGGGTCCGGCTCGGTCTGGCCGACCTGACCACCACGGTCACCACCCGGGACGGTGTCGCCAGTGCGTCCTTCGAGACCTACGGACTCGGTGGCAGCCAGCCGGTGACCGCCGCCGACTGCAGCGCGGTGGACCAGTGCAACGACCCGATCGCCTTCGGTGTCTCCGTCGACAACGGAGCACCCACGATCACCTCGCCCGCCCCCGGCCAGGAGGTCCGCGCCGACAGCCTGCCCGTGACCGCAAGCGCCCCCGGCGGTGCGGTCCGGTTCTTCCTCGACGACACCCCGGGCGTGACCGACGGCACTGCGCCGTACGGTGCCGATCTGTCCACGGAGCGGCTGACCGACGGCCAGCACAGCGTCCGGGCTGCGCTCTGCCGCAGCGACGGCTTGGTCTGCGACCTCGGCCACGTCGCGTCGGTCCCCGTCCGGGTCAGCCGGCTGCATCCCGGCATCACCGGGCTGTCCCCGGCCGCGATCAGCCCGGACGGCGACGGCCGCCGCGACGCCACCACCGTCACCTACCGGCTGGACCGGCGGCAGTCGACCGCTCTCGTGGTCCGCGACGCCTCCGGCGCCGAGGTCTACCGGCGCGGGCTGGGCAGCCTCGCCGCGGGGAAGCACACTGCCGAGCTGGGACGGACGCCGGTCTGCTGGCAGGCCCGCGCCCGACGGTGACTACACCGTGCAGATCGCGACCTCGGACGGCGTCCTGCGCGGGCTGGCCAGCGGCTCGCTTCGGGTCGACCGCCGCGGCCCGGCGCTGACCGCCGTGCACGTCTCGTCGCCCCGGGTGCTGCCGGCCAAGGACGGCTACCTGGACAACGTCGCGCTGGAGGCCCGGGTCGGGGAGGCCTTGCGCTCGCTCCGGCTGGAGGTCAGCACCCGGTCCGGCCGGGTCGTCCGTCAGGTCAAGGCCGGCGGGCGCGCCGCTGGAGCGACCGCGGCCCTGGCGTGGGACGGTCGCACCGCCAGCGGCAGCCTGTCCCCGGGCAGCTACCGGGTCCGGCTGGTGGCCGAGGACCTGGCCGGCAACCGCCGCGGCTCGGACCGGCGCACGGTCACCGTGACCGGACAACGGCTGGTCAGGCGGTCCGGAACCATCACGGTGAGCGCCCGGGACTCCCTCGAGGAGTCCTTCGAGGACGACTGCTCGCAGGTGTTCCGCCGCACCGGCGGCCGGCACGACAACTGGGTGGCGTACGCGAGCTCCTCGATCTGCAGCTCCGCTGACGCGTACGCCGCCGGCGACCACCAGGTTCGGCTGGAGTCGGCGGTCCGGTACGGAACGGTCCGCGTCTCGGCGTACGGCGGCCGCGGCGACAAGCGGTACCGCGACTCGGCGCGAGTCGTCTACTACGACGGCCTGCAGAACTTGAGCAGCCACACCTTCCGCCTCGGCCCGTCGGTGGGCACCCACCGAGGGCCTCGCGTCAAGGCGGAGCCGCTGCTCATCCGGTCCCGGGTGCTCCGGTGGATGACGCTGGCCACCGGCGTCGCGTGGTACGACGTCAACAGCTACCGCGTCGACTACACCTACTTCGTGCTGCGCTGACCGGGGCGGGCCCCGGTCAGCGCAGCACTCCCTAGGCCTGCAGGATGCCGAGCAGGGCGTTGAGCAGGTTCGTCAGGATCGCGCTCAGACCGCCGATGCCGGTCCCGTCGAGCAGACCGACGACCGCGCAGAGCAGGTTGCCGAGCAGGTTGCCGGCACCGGGAACGGCGGTGATGTCGAGGACCACGCGGTCCAGGTGGACCACCAGACCCAGCAGGTCGAGGTCCAGCGGCCCGAGCACCAGGTGCAGGACGTCGCAGGAGATCACGGACGTCGCCTTGGTGCCGGAGGTGGTCGGCTGGGCCGACGCGTTCTTCGCCTGGCTCGCGGCCAGGTTCACCGGGATCCGCACGCCGCGCTCGCTGACGGCCTTGGTGCTGCCGCTCTTCTTGGTGAGCGTGCCGGTGAGGGTGCCGACTGCCTTGACCTTGTCATTGCCGGCGGCGAAGCGCTTCACGGTGTACTGACCCGCGAAGGTGGCGCCGTTCTTGGCCTCGCCGGTGACCTTGTGGACCTTCAAGGTCCCGAACTCGTTGGTGATGGAGCTGGCCGACGCGGCCGATGCGGCAGGCGCGTTGGCGCCACCCACGAGGGCGACGATGGCCAAGCTGACCGCTACGGCCAGCGACCTGGTGGTACGACCGAACATCTGGTTCTCCTTCTCTGGAGCTTCGCCGACTCGACCTTTGCGGCCGTCCCGTCCGTCGGGGGCAGGAGCATCTCCCTGCGGGAGAGCGACGTACGCGGGCCGTTTGTCCCACCGAGGGTGGGTGAAACTCCGGAATGCCAGACTTGACCGAAACAGTCCAACCCGGTCGGTGCGGGTGGCTAGTCCGATGTGACGATTGCTGCCCGGCTGGCACGGGGGCATGGTGTCGGCATTGACGGCGCGGGCGAGGCTCTGCGGGGTTGCGAGCCGGGGGTGCCCGCGCCGTCAAGATGTTTCGCGCGGCCGCTGCTCCACCGCGACGTCCTCGTCGCCCCGACCACCCCCCCGGGCGGGGCGACGAGGACCCCGGCTACCCGGACTACTCTGTTTGTCAGAGGTTGATCGGCTCCCCAGCCGGGTACGCCTGCATCGACCGCAGGAGGTGGCCGGGGTGGACCGCGACCAGGAACTGGCGCTGCTCGGCGTGCTCGAAGGCCAGTTCGGCGAGCGGCAGCGGGCTCTAGCCGGGCTGCACCTCGAGGAGGACGCCAGCCGCCGGCTGCACGCCGAGATGGTGGACCTGCAGCACCGAGCGACCCGGCGCGAGCATGCCGCGGTCGAGCGCGCGCCGGACTCCGCCACCACCCCGCGGCACCGGCGGCCGAACCGGGTCCTGCATGCCGTCGACCTGCTGACCGACCGCCACCGCGACTCCGCGGACCGCTAACCCGCCGGCTCTTCTCCGGCCGGCTCCTCGGGGGCAGGTCGCTTCGCCCGGGACGGCTGCACGCGCATCGGCTCGCCGGGCATCTTCGGGATAGTCCGGCGGGTAGGGCATGTCGCCGAGCCCGTGGTCGCGCTCGTCGCGCTCGTACCACTCCAGCAGCGGCGTCAGGTCGTGCGCGACGTCGTCGATCTCCGCGTGCAGGTCGCCCACGCTCGGCGAACCGCGCCGGCATCGTCTTGCACGGTGAGCTCGCGCGGGTCGACGTCGGGCAGCTCGTCCCACGTCCAGCGGCGCCGACACCGGCGCGTGCGGCAGCGGCCGGACCGAGTAGGCCGAGGCGATCGTCCGGTCGCGGGCGTTCTGGTTGTAGTCGACGAAGATCGTCTCGCCGCGCTCCTCCTTCCACCACTTCGTGGTGACCCGGCCGGGCATCCGCCGCTCCAGCTCGCGGCCGAACGCGATCGCCGCGTGCCGGACGTCGGTGAACGTCCACCGCGGCTCGATCCGCACGTAGATGTGCACGCCGCGGTTGCCCGACGTCTTCGGGAAGCCGCGCCAGCCGAGCTCGGCCAGCACCTCCCGCGCGACCGCCGCCACCGCAACCGCGTCGGCGAAGTCGGTGCCCGGCTGCGGGTCGAGGTCGATGCGCAGCTCGTCGGGGTGGTCGACGTCGACCCGGCGGACCGGCCAGGGATGGAAGGTGATGGTGTTCTGCTGCGCGCACCAGGCGACGGTGGCCAGCTCCGTCGGGCAGACCTCGTCGGCCGTGCGGCCGCTGGGGAACGTGATGTGCGCCGTCTCGACCCACTCGGGCGCGCCCTTGCTGATGCGCTTCTGGTAGAACGCGTCGGCGCCGCGCGCGTCGGCCCGGGTCGCGACCTTGGCGCCCTCGTGCACGCCGTCCTGCCACCGCTCCAGGGTCACCGGCCGCTCGCGCAGGGCCCGCATGATGCCGTCGCCGACCGCGAGGTAGTAGTTGACGACTCGCAGCTTGCTGCATGCCGGCGTCCGGGAAGGTCAGCTTGTCCGGGTTGGTCACCTTGACGGTGCGCGGCCCGACCTCGATCTCCACGAACGGCGATGCCATGCCGGCACGCTACCGGCCGCGCTGCGACCGCTGCGACGTAGGCTCGGCGCATGTTCGAGCAGCCGCCGAGGTAGACGTCGAGCATGGACTACGAGGTCGAGCAAGACCGACGACGAGTGGCGGGCGCGAGCTCAGTCCCGCAGGAGTACCACGTGCTGCGCGAGGCGGCACCGAGCGGCCGTTCACCGGCGAGTACAACGACACCAAGACCGTGGGCGTCTACAGCTGCCGGGCCTGCGGCAACGAGCTGTTCCGCAGCCAGACGAAGTTCGACTCGCACTGCGGCTGGCCGTCGTTCTACCAGCCGAGCGAGGCCGACGCGGTGGAGCTGATCGAGGACCGCTCACTCGGCATGCGTCGCACGGAGGTCCGGTGCCGCCGGTGCGGCTCGCACCTCGGGCACGTCTTCGACGACGCCCCCCAGACGCCCACCGGGGACCGCTACTGCATCAACTCCGTGTCGATCCGTCTGGAGCCGGCGCAGCAGTAGGACCGGCTCCGGCCGACCACCCACGGCCGGCTCGCTGAGCGCACGCCGACGGTCGCCCGGTCGAAGAGGATCACCGACTGCAGCAGCAGCCCGCCGACGAGCACGCCGCCGACCAGGTCGGTCAGCCAGTGGCTGCCGATGTAGAGCGAGGTGACGATCGTCAGCGGTGGTGAGGGCCGTCCACGAGCGCGGCGAGCCGGCGCACCGGCGGGTCGCTCGGCGTAGCGGCAGCAGCAGGTAGATGATCAGCGCCGCCGGTGAGCACCATGTTCGACGAGTGCCCGGACGGGAAGATGATGCCGCCGCTGAGCACGTCGACGCTGCCGGTCTCGGTCTCGGCCCGGCCGATGAGGACCTTCATCGCGCCGACGACGACGTTCAGGCACGAGGAACGTGACATCGCGGCCAGAACGACCGGCCGCCAGGTGCGGTGCCGCCGCGCGAAGACGCCGGCCACCAGCGAGCAGGATCGGCACCAGCACCGAGCGCTGGCCCATCTTGTCGTACGAGCCAGGCGGCCCGCTCGAGCGCCGGGAAGGCCGCCTCGCCGTCCCAGTCGACTAGATCACAGATGTCGAGCTGGGTCAGCGGTCCCTGGACGAAGATGTCGACGATGACGTAGACGAGCGAGGCGCTCAGCAGCACGGCGATCAGGCGCGACCGCCGGCCGATCCGGTCGCGCATCCGGCGCCGCGGCGGCGGTTCCGCCACGCGGACCGGCTGCGGCAGGTCGGTCTCCGGGCCGTGCCCGTCGGTGCCGTGCGGGGACGCGCTCACCCGCGGCTCGCACTGGTCGTGACGCGTCACGGCAGCGGCCGCCACGAGCTCGCTGACCGGCTTGCGCCGGCCGGTGTAGAACGGCACCTCCTCGCGCACGTGCAGCCGGGCCCGCGAGCCGCGCAGGTGGCGCATCAGGTCGACGATGCGGTGCAGCTCGTCGGCCTCGAAGGCCAGCAGCCACTCGTAGTCGCCCAGCGCGAACGCCGACACGGTGTTGGCCCGCACGTCGGGGTAGCCCCGGGCCATCTGCCCGTGCTCGGCGAGCATCGCGCGCCGCTCCTCGTCCGGGCAGCAGGTACCAGTCGTAGGAGCGCACGAACGGGTAGACGCAGACGTAGTCGCGCGGCTCCTCGTCGGCGAGGAACGCCGGGATGTGGCCCTTGTTGAACTCGGCCGGCCGGTGCAGCGCCATGCACCGACCAGACCGGCTCGCAGGCGGCGCCGAGCGCGGTGCGGCGGAACCGGCCGTAGGCCTCCTGCAGGTCGTCGGGGTTCGGGCGCGTGCCACCAGACCATCAGGTCGGCGTCGGCGCGCAGCCCGGCGACGTCGTAGGTGCCGCGGACGACGACGTCCTTCGCGGCGAGCTGCTCGAACAGCTCCTCGACCTCGGCGGCGACGGCGGCCCGGTCGTCGGGCAGCCGGTCGCGCAGCCGGAACACCGACCACATCGTGTAGCGGATGACCTGGTTGAGGTCGCGCGCCTTCGGGCGCTGCGTCGGGCTGGCTCATCATGGCTCCCATTGTCGCAGCACCTCGGCGGCGGCCTGCTCCGCGGATGCGATGCAGGCCGGGACGCCCGACCCCGTCGTACGCCGCGCCCGCACACCGCGAGCCCCGGCTGCAGCCGCGACCGCCGCCCGGACCCGCGCGACCCGGGCCCGGTGGCCGACGGCGTACTGCGGCAGCCCGCCGCCCCAGCGGGTCACCCGGGCGTCCAGCGGCGGGTCGGTGACGCCCGAGGGCGTCGGTGAGGTCGGCCGAGGACCAGCTCGACCAGCTCGGCGTCGTCGCGCTGCAGCACCGCCTCCTCGCCCAGCCGCCCCACCGAGGCCCGGACGACGCACCAGGCCGGGCGCCGCGTCGGCGTACCAGCCCCACTTCGTGCGAGGAGAACGTCGACCGCCTTCACCGAGCGCGGCCGTCCACCGGCGGCACCAGGAACCCCGAGCCGGTCGGCAGCGACCGGAACGCCGCGACCGGGAAGGCCAGCGCGACCACGGCCATCGACGCGTAGCGCGACGCTGCGGCCAGGTCGGACGCGGCCGCCGGCGACGTCGGCGCGCAGCAGCCGCGCCGCGGGCGCCGCCGGCACGGCGAGCACGACCGCGTCGGCCAGCACCTCCTCCGGCGACCGGGTCGGGCCGACCGTCAGCCGCCAGCCGGTCGGCGTCCGGGCGCAGCTCGCGGACCGTCGGCGCCGGTGCGGATCTCGCCCGCCGGACAGCCGCGCCACCGCCGCCGGCAGCCGGCCGACGCCGCCGCGAGGCGCCCCGAACACCGCGCCGTCCTGGCCGGCGGACGTCCGCGGCCGACCGGCTCGCCCGGGCGGCGGCGAGCAGCGAGCGCTCCCGGCGCGCGTGCGGCGCCAGCTGCGGCACCGTCGCCTCCAGCGACAGCTGGTCGGCGCGCCCGGCGTAGACACCGCCGAGCAGCGGCTCGACCAGCCGGTCGACGACCGCCCGGCCCAGCCGGGCGGCGACGAACCGGCCGACCGAGACGTCGTCGCCGATCCGGGTCCGCGGCAGCCACGAGTCGAGCGGCACCCGGGCCAGCTCGCGGCCGGTCGAGCAGCCCGCTGGCGGCCAGCGTGCGCAGGTCGCTCGGGACCCCCATCACGGTCCGCGCGCGGCAGCGGGCGCATGCTGCCGCGGCTCCAGACCGCGGCGGTCGTCGTCGCGGCGTCCTCGAGGTCCGGGCCCAGGCCGGCCGCCCGAGCCAGGTCGACCGCCTCCGGCCGGCGCAGCAGCAGCGACTCGGCGCCCTCGTCGACCGGGACCCCGGCCAGGTCGCTGACCCGCAGCTTGCCGCCGACCTGGCCGGAGGCCTCCAGCACGGTGACCCGCAGGGCGCCGGGCGGTGCGCGCGTCGCGCCGCCTCGCCGCAGGAACCGGGCGGCGGCCAGCCCGGCGATGCCGCCGCCGACGACGACGACGTGCGCGCACGCCGGTCCGGCGACTCGTCGTACGACCCGCCGGACATGGCGACACCCTGGCAGATCGTGACCCGTTCGCGACCGGCGGGCACGGAACCGGCGGTCGGCACCGGTCGCGTCGCACCCGCCCGCATGACCAACCGAGGCCAGTCATGACCAGCCCGATCCGTCCGACGCGCATGGTGCTGGCCGCCTGCCGGCGCGCTGCTGCTCGCGGCCTGCCGTCGCGGCCTGCAGCGGCGGGGACTCCGACGACCAGCGGCAGGGACGAGCTCGCGCGGCCGACATGGCCGGACCGACGACCGGCGAGAAGTCGGCAGCCCTCGAGCGGCGGCGGACAACCGAGCCGCCGGCTCCGCGGAGCAGCGCGCGCACCGCGGCCCGGGTGCTGCCCAGCGACCGGGACATCGTCTACCGCGGCTCAGATCACGGTGCGGGTCACGGACGTGCGGCCGGGCCGCGGACCGGGCCGAGGCGCTGGCCACCGGCGCCGACGGCGTCGTGTTCTCCGAGGAGACCTCGACCGACCCGCGGAACCGGCGGCTCGGGCAGGCGACACCTGACCCTGCGCGTGCCGCCCACCGCGTTCGGCCCGACCCTCGACGCGCTCGGCCGGGCTGGGCAGCGAGCTCGACCGCCAGCGCAGCGCCGAGGACGTCACGACCCAGGTCACCGACATCGACAGCCGGGTCCGCGTCGCAGCAGCGCAGCGTCGACCGGGTCCGGGTGCTGCTCTCCCGAGGCCGAGACCATCGGCGAGGTCGTGCAGGTCGAGGCCGAGCTGGCCCGCCGCGAGGCCGACCTCGAGTCGCTGGAGGCGCAGCTGGCCCGGCTCAAGGACGTCACCGACCTGGCCACCATCGAGGTGACGCTGGTCGTCGCCGGACCGCTCGCCGACCGGACCGCCGAAGGACGAGGACGACCTCGGCTTCCTGTCCGGCCTGCGCGGTGGCTGGGACGCGTTCGTCGCCATCGTGCTGGTCGCCCTGACCGTGCTCGGCGCCCTGCTGCCGTTCGGGGTCACCGCCGCGCTCGTCGGCGTACCGCTGCTGCTGCTCTGGCGGTCCCGGCGCCGCCCCGACCCGGCCCCGCCGGCCCCCGCCGACGCCTGACGCCGTACGCCGGTCAGCCCGCCGGCTGCGACTCGGCGTGGACCAGGTCGACGACCCGGGTCAGCACGTCGGGGTCGGTCTCGGGGATGACGCCGTGCCCGAGGTTGAAGACGTGGCCGGGGGCGGCCCGGCCGGCCGCCAGCACGGCCCGGGTCTGCTCGGCCACCGACGTCCCAGGGCGCGAAGACGACGGCCGGGTCGAGGTTGCCCTGCAGGGCGCGGTCCGGACCCGACCCGGCGGGCGGCCTCGTCGAGCGGCAGCCGGAAGTCGACGCCGACCACCTCGGCGCCCGCCTCGCCCATCAGCGCCGAGCAGCTCGCCGGTGCCGACGCCGAAGTGGATGCGCGGCACGCCGAGCTCGCCGACCGCCGCCAGCACGCGCGGCCGAGTGCGGCTGCACGCAGCGGACGTAGTCGGCCGCCGGCAGCGCCCCGACCCACGAGTCGAACAGCTGCACGGCGCTCGCCCCGGCCTCGACCTGCACCCGGAGGAAGGCCGCGGTGATGCCGGCCAGCCGCTGCATCAGGGCGTCCCAGAGGTCGGGGGCGCCGTACATCAGCGCCTTGGTGTGCTCGTGGTTGCGCGACGGGCCGCCCTCGACCAGGTAGGACGCGAGGGTGAACGGCGCGCCCGCGAAGCCGATCAGCGGCGTCGCCACCGAGCTCGGCGACCAGCAGCCGGACCGCCTCGGTCACGTAGTCGACGTCGCCGGCCTCCAGCGGGCGCAGCTGGTCCAGGTCGGCGACGGTGCGGATCGGCTGGGCGATGACCGGCCCGACGCCGGGCTTGATGTCGAGGTCGACGCCCGATGGCCTTGAGCGGCACCACGATGTCGCTGAACAGGATCGCCGCGTCGACGCCGTGCCGGCGGACCGGCTGCAGGGTGATCTCGGTGACCAGGTCGGGGCGGGCGCAGGCCTCGAGCATCGCGATGCCCTCGCGCAGCCGGCGGTACTCCGGCAGCGACCGGCCGGCCTGCCGCATGAACCACACCGGGGTGTGCGGCACCGGCTCGCGGCGGCAGGCGCGCAGGAAGGCCGAGTCGAGCAGCGCGTCGGTCGTCACGGACGCAGATGCTGTCACGGCTCCCGTGGCCGGCCCGCCTCAGCCGGCGGCGATCAGCGCCACCCCAGCCAGTGCGCCCGCGACGCCCAGGGCTCTGCAGCCGCGCCGAGCCGCTCGTCGTGCAGCAGCCGGGCCAGCAGCACGGTCACGACCGGGTAGAGCGAGCCGAGGACCGCCACCACGCTGACGTCGTCGCGACGGCTGGCCAGCCCGAAGGTCAGGTTGGCGGCCAGGTCCGCGATGCCGACCAGGGCGACCAGCGCGAGGTCGCGGCGGCCGAGCCGGTAGGCGGACCACTGCCCGCCGCGGGCCACGGCCGACCAGCAGGGCGGTCCCGAGCAAGGTCACCGAGGTGACCCGCATAGTGGTCAGGGTCATCAGCGTGCTGTGCTGGCTGCCCTTGGCGATCGCCAGCAGCGCCAGCCCGAATCCGACCGCGGCGACCGCGGCCAGCAGCACCGGCCGGGCCCCGGCCCGCCCGGACAGCTCCGGCCCGCTGGCCAGCACCACGCCGGCGATCGCGACCACGATGCCGACCAGCTGCCAGGCGGCCGGCCGCTCGCCCTGGGCCAGCCCGGCCAGCACCGGCACGACCACGCCGAGGGCGGCGATCGGCGAGACCACGCCCATCGTTCCGGCCGCCAGCGCTGCGTAGAAGCTGACCAGGCCGACGACTCCGGCCAGGCCGGACAGCGACCGCCCACGGCAAGTAGCCGGTGTCGTCGCCCAGCGCGCCCGCGGCGACTGCGACGACGGCGATGGCCAGCAGCCCGGCCGCCTGCGAGGCGCCGACCACCAGCGCCGCCTTGTGGCGCCGCGAAATGGTGCCGCCGAGGAAGTCCGCGCTGCCCCAGAGCAGGCTGGACAGCAGGGCGAGGAGGGCGGCCACGCGCGGCAGCGTACGGGGGCGACGCGCCCGGGTACGGGTCCCGGGTCGCGCCTCCCGGTCGCCCGGCCCGACCCGCCGTACGCTTCCCGGCATGGCTGCGCGGCGGAATGCCGACGAGGTCCCGGAGGAGTTCGCCCGGGCTCTCGCCGCGCTGCGTGCCGCCACCCCCCGGCCGGAGGTCGTGCTCGAGGAGACCCCCGCTCCGCAGCGGCTCGCCCCGCACGCCGTGGCGCTCACCGCCGACGTGATCTCGCCGCAGGACCCGGAGACCGAGCTCGGCACCGGCCGGCTGGTGCTGCTGCACGACCCGGCCGGTCACGAGGCGTGGCAGGGCACCTTCCGGGTGGTGACCTACGTGCGCGCCGAGCTCGAGCACGAGATGGCCGCCGACCCGCTGCTGCCCGGCGTCGGCTGGGCCTGGCTGACCGAGGCCCTGGACGGGCACGGCGCCGGGTTCACCGCGGCCAGCGGGACCGTGACGCGGGTGGCGTCGGAGAGCTTCGGGGCCATCTCCGGCGAGCCGGCCTCGGCGCAGATCGAGATCCGGGCCTCCTGGACCCCCGTCGACGAGGCGTTCCAGGCCCACCTGCTCGCCTGGTGCGACCTGCTGTGCACCACCGCCGGCCTGCCGCCGGTGGCCCCCGGCGTGGTGACGCTGCCCACCCGGCGGCGGGCCAACCGGCGCTGACGGCGCCCCGCACCGACCGCCCCCACGGCTACAGGTCGCCGCCGTACGGGCCGATGACGCTCAGGACAGCGCTGAAAACTTCGCACCTGATCGGGAGAACCGGTGACCGCACTGGTCGAACGGCACGGCAGCACGGCCCCCGGGCCGCACACCGGCCGCGCCGCCCGCTTCACCGCGATGGTGGTCGTGGCCAGCCCGTTCGTCCGCGAGACGCTGGCTCGCAGCCTGCGCGCCCTGGGCGCCGTCGAGGTCGTCGAGGCCTCCTCGCTGGCCGAGGCCCGGGCCCGCGCGCTGGGCACGAGCACCCGGGACCTGGCCGTCGTCGACAGCAACCTGCCCGACGGCTCCGGGATCGCGCTGGTCCGCGAGCTGCGCGGCCTCGGCTGGGTCCGCGGCCTGGTGCTGTCCTCCACCGAAGACCCCTACACCGTCCGCGCGGCGCTGGCCGGCGGCGTCCGCGCCTTCCTGGTGACCTCCTCCTCCGGCGGCCCGAGCGTGCGCTCCGCCGCCCCCCAGACGCTGGCCACCCGCCCCCGGGCGGCCCGGCTCACCGGCGCGGAGGCGCTGTCCGGCCGCGAGGTCGAGGTGCTCCAGCTGGTCGTCCGACGGTCGCTCCAACAAGGAGATCGGCGAGGCCCTCGGCCTGTCCGCGCTGACCGTGAAGAGCCACCTGGCCCGGATCGCCCGCAAGCTGGGCACCGGCGACCGCGCCGAGATGGTCGTGGTCGCCATGCGCGCCGGCGTCGTCGTCTGACCGGAGCCGCGACGCGCGGCGGCACTCCCGGGTACGCCGGGTGGGGGCACCCACCACGTACCGTGAGCGCGTGACCGCGTCCGCATCCGGCCCTCCGGAGGTCGAGCCGACCTTCCTTTCGGCCACGGCGGTTCCCGACGCCGGCGACGACGCTCCCGCCGGCGACGGCCCGGTGCCGCTGACCGAGCCCCGCGACGGGGTCCCCGCTCCGCTCACCGACCCCGCCGAGCTGGCCCCGGTGGTCGAGGCGCTCGCCGCCGGCTCCGGCCCGGTGGCCGTCGACGCCGAGCGCGCCTCCGGCTACCGCTACGGCCAGGCCGCCTACCTGGTCCAGCTCCGCCGGGCCGATGTCGGCACGGTGCTGATCGACCCCCGCGAGCTGCCCGACCTCAGCTCGCTCGGCCAGGCCATCGCCGACGACGAGTGGGTGCTGCACGCGGCGTCCCAGGACCTGCCCTGCCTGGCCGCCCTCGGGCTGCGCCCGACCCGGGTCTTCGACACCGAGCTCGCCGGTCGCCTGCTCGGCTACCCGCGGGTCGGGCTCGGCTCGATCGTCGAGGAGGTGCTGGGCCTCTCGCTGGAGAAGGGCCACTCGGCCGCCGACTGGTCGACCCGCCCGCTGCCCGAGCCGTGGCTGCGCTACGCCGCCCTCGACGTGGAGGTGCTCGTCGAGCTGCGCGACGCGCTCGCCGGCCAGCTCGACGCCCAGGGCAAGCGCGCGTGGGCCGAGGAGGAGTTCGCGGCCATCGTCGCTGCGCCACCGGCCGCGCCGCGGGTCGAGCCGTGGCGGCGGACCTCCGGGCTGCACCGGGTGCGCAAGCGCCGGCAGCTCGCCGTGGTCCGGTCCCTCTGGGAGCGCCGCGACGAGGTCGCCCAGCGCCGGGACATCGCCCCCGGCCGGGTGCTGCCGGACGCCGCCCTGGTCTCCGCCGCGCTGGCCGGGCCGCGCACCGAGGCCGACCTGGTGGCCCTGCCGATCTGGGGCGGCCGGTCGATGCGCCGGCAGACCGCGACCTGGCTGCCCGCGATCGAGGCGGCGTACGCGCTGCCGGACGACGCGCTGCCCGACCTGAAGACCCCGCACGAGGGACCGCCGCCGGCCCGGTCCTGGGGCGAGCGGGAACCTGCGGCTGCGGCCCGGCTGGCCGCGGCCCGGGCCGCCGTCGGCGCGCTCGCGGACGAGCACGGGATGCCGGTCGAGAACCTGCTGGCGCCGGACGCCGTCCGCCGGCTGTGCTGGGCGGCGCCGCCCGAGGACGGCGTGGCCGGGGTAGCCGCGTTCCTGCGCGCGCACGGCGCCCGGGAGTGGCAGGTCGGGCTCACCGCGGCGGCCCTGGCCGAGGCGCTGGCGGCCGCCGAGCTGCCCGACCCGGAGGTCACCGACCCGCCGGAGCCGCTGCCGGCCTGACCGTCGGGCGGCGCGGCTACCCTTCGCCGGGTGGCACTTGCGGCGCCGGACGGCGCTCTCGTCGAGGACCTCCGGGACCGGCTGCGCGCGGCCGCTGACCCGGTGAAGGCCCCGGTCATGCAGGCCTACATGAAGTCCGCACTCCCCTACCGCGGCGTGCCGTCGCCGGTGGCCCGGGTGCTGTTCCGCGAGGCGCTGGCGGAGCACCCCGTGCCGGACCGGGCGACCTGGCTGGCCACGGTGCGCGAGCTCTGGGACGGTGCGGCCTACCGGGAGGAGCGCTACGCCGCGCTGGCCGTGGCCCGGGACCGCCGGTACGCCGGCTACCGCGACACCGAGGCGCTGCCTCTCTACCGGCACTTGCTGACCACCGGCGCCTGGTGGGACGTCGTCGACGACGTCGCCGCGCACCTGGTGGGCCCGTTGCTGCTGGAGCACCACTCGACCGTGGGCCGACCGTGCGGTCGTGGGCGACCGACGAGGACCGGTGGCTGCGCCGGACGTCGGTCATCGCCCAGCTCGGCGCCAAGGACCGCACCGACCTCGACCTGCTCACCCATGCGATCGAGCGCAACCTCGACGACCGCGACTTCTTCCTGCGCAAGGCGATCGGCTGGGCCTTGCGGCAGCACGCCCACACCGACCCCGACTGGGTCCGCAGCTTCGTGGCGGCCCACGACGACCGGATCAGCGGGCTGTCCCGCCGGGAGGCCCTCAAGCACCTGGAGGCCTCGTGACCGCCGCGCAGCGCTGGGCCGACGAGCTGGCCGCCTGGGCGATCGACCCGGAGATCCTGGCCGCGGCGCCCGAGTCGCCGCACGAGCTCCCGCCCGAGGTGTTCGCGCCCGGGCAGGACACGACGCCGTCTCCGCTGGCCGAGCTGGCCCGGTCGGCGCTGCGCCCGGGCGGCAGCGTCCTCGACATCGGCGCCGGCGCGGGTGCGACCAGCCTCGACGTCGTGCCCGCTGACGGGCACTGGCACGCGGTGGACACGCAGCCGTCGATGCTGCGCGCGCTGGAGGCGGCCGCCCGGGATCGCGGGGTCAGCGTCACCACGTACGTCGGGACCTGGCCCGACCTCGCCGACCAGGTCCCCGAGTGCGACGTGGCGGTCTGCGCGCACGTGCTCTACAACGTGCCGGATCTCGCGCCGTTCGCCGCTGCTCTCACGAACAAGGCGCGGGACCTGGTCGTGGTCGAGCTGACAGGGACGCACCCGAAGCAGCGGCTGGCGCCGATGTGGGAGGCCGTGCACGGGCAGCCGCTCCCGACCGGGCCGACCGCCGAGCTGGCCGTCGCCGTGCTGCGCGAGGCAGGCATCGATCCCGAGGTGGGTGATCGCGTCTACCAGCCGCCGGCCCGCACCGGTGCGCTGCTCGAGGCCTGGATCGACCTGAACCGCCAGCAGCTCTGCCTGCCGCCGGAACGCAGGGACGAGGTGGTGGAGCTGATGCAGCGCCACCCCGTGCAGCCGAGGCGCTCGGTGGTGCTGTCCTGGCCCGGCGCGGCACCGGCCCGGCAGCCGTGACCGGACCGGTTGGCGGTCGTTGTTACTGACGAGTAGCATCGACCCCGCTACTCCCCCGCAGCTGCGACCACCTGGAGGGCCCGTGCCCGGTCAGAACGGCAAGCCACGCCCCGAGCGCCCGGTCCGCGACGTCGTGTTCGTCGACGGCGTGCGCACCCCGTTCGGCAAGGCCGGCCCGAAGGGCATGTACGCCGACACCCGGGCCGACGACCTGGTCATCCGGTGCATCCGCGAGCTGGTGCGGCGCAACCCGTCGCTGCCGCCCGAGCGGATCGACGACGTGGCCATCGCCGCGACCACCCAGACCGGCGACCAGGGCCTGACCATCGGCCGGACCGCCGCGCTGCTGGCCGGGCTGCCCAAGACGGTGCCCGGCTACGCGATCGACCGGATGTGCGCCGGCGCCCTGACCGCGGTCACCACGACCGCGGGGGCCATCGCGTTCGGCGCCTATGACGTGGTGATCGCCGGTGGGGTCGAGCACATGGGCCACCACCCGATGGGTGACGGCGTCGACCCCAACCCGCGGATCATCGCCGAGAAGCTGGTCGACCCCTCGGCCCTGGTGATGGGCTCGACCGCCGAGAACCTGCACGACCGGTTCCCGCACCTCACGAAGGAGCGCGCCGACGCGTTCTCGGTGGGCAGCCAGGACAAGTTCGCCAAGGCGCACGCCGACGGGAAGCTGCAACCGGGCCTGGTGCCGATGGCGACCCGGTCGGTCGAGAAGGGCTGGGGGCTGGCCAGCGTCGACGAGCCGCCGCGGCCGGGTACCACGATGGACGACCTGGCGGCGCTCAAGACGCCGTTCCGGCCGCACGGCCGGGTCACCGCGGGCAACGCGGCCGGGCTCAACGACGGCGCCACCGCCTGCCTGCTGGCAGCCGAGGACGTCGCCGAGGAGCTCGGCCTGCCGGTGCGGATGCGGCTGGTGAACTTCGCTTTCGTGGGCGTCGAGCCCGAGGTGATGGGCGTCGGTCCGGTGCCCGCGACCGAGAAGGCGCTGGCCAAGGCCGGGCTCACGATCGACGACATCGGCCTGTTCGAGCTCAACGAGGCGTTCGCGGTGCAGGTGCTGGCGTTCCTCGACCACTTCGGCATCGACGACGACGACCCGCGGGTCAACGAGTACGGCGGCGCGATCGCGGTCGGTCACCCGCTGGCCTCCTCCGGGGTCCGGCTGATGACCCAGCTGGCCCGGCAGTTCGAGGACCATCCGGAGGTCCGCTACGGGCTGACCGCGATGTGCATCGGCATCGGCATGGGTGGCGCGGTCATCTGGGAGAACCCGAGCTGGACCGGCGGCGACAAGGCGGAGGACAGCAAGTGAGCGACATGATCGAGTTCCCGGACGAGGTCGTCACCAGAGCGCCCGTCCAGTACATCGACCTGCCGCGCGGTGCCGGCATCGCGGCCCTGATCACGCTGGACAACGGCTTCGACCACACCAAGCCGACGACGCTGGGACCGAAGAGCCTGGCCAACATCGGCGCGGCGATCGACGCGGCCCTCGGCCGTGACGACGTCGTGGCGGTCGCCGTGACCGGAAAGCCGTTCATCTTCGCGGTCGGCGCCGACCTCAAGGTGATGCAGGCAGGCGGTACGCCGGCGCAGGCGCAGGCCTACTTCGCGCTGGGCCACGACACGTTCCGCAAGCTGCGCGATGCGAAGGTCCCGACCTTCGCCTTCGTCAACGGTGCTGTCATGGGCGGCGGTCTCGAGCTCGCTCTGCACGCGACGTACCGCACGCTGTCCTCCGGCGTACCGGCCATCGCGTTCCCCGAGGTCTTCCTCGGCCTGGTCCCGGGCTGGGGCGGCAGCCAGCTGTTGCCCAACCTGATCGGGGCCGACAAGGCGGTCACCGTCATCGTCGAGAACGCGATGAACCAGAACCGCATGCTCAAGGCCAAGCAGGCCTTCGACCTCGGCATCGCCGACGCGATGTTCGAGCCGGCCGACTTCCTCGAGCAGTCGCTGGCCTGGGCCGCCTCGGTGGTCACCGGCGAGACGACGGTCCAGCGCCCGGACATCGACCGCGGCGAGGCCTGGGACGCGGCACTGGCGCGGGCCAAGGGCATCGCCGACATGCGGGTCCACGGCGCAGCGGTAGCGCCGTACAAGGCGATCCAGCTGATCGAGCTCGCGCGCACCGCGTCGTACGACGACGGCATCGCCGCCGAGCGCAAGGCGCTCTTCGAGCTCGCCATGGGCGAGGAGCTGCGGGCCGGGCTGTACGCGTTCGACCTCGTGCAGCGCCGCGCCAAGCGCCCCGCCGGGGTGCCGGACAGGTCGCTGGCGCGCGAGGTCACGAAGGTCGGCGTCGTCGGCGCCGGGCTGATGGCCTCGCAGCTCGCGATGCTGTTCGCCCAACGTCTCGAGGTGCCGGTCGTGCTGAACGACCTCGACCAGCAGCGGGTGGACAAGGGCGTGGGCTACGTGCACGCCGAGGTCGACAAGCTGCTCGGCAAGGGCCGGATCAACCAGGACAAGGCCAACCGGCTGAAGGCGCTGGTCACCGGCTCGACCGGCAAGGAGGCGTTCGCGGACGCCGACTTCGTGATCGAGGCCGTCTTCGAGGAGATGAAGGTTAAGCAGCAGGTGTTCGCCGAGGTCGAGGCGGTGGTCTCTCCCGAGTGCGTGCTGGCGACCAACACGTCCTCGCTGTCGGTCACCGAGATGGCCTCGCAGCTCGAGCATCCTGAGCGCGTCGTGGGCTTCCACTTCTTCAACCCGGTCGCCGTGCTGCCGCTGCTCGAGATCGCCCGCGCGGACAAGACCGACGACGCCTCGCTGGCCACCGCGTTCGCGGTCGGCAAGACGCTCCGGAAGTCCTGCGTGCTGGTGGCGGACCGGCCGGCGTTCGTGGTCAACCGCATCCTCACCCGTTTCCTCGGCGAGGTCACCAAGGCGGTCGACGAGGGGACGCCGTTCGAGGTGGCGGACAAGGCTCTGGAGCCGCTCGGCCTGCCGCTGACGCCGTTCGTCCTGCTCCAGCTCGTCGGCCCCGCCGTGGCCCTGCACGTCGCCGAGACGATGCACGAGGCGTTTCCCGACCGCTTCTACGTGTCGGAGAACCTCGGCAAGCTGGTGGCCGCCGGCAAGAGCGGCGTCTACGTCTGGGAGGGGTCGACGCCGACCGTCGATCCGGAGGTCGCCGAGCTGTTCACCCAGGGCGACTCACCCTCCGACGAGGACGAGGTCCGCCGCCGGGCGCTCGACGCGCTCGCCGAGGAGATCCGCCTGATGCTCGACGAGGGCGTCGTCGAGGACGTCCGGGACATCGACCTGGCCATGCTGCTCGGCGCCGGGTGGCCGTTCCACCTCGGCGGCGTGACGCCCTACCTCGACCGGGAGGGTGTCTCCGAGCGGGTCACCGGCCAGCGCTTCCTCGAGCCCGGGGTGGCCAGCCTGCCGCGGCCCTGACGGTCAGAGGAACAGCTGGGTCACGGCGTGGATGCCGACCCCGGCCAGCCCACCGACGACGGTGCCGTTGATCCGGATGAACTGCAGGTCCCGGCCGACCGCGAGCTCGACCTTGCGGGCCGTCTCCGCACCGTCCCAGCGGTCGACGGTGTCGGTGATCGTGGCGGTGATCTCGTCCCGGTACGTCGTGACGACGTGGGCGGCGGCGTCCTCCACCCAGCCCTCGACCTTGGCGCGCAGGCGGTCGTCGTCCGTGAGGCGCTGCCCGAAGGCCGCCACCCCCGCGGTGGCGCGGCGCCGCAGCTCGCTGTCGGGGTCGGTGACGGCCTCGAGCAGCATCGAGCGCGCCGTGGCTACCAGGTCGCCGAACGCGGCGCGTACCGCTGGGTGCGCGAGCAGGCCGGCCTTCAGCTGTTCGGCCCGGTGGATGGTCTCTAGGTCGTCCTGGAGGTTACGGCCGGTCTGCGCCAGGAAGCGGTCGACCGAACGCCGCAGCGGGTGCTCGGTGTCGCGCTGCACCTCGCCGGCGACGCGCGCCACCTCGCGGTAGACGCGGGTCGCCACCGCCTCGTCGACGAACCGTGGCGACCACGCCGGCGCCTGGCGGGCGACCGCGTCGACCACGACGTCCTCGTTCTCGGCCAGCCAGCTGTTGACCTGGTCGATGACGAGCTGGAGCACGCCCTCGTGCGCCCGGTCCTCGACCACCCGGGTCAGCAGCCGGCCCAGGGGCGGGCCGACAGGAGTGTCCAGCAGCCGGGGCATCACGGCCTGCTCGAGCACCTCACGCACGTCCTCGTCGCGGAGCACCCCGATCGCGCCGCGCAGCAGGGTCGCGGCCTCGTCGGTCACCCGCCGGGCGTGGTCGGGGTCGGCCAGCCAGCCGCCCAGGCGCCCGGAGACGCCGACCCTCCGCAGCCGATCGCGCACCACCTGCTCGGAGAGGAAGTTCGTGCCCACGAAGTCGCCCAGCCCGGCACCGAGCTTGTCCTTGCGGGTCGGGATGATCGCGGTGTGCGGCACCGGCAGGCCGAGCGGGTGCCGGAACAGAGCGGTCACCGCGAACCAGTCGGCGAGCGCGCCCACCATCGCCGCCTCGGCCGCGGCGCGCAGGTAGCCCACCCAGCCCGAGCCGCCGTCCTCCGCTCGGCGGGCCAGCACGTACACGACGGCGGCCGCCACCAGCAGCGCGGTGGCGAAGGACTTCATCCGGCGCAGGTCTCGACGTTGCTCGGGCTCGGCGGACGGCGACGCGACGTCGAGGGTGCTCATCCCCCGATTCTGCTGGCCACGTCGCTCAGGGCAGCAGCAGCGCGCTGTCGCCGAGCTCGTGCCACAGGTAGCCGGACGCGCGCGCAGCGGCGTACGCCGACCGGACCAGGTCCTGGCCGGCCACCGCCTCGAGCAGGCTCAGGTGGGACGCCCCGGGCTCGTGCCAGCCGGTGACCAGTCCGGTCACCACCCGGGCCGGCCGCTGGTGTCCGAGCACCAGGTTGGTCCAGCCCTCCCCGCCTCGCACGCTGCCGTCCCGCTCGGCCACCGTCTCCAGGGCACGGGTGACCGTGGTCCCGACGGCCACCACCCGGCCGCCGTGGGCGCGGGTGTGCTCGACGAGCCGGGCCGTCTCGGCCGGCACCCGGTAGGGCTCCGGCAGCGGCGGGTCGCCCGGTGCGAGCGACGAGACGCCGGCGTGCAGCCTGACCGGTGCCATCGCGACGCCCGCGGTGACCAGGTCGGTCACCATCGCGTCGGTGAACGGACGGCCGGCGCTGGGCATCTCGGCGCTGCCGGGATGCCGCCCGAACACCGTCTGGTAGTCGGACAGCGGCCAGTCCCCGTCCACGTAGGCGTAGGCGATCGGCCGGCCGTGCCGAGCCAGGTAGGCCGGCACCGATCCCGGCACCACGACCCGGGCCTTCCACAGCCGCGAGCCGATGGCATCCGGGTCGGGGTACGGCGCGACAACCTGCAGCCGACCGCCCGGCAGGTCGACCGTGTCGCCCGGCTCGACGTCCCGGACCGGCCCCTCGGCCCGCCGGCCGGGCCGCAGCTCGACCGCCCAGGTGCCGTCCGGGAGCGCGGTGGACAGGTGCACGGTGACGGCGCCCTGACTCCGGCGTCCGTCGACCGCGGCCGCCAGGGTCGCCGACGTGTTGACGACCACCAGGTCCCCCGGCTCCAGGTGCTGCGCCAGGTCCCGGAACCGCGCGTGCTCGACGCCATCGGGCCGGGCGACCAGCAGCCGCACCTCGTCGCGGGCCAGCCCGCGCGCCTCAGGCGGCACCGCGGCCGAGCGCACCGGCCCGGGTTCGACCAGAGCGTCCGCGGTCACTGCCCGGCCGCCGCCGGCAGCAGGAGGTCGGTCGCCCGGTAGCGCCCGCTCGGCGGCCGTCGGGCGAGCAGCGACCGGAACGCCGGAACCGCCACCGTGCCGGGTTCCGGGCGGTCCGAGATGTCCTCGCCGGGGTAGGCCGCCTGGTGCATGGCGGTCCGCATGTCACCCGGGTCGAGCGCGTAGACCCGGATCTCCGGCTCCTCGGCGGCGAGCACGGCGGAGAGGTGGTCGAGGGCGGCCTTCGCGGAGCCGTAGCCGCCCCAACCCTCGTAGGCCTCGACGGCGGCGTCCGAGCTGACGTTCACGACGGCGCCGCCGGACCTGCGCAGCGCGGGCAGCGCCTCGCGCAGCAAGGCGTGCGGCGCGAGCACGTCCACGTCGTACACCCGGGCCAGCTCGGAGGTCGGGTAGTCCCTGAGCCGGGGCTGCGGGCTCGGGCCGAGGTGGCTGGCGTTGTTGACGAGCAGGTCGAGCCCGCCGAGGTCCCACGCCGCAGCGACCAGGTCCTCACGGTGCCGCGCATCGGTGACGTCGCCGGGCACCGCCCGGGTCCGCTCGGGTGCCATCGCGGCGATCGTCGCGGCGAGCTCCTCTGGCCCGCGGGCGTCGAGGACCAGCGACCAGCCGTCCGCGGCCAGGTCGTGGGCGAGGGCGCGGCCCAGGCCGCGGGAGGCGCCGGTGATCAGGGCGACAGGCATCAGGTGGGTCTCCTTGTGCTCTCGTGGTTACCCCGGCATCCTTGAACATGAAGTTGACTTCAAGTCAAGGTGTGCGGGAATGGGAGGGAACCGTGGAGGCCAGCGACCTGCTGACCGTCGGCGTGGTCGCGGAGCGCAGTGGTTTCGCGCCGTCCGCCCTGCGCTACTACGAGCGCGTCGGCCTGATCGGCTCCAGCCGTACGTCGGGGGGCCAGCGTCGCTACCAGCGCAGCGTTCTGCGTCGGCTGGCGTTCGTCCGGGCGGCCCGCAACATCGGTCTCTCGCTGGACGAGGTCGCGGCTGCCCTGGCGACGCTGCCCGACGGGCGGACCCCGACCAAGGCCGACTGGGCCCGGCTGTCCCGCTCCTGGCGGTCCCGCCTGGACGAGCAGATCGCCGGCCTGGAGGCACTGCGCGACGGGCTCGACTCCTGCATCGGCTGCGGATGCCTGTCGCTGCGGCGGTGCGCGATCTCCAACCCGGCCGACCGCGCCGCCGGCAACGGACCCGGGGCGGCGTTCCTCCCTCGCACGTTGCGTCGGCGGGTAGCGGACGGGTGATCCGTCAGTCCGCGAGGTCCCGCTCACGCTGCGTGAGCGGGACTCACCCAGCCGGGTGAGTGGCGCGGGGGCCTCCCCTGGGTACGTTCGACGCATGCGCGCCCCGGACTCGCTCGAGCTGCGCCGCCTCGCCCTGGCGGTGTCGGTCCTCGACGACGTCGACATCGTCCCGCTGGACGACGGGGTGCTCCTGACCGGCGACTCGCCGGTCGAGGTGAGCTGGCTCGAGCTGCGCCGGGCGCTGGCCGGCGCCGATCCCACCGACGACCTGGGCCGGGCCCGGGTCCGCGCCTGGCTGCGCGGCCGGCGGGTGGCGGCCGACGTGCACCCCGACCACCTGCGACTCCAGGCCCGCCCGGTCGGCCTGCCCGTCGAGCACCCGCTGCATCCCGGCCTGGACTGGGTGCGGCACCGGGTGCTCGGCGAGACCCTCGACCTCGGCTTCGGGTTCGTGGGCGTCGGCCCCGACCCGGACGAGGTCGTCGTCATCCCGCAGGGCGCGCTGGACGCCGCGGGCCTCGATCCGGCTCCCTGGTGGCCGGTTGCCCGCGACTACCTCGAGCGGATGGGTGCCATCGCGGCCGAGCGGATCGGGGACGCCGGGGTCCTGCGCCCGATCGGTGACTGCGACGTCGTCACCCTGCTGGGCGCGCGATCCCTGCGTGCGGCGCTGTGCGCCAAGGACGGCACCGGGCTGCGGGCGGCAGCTGTGCCGATGCGCCGCCGGGGCTGGCTCGACCTGAGCCGGATCGACCCGGCCTTCACGGCTGCCGCCGCCGCAGCGACGGATCCGGAGGAGCGCGGCTTCCCCCGGCCGGTGCTGCTCACCCTCGACGAGGTGTCGCTGGCTGTCGACGGCGGGCGGCCGGCCGAGATCGTGCTGCGCGACGCGGCGGCGGACTCACCGCACCTGCGCCCGGTCCTCTTCCGCTGACCGACGAGCCCCACCCGCGGCCCGAAGCCTCTACCGTGGCGACGTGACCGACGGCGACCTGACCGGCCCGACCGCCACCGTCACGCGCGTCGCGGCCGACGAGCTGCGGGAGACCGACCGCACACCGGGGATGATCCGACGACAGGCATTCGCCGGCGGTGGCGTCTGGTCGGGGACCGCGACCACCGCGGCGGGGTCGGTCTCGGCCTGGCACCACCACGGGGAGCACGAGTCGACCATCTACGTGGTGCGGGGGGCGCTGCACATGGAGTTCGGCGCCGGCGGCCGCGAGTCGTTCGACGCCGTCGCGGGTGACTTCGTGCACGTCCCGGCCGGCGCGGTGCACCGGGAGTCGAACACCGACGCCGAGCCCTCGCTGCTCGTCGTGGTGCGATGCGGTCGCGGTGAGCCCACCGTGAACGTCGACGGCCCGGCGCCGGGCTGACGACATGAGTCTCGACGTCACCCGGGTCCGCGCCGCCTTCCCCGCGCTCGCCCACGGCGTCGCGCACTTCGACGGACCGGGGGCTCGCAGGTGCCGGGCGCGGTCGCCGAGGCCGTCGGCAGCGCCCTCACCGCCGGAGTGTCCAACCGGGGCACCGTCACCGAGACCGAGCGGCGAGCCGACGACCTCACGGTCGGTGCCCGGGCGGCCATCGCCGACCTGCTCGGTGCCGACCCCGGGGGCGTCGTCTTCGGCCGCTCGATGACCCAGCTGACCTACGACGTCTCCCGCGCGCTCGCCAAGGGCTGGCGTCCCGGCGACGAGGTCGTCGTCACCCGGCTGGACCATGACGCGAACATCCGGCCGTGGGTGCAGGCGGCTGAGGCGGTCGGTGCCACGGTGCGGTGGGCCGGCTTCGACCGGACCACCGGCGATCTCGACCCTGCGGAGGTGACCGCGCTGCTGACCGACCGGACCCGGCTGGTGGCGGTCACCGGGGCGTCCAACCTGCTCGGCACGCGGCCGGACCTGCCGCTGATCACGGCGGCGGCGCACGCCGCCGGCGCGCTCGTGTACGTCGACGGGGTGCACCTGACGCCGCACGCCGCTGTCGACGTGGTGGGCCTCGGGGCCGACTTCTTCGCCTGCTCGCCGTACAAGTTCTTCGGGCCGCACCTCGGTGCCATGGTTGCCGACCCCGCGCTGCTCGCCCGGACCCGCCCCGACAAGCTGCTGCCCTCGACCGACGCGGTGCCCGAGCGCTTCGAGCTCGGGACGCTGCCGTACGAGCTGCTGGCCGGGGTCAGCGCGACGGTGGACTTCATCGCCGATCTGGTCCCCGGCGACGGCACCCGGCGAGAGCGGGTGGTCGCGTCGATGACCGCCGTCGAGCAGCACGAGGACCGGCTCTTCGCCCGACTCATGGCGGGCCTGCGGACGATGGACCGGGTGATCGTCCACACCGACCCGCGGCGGCACACCCCGACCACGTTGTTCTCGGTCGAGGGGAAGCCGGCCCGCGAGGTCTACGAGAAGCTGGCCACCCTCGGGGTGAACGCGCCGGCGGGCAGCTTCTACGCGCTGGAGGCCTCCCGCTGGATCGGTCTCGGCGACACCGGCGCCGTCCGCGCCGGATTAGCGCCGTACACCGACGGGGACGACGTCGACCGGCTGCTCGCCGGCGTCGCAGAGGCGTCCGCCTGAGGCCGGGCAGTCCGGCGCGGCCTACTCGGCGAGGGTGTGCCGCTCCACGTCGCTGTCCTGGCCGGCCACCGTCTCGACGATGTCCCGGGCGATCTCCTGCGCGGTCAGCCCGATCTCGGCCATCACCTCGGCCCGCTTGGCGTGGTCCAGGAACCGCAGCGGCACGCCGAAGTCGCGCAGCGGCGTGGTGACCCGCGCGTCACGCATCGCCTGGGCGACCGCGCCGGACACTCCCCCGCGCAGCCCGTCCTCGACGACCACGACGGCACGGGCGAGGGCGGCCATCCGGACGATCTCGGCCGGGACCGGCTTGACCCAGCGCGGGTCGACGACGGTCACCCCGATGCCCTGCTGGGCGCACCGCTCGGCCACCTCCAGGCAGGTCTCGACCATCGAGCCGACCGCCACGACCAGCACGTCGTCGCCGTCCCGTCGCATCACGTCGACCCCGCCGACCCGCTCCATGGCCGGCAGGTCGGCGCCCACCGCACCGGTCGGGTAGCGCACGACGGTCGGGGCGTCGTCGACGGCGAGCGCCTCGCGCAGCTCCTCGCGCAGGGTGACGGCGTCCCGCGGGGCCGCCAGCCGAAGTCCGGGCACGAGCTGCAGGAAAGCCATGTCCCACATGCCGTGGTGGCTCGCGCCGTCCGGCCCGGTCACCCCAGCCCGGTCGAGGCAGAAGGTGACACCGCAGTGGTGCAGCGCGACGTCCATCAGCACCTGGTCGAACGCCCGGTTGAGGAACGTCGCGTAGACCGCGACCACCGGGTGCAGGCCGCCGAGGGCGAGACCGGCTGCCGAGGTGGTCGCGTGCTGCTCGGCGATACCGACGTCGAACACCCGGTCCGGATAGGCCGCGGCGAACGCGTCCAGCCCCGTGGGGATGAGCATGGCTGCCGTGATGCCGACGACGTCGGGGCGCTCGGTGGCGATCTGCACCAGCTCGTCGGAGAACACCTTGGTCCAGGCGGTGCCGGCCGCCGCCAGCGGCTGACCGGTCTCCGGGTCGATGACACCGATGCCGTGGAAGTGGTCGGCGACGTCGTTCTCGGCGTGCTTGTAGCCCAGGCCCTTGCGGGTGAGGCAGTGCACGAGCACCGGCCCGCCGAACCCGCGCGCACGTCGGAGCGCGTGCTCCACCTCCTCGACGTCGTGACCGTCGATCGGACCGATGTACTTCAGCCCCAGGTCCTCGAACATGCCCTGCGGCGCGACGACGTCCTTGAGCCCCTTCTTCACACCGTGCAGGGCGTCGTAGATCGGGGCTCCGACGACCGGCGTACGGCCCAGGACCTGCTTGCCCCACTCGAGGAACCGCTCGTACCCACGGGTGGTGCGCAACGTCGCGAGGTGGTGGGCCAGACCGCCGACCGTCGGCGAGTAGGACCGCTCGTTGTCGTTGACCAGGATGACCAGCGGACGGGTGTGGTCGGCGGCGATGTTGTTCAGGGCCTCCCACGCCATGCCGCCGGTCAGCGATCCGTCACCGACCACCGCGACGACGTGCCGGTCGGTCTCGCCGCGCAGCTGGAACGCCTTGGCGAGACCGTCGGCGTAGGACAGCGCGGTCGACGCGTGCGAGTTCTCGATGACGTCGTGCTCGGACTCGGACCGGCTCGGGTAGCCGGACAGGCCGTCCTTCTGCCGCAGGGTCCCGAACCGGTCGGCGCGGCCGGTCACGATCTTGTGCACGTAGGCCTGGTGGCCGGTGTCCCAGAGGATCCGGTCGCGCGGGGAGTCGAAGACCCGGTGCAATGCCAGGGTGATCTCGACCGCTCCCAGGTTGGACCCCAGGTGTCCGGCGGTGCGCGAGACCGATGCGATGAGGAACTCGCGGATCTCCTCGGCCAGCGCGTCCAGTGCCGGACGGTCGAGGCGACGCAGGTCCTGAGGTCCGTGGATCGAGTCCAGCAAGCCCACGCGTGGCGCTCCTCTCGCTCGTCGGGGGTCCGGTCCGGGGCCCGAGTCTACGTCTGCCCTACAGCCGGGCCCGGAACCGCCGCCCGCGCAGCGCGTCCTCGACCAGGGCCACGGCCCGCTGGGTCCGGACCAGATGGGCGCCCTCCCGCTCGTACGCCACGACTGCCGCCGCGACCGTCTCCGGGTCGGCCACGTCGCGCAGCTCGTCCCGAGCGGTCGCCAGGCCGTGCCGCGCCGCCTCGCACTCCCGCGTGCACGTGGTGGGCCGCGAACCGCGCCAGCACGGCCGGGTGCCGACGCAGCACCTCGTGCCTGCGGTAGTCCGGCGGGCACAGGTCGAACAGCCATGCGGTGGCGGTGCGCTCCCAGTCGGGGGTGTCCGGCGGCCGGACCTCCTCCGGCCAGCCCGGCGGTACGACGGTGCGGCTCATCGGCCCCACCCTAGGGACGCGGTCGGACCCTCAGCCAAGGGCGGCCAGCAGCACCTGGCTGTCGATGGGTGTCGGGCTCATCGTGAAGTTGTTGTCACTGACCATCAGGACGGCGCGGCGACCGTCGGGGAGCAGCGGCCCGAGGGTCATGCCCTCCACGTTGTCCAGCGGCTGACCGCCGACCGTGGCGGGCAGGTGCAGCAGCAGCGACTTCTGGGCCGGCCTCAGCCTGTCGACGTCCTGCAGGTCCGGCACGCCGGAGACATTCGTGGCGCCCGGAAGCGCAACCCGGAAGATGCGGATGTCGTTGCCGGCGCCGACCGAGAACGAACGCTCCATCGCGAGCATGAACTGCTTGTTGAGCGGAAGCAGCTCGACGAGCCCGTTGACGGTGAAGATCGGCGAGGGGGCCACGACCCGGTCGGTGACGTAGACGTACTCGCGGTCCGAGCCGCCGTGCCCGATGTGGTAGCTGAGGATGCGGGCCGCGCTGGTCGTCGAGGTGGTCGCGGCCGGGCCGTCCTGGGCGAGCGCGTTCTCGGTGCCGACGACGAGCCGCTGACCGTCCGGCGTCACGGCCGCGGCCTCGAACCCGAGGTTGTTCCGTACGCCGAAGTCGGGCGGGACGGGATCGAAGTAGCCGGGCACGGGCAGCTCGCGCAGCTGCTGGCCGGAGAGGGAGAACTCGCGCACGAACGGCGCGATCCTGCGGCTGGCGATGCCCTCGGAGGTGACCACGAGCGTGTGCTGCGGGGTGAGGGTCAGGCCCTCGGGGTCCAGGCTCTGCGCCGGGAACGGCTGGCCGTCGGGGCCGAGCAGCGTCGTGGTCGACAGCACGGTGACGTCACCTGCGTCGAGCGAGCCGTCGCTGACGTCGATGCCCAGCGTGTAGAACCGCGAGGGCGTGCTCGTCGGGGTGAACCCGGCGCCCTGGTCGTCGGACAGCGCGTAGTAGACGTCGCGGCTCGCGTCGTAGGTGATCGACGACAGCCCGCCCACGACGGTCCCGGCAAACGGCATGCCGGCCGGGATGGTTGACACACCGAGGTACTCGAGCGGGGCCGACGGTCCGCGCGGGCCGGCTGCGTCGGCCGGGCCGACCAGCAGGCACGGGACCAGCCCGATGACAGCGCCGGCGAGAGCGAGGCGGCGCAGCGGTGGCATCAACATGCGAAGGTCTCCTGTCGCTCGCGGTACCCCGGCACTCTGTCCCGCGGCCGACGGGTCGCGCAAGGGTCGGCGAGGTGGCCGGCGTCAGGCGCGCCGAGGGGCAGTCAGGTCGCGCACCTAGGCGTACCGCTCGCGCACCGACGGGCGTCGGGTCGGCTTCGAAGACCTGGGTCCCGGCGGCGGCCCAGACGGGCGGCGCGACCGTCCCGGCTGAGCACCCAGGCAGCCTGCCGGGCGGCACCGTCGGCGACGTACTCCCCGGGTTCCGGGACGAGCACCGGGCAGCCCAGTACGGCGGGTGCCAGCCGCCGGAGAGCCTCGGACCGGGCTCCCCCACCGACCAGCAGCACGCGGCGCACCTCGGCCCCCTGTGCGACCAACGCGTCCAGCCCGTCGGCCAGCCCGCAGAGCAGGCCCTCGACCGCTGCCCGGGCCAGGTGCGCCGGGGTGGTGGAGGCCAGCGTCAGCCCGTGCAGCGCCCCCGTCGCGTCAGGGCGGTCCGGGGTGCGCTCGCCCTCGAGGTAGGGCACCAGCACCAGCCCGTCAGCGCCGGCCGGAGCCGACAGCGCCAGCCGGGACAGTCCGGCGTGGTCGGTGCCCAGCATCCGCGCGGTCGCGTCCAGCACCCGTGAGGCGTTGAGGGTGCAGACCAGGGGCAGGTGGCCGCCGGTCGCGTCGGCGAAGCCGGCCACGGTTCCGGACGGGTCGTGGGCCGGCCTGGCCGCGACGGCGCTCACCACGCCGGAGGTGCCGATCGACACCACCACGTCGCCCAGCGCCGCGCCAACCCCGAGGGCCGCGGCGGCGTTGTCACCGGCACCCGGGCCGAGCATCATGCTGCCGGTACGACCCCGCCGGGTCGTGCGGTCCGAGCACGTCCGGCACCTGCAGCGACCGGCCGAAGCCGCGCTCGAGCAGGTCCGGCCGGTAGGCCTCGGCGGCGGCCGACCAGTAGCCGGTGCCGCTCGCGTCGCTGCGGTCGGTCCGCAGCGCGTCGAGGCCGCCGGAGCCGGCCAGCCGCCAGGTCAGCCAGTCGTGCGGGAGGCAGACGGCGGCGGCCCGGGCCGCGAGGTCCGGCTCGTGCTCGGCGAACCACCGCAGCTTGCTGACCGTGATCGAGGCCACCGGCACGACGCCGACGGCGTCGGCCCAGGCGCCGCCCGCCCCCGAGCTCGTCGACCAGCTCGCGGGCTGCGGCGGCGGACCGGGTGTCGTTCCACAGCAGGGCCGGCCGGACGACGGCACCCGACTCGTCGAGGCAGACCATGCCGTGCTGCTGCCCTCCGACCGCGAGCGCCGCGACGTCGTCCACCCCGCCCGCGGCGGCCAGCGCCTCCTGCAGCGCCGCCCACCACGCGGCCGGGTCGACCTCGGTGCCGTCCGGGTGCGCCGCCCGGCCCTCCCGCACCAGGGCACCGGTGGCGGCGTCGCGCACGACGACCTTGCACGCCTGGGTCGAGGAGTCGACCCCCGCGACCAGCGTCACCTCCGCCGGCATCCGTCAGCGAGCGCCGAGGACGTGCTCGACCGCGAGCTGGTCGAGCCGGCCGAACCCGTAGCCGCGAGCGGCGGCGGCCTCGACGTCGAACGACTCGTACGCCGAGGTGTCGGCGAGGAAGTCGGTGTAGCTCTCGCCGTCGGCCAAGGTCGGCACGCCGAGCTCGGCGACCTTGGACGCCGCCAACGCCTCCTGCACCTCCGGGTCGGCCCGGTATGCCGCCGCCCGCTCCTTGAGCAGCAGGTAGGTGCGCATGTTGGCCGCCGCCGACGCCCAGACGCCGTCCATGTCCTCGGTGCGCATCGGCTTGTAGTCGAAGTGCCGCGGCCCGTCGTAGGCCGGGGCGCCGCCGGGGCCGCCGTTCTCCAGCAGGTCGACGAGGAAGAACGCGCTGAGCAGGTCGCCGTGGCCGAAGACCAGGTCCTGGTCGAACTTCGGCCCGTGCTGGCCGTTGAGGTCGATGTGGAAGAGCTTGCCCGCCCACAGCGCCTGCGAGATGCCGTGCACGAAGTTCAGCCCGGCCATCTGCTCGTGACCCGACCTCCGGGTTCACCCCGACCATCTCGTGGTGCTCGAGGCCGGAGATGAACCCCAGCGCATGTCCGATCGTCGGCAGCAGGATGTCGCCGCGGGGCTCGTTGGGCTTCGGCTCGATCGCGAACCGCAGGCCGTAGCCGCGGTCGATCGAGTACTGCGCCAGCATGTCGATGCCCTCGCGGTAGCGGTCCAGAGCGGCCCGGACGTCCTTGGCCGCGTCGGTCTCCGCGCCCTCGCGGCCGCCCCAGAAGACGTAGGTCGACGCGCCCAGCTCGGCGGCCAGGTCCATGTTGCGCATCACCTTGCGCAGCGCGTACCGGCGTACCGCGCGGTCGTTGCTGGTGAACGCGCCGTCCTTGAACACCGGGTGGGTGAACAGGTTGGTGGTGACCATCGGCACCACCAGGCCGGTCTCGTCCAGGGCCGCGCGGAACCGCTTGATGTGCTCGTCCCGCGAGCTGTCGTCGCTGCCGAACGGGATCAGGTCGTCGTCGTGGAAGGTGACGCCGGCAGCACCCAGCTCGGCCAGCCGGTGCACGGTCTCGACCGGGTCGACCGGCGCCCGGGTGGCGTCACCGAACGGGTCGCGGGCCTGCCAGCCCACGGTCCAGAGGCCGAAGGTGAAGTTGTCGGAAGGGGTGGGTCGCAGGTCGCTCATGTCGTCGGTGTCCTTCGTTCTGGGGGTCGGTGGGGGTGGGTGCGGCTGTCACGCACCAGGAGCGGTACGTCGGGACATCTCGAGCAGCGGGTCGGACAGCAGGTCGTCGAAGGCCAGCTCGGCGGCGCCTACCAGGGTCGAGTCGGGTCCTAGATCCGGGATCACGAGGCGGACCTGCTCGTACGGCGCGGCCAGCGCGGCGCCCTCGAACTCGGCACGCACGGTCGGGCCGGCAACCCGCAGGACCTCCTCCAGCGCCCCGCCCATGATGACGATCTCGGGGTTGAGTGCGTTGACGACGTTGGCGGTGCCGCGCCCGAGCCAGCCGGCGACGTGCTCCACGGCCGCCCTCGCCGCAACGTCGCCGTCGGCCGCCGCGCGCACGACGTCCCGCACGCCGGCCAGGCCGCCACCTGCTGGCCGGCCGGCCAGCTCGAACAGTCGCTCCTCGCCGCACTGGGTCTCCCAGCAGCCGTGCGACCCGCAGTGGCACGGCAGCCCGTTCGGCTCGACGACGATGTGGCCGACCTCCCCGGCGTACCCGGCCCGGCCTCCGAGCGGGATGCCGCCGGCCAGGATGCCCGCGCCGATGCCGGAGTGCCCGGACAGGTACACCGCGTCGTCGACCCCGGCTGCTGCGCCACGCACGTGCTCGGCGCGGATGCCCAGGTCGGCGTCGTTCCCCACGGCGACCGGCAGCCCGAGCGCCTCGGCCAGTTGGGCACCGAGCGGCGCATCACGCCAGCCGAGGTTCGGTGCTTGTCGCACCTGGCCGTCGCGGCGACGCACCATCCCCGGCACCGCCACACCAGCGGCGACCACGACGGCCTCCGACTCGATCTCGGCCAGCAGCCTCGCGCCGACCTTGGCGATGGTGGCCGTGACGTCGCGCTGCGGCCGGGCGCCGCGCCGGTAGGCGCGGTCCTGCCGGGCCAGCACGTCGCCGCCGAGACCGACCCTGGCGACCGTCAGGTGCGTCACGCCGACGTCGACGGCCAGCACCTGGACCCGGTCCGTCGCCGGCCGCACCACGAAGGAGGGCCGGCCGCCGCTGCCGCTCGAGCCATCGACGACCCGGTCGGGACGACCGGCCCCCTCGTAGACGAGGCCGGCAGCGACCAGCTCGCCGGTGAGGTCGCCGATGGTGCTGCGGTTCAGGCCCAGCACGGTCGTCAGCGGCTGCGCGGCGTGGGCCCGTGGACGTGCACGTACCGGAGCAGGGTGGAGAGGTTTCCGCGCCGGACGTCCTCCGACCGCGCCCCGCGCGAGCCCCGTGCCAGGACCGTCATCGGCGACCGCGCTACGCCCGGCCGGACGGCCGCGGCCCGGCGCCTGGACAGCGCGTCGACGCCGGCGGCCAGCAGCAGCACGCCGCCGGTGACCATGTAGATCGACCGCCGCCGACTTGTTGAGCAGGCCCATGCCGTTGGCCACCACGGCGACCACCAGGCCGCCGATGATGGCGTCGACCGGCCTGCCCTTGCCGCCGAACAGGCTGGTGCCGCCGATCACCGCCGCGCCGACGGCGTAGAGCAGGGTCTCGCCGCCGCCGGTGCTCGGCGTCACCGAGTTCACCCGGCTGGCCAGCAGGACGCCGGCCGATGGCCGCGATCGTCGAGCAGAGCACGAAGCACAGCAGCCTGATCCGAGCCACGTTGATGCCGGCCCGGCGGGCCGCCTCGGCGTTGCCGCCGACGGCGTAGACGTGCCGGCCGAACAGCGTGCGGCTGAGCAGCAGGCTGAACAGCACCAGCAGCACCAGGACGACCGGGATGACGATCGGGACGCCCTTGATCGAGCGTGACGGCGGCGTTCCGGCTGCGCTCGATGCTCAGGTAGTAGGTGCAGAGGCCGAGCAGGACGGCCATCGTGACGATCTTCGCCAGCCACACGGTGGGTGAGGTCGTCACCAGGCCGCGCGCGCGTCGGGTGGCCAGCTGGCGGAAGGTCACGGCGGCGTAGACGCGCCAACAGCCCGACGTACATCGCCCAGCCGAGCCAGATCGGCAGGTTCTTGGACATGATCGCCAGCACGGTCTCGCTCTGGATCCGGATCGTGCCGCCCTCGCCGATGATCTTCAGCAGCAGGCCCTGCAGGGCGAGGAAGCCGGCCAGGGTGACGACGAAGGACGGGATGCCGACCCGGCGACGAGCAGGCCGATGACCAGCCCGATCGCAGCGCCGGCGGCGAGGCAGGCGAGGACGCCGAGGTACCAGGGGTGGTCGTTCCGGGTGGAGACGACGCCGAGCACGGCGCCGGCGACACCGGCGGTGAAGCCGGCGGACAGGTCGATCTCGCCGATCAGCAGGACGAAGACCAGGCCCATCGCGATCACGATGACCGGGGCGCTCTGGATCAGCAGGTTGGCGAAGTTGAACGAGTTGGTGAAGGTCTCCGGCCGCAGGGCGGAGAAGACGACGACCAGGACGGCCAGGCCGAGGATCGCCGGCAGCGGGCCGACGTCGCCGCCGCGGACCCGGGACGACGTACTCGCGGAAGGCGTCGCCCAGGCCGGCCGGCTCCGGTGCGGTGACCGCTCACGTGGTCGTGATCCTCGCTCGAGAGCGGTCTGGGTCATGACCGGCCTCCCGTCTCGTCGGGGCCGGTGTCGGCGCGAGGTCAGGACCGGGTCGTGCGGGTCGGTCACGACGACGTGACCGTCCTTCTCGACCATCGCGCCGCCGGTGATGAGCTGGACGACCTCGGAGTGGGTGACGTCCTTGGCCTCGACCTGGGCGGTCATCTGGCCCAGGTAGAGCACGGCGATGTCGTCGGCCACGGCGAGCACGTCGTTCATGTTGTGGCTGATCAGGATCACCGCCGAGGCCGCGGTCGGCGAGCCGGCGGACCAGCCGGAGCACCTGCTCGGTCTGCGCGACCCCGAGCGCCGCGGTCGGCTCGTCCAGGATCACCAGCTTGGAGTTCCAGAGCACCGCTCGGGCGATGGCGACCGTCTGGCGCTGGCCGCCGGAGAGGCTGGCGACCTTCTGCCGCACCGACTTCACGGTGCGGACCGACAGGCCGGCCAGCGTCTCGGCGGCGCGCTGCTCCATCGAGATCTCGTCGAGGAAGCCGGTCGAGAGCGCCTCCCGGCCCAGGTAGAGGTTCTCGACGATGTCGAGGTTGTCGCACAGCGCGAGGTCCTGGTAGACGACCTCGATGCCCAGCGCGTTCGCCTGCTTGGGGTTGGTGCACGTGCACCGTGTGGCCCTCGAACACGTAGTCGCCGTCGTCGAAGGCGTGGATGCCGGCGATGCCCTTGATCAGGGTGCTCTTGCCGGCGCCGTTGTCACCGACCAGCGCCGTGACCCGGCCCGAGCCGGACCGTGAGGTCGACGCCGTGCAGCACCTGCACCGCACCGAAGCTCTTGTTGACTGCCCCGCAGCTCGAGCAGTGGCTGGCCGCCGGTCGCGGGTCTGCTGCCCGCCTCCGTGGTCATGGTGGTCATGGCACCTCGCCTGCGTCGTGGTGGTCGCGATGGGACGAGCAGCACGCTACGGCGCCGCGGGTGCGCTGGCACGCAGGGACCCGGCCCGGCCGCACCGGGCCGGGCCCCTGCGTCCGGCGCTAGGACAGGCCGAGCTTCGCGCAGGCGTCCGCGAAGTCGGCGGTGCAGACCTTCTCGACCGTCGTGTAGCCGGCGTCGAAGGGCTCCTTGATGTTGTCCTGCGTGACCCAGACCGGCGTGGCGAAGACCGAGTCGACGTCCTTGTTCGCCTGGGTGTCCTTGGCCTCGCCGTTGACCAGCGCGTCGGCCGAGCCGTCGTCCTTGACGATGGCGATCGCCAGGTCGGCGGCCGCCTCGGCCTCGAGGTTGACGTCCTTGAACACGGTGCCGCACTGGGTGCCGGCGATGACCCGCTGCAGACCCTCGTCGGAGGCGTCCTGGCCGGTGACCGGGACCTTGCCGGCGAGGTTGTTGTTCTTCAGCACGGTCACGATGCCGCCGGCCATCGTGTCGTTGGCCGAGATCACGCCGTCGACCTTGCCCTTGTTCTGCGTGTACAGCTGCTCGAAGGTCGTCTGCGCGACCGTGGCGTCCCACTTGCCGGTCTGGTCGCCGACGATCTTGTAGTCGCCGGAGTCGACCTTGGGCTTCAGGGCGCCGTCGTAGCCCTCCTTGAACAGCGCCGCGTTGTTGTCGGTCGGGTCACCGTTGATCTCGACGATGTTCGCCTGGGTCTTGCCGGCGGCGTCGAGGCACGCGATCAGGCCGTCACCCATCAGCTTGCCGACCTGGATGTTGTCGAAGGACACGTAGTACTTGGCCGACCCGCCCAGCGTCAGCCGGTCGTAGTCGATGCTCGGGATGCCGGCGTCCTGGGCCTTCTTCTCACAGGCCGCGCCGCTGTCGGAGTCGAGGTTGACGATCATCAGGACGTTGACGCCCTCGTTGATCATCGAGTCGCAGAGCGAGGCGAACTTGCGTGACGTCCTTGGAGGCGTTCTGGATGATCGCCTCGTAGCCGGCCGCCTTGATGGCCTTGTCCAGCAGCGGCCGGTCGTTGTTCTCCCAGCGCGGCGAGGTGGCCGCGTCCGGCAGGATCACGCCGATCTTGCCGCCCCCGTCGCCGCTGGGGCTGCTGTCGCCGGTTCCTGTGCTGCCGTCACCACTGTCGTCGCCGCCACAGGCGGTGAGCAGCAGCGGCAGGACGACCAGCCCGGCCACCGCGATCCTTCGCATCCGCATGTCAAGGTGCCTTTCCGGTCGGGACCGGCGGCACCGAGCTGGGCCGCCAGGAATGTTGTGGCCCACAACGTACTCAGCCGGACAGGTCCCCGGGAAGTCACAAGTTCGTAACGGCGGCGAAACGTCCGGCTCGTCCCGTAGCAACCCGACGAGTGCGGTCGGTCAGGTGCGCAGCAGCGACCGCAGGACGTACTGCATGATGCCGCCGTGGCGGTAGTAGTCCGCCTCGCCCGGGGTGTCGATCCGCAGCCGCGCCGTGGAAGTCCTTCTCCCCCGCGCGCACGGTCACCTCGCGCGGCGAGGCCCCGTCGTTGAGCGCCGTGACGCCGGTGACGCTGAACTCCTCCTCGCCGGTGAGACCGAGCGACTCCGCGGACTCACCGTCGCGGTACTGCAGCGGCAGCACGCCCATGCCGATCAGGTTCGACCGGTGGATCCGCTCGTAGGACTCCGCGATGACCGCCCGGACGCCGAGCAGTGCGGTGCCCTTGGCCGCCCAGTCGCGGGACGAGCCGGACCCGTACTCCTTGCCCGCGAGGATCACCAGCGGCGTGCCGGCCTCGGCGTAGTGCTGGGCCGCCTCGTAGATCGAGGTGACCTCGCCGCCGGCGGTGAAGTCGCGGGTGACACCGCCCTCGGTCCCCGGCGCCAGCTGGTTGCGCAGCCGGATGTTCGCGAAGGTGCCGCGGATCATGACTTCGTGGTTGCCGCGTCGCGAGCCGTAGGAGTTGAAGTCCCGACGGTCGACGCCGTGCTCCTGGAGGTACGCACCCGCGGGCGAGTCGGCCTTGATCGAGCCGGCCGGCGAGATGTGGTCGGTCGTGACCGAGTCACCGAGCACCGCGAGCACCCGGGCGCCCTCGATGTCGGTGACCGGGGTCGGCTCGGCCGGCATCCCCTCGAAGTACGGCGGCTTGCGCACGTACGTCGAGTCGGGATCCCAGGCGAAGGTGCTGCCGGTCGGCGTCGGGAGGTTCTGCCAGGTCTCGTCGCCGGCGAACACGTCGGCGTAGTCGCGGCTGAACATCTCCGAGCGGACCGCCGAGTCGACGACCTCCTGGATCTCCTGGCTGGACGGCCAGATGTCCTTGAGGAAGACGTCGGCGCCCGCAGTGTCCTTGCCCAGCGGCTCGGTGGTGATGTCGAGGTCCATCGACCCGGCGAGCGCGTACGCCACCACCAGCGGCGGTGACATCAGGTAGTTCATCTTGACGTCGGGGTTGATCCGGCCCTCGAAGTTCCGGTTGCCGGAGAGCACCGAGACCACCGCGAGGTCGTTGTCGTTCACGCCCTTGCTGATCGGCTCCTGCAGCGGCCCGGAGTTCCCGATGCAGGTGGTGCAGCCGTAGCCGACCAGGTTGAACCCGAGCTTGTCGAGGTACGGCGTGAGCCCGGCCCGGTCGTAGTAGTCCATGACCACCTTCGAGCCCGGTGCCAGCGTGGTCTTGACCCAGGGCTTGCGCTCGAGCCCCCGCTCGACAGCCTTCTTCGCGAGCAGCGCAGCACCGATCATCACCGTCGGGTTCGACGTGTTGGTGCACGAGGTGATGGCCGCGATCACGACGTGACCGTGGTCGACCTCGAACTCCTGGCCGTCCAGGCTGACCGTGGCCGGGTTCGACGGGCGCCCGGCCGCCGCGTGCGCCGGGGCGCCGTGGGGCGCGCCGGCGGCGCCGTTGCCCGTCGTACCGACCGCAGGCGCGTCGCTCGCGGGGAACGACTCGGCCGAGCCCTCGTCGACCTTCGACGCCACGCCGTCGCCGGTGTACGCGCCCAGCGCCTCGCGGAAGCTGTCCTTGGCGTCCGAGAGCGTCACCCGGTCCTGCGGCCGCTTCGGCCCGGCGATCGACGGGACGACGGTCGAGAGGTCGAGCTCGATCGTCTCGCTGTACGCCGGCTCGGCCTGCGGGTCGTGCCACAGCCCCTGGGCCTTCGCGTAGGCCTCGACCAGCGCGACCTGCTGCTCCTCGCGGCCGGTCATCCGCAGGTAGCGGATCGTCTCGTCGTCGATCGGGAAGATGGCGACGGTCGAGCCGTACTCCGGGCTCATGTTGCCGATCGTGGCGCGGTTGGCCAGCGGCACCGCCGCGACACCCTCGCCGTAGAACTCGACGAACTTGCCGACCACGCCGCGCTTGCGCAGCATCTCGGTGATGGTGAGGACCAGGTCGGTCGCGGTGGCGCCCTCCGGCAGCTCACCGACGAGCTTGAAGCCGACGACCTTCGGGATGAGCATCGACACCGGCTGGCCGAGCATGGCTGCCTCGGCCTCGATGCCGCCGACGCCCCAGCCCAGCACGCCGAGGCCGTTGACCATCGTGGTGTGCGAGTCGGTGCCCACCAGGGTGTCCGGGTAGGCGACCCCGTCCCGCTCGAAGACGACGCGGGCGAGGTACTCGATGTTGACCTGGTGCACGATCCCGGTGCCCGGCGGCACCACCTTGAAGTCGTCGAACGCGGTCTGGCCCCAGCGCAGGAACTGGTAGCGCTCGGTGTTGCGCTGGTACTCGAGCTCGACGTTGCGGGCGAACGAGTCGGGCGCTCCGAACAGGTCGGCGATCACCGAGTGGTCGATGACCAGCTCGGCCGGTGCCAGCGGGTTGATCTTGTCCGGGTCGCCGCCGAGCTCCTGGACGGCCTCGCGCATCGTGGCGAGGTCGACCACGCACGGCACGCCGGTGAAGTCCTGCATGACCACCCGGGCGGGGGTGAACTGGATCTCGATGTCCGGCTCGGCGGTCGGGTCCCACGCCGCCAGCGACCGGATGTGGTCGGCGGTGATGTTCGCGCCGTCCTCGGTGCGGAGCAGGTTCTCCAGCAGGATCTTCAGCGAGAACGGGAGCTTGTCGACTTCCCTCGACCTTGTCCAGGCGGTAGATCTCGTACGACGAGCCGGCCACCTCCAGGGTGTCCTTGCTGCCGAAGCTGTCCTGCACGACATCGCCCTGACTGCTGCTTGCCACGAGCGTCTCCCTTCGTCCGCCTTCATCCTGCCCGCACGGGGACGGTGGTCCACACCCCGGCCTCCGTCAAGGTATCTCGACATCAAGATACTTGTCCAGCCTGCATCGGATGGACGGATGGCCGTGATGCCCGTGGCCGGCCGCGGGAGAGGATGTCCGGCATGACCACCGCCCCGCACCAGGTGCGCGACAGCCTCGGCCGCCAGTCGTTCCTGCGGCTGCTCGGTGCGGAGGCGACCGTCGTCGAGCCCGGTCACGTCGTCCTCGAGCTGCCGTTCCGCGACGACCTGTGCCAGCAGAACGGTTTCCTGCACGCCGGTGTGCTCACCTCGGTCGCGGACTCGGCCTGCGGCTACGCGGCCCTGACCCTGATGCCGGCCGGCAGTGACGTGCTGAGCGTGGAGTTCAAGGTCAACCTGCTCTCCCCCGGTCGCGGCGAACGGTTCCGCGCCGACGCCCGCGTCGTCCGGTCCGGCCGGACGCTCAGCGTCTGCCAGGCCGACGTGTCCGCACTCACGGCGGGCGAGCCGGACGTCACCGTTGCGGTGATGCAGGCGACGATGATCGCCCGGCCGGCGCGCGCCGGTTGAGACGAAGGCTTCACCGCTCGCGGGTCCGGGAGTACGTTCCGGAGGTGGCCAGCAGTTCGCGGCCCGGGCATGGCACCGAGACCCTGCAACAGCTCACCGACCTGCAACGACAGGTGAGCGGACGGGTCGCGCCGCTGCGCACCCGGGAGCGACAGCGCAGCAGGCGGCACGCTCGGCGCCTCCTGCTTCGCATCGTCGCGCTGCTGATTCCTCTGGTGCTGGCGCTGGGCCTCGCTCTGGACACCGGTGGCGGCCGCAGCTGGCTGGGTGACCGGTGGGACGACCTGACCCGCTCGGCAACCGTTCAGGACGAGCCGGCCGGCTGACCGGCCATCGCTACCGGACCGCGCTACTGGACCGGCGTCCGCTCGCGGTAGTCGGACCACGACACCGGCGCCGCGCCGGCGGCCTGGTCGACGAACTGGTCGAGGAACCACCGGCGGTAAGCGACCAGCTCGGGAGGCGTGGCCAGCGTCAGCAGCAGCTGGCCCTGGCGGCAGTACTCGTCGGCCTCGTCCAGGATCTCGCCGAGGGCGCCGGCGGCCGCCGCGGCCGAGGCGGGCAGCGTGTAGGTCAGGTCGATGGTCGGCTGGCCGGCCGCGATGGCCGCGGTCAGCTGCGCCTCCTGCTCCGCGGTGAAGATCGCGTAGCGGCCGCTCAGCGTCGACACCATCTCGACGAACCGGACCGGCAGGTCGGCGGCGTTGCCGCGCTGCCGCATCTGCTCGGCCACCAGCATCAGCTCGCGGGTGAGCTCGTCGTTCTGCTGCTGCGCCTGGACCTGCAGCCCGGTCGGTAGACCCAGGACGTGGACCGTGATGAGCTCCTCGGAGCCGGCCTCGCTCATGCCGCGAGCGCCAGGGCGACACCGGGACGGCCACCCGCTGCGGGGCGGCCGACGACCGGGGTGACCTCGGCCCGCTCGTCGTCGTCGACGTCCACGAAGTCGGGCAGCTGGTCATCGGTGCGCACCCGGCACCACACGGTCTTGCCGGTGGGGCTGGACTGGACTCCCCAGGAGGCGCTGAGCGCCTCGACGAGCGCGATGCCCCGGCCGGTCGTCGCTCCCGTGCCGTAGTGCCGCGCCTGGGGCAAGCGCCGGCGAGGAGTCGGTGACCTCCACGAGAAGGCCGTCCGCCTCGGCCCGGAGGTGGACCGTGTAGGCGCTGCGCGCGTGCAGGGCGGCGTTGGTCACCAGCTCGGTGAGCACCGTGGGGGCGGCGAGATCGAAGCCTGCGACCTCCCACTCCTCGAGCACGTCGCGGAGGAACCGACGAGCCTGGCTGACCGACTTCAGCTCGGCGGGCAGGGTGAGCGAGGCTTCGTGCACAGCTCGCAGACTAGGACCCCGCCCGACCACCCGGGCAGCAGGCTCGCCGGTCAGCCGGCGCGCGGCTCGAGAACCGCGACGCACTCGACGTGCGCGGTCATCGGAAACAGGTCGAAAGCCCGCAAACTGGTCACGCCGTAGCCTCGGTCGCCGAAGTAGCGGAGGTCCCGCGCCAGGGCCGCCGGGTCGCAGGCGACGTAGCCGATCCGCCGGGCACGGACCCGTGACAGCAGCTCGACGACTGCGCGGCCGGCACCCGACCGCGGAGGGTCGAGCACGACCAGGTCGGCGCGTCCCAGCCGGAGCCGGCGCAGCACGTGGTCGACCCGCCCGCGCTCCAGGCGCACGCCGGTCAGCCCGGACAGGTTGTGCCGCGCGTCCTCGACGGCCACCCGGTCGGTCTCCACCGCGGTCACCCGTCCGGTCGGCCCGACCCGCTCGGCCAGCGCAGCTGCGAACAGCCCGACGCCGCAGTAGAGGTCCAGCACCGACTCCCCCGGCTGCGGGTCGAGGCCGTCGAGCACCGCGGCCAGCAGCGTCGTCGCCGCCCCCGGGTGCACCTGCCAGAACCCGCCGCCGCTGACCCGGAACGACCGCTCTCCGACGACCTCGGTCAGCGCACCCTGCCCGCGACCGTCCGGCAGCACCAGCCGTTCCCCCGTCGCGGGCGAGGCCGCGACCTCGACCGAGGAGACGCCGGGCCAGCGCCGGCCGGTCACGCCGGCCTCGTCGACCAGCGGGTGCGCGATGCGGCAGTGGTCGACCGGCACCACCTCGTGCGAGCGGTGCCGCCGCAGCCCCGGCGTCCCGTCGTCGTCGACGGCGAACTGCACCCGGGTGCGCCAGCCCAGCCCCTGCTCGTCGCCGGCGACCTCCTCCACCGTGACGTCGAGGTCGAGGCCGGCCAGCCGGCTGAGCTGCTCGCGAACCACCGCGGCCTTGAGCGACCGCTGCGCGGCCAGCGACGCGTGCTGCCAGTCGCAGCCGCCGCACCGACCGGCGCCGGCCCACGGGCAGGGCGGCTCGACCCGGTCCGCCGACGCATCGAGGACCTCCACGGCGTCCGCCCGCCAGTACGGCGACCCGTCGTGGCCGTCGGTCACGACGACCCGCACCCGCTCGCCCGGCAGGGCGTGCCGGACGAACAGCACCCGGCCCTCGTGCCGGGCGACGCAGTGACCGCCGTGCGCGACCGGGCCCACCTCGACCTCGAGCGTGCGGCCGACGGCGGACATCCCGACGACCCGGCCGCTCAGGTGAGACCTCCGCCGCGACCGACGTCGCCGCGACGGACCGCGCCGGGCGCGGCTCCCTCGGCGCGGTCGGCCAGTCCCTCCGAGCTCTTCAGCTGCCACGGCACGCTGGTGACCATCACGCCGGGCGTGAAGAGCAGCCGGCCCTTGAGCCGCAGCGCGCTCTGGTTGTGCAGCAGGTGCTCCCACCAGTGGCCGACGACGTACTCCGGGATGAGCACCGTGACGATGTCGCGCGGGACTGCCCCGACGGACGCTGCGCACGTAGTCGATGACCGGGTCGGTGACCTCACGGAACGGCGAGTCCAGCACCTTGAGCGGGATCGGGATGCCGCGCCGGTCCCACTCGGCCTGCAGCGCGCGGGTCTCCTCCGGGTCGACGCTGACGGTCACCGCCTCGAGCGTCGTGGGCCGCATCGCTCGCGCATACGCCACGGCGCGCATCGTCGGCTTGTGGATCTTCGAGACCAGGACGATCGCGTGGGTCCGCGAGGGCAGCAGGATGTCCTCGTCCTCGTCGACGACCAGCTCACGGGAGACGCCGTCGTAGTGGCGGCGGATGCCCTTCATCAGCAGGAACAGCGCGACCATCGCGGCGATCGCGATCCACGCACCGAGCAGGAACTTGGTGATGAGCACCACCACCAGCACCACCGCCGTCACCGAGAGACCGACGCCGTTGATGATCCGGCTGCGCTGCATCCGCGCTCTCGCGGCGTGGTCGGTCTCGGTACGCAGCAGCCGGGTCCAGTGCCGGACCATGCCGGTCTGGCTCAGGGTGAACGACACGAAGACGCCGACGATGTAGAGCTGGATCAGCCGGGTCACCTCGGCGTCGAACGAGACGATCAGCAGGATCGCGAACGCGGCCAGGATGATGATGCCGTTGCTGTAGGCCAGCCGGTCCCCGCGGGTGTGCAGCTGGCGGGGCAGGTACCGGTCCTGCGCCAGGATCGAGCCGAGCACCGGGAACCCGTTGAACGCGGTGTTCGCGGCCAGCACCAGGATCAGGCCGGTCACCGTGGTCACCACCGCGGCCATCAACGGCACGTTGTCGAAGATGGCCTTCGCCAGCTGACCGATCACCGGGTCCTGCGCGTAGTGGGTGCCGTCGGGGAACCGGACACCGCCGCGGCTGGCCACGCCCTCCTCGCCGTCCAGGCGCAGCTGCTCGACGACGTTCTCGGCGTAGCGCAGCCCGCTGACCTTGGCCAGCACGATGATGCTGGTCAACATCGTCACCGCGATCGTGCCGAGCAGCAGCAGGGTCGTCGCCGCGTTCTTCGACTTCGGCTTCCTGAAGGCAGGGACGCCGTTGCTGATGGCCTCGACGCCGGTCAGCGCCGCACAGCCGGACGAGAACGCCCGCAGCAGCAGGAAGGCGCCGGCGAGCCCGGTGATGCCCTGCTCGTAGTCCGACTCCGGCACCAGGGTGAACCGCGCGCTCTCGACGTCGGGCAGGTCGCCGAACGCCAGCTGGAGGAAGCCCGAAGCCGGCCATGCCGAGCACGGCGGCCATGAAGGCGTACGTCGGTACCGCGAAGGCCGTCCCCGACTCGCGCACCCCTCGCAGGTTCGCCGCCATCAGCAGCAGGGTCGCCACCACGGCGACCACGACCTCGTGCCCCTGGAACGCGTCGATCGTCGACGCGGCGTACTGCGCGGCCGACGAGATCGACACCGCGACCGTCAGGACGTAGTCGACCAGCAGCGCGCTGGCCACAGTGAGGCCGGGAGCTGGGCCGAGGTTGACGGTGGCGACCTCGTAGTCGCCGCCGCCGCTCGGGTAGGCGTGCACGTTCTGCCGGTAGGACGCGACCACGACGAGCATGACCAGCGGCGACGACGAGGCCGACCTTCCACGAGTAGGCGTACGCGGAGAACCCGGCGATGCCGAGGGTCAGGAACACCTCGTCCGGGGCGTATGCCACCGAGGACAGCGCGTCGCTGGCGAAGACCGGCAGCGCGATCCGCTTCGGCAGCAGCGTCTCGCCGAGCCGGTCGCTGCGCATGGCGCGGCCGAGCAGCAGGCGCTTGAACGCGTCCGTCGTCTGGGGCACGACGCCCGATGCTAGGGCCTGCACGCCTCTAGCGGCGGCTGCCCGGGCTGCAATGTGTGCGCCCACGGCGTTCCCGCTGGGTCCGCTCCGACCACGGCGGGCACTGCGCTAGCGTCACCCGCGTGCACTTCGTCATCATGGGCTGCGGCCGGGTCGGATCGACGCTGGCGCACATCCTCGAGGCGCAGGGTCACTCGGTGGCGGTGATCGACTCCAACGAGTCGGCCTTCCGCCGGCTCGGCGCAGCTTCGCGGGTCGCCGGGTGACCGGCATCGGCTTCGACCGGGACACGCTGCGGGAGGCCGGCATCGAGGAGGCGCAGGCCTTCGCGGCGGTCAGCAGCGGCGACAACTCGAACATCCTGGCCGCCCGGGTGGCCCGGGAGACCTTCGGCGTCGACAACGTGGTGGCCCGCATCTACGACCCCGGCCGGGCCGAGGTCTACCAGCGCCTGGGCATCCCCACCGTGGCGACGGTGCGGTGGACCGCCGACCAGATGCTGCGCCGGCTGCTCCCGCACGGCGCGGAGCCGGAGTGGCGCGACCCCAGCGGCACGGTCCGGCTGGCCGAGGTCAACGTCGACCAGGCCTGGATCGGTGAGCGCATCAGCAAGCTGGAGGAGAGTGCCGGTGCGCGGGTGGCCTTCCTCACCCGGCTGGGCGAGGGGCTGCTGCCGGGCGCGGACACCGTGCTGCAGGACGGCGACCTGGTGCACATGGTCATGCGCGACGACGAGGCGGACGCGTGTCGAGGCCGCTCTGCTCCACCGTTCCCCCGAGGAGCACTGATGCGGGTCGCCATCGCCGGGGCGGGCAGCGTGGGCCGCTCGGTCGCCCGCGAGCTGCTCGAGAACGGGCACGAGGTGCTGCTGGTCGACAAGGACCCGGCCGCCATCAAGACGCACCTCGGTGCCCGACGCCCAGTGGCTGCTCGCCGACGCCTGCGAGGTGACCTCGCTCGAGGAGGCCGGCCTGCACGAGTGCCAGGTCGTGGTCGCCGCGACCGGCGACGACAAGGTCAACCTCGTCGTGTCGCTGCTGGCCAAGACGGAGTACGGCGTCCCGCGGACCGTCGCGCGGGTCAGCAACCCGAAGAACGAGTGGATGTTCGACGAGGCCTGGGGGGTCGACGTCGCGGTGTCGATGCCGCGACTGATGACCGCCCTGGTCGAGGAGGCCGTCAGCGTCGGCGACCTGGTGCGGATCTTCACCTTCCAGCAGTCCAACACCGACATGCTCGAGCTCACGCTGCCCGCGGACTCCCCCGTGGTCGCCAGCCGGGTCGGCGACGTGGCCTGGCCGCAGGACACTGCCCTGGTCGCGATCATCCGCGAGGGGCGGCCGATCGTGCCGTCGCCGGACGACCCGCTCGAGGCCGGTGACGAGCTGCTCTTCGTCGCCAGCCCGGACATGGGTCCCCAGCTCGAGGAGCTGCTCGCCCCGCACGCGCGCTGATCAGACGGTGTCGGGCTCGGGTCTCGCTGTGGTGCTGATCGGGGTCCGGCCCCGGGCGAGCAGCCAGACCATCACCGCCAGCGCGGCCAGCTGCAGCGGCCAGCCGAGCGCGATCTTCGTCACGCCGAGCCAGCCGACCTGACCGGCCAGGTACAGCGGGTACTGCACGGCCACCCGGACGATGCACGGCACCGCGAGCACCCAGGTCAGCCGGCTGCAGAGCCGGACGATGGCCGGGTCCTTCCGCCAGCCGGTGAGGTCACCGGTGACCGAGGCCGAGCATCAGCCCGACCAGCGGCCAGCGCAGCAGGACCGACAGCGACAGCCCGACGGCGTACACCGCGTTGTAGACGATGCCCGGCAGGAACACGTCCTCGGCCTTGCCGGTCCGCGAGGCGAACACCGCGGCGATGCCGATGCCGACCAGGCTGTTGACGACGAACTGGACCGGCTGGCGGGCCAGCACCCGGGCGACGAGCAGGATGACGGCCAGCGCCGATGCCGACGTACAGGCCGAGCCGCAGCTCGTGGGTGGTCAGGTAGGTGACGGTGAAGCCGAGAGTGGGGACGGCGCCCTCCACCATGCCGCGGCGGCCGCCGAGCGCCGTCGAGAGCCGGTGCCGGACGACCTCCTCGACCGTGGCGGCGTCGACCTCCGTCGCCAGCGCGGGCTCCGGAGGGCGCGAGTCGCTCACTCGGCTCCGGCCGGTCGCAGCTCGTAGCGCGGGTTGAAGATGACCGGCTGCTCGTGGTCGCGGGTGACCCGCCCGCACGCGATCATCGCCCGGCCGGGCTCGATGCCCGGGATCTGCCGGCGGCCCAGCCAGACCAGGCTGATCGACCCGCTGCCGTCGTAGAGCTCGGCCACCAGCGCCGGGACGCCGGCCCGCGGCCGCAGGGTCACGGTGCGCAGGGTGCCGGCGACCCGCACCAGCTCACGGTCGGGCAGCTCGCTGACCGGGACGGCGCCCATCTCGACGCAGTCCTTCTGCAGCTCCTGGGCCTCGTGCTCCTTGGCCGATGAGGCGAGCCGCGTCACGGCGCGCCGCAGCACGCCCGGGTTGGTGCCCATGTCTCCAGCGTAGGCCTTGGTCGCCGTCACCGACGCCTTCCCCGGCCGAGGAAGGTCAGTGGATCTCGGTGATCTCCGGGCCGCGCTCGAACGGCTTGAGGTCGGCCGAGGTCTCGGCGGGCTGGTCACCGGCGCCGTCGGCGTCGTCCTGCGTCGGAGCCGGGCCGGTCGGCAGGTGCAGCGGGATCGGGTCCCGGGGCGCCATGGCGTCGGATCCCCGGACCACGACGACGTCGCGGAACAACGCCACCAGGTCGGCGTCTGTGCCGGGCTCGACGGCCGGCCGGCCGGTGATGACACCGCGCAGGAACCAGCGCGGACCGTCGACCCCGACGAACCGGGCCGGTTGCACGGCCTGGCTGCCGTCGGCGGCCCGGACCGGGACGCGGGTCCGCAGCTCGGTGCCCAGCGGGCCCTCTACCTCGTCCGTGGTGCCGCCCTGCTGGGTGATGCCGGCCCGGATCTCGGCCCGCACGTCGTCCCAGATCCCCTCGCTGCGCGGGGCGGCGAACGGCTGCACCTGCAGGGCGCCCTCGCCGAGCACCAGGGTCACCGCCACCACCTCGCCGGTGGTCTGGTCGGCCTCGATGCGGACCTCGAGCCCCTCGCGGCCCGGCAGCCACACGCCGCCCAGGTCGACCCGACCGCCGTGCTCGCCGGGTCGTCGACCTCGCTGCGGTCGTACGGCCCGTGGGGGCGATCGGCGGGTGCTGTGGGTACCGCCTCGGCGGCGTCGCGCCACCTCGTCCGCGGCGTCGTCGTCGACGCTGTCGGCCTCGTCGTTCGCCGCGTTGTCGTCGTCGTCCTGGCCGCGCCGCTTGCGGAACACGTTCACACCTCTGTCGTGGTCGGGGAGTCGTGCTGGTCGTGGTCGGGTGCGGCGAAGCCGCCGGTCGAGCCGTGCCCGCCGGTGCCCCGCGCCGAACCCGGCAGCACCTCTACCTCGTGGAACCGCGCCCGCTCGACCCGCTGGACCACCAGCTGGGCGATCCGGTCGCCGCGACGCAGCCGCACCGTGGCTCGTGCGGTCGTGGTTGACCAGCAGCACCTTGATCTCGCCGCGGTAGCCAGCGTCGACCGTCCCGGGAGCGTTGACGACGCCGACGCCGAACCGGTGGGCGAGCCCGGAGCGTGGGTGGACGAAGGCGGCGTAGCCGGCCGGCAGGGCGATGGCCAGGCCGGTGGGCACCATCGCGCGCTCGCCGGGGCCGAGCTCGACGTCCTCGGCGGTGACCAGGTCGGCGCCCGCGTCGCCGGGATGCGCGTATGCCGGCAGCGGCAGATCCGGGTCGAGTCGGCGGACCAGCACCTCGACCGGATCGTCCGGCCATCCGTCCCACTGCGTCACGGCGGACGACCCTACCCCGCATGCCGCGAGCCGCCGCGCACCCGGCAGTCAGTCGAACAGCGCGCGCTCCACCAGCCCGATCGGCAGCCGTCCGGAACCCGCGGCCAGGTCGTGGAAGTCGCGCAGCGAGCCGCGGGCCTCGTCCAGCCAGCGCTGCCGCATCCGGGCGATCTCCAGCGCACCGGTGAGGTACGACGACGCCTGGGTCGGCCACGCGCAGTACCGCAGCACCTCGGCCTGGGCCGTCTCGCGGCGACAGCGACGCCTTGGTCGACATGAAGTCGACGGCCTCCTCGATCGTCATCTCGCCCAGGTGCAGGGAGGTGTCGACGACGATCCGCGCGGCGCGGAACAGCCGGTAGTCGCGCTGGCAGAGCTCCTGCTCCGGCGTACCGAAGAAGCCCTGCTCGAGCAGCAGGTCCTCGGTGTACAGCCCCCAGCCCTCGGCGAAGTAGGTCGAGCCGAGCACGAACCGCAGCGGCCGCGATCCGCCGCCGCCGGCCCGGGACGACAGCCAGGCGAAGATGCCAGTGGTGCCCGGGATAGGCCTCGTGCACCGCGATCGACCAGGCCCCGTGCCGGTTGTTGGTGGCGAGCCGGGCCTGCACCTGCTCCGGCGTGGCCCCGTCCGGCGGGTAGGGGACGAAGAAGTGCCCGACCCCCCGGGAGGCGGCGTCCTCCGGCGCGAACGGCGGCGGCGACATGTAGTGGGCCACGGCCATCATCGCGCGGCTGAACGGGGCGGACGGGACGACGTCGCAGCGCTCCCCCGCCGGCATGGTCACCAGCTCGTGCTCGACGCAGAACGCGCGAGCCGCGTCGGTGGCCTCCCGGTACAGCGCGAGCATCTCCTCCGGCGTCTCGGGATGGTCGTCGTTGAAGCTCTTGACCACCGCGAGGAAGTCGTCGGTGCCACGCAGCGCCCGGGCCCGCACCGTCATGTCCGCGGCCAGCGCGTCGTAGGCGGCCTGCCCCCGTTCGCGCAGCTCGCGGGTGCCGTAGCCGAGACCCTCGGCCTCCCGCAGCAGCGCGTCGTAGCGCTGCTCGCCTATCGCCCAGTCGCCGGTGGCCTTCTCGACCAGTGCCTCGACGTGCTCACCGAACCGCTCGTAGGCCGCGGCGGCCTGCTCACCGGCGTCCCGGACCAGGGCAGCGGACTCCTCGTCGGCGAACTCGTCAGCGACGGTCCGGGCGTAGACGGCGCCGGCGGCGATCTGGCCGAGCGCCCGGCGCAGCAACGCCGGGTGGGCCAGCGCCGGGTCGAGGTTGGCTATCCCCTGGTCGAGCAGCGCCGGGGTGCCGCGCAGCCGGGCGGCCACCGCGGCGGCCAGCTCGGGTTCCGGGCGAAGCCGGGTCGTGAGCAGCACGAACACCGCGGACAGCGCAGTGCCGGCGTAGTGGTCGGGGCTGCGCCGCCAGTCGGCCCAGTCGCGCATCAGCTCCCGGCCGCGCAGGACCATCAGCGCGAGGTCGCGGTCGATCCGCTCGTCGTCGGACAGCTCGGCGTCGTCGAGCGCGCCCAGCCGGCCCACCCACGCGTCCTCCACGCGCTCGCGGGCCTCGATGCCGTCCGCGGACATGTTCGGCAGCGCCTCGTCGTACTCCGTGAGGCCGAGGACGCTGCCCAGCGTCGGGCTGGCGGCGCACTGGTCCGCGACCAGCTCGGCGGCCAACCGGTCGAAGGGGCGGTCACCCGTGGGGATCGGCATGACCCGGCACGGTAGCCCCACGATCGGCGGCTGCCGGGCCAGGCCCGTGGCAGGCTGGCCGGCGTGCGGACCTACGACGAGCGGTTGAGCGCCCCGGTTGCCCTGTGGATCGGGGTCTGGGTCGGGTCAGCGGCCCTCGGCGTCTCGTTCTTCGCGGCCCTTGGCCCGGTGGCCGGTCTGGTCGCGCTGCTGGTGCCGGGTCTGCTGCTCTCGACCGTGCTGGTCCGGTCGGCGGCGCCGGTGCAGGTGGAGGACGGCGATCTGATCGCCGGACCCGCGCGGATCCCGGTCTCGCTGCTCGGTCCGGTCGAGGTGCTGGACGCGGCTCGGGCCCGGGAGGTGCGGGGGCCGGCGTCCGACCCGGCGGCCTTCCACCTGATCCGCGGCTGGGTGCCAGCGGGGATCCGGGCCGACGTGCGCGACCCGGCGGACCCGACGCCCTACTGGTTCGTGGCGAGCCGGCGGCCGGCCGAGCTGGCGACCGCCGTGGAGGCGGCGAGGATTAGCCGCTGACCGTCTCGCCGGGGACGGTGCGGTGTCGGCGCAGGTCGTCGCGCACCTGCTCGCCGAGCCGCCGGGTCTCCCGGTGGTTGACGATGCTGCCGGCGACCGCGCCGCTCATCAGCGGACCGAGCGTGGTGAGGTTGCGCCCGGCTCGCCGGACCAGCCGCTTGCGCAGCGCCCGCTTCGCAGTGGCGCCCAGGGAGAACCGCAGGGCCGCGGGCGAGAACGGGTCGATGCCCCGACGCTCGGACCAGGCGACGAGGTAGGCCTGGGCGCGGGCCCGCGTCGACCCGGAGGCCGGGACGCCGTACACCTCGTGCAGCTCGGCGATCAGCTTGACCTCGGCGGCGGCGACGAGGAGCGTCTCGGCGGCGATCTGGACCGGTGCGGTCAGCAAGGTCGGGGGTGCCGCGAACTCGACCGCGGCGAGGGCCCCGCCTGCGGCGCCGACAGCCGCGGTGGCCTTGGCGGCCCCGGAGATCAGTGCCTGAGCCAGGTCGTCGTCCGAGAGGCCGGGGTGCTGCGTCCGCAGCGTCTCGGCGTCGCGGACCGGGATCCGGGGTGCCGTGTCGAGCAGGAGGTCGACCAGCCAGCTGCCGCCGAGGACAGAGGCCCGGCCGGCACTGCGGGCCGAGGCGGTCATCGCCCGGGTCAGCCGGCCGAGGTCGCGGGCCCGTTCGCCGCGCGACGAGGAGTCATCAGCCGGGCGCGAGGTCACCCGGGCAACGAGATCGCCGACGGTGCTCCGCTCCTCCTGGGTAGCGGACGCGCCGTCGGCGTCGGGTCGGTCGGGGGCGTGCTGCTCGGAGCTCATCTCCCGAGCCTGCCCCATTCTTGCCAGGCTCAGGCCGCGCACTCCTTGCAGATCAGCTGACCCTTGACTTCCTTGGCCAGCTGGCTGCGGTGGTGCACGAGGAAGCAGCGCGAGCAGGTGAACTCGTCTGCCTGGCGCGGGAGGACCCGTACCGAGAGCTCCTCGTTGGACAGGTCTGCTCCGGGCAGCTCGAGGGACTCGGCCAGGTCGGCCTCGTCGACGTCGACCGTGCTGGCGGACTTGTCCTGCCGGCGGGCCTTCAGCTCCTCGAGACTGTCCTCGGACATCTCGTCATCGGTCTTGCGGGGCGAGTCGTAGTCGGTCGCCATGGTTGGAGAGGTCACCCCTTCGCGGGTGGCGGTGCCACATTCGTCGGTGCTCGTTGCTTGCGACTGTCGTCGACGGCGTCGTCGGCAGGTGGTCGTGCGGGCCGTGTAACGCTCGGCCCGGCCGGTTTGTGCCCGGGCCTGTCGACTCGTCCCACTCGGCGCCCACCCGGGCTGCTGACCGGGTGCGCGAGCGCGGAGACTAGCGGATCCCAGCGGGCTCTGCGGGGTGCCGCCAAAGCCGCAACATCCGCCCACCCGGTGTTCACCCGCTGGACTCCGAGCCGACACGGGCCGGAGCGTGACCTCTGCCACGATCGGAGTGGTTTCCGCGCCCGATCGCCTTGGGTAGGCACCGCACACGTCCTCCGGAGTCCTCCGGCGATGAGAGGGTGGCGACATGAGCGAGTTCCAGCAGGAGATCCAGATCCGCCTGGAGTCGGCCAGCCAGTCCCTCGAGGAGGCCCAGCGGGACGGCGACGACTACCTCGCGCAGGTCCGCCTCGGCGAGATCGAGTCCCTCCAGCGGCTTGCCCAGGAGCACGGCGCGGTCGCCTGACCGCCGCGGGCTGTGCGCCCAGGAGCACGGCGCGGTCGCCTGAGACGCCCCCTCGACCTCAGCCCAGCGGGTCGGCGTCCGCGTCCAGGCCCTCGAGCAGCCCCAGCAGGGCGGCGGCCAGCGGCGGCCGGGCCGCCACCACCATCGCCTCACCCGCGGCGGCCCCGCGCAGCCCGGTCACGTCGGCGCCGGCCTCCCGGGCCACCAGGCCGCCGGCCGCCAGGTCCCAGGGCTTGAGCCCCTGCTCGTAGTAGCCGTCGACCCGGCCGGTCGCCACCGCGCAGAGGTCCAGCGACGCGGCTCCCGCGCGCCGCACGTCGCGCACCAGGGGCAGCACCACCTGGAGGATCTCGGCCTGCCGGGCCCGCCGGCGCGGGTCGTAGCCGAAGCCGGTCGCGACCAGCGCCATCTCCAGCGGCGGCGGGTCGGCCAGCCGGAGCCGCCGGCCGTCCAGCCAGGCGCCCTCGCCACTCAGCGCGGTCCACACCTCGCCGCTGACCGGGTTGACCACAGCTCCGGCCACCACGTCGTCACCGACCCGGGCGGCGACGCTGACGGCGTACGCCGGGATCTCGTACAGGTAGTTGACGGTGCCGTCGATCGGGTCGATCACCCAGGTCACCCCGCTGCTGCCCTCGCGGGCCGCACCCTCCTCGCCGAGGAAGCCGTCGTCGGGGCGCGCGGCGGTGATCCGGTCGACGACCAGCTGCTCGGCGCGCTGGTCCATCTCGGTGACGATGTCGGTGGTCGTCGTCTTGGTCGCGGCCACCGCCAGCCCGCGCGGCCGGTCGTCGACGATCAGCCGGCCGGCCTCCCGGGCGACTTCCTCGGCGAGGGCGAGCAGCTCCCGCGGTTCAGCGCTCATGCCGGCCATTCTCCCGGGTGCGTCATGCGCCGCAGAGGGCGGGCCGCCGGGGGTCGCGGGCGTTGGGGCAGCAGCCCGCCGGGCACACGTCATGGCTCGGGCCGAGCTCGCCGAGCGCCCGGCGTACCGGCGACTCGCCGCGCACGACCGCGGCCCGCTCGAGCACCAGCTCGCGCACCGCGGCCACGAACGCCGGGTCGGTGCCGACGGTCGCGGCTCTGGTGACCGGCAGGCCGAGCCGGCTCGCGGTCTGCAGCGCCTCGGTGTCCAGGTCGTACTTCACCTCCATGTGGTCCGAGACGAAGCCGATCGGCACCAGCACGGCCGCCGGGACACCGTCGGCGACCAGCGACTCGAGGTGGTCGTTGACGTCCGGCTCCAGCCACGGCTGGGACGGCGGCCCGCTCCGGCTGCAGAACACGAGGTCGAGCTCGTGGTCGACGCCGGTCAGCGCGGCCACCCCGGCGGTGACCAGCCGGGCGACGATCGCGGTGCTGGCTGCTGTAGGCGTGGCCGTCCGGTCCGCTGGAGTCATCCATGGTCACCGGCACCGAGTGCGTGACGAACACCAGCCGGGCCTCGTCGCGGACACCGGCCGGCAGCTGCTCGAGCGCGGCGACGGTGCTCGCCACCATCGCCTCGACGAAGCCAGGGTGGTTGAAGTAGTGCCGGATCCGGTCGACGTGCGGAGCCCGGTCGCCCAGCGGCGCGACGGCTGCCGCGAGGTCCTCGCGGTACTGCCGGCAACCGGAGTACGACGAGTAGGCGGAGGTGAGCAGGGCCAGCACCCGGGTCCGGCCGTCGTCGGCCAGCCGGGCCATCTCGTCGGTGAGGTACGGCGCCCAGTTTCGGTTGCCCCAGTAGAACGGCAGGTCGACGCCGTGCGCCGCGAAGTCGGCCTGCAGTGCGGCGACCAGCGCCCGGTTCTGCGCGTTGATCGGGCTGACCCCGCCGAAACCGAAGTAGTGCTCGCCCACCTCGAGCAGCCGCTCGGGCGGGATGCCGCGGCCACGGGTGACGTTCTCGAGGAACGGCAGCACGTCGTCGGGGCCTTCCGGGCCGCCGAAGGACACCAGCAGGAACGCGTCGTACGGCGACGTGTCGGCGTGACCTGGGGTGGTCGCGGTGGGGCTCACGCCACGATCCTGCCAACCGGTCCGCCCGCCACGAACGTCACCCTCGTCCCGTACCGTGCGGCCGTGCTCCGCCCCTACCGCGAACTGCTCGTCACCCCGGGCGGGCTTCGCTTCTCCTCCGCGGCGTTCATCGCCCGGATGCCGATCGCGATGGTCGGACTGGGCATCGTGCTGCTGGTGGTCGGCGAGACCGACAGCTACGGCCGGGCCGGCGCGCTGTCCGCGGTCTTCGCACTGGTCAACGCCGGAGCCGCCCCGGTCATCGCCCGGCTGGTCGACCGGTTCGGTCAACGACGGGTGCTGCTGCGCGCCGTCCCGGTGCACGTCGTGGCGATGCTCGCCTTCGTCCTGCTGGCCACCCGTGGGGCGCCGACCTGGGCGCAGGTCGCCGCCGTCTTGGTCGCCGGATTGGCGGCGCCGTCGATCGGCTCGGTGGTGCGGGCCCGGTGGGGATACGTCCTCGGCGACGATCCGCGGCTGCGCACGGCGTACGCCCTGGAGTCGGTGCTCGACGAGCTGATCTTCGTTGTGGGGCCGCTGCTGGTCACCCTGCTGGCGACCCTGCTCGCACCCCAGGTGGGGTTGCTGACCGCGGCGTCACTCCTGCTGGTCGGCACCCTGCTGCTGGTCAGCCATCGGCCGAGCGAGCCACCGCCTGCGCCGCACGGCGAGGACCACCCGTCAGCGCTTCGAAGCCGCGGACTCCCGCTCCTCATGCTGGTCATGGTGTTCGTCGGCGGCGTGTTCGGCGCGGTGGAGCTCAGTGCCGTGGCCTTCGCCGACGAGTCCGGTCACCCGGCGCTGGCCGGGCCGCTGCTGGCCTGCTACGCCCTGGGCAGCATGCTGGCTGGGCTGGCCTTCGGATCAGTGCACGCCCGGTTCCCGCCGCGCCGGTCGATGCTGATCGGGGCGGCGGTGATGACCGCGACCGTCACGGCACTGCCGTTCGTCGACTCGACCGTGCTCCTCGCGGTGCTCCTGGTGCTCGCCGGTTCCGGGATCGCCCCGACGCTCATCTCGGCGTTCTCGCTGGTCGAGCGCGCCGTGCCGGCGGCCGCGGTCACCGAAGGGCTGACCTGGTCCACGACCGGGCTGATCGTCGGCTTCTCGGCGTCGACCTGGCTGGCGGGCCGGCTGGTCGACACCGCCGGCGTGCCCTGGGCCTTCTCGGTGGCCACCGTCTCCGGGGCGTTGGCTCTGCTGATCTGCCGCGCCGCGTACTCCCGGCTGCCGGCCTGACGACCTGTCGACCCTCGCGACAGCGAGAAATGACATTTGCCGCGACAGGCCGGGCGCGCCTGCGCGGTGCGCACGCTCGCGAGTCATAGGCTCCCCGCAGTCGGACCGCTCCGACGCCCGGGAGGCGCAACGATGACTGACGCGGCATCGCCCCAGCCGCCAGAGGTGACCGACCTCAGGCTCGTCGCCGTCACCCCGGAGCGCAGTCACCTGGTCCTCGAGGACTCCGACTGCCGGCAGTTCCGCGTGCCGGTCGACGAACGCCTCGCGGCCGCCCTGCGCACCCCCGACCGCTCCCGGCCAGGCCAGGTGGAGATCGCCTTGGAGAGTCAGCTCACGCCCCGCGAGATCCAGGCCCGCGTCCGCGGCGGGCAGAGCCTCGACGAGGTGACTGCTGCGGCAGGGATCTCGGTCGAACGCGTCGAGCGGTACGCCGCGCCGGTGCTGGCCGAGCGGGCGCACGTCGTCGAGCAGGCCAAGCTGGCTCCGGCCCGCCGGGCCACCGCCGGCAGCGCCCCGGCCCTCGCCGAGCTGGTCGACGCCCGGCTCGCTGCTCAGCAGGTCGCACCCGACTCGGTGACCTGGGACGCCTGGCGGGGCGACGACGACCGGTGGACCGTGCGGCTCGGCTACCTCGGTGCCGGCCGGGCCCGGATGGCCTCGTGGGTGTTCGACCCGCGCGGTCGGGTGCTCGCGCCGGCCGACGACGAGGCGCGCTGGCTGGTCGACGGCAGCGGCGCCGACCGGGTGGCCGACGACCGACCCGCCGCCGTTCGACGACTGGCCGCCGTTCCGCGCACCGGCGACGAGCCGGCCGAGCCGGTCTCCCCCGCCGACCAGGTCTACGACCGGGAGGCCGACGAGGCGTTGGCCGCCGAGCCGGTCCGTCAGGCAGCAGCCTCGGCCAGCCGGGGACGTCGGCAGCCGGTCCCCTCGTGGGACGACATCATGTTCGGCCCGCGCAAGCGCGACTGAGGTTCAGTCCGCCCCGGTGGCCACCGGGCGGGCCGGGTCGGTAACCCACTCCGACCACGACCCGGCGTAGAGCGCCGCCGGGATGCCGGCCAGCTCCAACGCCAGCACGGTGTGCGCCGCCGTCACGCCGGAGCCGCAGTAGGCACCGACCAGCGCTCCCTCGACGGCTCCGAGACCGTCGAACCGCCGGCGGAGGGTGTCCGGGTCGAGGAATCGACCGTCGCTGCCGACGTTGCCCGTCGCCGGGGCGCTGCGGGCACCGGGCAGGTGACCGGCCACCGGGTCGACCGGCTCCACCTCGCCGCGGAACCGCTCCGGCGCCCGCGCGTCCAGCAGCAGGCCGTCGATGGCGACTCGGGCAGCCTGGTCGGCGTCGAGCACCGGCATGCCGCCGGGCCGGGCGGTGAAGTCGCCGGGCTCCGCGGTCATCGCGCCCTCCTCGAGCGGCAGCCCGGCCGCCGTCCAGGCCGGCAGGCCGCCGTCCAGCAGCCGGACGTCCGGGTGACCCAGCCAGCGGAGCAGCCACCAGGCTCGCGCGGCGACGCTGCCGTCGACGTCGTCGTAGACCACGACGCCGCGGCCGTCGGACACCCCCAGCCGGCGCAGGGTGGCCTCGGCGTCGGCCGGGTCCGGCAGCGGGTGCCGGCCGCCGGCGCCGGGCGGGCCGGCGAGGTCGGCGTCCAGGTCGGTCCACACCGCCCCGGGGAGGTGACCGGCCAGGTAGCCGTCCCGGCCCGGCGGTCCGCCGAGCCGCCACCGGACGTCGAGCAGCAGTGGCGGCCGCGGCCCGTCGAGTGCGGCCCGCAGCGCCTCGACGTCGATCAGCGGTCCGGTCACGCCCGGCGACCCGGGCTCAGCCGACTCGCGGCGGCAGCGCGCAGGCTGCGAGGTCGAAGGGCAGCGCGTCGGCCTCGAGCGCCGCCGTGCGCACCAGCGCCTCCTGCGAGTACGCCGTCATCCGGCGCATGTGGTGGCGCCGGCAGAGCACCTCGTAGCCGACCGTGTCGCCCTCGGCGGTGTCTCCGACGACGACCTGCTCGCCCTCGACGACCATCACGCCGTTCACCGTGCGCGCGTTGTGCGTGGCCCGGGCTCCGCACCAGCACAGCGCCTCCACCTGGAGGACCTGGACGCGGTCGGCCAGCTCGATCAGCCGCTGCGAGCCGGGGAACAGCCGGGTGCGGAAGTCGGCGGTGATGCCGAAGGCGAAGACGTCCACCCCGAGCTCGTCGACGACCCGGGCCAGCTGCTCGGCCTGCATCGGCGAGAAGAACTGCACCTCGTCGCAGATCAGGTAGTCGACCCGGCGACCGGACATCCGCTCGTCGGCGACCACGTCCCAGAAGTCGAGCCCGTCGGTCACCTCGATCGCCTCCGTCGACAGGCCGAGCCGGCTGGACAGGGTCGACGCGCCGGCCCGGTCCAGCTTGGTGAAGATCAGGCCGCGCCGGCCCCGCTGGCGATGGTTGTGGTCCATCTGCAGGGCGAGGGTGGACTTGCCGCAGTCCATCGTGCCGGAGAAGAAGACGAGCTCGGCCATGACTCCTCGAGGACCAGTTGGGTGGGTGACCGGTCCATCGTGCCATCCGTGCCCCGAGTCAGTTCTGAACCGGGCCGTGACCGGTGGCGTCCTTGGTCGTTGGTCAGCGAGAACGGGGACATGGGACCGCGCCGAAGAGGGGACGGCGCGGTCCCAGGCCGCGCTCTCAGGCTCGGTGCACGAGCAGGGGGACGCCGAGCTCCTCCTCGGTCAGCGCACCGTGCATGCCCACCAGGTGCAGCACCACCGGCGGCAGCACCCGCGAGTCGGCGACCTGGTGGTCGCGCAGCGCGACGGCCAGCAGGTCGCCGAGGCGGGGCCGGACGTCGGCGTCGAGGGACGGACCGTAGAGCCCGGCAGCGATCGCCTCGTCCTGGGGCACCACCCAGAACGCGTCGCCCAGCGTCTCCCGCCAGGCGGCCAGCACCTCGGCGGTGGCACCGTCGCGGGTGTGCACCTGGACGCCGCGCATGTCCCCCGACACCGCCTCGACGCCCTGGCCCAGGGCGGGCTCGGCGGCGACGTCCCAGCGGTGGTCGAGCGGGATGTCGAGCATGCCGTGGTCGGAGGTGACCAGCAGGGTGGTGCCGGGCGGCAGGGCCGCGGCCAGCTGCTCGACCAGGCGGTCGACGTGGGTCAGCTCGGCCCGCCATGCCGCGCTGGTGCAGCCCTGCCGGTGGCCGGTGGAGTCGAGGTCGCCGTAGTAGACGTAGACCAGCGCGCGCTCACCACGGCGTACGGCGGCAGCGGTTGCCGCCACCCGCTCCCCTGGCGACTCGGCCGCCAGGTAGTCGCCGCCGCGCAGACCCGCCTCGGTGAGGCCGTTGCCGTCGAACGACCGCGGGCCCACCCGGGTGACCGCAATACCCGCTGCCGCCGCCCGCTCGAACACCGTCGGCCGGGGCTGCAGCTGCCGCAGGTCGGTCTCGGCGGGCATCGCGAGGGTGTTGACCAGCTGGCCGGTCGGCAGCCGGAGGAACAGCCCGGTGATGCCGTGCTCCCCCGGCGTCAGCCCGGTGCCGAGCGAGGTGAGGGCGATCGGGGTGGTGCTCGGGAACACCGTGGTGATGCGCCGGCTGTGCTCACCCGCGAGCAGTGAGGTGAGGAACGGCGCCTCGGTGGGGTGCGCGAGCAGCGCCGACATCCCGAGACCGTCGACCAGGGCGACGACCAGCCGTGCGGCAGTCGGGTAGCTCCGGGACCGGGCCGCTCGCCCGGCAGCCCGAGGGCGCGCAGCGCTGCCGGCAGGACGTCGGCCAGCGAGCCGCCGCCGTGGTCGGGCAGCGCGAAGGGCGGTCGGCTCACCGACCGGTGGCGCGGGAGAGTGCGGCGGCGAAGCCGAGGACCCGGGCGACGGCGTCGGCACCCTCGGCGGCCTCGCTGACGCGCAGCGCGATGTCGTCGGCCGAGGCGGTGCCGGTGTAGCCGTGGTCGGCGTCGCACTCCGGGTCGGAGCAGCCGGCCGGCTCGAGGTCGAGGCGGCTCACCGCGCCCCAGCCGATCGTGACGGTGACCTCCTGCGGGGGCACGCCGCCGCGGTAGCGCATCGGGTCGGTCACGACCCGGTTGACCACGACCGAGCGGACCGACGACAGCGGCACTGCCTCGGTGGCGGCGGTCACGAACGGCGCGGGCGTCACCTCGTCGGCCGGGTGGTCGTCGGCGTGCCCGAGCACGAGGCGGCCGGTGGTGAGGACCAGGACGGTGATGTGCCGGCGTACCTCCTCGGAGTCGAAGGTCGTCTCCTGGTGCACGACGAACGCCTCGACGTCCTCCCCCGCGACGGCGGCGTCGACCGCGTCGGCGACGAGCTCCGGGTAGTAGCCCGCGCGCTCGATGGCGGCGCGCAGGTCGGCCAGCGAGGTGTCGGTCATGCGGCCATCCTTGCACCGCCGGGTGCTGAGCGCGGGCGGACGGCAGCGCGACCCCTGCACGGCGGCGGGTGGGTCAGGCGCCCAGCGCGCGGGCGCCGCGCTCGGCCCGGGCCGCGGGACGGGCCAGCCGGCCGGTGGCCGCGAGCACGGCCGCGCCCCCGGGAGCGGCGATCACCGGGTTGAGCTCCAGCGCGGCCACCTCGGGGACGTCGTCGGCGAGTCGGGCGAGTCGGGCGAGCAGGTCCTCGAGGGCCGCGACGTCGACCGGCGTGCTGCCGCCGTGGCCCAGCAGCAGCGGCGCCGCGCGCACCCCGCGGACCAGCTCGGCCAGGTCGGCGTCGGTCAGCGGCGGCACGCCGTAGGACCGGTCGCCGAGCAGGTCGGTGGCGACCCCGCCGAGCCCGAAGGACACCACCGGGCCGAACAGCGGGTCCTCGACGGTCGCCAGCCTGGTGGCGACCCCGGTGGGTGCCATCGCCTGGACGACGAAGAAGCCGGCCTCGGACGCCGAGCCGGGCGACCATCGCCGCGAACGCGCCGCGCATCTCTTCCTCGTCGTCGATGTCCAGGCGGACGCCGCCGAGCTCGCGGCGGTGCCTGCAGGTGCGGGGCGGTGGCCTTCAGTGCCACCGGGTAGCCGAGCCGGTCGGCAGCCTTGACCGCTTCCTCGGCGGTGGCTGCGGGCCACGCGTCCCACAGGTCGATGCCGTAGCAGTGCAGCAGGTGCTGCAGCTCCTGATGGGTGAGGCTCACGTCGTCGCGGTTGCGGAGCAGATCGCTGACCTGGGCACGTGCGGCGCGGACGTCGAGCCCGGAGGGCGACACCGTGTGGCCGGCCGGGGTCGCCCGCCAGGCGGCGTACGTCGTGACAGCCGCCAGGGCGCGGACGGCGTCCTCGGGGGTGGAGTAGGACGGCACCGACCCGCGGCCGTCGCCCTCGGGGGCACGCAGGGCCTCGGGCACACCAGGCATGCCGAGGAACGACGACACGACGGTCTTGCGGGCCTTGCCGGACGCCGTCGCGAGCACGTCGGCGACCTCGGTTCCTGGCGTGCGCAGCGGTGGGATGAACAGGGCGACGACCGAGTCGACACCGTCGTCGCCGAAGACGTCCTCGAGGGCGACCGCGAAGTCCTCCGCGCTGGCGTCCGGGCCGAGCGCTCGGGTGCTGGCCACCTGCAGCCCGGCCTCCTCGCAGGCGTCGAAGGCGAGCACTGCCAGGGCGTCGGAGTTGCCGAGGACGGCGACCCGTGGCCCCTCGGGCAGCGGCTGGGTCGACACCAGCGCGGCGATGTCGAACATCTGGTGGATCGACTCGGCGCGGATCACACCGGCCCGCCGGAAGAGCGCGTCGATCGCGGCCGCAGGAGCCCGGGACTCACGCACCAGGTGGCCCTCGGGTGCGTCGCCGCGGAACCGGCCGGACTTCACCACGACAACCGGCTTCTGGTGGGCCAGCCGGCGGGCGATCCGGCTGAACTTGCGCGGGTTGCCGAGCGACTCGAGGTAGAGCATGACGGCCCCGGTCGCGTCGTCCTCCTCCCAGAACTGGAGCAGGTCGTTGCCGCTGACGTCGACCCGGTTGCCGGCCGAGACGAAGGTCGACAGGCCGAGCCCCCGGCGTACGGCGTTGTCGAGCAGCGCCACCCCCAGCGCGCCGGACTGCGAGAAGAAGCCGATCCGCCCCCGGCCTGGGACGAGCGGCGACAGCGACGCGTTCAGCGATACCTCGGGGTCGGTGTTGATGACGCCGAACGACGACGGGCCGAGCATCCGCATGCCACTGCCGCGGGCGAGCGCCACGAGCCGCCTTTGCTGCTCCGCACCGTCGGGACCGGTCTCGGCGAAGCCGGTCGACATCACCACGAGGCCGCGCACGCCTTGGGTCGCGCAGTCGGTGATGACCTGCTCGACCTCCTCGGCGGGTACCGCGATGACGGCAAGGTCGACCGGGGCGGGCACATCGCGGACGCTCCGGTACGACCTGATGCCGGCGACCTCGTCGGCGTTGCGGTTGACCACGTGGACCGTGCCGGTGAACCCGGCGTCGAGCAGGTGCCGCAGGACGACATGGCCGAGTGATGCCTCGCTGCGCCCGGCACCCACCACCACGACGTTCTGCGGCTGCAGCAGCAGCTGCACCGAGCGCGCCTCGGCCCGGTGCTCCCGGGCGTAGGTGACGGCGAGGGAGTCTTCGGTGGGCTCGAGGTCGAAGGACAGCCGCACGACGCCGTCGTCGAACCCCTGGTCGACGACGTAGCCGGCGTCGGAGAACACGCGCAGCATCGCCCGGTTGGTCGGCAGCACGTCGGCGACGAAGCGCGAGATCCCGCGTTCCCGGGCAGCCGCCGCGATGTGCTCGAGGAAGACCGAGCCGAGGCCGCGGCCCTGGTGGGCGTCCTCGATGTTGAACGCCACCTCGGCCTCGTCCGGGCCGGTGCGCTCGTAGCGGACGACGCCGATCATCTCGCCGCCGATGGTGGCGATCAGGGCCACCCGGTCGTGGTGGTCGACCACGGTGAAGCGCTCGACGTCACGGTCGGAGATGTTCCGGTAGAGCGAGAAGAACCGGTTGTAGATGGTCTCGTCGGACAGCCGGGAGTAGAAGCGGCGGAGGAGGTCCGCGTCGGTCGGCAGGATCGGGCGTAGGTGGGCGGTACCGCCGTCACGGAGAACGACGTCGGCCTCCCAGTGAGCCGGGTAGCCGAGCTCGCCGTCGTCCACAGGGCGAGGTTATCGCAGTCGACTGTGGATAGCCGAAAGCCGTTGTGGACAAAGGGATTTCGTGGTTCGGGTGTCGTCGGGTTGTGTCCGGGGTGGGTTCTAGGTTGGGGCCATGTCCGAAACCACCGGCACCGTGATCGAGCACCCGGCGCGGGTCGCGCTGTCGGCGCTGGACGACGCGCTCGCCGGGCTGGCCGAGGCGAACCTCTGGTCCATGTCGGACGCCGAGGTGCTGGGGCTGCGGGCCGACCTGGAGACCAGCCGGGCCCGGCTGGACGCCCAGGTGCTGGCCGCCACCCGGGAGGTCGACGCCCGCGGTGCCGCGGTGGCCACCGGGGCAGCCTCCACCGCGGCGTGGCTGCGGCACCGGCTGCTTCTGCACCCCGGCGCGGCCAAGGCCGAGGTCTCCATCGCGGCCGAGGTCGACCGGGAGCTGACCGAGACCGGCGCCGTCCTGACGGCCGGGGCGATCACCCTCGACCAGGCCGCCGCGGTGGCCGGCGCGATGCGCGGGCTGCCCGGCGCGGTCGACCCGGCCACCCGCCGGCAGGCGGAGGGCTGGCTGCTGGAGCAGGCCGCCCAGTTCGACCCGGCGGCGCTGCACAAGCTCGGCCGGCACCTCGTGCAGGTCGTCGACCCCGATGGTGGGGCGGCCCTGGAACGCGAGGAAGCCCTGCTCGCCGCCCGGCAGACCTTCACCGTCAGCCACGGCGCGGACGGCTCGCGGCCGGTTCGCGGCCAGTTCGACCCGGAAGGCGGCGCGCTGATCGACGCCGCGCTGGCCGCGGTCTCCGCCCCGCGGCGGGGCCAGGACGGGACCCCGGACCCGCGCACCGCCGGACAGCGCCGGGCCAAGGGACTGCTCCAGCTGATCAAGCTCGCGCTGCAGGCCGATGGGATGCCCGAGCTCGGCGGCGAACCGGTCACCCTGACCGTCACCACCACCGCCGACTACCTCACCAGCAAGGACTCCCACGCCGACCATGACTGCTCGGTCAGCGCCGATGCCCCACCTGGTCCGACCATCAACCCCCGCCCGGCGACCCTGGAAGACGGCACTGCACTGTCCCCCGAAGCCACCCGCCGACTGGCCTGCGACGCCTGGCTGGTCGCCGCCGTCCTGGACAGCGACGCCAACGTGCTCGACATCGGCCGGCTGAGCCGGGTGGTGCCCCGGCCGATGCGCCGCGCCCTGATCGCCCGCGACGGCGGCTGCGCCGGACCCGGCTGCGGCCGCCCACCACGCTGGTGCCAGGCCCACCACATCAAGTTCTGGGCCGACGGCGGCACCACCTCCCTGGACAACCTGGTGCTGCTCTGCGGCCACGACCACCACCTGGTCCACCACCACGGCTGGGACGTCGACATCGGACCCGACGGCCACCCCCGCTTCTACCCACCACCCTGGATCGACCCCACCCGCACCCACCGACCACCCTGGCGACCACCCACCATCGGCCCACTCACCTAAGCGCTCGAGTAAGCGGCGCATTTCGGGGCGATTCAGGAAGCCTTCAGGTGAGTTGACGTAGACATGTGCTTTGCCGCTGTTGTGCGCATGCAAGCAACGCGGCCGCATCGTCGATCCGGAGGGAACATGAAGCTCCCCATCACGACCTCGGCACCGACCTCCCATTGGAGGCCAGTTCTCGCCGGCAGCGCCGCGCTCGCCATGGGCCTCGGAACCGTCACCTCTTCGGTCCTGGGAGGCGCGACGGCCGAAGCGGCGCCGGCGAAGGCGCTCAAGTTCGACGAGGCGTCGGTCCATTTCGTCGACAACACGACCGACCACGACGGTCAGCTGTTCTGGTCCGTCACCTACGAGAAGCGCATGGCTGATGTGACGATCCACGCGCCCAACGGAAAGCGTGTCGCCACCGCCAGCTTTGACCGCACCGGACAGGCGGACGCGCACTTCGATTCGCCCGAGCCGACCGTCGCCGTCCTGAAGCGGACCTACCCCGCCGGGCGCTACAAGGTCACCGGTCACACAACCACCGGCCGGCGTCTCGTCAGCACCGTCGTCCTGAACTACAAGCAGGTGGCGAAGCCCATCATCGCCTCGCCGACGCGCAACCAGACCGGTGTGCCGACGACCGGACTGGTGGTGCGATGGAACGCGATACCTGGAGCGTCGAGCATTCACCTCGCGGTAGAGCGCGATGCTCCGCACCGGGCACTGGAGATCGACCTGCCCGGAACGGTGACGGAGTTCCAGGTGCCCGACGGTTTCCTCAAGGCAGGCACTGAGCACGTCGTGGACGTCATGGCTCAACACCCCAGCGGCAACTACACCATGAGCGACGTGACGTTCACCACCAAGCCGTAGTCGCCCCCGACACCCCTGTCCGGCGATCCATCTGCCGGACAGGGGTGTCGCCGTGCGGTGGTAGAACGCGGACATGGTCATGTTCCACGTCGTCCTGCTCCGCTCCGGCCCGCAGTGGGACCGGTCGCGGCCGATGGAGCAGCAGTCCGACTGGTCCGCACACGCGGACTTCATGGACCGGCTCGTCGCCGACGGTTTCGTGGTCCTGGGCGGGCCGCTCGCCGACGAGTACCGGGTGGTGCACGTGGTCGAGGCAGGGTCAGAGGAGACGGTGCGTGACACGCTCTCCCGCGACCCGTGGCACGGCACGCACCTTCTCATCGACAGCATCGACCGGTGGACCATCCGGCTCGACGGCCGGCCCGGAGGATCCCAGAGATGAGATGGGGCGAGGTCCAGCAGCAACAGCCCCGACTCGGTCAGCTCGCGCAGGACCGGCTGATCGCTCCCGGCGTGCTTTTGGTGGTGACGATCCGTCGGGACGGAACACCGCGGCTGAGCCCGGTGGAGCCGTTCGTCCTCGACGGCGAGCTGTGGCTGTCCATGATGCTCGGCTCGCGCAAGGCCGCCGACCTGCACCGCGACCCGCGAGTCCTGGTCCACAGCGTCGTCGCGAGGCCGGACGGCGAGGAGGGCGAGCTCAAGCTCCGCGGTAGCGCACGCAGCATCGAAGACACTTTGGCGCAGCAGCGGTACGCCGACGCGGTCACCCAGACACTTCCGTGGTCGCCCGAGGTCGGGCGCTTCCATCTCTTCACCGTCGACATCGACCAGGTGACGTTCCTCCGCTACGACAACGCGACGGGAGACCAGCACCTAGTGCTCTGGCCGCCCGGACGCGAGACCGTGCGTCGCGGCACCTCGGCCACCACTGTCGGCGAGCCCGAGGCGGTCCGCGAGATCCTCCTCTAGCGCTCAGTCGCCGGTGGTGCCGTCGATCAGCTCGCGGATGATGTCCAGGTGCCCGTTGTGCCGGGCGTTCTCCTCGATCAGGTGCTGGACGATCCAGCGGAAGGTGATCGGCTGGCCGTTGCGCGCCGGCGTGGCGGCCACCTGGTCGAGCTCGATGCCCGCGAAGAGCTCGTCGTGCGCACGGGCCAGCGCCTGGTAGTCCTCGATCGTCACCGACAGCGGCTCGCCGGTCCGGTAGTGGAACTCGCGGTCCGGGTCCTCGTCGGTCCACGGACCTTCGTCCGGCTCTCCCAGCAGCCGGACGTGGATCCACGACCACTCCACCCACCGCAGGTGGCTGACGATGCCGGACATCGTCATCAGCGGCGACGTCGGCAGCAGGGCACGACGTGCGTCCTCGTCGGAGATGCCCTCGCACTTCTCGACGGCCGTCCGGCGGGTGTAGTCGAGATGGTTCAGCAGGATCGATCGCTCGTCCATGGCGTCGGGCAGGTCGGTGCGCTCGGCAGTCGGCATGCGCTGATCCTGCCGACCATCACCGACAACGGTCGAGCGCATTCACCACCCGATAGCGTTCGGCCGTGCTCTCCGTCCTGCCCGATGTCGCCGACGCGCTGGCGTCCGGCACGCCCGTCGTGGCCCTCGAGTCGACCATCATCAGTCACGGCCTCCCCCGTCCCGAGAACCTGCGTGTCGCGCGTGAGATCGAGCAGGCCGTACGCCGGGGCGGCGCCGTCCCGGCGACCATCGCGCTGGTCGACGGCCGGCCGTGCATCGGGCTGGACGACCAGGCTCTGGAGCAGGTGGCCACCCGGGACGACGTCGTCAAGGTGAGCACCCGCGACCTCGCCACCGTGGCGGCGCGCCGCGGCATGGGCGCAACAACCGTTGCGGCGACCTCGCACCTCGCTGCCCGCGCCGGCATCACGGTCTTCGCGACCGGGGGCCTCGGCGGGGTCCACCGCGACGCCCGCAGCACCTGGGACGAGTCCGCCGACCTGCAGGCCCTCGCCACCACCGACATCACGATCGTCTGCTCCGGCGTGAAGTCGATCCTCGACGTGCCCGCCACCCTGGAGCGGCTGGAGACCCTCGGGGTGCCGGTCCTCGGCTACGGCACCACGGCGTTCCCGGGCTTCTACCTCAGCGACTCCGGCCACCGCGTCGACTGGCAGGTCGACAGCCCCGAGGAGGTAGCGGCCGTGATGGCACAGCGGGCCGGGCTCGGCACCGACGACCGCGGCGTCGTGGTGGCCAACCCGCTGCCCCCGGACGAGCAGGTCGACCCGGTCCTGCACGACCGGCTGCTGCACGACGGTCTGGCGGCAGCCGAGGCGGCGCAGGTCCGCGGCAAGGCGGTCACGCCTTTCCTCCTCGAGTTCTTCCACCGCGAGAGCAAGGGCGTCACCCTCGAGGCGAACATCCGGATCATCCTGCGCAACGCCGAGCTGGCCGCCCGGATCGCCGCCGCGGCCGCCGGGCAACGGTGACCCGGTGACCGTCCCGCTCGGAACCGAGACCCTCGACGTCGTGGTCGTGGGCGACGTCATGGTCGACGTCCTCGCCGCTATGAGCGGCCCGATCGCGCGGGGCAGCGACACCCCTGCAAACGTCACCACCGCGGGTGGCGGGTCCGGCGCCAACGTGGCCGCCTGGCTGGCCGGCCAGGGCGTCCCCACGGCGTACGTCGGGCGGGTCGGCGACGACGCCCTCGGCCGTGAGTCGGTGGCGGCCCTGACCGCCCGCGGCGTCACGGCCTGGATCAGTACCGACCCGGAGCGGGCGACAGGGACCTGCATCGTGCTGGTCGAGCCGGGCGGCGAACGATCGATGCTGCCGGACGCCGGCGCGAACGCGAGCCTCGGACCGGAGCACCTGCCGCAGCGGCCGTTCCGGCCCGGCGGCCACCTGCACCTGTCCGGCTACACGCTGCTCAACCCCGGCTCGCGCGAGGCCGGCCTGGCAGCCCTGTCGCTCGCGGCGAGCAGCCGACATGACGGTGTCGGTCGACCCGTCGTCGGCCGCGCTGCTCGAACACGTCGGCGCCGCGCAGTTCCTGGCGATGACCCGCGGAGTCGACCTGCTGCTGGCCAACCAGGACGAGGCCGCGGTGCTCGCCGGTGTCGCCAGCTCGCACGAAGCCGCAGAGCGGCTCGGCGACACCTATCGCGAGGTCGTCGTGAAGCTCGGCGCCGACGGGGCGCTGTGGCAGCAGGGATTCATCAGCGCGAGCGCCCCGGCCGAGCGGGGAGTCGAGGTCGTCGACACGACCGGCGCCGGCGATGCGTTCGCCGCCGGCTTCCTGGCCTTCTGGCTGCTGCACCCCGAGCCCGAGACCGCATTGGCGGCGGGCAACCGGCTGGCGGCCCGCGCGGTCGGCAAGGTCGGGGCGAGGCCGTGACCGGCGAGGAACGGGCCCTGGCCGCAGTCCAGGCGGCCGGGCTGGTCCATCGGGTGATCCGGCACGGCCCGGTCCGCAGCCTGGCCGAGGCGGCCGAAGCGCGCGGCGTCGAGCCGGCCGACGTGGTCAAGACCCTCGTCGTACGCCGGGGCGAGGGCGACTTCCTCTTCGTGCTCGTTCCCGGCGACCGCACCATCTCCTGGCCCAAGCTGCGCGACCTGCTCGGCGTGAGCCGGATGTCGATGCCGGACGCGGACACCGCGCTCGCGGCCACCGGTTACGAGCGCGGCACGATCACCCCGTTCGGCTCGACGACCGCCTGGCCGGTGGTCGCGGACGAACGGCTACGTAGTCGTTCGGTCACTCTCGGTGCCGGCGCGCACGGCGTGGCCATCGCGGTGGACGCCGACTCGGCCTTGCTGGCCCTCGACGCATCGGTAGCCGACGTCACCGAACGTGACGACTAACCCGGCGTTCGGCCCATTGACCTAGCCCGCCCGCGGGACAAGGGTGAGGCTAGCGGCGCCAGGGGGAGGGTCCGTGCGCACAAGGCTGGACGATCGTGGTGGTTCCGCGATCGAGGCTGCCCTGCTGATGGCAGCCGTCGCGCTGGTGATGCTCCCCGCGCTCTTCATGCTCGGCCGGGCCGTCGATGCCGCCTTCAGCAAGCCGTGCGATGCACCGGACCTGCCCGGTGCCGATGCCTGCGCCGCGGCCCGGGCCGGCGGCCCCGGCGGGGGCGCGGGGCCCGGTGGGGGCAGCGGCCCCGGCGGGGGCAGCGGTCCCGGCGGAGGTTCCACCGCCGCGGAGGCGGTGCAGGCCACCCGCGAGCTCGAGACCTGGCTGGCCGGTGAGATCCAGGTGCCCCCCAGCGGCGGCACGCCGGACATCAGATGCAGAGACCTCGCCACGGCAACGCCACCAGCGGGTTCGACCACCGACTGCGACGCCACCTTCCCCGGCCAGCCGACCCAGACGTACGTCGTCGAGTGGGGCACCGACGGGCAGCGTCGAGTGCTCGCCTGAAGCGTCCATGGCCCATGCTCTGGCCGCCGTTGCCGTCGACCGAAGCGGGTGCCAAGGTCGCAGGCATGGGACAGACCGACGCGTTCCGGGCCGCCCGGGACCTGCTGCAGAGGCACCGCACGGACTACGAGTCAGCCGTCGCCGAGTTCCGCTGGCCCGAGCTCACCCACTTCAACTTCGGCTTCGACTGGTTCGACGTGCTCGCCGCCGAGGCGCCCGACGTGCCGGCACTGTGGATCGTGCACGCCGACGGCACCGAGGACCGGCTGACGTACGCCGAGCTGGCCGCCCGCTCCGCGCAGGTGGCCGCCTGGCTGCGCGCGGAGGGAGTCGACCGTGGCGACCGGGTGCTGCTGGTGCTCGGCAACGTCGTGCCGCTCTGGGAGGTGATGCTCGCCTGCATCAAGCTCGGCGCGGTGGTGATCCCGGCGACGACCCTGCTCGGGCCGCGCGACCTCGCCGACCGGGTCGAGCGCGGCAAGGTCCGGCACGTCGTCGCGGCCTCGGCGGACACCGAGAAGTTCGCCGACGTGCCCGGCGACTGGACGCGGATCGCGGTCGGCCCTCCGGTCGCCGGCTGGCTGCGCTACGACGACTCGGTCGAGCACCTCGAGTCGTTCCAGCCGGAGGTGGAGACCCGCGCCGGCGAGACGCTGCTGCTCTACTTCACCAGCGGGACGACCGCGCGGCCCAAGCTGGTCGAGCACACCCACACCTCGTACCCGGTCGGCCACCTGTCGACGGCGTACTGGATCGGCCTGCAGCCGGGCGACGTGCATCTCAACGTGTCGTCGCCCGGCTGGGCGAAGCACGCCTGGAGCAACGTGTTCGCGCCCTGGATCGCCGGTGCGACGGCATTCGTCGTGAACCAGCCGCGGTTCGACGCCGCCGGCCTGCTCGACACGATGGCCCGCTGCGGGGTGACGACGTTCTGCGCGCCGCCGACAGTGTGGCGGATGCTCGTGCAGGAGGACCTGCGCAGCCACCCGGTGCCGTCGGTGCGCGAGGTCGTCGGCGCCGGCGAGCCGCTCAACCCCGAGGTCATCGAGCAGGTGCAGCAGGCGTGGGGCATGACGGTGCGCGACGGGTACGGCCAGACCGAGACCACCGCGCAGATCGGCAACCCGCCCGGCGCGCCGCTCAAGCCGGGGTCGATGGGCCGGCCGCTGCCGGGCTACACCGTCGCCCTGCTCGACCCGATCACGTCCGAGGCCGGCACCGAGGGCGAGATCTGCCTCGACCTCTCGCGGCGGCCGGTCGCCCTGATGGTCGGCTACCTCGACGACCCGGTCCTCACCGACGAGGTCATGCGCGGGCGGGTACTACCACACCGGTGACGTCGCCAGCCGGGACGAGGACGGCTACATCACCTACGTCGGTCGCAGCGACGACGTGTTCAAGGCCAGCGACTACCGGATCTCACCGTTCGAGCTGGAGAGCGTGCTGATCGAGCACCCGGCGGTGGCCGAGGCGGCGGTGGTGCCGGCGCCGGACCCGGTGCGGCTCGCTGTGCCCAAGGCGTACGTCGTGCTGGCTGCCGGGTCATGCCCCCGACGCCGCCACCGCCGAGTCGATCCTGCGCTACGTCCGCGAGCATCTCGCGCCGTACAAGCGGGTCCGCCGGCTGGAGTTCGGCGAGCTGCCGAAGACGATCAGCGGCAAGATCCGCCGGGTCGAGCTGCGGGCTGCCGAGGAGGCACGCGAGGGTCGCTCCGAGACCGAGTTCCGCGAGGAGGACTTCCCCGACCTCAAGGGCTGACCGGCTCTGGCAGGGTGAACGGCATGTACCTCGCCCTGCAGTACGACCTCGTGGACGACTACCTGGAGCGCCGCGGCGAGTTCCGCGACGAGCACCTCGGCTTGGCCCGGGCCGCCCACGAGCGCGGCGACCTGGCGCTGGCCGGCGCCCTCACCGACCCGGCCGACACCGCCTTGCTGGTCTGGTCGACCGAGGACCGCACGGTCGTGGAGGCGTTCGCGGCGGCGGACCCCTACGTGGTCAACGGCCTGGTGCGGTCCTGGCAGGTGCGGGAGTGGAACGTCGTGGTGGGCGGCTGAGGCGCGGGTGCCGGCCCCCGGGCCACCCTCACCGGACGAAGATGCAGCCGTCCCGCTCGACCACCTGGCCGCGGCGCAGCGGCAGCACCGCGGTGAGGCCGCGGAACACCAGCCCCAGCCCCGGCACCTTCGCGAAGACGCCCTGCGGGCCGCGGACCATCCGGCCGGTGCGCACGTCGTAGGCCGACTGGTGCCAGGGCAGACCAGCCGGCCCTCCGCGTCCAGCGAGCCGCCCGCCAGGTCGGCGCCGAAGTGCCGGCACCGCCGGGACACCGCGAACAGCTCGCCGTCGGCATTGCCCACCGCGTACGGCCCGGCTCCGGTGACCGTGCCGGGCGGCAGCGACTCGGCTGATCCCACCTCGTGCTCTGTGCTCATGCCGACAGAGTGCACCCTCGGGGGGCACCCAGGCGCCGTCCGGCAGGGCCGCCCGAGGGCGCGGGGACACGACCGACACGGGCGCCGCCTCACGGCGGCCCTCCCGGGTCGTGACCGGGGGTGGGGCAAGAATGGGTGCGCCGACCGGACCCGACCATGACCGCCAGGAGCCCCACCCGTGGCACGCAAGACCAGAACCCCCGCCCCGCTGGACGACGACTTCATCGAGAACATCGTCGACATCGACGTCTCGGACGAGATGCAGGGCTCGTACCTCGAGTACGCCTACTCGGTGATCTACTCCCGCGCCCTGCCCGACGCCCGCGACGGGCTCAAGCCGGTGCACCGCCGGATCCTGTACCGGATGACCGAGATGGGCCTGCGGCCCGACCGGGGCCACGTCAAGTGCGCCCGCGTCGTCGGCGACGTGATGGCGACGCTGCACCCGCACGGCGACACCGCGATCTACGACACCCTGGTCCGGATGGCGCAGCCGTGGTCGCTGCGGCTGCCGCTGGTCGACGGTCACGGCAACTTCGGCAGCCTGGGCAACGACGACCCACCGGCCGCCTACCGCTACACCGAGTGCCGGCTGACCCCGGCCGCCATGGCCGTGACGACCGGCATCGACGAGGGGGTCGTCGACCTCCGGCCCAACTACGACGACCGCGAGATGGAGCCGGAGGTCCTGCCGGCCGCCTTCCCGAACCTGCTGGTCAACGGTGCGTCCGGGATCGCGGTCGGCATGGCGACGAACATGCCGCCGCACAACCTGGTCGAGGTCGTCTCCGCGGCCCGCCACCTCATCGCGCACCCCACTGCCGGCCTCGACGACCTGATGCGCTTCGTGCCCGGCCCCGACCTGCCGACCGGCGGCAAGATCGTCGGCCTGGACGGCATCCGAGAGGCCTACGAGACCGGCAGGGGAATGTTCCGCACCCGCGCGACCGCCCGGGTCGAGAACGTCACGCCGCGGCGCAAGGGCATCGTGGTCACCGAGCTGCCCTGGGGCGTCGGCCCGGAGCGGGTCAAGGAGAAGATCGCCGAGCTGGTCCGCGGCAAGAAGCTGCAGGGCATCACTGCCGTCGACGACTACACCGACCGCACCAAGGGCCTCCGGCTGGTCATCGAGATCAAGAACGGCTTCAACCCGGAGGCCATCCTCGAGCAGCTCTACCGGCTGACTCCCATCGAGGACACCTTCGGCATCAACAACGTCGCGCTGGTCGACGGGCAGCCGCGGACCCTGGGCCTCAAGGAGCTGCTCGAGGTCTACATCGCGCACCGGCTCGACGTCGTACGACGGCGCAGCCTGCACCGGCGTACCAAGGCGCTGGACCGGCTGCACCTGGTCGACGGGCTGCTGGTCGCGATCCTCGACATCGACGAGGTGATCCAGGTCATCCGCACCAGCGACGACGCCGCCGAGGCACGCGAGCGGCTGATGTCGGTGTTCGAGCTCACCGAGACCCAGACCAACTACATCCTCGACATGCCGCTGCGCCGGCTCACCAAGTTCTCCCGGATCGAGCTGGAGGCCGAGCAGGAGACGCTGCGCGCGACGATCGCCGCGCTCACCGAGATCATCGACTCCGAGTCGCTGCTGCGGAAGACCGTCTCCGACGAGCTGGCCGAGATCGCGAAGCAGTTCGGCACGCCGCGGCGCACGGTGCTGCTCGAGTCGGCCGGCGCGCCGAGCCCGACCGCCGTCCCCCTCGAGGTCACCGACGACCCGTGCTGGGTGCTGCTGTCGTCCACCGGCCTGCTGGCCCGCACCCTGACCGACGACCCGCTCCCGACCGAGGGCGCCCGCGCCAAGCACGACGTCCTCGTCTCCGCCGTCCGGGCCACCGCGCGGGGCGAGGTCGCCGCCGTCACCACAGCGGGCCGGCTGCTGCGCCTCGGTGTCCTCGACGTGCCGGCAGTGCCGGCCACGGTCAGCGCGCCCAACCTCTCCGGCGGTGCCCCGGTCTCGGAGTTCCTGTCGCTGGACAAGGACGAGCAGGTGGTCGCGCTCTCCGGCCTGGACGCCGACAGCCCCGGGCTCGCGCTGGGCACCGAGCAGGGGGTGATCAAGCGGGTCGTCCCCGACCACCCGCAGAACAAGGACACCTGGGAGGTCATCTCCCTCAAGCCCGGTGACCGGGTCGTCGGCGCGGTCGAGCTCACGACCGAGGAGCGCGACCTGGTGTTCGTCACCTCCGACGCGCAGCTGCTGCACTTCGAGGCGGCCGCGGTGCGCCCGCAAGGCAGGTCCGCGGGTGGCATGGCCGGCATCCGGCTGTCCGGCGGCGCCCGGGTCGTTCACTTCGGCGCCGTCGATCCCGCGCTCGACAACGTGGTGGTGACGATCGCCGCCTCCTCCGACGCGCTGCCGGGCACCGACGCGGGGTCGGTCAAGGTCACGCCCTACACCGAGTACCCCGCGAAGGGTCGCGGGACCGGCGGGGTGCGCTGCCACCGCTTCCTGCGGGGCGAGGACGTCCTGACGCTGGCCTGGGCCGGTCCGGCGCCGGCCCGCGCCGCAGCCGCGACCGGGGTGGCGCTGGACCTGCCGGAGGCGACCGGACGGCGGGACGGGTCCGGGGTGCCCGCCAGCCAGCCCGTCGCGGCCGTCAGCGGCTCGGCACCGGTCGGCTGACCGGGGCCGCGGGGAACGGTCAGGCGGCGTAGCCCTCGGACAGGTAGGCGTCCAGGGCGGCGAAGCCGTTGTCGACGTACGACGAGAACTGCTTCCCGCCGGGCGGCCAGCCGACGGCGGAGGGCGGGGGCAGGTCCTCGGCGGGAAGCATGGCCGGGGCCTCCGCGACCACCGCGGCCGGCCGGTGCTTCCTGCCGTGGCGCACCCAGGCCACCGCGGCGAAGAAGCCGACGGTCAGCAGGATCAGCAGGATGAGCATGGACAAGGCATCGACCGTTTCGGCCCCGACCTTCACCCCCGTGACCGGGATCTGGACGCGGTTACTCCGTCCGGGCGAGTCGCTCAGCGTGCACGTGGTCCGGCTTGCCCACGATCGCCCGGTTCACGAGGCCTGCTCAGCCGGCGGGCGACCAGGGCGCCGCGGGCAGGCGCTCGTCCAGCGATCCGCCCGGTTGGCACTGCGACGACCGGTAGTCGTCGGCCATCCGCGGGTAGACGGTCAGCCAGTACTGCCTGGCCAGCCGCTGCGCCTGGATCGGGTCGGCCCCGAGCAGCTGAGCCGTGCGGGCGTCGCGCTGCATCGCACCGCACTCGGCGATCGCCTCATCGGTGATGCCGGCCATGTGCCGCGCCTCGTGGCTGAGCACATGCACCGCGACGACCTGGTCCGGCGACGGCGAGTCCTTGTCCGACCCGAGGTAGTCGCGCAGGTCGGAGCACTGGTCCCGCTTGATCAGGGTCGCGCGAGCGGGCACGCCGTCCGGGCCGTACCGGACGTAGCCGAGCTCCTGACCCACATCTACCAGCTGCTTGCCGGCAGTCTGGCAGTGCACCGTCACCGGTGCGCCCACCAGCGCCGAGGCGACTGACTCCAGCCGGGTCTCGAGCCGGTGGTGACGGATGACCGGCACCAGCGCGCCGGCTCCGAGCGCCACCAGGAGCACCACGGAGACCGTGGGGAACGGCTTCGCCCGCCCCAGCGCGTCACGCCGGCGCCGCAGCCATCGGCTCGCGAGCACCCCGGCGCCGGCGAACAGGCCGATGGCGAACCAAGTCAGCACGGCTGAGGTATCGGCAGGCCGATCCCGCGACGTGAGGGCGCTACGCGTCGATGCCGTTGACGCCGCTACGCGTCGATGCTGTCGCGGTCGACCCGTGAGGCGCCGGCGACGATGAAGTCGCGCCTGGGCGACACGTCGTTGCCCATCAGCAGGTCGAACACCTGCTCGGCCGCCTCCACGTCGCCCAGGGTGACCCGCCGCAGCATCCGGTGGCGCGGCTCCATGGTGGTCTCGGCCAGCTGGTCGGCGTCCATCTCGCCGAGACCCTTGTAGCGCTGGATCGGCTCCTTGTAGCGCTTGCCCTTGCGCTGCAGCTCGGCCAGCGTCTTGCGCATCTGGGCCTCGGTGTAGGTGTAGAGCACCTCGTTCTTCTTGCTCCCCGCGTTGACCACCTCGATGCGGTGCAGCGGCGGGACGGCTGCGAACACCCGGCCGGCCTCTACCAGCGGGCGCATGTAGCGGTAGAACAGCGTGAGCAGCAGGCAGCGGATGTGCGCGCCGTCGACGTCGGCGTCGGCCATCAGCACGACCCGCCCGTAGCGCGCCGCGGACAGGTCGAAGGTACGGCCCGAGCCGGCCCCGATGACCTGGATGATGGCGGCGCACTCGGAGTTCCGCAGCATGTCGGAGGCGGACGCCTTCTGGACGTTGAGGATCTTGCCGCGGATGGGCAGCAGCGCCTGGTGCTCGGAGTCGCGGGCCAGCTTGGCGGTGCCCAGCGCGGAGTCACCCTCGACGATGAACAGCTCGCTGCGCTCGACGTCGTCGCTGCGGCAGTCGGCGAGCTTCGCGGGCAGGGACGACGTCTCGAGGGCGTTCTTGCGTCGCTGCAGCTCCTTGTGAGCTCGGGCCGCGACGCGGGTGCGGGCCGCCGAGGCGACCTTGTCGAGGATCGCCTTGGCCTGCAGCTTGCCGGCCTTCCGGGTGGTGGTCAGCGCCGCCTTGAGCTCCTTGCCGACGACCGAGGCGACGATGCGCGACGCGGCGGAAGTGCCGAGCACCTCTTTGGTCTGGCCCTCGAACTGCGGCTCGGACAGCCGCACGGTGACGATCGCGGTCATGCCCTCGAGGACGTCGTCCTTGACCACGTCGTCCTCGGCGGCCCGCAGCACCCGCTGGGAGCGCAGCGCCTCGTTGAGCGTCTTGGTCAGCGCCCGCTCGAAGCCCTGGACATGGGTGCCGCCCTTCGGGGTGGCGATGATGTTGACGAACGAGCGCACCGTGGTGTCGTAGCCGGTGCCCCAGCGCAGCGCCACGTCGACAGTGAGGTCGCGCTCGACCTCCTGCGGCGTCATGTGCCCCTGCTCGTCGAGCACCGGCACGGTCTCGCGGAAGTGGCCGACACCGTGCAGCCGGAGAACGTCGCTGACCGACTGGTCGGGGGCCAGGAACTCGCAGAACTCGCTGATGCCGCCGTCGAACCGGAACGTCTCGATCGACTCGTCGCTGGTGCGCGCATCGCGGACCACGAGGGTCAGACCCGGCACCAGGAACGCCGTCTGGCGGGCTCGGTTGTGCAGCTCGTCCACCGAGATGGCGGCGTCCTTGAGGAAGGTCTGCCGGTCCGGCCAGTACCGGACGCGGGTCCCGGTCTTCTTCTTCGTCACCTTGCCGACGACGCGCAGCCCCGAGCCCTCGACGAACGGCGAGTCGGGCGAGCCGTTGCCGAACTGCCCGGGTGCGCCTCGCCGGAAGCTCATGGCGTGGGTCTTGCCGCCGCGGTCGACCTCGACGTCGAGCCGCGCGGCCAGCGCGTTGACGACCGACGCTCCGACCCCGTGCAGCCCGCCGGACGCGGCGTACGAGCCGCCGCCGAACTTGCCGCCGGCGTGCAGCCGGGTCATGACCACCTCCACCCCGGTAAGCCCGGTGCGTGGCTCGACGTCGACCGGGATGCCGCGGCCGTCGTCGCGGACCTCGACCGACCCGTCGGCGTGCAGATCGACCTCGATCCGGGTGCAGTGGCCACCCAGCGCCTCGTCGACCGAGTTGTCGATGATCTCCCACACGCAGTGCATCAGGCCGCGGGAGTCCGTCGAGCCGATGTACATGCCGGGGCGCTTGCGGACCGCCTCGAGACCCTCCAGGACCAGCAGGTTGCGCGCGGAGTAGGCGTCCGGCTCGAACTCGCCGTCGCTGCGGGCGTGCAGGGTCTGGGTCACCCACCGAGGCTACCTGCGGGCCGGGACACGGCAGTCTCGACGCACCGACGCGGACCGTGACCACCTGGCCCGGGGTGTCCGGGGTCGGCCGTCCGGGTGGTCGCGTAGGCTCAGCGACACGCCGTGACCCAGATGTGACGTGCTCAAAGTTCGTCCGTGCGGTGAGATGGGCACCAGCAGGTAGGCGGAAGATGGGCTGTACGCGCAGAGCGAACCAATACTGTGAGGATCCGGGAACGAACAGCCGATGAAAGGGTGTTAGACCCGGTACCACCCGCACCACCGAGAAGAGAGGGCGACGTGACCTCAGCACTTGCCTCGCACCCTCGCCTGACGGCGGCCGACCGCTGCGACCGTTGCGGCGCCCAGGCCTACATCCGGGTGACCCTGCCCAACGGCGGTGAGCTGCTCTTCTGTGGCCACCACGGTCACGCCCACGAGAACAAGCTGCGCGAGATGTCGGTCGACTTCCAGGACGACAGCGCCCAGCTCGCGGCCACCCCGACCTCGCCGGCTGCCACGGCGGACACCGAGGGCTGACCGCACCCCGACCACCCGAGAGGCCCCGGACAGCGTGTCCGGGGCCTCTCGGCATCCTGGACCGGACAGCACCCGTTTCCGGACCTCCGTGCCGGGCAGGGCACTGTCATGATCTGGCGATGGGTGTGGCGGACCGTGGCCCTGTTCGTCGGGCGGAAGCTCTGGGCCGCCTGGCAGCGCCGCCGACACCAGGGCGAACCGGCGTACCCCACCAGCACGAGCGCCCCCCGCAGCACCCGGCGGTGACGGTCGGTGCCACGCTGACCGGATGACTCCCGCGGTGCTGGCTGCTCGGCTGGAGCGCACCGTGGAGCGCCGGATCGCGCGCGTCCTTTGGCGGCGCGGCTGGCGGGTCCGGCTGCTGGCCTTCACGACGTACGGCGTGACGGGCGTGACGGGACGACAGGGATGGGTCCGGGTCCTCGGCCGCGCCCTGCTCACCCACACGCCGGGTCCGGAGATCGAGCTGGTGCGCGGCTGGCGACGCTTCATGACGCTGCCGCTGCCCGGCGTGGTCGTCGAGGTGTCCGTGGGAGACCAGGTCACGTCCGTGCGCAGCGGTAACGGCGGCTACGTCGACACCACGGTGGCGATCGACCTCGGCCCGGGCTGGCACGACGTGGTGCTCACCAGCGCGCACGGCCGGTCGGCGACCACCAGCGTGCGGGTCGTCGGCGCCGACGAGACGGTCGGCGTCGTCAGCGACATCGACGACACCGTGATGATCACGGCACTCCCCCGCCCGCTGCGGGCCTTCTGGAACACCTTCGTCCAGCACGAGTCGTCCCGCCGGCCGGTGCCCGGGATGTCGCGACTGTTCGAGCACCTGCGGGCCGGGGACGAGGTGTTCACGGCCTACGTCTCCACCGGGCCGTGGAACGTGGCGCCGTCGTTGGAGCGGTTCCTGGCCCGGCACGGGTACCCGCCGGGGCCGCTGCTGATGACCGACTGGGGGCCCAGCGACGATCGTTGGTTCCGGTCCGGGCGGCAGCACAAGCACGACAGCCTGCGCCGGCTGCTGGCGGACCTGCCCGGCCTGAGCTGGACCCTCATCGGCGACGACGGGCAGCACGACCCGGCCCTCTACGACGACCTTGCCGAGGAGCACCCGGACCGGGTCCGGCTGGTGCTGATCCGCCAGCTGACCCCCACCGAGCAGGTGCTGACCCACGGCTCCCCCACGACCCGGCCCGGGGAGGGAGAGAACGACCGCGCCACGCCACCCGGTGTCCCGGTGCTGCGCGCTCCCGACGGAGACGCGCTGGTCCGGGCGGTGCTGGCGTCCCGGCCGGAGCGCTGATCCCCGCGTAGACTGCGACTGCCGGACGGTGCAGCAGCACGCCGTGAACGGCAGTCGCTCCGACCGCGACACCGCGGAGGAGCCCAGCCCGAGAGGCCACCGTGCCCTACGAACCGCCCGAAGGCTGGCTGGAACGCATCGACGAGCCGACGGACGACACCACTGCTGTCCGGGCCCGCTTCCACCTGACCCGCGAGTGCAGCCGGATCAAGAACCCGGAGGCCCTGGTCGGCGTCGACCGGCCCTACTCCGCACCACGCTGCCCCGCCTGCGCGCCGGTCTAGCAGGCCCGATCAGCCCGCACGCGCCGCGAGCATCCGCCGCACCTGGTCGACCCGCTCCTCGACGGTCCGGCGGACCAGCGGTGAGACGTCGTCGCTCCGGGCCGCCTCCTGGGCCCGGAGCAGGCCCGCCTCGTCCACGCCGACCACCGGGAACATGAACGCCGAGGTCGCCATGGCGAGGATCATGCCGGCGCGGGACAGGTCCGGCAGCACCTCCACATAGCGGTCGACGAACGGCGCCAGCACCTCGGCCTGGCCGGGCTGCCAGAACGCCGTGGCCAGCTCGCCCAGCGAACCCATCGGCACCTTGCGGTCGACCATGCCGGCCTGCCACGCGGCGGTCTTGGCGTGGACATCGGGCTGGGCCGCCTCGGCTGCGAGCGCCCGCACCCAGGCGTCGGGGTCGGGGTCCTGCGCCTTCAGCGCCTCCAGCTCGTCGCGGTCCAACCGGCCCAGCGCCGCCTGCCGGGTCAGAGCCCGCCACCGGAGATCGGGGTCGTCGCCCGCGAGCTCGCGCAGGGCCGCGAACTGCTCGTCGGTGGTCGCTGTCCGGGCCAGCCCGCGCACCGCGGCGTGCCGGCGCGGCCCGTCGGCCTGCGCGAGCACCAGGCAGGTGTCCGCGACTGTCTCGAGCAGCTGGTCGCGCACCGCGGGTGGCGACCAGTGCTCGGCGGCCTGGACGGCCAGCCGCAGGAACGGCTCGACGACCGCTTCGGCGGTCTCCCGGCGCAGGACCGCTGTGGCGCAGGTCACGAAGTCGGCCGCGGGGACGGCGCCGACGACCAGCGCGTCCCACACGGTCTGCACGGCCACCGCCCGGGAGATCGCCCGGGGCAGCAGGGCCGCGGACGTCACCAACGCGGACAGCGAGTCGTCGTCCGGCCGCACGCCGGCGAAGGTGAGGTCCTCGTCGTTGAGCAGCAGCAGGTCCGGCGGCCCGCCGCCCGGGGACAGCGCGGCGCTGCGGCCCTCGAGGTGGACCGCGACGAGCTCGCGCCGGACCAGGCCGTCGCCGACCCGGTCGTACACCCCCACGTCCAGGCGGTGCGGCCGCGGCTCGGCACCCGCGGGGCCTTCGGCGTGCAGGACGTAGCCGTCGCCGGCCCGCTCCAGCGACAGCTCGTCGGTGCCCGCCGTCTCGAGCCAGCCGGCCACCCAGCGCGACAGGTCCCGGGCGCTGGCCGCGGCGAGCTCGGCGACCAGGTCGTCGAGCGAGGCGTTGCCCCAGGCGTGCTTCGCGAAGTAGGTGCGCAGGCCCGCGACGAAAGTGTCCTCGCCGACGTAGGCGACCAGCTGCTTGAGGACGCTGGCGCCCTTCCAGTAGGTGATGTCGTCGAACCCTGCGGCCGCGTCGGCGACGTCGCCGACCTCCTGGCGGATCGGGTGCGTGGTGGGGGCGCGGTCGGCGCGGTATCCGGCCAGCTTGGCCCCGGTCAGGAACCCGGCCCACTTGTCGGTGAACTCGGTGGCCGCAGCCGTGGCCCAGTTCGCTGCCCACTCGGCGAACGCCTCGTTGAGCCACAGGTCGTCCCACCAGCGCATCGTGACGATGTCGCCGAACCACATGTGCGCCATCTCGTGCAGCAGGATCGCGGCCCGCTCCTCGCGCTGGCCGTGGGTGGGTGCGTTGCGGTAGATCGAAGCGTCGCTCCAGGTCACGCACCCGTAGTTCTCCATGGCACCGCCCAGGTCGGGGACGAACACCTGGTCGTAGCGGCGCTGCGGGAACGGCATCGCGAACTGCTCGCCGAAGAACGCCAGCCCGGCGGCCGTGATGTCGAAGAGCTCGTCGGCGTCCCGGTCCAGGTACGACGCGAGCGACTGCCGGCAGTAGAGCCCGAGGTGCCGGCCGTCGCGCTCGACGCGGCGCTCGTGGAACGGTCCGGCGTTCACGACGGGCACGTACGTCGACAGCCGCGGCGTGTCGCCGAACGCCCAGCGCCGGCCGGCATCGACGTCCTCGATCGCGGCGTCGCCGGTGTTGGAGAGCACGGTCCAGGTCTCCGGTGCCGTCACCGTGAAGGCGTGCACCGCCTTGAGGTCGGGCTGGTCGAAGCAGGCCCAGGCCCGACGTGCCTCGTCGGGCTCGAACGAGGTCCAGACGTACACCTGCTTGTCCGCGGCGTCGACCGAGCGGTGGACACCGGTGGTCTCGTGGGTCTGCCGCTGGACCGACTCGACGACCAGGACATTTTCGGCGGCGAGGTCGGACAGCGCGATCCGCGCGTCGCCGACCGCGTCGGTCGGCAGCTCGGCGCCGTTGAGCGTGGCCCGGACCACCTCGGCCGCGCAGTCGACGAAGGTCGCCGCACCCGGCGTACGGCAGGAGAAGCGCACCGTCGAGATCGCCCGGAAGGCGTCACCCTCGGCAAGATCGGTCAGGTCGACAGCGATGTCGTACCGGTCCACGACGACGAGCCCGGCACGGGCTCGCGCCTCGTCACGGGTCAGGCTGCGCAGGGCGTCCACGTGCATGTCCTCTTCACCGGGTGCGGAGAGGGGACCGTACTACTCCATCGATCCGCGACGGAGTCGAGCCGATCGTCCGGTGCGGGTTCGGTCGAAAAGGCGATGGCCCCCGGGCCCGATCTGCGGCACCGTGGTCCTCACCCGGCGGGTCGGGAGAGCTTCGTGGGGGGACTCCCCCGGCCCGCCGGTTTCTCGTCTGCCGAGGCCCGGAATGCCCCCTTCCCAGGCGGCCACATCGGTGCTCTACTGAAGGCACGCTCCAGACCCCGGTGGACAGCAGTAGTCCGCGCGTGCGGTGGGGCCTGACCACCCCTTCCGGTCATGGTCGTCCGACGCGGCAAAAGGGGTACTGCAGTTCATCGCTCGGGGTGAGACACCTGGTGGGGCAGAGGTCTGCCGGCCCAGGTGGAGCAGGGACGCCTCCCGAACCCCCCCTCGGGAGGCGTTCCACTCCGACGAGCGGTTCCGACCAGGCGGGTCAGCCGGCCGGGACCGTTGCCCGGCCGATCACCACCGTCGCGCCCAGCTCCACGGACCGTGCCAGCCGCGGGTCCAGTCCGGCGCCGGCCACCGCGGCAACGGTCTCCGCCGCCTGGGCGTCGCTGGTCTCCACCAGCAGGTGGCCGGCCGGCGCCAGCCAGTCCGGTGCCCCGGCGATCACCCGCCGCAGGACGTCGAGGCCGTCCGTGCCGCCGTCGAGGGACACCATCGGCTCGTGCAACCGGGCCTCGGGGGGCAGGAAGCCGATCGACGAGGTAGGGACGTACGGCGCGTTGGCGACCAGGATGTCTACCCGCCCCCGCAGCGTGCCCGGCAGCGGGTCGTAGAGATCGCCCTCGTAGACCTGGCCGCCGGCTGCGGACACGTTGCGGCGCGCGCAGCGGACTGCAGCCGGGTCGATGTCGACGGCGTGCAGCTCGACCTCGGCCACCGCGGCGACCAGCACCGCCCCCACCGCACCAGAGCCGCAGCACAGGTCGACCACCCGGGAACCCGCCCGGGCGAGGGCCACAGCCTGCTCGGCCAGGAGCTCGGTGCGCGGACGGGGACGGAACACTCCAGGTTCGACGGCGATCCGCAGCCCGCAGAACTCCGCCCAGCCCAGAACATGCTCGAGCGGCAGGCCGGCGACCCGCTGGTCGACCAGGGCGACGAGCTCCTGCGCCGAGTGAGCCGCAGCGATCAGCAGCTCCGCCTCGTCCTCGGCGTACACACACCCGGCAGCTCGGAGCTTGCCGACGACGACCGACTGTGGCAGGGCAGACGTCGGACCTGACATGAGGCGAACAACCCTACCTTTGCGGCGCGCGGAACCGGACGCCTCGAACGAGCTGCGACCGCCATTCGGACCGCCGGCTGACGCTCGACACCGTCACGTCGACGTCGTCGAACCGGGCCGAGAACGAGCGACTCCCGACAGGGCAGCTGACGACCCAGCCGCCGAACGCCAGCTCGGCCTCGAGCCACCAGTGACCCGATCTCATCGGCCGGCCATCCTCGGTCCGGGACGGGTCGAGTGTCACCTGTGCGGTCGCGCTGACGAACGGCTCTCCGTCCGGCCCGACGTCGACGCGGTCGGCGCGACCCGGCAGCGCGAACCGCTGGTCGGACGAGCGGTGCCGCGCAAATACCGTCACGGTCAGCCGCTCGTAGGCGCGGGTGACGTCCAGCGCCGCCGGTGACAGGTCGACGCCCTCGAGCGCGATGGGCGGCACCTGCGAAACCGTCCCGGCGCGGCGCACCAGGTGCACCGGCGAGCCGTCGCGGCGCCGCAAGGTCGCGGTGACGGTCAGCTCGAGGCGGCCCTTCGCGACCCGGAGGGCGTCCACCTGCTCGGTGACGTACATCGCCCGCTCCTCGCCGGCCAGCGCGCGCGTCTGCGCGAAGGCTCCGGCCCGCAGCAGGTCGGCCCAGAGCTGCATCGGGCCGAGCGGTCGCTGCGAGTCCAGCCGTGGCGGGAACCGTTCCAGCGTCAACGCCCGCAGCTCCTCGAACAGCACCCGCGCCTCTGGCTCCGGCCAGCCGGCGAAGCTGGGACCGAGCCGCCGGAGCACCTTCGTCCGGTACCAGTGGGCCATCAGGCGGTCCCGGAAGGGTCCCGGCGACGTGTGCTGCTCCACCACGTCGAGCGTGTCGCGCAGGCTGGCGAAGTACTCCCGCCAGTCCTTGGGTCGACGTCCGGCGCTGTTCTCCCGCCGGTGCCAGTAGTAGCAGGTGTAGCCGGCCAGCACAGAGATCACCCGTGCTCGGAAGTACGCTGTCATCACGAAGGCGTGGTCCTCCAGCCGCCGTGGCCCCTCGAGGAAGCGGATGCCCTGCTCGAGCAGGAAGGCACGACGGAACATCTTGTGCGGAGTGAGCAGGAGAAGCAGGGCTGGATCCTTCTCGAGGGTCGCGTTCGGGCGGTCCCGGACGAACAGCGGTCCGGTGCTCCAGACCTTGCTGCGCCGCCCTTCCTTGCCCACGACGACGTCGGAGCCATGTGCGATGGCGTATTCATACAGGCGCTCCAACGCCTCGTCGCCCAGCTCGTCGTCCTGGTCGACGAACTGCACGAACTCACCTCGGGCCGCGTCGATGCCGACGTTGCGGGGCCGTCCGGGCCAGCCGGAGCCGGGGATGTGGATGACTCGCATGTTCGGTGCGGTGGCCGTCAACGCGTCGAGTCGAGTGGCGGTGCCATCGGTCGACCCGTCGTCGACGAAGACGACCTCGAAGTCCTCTGCGGGCATCGACTGACGGTCCAGCGAGGCCAACAGATCGTCGAGGTAACGGCCGGGGTTGAACACCGGAACGACGACGCTCACCTTCACCATGCCGCCACCCCGTTCGCTGGTTCGCGGCAGCAAGGACGGCGCTGAAGCCCTTGTGGCTCAACGTTTTTTCGCCGTTGTCAAAACCGAACCCCGGTGCGGCCGTCGGCGTCCTCGGGAGACAGCAAAGGGTGGGGACCCAACGAATCCCGTCGCGGACCTGATGGTCCGGAGGCGACACACCGTCATGCCCTCGCCCGGCGATATCGGCGGAGACCTACGGGTAGGCAGTCGTGTCCGATCAGTGGTCAGCTCACGAAACAGCGACCGAACCCACGCGCGGACATCTGGCTTCGCGGTTGTCGGTCGGTGTGACGGCGGTGCTGTCGGCGGCAACGGCGGTGGCATTGCTGAGTCCGTGTGCGGCCGATGTCGCAACACCCCGGTGCCTCGGCCGACCGGCGACAATCGTCGGCACGTCGGGTGCAGACACCCTGGTCGGCACCGACGGGCCGGACGTCATCGTGGGGCGGGCCGGCAACGACGTCATCGCCGGTCGGGGCGGGGCGGACCGGATCTGCGCCGGAGCGGGCCACGACTACCTGGACGGTGGCGCCGGCCGTGATGTCGCGAGCGGCGGCGAGGGACGCGACCGCTGCCGCAGCGCGTCAGCCGGAGCGGTGTCCTGCGAGCCGCCCTGCCCGGTCAACCGGAAGTATGTCGGCACCCGCGTCGCCGAGCGCAGGGTGAACAGCATGAAGGCGCAGCAGACCACACCGGCGTGCTTCGCCGAGGCCGACTTCATGCTGACCGCGGACGACCAGCTGGTCGCGACGCACGACCCGGCCATGGGTGGAACCTGTGGCGATGTCGGACAGCAGACGCTGGACGGCGTCCGACGATGCCGCCTCGCCGGTGGCACGCGGGTGGCGACGCTCGAGGACTTCCTTTCGGTGCCGCTGACCGAGTGGTACATCGACCTCAAGAGCAACCTGCTGGCCGGCACGGACGCCGAGATCCTGCACAGCGTCGAGGTCGCCGTCCGTGCCATCACCGCTCAACGCCGCGAACGTGGAGCGGTCCTGTTCCTGTACCAGGTGACGCCCGAGACCCTGGACGTCATCCGCCGGCACGGGATCCGCGCCGGCATGAAGGGATACCCCAAGTCCCGCACGGCCGCTGAGGACATGGTGGACGCAGCGCAGGCCAACGGCTTCGAGGCGATCTGCATCCACATCACCTACGTCGACCGGCGGATGCTCGGCTACTCCCAGGCCCGCGGGGTCTGGCACCTGACCTGGGAGCTCAACGAGAAGACGCCCGCGCAATGGCGCTGGCTGACCGACCACGGGCTCACCGGCCTGCTCACGACGCGGGCCAGGTTCCACCGGGCCGAGCGAGCCATCTTCGGACCCGTCACCGCCTGATCGACGCTCGGAGTCAGCGGCCTGGAGTCTGTTTCGACCCTGCCCTGCCGCGAGAGATCGTCGACTCGATCTGCTGCCAGAGAGTCAGCGCGACCAGCGCGCTCCCACCCGCGGCCAGGAGATGTCCCGTGGCGGCCGCTGTCACGGCCAGGACAAGAAGGCAGGCGACCACGCCCAGCACAACAGTTGCGGTCCCCGGGTGCCGCTCGAACCATCCCGACATGGGGCCAAGCGTGCGGTCTCCTCGGCGGTGGGGTCAACCTGTCGCTGGGCCGTCCGCTCCCTGCGGCCCGCCGCGGATGGGAGCAGACTGCGGGGATGCTGTCGACCGGGTCCGGGTAGCCGATGGTGAGTATCCGGTCGTCTGTCCAGCAGACCGCGGCCACGATGACGACCGTGTTCCGCCGGCCGAGCCTGCGGCGGCTGAACCTGGCCCTTGCCACGTCGGCGATCGGCGACTGGGCGTACACCACGGCCATCGCGGTCTGGGCGTACGGCGAGGGCGGCGCCGCCGCGGTCGGCGTCTGGGGCACCGTCCGGTTCACGTTGATGGCCGTCATCTCCCCGTTCGGGGCGGCTCTCGCAGACCGGATCCCCCGGAAGACCGTGATGATTGCCTGCGACCTCGTCCGGTCGGTGCTGGTGCTCGCCGCGGCAGGGCTGGTGAAGTGGGACGGACCCGCGGCGATCGTGTTCGTCGTCGCGACACTCTCGCCCATCGTCGGGACCGCCTTCCACCCGGCCCAGCTGGCGCTGACGCCCTCGCTCGTGGAGGACCCTCAGGAGCTGACCGCCGCCAACGCCGTCGCCAGCACGCTGGAGAGTCTCGCGTTCTTCCTGGGGCCAGCACTGGCCGGGCTCCTGCTGGCCGTCACCGACATCCCCACCGTGTTCGTCTTCAACGCCGCCACCTTCATCTTCTCCGCGGTCCTCGTCGGCGGAATCTCCAGAGGTCGTCAGAAAGCCGCGATCTCCGCCGGTACGCAGGCGGAGCAGGTGCCGCAAGAAGGCACCGCAGGTACCGGTCCCGGATTCCTCGGCGAGGCCCTCGAGGGCTTCCGGGTCGTGCGACGAGACCCCGCGTTGCGGCTCGTGGTCGGCATCTACTGTGCGCAGACCGTCGTAGCCGGCGCGTCGCTCGTCTTCGGCGTCGCCATAGCGCTCGAGCTCACCGATCTCGGACCGGCCGGTGTGGGCTACCTCGACTCGGTGCTCGGCGTCGGCGCCCTGCTCGGTGGCTTTCTCGCGGCTGGGCTCGTCGTCCGGCGCCACCCGGCAACGGACTTCGGCTGGGGCGTGGTCTTCTGGACGCTGCCCCTGATGCTCATCGCCATCTGGCCGACGACCTGGGCGGCGTTCCTGGCCATGTTCATCATCGGCGTCGCCAACCCGGTGGTGGACGTCAACGCCTCGACGATCGTGCAGCGCATCAGCCCGGACGCCGTGCTGGGGCGCGTCTTCGGCGCCCTGGAGAGCGGGCTGATCGCCACCATGGCGCTGGGGTCGCTGGCGATGCCGCTGCTGATCGCCGGACTGGGCCTGCGGTGGGGACTGGTGGCCATCTCATCGCCCATCGCACTCCTGGGGCTGGCCGCGATGGCACGCCTGCGCCGGCTCAACCCCGTCGTGTCGGAGCCCGAGGGGGTCACGCTCCTCAGCGGTGTCCCATTGTTCCAGCCGCTCGTCCGGCCACTCGTCGAGATGCTGGCCGGCCGCCTCACCCGAGTCGAGGTCCCCGCCGGCACGGTCGTCGTTCGCGAGGGCGACCACGGAGATCGCTTCTACGTCGTCCAGAGCGGCGAGCTGGACGCGACGTACCGTGGTGAGCAGCTGAGCCGGATGGGCGCAGGCGAGTGCTTCGGCGAGATCGCGCTGCTGCACGAGACAGCCCGCACAGCCTCCGTCGTCGCGCGCGACAACTGCGTGCTCTACGCCCTCGACCGCGACGACTTCCTCGCGGCGATGGAGGGTGACCACCAGCTGCGCTTCAGGGTCGAAGCACTAGCAGCGCGCCGGATACCGACGGCCTGAGGCGGTTCGGACTTCCGCACCCGAGGGGGCTGCGGATGGGTCATGCTGGCGAACGAGGCGATGTCGGGACGGGAACCGCGGAGGTGCGTGCCGTGGAGTGGCCGATCCTGCAGGGGCTGCACGAACCCGACCGGACGCGAGTGCTGGCCGCCACCGTGCGGCATGGCTACTCGCGGGACGAGACCGTGGTCCACCAGGGGGATCCTGGAGGTGCGTTCCACCTCCTTGCCCGCGGACGCGTTGCCGTGCGGGTATCTACGCCGGACGGCGAGACCGTCACGCTCTCCGTGCTGGGGCCGGGCGACTTCTTCGGGGAGCAGGCCCTGCTGGGCCCACGGCACGAGCGGACCGCGTCGGTGGTGGCCCTCGAGCCGGTCGAGACCTTGTCGATGGACGGCGCCCGGTTCGACCAGCTCCGCCGTGCCTACCCTTCCGTCGAGCACCTGCTCGTCGAGGTCCTCGCGTCCCAGGTGAGGCGCCTGACGGCCCACCTCCTGGAGGCGCTCTACCTCCCTGCCGAGCAGCGCACGTTGCGGCGCCTGCTCGAGCTGCTCGGCAGGTACGACGGCGGTGCACCGGTCGTGGTCCCGATCACCCAGGAGGACCTCGCGACGATGGCCGGCACTACCCGGCCCACGGTCAACCGGGTGCTCCGCCGGCTGGAGGCCGCGGGGGCTCTCAGGCTGTCCCGTGGCCACATCGAGGTCGTCGCGGTCGACATCCTGCGTCGGCGGGCCGAGGCCCCGGCCAACCCGTGAGGCCCACGACTGCTGGCTCATGCGGTCTGCTGTGTAGCGCCGGACACAGACCGCGGCCTCGATCGAGAGCACAGTCTGATCATCCGATTGTCACGAGGAGGAACAAGATGGGCGATATCCGGCAGGACAAGCCTCTGGACGACGACACCGAGGGCCACAAGCCGAAGTTTCCCGCTGGCGTCAACGAGGGCGACGACACCGCGACCCCTAAGCCGAAGTTTCCCGCGAACGCCGACGAGGCCGACGACACCGAGGGCCACAAGGCCGCGAAGCCGGTGTAGCCGACAGGACGCGGCGGACGGCTCCCGTAGGGCTCCGTCCGTCGCGTCATGATCGGGCGTTGTCCGCCAGTGCGTGGAGCACCGTCTTCACCTGGAACGGCGTGAGTTGCGGATGCTTGGAGAGCATCCGGGCGATCAGGCCCGAGATGTGCGGTGCCGCGAAGCTGTTCCCGGTCGTCACGATGGTCCCGCCGCCCAGCCAGGCCACCGTGACGTCGATGCCCGGCGCCCCGAGCTCCACCGGTGGTTCGGGGTTGTAGTCGAACCCGAACGGGTCTGAACGGTCGTGTGCGGCCACCGAGAACACCGACGCGTACTGCGACGGGTAGCTCGGCGCCGGCACGTTGTTCACCGCGCAGACCAGCATCACGCCCGCGAAATATGCCCGGTCGGCCAACTCGTGGAAGAGGCCGAAGTAGTCCTCCCGGCTGGTGCTGAGCGACAGGTTCACGACCCTCATCCGGCGCTCGATCGCCGACTCCAGGCCGGCGGCGAAGACGAAACCCTTTCCGGTCAGACCCTCCCCCAGCACCCGGATGCTGTGCAGCCGGCACTCCGGCGCCGCCCGGCGGATGATCCCGGCGCATGCCGTCCCGTGGCCGAAGAGGTCAGGGTGCGGCCCTTCCTCGCGGCGCACCCGGTCCTCGGACTCCGGGTCGTAGGAGAACGCCACGGCCGAGTGGACCGCGCCGACGAGGGGATGCCCCGCCTCGATTCCACTGTCCACGACGGCCACGTCGACGCCGGCCCCGGTTGCGCCGCCCCAAGCCCACTCGCGGGTGAGCCCACCGCCGTCCAGCAGCGGGCGGACGGCACCCAGCTCGGTCGGTTGGAAGGCATCGGACCACGCAGGCCTCAGCTCGGACGTCGACCCCGCCCCCTGAGGTAGGCCAGCAACGAGTCCAGGACGCCCACTGCGAGCCGTCGCTCCTCAGGGCCTTGACGGTCGAGCTCGGCGAAGAGCGTTGCCAGGTCGAGCAGGTCGCGATCCCGCGGCGGGGCGTTCTCGGCCGCGGCCGACAACGCCTCCGAGATCGGCGTTCCCGGATCGGCAGCGGCGACCGCGTCGAGGACGGCCCGGCCGAGGTTGTCGAAGACGCGGGCGCTCTCGATCGCGAGGGCGGCCTGATCGGCGAACAACGACAGCAGCCGCATGTCGTGCTCCGCGCCGGCGCGCGCTGCATCGCGGTCGAGCACCTCGATGACCCCGAGCACCTGGCGCGGGCTCGCCACCGGAACGGCGAGGATCGCGCGCGGGACGTAGCCCGTCGACTCGGCGACCCCCGAGGCGAACCGGGTGTCCTGCTGGAGGTCGGCGACCGAGATCGGCTGCTCGGACATCACGACCCACCCGGCGATCCCCTGCCCGACCGGTAGGCGCAGATCGACGACACCCGCTGCCCCTGGTCCGGACGCCGTCGTGAACACCAGCTCCGTCCGGTCGTCCGAGAGGAGAGCGAGCGAGCAGGCCTGTGCACCGAAGAGCTCGCGTGCTGCCTCGGTGATGCTCCTCAGCAACGCCTCGCTCCCCCGTGGTGCCAGGGCCGGCCCCATGGCCGTCAGCACCCGCGCCAGGTCGGCCAGCACGTTCGACGATTCCATCAGCTCGTCACGTCCGACGTCCTGGCCGGAGCACGGGGCGGTCGTGTCACTCGGTACGGGACTCGGCCGCGCGGAGGTGCCCGCAAAGACCCAGGAGCATCTTTCTCGCCATGGTGGGGTGGGCGTCGAGCAGGGGCGCGAAGTTCCACGCCGCGAGCGACAAGGTGCTGACGGGGCCGTCGTGCCGCACCGTTGCCGACCGCGGCTTCCCATCGATCATGGAGATCTCACCGAAGTAGTCGCCGGGGCCGAGTGTCCGGCGCACGCCGCCTCCCTGGAGCACCGTCACGGTGCCGTCCAGGATCAGGTGGAACCCGATGGCACCGCCGCCTTCCTCGAGGATCTCGCCACCGCTGTCATGCTGCACGACCCTCGTCCGGGTCAAGACATCCTTGAGCTCCTTGTCCGACAGCCCCTCGAACAGCGGCACCGAGCGGAGCCGGTCGAGCATCTCTTTGTCCGTCATTGGCCACCCCATCGAGAAGGACCCGCCATACCCGCACGCTGGCGCGCTGCAGACGAAGGTGCCACCCGCCATCCCGGGGCGCAAGGGTAGGCGAGCAGCGGCCGTGCCCCGCCGAGGCGGGGCACGGCCAGGATTGTGCCGGGTGTCGCTCCTCCAGGTCAGGCCGTCGCCGCCGTGTGGTGCCGGAGCCGGGAGACCCCGAGGACGGCGATCGCCACGATGGCGGCAGCGACCAGGACGGCCACGGTCACCTGCGGCCAGCTGTCCAGGAATCCGTTGGAGGAAGCACCGTCGACGTCGACGGGGGGGTGTAGGGACCGCCCATCTCGGCAGGGGGGCCCTGGTCCGGCTCGATCAGCGGAGCGGGGCGGGCGAAGGCTGTCCCGCTGCCAACGACCACGGCGAACAGGGTTGCGGTGAGGGTGAGGAAGGTTCGGCGGATGGACGACATGGCGCACCTCCGGGTGCTTCGTGACTGACCGTGATGTTGGTTGATTGAGTGCTCTACGCAGGAACGTTGACGCCTCGGTGCGAGACGAGGGACGTGATGCGCGACCACCAGGCCGTTCGCTGCCGGGGGGTCTGGGGCCGGTCGCGGTCGGGCAGGTCGGCGATCATGCGCGCCCGGGCAGCGTCCCGGAGCAGCTCGCGTAGGTGCTCGTCCGCCAGGGCCGCGGCGTGGGTGGGGTGATAGCCGTTCATGGTGCGCTCCTTGGTTGTTCCGACACCTCTGAGGCTGCGCGTAGGCGTCGAGGGACACATCCGGAGGAAGTCCTATCTGTGCGCCCAGGACGCCTTAGGCGCAGCGCGGATCGCTCGGCGGTGTCTCCGGAACTCAGGCTTCGGGGTCGGCCAGCCCCTGCAGCCGGGCGATGGCGGCGGCCTCGCCGCGACTGGCGGCGCCGAGCTTGTCGAGAATGTGCGAGACGTGCACGCTCACCGTCTTGCTGCTGATCACGAGCCGGCTGGCGATCGCGGCGTTCGAGCGCCCCGCGGTCAGGAGCCGCAGCACCTCGAGCTCGCGCGGCGTGAGCTCGCCGACTCCGGCCCGGTGGACGGCCCCGTGGACAGCCCCATGACCATCTGAGCCGGCGACCTTAAGCCGCGCCCGGAGCGACAGGTCGAGCGCGGCCTGGTGGATGCCTCGGGCTCCGAGGCGCTCGGCCGAGCTGATCAGATCGCCCAGCAGTCGGGCGGCCTCAGTCCTGGCGCCGACTGCCAGGAGGCTTTCCGCCGCGCGATGGCGGACCTGCAGTCTGACCAGTACCGGGATGGAGTCGTCGCCGCTGGCCGACGCCGCGTGCCGCCACAGCTCCGGGTCGCTACCGGCCAGCTCCGCCGCCACGACCGGGTTCCAGGACGACTCGGGGGCGCGCACCCCCTGTGCCTGGACCGCCGCGACCAGCCAGGCGGGCGGCTCACGGCCCGCCGGACGACTGGCGGCGGTCACGGCGGCCGCAGCGACCTGCAGCAGTCGCCACATGTCAGCGGACGCGACCTGGTCAGCATGCTCGGCGACCGCCTGCCGCGCGACGTCGGCGGCAACGGTCGGCCGGCCCTCGGCCGATGCCAGCTCGGCCTCGACCGTGGCGATCAGGACGAGCAGCGACGGGTCCGCCGTACCCGCCTCCAGGCGTGCCCGCGCCGTCTCCGTCGCGGTTCGTGCCGCGTCGAGGTCCCCGACGGCACATCGCACGGCGGCCAGACGCGCGTACAGACCGCCGCGCTCGAGGTTCGGACGGTCCACGAGCAGGGCGTCCTCCAGTGCGGAGGCGGCCCGTGCCCACTCCCCGATCGCCATCAGTGCGTCGCAGCGGGTGCCGAGGAGGTAGTCGAGGATCAAGACCGCCGAGCCACGGTCCGCGGCGAGCCGGAGTCCTTGGCGGGCCGCATCCTCGCCCTCGCGGAACCGTCCGCGGCCGACCAGCAGCCGGGCCCGGGCATCCAGGACGCGCAACCTCACTTCGACGTCGTCGAGGCGCTCCCCCGTCTCCCAGGCCGTGGCGAGAAGGTCCTCGGCCTCGTCGGGTCGCGCCGGGTCATCGGCGACCAGGGAGGCCTGAGTCACCTGGAGGTGCGCAGCCACCGCTGGCTCCCCCGCGGCTATCGCCGCTTCGGTTGCTCCTTGCACGGTTCGGAGCAGCTCGGGGACGTCGCGTCGCTGCTGCAGCTGGAGCTGCACCAGGGCGTTGAGCGCGTAGGCCCGCGCAGGCGACGGGCCGGTCGGCAGCCCGTCCAGGAGGACGTGCAGGGCCTGCTCGACCCCGGGGGCGTCGCCCAGCGACCGGAGCAGCAGAGCCTCTTCGAAGAGGACCTGCGCGGACCGCAACGGCGAGTCCGATGGGTCGAGCAGGGACCGCGCCTGGCCCAGCAGCCGGCGCGACGTCTCGTACCGGCCGGCCAGTCGTGCCGCGCGGCCGGCGGCAAAGAGCAGCGCGGCCCGGTCCGGCACCTCGGGTGTCGCCGGGTCGTCGAGGGCGGGCCAGAGGGACAGGCAGCGTTCCAGCAGCAACAGCTCCTCGCCGTACGCCGAGATGCCGCGCGCCGCCACGGCCGCTCGCAAGGCTGCCGGGTAGGCAAGGTCAGGCTGTCGCACAACCCACCAGTGGTGGGCCGCCTCGATCACCGATCGCACATCCGTCGCGCCGGACTGCTCCAGGAGCTGCGCGTGGCGCTCGTGGAGGGCAACTGCCTCGCCAGGCAGGAGGTCCTTCTCGACGGCCTCGCGCAGCAGCGCGTGGCGGACGTCGTAGCGCCCCAGGTCGCGGTCGACCACGAGCAGGTCGTCGCTGACCAGCTCGCGCAGCGCCGGGCCCAGAACGTCCGCCGACAGCCGACTGACCGCGGCGATGGTCTGCTCGTCGACCGGGCCCCCGCCGGTGGCCACGGCTCGCAGGACGGCCGTCGCGTCGCTCGACAACGACCGGGTGCGGCGCAGCACGAGCTGACGCAGACTCTCCGGTACCTCGCTGTCGTCGACGCTCCCGGCCGCCGTGAGCTCCTCGACGAGGAACGGCACGCCGGCACTGTGCCGGACGACCCGCTCGGCGAACATGGCCTCCGGGGCTGCCCCGAGGATCCCTGCCATCTGCCGGACAACCCCGTCCGGAACGAGCCGGTGCAGGTCGAGCCGTTCAACGTGTGGCAGCCGCAGGAGCTCGTCGAGGACCTCGTCGACGTGCGGGTCCGTCTGCGCGTCTGTGCGCAGGCTGGCGATGAGGAGGACGCGGCTGTTGCGGAGCGCACGGCCCAGGTAGGCCACCAGGTCGCAGGTGGAGGAGTCGGCCCAGTGCAGGTCCTCCACGATGAGCACCACCGGCTGCTCCAGCGCTGCGTGGTGCAGCAGCCGCGCGACTGCGTCGAACAGCTGATCGCCATGGTCCTCGGTGGCTTCCCGCGCGGGGCCGAGGTCCAGGGCGGATCCGCCGAGGAGGGTCCTCAGGGATGCGGCCGACGATCCGACCGCCTCCTCGACCGCCTCGGAGCCGAGCGCGGCACACAGGTCAGTGACCGCCGGCCGGAAGGGCGCGTATGGCAGGGTGCCGCCCGTCAGTGGCATGCAGCCGCCTCGGACGACGAGGCCCCCCGAGGCTGTTGCGTGATCCGCCAGCTCGGCGAGCAGCCGGGTCTTGCCGATGCCCGCCTCGCCTGCCAGCAGAACCGTCCTGGGCGATCCTGCGGCGGTCTCGGCCCATGCCTCGCTCAGGACCGTCAGCTCCGCCACGCGGTCGACGAGGTCGGTACTGGCCACCCGTCGGGACACGCCCACATGCTGTCACTTGCCCCTGCACCCAACGAGCCCCTACTCCGCCCACCGGAAGTCGTGACTCTCCGCGCCGACCCGTCCTACGCTCGGCTCGGGTCACCGAACGGAGGCGGCACGCATGAACGAGGCGGTCTGCCTGCGATGCGGCGCCGCCCGTGACCCGCAGGCGCGCTTCTGCGCCTCGTGCGGTGCGTCTCTCGCATCCGCCGAGGCGCCGGTCGAGGTGCGCAAGACCGTCACGGCGCTGTTCTGCGACGTGAAGGGATCCACCACGCTCGGGGAACGGTTGGACCCCGAGTCGCTGCACGCCGTGATGGAGACGTACTTCGCCCGGGTCGGTGCGGTGCTGACACGACATGGCGGCACGGTCGAGAAGTTCGTCGGGGACGCCGTCATGGCCGTCTTCGGCGTTCCTGTCGTCCACGAGGACGACGCGACACGGGCCTGCCGAGCGGCTCGGGAGGTGCTGGGTGCCGCCGCTGACCTCGACCGTCAGGTAGGGCTCGCGCACGGTGTGCGGTTCGAGGTGCGGATCGGCGTCGAGGCAGGTGAGGTGCTGGTCGGCGATCCTCGGCGCGGTAGCACGTTCGTCGCAGGCCCGGCAGTCAACACGGCGGCGCGGCTGGAGCAGGCTGCGGGCTCGGGCGAGTGCCTCATCGGGCCTGCCTGTCGCGCGATGGCCGGTGACGATGTGGTCGTCGAGCAGCGACCCGACCTTCGGCTGCGGGGTGTCGCCGCCCCGGTACCGGTGTTCCGGTTGCTCGACGTCCGCGACCTGACCGACGTGGCCGATCGCGCGGATCGGCCGCCGCTCGTCGGCCGGACCCGCGAGCTCCAGCTGCTGACGCAGGCCTTCGACCGCGCGGCCACGGACCGGACCTGCCACCTGGTGACGCTCCTGGGGCCTGCTGGGATCGGCAAGTCGCGAGTGGTGTCAGAGCTCGTGACCCAGCTCGAGCCTGCGGCGACCGTGCTGCGGGGCCGCTGCCTGTCCTACGGCGAGGGGGTGACCTACTGGCCGCTGGTCGAGATTGTCCGGCAGGCCGCCGGACTCACCGGTGCCGAACCGGAGCCGGCCGCCCGAGCCCAGCTTGCCCAGCACCTGGATGGCACTGCCGATGCGGCCGAGGTGGTGCGCACGCTGGCCTCGGTGGCGGGGCTGGGCAGCGCCCCCGGCTCGGTCGAGGACAAGGCCTGGGCGATCCAGTCCCTGCTGGAGGCCTCCGCCCGGAGGCGACCGATCCTGCTCGTCCTGGACGACCTGCACTGGGCGGAGCCCGGACTGCTCGACATCGTCCAGTCGCTGTGCCAGTGGTCGCGGGACGCGCCCATCCTCGTCGTGGCCTGCGCACGTCCGGAGCTCCTCGACGAGCGTCCGGGGTGGGGTGTGGGCGCTGTCAACTCCGTCTCCGCGCTGCTGGAGCCCCTGCGCGACGAGGAGGCCGACCTGCTCGTCGACCGGCTCGTCGGCGACCGCACGCTCGACGGGGACCTCCGCGACCAGGTGCGCGTCCGCTCGGGCGGCAACCCGTTGTTCGCCGAGCACATGGTGCGGATGCTGTTCGAGACCGACGGAGCCGAGATGGTCGGTGCCTCTGTGACGATCCCACCCACGATCACGGCACTGCTCGCTGCGCGCCTCGACCGGCTGACCGCAGACGAGCGGGCGGTGATCGGACCAGCGGCCATCGTCGGTGAGGTGTTCTACCCGGCCGCCGTCGCGGAGATGACCGGCCTGTCCGCCGACGACGTGCGCGGCCGGTCCCGTTCCCTGGTGCACAAGGGCCTGCTCGGTCCCAGCCGGTCGGACCTGCCGGGGCAGCCGGCGCTGCGCTTCGGCCACGCCCTGGTGCGCGATGCGGCACACGACGCCCTCCCCAAAGCGGCCCGGGCCGTGCTGCACGAACGGTTCGCCCGATGGCTGGACGAGAGCACCGACGGGCCGGCGTACGACGACATCATCGGCAGCCACCTCGAAGCCGCGTACCGCAACCGCGCCGACCTCGGCGCCGTCGACGTCGCCACACGCACGATCGGCCAGGAGGCGGCGGGTCGGCTGGCCGCCGCGGGACGGTCGCTCATGTACGCCGACGACGCCGCGGCCGTCGTGCTCTTCCAGCGCGCCGAGGCCCTCTTGCCCGAAGGCGGCTCGGAGCTCTGGGGAGTGCAGGTGGACCTCGTCGAGGCCCTCGTCCAGACGTTGCAGCTGGAACGCGCTGACGAGCTCGCTGGACGTGTCCGGGACGCGGCGACCGCCGCGTGCGACCGCCGCTGGGCAGCGCACGCTCGTCTCTCGCTCGCGAGCCTGCGGACGCAGACCGACCCCGAGGGCGCCGGGGAGGCGCTGCGCCGGGAGATCGACCAGGCGCAAGAGGTGTTCGCGGACCTGGAGGACGACCTCGGACTTGCCCGGGCGCACCAGGCGCGAGCCGCCGTCGCATCTCTGCGGCTGGACAGCGGTATGACTGCGCGAGAGCTCCAGCAGGCCGCGGACCACGCGGACCGCGCGGGGAGGCAGCGGCATGCCCAGTTGCTCAGGGTCGAGGCGCTGATGCCCTTGGTCTTCGGCAGTTGTCCGGCGGACATCGGGTTGCTCGAAAGTCGTCGCCTGGCACGCACCGCGACCGGGCGCTTCGCCCGCGAGCTCGCCGCGATGGCCGTCGCCTCGTTCGCCACCCTCTTGGGTCGGACGGAGGAAGCCGAGTCGAACAAGGAGATCACCGAGCAGCTGGCCGGCGAGCTGCGGTCGCTGAACGCGGTCATGACGCTGACCCTGTTGGGCGAGGCCGAGCTCGCGGTCGGCGACGCGTCGGAGGCATCGCGACTCTTCGCCGGCGGCGCAGAGAGGCTCGGCGCCGCTGGCGAGTCAGGCTACTTCTCGACGGCGGCTGCCATGGATGCCCACGCCCTCCTCGCCCTGGGCAAGCACGACGAGGCTCGTGCGCGGGTCACGGCGGCGATCGACGCCGCTGCGACGGACGATGCCGTCAGTCAGGCGCTGGCCAGCGGCGCGCTGGGCTGGCTCGCGGCTCATGACGGTGACCGCCCAGCGGCGCAGCGGCACATCGCGCGGGCCGTTGCCCTGCTGGAGCGCACCGACGCAACCCTGGACCAGGCAACTGTGCACATCGCCGGTGCGGAGGCGGCGATCCTGCTCGGCGACGCCGCGGAGGCACGTCGACACCGGGAGACCGCCATCGCCCTCTACAAGGCAAAGGGCAGCCCTGTGGCCGTCGCCCGCCAGGAGGCCCTCCTCGAACGCTGAACGACTTCCCGCTCGCAGGCCCGTTCCAGACCTCGACCCCTGCTCCTTCTGGCGTGTTGGCCCTAGTCTTGGACCCATCGGGAGGGGTGTCCGTGATCTGCACAGCATGCGGAACCGACAACGACTCGGCCCGCAAGTTCTGCACCGAATGCGGGACCTCCTTGGCACGCGCCTGCGCGGCCTGCGGGACGCTGAATCCTCCGTCCGGCAAGTTCTGCGGCGAGTGCGGCACGCCGCTTGTTGCGAGCCCCATGAGCCAGCCGAACCGGTCGATCGACGACGCCTCGCTCGCTCCGGCAGGGCAGCCCACCGAACGGCGGCTGGTCTCGGTGCTCTTCCTCGACCTGGTGGAGTTCACGTCCTTCTCGGAGCAACGCGACGCCGAGGACGTGCGCTCCCTGCTCGACTCCTACTTCGAGGCTGCCGACAGCGTGATTGCCCGCCATGGTGGTGTGGTCGAGAAGTTCATCGGTGACGCGGTGATGGCGGTGTGGGGGACGCCGATCACCCGCGAGGATGATGCGGAGCGAGCCGTCCGGGCGGGGCTGGAGCTGGTGGACGCGGTCGCCGCTCTGGGAGCCGCGACCGGCTCGCAGATCCAGGCACGTTGCGGGATCCTCACCGGCGAGGCGGCGACGACGCTAGGTGCGGACCACCAGGGCATGGTCGCCGGTGACCTGGTCAACACAGCATCTCGACTGCAATCTGTCGCTGACCCCGGCTGCGTTCTCGTCGGCGAGGCCACGTTGCGGGCAGCCTCCGGCGCGGTCGCGTTCGAAGAGGCCGGGTCGCTGACGTTGAAGGGCAAGGAGCTACCGGTCCGCGCATGGCGCGCGCTCCGGGTGGTGGCAGAACGTCAGGGCCAGAACCGGATGGCGATCGAGCCGCCTTTCGTCGGGCGGACCGAGGAGCTCCGCATGCTGAAGGAGCTCCTGCACGCAACGGGGCGGGAGGGCAAGGCGCGCGTCGTGTCGGTGACCGGGATCGGCGGCATCGGGAAGTCGCGACTGGCCTGGGAGCTCGTGAAGTACGTCGACGGGCTGGCCGAGATCATCTGGTGGCACCACGGTCGCTGCCCGTCGTACGGCGAGGGCATCACGTTCTGGGCGCTCGGCGAGATGGTGCGGATGCGGGCTGGGATCGCCGAGACCGATGCGCCGGGGGTGTCGCGGTCGAAGCTAGCGGCCTCGATCGCGCAGCACGTCCCGGATGACGACGAGCGACGCTGGCTCGAGCCGCGGCTGGCCTTCCTGCTCGGCCTCGACGAACGGCCGCCCGGCGGCAGCGACGAGCTGTTCGCAGCCTGGCGCACGTTTTTCGAGCGGATCAGCGCGGCGGGCACCGTCGTCATGGTGTTCGAGGACCTGCAGTGGGCCGACGCAGGGCTGTTGGACTTCGTCGAGTCACTGCTGGAGTGGTCACGTAACCACCCGATCCTCATCGTGGCACTGGCTCGCCCGGAGCTGGCGGACCGCAGGCCGACGTGGGGTGCCGGCACCCGCAACCTCCTCGCACTGCACCTCGAGCCACTGGCCGAGGAGACCATGGCCGCGCTGGTTCGCGGGCTGGTGCCTGATGCCGACCTCGGTACGGTCACCAGGATCTCCGAGCGGGCAGAAGGAGTGCCCCTCTACGCCGTCGAGATGATCCGGATGCTCGCCGACCGCGGTGTCCTGCGAACGGCCGAGGGCAGGTACGAGCTCGTCGAGGACCCCGGCGATCTCGAGGTCCCGGAGACGCTCCACGCGCTCATAGCCTCTCGCCTGGACAACCTCGGCACCGAGGACCGGACGATGCTGCAGGACGCTGCCGTCCTAGGAAAGAGCTTCACCCTCGAGGCTCTCGCGGCCGTGACGAGCACGGACCGGGCCGACCTCGAACCCCGCCTGCTCAGCCTGATCCGCCGTGAGTTCCTCGTGCGCGAGGCTGACCCCCGCTCACCCGAGCGGGGCCAGTACAGCTTCGTCCAAGGAATCATCCGCGAGATCGCCTACGGCATGCTTTCCAGGGGCGACCGCCGCGGCCGCCACCTGGCCGCCGCCCACCACTTCGAGGCGGCGGGCGAGGACGAGCTCGCCGGCGCGGTGGCCGCGCACTACGTCGAGGCGCTGCGCGCGACACCGGCCGGTCCTGACCGCGACGCGTTGAGCGCCAGGGCGCGCGACTGGCTGGCCCAGGCCGCGGACCGCGCTACCAAGCTGGGGTCACCCGAGCAGGCTCTGGTCCTGGGTGAGCAGGCACTGGCGATCACGCCGGACGGCGAGGAACGCGCCACGATCCTGCAGGGTGCCGCGCGGGCGGCGAGCGACGCGCTGAAGCCTGACCAGCAGCTCGCCTACTTGCGGGAGGCGGTGACCATTCTCGGTGACCTCGGCGACGCCGATGCCGAGGTCACAGCGATGGGCCTGCTCGCGACTGCGCTCGGTGACGAGGACCGGGTCGCCGATCTCAGGACGCTGGTTGAGCAGATGCGTGCACGACTGGACGCTACGACCGAGGCGCTGGCTCGGGCGGAGTTCGACCACGCTCATGCTTACGTCTTGTACTTCGCGGCCGACCCGGAAGGATGCCTCGCCGCCATCGACCGGTCCCTGGCGGGCTACGAGGCTGCACGGGCATGGGACCGGTTTCACAACGCTCTCGGGAACCGAGCGGCTGCGTTGAGCGACCTGGGTAGGCATCGGGAGTCGACCGCACTGCGCCGGGGCATGCTCGCGATCGCGACCGAGGAGAACGACCTACGCACCGCGGCGCAGGTACTCGTGGGCCTGGCGCTCGAGGCGGATGAGCTGGTCGACGCCTACGAGCAGTCCCTTGAGGCGGCCGCGATCGCGCGGCGTGGTGGCTGCGGTGGACCGGAGATGACGGCATTGGCGAACGCGGCCGAGTTCGCCGTCGAGACCGGAGCCTGGTCGAAGGCTGACGACCTGCTCGCAGAGCTGAAGTCTCGGTCGGACCTTCCGCAAGTGCTGTCCGACGCCATTTCGCTGAACGTCGCCCTGCTCATGGCGTACCGCGGTGACCACGCGGGCGCCCTGTCGGCGATGAGTCAGGTGGGTGAGGGCATCGAGAACCCGACATTCCTCGCCTGGTACCGCCGGGTCCGATCCGTGATCTCGCTGATGGCCGGCGACCTGACCCGGGCGTTCGACGAGGCGATCGGCGCCGTCGACGCGGAGGCGGTCTTCGGCCCGAACAGCACGGTCGCGGCCTCCTTCGCCGGACGCGCCGCGCTGTGGCTGGGTGACGCCGCCCGGGCGCGCCAGGCACTGGAGCGGATGCCGGTCGAGGACAAGCGGTGGCACGAGTCCGTGCGCCGAGCGCTCGAAGCAGGGGTCAGCGCACTCGATGGTCGCCCCCGCGAAGCCGCAGGCGGCTACGACGCGGTACTCGCCGGCCGGCTCGCCGCGGGCGACCGGTTCACGCATGCCCTGATCACGCTGGACGCAGCCGCCGTCCTACCCCGTGACCTGATGCCCGAGGGTGCCGTGGCCGCCGCCAGGTCCTACTTGGACGAGCTCGGTGCCGGCGCCCTGTTGGCTCGTCTGGCCTGGGAGGACGCCAGCGTCAAGACCTGACCCGGCTGGCGGATCCTCCGGCTTACTGGACCCACATCTGGGCGGCTACTCGGCCTCACCTACCAACAAGGCCCGCTGCACGGCCGCGCCGACGATGTTCTCTTTGGTGTCGTAGAGGTCGATGGCGCGCTGCCGGTGCTGTCGCGCCGCCGTGTCGTCGCCGAGCAGCCGGGCCGCCTCGGCGCATGCGGCGTGCACGACCGCCAGATCCAGGATCATCTCGGTGGGCTCCAGCGCGGCTAGCCCGGCGGACATGTGACGCCGCACCGTTGCCGGCTCCTCGCCGTCGGCGGCGGCCAACCAGGCGAGCGCGCTGCGGGCCAGACCTTGGGTGAGGACGTCATCGGTCGAGCCAGTCTCCAGGGCCCGGTCCACCTGTCGGCGGGCCTCAGGATGATCCCCGGTGAGGAGCAGGGCGTGTGCGTGGTAACCAGCCGTCGTGGACAAGAAGCCAGTAGCGCCTGCCGCCTCGTGCACGGCACAGGCGTGGGCGAGGAGCTCGGCCGCTTCTGCCGCTCTCCCGCAGGCCAGCGCTGCCGAGCCCATCTGCCAGGACAAGGCAGCGGTGGCATCGGGGCTCCGCAGCTCGGTGAGCAAGCTCTCGGCCTGTTCACGGGCCCGCTGCGCCTCTTCTCTACGGCCCAACAGTTCCGCCAGGATATAGACACCGCCCAAGCCGAGCATCCGCATCCGTCGCCCGTCCATGGCAGTCACTTGTCGCCGGGCCTCGATCAGCGCCAAGGATGCGGGATGCGCCCCGTTGATCATGGGAGACAACGCCCCCAGTCTCGCCACCTGCGCCTGTTGCTCCCGTCCCGCCCTGGCGAGATGGTCGGCGGCGAGCTGCGCCTCTTTCGCAAACGCCGCGAGATCGCCAGACATCATGCCGACGTCAGCAAGAGCCTGGTGCGAGAATCCCAGGCCCACATCGTCGCCGAGCTTGTCGAAGACCAGGATGGCCTGCTCGGCCTCCCGCCGCAGGATCTCTGTCGCGCCCTCCGGCGCGGTCATCTGACGAACCCGAGCGGCTTCCAGCCGACCCCGGGTGGCCCACTGCAGGGCGCCGGCCGGGATCGCGGTCGCCCGGATGTCTTCCGCGATCTCGGCAGCTTGCCGCAGCTTCAACTGGCTCAGAAGTGGATCGATCAAGTCGGACTGGATCGACCATCGTTCCGGGCCGTCGGCGGAGCGCAGCGCCAGGGCTCGGGTCAGCAGGCCAACCGCCGCCGGATTGTCGACCACCAGGAGCAGCCGGCCTGCCGCGGTCAGCCGATCGGCCGCCTCCTGCCCGAGGCGGAGAGTGGCCTCGTCCAGGGCGCCCAGCTGGGCGCGCAGGTGGTAGGCCGACTCTTGGTGACTGCCGACGAGGTCGTTCACGGCCTGACCCTCGTGGTGCTTGTCCAGCCATCGGGCGAACCGCTCGTGCAGGTCGGCACGGGAGGCCTTGGGCAGAGCCCCGTACGCGGCGTCCCTGATCAGGACGTGGCCGAACCGCAGCGCGTCCTGGCCCGGGAGGTCCGAAGAAGCCTGCTGGATCAAGCCCTTGCGGGCCAAGGACCTGAGGTCGGTGGACACCTGGTCCGCGGTGGAGGACGACAGCTCGACGAGCGCGGCTCGATAGAAGACCTGCCCGATCACCGCAGCCGGCCCGAGGGCGGCTCGCTCGCCTGTGGAGAGCCGGTCCAGCCGGGCCGTCAGCAGCGCACCGATCGTGGGTGGGATCTGAAGCGCGGTCACCTCGCCGCGGAGCAACCATTGCGTCCCCTCTCGGACCAGCACCCCTTCCTCGACGAGCATGGCCAGCAGCTGCTCGACAAACAGCGGGTTCCCGCCGGCCGACGCCGTCACCTGGTCAGCGGCCTCCTTCGGCAACAACCCGCCGAGCAGACCGGTCGTCAGCGCCTCGACCTCGTCGTCGCCCAGCGGCTGGAGCAGCGCTGTCACTCCGTTCACCCGGGCGGCCACCCACTCCGGGTGCTCGTCGAGGAACTCCGGTCGGGCGAACACCGCCACCAGGATCGGGGCGTGCATCGGCCAGTCGCAGATTCCCTGCAAGAGGTCCACCAGCCCGGGCTCCGCCCAGTGCAGGTCGTCCACCACTAGCACAGCCGGCCGCGCCGCCGACAATGCCTCCAACAGCCGCCGCACCGCCCAGGCGCTGTCCTCCGGGGACCCCGGAGCCCCACCCAAGCCGGCAAGTGCGGCGACCCGCTTCACCACCTCGCTCGCGTCAGGGCCATCGCCGAGCAACGCGGCCAGCGCCGCGCGCGCCTGCTGCTCTGACTCGGCACCCGATAGATGCGCCGCCTGCCGAACCGCCTCGACCAGCGGCCGGTAGGTCACCCCCTCGCCGTAGGACACGCAGCGGCCGCGCAGCACTGTGGCCTCGGTCCCCAGGCTGGTCAGGAACTCCGCGGCGAGGCGCGACTTGCCGATCCCGGCGGGGCCGAGCACTGTCGCGAGCTGGCAGGTCCGGTCACTGGCCGCCCGGTCGAACGCCTGCCGCAACAGCGCGAGCTCCCGCGCCCGCCCGACCAGAGCTGCGGGGGTCGCTTGCGCGTTGCCGGGTTCGCCGACACCGAGCAGGCGGTAGGCGTCGATCGGTTCGTCGATGCCCTTCACCACCAGGCCGGGGCGGCCCTCGACCACCGCGACAGCCCGGACCAGGCGGTAGCACTCCGGCCCGATCAGACACTCTCCGGGCTGGGCCGCCTGCTCCAGCCGTGCCGCCGCGTTGACAACCACGCCCGAGGCGAACGTGCTCCCACGGGACACGTCTCCGACCACGGCCTCGCCGGTCTCCACCCCGATCCGCACCCCGAAGTGCACGCCATGCGCCGTCGCGACGCTGCCGGCCACCTCACCCACCGCTCCGAACATCTCCAACGCCGCCCGGCAGGCTCGCAGCGCGTCGTCCTCGTGCGCGACCGGCGCCCCGAACACAGCCATCACCGCATCGCCGACGAACTTCTCCACCGTCCCGCCGTGCCGGGCGAGCACGGTGCTGACCGCGGCGAAGTACCTCTCCATCACGTGACGCAACGCCTCGGCGTCGAGCTGCCGGGCGAGCACGGTCGAGCCCGTCACATCGCAGAACACCGCCGTAACCGTCTTGCGCACGTCAGCGGCCGACCCCGATGGGTCCAGCGAGATGCCGCACGAAGCGCAGAAGCGGGCGGACTGCGAGCCAGGGGCACCGCAGCGTGGGCAGGTCACCACCCGCGTGGCCACCCCGCCGAGCATAGGGCGCGCGCTCTGGTCGTGAGCGCACCAGCGGCGCTGCTCGCGACAGGTCACCAGTCTGACCCCCGGCCGCGGCGTTCCGGCACTACCGTGCCGGGGGGGGTGATGCCGTGGACGAGCGCATCTGCGCGGCCTGTGGGGCGCCCAACCCTGTCCACCACCAATTCTGCGGCGGGTGCGGCTCGGCGCTGGTGAACGCATGCCCCGCGTGCGCGGCGATTCCCTCCACGGCCGAGCAGCGCTTCTGCGGCAGCTGTGGGGCCGCGCTGGCCGGCGATGGCCGACCGGGCGCGGCTGCCGTGGGCCACGACGCCGAGCTGCGCCGGGTGTCGGTCCTCTTCGTCGATCTGGTCGGCTGGACAGCACTGTCCGAGGAACGAGCCCCCGAGGACCTGCGGAACCTGCTCTCGGGCTACTTCGACCTCGCTCGCACCGTCGTCGAGCGCTATGGCGGTGAGATCGAGAAGTTCATCGGTGACGCTGTGATGGCGGTTTGGGGCGCTCGGACCGCGCTCGAGGACGACGCCGAACGCGCCGTACGGGCCGCCATCGATCTGGTCGAGTCGATCCCCGCCTACGGCGAGCGGGCAGCCGCACCCTTGCTCGCCCGCGCCGGTGTGGTTACCGGCCAGGTGGCCGCAGTGGACAACCGCAGCGAAGGCATAGTGGTCGGCGACCGGGTCAACACCGCCGCCCGAGTACAGGCGGCCGCCGAGCCGGGTCAGGTGCTGGTCGACGACGTCACCCGGCAGCTCACCGACTCTGCGGTGTCCTTCGACGACGCCGGCAGCTACCTGGCCAAAGGCAAGGCCCAGCCAATGCAGCTCTGGCGAGCGATGCACATCGTGGCGCGAGTCGGCGGACGGGCCCGGGTCGACGGGCTGGCGACCGGGCTGGTCGGGCGCTCCCGCGAGCTGGCACTGGTCAAGCAGCTCTTCCACGCGACCGCGGATGACCGGCGGGCCCGCATGTTGCTCGTCACAGGCATCGCCGGGGTAGGCAAATCACGGGTCCAGTGGGAGCTCTCGACATACATCGATGGCGTGGTCGGTACGACCTACTGGCACCTCGGCCGCTGCCTGGCATACGGCGAGGACGTCTCCGTGTGGGCCCTCGCCGAGATGATCCGCGACCGCTTCGGGATCGAGCCGGACGCTTCTGCGGACACCGTGGCCGAGCGGATCTCGAACGCGTTGCCCGAGTGGGTCAGCAGCGCCGACGAGCGCGATTTCCTGGCCCCCCGGCTTGCCGCTCTGCTCGGGCGCTCACACGAGGCCTTCGGTCGGCAGGACCTGTTCGGGGCGTGGCGACTGTTCTTCGTGCGCCTCAGCGAGCGCAATCCGGTGATCATGGTCTTCGAGGACGTTCAGTGGGCCGACACGGTACTGGTGGATTTCATCGAGCACCTGCTCGACTATGCCGCGGAAAGCCGGATCTTCCTGCTGGCACTGGCGCGGCCGGAGTTGGCCGAGCGGCGTCCTGGCTGGCTCGGCGGTCGGCACGACGTCACGACGCTGCCGCTGGAGCCACTGCCAGCAGCTGCCATGGACGAATTGGTCGCCGAGCTGGTCCCCGGCCTGCCCGACGACGTACGGCACCGGGTGGTCACCAAGGCTGAGGGCATCCCGTTGTACGCGGTGGAGACCGTCCGCTCGCTGCTGGACCGGGGCGCCCTGGTGGCCAGTGAGGGTCGCTATGCGCTCGTCGGGGATCTCGACGAGCTCGAAGCCGTGCCTGCGGGGCTGACCGGGCTGATCGCGGCGCGCCTGGACGCCCTCCCAACGCCCGAGCGTGCCCTGGTGCAGGACCTGTCGGTGCTCGGGCAGAGCTTCCCGCGGACCGCGGTCTCGCAGGCGACCGACCTTGCCGAAGAAGCGCTCGACGACCTGTTGCGCTCGTTGGTTCGCAAGCAGGTGCTGACCGTGCGCGACGACCCGTTGTCGATGTCCCGCGGCGACTTCATGTTCGTCCAGTCGATGCTGCGCTCGGTCGCCTACGAGACGTTGTCCCGGCGGGACCGCCGGTCCAGGCACCTGCGATTGGCCGAGCACCTCGACGCGCGGGGCGAGGACACCGCCGAACTCGCTGCCGCGCACTACCACGAGGCGTTTCTCGCCGACCCCCAGGCGGCCGACGCCGACCAGACCAGGCACCGGGGAATGCGGGCGTTCGAGCGGGCCGGTCGCCGCGCCCGGTCCGTCGGCGCATCGGATGCTGCTGCCCACGCCTATGAGACCGCCTCATCCCTCGCCGCCGACGAGCTCGATCGGATGCGTTTGGAGTCCGAGGCGGCGACCATGCACCGGCTGGCCGGCCGGCCCGACCAGGCGTTGGCGACCTTCGACAGGCTCGTCGCCGAGCACGAGGCCGCCGGCCGCGAGGACCTTGCGCTCGAGGCCTCCTTCGAGGCCACCAGGTGCCTGATGCAGCTCTCCAGGCTGCGCGAGGTGTCCGACCGGGCGCGCAACCGGTTGGCGCACCTCGACCCGGATCGAGAAGATTCGGTGGTGGCCCGCCTGGAGAACTCTCTCGGCGTCTCGCTCTACTGGCAAGGTCGCGAGGCCGAGGCGGTTCCACACCTGGAGCGCGCACTCACCCTCGCTGCCGCCTACGAGCTGCCTGAAGTCCAGGGCTGGGCGGGCAGCATCTGGGCTCTCACCCTGGCGGGCCGAGGCCGTTACGGCGAAGCACGTGCGATCCACCGCTGGGCACTCGAGCTGTTGCAGGGCGAGAACGACCTCACTGCCCAGACCAACGTGCAGATCAACCTGGCGGAAGACCTCGTGGAGGGCGACGAGCCCGGCGCGGACCAGGCCACCGCGAAGGTCCTCGAGCTCAGCCGGCGACTCGGTGATCGGAACGGCGAGGCGTTCGGCCTGGTCAACCACGCGTTGGTGATGATCCTGAACGGGCGTTGGGACGAGGCCGCCGAGCTCAGCAGAGCCGTCCTCGGCCTCTCCCACGATCCCATCCGCGCCAGCTGGGCCCAAGGCAGGATGATGCTGGTGCACCTCTGGCGCGGTGAGGACGCCAAGGCGTTGACGGCAGCCGACAGTGCCACCGAGCTGCAGCACTCGGAGGACATGCAGGACCGCCCCGCCGGCGGCTCGGCGCTCGCCGTGGCCCAGTGGCTGCGGGCTGATCCGGCGGCAACAACGACGGCTCTCGACGCCGCCCGAGAAGCCGCTACGGCAATGGGGCTGCGCACGGACATCCTCCGTGTCGCCTGGATGGTGACCGCGCACATCTCCGTTGCCAGCGGTCGAGACGACGCGGTCGCGGAGCTGGTCGATCTCATCGCGTCGCATCCTCCCGGTCACGTCCCGCCGTTCCTGCGCGCCGAAGTAGCTCGGCTCCGCGCGGGACTGCTGACACGCACGGGAGGCGATCTCGACGAGGTCGAGGAAGGACTGCGAGTCGCGGTGGCCACGATGGAAGATCTCGGATACCCCTACTGGCAGGCCTTGGCGAACCTCGACCTTGGGCGTTTTCTGTTGGACCAGGGGCGCGCGGATGACGCGGAGAAGCCTTTGGTCCTTGCGGTGGAGGCGTTCGAGTCGCTGGGTGCCCTCCCGGGGCTGGAGCAGGCCAGCACAGCCCTCGCGGCGACCGCAGACTGACTCACCCGGGCGCGTCAAGATCAGTCGAGGTAGTCGCGCAATCGGGACGCCTTTGCGCTGTGCGGACGAGCGTCACAAGCTGCAGGTCAGCAGCTTTGTGCATGGAAATATCTGGTCTGACCGCCCCCTTCCCGCCGACAGCCTCGGACAACGTCGGCTACCCCGGAAGCGCATTGTGGGTCACGATGAGGCATCTGGGCACTTGGGTCCAGGCGACTTGGCGCGAGGGGAGGGCGAGATGAGCACCGCGACATCAGAACAGGACCACGTGACGGACGGGCCCGAGCTCCGGCGGGTGATGGGGCGCAAGCTCCTGCTGCTGTTCATTATCGGCGACATCCTTGGTGCAGGGGTCTACGCCGTGACCGGCCAGATGGCGGGCATCGTCGGCGGCATCGTGTGGGTCCCCTTCGTGGTGGCCTTCGTGGTCGCGGCCCTGACTGCGCTGTCCTACCTCGAGCTGGTCACCAAGTACCCTCAGGCCGCGGGCGCCGCGCTCTACACGCACAAGGCCTTCGGTATCCACTTCGTGACCTTCCTGGTCGCCTTCGCGGTCATCTGCTCCGGCATCACCAGTGCCTCGACGTCCTCCAACGTGCTGGCCCAGAACCTCACCGGAGGGCTGGTCGTCAACGGCTGGCTCGACGAAGAGCCCGGCACCGGCACCATCACCATCATCGCGATGTCGTTCATGGTCCTGCTGGCGTTGATCAACCTGCGCGGGGTCGGGGAAAGCGTGAAGTTCAACGTCATCCTGACCGTCGTCGAGATGACCGCGCTCGCCATCGTCATCGGCGTCGGGTTCTGGGCGATCGCACAGGGCGACGGCGACCTCAGCCGCATCACCACCTTCTCCTCGCCGGAGGAGAAGGGTGTCTTCCTCGCCGTCACGGCGGCGACCTCCGTGGCGTTCTTCGCGATGGTCGGCTTCGAGGACTCCGTCAACATGGTCGAGGAGTGCCACGAGCCGGAGCGGATCTTCCCGCGGACGATGCTGACCGGCCTCGGGGTCGCAGTGGTCATCTATGTGCTGGTGGCCTTTGCGGTGGTAGCCGTGCTGACGCCCGACGAGCTGGCCGAGATCAACGAGGCGGAAGGCGCGGCGCTGCTCGAGGTCGTCAGCGCCGGGGCGCCCGACTTCCCCATAGACCGGGTGTTCCCCTTCCTCGCCGTCTTCGCGGTCGCCAACACCGCCCTGATCAACATGATGATGGCGAGCCGGCTGCTCTACGGCTTGGCCAAGCAGGACGTGCTGCCGCGGTCGCTGGCCAAGGTCTCGCCGAACAGCCGCGCCCCCTACACCGGGATCGCCTTCACGACCGTCCTGGCGCTGGGCCTGATCTGGTACGTCGCGTCGCGGGCCGAGAGCGACATCGTCCTCAACCTGGCCAACACGACGGCTCTGCTGCTGCTGGGGGTGTTCGCCGTCGTCAACATCGCGTGCCTGGTCCTGCGCCGCGACGGGCGCGAGACCCGCTTCAGGTCGCCGGGACCGACGCCGATGCTGGCCGCGGCCCTGTGTCTCTTCCTGGCCGGGCCGTGGGCGGACCGTGAGATGATCGTCTACCAGATCGCCGGCGGTCTCCTCGCGATCGGCGTCGTGCTGTGGGCGGTCACCTGGCTCACCAACCGGGGCATCCGGGCCAAGAAGACCGGCTTCCGCGACATCGAGCACATGGAGGACGACGTCCGCTGACCGAGGTCCCGACCGCCATCTGTCCGGCGTCCGAGCCGGCCTTGCAGTCGCGAGGGGCAGGGCGAGGTACCGAGCGACTTGCCGCCCTGGATCGGCCCTGAACGGCAGCCGCGGCCGCCTTCGCCGTGGGCCGCCTCGGCATCATCGCTGCCGGTGTCGGGCTCGCATCCGGGGAGTTCATCCTCTACCCCTACATCGCCTCCCAGGTCGGGTTGGTCTTTGTGTGGGCGGCTCTGGTCGGGCTCGCGACGCAGCTCTTCATCAACATGGAGATCGAGCGCACGCTGGCGACCGGTGAGACAGCCCTCACCGGGTTCAGCCGGTTCTGGCGGCACTGGGGTCTGGTGTTCGCGCTGTTGACCTACTTCGGCAACCTCTGGCCGGGATGGGCGACCAGCTCGGCCACCTTGGTGACCTACCTGTGGGGCGGCTCGGCGACCTGGATCGCGATCGGGATGCTGCTGGCCATCGGTGCGATCCTCACCCTCGCGCCCGTCGTCTACGTTGCGTTGGAGCGCGCGCAGATGCTCAAGGTCGCCGCCGTGCTGCTGCTCATCGGATCGCGGCGATCTTCGCCATCACCGCCGAGGCGTACGCCGACGTCCCCCGGATCCGCGACCAAGCCCGGCATCCCCGCCGAGGAGTTGGGCATCGCGTTGCTGCTCGGTGCGCTGGCATTTGCCGGTGGCGGCGGCTGTCAGAACCTCGTGCAGAGCAACTGGATCCGCGACAAGGGCTTCGGAATGGGCAAGTACATCCCCCGGATCGAGAGCCCGATCACCGGAAAGCCCGAGGCCGGGCCCAGCGCCGGCTACATCTTCGAGCCCAGCGTCGAAAACCTGGCCCGCTGGCGTACCTGGTGGCGCTTCGCCAACATCGAGCAGCTCTCGACGTTCGTGCTCATCACGTTCATCTCCATCGTGTTTACCTCGCTGCTCGCCTATTCGACGGTTTTCGGTGAGCCCGACCTGCCCGACGACATCGAGTTCCTGCAGTTCGAAGGGGACAAGCTCAAGGAGGCCGTCGGCGGCTGGTTCGGCTCCTTCTTCTGGCTGATCGGCGCATTCGCACTTTTCGCGGCGTCGTTGGGGATCGTGGACAACACCAGCCGGCTCGCCGCGGACGTGCTGAAGACGTCGTACCTGCGCGACGCCTCCGAGAGCAAGATCTACTTCTGCCTGGTCTGGGGGCTCGTGGCCATCGGCTGCGCGATCCTGCTGGTCGGCTTCGACCAGCCCCTGGTGCTCATCGTCATCTCCGCCGTCGTCGGCGGCTTCATGATGTTCATCTACTCGGGCCTGCTCATTCTGATCAACCGCAGACTGCTGCCCGCGCCGATCCGCATCCGCGGAGCCCGGCTCGGCGCCCTGGTCTGGGCGATCGGGCTCTTCGGCGTGCTCTCGGTGCTCACCATGATCGACAAAGGCAAGGAACTCTTCGGCTGATCCCGGTTAGGCCACACCGCCCGGCGCAGATGGTCGGGCCGTCCGGCGCCGCGACCGGGACCGATCAGCCGCCTCGGTGAGCACGGGCTGTGCGGCCGGAAAGACCGGCGCCCGGCGGGGTCGCTTGCCTACGCCCCGGACGGGCGCGCAGCGGATTGAGTATCGGTGCTCATTCGGCCCGCGACGCCTGTGTGTTCTCCTGATCAAAAGGCACCATCCGCAAGACCGACTTCCCGTTGAGGGGCCACCGTGACCGTCATAGACCGCCCGGGAAAGTCGGCTCGCCCGCTGGGGTGCACGTGGCTGGCTGTGGGGGTGCCTATCGGCGGGCTCATTGGCTGGTTGGCCCAGATGTCAGACCACGCCGGTGACCACCAGTTCGGCGCTTTTCTGCTGGTCCTGTCTCTGCTGTCCCTGGTGCTCGGCGTCGCGCTGTTGGCGTGGTCCGGGTCAGCCTTGCTTGTCGGGTCGCTGGGTCTCAGCGCCGCATGGGCGGCCGCCGCTGCGATCGTGCTCGTCATGGCTGACTTCACCGCCGACAGGTTCTGGGGTGCCGGGCTCACCGGACTGGTCGCCCTTGCGACAGTGTCGGTCCTCGCCTTCGTCCGGAAGGCATCCCGCCGGTAGACGTTGGCGAGCCGCTGCAGCCGTCCTCAACCAAGCATGGGCGTACCAGCCCGACCACGCAGAGGCCGGACGCGAACAGCCCGATGGCCAGCACAATGCGCCCGGGGCACTCGTGCCGCGGGATCACGAGCGGTCAGGTTCGGCGGTTACCGCTCCTCGATCTTCAGGAGGTCGAGGTTGCGGAACGTCGGCGGCCCGTCGCTCAACGCCTGCATCCGCTCAGCGTACTCGCGGGTGGCCGGATCGTCGTTGTTCTTCATGGCGGCCTCGTAGGACGGGAACTCGACGACGGTGACGATGGTGCCCTCGTTGTCGCGATCCGTGCAGACCAGGACGCGACTGGGTCCCATGTCGGGGTACTGCTTACGCCACTCCTCGTTGAAAGCCATCATCTCGTCGAGCTTGGACGTCTTGCTCTCGATGATCTGGACGAATCCACTCATAGGGCCCTCCTCGGCATGCGCTCCGGGAAGCGCCCGGAGCCTGTTGCAACGTGCTCCGGAGAGTCATCGCCGTCAAGGCGCCTGCTCCCACTTGCTCTGAAGATCACTGAGCCGCCTTCGCCCGGCTGGGCCGCCGACGATTGGCCTCGGACTGTGCCTGGTAGCGGGCGTCGCACCGGCAGCCCTAGTTCCGGCACGTGGCAACGTCGGATCGCCAGCCCGCATCGGGTAGGCGATCCGCCACGAGGTGCGGGATCACGGCTGTGAGCCTCGGCTGTTCGGCGGTAGAAATCACCCAATCAGCGGGTAAACAGGAGGCAAAGACCAGGTCAAGGTAGAACCATGGTCACGGGACGCCCGGAGTGGATCGACGCCGCTGAGGCGTCGAGGCTGGCCGACGTCCCCATCAGTGTGGTGCTGCGCGCCGTCGCCGAGGGAGAGCTGTCCGGCAACCGCCAGCATCCATCGCGTCGCGGGCTCTGGTCGGTTCGCACCGTCGACGCCGAGGCCTGGGCCCGGGACAGATCACGCGCCCGTGCAGAGTTCGACGCACACGTCGCACCGGCAGCCGGGTTGGGCCCAAGAGGTGGGCCGGAGCGGGAGGCGCCCATGTACGTGGTGACTGCCGAGGACCAGCGACCCGGGCCACCCGCGTTCCGTCAGCACGGCGACCGTCGAACCCTTCCGGCGATGCCCGTGCCTATCGGGATCCAACACGCCGTCTCCGGGCTCGTAGGAGCCGAGGGGACGCGCGCCCTCTGCGGAGCCGACGTGGGCGGCTGGGTGGTCTTCCGCGGTCGGCCCTTCATCGCCAGCTCCGGCGCCACCTGTCAACGGTGCGCGCAGCTGGCCGCGTCGGTCGCCGAGGAGCGGTCGGCCCGGTAACACACCGTTGCTGGAACCGCGGAGTCGGCCCGATCAGGTTGGCGCCGAGCAGCTCCCCGCACCTCGCGTCACTGATCAGTTTGACGAAGCCAGCGGTATCGCCGAGCCCGTGCGCCGTGCCGTTGGCCGTGAAGGGGAACTTCGTCACCCGGACGTCGAGACCCTGCTCGCGGGCCTGCGCCTCGGTCCAACCGAAGCTGGCCACCTGCGGCTGGCAGTCGGTGGCCCGCGGCATCATCACGTAGTCGAGCTCCATCGACTCGACCCAGGTGTCTGTGAGCACCCTGATGCCGGGCCGCTTGTAGCGCTTGGCAAGCTCGGACGAGACCTCGATGTCCTCAAGCGGGATGACGCGGTCGAGGAACTCGACGACGGTCACCTCGACGCCGTAGCTGTGAGGATGTACGCGAACTCGATGCCGATCGGCCGGCCCCCGCGATCAGGATGCTGTCGGGAGCGTGCCTAGATGAAGACGAACCACTCCTGACCGACGTCCCCCAGCACGTAGGACCAGTAGTAGTCCCAACCTGCCGAGGGCGACCAGTTCCAGTTTTGGACCGCGTAGTACCACCCGGAACCCAGTTGGCCCCAGGTGTATCGGCTGAAACTGTTCAGCTCGCCGCTCGAGTAGTTCTCCCAGGCGCGCTGTCCGCCGAATGGGTGAAGGCCGCTCCACCGGTAGTGGTACGGACCCCAGACGAGCACTTTCCACTGCTGCTCGCTGGCGTTCCAGTAGTGGAGGGACGGCAGCCAGAACTCCCACTCGTTCCCGTTCCCGTTGCTATAGACGTGCACTGTTCCGATCGCGCGGTAGCCGAGCAGCATGACGTCCGGCAAGGCAGAGGCAAGCGACTTGGTCCCCGAGAAGGTTGTCCCAGCAGGCGCCGCGTCGGGCGGTGGACCGGGCGGGAGCGGCGGGAGCGGCGGAGCGCCCAAAGGCTCGATCACAGGTGGCGGCGTCACGGGTCCCGGTGGGGGATCAGTCGGCGTCCCCCCGCCATCCGGAGGAGGCGGCGGAGCCGCTGGCGCGTCGAGCACAACGGTGACCACGGCCCCCGTCTTCCAGGATGTGCCGGGCCGAATCTTCACCCAGGCCTTGAAGCGGTAATCCCTTGCCGCCGACGGAGTCACCCCGAAGCGTGCGTACCCTCTGGGACCGAGGTGCTTGCGAGCGAACCAGTGCCACTCACCCTGACGCCACCGCTTGAGCGTGACGCGGTTCCCGGCGAGTGTCGTGCCCGACTTTACGACGAGCTTGTACCGCTCCCCGACCGTGCCCAGCTCCGGACCCGAGAGGGTGGTGGGTGGTCGGGTCAGCGCACGGGACGATGCCGAGGCCGTCGTGACCAGAGTGGAGGCAGCGAGCGAGAGTGCGAGCGTCAAACCGACAACTTTGGCTCCCCGGTTCGCCAACGCGTTAGCCAGCCTTGGTGTGGAACGCTCCATTGCACACCCCGTCAGCGAGGTGGCGGCTCCTGCCGGAGCAGCTCACACTCCTCATGAACACCCAGTCGACCAATGGGCGCAATGGCCATAACGAGCCAGTAGCGAGGCGTGCTTGCGATATGGCACAGAGTGGGACGGCGCCCTTAAGCACGCAAGTGGGTGTACCGGGTCGGTCTGATCAGTCCAGGTAGTCGCGCACTTGGGACGCCTATGCGCTGTGCATCCGAGCGCCACAAACACGCAGGTCAGGAGCGCTGTGCGGCGAAATATCCTGGACTGAGCCTGCAAGAACCACCCCGCCCCGGATGAGAGCAGACTGCAGACGTGCCGCAGTATCGGCAGGCCACCCGCAGGTTCCTTGCCACCGTGCTGTTCACGGACATCGTGGGCTCAACCGAGCACGCCGCGAAGGTAGGCGACCGGGCTTGGCGGGACTTGGTCGAGGAACACAACGCGATCGTCCGCCGTGAGCTGCGCGCCTTCCAGGGCCGGGAGATGGACACCGCCGGCGACGGCTTCTTCGCGGTGTTCGAGACCCCGGAGCGCGCCGTACGTGCTGCGGAGTCGATCATCTCGGCCGTGCAGCGGCTGGGCATCGCGGTTCGGGCCGGCGTGCACATGGGCGAGTGCGAGATGGTCGGCGGCAAGGTCGGCGGGATGACCGTCACCATCGGGGCTCGGATCGCCGCGCTGGCCGGACCGGGCGAGGTGCTGGTCTCGGGCAGCGTCCGGGACCTGATGACCGGGTCGGACCGGCACTTCGAGGGCGGCGACCTGCAGGAGCTCAAGGGGGTCGCGGACCCCTGGCGGGTGTACCGGCTGGTGCCCGAGGACACCGACGGAGACGCCGTCGCCTCCCGGCGCCCGTCGATGGTGCCGCTCTACACCCGCCGGCAGAAGCGCCGCCTGCTCGTCACTGTGGCCGCCGTGCTGGCCCTGGCCCTCGCCCTGTCCGGCGGGTACCTGCTGACTCGAGACGAGCCCGAGGTGGTGGTGGGCGAGAACGCCGTCGGGGTCCTCGACGGTGACACGGTGACGCGCCGCGATCCCCGTCGGAGAACGCCCGACCGGTGTCGCCGCCGGCGCTGGCGCAGTCTGGGTCACCAACTCGGCAGGCGACACCGTGTCCCGCATCGACCTGGACACCCAGGCGGTGGAGCGGATCCCCGTGGGGTCGGCGCCCGCCGGCATCGCTGTCGCCGCCGGATGCGGTGTGGGTGGCCAACTCGGGTGACTCGACAGTGTCGCGTATCGACCCGAAGACCTATCGCGCGTCGAACGTCCGGGTTCTCGCCGGGCCGACCGGTGTTGTGGTGGCCGCTGGATCGGTGTGGGTGACCAACAGCCTCGCTGGCGCCGTCACCAAGATCAACCCGAGGACCAACACGGTGTCGAAGACCGCCCAGGTCGGGGCGAACCCGACCGGGATCGCCTATGGGGCCGGCTCCCTGTGGGTGACCAACCAGTCCGAAGGCACCGTCATTCGTCTCAACCCCCAGAGCCTACGCAAGGACGCCACGATCCCGGTCGGCGCCGGCCCGGCTGGCATAGCATTCGGCGACGGAGCCGTCTGGGTCGCGAACAGCATCGACGGCACACTCTCCCGCATCAACGTGGACGACCACATCGTGACGTCCCACACCATCGACCCCAAGGGCGGCGCGAACGGCGTGGCCGTCGACGGTCGCACCGTCTGGGTGAGCAACCAGTACGCCGGCACCCTCAGCGAGGTCGACACCCGGCGGTTCACCCTCGTAGGTACCGTACCGACAGGCGGCGCACCTTTCGGCCTCGCTGTGTCCGGTGACCGGCTCTGGTTCGCCACCGCGAGCGCCGGCACGGTCCTGCACCGGGGCGGGGTACTGCGGTTCGCGGCCACCGGGCTCGCCCAGTTCGGCTCGAATCCGGCTGTCGTGCGATCCGGCCGCCGCGTACGACGGCAACCTCTGGCGCCTGCTGGCGATGACCAACGACGGTCTGGTCGGGTTCCGCAGAAGCGGAGGCGTGAGTGGCTCCCTTCTTGTCGCCGACCTGGCCACCGCACTGCCCGTGCCCACCGATGGCGGGCTCACGTACACCTTCCACCTCCGCAAGGGAGTCCGTTACTCCACCGGAGCCCCGGTCCGGCCGCGAGACATCCGCCGCGGTATCGAACGGGCTTTCCTGTCCGGGGAGGGTCCGTACAACTACTACACGGTGATCAAGGGCGCCGAGCGCTGCCAGCCACCGGCATCGACGTGCGACCTCTCGTCCGGCGTCGTCGTCGACGACCGTGCGCGCACCGTGACCTTCCGCCTGACCAGACCGGAGCCGGACTTCCTCCCCTTCCTCGCCTTGCCAGCTGCCTACGCCACTCCGTCCGGCAGCCTCTCGAGGAGCGGGGTGCCGGTCCCGGCCACCGGCCCGTACATGGTCAAGGACTACGACCCAGCACCGACCGACGCGGAAGGGGTGGCCACGGGACCCGGCCGGCTGGAGCTCGTGCGCAACCCGCATTTTCGCGAGTGGTCGCCGGCCGCCCAGCCGGACGGGTTCGCCGACCGCATAGTGATCGACACCGGCATGAGCGACGCGCAGGCGTCTGGCAAGGTGGCCGACGGGCGCGCCGACGCCGGTGTGGGGCGAAATATCGCCCCAACAGTTCGCACAGCTGGAGCCGCGGTTCCCGTCACAGCTGCACACGGCGCCCGGCAGCTACATGTACTACGTGTACCTGAACACCGCGCGGCCTCCGTTCGACAACCTCGACGCGCGACGAGCAGTGGCGTACGCGATGGACCGTCGGGAGATGGCATCAGACCCTGAGAATGCGAACTACGGGCAGGTGACGTGTCAGGCGCTTCCGCCTGACTTCCCGGGCCACGACCCCTATTGTCCGTATACCCTGGACGGCGGCCGGCCCGGGGAGTGGACCGCACCCGACGTCGCAGAGGCGCAGCGGCTCGTGCAGGCGTCGGGCACGAGGGGTGCCCGAGTGACGGTGGCGACCATTGCTGACGCCGCGTACCGGAAGCCGAATCAGCAGCTCGCGGATCTGCTCAGCAGCCTCGGCTACCTTGCGTCGCTGCGGGTGATACCCAACAAGATTTTCTACGACACGATCTTGGGGCGAGACGCGAAGGTGAATGCCGGCATCGCCGGTTACGGACCCAACTTCCCTGGCGAGGCGGGCTACCTGCCGCTGCTCGTCGCCTGCCAGCCGTACCCCAACAGCTTCAACCCGTCGTTCTACTGCAACCCCGACCTCGACCGGCAGCTCGCCGAGGTCCTGGACCGGCAAACGGTCGACCGCGCCGGTGCGGCCGAGCTGTGGACGGCGATCGACCGGGCCGTGGTGGACGAGGCGCCGATCATCCCGTTCTCGAACAACGTCTGGTACGACTTCGTGAGCGCTCGGGTGGGCAACTACCAGCGCCATCCGCAATGGGGCCAGTTGCCGGCCCAGATGTGGGTCAACTGAGCTCCCAGCCGACCTCAACGTCAAGAGCCAGGCTCAGTCCAGGTAGTCGCGCAGCACCTGGGACCGCGACGGGTGGCGCAGCTTGGACATCGTCTTGGACTCGATCTGGCGGATCCGCTCGCGGGTCACGCCGTAGACCTTGCCGATCTCGTCCAGCGTCTTGGGCTGACCGTCGGTCAGGCCGAACCGCATGGACACGACACCGGCCTCGCGCTCCGAGAGCGTGTCGAGCACCGAGTGCAGCTGCTCCTGCAGCAGGGTGAACGAGACGGCGTCCGCCGGCACGACGGCCTCGGAGTCCTCGATCAGGTCACCGAACTCGCTGTCGCCGTCCTCGCCGAGCGGGGTGTGCAGCGAGATCGGCTCACGCCCGTACTTCTGGACCTCGACGACCTTCTCCGGGGTCATGTCGAGCTCCTTGGCGAGCTCCTCCGGGGTGGGCTCCCGACCGAGGTCCTGCAGCATCTGCCGCTGCACCCGGGCCAGCTTGTTGATGACCTCGACCATGTGCACCGGGATCCGGATGGTGCGGGCCTGGTCGGCCATCGCCCGGGTGATCGCCTGCCGGATCCACCAGGTGGCGTACGTCGAGAACTTGTAGCCCTTGGTGTAGTCGAACTTCTCGACCGCGCGGATCAGGCCGAGGTTGCCCTCCTGGATCAGGTCGAGGAACAGCATCCCGCGGCCGGTGTAGCGCTTGGCCAGCGACACGACCAGGCGCAGGTTGGCCTCGAGCAGGTGGTTCTTCGCCCGGCGGCCGTCCTCGGCGATCCAGTCGAGCTCCTTCTTCATCTTCGGCGCGAACTTCTCGCCGCCGTTGATCTTCTCCTCGGCGAACAGCCCGGCCTCGATCCGCTTGGCGAGCTCGACCTCCTGCTCAGCGTTGAGCAGGGCGACCTTGCCGATCTGCTTCAGGTAGTCCTTGACCGGGTCGGCGGTGGCGCCGGCGGTGGCGACCTGCTGGGCGGGCGCGTCCTCCTCGTCCTCGTCGGACAGGGTGAACGACGCGTCCTCCTCGCCCTCCGGCGGCTCGGTCGGCTCGGCATCGGGAGCCGCGGCGACCGCGTCCCCGTCGGCGGGGGCGCCGGCAGCACCGTTGTCGGCAGCCTTCTTGGCGGCACCGGCCGGTGTCGCGGTCTTCTTCGCCGCCTTCTTCGCGGGGGCGGCAGCCTTCTGCGCGGCCTGCGCCGTGCTGCCCGTCGCCGCGCTACCTGTCGACTTGCGGGCCGGAGCCTTGGCCGCGGCAGCCTTGCTGGCCGGAGCCTTTGCCCCGGCGGTCTTGCCGGCCGGCTTGGCGGTCTTCTTCGCCTCGGACTTGTCGGCCGGCTTAGCCGCGACCTTCTTCGAGGTGGTGGCGCGCTTGGCGGCGGTGGCCGCGGCCACCACCTTCTTGCGCGGGGCGGCGTCGAGCTGACCCTGCGCCGCAGGGTCGGGGAACTCCGGCGGGAGCGGGCGAACCGTGTCCGACACGTACTACCTCTCGTCGCACCCCTGGGCGTGCAACAGCCCGGGGCGGGGGTCTGGGGTTGGTCGCACCGTCCGGCCGGTGAGCCTGGACGTCGCAACACAGCATTGTGACACGGCGGGGTCCGGCTTTGCAGATCCGGGGCGCGTCGCGCGGCTCAGTCAGAGGGTGAACCGTACGGCGAGCACGGTGGCATCGTCCCGGCCGGGCGTGTCGGGCAGCAGGGTGCGGTCGACCCGCTCGACCAGCGCGTCCAGCGACTCCTCGTCGCGCCCCACCGCCTCGAGCAGCAGCGCCAGCCCCTCGTCGAGGTCGCGTCCGCGGCGCTCGACCAGGCCATCGGTGAGCCCCAGCAGCAGGTCACCGGGCCCGAGCTCCAGGGTCCGCTGGGCCCGCGGCTCCGGCCAGCCCAGCGGCGTGGACCCGGAGCCGGCGTCGACCAGCTCGGGGGCCCGACCGGCCCGCCGGAGCACCAGCGGCAGGTGCCCCGCCCCCCCGACGGCCGCCCGGCGGGCCGCCGGGTTCACCAGCAGGTAGACGAGCGTGGCGATCTGGTCGGCGTCCTCGGTCGCGCTGAAGACCTTGTCCAGGCCGGAGAGCACCGCCTCGGGCAGCGGGTTGGCATGGGCCAGCGCCCGCAGTGCGGAGCGCAGCCGGCCCATCCCCGCGGCGGCCCGCACGCCCTTGCCCATGACGTCGCCGACCACCAGCACCAGCCGGCCGTCGGGGAGCCCGAAGACGTCGTACCAGTCGCCGCCCACGTCGGCCTCGGCCGAGCCGGCGCGGAACCGGGCGGCCAGCTCGACGCCGGGGATGTCCGGCAGCCGGTCGGGCAGCAGGCTGCGCTGCAGCGTCACGGCGGTCGACCGCTCCCGCTCGTACAGCCGGGCGCGTTCCAGCGCGATCGCGCACTGGCCGGCCAGCGCGCCGAGGAAGGCGTCATCCAGGTCGGCGACCGGGTCGTCGAACTCGAGCAGCAGCGACCCGATCCGCCCGCCCGACACGGCCAGGTCGACCTGCACCCGGGCCCGGCCGTCGGTGACGGGGATCGGCGTCTCGTCGGCCAGGATCAGGTCGGCGGTCCGGGCGCCGGTGGCCCTCGGGGCGGTCTCGGCCACCACCCGGCGTACGTCGGTGACGGTCAGCGCCTCGCCGAGCGCCGCGGTCGCCCGCTGGAGCTGTTCGGTGCGCTCGACGCTGCGCCGCAGCGCCGCGTCGGCCCGCCGCCGGTCGGTGACGTCGGAGACCAGCACCGCGACGCCCAGGACGGCCCCGTCACTCGTGCGGGCCGGGAACCACTGCGACTGGTAGTGCCGCAGCTCTCCGGTGACCGGCGACACGGCGGTGAAGTCGTCGTCGGTGACCACCGCGCCGGTCTCCATCACCTGGACCAGCCGGGCCTCGACGGCGACGCCGAGGTCGCCCAGCAGCTCGGCCGGCCGGTGCCCGATGTGGGCCTCCATGGGCAGCCCGTTGATCTCGGCCAGCATCTTGTTGATCCGGCGGTAGCGCAGGTCCGCGCCGTAGAACGCGAAGGCCACCGGCGCCTGCAGGATGAGGGTCTCGAGCAGCGCGGTGTCGGAGGAGGCCAGCTCGCTGCCGGACATCGGTCCAGGGATCGGCTCGGACGTCATGGCCATCCCTCCCGGCGCTCGGCGCATCGTCACCACATCCACCGCGTCGTCCGGGTGGTTCCGAGGTTATCGGGGCCTCCGCCGCCCCGGAGGCCGTTTACGCAGAGTCAGCGTGTCTGAGCAGCCTGTTTCTGTTGCTGCTTGAACGCCCGGACCTGGGCCAGGCTGGCCGGGTCGACGACGTCGGCGACCGAGCGGAACGACCCGGTCTCGGCGTAGCTGCCCGCGGCGTCCTCCCAGCCGGCCGGCCGGACGCCCCGCTGCTTGCCCAGCAGGGCAACGAAGATCCGCGCCTTGGCCTCGCCGAAGCCGGGCAGCGCCCGCAGCCGGCGCAGCAGCTCGGCGCCGGATTCCGCGCCGGTCCACAGGCTGGCGGTGTCGCCGCCGTACTCGTCGAGCACGGTCCGGGCCAGCGCCTGGATCCGCCCCGCCATGCTCCCCGGGTAGCGGTGCACCGCCGGCGGCGTCGCACAGAGCGCCGAGAACTCCTCGGGGTCCAGAGCCGCGATCGCGGCGGGGTCGAGGCGGTCCACCCCGAGCCTTTCGGCGATCTTCTGCGGTCCGGCGAAGGCGCGCTCCATCGGGAACTGCTGGTCCAGCAGCATCCCGGTGAGCAGGGCGAACGGGTCGCGGTCGAGCAGGCGGTCCGCCGCCGGCTCACCGGTGATCGCGATCGGGCGCGGTGTGGCGGGCACTGCTGCTACTCCTCCTCCGCCTTGACGGCCAGCACCGGGCAGGGCGCCTCGAGCAGGATGCGCTGGGCGTTCGAGCCGAGGATCAGCTTGCCGACCGGCGTCCGCCGGCGCAGACCGATCACGATGAAGTCCGCCTCGGTCTCGGTGGCCACGGCGATGAGGTCCTCGGCCGGGTCGAGCCCGCGGACCAGCTGCCGGACCTCGTGCTCGATGCCCTCGGCGTCGAGCTGCTGGCGCACCTGGGCGAGCTCGCGCTCGTGCTCGATCGCGTCCTCATCTTCGAGCTGGCCGCCACCCCGGTTGGAGTTGATCACGATCAGCTTGGTCGAGCGGAGCCGCGCCTCCTCGGCCGCCCGGCGCAGCGCGGCGCGACCTTCAGCGCGGGGCACGTAGCCCACCACGATCGTCATCAGACCTCCATGGTTTCCTGCCGGTGCCGTCTCACGGCGGGACGGACGTTACCGGACCGTCACACCTCGTGGTCCCCAACTGGACTTCTGATCTGCGGTCAGCGCGCGAGCCGCTCCGCCAGCCAGCGCAGCGCCAGCGGGTAGCGGTAGTCGATCGCGGCATGGGTGGCGTCGAACAGCTCGAAGAACACCCGGTCGTCCGGTACGTCGATCCGCGCGAGCCCGTCGCGGAACGCCTGCGCCCCCAGGTCGAGGTAGTAGTCGTCGCTCGTGCCGGCGTCGATCCAGACCGCGCGCAGGCCGCGCAGCTCGTCGGCGTACCGGTCGACCATCCGGACCGGGTCCCAGGCCAGCCACCGGTCCCAGACGTCCTGCAGGACGACGCCGCTGCGGGCGTCGAACGGCATCACCGGTCGGCCGTCATCCCCGGGCGAGAACGCCGCCGAGCAGCCGAGCGCTGTGATCAGCGCCGCGTCCTCCTTCTTGGTGAAGGCCGGCCGGGACTGGAAGTCGTCCCACCACCGCCAGATGTCGCCGTCGTACGGGCGCAGGAACCGCACGGCCTCGGCGAACTCCGGCAGGTAGCAGTATTCGTAGAGGGTGTCCCCGGCATGGGTGGCCAGCGCGCCGAACACGTCGGGCCGCAGCATCGGGGTGATCATCGCTCCGAAGCCGCCGCTGGACTTCCCGCTGATCGCCCGCGACTCGCGGTCGGCGATGGTGCGGTAGCGGGCGTCGACCCACGGGACGACCTCGTCGCACAGGTAGGAGTGGTAGCGGCCGGTGCCCGCCGAGTCGACGAACTGCGACCCGCCGTACGACGTCCACGCGTCGACGTAGACGACCACGCACGGCGGTGCGCTGCCGTCGGCGAAGACCTGGTCGGCGGTCTCGACGAACGGCTGCCGGAACGGGGTCCGGTTGGCCCACATGGTCAGGTGGCCGGTGTAGCCCTGGATGACGTAGACGCTGGGGTAGCGCTGGTCGCCGTCGTCGTAGCCCGGCGGCAGGTACACCCACACGGGTCGCTCGTGCGGGTCGCCGAGCAGGTTGTCGCGCAGCAGCGCAGAGTCGATGACGCCCTCGTCGAGGCGCCCGGAAAGGTCAGCTCGCCATGGCAGCATGCGCGGCAGTCTTGCAGGCTCCTGGTCACCGACCGTCGAGCAGCATCGCCATCTCGATCTCGACCTGGCCCGGGGCCAGGTCGTAGGGCATCGTCCCTCCCGTCTCGGTGAAGCCGTACCGGCGGTAGAAGGCCTGGGCGCGCGGGTTGTGCTCGTGCACGTAGAGGTGCAGCCGGTCCAGGCCGGCCTCGCCGCGGGCCCAGTCGACGACACCGTCCAGCATCCGTCCCGCGAGCCCGGTCCCCCGCTGGCCGGGCGCGACGTACACGCTCACCACGTGCCCCTGGCCCGGACTGTCGACGAAGCAGGCGAGGTAGCCGACCCATCGGTCCGGTCCTTGCTGGTCCTCGGCCGCCAGCGCGAGCTCGGTCGGGCCGGTCGATCCGCGGTTGCTGCGGAAGCGCCACTCGGCCTCGGTGCGCGGCTCCGCATCGGCCAGCGTCTCGAGGTACGCGAGCGGGCTGTCCCGGAGCATCTCGAGCCGCACGTCGCGCAACAACGGCCAGTCGTCCTCGACTACCCGGCGTACGTGCACCTTCATCTGCCGCACCCTGCCATACGGTCTGAGGGTGAGCGGCACCCAACACCGACTGCCCGGCCTGGTCCTGACCGACCACGAGGTCGAGGTGCCGCTCGACCATGACGACCCGCAGGGCGAGCAGATCACGGTGTTCGCCCGCGAGGTCGTCGCGCCCCGGCTGCGGGACCAGGACCTGCCGTGGTTGCTGTTCCTGCAGGGCGGTCCCGGCGCCCGGGCGCCTCGTCCGCTGAACCGCTCCGGCTGGCTGGGCCGCGCCCTCCTCGACCATCGGGTGCTGCTGCTCGACCAGCGCGGCACCGGACGGTCCACCCCGGCGACCCGGCAGACGCTGCCCGGCCGGGGCGGCCCGCTCCAGCAGGCGAGGTACCTCACCCACTTCCGCGCCGACTCGATCGCGCGCGACGCCGAGATCCTGCGCCGGACGCTGCTCGGCGGCGACGGCCGGTGGTCGGTGCTCGGCCAGAGCTACGGCGGCTTCGTGGCACTGACCTACCTGTCGCTGGCGCCGCGAGGGCTGGACAAGGTCCTGATCGCCGGTGGCCTGCCGCCGCTGGACCGCGGGCCGGACGACGTCTACCGGGCGACGTTCCCGCGGGTCCGGCAGCGCTATGACCGGCTGGTCGCCCGCTACCCCGGTGACGCCGACCGGCTGGACGCGGTTGCCGACCACATTGCGGAGCACGAGGTCCGGCTCCCGTCGGGCGACCTGCTGACCGTCCCGCGGCTGCAGTCGCTCGGGCTCGGGCTGGGCTACTCCGACGGGCTGGAGAAGGTGCACTACCTGCTCGAGACCGCGTGGGCCGGGACCGAGCTGGCCGACGAGTTCCTGGCCGGGGTGGAGGCGGCGACGACGTTCCTCGACCGACCGCTCTACGCGCTGATGCACGAGTCGATCTACTGCCAGGGCGAGGCGTCCCGGTGGTCCGCGCGTCGGGTGTCGCAGGAGCTGCCGGACTTCGCGCCGACCTCCCGTCCGCTGCTGCTCACCGGGGAGATGGTGATGCCCGAGCACGTCGCCACCGACCGGGCGGTCGCACCCTTGGCGCAGCTGGCCGAGCTGCTGTCGGCGTACGACGGGTGGCCGGCGCTCTACGACCTCGACGTGCTGGCCGCCAACGAGGTGCCGGTGGCGGCGGTGGTCTTCCACGAGGACATGTACGTCGAGCACGAGTTCTCGGCCGAGACCGCGGAACGGATCGGCAACCTGCGCTGGTGGGCCACCAGCGAGCTCGGCCACGACGGGCTGCGCAGCGACGACCGGGTGCTCGACCGGCTGCTCGAGCTGGCCGGCCGACCGGCCGACGCGGGGCCTGACACCGGGCCCGAGCGGGGGCCCGAGCCGGACTGAGACCGGGCACCCGAGGTGTCCGCGGTGGGCTGGCGGGAGAGGATCAGCGCATGGGACAGCCGCGGGTCGCCTTCGTGCTCGGCGGCGGCGGGGTGCTCGGTGCCGGCGAGGTCGGCATGCTGCAGGCGCTGCTCGAGGCCGGCATCGTGCCCGACGTCGTGGTCGGGACCTCGGTCGGCGCGCTGAACGGTGCGGCGGTCGCCGCGGATCCCAGCCCGACCGCGGTCGACCGGCTCCGCGGTGTCTGGCTCGGCCTGGCCGACAGCGGCCTGTACGCCGGTCGGTGCTCTGCGCCGGATGGGCCGCATCGCCCGGGCGCGCACCCACGTGCACCCCAACGAGCCGCTTCGCGCGCCTGCTGACCGAGCACCTCGGGGACGGCCTGATCGAGGACCTGCCGGTGCCGTTCCAGTGCTGCGCCGCGAGCATCGAGCGGGCCGCCGAGCACTGGTTCACGACCGGGCCGCTCGTCGACGCGGTGCTCGCGAGCGGCGCCGTGCCCGGGCTGCTGCCGCCGGTGCAGATCGGCGACGAGCACTACCTCGACGGCGGCCTGGTCAACTCGATCCCGGTCGGCGCGGGCGGTCGACGCTCGGCGCCCGCACGCTGTACGTGCTGCAGGTCGGCCGCATCGACCGTCCGTTGCAGGCCCCGACGCGGCCGTGGGAGGTGGCGTCGGTGGCGTTCGAGATCGCCCGCCGGCACCGGTTCGCCCGCGACATGGCGAACCTGCCGGCCGACGCCGAGGTGCACGTGCTGCCGACCGGCGCGGACGAGCCGCCGCGCTACGGCGACCTGTCCACGCTGCGCTACCGCGACTTCCGCGCCGTGGAGCGGCGCATCGCCGCGGCGCACCGAGCCACGGCGGAGTACCTGCGAGCAGGCCCCGGAGCGGACCCGCTGATGCTGCCGCCCGTGCTGGTGCGCCGCCTGCTGCTGGCTCCGGCGCTGATCGCACTGACCGTGGTCGCGGTGACCGGGCTGCCGGTGCTGCTGCTGGTCGGCGCGGCCCTGTCGACGGTGATGCCCGGTCGCTGGCGGGTGCTCCGGCTGCTCTGGATGGTGCTGCTCTACCTGCTGCTCGAGACGGTGGGCCTCGTCGTGCTCTTCGCGCTCTGGGTCGCCAGCGGGTTCGGCTGGCGGATCCGGTCCCCGCGCTTCCAGCGCGCGCACTACGTGCTCGTGCAGTGGTTCCTGCAGGTGCTGTTCTGGGAGTGCCAGCGGGTCCTGCACGTGCGGGTCGCTGTCGAGGGGCCGCCGCCCACGACGTACGACGGTCGGCCGTTGCTCATCCTGAGCCGGCACGCGGGTCCCGGTGACTCGTTCCTCGTGGTGCACGCACTGCTCAACTGGTACGCGCGTGAGCCGCGGATCGTGCTCAAGGACACCTTGCAGTGGGACCCCGCCATCGACGTCGTGCTGAACCGGCTGCCGAACCGCTTCATCCGCCCTGACCCCGGACGCTCCGGCGACGAGGTGCTGGCCCGGGTCGGCGAGCTGAGCCGCAACCTGGACGAGAACGACGCGTTCGTCATCTTCCCGGAGGGCGGCAACTTCACCGAGCACCGGCGCAAGCGCGCGATCGAACGGCTCCGGCGCCGGGGCCACATCGACGAGGCCGAGAAGGCCGAGCAGCTGCGGCACGTGATGGCGCCGAAGCCGGGTGGGGTGCTGGCCGCGCTGACCCAGGCGCGCGACGCCGACGTGGTGTTCGTCGCGCACACCGGCGTCGAGCACATGGTCACCGTGCTGGACGTGTGGCGCGAGCTGCCGATGGACCGTGAGATCCAGATGCGCTGGTGGGTGGTGCCGGCCGACGAGGTACCGGAGGGCGAGGAGGCACGGATCGACTGGCTGTTCGCCTGGTGGGCGCGGATCGACGACTGGATCGACGAGCGGCAGGCCGAGGCCGGGCTCAGCACACCTCGGTGAAACTGGCCGAGGACCTGGCAGGCTCGACCCCGTGACCGGACCAGACGCGCGCGGCGACGGCGACGGCTGGGTGGAGTGCGACCTCGGCCACCGGCACTGGGGCCTGTTCGGCGCGGCCGGGCTGCTGCTGCACCGACCGACGCCCGACGGTGCGGACGAGGTGCTGCTCCAGCACCGCGCGACGTGGAGCCACCACGGCGGCACCTGGGGGCTGCTCGGCGGTGCACGGCACAGCGACGAGTCGGCGGTGACGGCCGCGCTGCGCGAGGCGGCGGAGGAGGGCGGGCTCGCGCCGGACGCGGTCGAGGTGCGCGGTGAGTACGACGACGCGCACGGGGGCTGGGCCTACGCCACCGTCCTCGCGGTCACCGACCGGACGACCGAGGCGAAGCCGACCGGTGGCGAGAGCATCGATGTCGGCTGGTTCGCCACGGATGCGATGACCGGCCTCCCGCTGCATCCCGGTTTCGCGTCCACTTGGCCGCTGTTGCGGGGCGCGCTGCGACCGCTGACGCTGGTAGTCGACGCCGCCAATGTCGTCGGCTCGCGGCCGGACGGCTGGTGGAAGGACCGGGCCGGCGCGGCCAAGCGCCTAGTCGCGTCGTGCGCAGAGGTGGCGTCGGCCGGCCTCGAGGGACCTGACCTGCCGGACGGGCTGATGCGACCCGCGCTGGACCGGTGGTGGCCCACGGTGGTCGTGGTGGTGGAGGGGGCCGCCCGTCAGGTCGCGGCCGAACCCACCGAGCCTCGGGTGGAGGTCGTCGCAGCCCGGGCGTCCGGCGACGACACGATTGTCGAGGTGGTCCAGCGCGCCGAGGTGGGTCCGGTCCTCGTCGTCACCGCCGACCGCGAGCTGCGCCGCCGGGTGGAGTCGCTGGGCGCCACGACTGTGGGTCCGAGGTGGCTGACCGACCTGACGAACGGCCCTCCCTTGCGGTGACGGTGAGATGGGCCGATCCGCGCGAGCGGAGGGCCCCGGTCCGTGTCACCCGACACAGACCCCGCTGCCGGCGCGGGCGCATGCTCCAGTCACGTCGAAGTCGATGCTGTGCCTGCTCCGCTGGCACAAGTGGCAGCGGAGGACTTCCGACGACAACAGTCCACGGGAGGTACGCCATGCGCATGCTTAAGGTCGCGCTTGTAGCCCTGCTCGCTTCGGCTGGACTGATGGGGACGGCCCCCGGGGCTGGGGCTGTCGAGCGCATCACTCGCGGCGACGCCCAAGCAGCCTTCCAGGCGTACTGGACGGCTGGCTTCACGATCGAGAAGACGCCCACGACGGCGCCTGGTTTCGCCCTCGTCCACTACACCTTGCTGAACTCCTTCCACGAGAACACGCGCATCTGTACGACGAACTGGCACGCCTACGCCCTTGGCTGGGGAGTACAGGGAACACGTCAGGATGCTGCTGCAGATCAACGCCTGCTCGTCCTCACCTTCGCCATCGATGGGGTGCCCATGCCGTCCGCGAAGACGGCGATCAAGCGCTCCATCGCCTTCGGCAATGTCTACGCCTGGAACGAGGGAGCACTGTTGGCGCCGGGAAGCCTCTCCGTCGGAGCCCATCAGCTCACCACCACCATCAACTACGACGGCACAGTCGAAGCCTTGACGGTGACCTTCTACGTTGACGCCGAGGGCACGGGCGCCTGCCTCTGACCCACCTTCAGCGCGAGGCGGCTCAGCTGCTTTCCAGAAGCGGTCCGGATCTGCTCGAGCGGCGCGAGCTGAGGCGGCGGGCCGCAGAGCCTGTGGATGACGGATTCCGTTGTCCACAATGGGTTTCCTGGCCCCGGGTTGTGTCCGTGGCGAGCAGTAGAGTTCGAACATGTATTCGAATCGGCTCGATCCCCTGGGCACCGTGCACCAGGCCGTGGACGCGCTGGTCGAGACCGTGGCAGACGGCGGCGTCCGCGACCTGTCGCACGATGAGCTGACTGCGCTGACCGCTGCCGTGCGGCGGGAGCAGGCCCGGCTGGACGCCGTTCTGATGGAGGCGGCCGGCGAGGTCGACGCCCGCGGCAGCTACGCCCTCGACGGTGCGTTGACCGCGGGAGCGTGGTTGCGGATGACCGCCCGGTTGACCCCGGGCGAGGCAAGCGCCACCGTCCGGACCGCACGGGTGCTGCGCTCCGGGGCGCTCCCCCAGGTGCGAGCTGCGCTGGGCGCCGGTGAGGTCTCCGGCGAGCACGCCCGGGTGATCGCCCGCGCGGTGACCGATGCGCCGGCCGGCGCGGTGGCGCTGATCGAGCCGGAGGCGCTGCACGCCGCCCGCACCGCCGACGTGCGGGCCACCGCCGCGGTCATGCGCGCCTTCGCCCACGCCCTGGACCCGGACACCGCCGACCGAGCGGCCCTCCGCCGCTACGAGCGAGCCGGGATCACCCTGACACCTACCTTGGACGGGTCGATGGCCTTTACCGGCACCGCCGACGAGGTCACCGGCGCCCTGATCGCCACTGCCCTCGACGTGGCGGGGCCACTGGTCACGGGCGACACCCGAACCGCCGCGCGCCGACGCCTGGATGCGTTGGCCGACCTGGCTCGGCGCTGCCTCGCCGACCCTGAGACGCCGCGACGCGGTGGCGGCGGCCATGCCCACCTGATCGTCACCGTTGACGACCAGACCTTGCGCGACTGCGCGCCTCGCGACGATGGCCACTCGGCTGCGGGAGATGTCGGTACCGGTGCGCCCAACGCAGGGCCGGGCGGCACGCTGTCCTGGATCGGCCGGATCGCTGGCTCCACCGCCCGCCGCGCCGGGTGCGACTCGCTGGCCACCTTCGTCACACTCGGCCCCGACGGCGCCGTCGTCGAGGCCGGCACCCAGCGCCGGTTCTTCACCGCCGCCCAGCGCCGGGCCATCATCGCCCGCGACGGCGACCGCTGCTTCTCCCCTTACTGCGACCGGCCCATCACCTGGGCCGATGCTCATCACCTGATCCCGGTGGAAGCCGGCGGACCCACCACCGTGGCCAACGGTGCGCTGCCCTGCGACGGCCACCACGTGCTGCTGCACGAGGGACGCTGGCAAGCCATCCGGCTACCCGACGGGCGCTACCAGCTCTACCAACCCAGTACCGGCAAGACCATCGGCCCCGAAGAGCACCCGCCGGGCCACAACCGGCCACCACCCCATCGCCGTCGGGAGTGACCAACGCTGCGAGCGAGGCCGGCGCGAGGTAGCAGCTTCCGGATCGGCTCAGGTCCGGCGACCGAACAGGCCGAGCATCTGGGCCTGCAGGTCGGCGTGCGCCGGGACGTGCACCGGCGGGTCGAACAGCCCGCTCCCGGTCTGCAACTCCGCGTCCTGCTCGGCCTCGTGATGGATCCGCCGCACCAGCTCGTGGTTGAGCTGCTCGTCGGCGCCGATGGCGCGGGCGAGGTCCCAGGCGTGCACCGTCAGGTCGACGGTCAGCTGCCATAGGTAGTCGCGGGCGCTGATCTCGCCGGACGACACAGTGACGGCGTGGTCCAACGCGCCCTCGGCCGCCAGCGCCGCACGGGCTGCCGCGGACGCGCGCCGCCAGGCACCCTTCGGGTCGTCGCCCAACGGGTCCGCCGCGAAGCGGTCGCCGGCGTCGGCGGGGGTACCGCCACCCAGCAGGTACGGCACCCAGCGGCACTCGTCGACCATGTGAGCCACCAGGGCGCGGACGTCCCACTCAGTGCACGGCGTCGGGCTCGACCATTGGTCGTCGCCGATCTGAGCCACCCGGGTGTCGAACTCGGCCAGGGCGGTGTCGTACTGCTCGAGCAACGTAGACATCGCCTCACCCTGTCACAGCCCCGGGCAGGCGCTCCACCTTGACGATGCCGGCCAGAGGGACGGCGGCGCGTCCTAGGTCGCCGCCTAGCCTGTGCGGGTGCCCGCTTCCGGAGAGCTGTTGATCGCGCTCATCATGCTCGTCGGGATCGTGGGCGTCCTGGTGCCGGTCCTGCCGGGGCTCGTCCTCGTCTGGGCAGCCGGGTTGGCCTGGGTGTGGCTCGACGGCGCCGGACCGACGCGGATCGCGGTCGGTGTCCTGCTGACCCTGCTGCTGGCGGTCGGGACGGTGGCCAAGTACGCCCTGCCAGCACGATCAGCGACCGGCGCCGGTGCACCTCGTTCGACCCTCCTGCTGGGAGCGGTCGGCGCCGTCGTGGGGTTCTTCGTCATCCCGGTCGTCGGAGTCGTCGTGGGCGGGGTCGGGGCCGTGTTCCTCGCCGAGCTGGCCCGTCTGCACGACGCACGGACGGCCTGGCGCTCGACCTTGCTGGTGCTGCGCGCGGTCGGCATCGGGATTCTCGTCGAGCTGGCGACTGCGGTGCTGATGCTCGGCACCTGGACCGTCGCGGTGCTGCTGACCTGAGGTCAGCCGGCGGGCTTGGTGCCGGACCCAACCTCGGGCTCGGGCAGGTAGCCCTCGACGATCGGCGCCGCCGCATCGCCGATCCGGTGCACGCGCATCGCGTTGGTCGACCCGGGGATACCGGGCGGGCTGCCCGCGACGATCACCACGAGATCTCCGCGAGCCACCCGGCCGGCACCGAGCAGTGACTGGTCGACCTGGCGGACCATCTCGTCGGTGTGCTTGACGTACGGGGTGAGGAAGGTCTCGACGCCCCACACCAGGGCGAGCTGGCTGCGCACCGCCTGCTCCGGGGTGAAGGCGAGCAACGGGATGGGCGACCGGAGCCGCGCCAGCCGGCGCGCCGAGTCGCCGCTCTGGGTGAACGCCACCAGGAACCGGGCACCCAGCAGCTCCCCGACCTCGGCCGCGGCACGGGTGATCGCGCCGCCCTTGGTACGAGGCAGGCCACCGAGTGCGGGAATGGTGTCGAGCGCGTTCTCCTCCATCTTGACGATGATCCGCGCCATCGTCTCGACCGCGACGATCGGGAACCTCCCGACGCTGGTCTCCCCCGACAGCATCAACGCGTCGGTACCGTCGAGCACCGCGTTCGCGACGTCGGAGGCCTCGGCCCGGGTGGGACGCGAGGTCTCGATCATCGACTCGAGCATCTGGGTGGCGACGATGACCGGCTTGGCGGCCCGGCGGGCCAGAGCGATGGACCGGGTCTGCACCAGTGGCACGTCCTCGAGCGGCAGCTCGACCCCCAGGTCGCCGCGGGCGACCATGATGCCGTCGAAGGCATCGACGATCTCGGCGAGGTTGTCGACGGCCTGCGGCTTCTCGATCTTCGCGAGCACCGGCAGGCGTACCCCCTCCTCCTCCATGATCGCGCGTACATCGGTCACGTCGGCGGCGCTGCGCACGAAGGACAGCGCGATGAGGTCGGCCTGCAGGTGCAGCGCCCAGCGCAGGTCCTCCTTGTCCTTCTCGGACAGCGCCGGCACGCTCACCGCGACACCGGGCAGGTTGATGCCCTTGTGGTCGGACACCCGACCGCCCTCGACGACCTTCGTCACGACCTGGGGCCCGTCGACCCGCACGCACTCGAGAGCCACCTTGCCGTCGTCGATGAGCAGCCGGTCCCCTGGCTGCACGTCGCCGGGTAGACCGTCGTACGTCGTGCCGACCTCGCGTTCGTCGCCGGGGACGTCCTCGGTGGTGATGGTGAACTCGGCCCCGTTCTTGAGCACGACCGGCCCGGACGCGAACGACCCCAGCCTGATCTTCGGGCCCTGCAGGTCGACCAGGACGGCGACGCCGCGCTTGCTGTCGTCGGACGCCTTCCGGACCCTGAGGTACACCTGCTCGTGGTCGGCGTACTCGCCGTGCGACAGGTTCAGCCGGGCGACGTCCATGCCGGCGGCGACGAGTGCGGCCACCTGCTCCTCGCTCGAGGTCGCGGGCCCGAGGGTGCAGACAATCTTGGCGCGGCGCACCCCCGGAGCCTATTGCTGCCGGGGGTGCGCGGCGACCGAAGGGTCCGAGTGATGGGACCCGCGGGCGGGCTAGCTCTTCTTGCCGGTGACCGCGGAGTAGGCATCGACGATGCCATGACCGTAGAAGCCGTTGAACTCCGTCGTGCCCTCGCACAGCGCGTCGAACTCGGCGCTGCGGCCTTCACGGACATAGCTCTGCAGTGCCGGCGTTGGGCATGCGTGGGCTGCCGCTGACTCGACCAGGACCCGCTCCGTCTTGCGCGGCGCCAAGGTGAGCCCGCCACGCCTACCGTCGCGAGTGCCGAACTCGCTGACGATCAGCGCGGCAACACCTGTCACGTGCGGGGAGGCCATCGACGTGCCCTGCAGGTAGGCGTAGTACCCGCACTGCTGGTACTGCGTCGTGCCCGCCGGGCAGTCCTTCTGGACTCCAATCGCTGTGCCCGCCGGGGTCACGTTGCCGGCCGGGTCGACCTGGCCGCCCGCCTGGAGCGTGTTGACCGGGTACGAGGAGAGGATCTGGTTCTCGTTGGCCCGGAACGACGGCGTGCCGAAGCCGTCCCGGAACCAGCCGCCGGGTGCGGAGACCGAGATCTGCTCGAGGCCGTAGTTGGAGTAGTCGGCCTTCGTCTCCGACGGCCCGAGGGCCGAGACGCCGATGACGTGCGGACCCTCGACCGGCAGGTCGACGCAGTCGCTGTTGTCGATCGGCCGCGGGTACGCGGTACCCGGCGGGTAGTCCGGGCTGGAGATGTCGGTCCGCGGCTTGCCGAGGTCCTCGTGGTTGTTGCCTAGCGACCCCACCAGGGTCACGCCCTTGTCGTGGGCGTAGTTCAGCGCGCGGTTCACCGTCGCGATGATCGTGCGCTGCTCCGCCTGCGCCTCCGCCGAGTCGGCCGGGTTGTGCGTGCAGTTGTACAGCCACGGGTCGACGTAGAACGACATGTTGATGACGTCGAGGCCGATGTCCGCGCCGTACGTCAGGGCGTTGACCACCGGCTCGAGGAACAGGTAGCCGCTGTCCTGGCCGCCGCGGATCTCGACCAGCGTGACGTTCGGCGCGACCCCGGAGATCCCGCTCCCGTTGGCGGCTGCGCCGACCGTGCCGGCGACGTGCGTCCCGTGCCCGGAGTCGTCCCAACCCACCGGGTCCTTGCAGCCACTGAACTCGCACGTACCGTCGATCGCGGGGATGTCGGTGACGAAGTTCCGCGACTTGGCCGCGTCGAAGTTGGGCGCGAGGTCAGGGTTCCGGGCGTCGATGCCGGAGTCCAGGATGCCGACGGTGACACCCTTGTTGCCCGCCTGGACGGTGCGAGCGCTGTTCGACCGCACCATCCGCAGCCCCCACAGCTTGCCGTCCATCGGGTCCATGCCGGCGGTCGTCGCGCCCTTGAGCGCCTTGTTTCCTGCGGCGGTCCCGCGCTTCGAGGCCGGCGTCCGCGATCCTTCGGTCTCGACCTCGTCCCGGACGACCCTGGCGTCCGGCGTGTGGCCGATGGTCTGGACCCTCGCCGCGCCGACGACCGCGTCGGACTCGCTGACCGCGACGATGAAGCCGTTGCTCGGAGCCCGCACGGTGAGCAGGTCGACGCCGTCGTTGCTGCGCAGCACGGAACCGCCGGCGGCCTTCACGGCTTGGACGGCATCGGCCCGGGACGCTCCTTGCTCGACGAGGACGGTGTACTCGGTGGCCTTGCCGGATGGTCGCGCCGTCGTGTCGTCGGCCTCGGCTCCGACCGGGCTGGACAGGGCGCCTGTCACCAGGACCGCGGCGGTGGCCGCGGCGCCGGCGAGAAGTCTGCGGGATCGCACGGACGTGTCTCCTTCGTGAGGAATGACCGGAATGTGTGATTCCCGTCACCCTACGCGCGAGCCAGCGAGCCGTCGACAATGCGGTGACCCGGCGTGCTGGATCAGTAGCGGTCAGTCAGCGTCAGACGCTGACCGGGCGCGCCGTCGGCGCGATCGGGCGGGGCAGCGTCGAGGGGCTGTCCCGCAGCCAGGCGTCGACGCCCGCGGCAGCCGCCCGGCCCTCGGCGATGGCCCAGACGATCAGCGACTGACCGCGCCCGGCGTCCCCGGCGACGAAGACACCGGGCACCGAGGTCATGAAGTCGGCGTCCCGCGCGATGTTGCCGCGCTGGTCCAGCTCGACCTCCAGCTGCTCCACGACGCCCGCCTGCTGCGGACCGGTGAAGCCCATGGCGAGCAGCACCAGCTGCGCCGGGATGGTGCGCTCGGAGCCCTCGACCGGCTGGAACCGGCCGTCGACCATGGTCACCTCGACGAGCTCCAGCTGCTGGACCTGCCCGTCGTCGTCGCCGACGAAGCGGTTCGTGCTGACGGCGTACACCCGATCGCCGCCTTCCTCGTGCGCGCTGGAGGTCCGGTAGATCAGCGGCCAGGTGGGCCACGGGTTGGTCTCCGGCCGCTCGTCGGCCGGCCGCGGCAGGATCTCGAGCTGGGTCACCGACGCCGCTCCCTGCCGGTGCGCGGTGCCGAGGCAGTCCGCCCCGGTGTCGCCGCCGCCGATGATCACGACGTGCTTGCCGGCCGCGCTGACCGGCACGCCGTACGCCGGGTCGAGCGCGGCCCGGTTGGCGTGCGGCAGGTACTCCATCGCCTGCAGCACACCGCCCAGCTCGCGGCCGGGCACCGGCAGGTCGCGAGCCGCGGTGGCGCCCAGCGCGAGGACCACGGCGTCGTACTTCGCTCGCAGAGCCGCGGCCGTGAGCTCGTCGCTGCCGACGTCCACCTCGGTCTTGAACCTGGTGCCCTCGGCGCGCATCTGGTCCAGCCGCCGGTCGAGCTGCTGCTTCTCCATCTTGAACTCGGGGATGCCGTAGCGCAGCAGCCCGCCGATCGCGTCGGCGCGCTCCAGAACGACGACGGTGTGCCCGGCCCGGGTCAGCTGCTGCGCCGCCGCGAGACCGGCTGGGCCGGACCCGACGACCGCGACGGTGCGACCGGTCAGTCGCTCGGGCGGTTGCGGGGAGACCCACCCCTCGTCCCAGGCCCGGTCGATGATCGATACCTCGACCTGCTTGATGGTCACCGGATCGGAGTTGATGCCCAGCACGCACGAGCCTTCGCACGGCGCGGGGCACAGCCGGCCGGTGAACTCCGGGAAGTTGTTGGTCGCGTGCAGCCGCTCGATCGCCGCCTGCCAGTCGTCCCGCCAGGCGAGGTCGTTCCACTCCGGGATCAGGTTGCCGAGCGGGCACCCGTCGTGGCAGAACGGGATGCCGCAGTCCATGCATCGACCGGCCTGCCGCTTCAGCTGGCCGGCGTCCTGCTGCTCGTACACCTCCCGCCAGTCCATGATCCGTACGTCGACCGGCCGGCGGGTCGGCAGCTCGCGGTTCGGCGTGGTGAGGAAGCCCTTCGGGTCAGCCACGGGAGGCCTCCATGATCGCGTCCGACGTCTCCTGGCTGTCCTCGGCGAAGCCGGCCTCGAGCGACCTGGCGCGGGCGAGCAGCACGTTCTTGTAGTCGCGCGGCATCACCTTGGTGAACCGGCCGGACGACGTCGACCAGTCCTCCAGCAGCGCGCCGGCGACCGTCGAACCGGTGAGGTCGGCGTGCCGGCGCACCAGGCCCCAGAGCACCTCGGCGTCCTCCGCGTCGATCTCCTCGAGGTCGACCATGTCGCGGTTGACCCTCGCCTCGTGCAGGTCGAGCACGTACGCCGTGCCGCCGGACATCCCGGCGGCGAAGTTGCGGCCGATCCCACCGAGCACGACGACCTGACCACCCGTCATGTACTCGCAGCCGTGGTCACCCACACCCTCGACCACCGCGGTGGCGCCGGAGTTGCGGACCGCGAACCGCTCCCCCACCAGGCCACGCACGAAGGCTTCGCCACCGGTCGCCCCGTAGAGGAGGACGTTGCCCGCGATGACGTTGCGCTCCGCGACGAGTGAGGCGCCGGGTGCGGGGCGGACGCTGATCCGACCGCCGGAGAGCCCCTTGCCCAGGTAGTCGTTGGCGTCACCGACCAGGCGCAGTGTCACCCCACGTGGCAGGAAGGCACCGAACGACTGGCCGGCCGAACCGGTCAGGGTGATGTCGACGGTGTCGTCGGGCAGCCCGGCGCCGCCGTACCGGCGGGTGATCTCGGCTCCGAGCATCGTGCCGACGGTCCGGTTGACGTTGCGCACCGGGACTGCGAAGGCGACCGCCTGACCGTTGTCCAGCGCGTCCGCGGCCTTGCTGATGAGCTCGTTGTCGAGGGCCTTCTCCAGGCCGTGGTCCTGCACCGTCGTACGGCGGCGGGGCGTGCCCTCCGGCAACTCGGGCACGTGCAGGATCGGCGCCAGGTCGAGCCCGAACGCCTTCCAGTGCTCCACGGCGCGGCTGGTGTCGAGCGACTCGGCCCGACCGATCGCCTCGTCGAGGGTCCGGAACCCCAGCGCTGCCAGGTGCTCGCGGACCTCCTCGGCGATGTAGGTGAAGAAGGTCTCGACGAACTCCGGCTTCCCGGAGAACTTCTTGCGCAGCTCGGGGTTCTGGGTTGCCACTCCCACCGGGCAGGTGTCCAGGTGGCAGACCCGCATCATGATGCAGCCGCTGACGACAAGCGGTGCGGTCGCGAAGCCGTACTCCTCGGCGCCGAGCAGCGCCGCGATCACGACGTCGCGGCCGGTCTTGAGCTGGCCGTCGGTCTGCACCACGATCCGGTCGCGCAGGCCGTTGAGCAGCAGGGTCTGCTGCGTCTCGGCCAGCCCCAGCTCCCACGGGGTGCCGGCGTGCTTGAGGGAGGTCAGCGGCGAGGCGCCGGTGCCGCCGTCGTGGCCCGAGATGAGCACGACGTCGGCGTGCGCCTTGCTCACTCCCGCGGCGACCGTCCCGACGCCGACCTCGGCGACCAGCTTGACGTGCACCCGCGCGCGGTCGTTGGCGTTCTTCAGGTCGTGGATCAGCTGGGCCAGGTCCTCGATCGAGTAGATGTCGTGGTGCGGCGGCGGCGAGATGAGACCGACGCCGGGCGTGGAGTACCGGGTCTTCGCGATCCACGGGTAGACCTTGTGGCCGGGCAGCTGACCACCTTCGCCGGGCTTGGCGCCCTGGGCCATCTTGATCTGCAGGTCGTCGGCGTTGACGAGGTACTCGCTGGTGACACCGAACCGGCCGCTGGCCACCTGCTTCACGGCTGACCGCCGGTCGTCGTACAGCCGCTCGCTGTCCTCGCCGCCCTCGCCGGTGTTGGACTTGCCGCCCAGCCGGTTCATCGCGACGGCCAGCGTCTCGTGCGCCTCCTGCGAGATCGAGCCGTAGGACATCGCCCCGGTGGAGAACCGCTTGACGATGCTCTCGACCGGCTCGACCTCCTCGATCGGCACCGGTGTCCGTTCGCCGTCCTTGAACCGGAACAGCCCGCGCAGGGTCATCAGCCGCTCGGACTGCGCGTCGACGGCCTGGGTGTACTGCTTGAAGACGTCGTACCGGCGGGCCCGGGTGGCGTGCTGCAGGCGGAACACGGTCTCCGGGTTGAACAGGTGCAGCTCGCCCTCGCGGCGCCACTGGTACTCCCCGCCGATCTCGAGGGTGCGGTGACTCGGCGCGCTGCCGCTCCTCGGGTAGGCGACCGTGTGCCGCCGCGCGACCTCCTCGGCGACCAGGTCGAGCCCGATCCCGCCGAGCTTGGACGAGGTGCCGGTGAAGTAGCGCTCGACCAGCTCCTGGTCGAGCCCGACGGCCTCGAAGACCTGGGCGCCGTGGTAGGACGCGACCGTCGAGATGCCCATCTTCGACATCACCTTGAGCACGCCCTTGCCCAGGGCCTTGATGAGGTTCTTGACCGCGACCTCCGGCTGCACCGGGACCAGGCCGCTGGTCGCAAGGTCCTCGACCGACTCCATCGCGAGGTAGGGGTTGACCGCGGAGGCGCCGTAGCCGATGAGCAGCGCGACGTGGTGCACCTCGCGGACGTCGCCGGCCTCGACGACCAGGCCCACCTGGGTGCGGGTCTTCTGCCGGATCAGGTGGTGGTGCACCGCCCCCGTGAGCAGCAGCGAAGGGATCGGCGCCCAGTCGGCGTCGGAGTCCCGGTCGGACAGCACGATGAACCGCGCGCCCGCCTCGACGGCCTCGGAGACCTCGGTGAAGATGTCGTCGAGCGCGTTGTGCAGCGCGGGTCCCCCGCCGGCCACCGGGTACAGCCCGCGGATCCTCACTGTCGCGAACCCGGGCAGGTCGCCGTCCCGGTTGATGTGCTGGATCTTGGCGAGCTCGTCGTTGTCGATGACCGGGAACGCCAACACCAGCTGGCGGCAGTGGGCCGGCGTCGCGGTCAGCAGGTTCTGGTCCGGCCCGATCGCCGTCCCGAGGCTGGTCACCAGCTCCTCGCGGATCGCGTCCAGCGGCGGGTTGGTGACCTGGGCGAACAGCTGGCTGAAGTAGTCGAACAGCAGCCGCGGCCGCTGCGAGAGCACCGCGACAGGTGTGTCGGTGCCCATCGAGCCGATCGGCTCGGCGCCCGCCGTGGCCATCGGCGAGAGCAGGATGCGCAGCTCCTCCTCGGTGTAGCCGAAAGTCTGCTGCCGCCGCGTGACACTCGCGTGGGTGTGCACTACGTGCTCCCGCTCGGGCAGGTCGGCGAGGTGGATCTGCCCGGCGTGCAGCCACTCGTCGTACGGCGCCTCGGCCGACAGCTCGGCCTTGATCTCGGCGTCGTCGACGATGCGCCCGCGGTCGGTGTCGACGAGGAACATCCGGCCCGGCTGCAGCCGACCCTTGCGCACCACGGTCGCCGGGTCGAGGTCGAGCACGCCCACCTCGCTGGCCAGCACGACCAGACCGTCCTCGGTGACCCAGTAGCGGCTGGGCCGCAGGCCGTTGCGGTCGAGCACCGCGCCGATCAGGCTGCCGTCGGTGAAGGTGATGCAGGCGGGGCCGTCCCACGGCTCCATCAGGGCCGAGTTGAACCGGTAGAACGCCTTGCGGGCCGGGTCCATCTCGGCGTGGTTCTCCCACGCCTCCGGGATCATCATCAGCACCGCGTGCGGCAAGGACCTGCCGCCGAGGTGCAACAGCTCGAGGACCTCGTCGAACGACGCGGAGTCGCTCGCGCCCGGGGTACAGATCGGCATCAGCCGCGACAGGTCACCCGGGATCACCTCGCTGGTGAGCTGGCTCTCGCGGGCGGCCATCCAGTTCCGGTTGCCCTTGACGGTGTTGATCTCGCCGTTGTGCGCGATCAGCCGGTACGGGTGGGCGAGCGGCCAGGACGGGAAGGTGTTGGTGGAGAACCGCGAGTGCACCAGCGCGAGCTCGGTGACGAACCGCCGGTCGGACAGGTCCGGGAAGAACGGCTCGAGCTGGGCGGTGGTGAGCATCCCCTTGTAGACCAGGGTGCGGGTCGACAGCGACGGGAAGTAGACACCGACCTCGCGCTCGACCCGCTTGCGCAGGCAGAAGGCCATCCGCTCCAGACCCATGCCGAAGACCCGGCCGCTGGCCGCACCGATGAACAGCTGGCAGAACCTCGGCATCACGCCCCGCGCGGTGCTGCCGAGCAAGGACGGTGTCGTGGGGACGTCCCGCCAGCCGAGGACCTGCAACCCCTCCTCGGCAGCGAGCGCCTCGACGGCTGATCGGGCGGCCGCCTCCTCGGCGTCGTCGTCCGGCAGGAACGCCATTCCGACGGCGTACGCCCCCTTGTCGGGCAGCGGGAACGCGGACACTGTCCGGAGGAACGCATCCGGGATCTGGGTCAGGATCCCCGCTCCGTCACCGGAGTCCGGCTCGGCGCCCGAGGCGCCGCGGTGGTCCAGGTTGCGCAGCGCGGTCATCGCCTGGTCGACGATCTCGTGGGTCGCGACGCCGGAGAGCGTAGCCACGAAGGCGACACCGCAGGCGTCGTGCTCGTTGGCCGGGTCGTAGAGCCCCTGCACGGCGGGCCGTCCCTTCCTCGTCGATGGCTGATCTGTCGATCAGCTGCAGCATCGACCGAGGGACGACATTGGCCCTGCGGTACGGCGGTCAGCATAACGGTGGACCGGCCGGAACCGTGGGATCTGTTTCCGGCATGTGAAACGGGCGGGTCAGCCGGTCCACGCCTGCGCAGACGCTGGAGCGAGCCCAGTCAGGCGAGACCGGAGGCGCCGACCAGGGAGCCGACGCCGAAGGTCACCGCTGCGGCCACCGCGCCGACGGCGGTCTGTCGCAGGCCGCCGTACCACCAGGGGCGCGGCGTCAGCTTCGTGACGAACGCTCCGCACAGGAACAGGCCGGCCAAGGTGAGCAGCAGCGCCGGCAGCATGCCGGTCGAACCGAGCAGGTACGGCAGAACCGGCAGCGCCGCCCCGACCGCGAAGGAGGCGAACGACGAGCCGGCCGCGAGCCGCGCGGACGGCAGGTCGTCCTCGCTGATCCCCAGCTCCTCACGCACGTGCACGTCGAGCACCCGGTGCGGGTCGCGGGACAGCTGGTGGGCCACCTCGCGGGCGAGGTCGGGTTCCAGCCCCTTGGCGACGTACATCTGGGCGAGCTCGCGCTCCTCGCCGGCCGGGTTGCGCTCCAGCTCACGTCGCTCGAGCTCGATCTCGGCCAGCGCCTGCTCGGCCTGGGACCGCACCGAGATGTACTCCCCCGCCGCCATCGAGAAGGCGCCGGCCGCCAGCCCGGCCAGCCCGGCCAGCAGCACGGCCTTGCTGTCGTCGGTGCCGCCGGTCACACCGGCGATCAGCGCGAAGTTCGACACCAGCCCGTCCGAGGCGCCGAACACAGCCGGCCGCAGCCAGCCGCCGGTGACGTCCGAGTGCTCGTGAGAGATGCGCTGGGCCTCGTGCTCGGCACGCTCCTGGGCACGCCGCGCGGCCGCCTCGCTCGCGTCGCTGGTGGTCACCTCGGGACCTCGTCCTCGATCGGGCTGCTGGCGGCCGGGGGCCGGTCGTCGCCCTGGTCGGGGTCCGAGCCGGCTTCGGAGCCGGTGTCGCGGCGACGGGCCTCGAGCTCCTCCGGGGTCTCCCGGCCGGGCCGCCGCCGCGCGCTCACCACGAAGTAGCAGACGGCGCCGATCAGGACGATCAGGCTGGTCCAGTCGTTGAGCCGGAGCCCGAGGAAGGTGTGCGCCGGGTCGATGCGCAACGCCTCGATCCACCCCCGGCCGACCGTGTACGCCGCCACGTAGACGGCGAACGCCCGGCCGTGCCCGAGCCGGTACCGCCGGTCGGCCCAGATGACCAGTGCGGCGACCCCGACGTTCCAGAGCAGCTCGTAGAGGAAGGTCGGGTGGTAGGTCGGCTGCCCGGCGTACCCCTCGGGTCGGTGCGCGACGTCGATGGCCACCGCCCAGGGCAGGTCGGTGGGCTTGCCGAACAGCTCCTGGTTGAAGTAGTTGCCGAGCCGCCCGACAGCCTGTGCGAGCACGATGCCGGGGGCCAGCGCGTCGGCGAACGCCGGCAGCGGGATGCCGCGACGGCGGCAGCCGATCCAGGCACCCACGCCGCCGAGCGCGATCGCCCCCCAGATGCCGAGCCCGCCCTTCCAGATGTACAGGGCGTGCAGCGGGCTGCCGCCGTCGCCGAAGTACGCGTCGGGCGTGGTGATCACGTGGTAGATCCGGCCACCGACGACGCCGAACGGCACCATCCAGGTGGCGATCTCGGTGACGTCGCCGTGGCGGCCGCCGCGGGCGACCCAGCGCCGCTCGCCCAGCCAGACCGCGAGCACGATGCCGGCGATGATGCACAGCGCGTAGGCGCGCAACGGGACCGGGCCGAGGTGCCAGACGCCCTCGGCGGGGCTGGGGATCGAGAAGGGTGCCATCGCCCGGTCAGGCTATCCGCGTCGAGCCGGGTGAGGTCGGCACGCAGGTCGGCGACGCTGGTCTCCGCCGACCAGACGACCCGCGCGGTGCCGTCGACGAAGCCCGTCGTGTAGGTGCCGTGGTCGACCTCGTAGCTGCCGCCGTGCGACCCGTCCGGCTTCTCGTAGCTCAGGTAGAGGGCCTTGGCGACCTTCTCCACGGTCCCGACCGGAGCCACCAGACCCTCGTACGCCGGGTCGAACCGGTCGAGGTACTCCCGCACGACATCCGGGGTGTCCCGATCCGGGTCGGTCGTGACGAACAGCAGCCGGACGTCCTTGCGCACCGCGGGCTGGGCTCCGCGCAGGGCCGAGGCGATGTTGGCCAGGACGACGTTGCAGATGTCCGGGCAGTGCGTGTAGCCGAGGAAGACCAGCGTCACCGGCGTCGTCGCGAGCTCGGCGGGCGTCACGTCCTGACCCTCGGTGTCGGTGAAGGTCTGCTCGGGCAGCGGGTACCCGTCGGAGACGGCGGTTCCGTGCCATCCCTGCTCGCCGTTGGCGGTGACCTCACCGGTCCTGCTGCCGGACGCACAGCCCGCGAGCAGCGCCACGGCGGCGGCCAGGGCCGCGAGCCGTCTCGTCATCGGCCGCGCCGGACGCCTTCGGCCAGCTCGACCGCGAGCTTCTCGACCGCGACCACGCCGTCCGCCGGCGAGCCGGCGTCGAGCACCGCCCGCACGAAGGCCGACCCGACGATGACGCCGTCGGCGAAGGACGCCACCTCGGCCGCCTGGTCGCCGTTCGACACCCCGAGACCCACGCACACCGGCTTGTCGGTGACGGCGCGCACCCGGCGTACCAACGCGCCGGCGGTGTCGCCGACGGAGGTCGCGGGTGCCCGTGACGCCCATCGTGGAGGCGGCATAGATGAAGCCGCGGCAGTGCTCCGCGGTCCACCGGATGCGCTGCTCGGTCGAGGACGGTGCGACGAGGAAGACCCGGCCGAGGCCGGTCGCGTCGCTCGCCCCGAGCCAGTCGGACGGCTCGGTGCCAGCCTCGTCCGGGGTGAGGTCGGGCGTGATGACGCCGGCGCCACCGGCGGCAGCGAGGGCCTCGGCGAATCGCCGCGTCCCGTAGCGCTCGACCGGGTTCCAGTAGGTCATCACCAGCGTCGGGGCGCCGGAGGCGGCGACGCCGCGCACGGTGTCGACGACGTCGTCGGTGGTGGTGCCGCGCTCGAGCGCGGCCTCGACGGCGCGCTGGATGGTGGGGCCGTCCATCAGGGGGTCGGAGTAGGGCAGGCCGATCTCGACGATGTCGACGCCGCCGCGCACCATCGCGACCATCGCGTCGACCGCGCCTTGCACCGACGGGTAGCCCGCGGGCAGGTAGCCGACAAGTGCCGCGCGACCCTCGGCCCGGGTCGCCGCGAGGACGTCGTCCAGCCGGGTCACCGGTGCGCTCACCAGCCCTCCCCGGACGCTTCCTGCGGACCCTGGTCGACCACCGCGGTCGCCGACTCGACGATCTCCTCGTCGCTGACGACCTCGAACCACTTGGCCGCCGTGTCGACGTCCTTGTCGCCGCGGCCGGACAGGTTCACCAGCAGCGTCGCGCCGTCCCCGAGCTCGCGGCCGACCTTCATCGCGCCGGCCAGGGCGTGCGCGCTCTCGATGGCCGGGATGATGCCCTCGGTGCGGCAGAGCAGGGCGAACGCGTCCATCGCCTCGACGTCGGTGATCGGGGCGTACGTCGCGCGGCCGGTGTCGTGCAGCCAGGCGTGCTGCGGGCCGACGCCGGGGTAGTCCAGCCCGGCCGAGACCGAGTGCGACGGCACAGTCTGACCCATCTCGTCCTGCAGCACGTAGGTGCGGGTGCCGTGCAGCACCCCCGGTGAGCCACCGGCCATCCGGGCCGCGTGCCGGCCGCTGTCGATACCCTCGCCGCCGGCCTCGAAGCCGTACAGCCGCACGTCGGCGTCGTCGAGGAACGCCGCGAAGATGCCCATCGCGTTGGAACCGCCGCCGACGCAGGCGACGACCGCGTCCGGCAGCCGGCCGGTGAGGTCGAGCACCTGCACCCGCGCCTCGTCGCCGATGATCCGCTGGAAGTCGCGGACCATGGCGGGGAACGGGTGCGGCCCGGTGACGGTGCCGAGGATGTAGTGGGTGCGGTCGACGTTGGTGACCCAGTCGCGCATCGCCTCGTTGATGGCGTCCTTGAGGGTCTGGCTGCCGGCCTCCACGGGGATCACCTCGGCGCCGAGCAGGCGCATCCGCGCGACGTTCAGCGCCTGCCGGCGGGTGTCCTCCGCGCCCATGTAGACCGTGCACTCGAGCCCGAGCAGTGCCGCGGCGGTCGCGGTGGCGACGCCGTGCTGCCCGGCTCCCGTCTCGGCGATGACCCGGGTCTTGCCCATCTCGCGGGTGAGCAGGGCTTGGCCGAGCACATTGTTGATCTTGTGCGAGCCGGTGTGGTTGAGGTCCTCACGCTTGAGCAGGACGCGTGCACCACCGGCGTGCTCGGCGAACCGGCGGGCATCGGTGACCGGGCTGGGACGGCCGGTGTACGACGACAGCAGGCCGGCCAGCTCGGCCTGGAAGGCGTCGTCGTGACGGGACTTCTCGTAGGCGGCGGTCAGCTCGTCGAGCGCGGCGACCAGGGCCTCGGGGACGAACCGACCGCCGTACGGCCCGAAGTGCCCGGTGGCGTCGGGCACGTCGCTGGGCCGGCTGCCGGTCTCGTGGGTCATCGGTGCGCCCTCCGTCACCGGTCGTGCTTGAGGGCGGGGTGTGCGCCGGCGGCGACCAGGTCGGCCACCGCCGAGCGCGGGTCGCGACCGGTGACCAGGGACTCGCCGACCAGCACGGCGTCGGCGCCGGCCCGGGCGTACTCGATGACGTCGTGCGGCCCGCGGACCCCGGACTCGGCGATCCGGACGATGTGACCGGGGATGTGCGGGGCGACCTCGGCGAAGACGCCGCGCTCGACCTGCAGCGTGCGCAGGTCGCGGGCGTTGATGCCGATGACGTCGGCACCGGCGTCGGCCGCGCGGCCGACCTCCTCGACCGTGTGGCACTCGACCAGCGGGGTCAGGCCGAGGGACCGGGCGCGCTCGACGAGGGAGACCAGCGCGTTCTGGTCGAGCGCCGCGACGATGAGCAGCGCCAGGTCGGCGCCGTGCACCCTGGCCTCCCAGAGCTGGTAGCTCGAGACGATGAAGTCCTTGCACAGCACCGGGACGTCGACGGCGCGGCGGACGGCCACCAGGTCGTCCAGGCTGCCACCGAACCGGTGCCGCTCGGTGAGCACGCTGATGACGACGGCACCGCCGGCCTCGTAGTCGGCAGCCAGCGCGGCCGGGTCGGCGATCGCGGCGAGGGCGCCCTTCGACGGGCTGGACCGCTTCACCTCGGCGATGACGGCGACACCCTCACCGCGGAGCGCCGGCAGGGGGTTGCGGCAGTCGGGGCGGCCCTCGGCGCGGGACTTCAGCTCGTCCAGGCTCACCCGGGCCTGCCGTTCCGCCAGGTCGGCGCGCACGTCGACCAGGATGTCGTCGAGCACGCTCACGCGGTGAGTCCCCTCGCTGTCCTGCGACCGCCCCACGGCGGCTCTCGGTCCCGCTCAGCGTAACCGTCAGGGGGCCAGGGCCTCGCCGACGGGCAGGTTGCGGACGACCCAGAAGACGACGGCGACACCGAGCATCAGGTACAGGCTCCACGCCGGGGCGACCGAGCTGCGCGGCTGACCCCGCCAGCTGCGCACCGCCCAGCGTCCCCAGATGACGGCGAGCACGACAAGCCCAACGACGGTCAGGACGTTCAGCCCCACGGCCGCCGCAGGGTCTCCGGTGGCCAGCGCGTGCACGGCGCGCAGGGAGCCGCAGCCGGGGCAGAACGCCCCGGTGAGCGCGAGGAAGGGGCAGGTCGGGTAGTGACCGGGGTCGTTGGGGTCGACCACGCCGACGTACGCCGTGGCAGCCAGGGCCGCGGCCGCCGTACCGAGCGGCTTGGCGAGCGCGGCGACCCGGCCGCTGTCCGTTGTCGCCAAGGTCGCCACGGTTCAGAACCCGGAGGTGCCCGAGCTGGAGTCCGAGCTGATGGTGCCGACGATCGCCAGGACGATGATGATCGCTGTGAGCACCACGGTGACCGCGGCCGACCAGATCGCGAACAGCTTGGCCTTGCGCGCGGACTCCTGGGCTCCGGCCAGGTCGCCGGCGGCGTACTTGCTGTTGACCTGAGCCGAGAACACGATCGAGGCGACGCCCAGCGGCAGGCAGCACAGGACGGTCGACAGGATGGCCCAGACCAGGTAGTTGGGCGGAGGTGCGCCGCCCGGCGGGCCGTACGGGGCCCCGTAGGGCTGGCCGCCGTACTGCGGCTGGCCGTACTGCTGGCCGTACTGCGGCTGGCCGTACTGCGGTTGGCCGTACTGCGGCTGGCCGTACTGCGGCTGGCCGTAGCCCGGGTCGCCCTGGCCGCCGGGCGGCGGCTGGGTCGGCTGACTCCAGTCCGGCTGCCCGGTCGGGCCGGGCCGGTTCGGGTCGGGCTGGTTCGGGTCGGGCGAGTTCCCCTGGTCGCTCACGCGGTCCCCTTCTGGTCGTCGTACTCCGGGTCGCGCCCGTCCTTGTAGGTCACGGTGTTGCCCATGCCCATCATCGACATCACCTTGCCGACGACGGCGCCGAGCACCACCACGACCAGGCCGACCACGAACAGCCAGACGAGCTCGAGCGGCACGGCCAAGCCGCTGATGAGGAAGCCGATGAACATGATGCTGACCGCCGTCCAGGCGGCCGGCGTGTTCCCGTGGCTTGCCGACATGGTGACGTCCTCCGCTGCTCGGTCCGTTTCGGTGCCGGGTGGTGCTGACGGCAGATTGTGCCAGCCCGGCTCAGGCCGTGGGGTCCTCGCCACGGTCCAGCGCGTCCCAGGTGTCCCGCGGTGTCGCCGGTCGGTCGGCGCGAGGGCGGCTCGAAGCGCCGACGCGGCTGCGGCCAGCGGCGGGCCCGCGGCGACGACCGCCACGGCGCCGAGTCGCCACCAGGGCGCCGCCGGCCAGCGCTGCCCAGCGGGTCGGCGAGAGGCCGGCGGCGGCCAGAGCCACCGCAACGGCGAGCAGGACGAGACCGAGAACCGTCCGCGCCCAGTTGCGGACGAGCAGGGTGGCCGCGGCGCCGGCCAGGGCGACCAGCGCCAGGGCTGTGGGTGCGGCCGTGCCGGAGTCCGCGCCCGATCCGGTCGGGACCGAGCCGGGCGCGATGCCGGAGGACCGGCCGGCTCCGACCAGCGCGATCGCGGCGCCGAGGACCACGAGACCCAGGCTGACGGCCATCTCGCGCCGGGGGGTCACGTCGCCGGACGCAGGGTCTGCGCCGTGGCCACGGCGCGCAGGACGGCCATCGCCTTGTTGCGGCACTCGTCGTCCTCCGCGGCCGGGTCCGAGTCGGCGACGATGCCGGCACCGGCCTGGACGTAGGCGACGCCGTCGCGCAGGTAGGCGGTACGGATCGCGATAGCGGTGTCGGCGTCGCCGGCGAAGTCGAGGTAGCCCACGCACCCGCCGTACACCCCGCGGCGGGTGGGCTCGAGCTCCTCGATGAGCTCCATGGCGCGTGGCTTGGGCGCCCCGGACAACGTGCCCGCCGGGAAGCAGGACGCCAGCACGTCGTACGCCGTCGTGCCGTCGGCCACCTGCCCCACCACGGTGCTCACGATGTGCATGACGTGGCTGAACCGCTCCACCGACATGAAGTCGACGACCTCGACGCTGCCGGGCGCGCACACCCGGCCGAGGTCGTTGCGCCCGAGGTCGACCAGCATGAGGTGCTCGGCGCGCTCCTTCGGGTCCGCCAGCAGGTCGGCGGCGAGCGCCGCGTCCTCCTCCGGCGTGGCACCGCGCCAGCGGGTGCCCGCGATCGGGTGCATCATCGCCCGGCCGTCGGCCACCTTGACCAGCGCTTCCGGGCTGGAGCCCACCACGTCGAAGCCCTCGAACCGGAGCAGGTACATGTACGGGCTGGGGTTGGTCGCCCGCAGCATCCGGTAGACGTCGAGCGGGTCCGCATCCGTCTGCATCGTGAACCGCTGGCTCACCACGACCTGGAAGGCCTCGCCGGCCCGGATCTCCTCCTTGGCGCGCTCCACCGCCGCCCGGTAGTCCTCGCTGGTGCGGCCGCGCTGGTACTGCGGCTCGGCGGCCTCGAAGGCCGCCACGGTGGCCGGCGCGGGCTCGGCCAGCTCGCGGGTCATCCGGTCGAGCCGCTCGACGGCGTCGTCGTGCGCCCAGTCGACCCGCTCGTCGGTGGCGTCGTAGTTGATCGCGTTCGCGATGAGCAGCACCGAGCCGTCGGCGTGGTCGAGGACGGCGAGGTCGGTCGCGAGCATCATCGCGATCTCGGGCACGTGCAGGTCGTCGGTGGTGAGCTCGGGCAGCCGCTCGAGGCGGCGGACCGCGTCGTAGCCGATGATGCCGACCAGGCCCCCGGTCAGCGGCGGGAGCCCCGGGAGACGCTCGGTGTGCAGCGCCGCGAGGGTCGCCTGGAGCGCGTCGAGCGGGTCGCCGTCGGTCGGGACGCCGACCGGCGCCGGGCCGAGCCAGTGCGCCTGCCCGTCGCGCTCGGTCAGCGTGGCGTGCGAACGCGCGCCGACGAAGGAGTACCGCGACCACACTCCGCCGAGCTCCGCCGACTCCAGCAGGAAGGTGCCGGGCCGGCCGCCGGCGAGCTTGCGGTACACGCTCAGCGGCGTCTCACCGTCGGCGAGCAGCCGGCGGGTGACCGGGATGACGCGTCGCTCGCGCGCGAGTTGGCGGAACCCTGCGAGGTCGGGCGTGGGCGGCGAGGACATGGCCGATCAGCCGCCGGCCAGCAGGACGTCGGCGTCGAAGCAGGTGCGGTCGCCGGTGTGGCAGGCCGCGCCGACCTGGTCGACCACCACGAGCAGGGCGTCACCGTCGCAGTCCAGCCGCACCTCGCGGACCAGCTGGACGTTGCCGGAGGTGTCGCCCTTGCGCCAGTACTCACCACGGCTGCGACTCCAGTAGGTGGCCCGGCCGGTGGTGAGCGTCCGGTGCAGCGCCTCGTCGTCCATCCAGCCGACCATCAGCACCTCACCGCTGCCGTGCTGCTGCACGACGGCGGCGACCAGGCCCTGGGCGTCGCGCTTGAGGCGGGCAGCGAGCGGCGGGTCCAACGGCGAGGTGGCGGTCACCCGCTCATTGTGACCGCCGGTCAGCTGCGCTGCTGGGCCGCCCACGACGCGTGCAGCCGGGTGTAGACGCCGCCGGCGGTGACCAGCTCGTCGTGCCGGCCCCGTTCGACAACCCGTCCCGCGTCGAAGACCAGGACGTCGTCGGCGGCCTCAGCGGTCGACAGCCGGTGCGCGATGGTCAGCGCGGTCCGGCCACGGGTGAGGCCCTCGAGCGCGCGGGCCAGCCGCACCTCGGTGGCCGGGTCGACCGCTGAGGTGGCTTCATCCAGCACCAGGAGGTCCGGGTCGGCGAGGTAGGCGCGCGCGAGAGCAACCAGCTGTCGCTCGCCGGCCGACAGCTGCTCGCCGCGCTGCCCGACGTCGGTGGCCAGCCCGTGCGGCAGCCCGTCCAGCCAGTCGAGCAGGCCGAGCTCGGTGAACGCGAGCTGGACGTCCGCGTCGGTCGCCTCCGGCCGGCCGAACCGCACGTTGTCCGCGATGGAGCCCTCGAAGAGGAACCCGTCCTGCGGCACCATCACGATCCGGGCGCGCAGCGAGGCGAACGACAGCTCCCGCAGGTCGACGTCGTCGACGAGGACCCGGCCCTCGGCCGGGTCCATCAGCCGGGTGAGGAGCTTGGCGAAGGTGGTCTTGCCGGAGCCGGTCTCGCCGACGACTGCCACCCGGGACCGCGGGGTCAGCGCCAGGTCCACGTCGGCGAGCACCGTGGGTCCGCCGGGGTAGGCGAAGGACACGTGCTCGAACCGTACGTCGATCGGGCCGCGCAGCAGCGTCCGGCCATCGGCACCCGGGTCGGCCACGTCGGCCGGGGTGTCCAGCACACCGAGCACCCGGCGCCAGCCGGCGATCGCGTTCTGCGCCTCGTTGAGCACCTCGGTGCCGATCTGCACCGGACCGACGAACAGCGTCACGAGGAAGAGGAAGGCGAGCAGCTCGCCCAGGGTCAGGTCGCCGCCGATGCCGAGCTTGACGCCGACGATGACGACCGCCGCGTTCGCCAGCCCGGCCACCACCTCGCCGGTGGAGAAGGTCAGCGCGACGAGCATCTGCGCCCGGGTCGCAGACGAGCGGTGCCGCTCGATAGCGCCGTCGATGCGTTCGCCGGTGCGTCCCTCGATGGCGTAGGCCCGCACGGTGGAGGCGCCGACGACTGACTCCGAGACGGCTCCGAGCAGGTCACCGACCCGTTCGCGGACCAGCCCGTAGGCCATCGAGACCCGCCGCTGGAACGTGCGCAGCAGCAGGAACAGCGGCAGGAAGCACAGCCAGACGAGCAGCGTGAGCTGCCACGAGTAGTAGGCCATCAGCACCGTCGCGACGATCAGCTGGCCGAAGCTGACGACCATCAGCAGGCCGCCCCACTGCATGAAGGTCGAGATGGTGTCGACGTCGCTGGTGACCCGTGAGACCAGCGAGCCGCGCCGCTCGGCGTTCTGGGTGAGCACCGAGAGGTCGTGGACGTGCCGGAAGGCCCGCACCCGCAGGGTCGCAAGGCCGCTCTCGGTCGTGCGGAACAGCCGGACATTGAGCAGGTAGGCGGCGAAGGCCGTGATGACCGTCGCCACGGCGGCCACCAGTACCGCCGTACGGACCCGGGCGAGATCGGGGCCGCCACTGCCCATCAGGCCGTCGTCAATCGTCTGCTGGACGGCGATCGGCACGAGGACCCGGCCCACGGTCGCCGCCAGGGCGAGCAGCAGGGTCACCGGCAGCCCGGCGCGGAACTCCGGGGACAGCGCGAGCCCACGGCGCAGCGTGGCCCAGGCGCCGAGCTGGGGGCGGTCGGCGTCTGTGATCGTGGTCATATCGACGTCCACTCTGCCGCACTCCCCCGACGCTCGCGTGAGTAGTGCATCGGGCCCACACGGCACGGCGCGCGGACGAACCGGACGCATCGCTCGCTACTCTGGTTGCCCATGAGCGGACAGGACGCGTCTTCCGACCGGCGCCACCACTTCTTCACGCATGACTCGGCGCTCGACGACGACCTCGACGGATGGCACGACGCGCCCGAGCCGTCGTGGCTCTCCGAGGACGAGCCTGGCGACGGTGACGACTCCCTTGACACGACGTCGAACATCCCCGCGTACGACCTCGGCCCGTCCACCGAGTCGTTCGTCGTCGACCTCACTGGGCCGCAGGCGATGGTGGGTGCGCCGCTCGAGCCCGCCCCTGGCCCCGACGTCGATTCCGGCGAGGGCGCGACGGAGCCGGCTGTCTCCAGGCACGCCGCGCCGATGCCCGCGCCGGAGGCGCCGGCTCCCCCACGGCAGCGCCGGCCGTGACGGTGACGCCCGCCTCCGACCCGGCTGCTGTCACTCCGGTTCCTGCGCCGCCGGTGTTCACCCGGTCCCCGGCGATGGACCTGCCGTCGTTCGACATCCCGCCGGTGCCACAGGGCAGCGCCCAGAACCAGGCGGAGTCGCTCACCGCCGCGACCGTGCTGCGCTCCCGGAAGGCGCGGCCGCAGAGCGGGTGGCGCAAGGGCGTGCTGAACCTCACCGGTGGCAAGGTCAACCTCGGCCTGTCGCCGTCCGACCGCCGCCGGGCCGACCTGGTCCAGCGCGCCCGTACGCCCGTGCTCGGTTGCCACCGGCTCGCCGTGATCAGCCTGAAGGGCGGGGTCGGCAAGACGACGACCACCGCCGCGCTCGGCGCGATGTTCGCCATCCTGCGCGGCGACCGGGTGATCGCCGTGGACGCCAACCCGGACCGCGGCACCCTGATCGAGCGGGTGCCCCGGCAGTCCGGCGCGACGGTGCGGCACCTGCTGGATGCCCGCGACCGCGTGACGCGCTACGGCGACATCCGGGAGTTCACCTCGCAGTCGGTGACCCGACTCGAGGTGCTCGCCTCGGACGCTGACCCCGGTGCGTCTTCGGCGTTGAGCGAGAAGGACTACCGCGACACTGTCGACACCCTCGAGCGGTACTACAACCTGATCCTCACCGACTGCGGGACCGGCCTGCTGCACGACGCCATGCGAGGCGTGCTCGGGCTCGCCAGCTCGCTGGTCGTTGTGAGCTCGGCCAGCCTGGACGGCGCCCGATCGGCCAGCGCCACGCTCGACTGGCTCGAGGCGCACGGCATGGAGCAGCTGGCGAACGACGCCGTGGTCGTCATCTCGTCGGTGCGTCCCGGCGGCGGCATCGTCGACGTGATGCAGCTCGAGGACCACTTCGCCGCGCGCTGCCGGGCGGTCGTCACGATTCCGTACGACCCGCACCTCGAGGCCGGCGGTGTCCTCGACCTCGAGGAGCTGGACGAGGAGACCCTCGACGCCTATAAGGAGCTGGCCGCGGCCGTCGGTGAGGGCTTTACCACCACCCGCGACTGACCGGCACCCAGCGGTCAGCCGCCGACGAGCTCGGAGTTCGCCTCGCGGACCGGAACGGTGATCGGCCCTGCCGTCTTGGAGATCTCGGCGCCCGGCACCTGGAACGGGCCGTCGCCGTCGACGGTGAAGGACGCATCCCAGTACGTCGTCACGCTCACGTGACGACCACCGGCGTCGCCATAGGTGTAGGCGACGTCGTCGTTCGGGTAGGCGCCGCCCGGCTTCGCGAACGGCTGGGTCACGCCGTCGTCGAACGTCCACTCCCAGCGCGCCTTCGCGGTGACGACCACGCTGAAGCCGAGCACGTCGAAGGACTCGGTCTGGATCGACGCCGGCTCGCCCGCCGCGAAGATGGTCGGCAGGTTCACCAACCCGCCTTGCGCCGGCTGGAACGAGGGAGCCGCGTCGGGCAGGTAGTTGACCACTCGTTCCCGGACGATGTCACCGACGTCGGCGACCGAGGTCGGACGCTGCCCCGGCCCCAGGCAGATCGTGTCGATCAGCTGCCACGGCCCGCCGCCGTGCCGGAGGTACACACGCATCAGGATCGCCGGTCGTTGGCAGGACGACACCGCCATCAGGCACAGCGCGTCGTCGTTCGGCCCGTTGGCCAGGCAGGCCGGCGAGACCGTCCACTCGCAGTCGGTGCAGCGCGCGTTCTCAGCCGTAGCGCGACCGATGTCGCTGTGCTGGTCCACCCCCGGGAACTGCACCCCCTCAGTGACGACAGCACCCGTGGTCCTGATCGCCCTCGGAGCTCGGGCTTCTGGCATGGCAGTCATACTCGAGACGCACAGTCGCCGTCTGCTCGCGACGGCTGGCGAGCGCCAGGCTGACAGCCACGAAGAGCGCCGTGACCGACGCGATCCGCAATAGACTGCGCATCAGCCCTCCAGATCGAAGAGATTGCCGATGATCCAACCTTGCCATCGCTCTGAACCAGCGAGAGATCGACGTGAGCGCTGCAGCCTTCGGATGTCGGCGATGACCTTGTCCCTTCGCCATTGAGCACGTCGTAGGCGGGACATCGTCGTATTCGACTTCCGCTAGCCCGGTGCCGCCTCTCGACGTCATGCACTCGGATGCGACTCAGTCGTACCAGCGAGGCATCCGGAGTCGTCCGCCCTCGGCGCGCGCTCGTTCGATGCCGCGCACGGCGCCGAAGCAAGGGCAACCCTTGGCGTGAACGCGTCGCGAGTCAGCTCGCTGGTGTCGTTGGTCTGCGCGGCCTTGGTGAGTTCGGCGTAGTAGGCGCGGACGGCGGCCTCGATCTGCGCCTCGGGGGTGCTGGGCGTCGGGGACGGCGTCGACGACGAGGGCGTGGCGGTCGGCGTACCGACGGTGCCGGGCTTGGGGTCGTCCGTGCAGGAGACCAGGGCCAGGCCGAGGATCAGAGCCAACCCTGCTCGCAGCAACGTCCCCGCCGGCGCGCGCATGACCAGGGAGCATAACGGGACAGGAGGGGCCGGCCGAGCGTCGATCCACAGCCCAGCGAGAGCCTGGGGTCAGCGTGACGAGGGTGACCCCAGGGGCCGCCATCAGGTCGCTCCGGTGCGCGAACGACGGCACAACGGCGAGTAGCGGGCCGTGGGGGGAGCTTTCGGCGGGTTGCGCCGTCGATAGCGCACCGCTGATGGCGCAGGCAGCCTCAGGCAGGGGCGGTGGACGGCTCTTCGTCGGCGGCGAGGGCAGCGCGCTCGGCGTCCTCCCGCTCGTAGGCGGTGATGAGCGACCGGTAGCCCGTGCAGCGGCCCAGCAGCTCGAGGTGCGTGCCGCGGTCGACCACCCGGCCGTGCTCGACGTACACGACCTCGTCGGCGAGCGCGATCGTCGCCTTGCGATAGGCCACCACGACGACCGTCGGAGCGTCCGCCGCGCCACCCGACGCCCGCAGCCCCGCCAGGATCGCCGCCTCGACCCGAGCGTCGACCGACGAGGTGGCGTCGTCCATCACCAGCAACCGCGGCGACCGCACGATCGCCCGGGCCAGGGCCAGCCGCTGGCGCTGCCCGCCGGACAGCGTCATGCCGCGCTCGCCGATCCGGGTGTCCAGCCCGTCCGGCAGCGCGTCGACGAACCGGTCGGCCTGCGCCACCTCCAGCGCCCGCCGCACCTCGGAGTCCGGCAGGTCGAGCCCGAGCGTCACGTTGCCGCGCACCGTGTCGTCGAACAGAAACGTCTGCTGCGGCACCACCGCCGCCGCCCCGGCCACGCCACCGCGCGCCACCGCCCGCAGGTCCACGCCGTCGAGGACCACCTCGCCGCTCGCCGGGTCGACCAGCCGCACCAGCAGAGTGGTCAGCGTCGACTTCCCCGAGCCGGTCGGCCCGACGACCGCCACGGTCCGGCCCGCGTCGACGGCGAACGACACGTCGTGCAGGACCGGAGCGTCGTCGTAGGAGAACCCCACCCGCCGTACGTCGAGCGAGGCCGGCGCGTCGACGTCCCCGAGCTCGACCGCTCCGTAGGCCAGCCCACCGGTGGCCTCCAGCACCCGGGAGACCCGGTCCCAACCGACCACCGACCGCGGCAGCTCGCCCAGCACCCAGCCGATCGCCCGCACCGGGAAGGCCAGCAGCGTGAACAGGTAGGCGACCTGCACCAGGTCGCCCGCGTCGATCGCACCCGACTCGATCCGGGCCGCGCCGACCAGCAGCACCGCCAGCACCCCGAGGTTCGGCAGCGCCTCGAGCGCCGGGTCGAACATCCCGCGCACCTTGCCGACCCGAACCTGCGCGTCCCGCAGCTCGTTCGCCGCGACCGCGAAGCGCTCGGTCTCCTCCGGCTCGCGGCCGAGGGTCTTGACCACCAGCGCTCCGTCGAACGACTCGTGCGCCACGCCGCTGACCTCGGCCCGAAGCTGCTGCGCCCGGGTGGCCAACGGCGACAGCCGCCGCTGGTAGATGACGTTGAGGACGAAGATCAGCGGGAAGATCGTGAAGCCGACCAGCGAGAGAACCGGGTCGGTGAGCACCAGTGCGATGCCGGCCACGAACAGCATCACCAGCACGCCCACGGCCATCGGTAGTGGGGCGATCGGGAACCAGATCGCCTCGACGTCGGCGTTGGCGTTGGACAGCAGCTGCCCGGTCGGGTGCCGCTGGTGCCACGAGAGCGGCAGCCGCAGGTACTGCTTGGTCACCGCCCGCCGGTACCGCGCCTGCAGCCGGTACTGCATGACACCGGCGCCCAGGCGTCGGCCGACGATGCCGGCCGCCTTGAGCAGTGCGACCCCGAGGATCGCGAGCCCGGCCGCCACCAGCGCGCCGGTCGTGGTCTCACCGGAGCGGAAGGCCGGCTCGATCACCCGATCGACGACCCGGCCGAGCACCCACGCAGCCCCGACGGTCATGACGCCGTAGACGGCGCTGCCGCCGACGGCGATCGCAAAGATGTGCGGCTCGTGGCGGACCGCCCGGCCCAGCAAGGCGAACCCGCGCCGGAGGGTGTCGTCCTGGCCGGTCATCCGACCACCTTACGATCAGGCGGTGACATCACTCGCCCGCACGGAGCGCTCCGCTCTCGCCGACCTGCTGGACTCGGTCGGCCCCGACCAGCCCACCCTGTGCGGCGACTGGACCACCCGCGACCTGGCGGCCCACCTGGTCGTCCGGGAGCGCCGCCCCGACACGACGCCGGGCATCGCCATCAGCGCCTTCGCCGGGTGGACCGCGTCGGTCCAGGACTCCTACGCCGAGCACCCGTACGCCGAGCTGGTCGAGCTGGTCCGGACCGGACCGGGTCGCCTCTCCCCCTTCTCCCTCCCGGGCGCCGACACGTTCTTCAACACCACCGAGTACGCGATTCACCACGAGGACGTACGCCGGGCAGTGCCCGGGTGGGAGCCTCGCGACCTGCCGCCGAGGGTGCAGGACACGCTCTGGAAAGCGCTCGCGGGTCGAGCCCCCATCGCCTTCCGCGGCCTGGCCTGCGGGGTCGAGCTGCACCGCACCGACCGGCCCAAGGCCGAGCCGCTGGTGCCGTCGACCGGCGACTCGACCGTGACGATCTCCGGCGAGCCGATGGAGCTGCTGCTGTGCCTCTTCGGCCGGCGCGAGCACGCCCGCGTCGACGTCACTGGCGACGCCACGGCAATCGCCCTGCTCGACGCCTTCGACCTCGCGGTCTAGCGGTCTGGTGGTCTAACGGCAGGGACTAGTTGCCCAAGGCGCCGGTGCCGATCCCGCCGCCACCGGCTATGTCGTCCCGCTCCTTCGCGCACCTGGAGCACTTCAGGTAGTAGCCGTCCGGGCTGCCCGGGTAGCGGATCCGGAGATAGCGGTGGCCGAAGACGGCGCAGAGCACGCGCTTCATGTCCACCAACCTGGCCGGGAAGCGCGTGTCAGGCAAGTGGCGCCGCGGTACCGTCGATTTGTGCCAGGCGAGACCACGCCGAGCCAGGACCAGGTCCGTGCTGCCGAGCTGATCGCCGCGCTGTGCCTCGCAACCGATCTCGGAACCGGCCTTCCGCTCGAGCACGGCCTGCACAGCACCCTGATCGCCACCCGCCTAGCCGACCGGCTGGGCGTGGACGCCGAGACGGCGTCCCAGACCTACTACGCCTGCTTGCTGTTCTACGTCGGCTGCACCGCCGACGCCGAGGTCACTGCGGACCTGTTCGACGAGGGCGCGCTCAACAGACACTTCATGCCGGTCATGTTCGGCAGCCGGGCACAGATGATCGCCGGCGTCGCGCGTGCGCTGGCTCCGCCCGAGGGCGCCCCGCCGGTGCGTGCGCTCCGGGCCGCAGGCCGGCTGCCGCGCGCGCTGAGCTCGCACAGGCTCCACATCGCCGCCCTCTGCCAGGTCGCGCAGATGCTCACCGAACAGCTCGGGCTTCCGGCGTCCGTGCACGGGCTCTTCGTCCACCTGACCGAGCGCTGGGACGGGAAGGGTGAGCCTGCCGGGCTGTCAGGTGAGGATCTCCCGCTGCCGCTGCGCATCGTGCATGTGGCGCGTGACGCCGCCTTCCAACGGCTCGTCGGCGGCGACGACCACGCTGCTCGGGTCGTGCGGGAACGGGCCGGGCACGCGTTCGATCCGGCGATCGCGGCCCACCTCACCGCCGACGCCGGCCCGATCCTCGCGCTCGACGCGAACGCTTCGGCCTGGGACGAGGTGATCGCCGCCGAGCCGGGCCAGCGACTGATGCTCCGGGGAGCAGCGATCGACCGGGCACTCGCTGCCATGGGCGACTTCGCCGACCTGGTGTCCCCGTACCTCGTCGGCCACTCGTCAGGCGTCGCCGAGCTGGTGATGCTCGCTGGCCAGAGATGCGGCCTCGACGAGGCCCGGCTCGGAAGCCTCCGACGCGCGGCGATGATCCACGACGTGGGGCGCGTCGCCGTCCCGGCCGGAATCTGGCAGAAGCAGGGCCCGCTGACACCGGACGAGTGGGAGCGCGTCCGACTGCACGCCTACCACTCGGAGCGAGTCCTGTCGCACTCCGCGTTCCTTGCCGCGCTGTCCCCGGTCGCCACCGCTCACCACGAAAGGCTCGACGGCTCGGGCTACCACCGCGGATCGGTCGCCGCCATGCTCGGGGCCCCGTCGCGCCTGCTGGCCGCAGCCGACGCCTACCACGCGATGACCGAACCGAGGCCGCACCGCCGGCCACTTGCCACGGAGGCCGCAGCCGAGGCCCTCAGCCAGGAAGCCCGGAACGGTCGGCTCGACACCGACGCCGTGGCCGCAGTGCTGGATGCGGCCGGTCAGCGGGTCCCGCGGTTCGAGCGGCCGGCCGGTCTCACCGAACGCGAGGCCGAGGTCGTCTGCCTGGTCGCGCGTGGCCTGCAGACCAAGCAGATCGCGCGGGCGCTCGGGATCTCGGTCAAGACCGCGGACCGTCATGTGCAGAATGCATACGGCAAGATCGGCGTGTCGACCCGCGCCGCCGCGGCACTGTTCGCGATGCAGCACGGACTCACCTCATGGGGAGAACTCCCGATGGCCCGGCCCCGCGGCCGCTCCTAGCGTCAGCGGCATGACAGGTGCATATGCCGCGCAGGAGCGCAGCCGACAGGAGACCACCCACGACGACACCGTTGTGCCCAGCGGCCCACGTGCCTGGCCGGCGTGGGCAGGCATCGTCGGGCCGCTCCTGTTCACTGCGACGTACATGATGCAGGAGGCTTTTCGCCGCGACGAGTACAGCGCGATCGCCGAACCCGTCAGCGCGCTCGAGGCCGGTCCGCATGGCTGGGTCCAGGAGGCGAACTTCGTGGTGTTCGGCATGCTGACGCTCGCCTTCGCGGTCGGCCTGAACCGTGGCATCCGGCCCAGCCGAGCGGGACTGGCGGGACCGGCGCTGTTCTTCGCCAGTGGGATCGGCCTGCTGCTCGCGGCGATCCTCCCGTTGAAGGAGGACGCGTCGGGCACCACCTACGACCCCGGCGGTCACTTCGTCGCTGGCGTCGTGTTCTTCCTCAGCAGCGCGGCGGGACTGGTCGTGCTGTCGCGACGGTTGCGCGGGGATCCGGCCTGGCGGAACATCGCCGGCTTCACGCTCGGGGCCGGGCTGCTGGGCATGGCCGGGTTCTTCACCCTGGGTGTGCTGGCCATCCCGGACGGCGCCCCGCTGCACGAGTGGGCCGGGCTGGCCCAGCGTTTCGTGCTCCTCGCAGTGCTGTTCCCCGCCCGGATCCTGCTCTCGGTCAGACTGCTGCAGATCGAGCACGCACGGAGCTGACCGGGGAGGCCGGGGTGACCAGCGGATGCCCAGGTTGAGCAACGTGCCGCTTCCCCAGCCGAGCCTGGCCGGGCTCGGCTTCGGAGTGGCACTGCACCACCTGTACGCCTGGCGGCTGCCGGGACCCAGGTCCGTGCACCGGTTTCTCGGGTGGCCGCTGATGGTCGCAGGTGGAGGCATCGTGCTGCGGTCGTGGATGGCGGCCGGTCAGGTCGAGCTGGCGCACCCTGGTCGGCTCGTGACCGACGGGCCCTACGCGGCACGCCGCCACCCGATGTACGTCGGCTGGCTGCTTCTGCACCTCGGTGCCAGCGTCGCCAGCGGCTCGGTCTGGATCGTCGCGGGCATTCCGGTCGTCGCTCGGTACCTGCACCACGAAGCCGTGCGCGAGGAGCAAGCCCTCGCGGCGACGTGGGGCGCCGAGTACGACTCCTACCGGACGGCCGTGCCCCGCTACCTGCTGCGGCCACGGCGCTCGACAGCGGGGATCACCGCACGGTAACCCCGGCCGACCGCAGACCCGCCTTCACGTCGCCGACCCGCAGCTGGCCGAAGTGGAAGACGCTGGCCGCGAGCACCGCGTCAGCCCCGGCCGCCACGGCCGGCGCGAAATGTTCCACCGCGCCGGCGCCCCCGCTGGCGACCAGCGGCACGTCGACCACGGCGCGCACCGCCGCGATCATCTCCAGGTCGAACCCGGTCCTGGTGCCGTCGGCGTCCATCGAGTTGAGCAGGATCTCACCGGCCCCGAGGTGCGCCGCCTGCGCTGCCCAGGCCACCGCGTCCAGCCCGGCGGCGCGCCGCCCGCCGTGCGTCGTCACCTCGAAGCCGCTGGGCTGCTCGGTGCTGCGTCGCGCGTCCACCGAGATCACGAGCACCTGCGAGCCGAACCGCCGGGAGATCTCGGCGATCACGTCCGGCCGTTCGATCGCCGCGGTGTTCACGCCGACCTTGTCGGCCCCCGCGCGCAGCAGCAGGTCGACGTCCTCGGCGGTCCGCACACCCCCGCCCACCGTGAGCGGGATGAACACCTGTTCGGCGGTGCGCCGCACCACGTCGTACGTCGTCTCGCGTGCGCCGGAGGAAGCAGTGATGTCGAGGAAAGTCAGCTCGTCGGCGCCCTCCGCGTCATAGACCTGGGCCATCTCGACCGGGTCGCCCGCGTCGCGCAGGTCGGTGAAGTTCACGCCCTTGACGACCCGGCCGGCGTCGACGTCCAGGCACGGGATGACGCGGACGGCGAGGCCGTTCACCACCCGGAGCCCGGCTTGTAGGCCACCGCCTCGACCTCGACCATCATCCGTGGGTCGATCAGCGCCGACACCTGCACCATCGTCGTGGCCGGCAACACCTCGGCGAACGCCTCGCCGTGCGCCCGGCCGTACTCCTCCCACCGGGAGATGTCGGTGACGAACATCCGGGTGCGTACGACGTCGTCCAGCGACGAGCCGAGCTGTCCCAGCGCCCAGGCGACGTTGCGGATCGCCTGCGCCGTCTGCTCGTAGGGGTCGCCGTCGTGCACCACCTCGCCGTCGACGATCGAGGTGCATCCGGTGACCCAGATGTTGTCGCCGGCAGCGACCGCCCGCGAGTACCCGACCACGGCCTCCCAGGGCGCACCGCTGGAGATCTTCCTTCGGGCCACCATCACGACACCTCCGCCAACGCATCCTCGAGGGTGAACGCGCCGGCGTACAGCGCCTTGCCGACGATCGCGCCCTCGACACCGACCGGCACCAGGGTCGCGATGGCGCGCAGGTCGGCCAGCGAGGACACCCCGCCGCTCGCGACCACCGGCCGGTCGGTGGCCGCGCACACGTCGCGCAGCAGGTCGAGGTTCGGACCGGTCATCGTGCCGTCCCGTCCGACGTCGGTGACGACATAGCGTGCGCAGCCGTCCCGGTCGAGCCGGGCCAGCACGTCGAACAGCTCGCCGCCCTCCTGGGTCCAGCCGCGAGCGGCCAGCGTGGTGCCGCGGACATCCAGGCCGACCGCGACCCGGTCGCCGTGCCGCGCGATCGCCGAGGCGCACCACTGCGGGTCCTCCAGTGCGGCGGTGCCGATGTTGACCCGCGCGCAGCCGGTGGCCAGGGCAGCCTCCAGCGAGGCGTCGTCCCGGATGCCGCCGGACAGCTCGACCGCGACGTCGAGCCGGCCGACGACCTCGGCGAGCAGCTCGTGGTTCTCGCCCCGGCCGAACGCGGCGTCGAGGTCGACGAGGTGCACCCAGGCAGCGCCCGCCTCCTGCCAGGCCAGCGCGGCCGCCAGCGGCTCGCCGTACGACGTCTCGCTGCCGGCAGCGCCCTGCACGAGCCGCACGGCCTGCCCATCGGCGACGTCGACGGCCGGCAGCAGGACGAGACGGTCGGTCGCGGTGCTGGTCACGGGCCGGACCTCCGGTCGAGGGTCAGGGTGACGAGGACCGGCAGCGCGAACAGCCCGACGACGGCGGAGAACGCCCGCGCCCACGGGTCGGCCCACAGCAGCCAGACGATGGCCTGCACGGCGAGGAAGAGCAGCACGATCACCGCGTTCTGGGCCCGTCGGCGGCGGGCCAGCAGCCCCTGCTGGCCGCGGTAGCGCACCCGCCGGGGCAGGCGGCCGCGCAGTGCCGCGCCGGTGCGTCGGCGGCGGGCGGCGCGCTGCTCGCGCCGCTCGCGGGCAGCCCGATCCCGGACGATCTGCTGCGCGCGCTCCTCGCGGCGCCGGGCCCGCTCGCGACTCATAGCGAGAGCACCCAGCTGCGGAGCAGGGCGGCCCCCGCGTCGCCGGACTTCTCCGGGTGGAACTGGGTCGCTGACAACGGGCCGTTCTCGACGGCGGCGACGAACGGCTCCCCGTGCTCGGCCCAGGTGACCAGCGGGGCAGCGACGAGCTCGGACGGCGGCAGCTCCCACCGTCGTACCGCGTAGGAGTGCACGAAGTAGAACCGCTCCCCCTCCAGCCCGGCGAACAGTCGGGAGCCGGCCGGCGCCTGGACGGTGTTCCAGCCCATGTGCGGCAGGACGTCGGCCTTCAGCCGCTCCACCATGCCCGGCCACTCGCCGCAGCCCTCGGTGACCACACCGTGCTCGTCACCGCTGTCGAACATCACCTGCATGCCGACGCAGATGCCCAGCACCGGGCGGCCGCCGGCGAGGCGTCGATCGATCAGCGTCGGGCCGTGCACCGAGTGCAGCCCGGCCATGCAGGTCGCGAAGGCGCCGACACCCGGCACCACCAGCCCGTCGGCCTCGGCCGCGACGTGCGGGTCGGCGGTCACCGTGACCTCCGCGCCGGCTCGGGCCAGCGCGCGCTCGGCGGAGCGCAGGTTGCCGGACCCGTGGTCGAGGACGACGACGGTCGGGCTGGTCACGCCTCCGAGGTTACGGGAGGCCGGCAGCTGCCGCCGGACCGTTCCGCCCGTGGACTCAGCGCCGGCGCCGGCCGAAGACCTCCGGCGGCGGGGCCGGCGAGTCGACCGCCGACCCGTCGGTCACTACCGCCGCTCCTCCGACCAACCGACGCAGCTCGCCGCCCGACACGACCCGGGCCGGCACCGGATCACCCGCGCAGCGCCGGGTCAGGCCCGGCACCGGCAAGGGGACGGCGGAGGCAGCGAGCACGACGTTGCCGAACCGGCGCCCGCGCCAGACGCCGGGCTCGGCCATCGCGACGACGTGCCGGAACACCGAGAGGTACGTCGCCACCTGGCCCCTCGCGAACGCCAGCCCGGGCCCGTCGGCGACGTTCGCCACCACCGAACCGCCAGGGACCAGCACGCGCTGCACTTCCGCGACCGTCTCCTGCGTCGTCAGGTGCGCCGGCGTGCGTGCGCCGGCGAACACGTCGAGCACGACGAGGTCCGCCGACCCCGCACGCATCCGGTTCAGCGCCGCCCGGGCGTCCGCCACCTGCACAGGGACCTTGACGCCACGGCCGAGCGGCAGCTGCTCACGAACGGCGGCGGCCACCTCCTCCGACACCTCGACCGCGCGCTGCCGGGACCCGGGACGGGTAGCAGCCACGTACCGCGCGAGTGTCAGGGCGCCCGCTCCCAGATGCACGACCGCGAGGCCGACCCCCGGCTCGGCGACGAGATCGACGACGTAGGACATCCGCCGCACGTACTCGAAAGACAGGTACGTCGGGTCGTCCAGGTCGACGTGCGACTGCGGCGTGCCGTCGACCGTCAACAGGAAGCCGGACCCGCGGTCCGGGTCGGGCTCGACCGAGACGGCTACAGCGAGCCCTTGGTGGACGGCACGCCGGTCACCCGGGCGTCGAGGGCGACGGCGTCGCGCAGCGCCCGGGCCACCGCCTTGAACTGCGCCTCCACCACGTGGTGGGCGTTGCGCCCGGCCAGCACCCGGACGTGCAGGCACACCTGCGCCGACGCGGTGAACGACTCCCAGATGTGCCGGGTCAGCGTGGTGTCGTAGCTGCCGATCAGCTCGACGATCTCGGGCTCGGTGTGCACCACGTAGGGCCGCCCGGAGAGGTCGACCGCGGCCTGCACGAGCGTCTCGTCCAGCGGGACCAGCGCGTCGCCGAACCGGCGGATGCCGGCCTTGTCGCCGAGCGCCTCGCGCAGCGCCTGGCCTACGGCGATCGCGGTGTCCTCGACCGTGTGGTGGGCGTCGACCTCCAGGTCACCGCGGGTGCGCACGACCAGGTCGAACCCGCCGTGCTTGCCCGAGCTGGGCGAGCATGTGGTCGAAGAACGGCACCCCGCTGTCGACCTCGGTCCGGTCCCGAGCCGTCCAGCTCGAGCTCGACGAGGACGTGCGACTCCTTGGTCTCCCGCTCGACCTTCGCAAACCGGCTCACGCGTCCACCTCTCCCAGCCCGTCGCGCAGCGCGTCGAGGAACGCGCTCGTCTCCTGCCTCGGTGCCTGCGGTCACCCGCAGCCAGCCGGGCAGCCCCACGTCGCGCACCAGCACGCCGCGGTCCAGCAGACCCTGCCAGGTCGCCGTGCTGGTCGCCGAACTCGCCGAACAGCACGAAGTTCGCGTCCGAGTCGACCACGTCGAGGCCCGAGGGCCGGGATCTCACGCAGCAGCCGGTCACGCTGCTCGACGACCGCCTCGCACCGAGGCCAGCAGCTCGTCGGCCCGGGCGAGCGCAGCGCGGGCCGCGGCCTGGGTGAGCACCGAGAGGTGGTAGGGCAGCCGCACCAGCTGCAGCGCCTGCACCACGGCCGGGTCGGCGGCCAGGTAGCCGAGGCGGGCCGCCGCGAACGCGAACGCCTTGCTCATCGTGCGGGTGACGACCAGCCGTTCCCGGCCGGGCAGCAGGCCGATCGCCGACGGGCGGGCCGAGAACTCGGCGTACGCCTCGTCGACGACCACCAGCCCGCGGGCCGCCGTCGTACACCGCCTCGATGACGTCGAGGTCCAGCGCGGTGCCGGTCGGGTTGTTCGGCGAGCAGAGGAACACCACGTCCGGTGCGTGCTCGCGGACCACCAGCGACGCCTGCTCCGGCTCCAGCCGGAACCCGGCGAGCCGCTCCATCGGCAACCAGCGGGTGCCGGTGCCCTCGCGCGATGAGCCGGTGCATGGAGTACGTCGGGTCGAAGCCGAGCGCGCTGCGACCCGGCCCGCCGAAGGCCTGCAGCAGCTGCTGGAGCACCTCGTTGCGACCCGTTGGCGGCCCACACCTGCTCGACGTCCGAGCGCCTCCCCCGTCGTGCGGGTCAGGTAGGCCGCGAGGTCGGTGCGCAGCTCCACCGCGTCGCGGTCGGGGTAGCGGTTCATCTGCCGGGCCGCCTCGCCGACCGGCCGCGGACAGGTCGGCGACCAGCTCGGCCGAGGGCGGGTGCGGGTTCTCGTTGGTGTTCAGCCGGACCGGGACGTCGATCTGCGGCGCGCCGTACGGCGTCCTGCCCTGCAGGTCGGCGCGGAGCAGCCGAGCGACCTCGCTCATCCGGGTCACCTCGGCACGCGGGCGCGCACGGCGTCGACGTGCGCGGCCAGGTCCTCCGCGCCGCCGAGCGCGTCGACGTGCGGCGCGACCTCGGCGAGCGCCTCGCGGGAGTACTCCACGACGTGCACGCTGCGCAGGAACGACTGCACCGACAGGCCGCCGGTGTGCCGCGCGGTGCCTCCGGTCGGCAGGACGTGGTTGGACCCGGCGAGGTAGTCGCCCAGGGACACCGGCGACCACGGGCCGACGAACACCGCGCCGGCGTTGGTGACCCGGTCGGCCCAGGACCGGGCGTCGCGGGTGACCACCTCGAGGTGCTCGGCCGCCCACTCGTCGACGACCGTGAGCCCCTGCTCGAGGTCGTCGACCAGCACGTACGCCGACTGGGACCGCAGCGCGGTCTCGACCCGGTCGCGGTGCCGGGTGGCCGGCACCTGCAGGGCGAGCTCGGCGTCGACCTTGTCGAGCAGCGCCTCGTCGGGGGTGACGAGCAGGCAGGAGGCGTTGGCGTCGTGCTCGGCCTGCGCGACCAGGTCGGCGGCGACGAACCGCGGGTCGGCGGTGTCGTCGGCCAGGATGCGCGATCTCGGTCGGGCCGGCCTCGGAGTCGATGCCGACGACGCCGCGCAGCAGCCGCTTGGCCGAGGCGACGTACACGTTGCCCGGGCCCATCACCAGGTCGGTGGGCGGGCAGGCCACGGTGCCGTAGGCGAACATCGCGACCGCCTGCGCGCCGCCGACCGCGTGCACCTCGTCGACGCCGAGCAGCGCGCACGCCGCCAGCACCACGGGGTGCGGGCAGCCCGCCGTTGTCCTTCTGCGGCGGGCTGGCAACCGCGAGCGACCTGACGCCCGCGACCTGGGCCGGCACGACGTCCATCACGACCGACGACGGGTAGGCCACCAGCCCGCCAGGGACGTAGAGCCCGACCCGGCGCACCGGCACCCACTTCTCGGTGACTCGGCCGCCGGGCGAGACCTGCACGTCGGCGTCGGCCGCGGCGCTGGGCCTCGTGCACCGTGCGGGCCCGACGGGCGGCCTCTTCGAGGGCGGCGCGGACAGCGGGGTCGAGGGCGTCCAGCGCCGCGGCCAGCGCGTCGGCCGGCACCCGGGTCGTCTCGGCGTCGACCCCGTCCAGCCGGTGGCTCCACTCGCGGACCGCGGCGGCCCCCCGCAGCCGGACGTCCTCGCAGATGGGGCGGACCACGTCCAGGGCCACCTCGACGTCCAGCGCGGCCCGCGGCAGCACCCCGCGGTAGGAGGCGCCGGGCGGGGCAGCCCGCAGGTCCACTCGGGAGATCACCCGGCGAGTCTACGAACGGCGGACGTGACGGTGGCCAGGCCGTCCACGCCCCGAACGAACAGCCGTAGGCTCGGCGACCGTGACCGCGAACGCCCGGCTGCCGCTGTTCCCGCTGGGCACCGTGCTGTTCCCCGGCATGCTGCTCCCCCTGCACGTCTTCGAGGAGCGCTACCGGCAGCTGGTCCGCGACCTGCTGGTGGCCCCGCACGAGTCGCGCGTCTTCGGCGTCGTCGCGATCCGGGAGGGTCGGGAGGTCGGCTCCGATGGCGTCCGGGCCCTGCACGGGGTGGGCTGCGTGGCCCGCCTGCGCCGGGTCGAGCCGTACGACGACGGCCGCTTCGACGTGGTCACCTCCGGCTCGCAGCGCTTCCGCCTGGTCGCCCTGGACGAGTCCCGGCCCTACCTGCGGGGAGAGGTCGAGCTGCTCGGCGAGCCCGACGGCCGGCGCGCGGCGGACCTCGCCTCCCGGGTCGCGGCGGTATACGCCGTCTACCGGAAGGCCCTCGGGGCTGCGGAGGAAGAGAGCGCCGACGACGCCCGCGCCCTGTCCTACTCGGTGGCCGCCGGCGCGGTTCTCGACCTCACCGTCAGGCAGCGGCTGCTCGAGGTGCCGGACACCACATCCCGGCTGGCCGCCGAGCTGGTCCTGCTGCGCCGGGAGACCACCCTGCTGAGCGTGCTGCCGTCGCTGCCCGCGGTCGAGCTGACCCGAGTTCCTGCGAGCCCGAACTGAGCGCCAAGTCCGCGCGCGGCGGCGGGACGCCGGCCACGGTGGCCCTGGCTGCTGCCGGCGCCCAGGTCACGCTGCATCCCTACGAGCACCTCGCGGGCGCCCCGTCGTACGGCACGGAGGCAGCCGACGCCCTGGGGCTGCCGCACGACGAGGTCTTCAAGACCCTGGTGGCCCGGGTGGACGGTCGGTTGGTCACCGCGGTGGTCCCGGTGAGCGGCAACCTCGACCTCAAGGCGCTGGCCGCAGCGATGGGCGGCAAGAAGGCGGCGATGGCCGAGCCCGCGGACGCCGAGCGCGCCACCGGCTACGTCGTCGGCGGCATCAGCCCCGTGGGCCAGCGCAGCCGGCTGCCGGTCGTCGTCGACGACTCGGTGCTGGCACTGGACGCTGTCTACGTCTCGGCGGGGCGACGTGGCCTGCAGGTGCGGCTGACGCCGGCTGACCTGTTGCGGGTCACCGGGGCTCGGACTGCACCGCTCCGTCGGGTTGGCTGACCGGAGCCTCGTCCTCGTCCGGCGACGTCTCGCCCACCTCTGCGCCTGCCGAGACCGCGAAGTAGGTGATCACCGCGCCCATCGGCCAGGCGAGCAGCACGCCGAAGGCCGAGACCTCGAGCGGGGCGTCGAACCGCGACCCGACGTCCAGCCCGCGCGCCGTCTCCTCGATCGGGCCGGGACTCAGCAGTACGCCGACCCGCCAGGCGACGACCGCGCCGAGCAGTCCGCCCGCGGCGAGAGCGAACAGCGGCACCACCCGGCCCGGCCTGGTGCGCAGGTAGACGACCAGGGCGATGAGCACGCCGGCAAGCAGCGCGAGGAGCGCGAACCACCCGTCGGCCGCAATGGCTGCCTCGTTGCCCTCGCCGCCGGCCCGGTACAGCCCGTCCGCGCGCTTGATGATCCGGGGCAACGGGGCGACCGCGCGCCAGAGCAGGCCGACCGGCAGTCCAGCCAGGGCCGACAGCACGACGACCTGGGCCGCTGCGCGCAGCTCGCTACGGCCTGCGCTGATCAGTGCGCCACCAGCCGGAAGCGGTAGGTCCCCGTGTCCTTGTCGCCGCTCATCGTGAGGCCAAGGCCGTCGATCGGCTCGAGGTTCTCGTCGGCGCCGCCGTCGCCACCGAAGAGTGCCTCGAACACCATCGGCGGGTCGACCCAGATGGCGACCTCGGCGTCGGCCAGGTCCGGTAGGGCGCGGGAGAAGGCGGGCACGTCACCCAGGGTGCCAGAACGGCTCAGCAGGCCCGCCTGCCGGTCGGTCGACGCGACGACCAGGTCGCCGTCGGCCTCCTGGTGGACGACGGGGACGTCCCCGCCATGGCTGCGGGCGGCAGCCTCGATCTTGTCCAAGACGCGTTGTGCGGCTGCCACGTCGGTGCTCACCCGGGCGCCGACCTCCACCTGTTCGGTGCGCTCGCCGTCCAGCGCGGCCACCAGGTTGTCACCGAGCAGCAGGGCGAGGTCCTCGGGCACCTTGATGCCCGTCTCGCGTTCGAAGCTCGCGATGCCCTCGTCGAGATCGGCTCCTTGGCCCAGGCTCTTGCGCATCGACGCGATGGCCCGCGGGACCAGCTCGTCGCCGTCCGCGAGCCCGATGGCGGCGGCGCTCGATGCCGGCAGCTCGGCCATCCCGGTCACCGGGTGCTGCGCCCAGTCGGCGGCGCTGCCCGCGCCACGGGCCCGGCCGACTACCTCGAAGACGTCCGGTCCGTCGAACCGCGCGACCAGGGTCGAGCGACCACCGGCTCCGGCCGCGCCGCCCAACAGGCCACCGGTCCCGCCGAACGGCATCATGCTCCCGCCGATCGAGCGCCCGGCCGCTGCCATGTCCACCCAGGCGACAGCGACGCCGTCCCCCGCCTCTGCCAGGTCGCCGGCGAACGGCTCGTCCTGGGCGAGGGTCTTGTCCTCGGCCCGGCGCGCCAGGTCGCGGGCAGCACCGGTGGTCTCCGCCAGCAAGGCGTAGTCGCCGGAGAACGCCCAGCCGAGAGAGGGCGCGCCGCCGGCGGTCGACGAGAACGAGGACACCAGCCGCTGCAGACCGTCCTGTGCCTTGTCCTGGTCGGTGACCTGCAGCGCCACCACCGCCGTCGGAGTGGGGAACTCGTCCTTGTGGGCCGGCGGCGGGTATGCCGCGATCGCGAGCCGTTTGCCCAGCCAGGGCGCGACGTCGGCGTCGTAGTCGACGTCGGACCAGCCGGCCTGCTCGGCGACGGCGTCGAACAGCACCTCGCGCACGTCGCCGTCCAGCGGCACCTTCTCGCGCAGCGCCGGGAACTTGCGCAGGAACCGGAAGCCGTCGATCTTCTGCCCCATCGATGGGTCGAGGTCGAAGCTCACGACCGCGAACGCCCCGGACGGCAGCGCGTCGGCCGGCTGCGTACCGCCGCCGGACAGGGCCCCGACCGCGTAGGTCACACCGCCGACGAGTGCCAGCACGACTGCCGCGACGGCGGCGACGACCGCCCACGGAGCAGACCTGCGGTCCCGCTCCTCGGGCTGGGCCGCGAGCACGTCCGGCGCCGCCCGCCAGGACGGCGGGTCGTACGGCGGCATCCCGCCGGGCTGGTCGTTGCTCACGTCATCGCCCCCATGGAGCCGGGCGTCGCAGGTGCCGGCGTCTTGTCGAGGGTAGCCGCGGCAGCTGCTTCCGGCCGGGTGCGCCACGGCGGGACGAGCCGCGAGCCGCAGACCCGGTGCGCACCCCAGGCGACGCCGAGCACGATCAGCACGTCGCCGACCGAGAAGACGTTGGCGAGCGGGACGCCTGCGGGGATCGCGAAGACGTCACCGAGGAAGCCCAGGTGCGGGTGCTCCAGCACCCCGGAGTTCATGAACTCGCCGGGCTCGAGGTGGATGCCGGCGGTCTCCAGCGCGGTCCGCGACGCCGGCAGGGTGCCGCCGTTCGCCGCGATGGCGATGCCGTTGCTCGCGGCGCCCAGGGCCACGACCCAGAGCCCCGGGATGCGCCGGTTGAGCACGACGTACCAGCCGGCCGCGACGTAGGTCGCGAGGTGCACGACGGAGAGCAGGTCGTGGTTCGCGTCGGGCACCACCTCGATGGCGACCACCTGCGCCAGCAGCGCCGCCACCAGGATCCAGGTGCCGCGGAACCGCAGGTCACCGAGCCGGCGCAACGAGCCGCCGGCCAGCAACGGGGAGAGCACGGCGAGCACGCCGAGCACCGGGATGATCACAGTGTGCCGCCCAGCTGCTCGACCAGCCGCAAGTTGGACACCCTCCGGCGCTCGTTGAGCCAGGCCTCGATCGAGCTAGCGGAAAGCGGCTGGCTGTGGAAGAAGCCTTGCACCCGGTCGCAGCCGAGGCGCTGCAGGGTCTCGGAGGTGGCGCGGTCCTCGACGCCTTCGGCGGTGACGGCGAGCCCGAGGCTGTGCCCCAGCTCGATCGTGGACCGCACGATGATCGCGCTGTTGTCGTCCAGGCCCATCTGCATGACGAAGGACTTGTCGATCTTCAGCTCGTCCGCCTCGATGCGACGCAGGTAGGACAGTGAGGAGTAGCCGGTGCCGTAGTCGTCGATCGCCAGGCTGACACCGGTCGCGCGCAGCCGGCCGAGCACCTCGAGGGCCCGCTTGGGGTCGGCCATGATCGTGCTCTCGGTGACCTCGATGGTCAGCCGGGTCGCCGGCACCCCGTGCCGCTCGAGCACGTCGGCCACGAAGACCGGCAGGTCGAGGTCGGTGAGCAGCCGGGCGGAGACGTTGACGGCCATCGACACGTCGTGGCCCTGGTCGCGAAGCCGACGCAGGGTGGCGACGGCCTCGTCGATGCCCCAGCGGCTGAGCCGGCTGATCAGGCCGCTGTTCTCGGCCAGCGGGATGAACACGTCGGGGCTGACCAGGCCGTGCCGGGGGTGCAGCCAGCGGCTGAGCGCCTCGACGGAGAGGACGTCGCCGGTGCGAGTGCACACCTGCGGCTGGAAGGCGAGTACGAACTCGTCGTTCTCGACGGCGCTGTGCAGGTCCCCGAGCAGCGCAAGGCGCTCGATGGTGTACCCGTCGATCTCCGGCCGGTAGGTCTGGATCTCGCCCCGGTTGGACTTGGCTCGGTAGAGCGCGATGTCGGCGCGCTTGAGCAAGGTCTCGAAGGAGTCGGCGTCCTGCGGCGCGATCGCGATGCCGACACTGGCCTGGACACCGAGCCGCACGCTGTCGACCACCACCGGCTCGCGGAGCCGGACCGAGAGGGTGGCGGCGAACCGCCCCGCGCTGTCCCGGTCGGGGACGTCGCTCATCAGGACGGCGAACTCGTCGCCGCCGAGGCGGGCCACCGTGACGTGGTCGCCGGCGAAGTCGGCCAGACGGTTGGCCACCTCCTGGATCACCAGGTCACCGACGTGGTGACCCATGGTGTCGTTGATCTCCTTGAAGTGGTCCAGGTCGATGAGCATCACCGCCACCGGGTGAGCCGGGTCCGCGGCGGCCAGCGCCTTCTTGGCGCGCCGGCGGAGAAGCTCGCGGTTCGGCAGGTCGGTGAGCGAGTCGTGCATCGCCTCGTGCTGCCGGCGCAGCGACATCCGGGCGTTGCTGTGCACACCGAGGATCGGCAGCACCAGCAGCGGCAGCATGAAGACCGAGAAGGTGCCGACGTGGGCGGCCACCGGAGCCAGCCCGAGCAGGATGCTGGACGTAGCGAGCTGGAACCGGACGTCCTCGCCGAGCACCCGCAGGATCGGGACCCCGCCGTCCAGGGCCACCACGGTGGCGACGAGACCGTTGTTGACGCAGAAGTAGACCGCGCTGGCGAGCAGCGCCGCCGGGATGTCGTCGGCGTGGAAGCCGGTGCTCAGGCTGAACAGATCATGTCCGGTCAGCAGGCAGTACGTGATCCGGGTGGCCGACAGGGTCAGCAGGTACTGGCCGATGTTGAACAGCATCACCCGGCGGGGCAGGCCGCTGACCCGGTCGCTGACCGCCACCGCGACCGCCTGTACCAGCAGGGCGAGGCTCAACGGGCCGATGAACACCAGCGCGGTCGCGAAGGTCGAGGACACCGTGAGCTGGTCGGTGGTGTCGTCGCCGCGCGGCACCGGGATGGCCCGCAGCTCGCCGACGAAGAGCATCGCCGCGAGCAGGTAGCACTGCGGCCCGACCCCGGTCCAGGACATCGGCACCTGCACGATGAGGGTGAGGACGAGGCACGCGACCCCGCTCGCCAGGACGAACCCGACCAGCGTGTCGATGTACGGCGAACGCCGCGAGCCCGTGGCCGCAGGTGCGGCCACGGGCTCAGGAGCCGGATCGGTCAGCATCCCCACTTGCGACCGGGCTCGGCGAACTGGCTGGTCTCCCGACCTGCGCCTGAGACGGTGTCCATCTCAGAACCCCCACTTCGTGCCGGCGCCGGCGACGGCGACCAGCGTGCCCAGACTGCCGAGCGCTGACGCGATACGGAACAGATGTACGCGAGTCATGGTTCCCTCCCCTGGTACAGATCGTGACCAAGTCATTACCTTTGGTAGCGACCGGACCGACGATGACATGACTCAACGCGAGTGGACAGGCGCTCTTCGTGTTCTTCCGGAAAGCGCCGCGACGATCTGTCCCATCTTGCGCGCAATGTCGCGATCTTCTGACCGTGTGGGCCAGGACGTGCTGACCGAACGAACCAGGGCCGAACGGCTGACGGTCGAGGGGTTGGAGCGAGTCAGCCCAGGCAGGCGGGCCGAGCAGGGCCTTGAGGTCGCCCATCAGCGCCGGGCTGGGATTGACCCGGAGGCCGTCGTCGATCCGCAGCACGGTCGTCCGGGACGCCGCCTGGAGCCGCAGGTGCACCTCGGTGGCACCCGGGATGGGTGCCCAGCACCTCCTTGAGCCGCTCGACCACCGGCGGCGTGCAGCGCACCACCGGCAGCGAGATGACGACCGGACCGCGCGGCCCCTCGGACAGGTCGGGCAGGCGAGAGCTCCATCGCGATCAGCTTGGGCACGTCGTCGCGCCGGTCCAGCCGGCCCTTGACCACGCACGACGGCGTCCTCGGCCAGCGAGGTCGCGAACAGGTTGTAGGTCTGCGGGAAGAACATCACCTCGATCGCGCCCTCGAGGTCCTCGACGGTGGCGATCGCCCAGACGTCGCCCTTCTTGGTGACCTTGCGCTGCAGCCGCGTGATCAGGCCGCCGATCGTGACGTGCGACGCCGTCCGGCCCGGTCGTCCGAGCCGGTGAGCGTGGCGATGGTGCAGTCGGTGGCCGAGGCCAGCACGTGCTCGACGCCGAACAGCGGGTGGTCGGAGACGTAGAGGCCGAGCATCTCCCGCTCGTACTGCGAGCAGGACGCTCTTGTCCCACTCCCCGATCGGCACCGGCGGGATGACCGTCGAGCGAGCCTCGCCGGCGTCGCCCTCGTCCGCCGAGCTCGTCGTCAGCTGCGCCGAACAGGTCGAACTGGCCGTGCGCCTCGTTGCGCTTGGTGGCCATGAACGCGTCGATGGCCTCGGCGTGCACGTTGAGCAGGCCACGGCGCGGGTCGCCGAGGGAGTCGAACGCGCCGGCCTTGATCAGCGACTCGACGGTCTTCTTGTTGCAGACGACCGGGTCGACCTTGCTGCAGGAAGTCGTAGAAGTCGGTGAACCGGCCCTTCGCCTCGCGGGTCGCGGCGATCGAGTCGACCACGTTGTCGCCGACGTTGCGGATCGCGGCCAGCCCGAACCGGATGTCGGTGCCGCCGCGGGGTGAAGTTCGGCGTCCGACTCGTTGACGTCCGGCGGCAGCACCTTGATGCCCATCCGGCGGCACTCGTTGAGGTAGAGCGCGGACTTGTCCTTGTCGTCGCGCACGCTGGTGAGCAGCGCGGCCATGTACTCGGCCGGGTAGTTCGCCTTGAGGTAGGCCGTCCAGTAGGACACCAGCCCGTAGGCGGCGGTGTGCGCCTTGTTGAACGCGTAGTCGGAGAACGGGACCAGGATGTCCCACAGCGTCTTGATGGCCGCCTCGGAGTAGCCGTTGGCCTTCATGCCGGCCGAGAAGCCGACGTACTCGGCGTCGAGCACCTCGCGCTTCTTCTTGCCCATCGCCCGGCGCAGCAGGTCGGCCTTGCCGAGCGTGTAGCCGGCGAGCTGCTGGGCGATCGGCCATGACCTGCTCCTGGTAGACGATCAGGCCGTAGGTCGCGCCGAGGATCTCCGCGAGCGGCTCGGCGAGCTCGGGGTGGATCGGGGTGATCGGCTGCTGGCCGTTCTTGCGCAGCGCGTAGTTGGTGTGCGAGTCGGCGCCCATCGGGCCCGGGCCGGTAGAGCGCGCCGACGGCCGAGATGTCCTCGAAGCTGTCCGGGCGCATCAGCCGCAGCAGCGCGCGCATCGGCGCCGCCGTCGAACTGGAAGACGCCGAGGGTGTCGCCGCGGGAGAGCAGCGCGTAGGTCGCCGGGTCGGTCGAGGTCCTTGCTCAGCGCGTCGAGGTCGATGCTCCTCGCCGCGGTTGGCCTCGACGTTGCTCGAGCGCGTCGTCGAGGATCGTGAGGTTGCGCAGGCCGAGGAAGTCCATCTTGACCAGGCCGAGCGCCTCGCAGCTCGGGTAGTCGAACTGGGTGATGATCTGGCCGTCCTGCTCGCGCCGCATGATCGGGACGACGTCGAGCAGCGGCTCGCTGGACATGATCACGCCGGCGGCGTGCACGCCCCACTGGCGCTTGAGGCTCTCCAGGCCGCGGGCGGTGTCGACGACCTCGCTTGGCGTCCGGGTCGGCGTCGTAGCGGGCCCGGAACTCGCCGCGCCTCGGAGTAGCGCTTGTGCGTCGGGGTCGAAGATGCCGGCGAGCGGGATGTCCTTGCCCATGACGGCGGGCGGCATCAGCCTTGGTGAGCTGCTCGCCCATCGCGAACGGGTAGCCGAGCACCCGGGCGGCGTCCTTGATCGCCTGCTTGGCCTTGATCGTGCCGTAGGTGACGATCTGGGCGACCCGGTCGTCGCCGTACTTCTCGGTGACGTAGCGGATCACCTCGCCGCGGCGGCGCTCGTCGAAGTCGACGTCGAAGTCGGGCATCGACATGCGCTCGGGGTTGAGGAACCGCTCGAAGATCAGGCCGTGCACGAGCGGGTCGAGGTCGGTGATCCCCATGGCGTAGGCGCGACATCGACGCCGGCACCGGAGCCGCGGCCCGGGCCGACCCGGATGCCGTTGTCCTTGGCCCAGTTGATGAAGTCGGCGACGACGAGGAAGTAGCCGGCGTAGCCCTTGCGAGCAGATGACCTCGGTCTCGTAGTCGGCCTGGCTGCGCACGTCGTCGCGGACGCCGCCGGGGTAGCGCCGTGCAGCCCGCGCTCGACCTCCTTGACGAACCAGGACTGCTCCGATCTCGCCCGGCGGGCACGGGGAACCGCGGCATGTAGCGGCCCTCGCCCTCGGTGAACGACGACGTCGCAGCGCTCGGCGATCAGCAGCGTGTTGTCGCAGGCCTCGGGCAGCTCGCGCCACAGCGTGCGCGCATCTCGCTCGGGCGACTTGAGGTAGAAGTCGTCGGCGTCGAACTTGAACCGGTTGGGGTCGGCCAGCGTCGAGCCGGACTGCACGCACAGCAGCACCGCGTGCGCCTGCGGCGTCCTCCTGGCGGGTGTAGTGCAGGTCGTTGGTGGCGACCAGCGGCAGGGCGAGGTCCTTGGCCAGGCGCAGCAGGTCGGCGCTGGACCCGGCGCTCGATGTCGAGGCCGTGGTCCATCAGCTCGCAGAAGTAGTTGCCGGCGCCGAAGATGTCCCGGAACTCGGCCGCGGCCGCGCGCGCCTCGTCGTACTGGCCCGAGCCGCAGCAGGGTCTGCACCTCGCCCGACGGGCAGCCGGTGGTGGCGATCAGGCCGCCGGCGTAGCGTCTGCAGCAGCTCGCGGTCCATCCGGGGCTTGTAGAAGAAGCCCTCCAGGCTGGCCAGGCGAGGCCAGCCGGAACAGGTTGTGCATGCCGGCGGTGGTCTCGGCGAGCAGCGTCATGTGGGTGTAGGCGCCGCCGCCGGAGACGTCGTCGCCGCCGCCGTCGCCCCACTTGACCCGGGTGCGGTCGCCGCGGTGGGTGCCGGGCGTGAGGTAGGCCTCGACGCCGATGATCGGCTTGACCCCGTGCGGCTGTGGCCTTCTTCCAGAAGTCGTAGGCGCCGAAGACGTTGCCGTGGTCGGTCATCGCCAGGGCCGGCATGCCCATCCGGCCGGCCTCGGCGAACAGGTCGTCGATGCCGGGCCGCGCCGTCGAGCATGGAGTACTCGGTGTGCACGTGCAGGTGCACGAACGAGTCGCTGGATCCCATGCTGGGAGGTGCCTCCGGTGTTGCCGGGCTCGGGGGTGAACGGGCCCGAGTCTAGGTCCGCCGGCCGACAGTTCCGGGCGTGTCGCGCCGGGCCCCAGCCCCCTCGGCGTGTCGCCCCGAGAACCAAGATCGTTTGCGACGTCGGAGGGCCCGACACGCCGGTGGTACCGGCGTGTCGAGGCCCCGTGCGTCGCATACGGTCACTCCGGCACGGGGTGGGCGCCTCGCACCAAGTCGTCATCCCCAGCTCAGCGGTGCCCGCCGGCTGGTCCACAGAAGGGCTCGGCCGGCCCCGGCTGGTCCGCCTGCGTCGCCAGGCTTTGCGCGATGCCCGGTCCGTTCGCGCGGAGCTTGGACCAGGCGCTGCTCGCCTCCGGCGACACCAGCGTCCGGCTGGCCGCTGCCCGGCGCCTGGTGCCGTGCGACGTGCCGCTCGGCGGCTGGGCGGCCCTTGCCTGGATGGGCGTCACGGTGGTTGACGGCCGCACCGGCCGGGAGGGTCCACGCTGCTGCCGGTCCCGGTCTGCACCGGGCCGGCCGGACGCCTGCGCCCCCGACCCGGCCTGGCCATCGATCGCAGCACGCTGACGGCCTGCGACGTCGTCGAGCACGACGGTGCCCTCGCGACGACAGCCGAACGCAGCTGCCTCGACGTGATGCGCTTCTTCGGCGCAGAGGAAGGCCTGGTCGCCGCTGACGCCGCCGTCCGGGCCGGGCTGACGACCCGGCAGCACCTGGTCGAGGCGCTGAACCGGATGGTCGGCCTCAAGGGCGTGCCGCAGGCGCGCATCGCGGTGCCGCTGGTCAACCCGGTCGTGGTGGACCGGGACGGCCGGTTCGTCGCGCGTACCGACCTGCTGGACCCCGAGGCGGCAACCGTCGGCGAGTACGACGGTGGGCACCACCGGGACCTGCCACAACACACGGCCGACAACGTGCGCGAGGAGGCCCTCGGGGGACTCAACCTCGAGGTCACCCGATCGACCGCTCTGGACCTCTGGCCGAACCGGCCCTTGCTCGTGGCCCGGCTGACGGCAGCACGTCGACGTGGACTGGGCCGCGACCGCAGCAAGGACGCGTGGGGCTTCCGGCCGACATGCTTGGAGGTCGGTCAGTACGGAGCGAAGTAGCGGGGCAGCTGGTTGGGGGCGCCGGGCAGGGTGCTGCCGGCGCCGAGGGCGGTCAGCTCGAGGTCGGTGGCGACCCCGGTCAGCGGGAACGACCGGATCCGCTGGAAGGCCAGCAGCACCCGCACGGTGAGCGCGTCGAACCGGCCCGTCACGTGCGACGGCCGCATGTTCAGGCCGCGCTGCAGCGTCGCCACCGCGGGGCCGGAGTCGCCGCGGCCGTACGTGGTCCCGAGCAGCGCCGTCAGCGGGTGCGGCCGCGGCGCCAGGCCGGTCAGCCGCACACAGGTGACGTCGCGGTCCCGGGCGTCCTGCACCCACTGGGCCAGCAGCACCGGGCCGCCGGAGAAGCTCGGCCGGGCACACCGCGCGATCGCGACCGAGCGGCCGTTGCGGACCGGGCCGACCGGCACCCACGCCGGGTAAGCCGGCTTGCGCCACGAGCCGACCACCGCCCGCCAGCCCCCGTCGTAGGAGTAGAAGCCGACCCGGTAGCCCGCGTCCTCGTAGGCGCGGACGACGCCGCGCACGACCTGCCGGTTCGCGAGCACCGAGCCGGACCACGGGTGCGTCGGGTACGGCTCGACGTCGACCCAGACGAACGGCACCGCGAGCCCCGCCTGCTGCATCGACGCCACGTTGAAGACGGCTTGCTGGTAGCCGGCGTTCCGCAGCCGCGCGCCCCGCGAGGTCGGCAGCCACGGTCCGTTGCCCCCGTACGTGCTGAGCTGGGCAGCGGTCGGGAAGGTCGTCATGGAGTACGCCGACGTCCACACGCCGCGCGCCTTTGCCCAGGCGACGTGGTCGGCGAGGCACGGGTTCGGGTACCACCCGGGGCCGTTGGTCAGTCCGATGACCGCGAACGTCGCCGAGGCCAGCGGCAGCGGGTTGCCCGGGCTGCGCCGGGACGGGATGCCCATCCCCTTCGGGCAGTTCGGCCACGAGATGTCGCCGCCGGTGAACCGGGTGCCGGGGGTCGGTGGCACGGCAGCCGCGGCCGGCCCGGAGCCGAGCACCGTGACCGCCAGGGCGCCGGCGAGGACGGCGAGCAGGGCGCGACCGGCCCCAGAGGTAGATCACGCCGCATCAGGACACGGCCTCGATCTCACGGGGCAGCGGCCACGGGTTCGGCCGGCAGCCCTGCATGCCCTTGGACTGCTGCTGCATCACCGGCGCCAGCGCACCCGGGCCGCGGGCAGTAGGCGTGCCCGCGGCCCAGCCAGTGCCCGGTCTCGTGGTCGACCAGCATCCTGCCGGTAGGTCACCAGGTCGGCCGGGAAGTGCCGCGACCCGTGCCGCCAGCGGTCCTGGTTGATGATGACGTAGCGCGCCGACCCGGCAGCTGTACGTCGTGGAGCACACCCGCGAGAACGCCGGCAGGTACGCGGGCCTGCGAGAGGACCACGGTGAAGTCGCCGCCCCGAGCCACCTCGCGGAACCGGTGGTGGGCGCGCAGCCAGCCGTGCGGGTCGGCGTAGGTGGCTGCGACCACCGACCGGAACTCACCCAGGTCGGCGCGCACCCTGCCGCGGGTCGTGACCGAGTAGGTGTGCAGCCGGAACACGTCCAGCGGCGCCAGGGTCGCGACCGACGTCGGCCAGGCCGCGCCGGCGTCGCGGACCACCCGGAACTGCGAGAAGCCGGGCTCGGCGACCGTCACGGTGAAGGTGTAGCTGCCGTCGGTAGCGGTCTGCGCGCGGCCGGCCATTCGCCAGGCCCCGTCCCGCCGTTGCTCGAGGCGCAGCACGGAGCCGGGGTCCGCCGCGAGCACCCCCCGCACCTCGACCTGACCACCGACCCGCACCGCCTCGCGCGCGAGCTCCGCGGTGAGGTCGCGCACCGTCACCGGCACGGCCGCGCTGACCGACTCCTGGGACGAGCCGGGGTCGCCGTGGCGCAGCCGGTACCCGGTCGTCGCCGTCGGGGCCTGGACGGTCGTGACGGCACCGGCCCCGTCGGTCGTCAGCGCCGCCACCTCGACCCAGGCCCCGTCGGCTGCCGCCGCCTCGAGGCGGACGTCGCCGGCCGGCACGGCCGTGCCGGTCGCGGCGTCGGTCAGCCGGCCACTGAGGATCACCGGCCGCCCGGTGGCCACCACCGCGGGGGCCGCCTCCAGCGTCAGGGCCGTCGACTCGCCGGCTGCCGCCGAGAGGGCGGGCCGCAGCGGCGCAGCGGCCGCCTGGCCCCCGGGGACGGCGGCGACGCCGGCCAGCATGGCCGCGCAGGCGAGGACGGCCGCGACGAGGGCTCGGGACAGGGGCACACGTCTCCTTCGGTCAGGTCCGCCCTCCACCGTAGGTCAGATCGTGCCCGTCTCGGTGTGCGGCGAGCCTGCCGGTCGCCCCCATGTGGCTGAGCCAGTCACGGCCGGCCCACCCGGCCCAGACCGCCGGGTCACTGCTCGGCCGGGCCAGCAGGTAGCCCTGCACGGTGTCGACGCCGAGGCTGCGCAACGTGTCCAGCTCGGCGGCCGTCTCCACGCCCTCGGCGGTCACCCGGGCGTCCAGCTCGAGGGCCATCAGCACGATGGCGGTGACGAAGGCCCGACGTGCGGCGTCGTGGTCGATGTCGGCCAGCAGGGAGCGGTCCAGCTTGATGATGTCCGGCCGCAGCCGCAGCACGTGGGCGAACGACGAGTACCCGGCGCCGGTGTCGTCGACGGCCAGCTGCAGGCCGCGTTCCCGGTGCGGCAGCAGCGCGGCCCGGATGTCCTCGTACCCCGAGACGGCTGCGTGCTCGGTGATCTCGACCACCAGCCGTTCCCGCGGGGCGCCGCAGCCGTCCAGCACCTCGACCAGGCCGCGGTCGAGCACCATCGCCGGCGAGGCGTTGATCGAGAGGCTCACGCCCGGCGGCAGAAGCGGCAGGGCCCGGACGGCGACCTCCAGCGCCCGCCGTTCCAGCTCGATCCCGACACCCGCCTCGTGCGCCTCGGCGAACCACAGGTCCGGCGCCCGGTGGTCGGGGAACCGGGCCAGCGCCTCGACCGCGACCCACTCCCCGGTCTCGAGGTCCACGATCGGCTGCAGCGCCACTCCCACGCCCTCCGGGTCGGCCAGCACCCGCTCGGTGCGGTGCACGATGCCGGACAGCCGCTGGCGCGGGGCCGCCGTAGCCGCGAGATGAGCGTCCTGCACGGTCACCCTGAGGTCGAGGTCCCGGACCCGGCGGCTGACCAGCAGCGCCGACAGGGCGAGCACGATCACCCAGACCAGCCCGGCGGTGGCCAGGTAGTCGACCGCCCGGGCGTCGCCGGTGAACACCTGCCAGGCGCTGGTGCTCCGCACGACCAGGGCGACGCCGCACTCGACGGCGACCACCGTGACGAGGACCCGCACCAGACTGCTCGGGCTCAGCGCCATCACTCCCCCATCCCTCGAGCACACAGCTGACGCTGTGTCCGCAGGCAGGTACGCACAGTAGAACGCTTCCCGAGACCGGAACGTTACGGCTCGCTCACAACTCGTCACAAAAGCTGGCCCGCTGTGGCCAGCGGGTCAGAAGGTGCGCCGCATCCACCGGTGCGGCAGCCCGGCGTCGTCGAACACCGGGCCGTACGCCGTGTAGCCCAGCCGTTCGTAGAACCCCAGCGCGTGGGTCTGGGCCGACAGCACCATGACCCGCAGTCCCCGTTCGCGGGCCCGGGCCTCCACCGCCGCCACCAGGTCCAGACCGAGGCCGGTCCCGCGGGCCTCCGGCCGGACCGCCAGCCGCCCCAGGTGACCGACCGGGCCGAGGTCGGGGTCACTGCCCTCGAAGCCGGGCGGCTCGACGACCAGCCGGCCGGCTCCCACGGCGCGGTCGCCGTCGTAGGCCACCAGGTGGTCGGCGAGGTCGTCCAGCGTGTCGAGCTCGAGATCGGCCGGCACCCCCTGCTCGCCCACGAAGACGTCCGTGCGCACCGCGTAGGCCGCCGCCACGTCGTCCGGGCCGGCGGCGAGACGAACCTTCCTCACGCCTCGGCTCTCAGCATCTCCAGGGCGGCCTCGAGATCTGCCGGGTATTCACTGGTGAGCTCCAGCCGCTCGCCGGTGCCCGGGTGCTCGAAGGCGAGCCGCCGGGCGTGCAGCCATTGCCGGCTCAGCCCGAGCCGGGCGGCCAGTGTCGGGTCCGCCCCGTAGGTCAGGTCGCCGACGCACGGGTGCCGGAGGGCCGCCATGTGCACCCGGATCTGGTGGGTGCGGCCGGTCTCCAGCGTGACCTCCAGCAGGCTGGCCGCGCGGTGGGCCTCGAGAGTCTCGTAGTGCGTGATGCTCGGCTTGCCGCTGGCGACGACCGCCCAGCGGTAGTCGTGGCTCGGGTGCCGGTCGATCGGTGCGTCCACCGTCCCCTGGAACGGGTCCGGGTGGCCCTGGACGAGCGCGTGGTAGATCTTCTCGACCGCGCGCTCCTTGAACGCCCGCTTGAGCTGGGTGTAGGCCCGCTCGGACTTCGCGACGACCATCAGGCCGCTGGTGCCGACGTCCAGCCGGTGCACGACTCCCTGGCGTTCGGCCGCGCCGCTCGTCGAGATCCGGAAGCCGGCGCCGGCCAGGCCGCCGACCACGGTGGGGCCGGACCAGCCCGGGCTGGGGTGCGCCGCCACGCCGACCGGCTTGTCGACCACCACGAGATCGTCGTCGTCGTGCACCACGACCATGCCGGGCACCGGCTCGGCGACGATCCGCGGTGCGCTGGGCGGAGGCGGGATGGTGACGTCCAGCTGGGCGCCTGCGTGCAGCCGGTCCGACTTCATCGCCGGGTTGCCGTCGACCAGCACGTCGCCGGAAACCACCAGCTCGGCGGCCCGGGTGCGGGAGAGCCCGAACAGGCGGGCCAGCGCCGCGTCCAGCCGCTCGCCGGCCAGCCCCTCGGGCACCGGGAGGGTACGGCGGTCAGCGGCCGCCACGAGATCCAGAGCCTGCGCGGGATCTCGTGGGGTGGTCTCAGTCACTCGTGAAGTATCGCTGACGCCGAGGGTGCCGCCCGACCGCTCAGTACGCGCCCTGGCCGCGCACGACGGCCGACAGGGTCTTCCAGAGGATCTGGACGTCACCCGCGAACGACCAGTTCTCGACGTAGTAGAGGTCGAGCCGGACGCTGTCCTCCCAGGACAGGTCGGAGCGGCCGCTGACCTGCCACAAGCCGGTGATCCCCGGCTTGACGAGCAGGCGACGGGCGGTCGACCGGCCGTAGCGCTCGGCCTCGTTGGGCAGTGCCGGCCGGGGGCCGACCACGCTCATGCTGCCGACGAGCACGTTCCACAGCTGCGGCAGCTCGTCCAGGCTGAGCCGGCGCAGGAACCGGCCGACGCGGGTGACCCGGGGATCGTCCTTGAGCTTGAACAGGACGCCGTTGCCCTCGCTGATCTCCCAGAGCGCCTCGAGGTGGGTCTCGGCGCCGACGACCATGGTGCGGAACTTGTAGACCGTGAAGACCTCGCCGTTCCGCCCGACCCGGACCTGACGGAAGATCACCGGTCCGGTCGACGTGAGCCGGATGCTGGCGGCGATGAGCACGAGCAGCGGGCTCAGGACCAGCAGGGCGAGCGCGGCCAGCGCCCGATCGAAGGCTTCCTTCATCGCCCAGGTCGGGCCGGTGAACTCGGGCTGCTCGACGTAGAGGAGCTGGAGGCCGGAGACCGGGCGGATGTGCACCCGCGGGCCGGCGACGTCGGTGAGAGCCGGCGCCACGATGAGGTCGACCCCGGCGCCCTCGAGGTCCCAGCCCAGGCGCTTCAGGACACCACTGGTGAGACCGCGGGAAGCCGTCACTGCGACGGTGTCGACGCCCAGCTTGGCCACTGCCTCGGGAACACTCGTGAGCGACCCGACGATCGGCACCGAGGAGCCACCGGCTGCGGCGTCACCGGGCGGCATGCAGGCGCCGACCACCTTGAGCCCGGCGTAGGGCTCGCGCGCGAGCTCGGCGACCAGGGCGTCGACCTCTTCCCTGCCGCCGACGACGAGCACCCGGTGCGACCAGATGGCTCGAGCGGAGCCGGGCCCGGTGCAGGACCTTGCGGGCCGTCCACCGGCCGACCAGCAGCAGGAACGTCCCCATCACGAAGCTCACGGCCAGAACGAAGCGCGACAGCTCGAACTGCGCCATGTAGCTGGCGATCGCGACCAGGCCCCAGAAGTAGACGCTGGCGCGGGCGACCCGGCGGTACTCGTCGCCGCCGACGCCGAGCACCTTGCCGTCGTACGCGCGGGTGAAGACCAGCATCACCGTCCAGCCCAGCGCCAGCAGCGGCCCCACCAGGACGTAGACCGAGAGCCGACGCGGCCCCTGCGAGACGTCGGAGAAGAACGGCAGTCGGCCGAGCAGGTCGGACAGCGTGCCGTCGGAGACCACCAGGTTGCGGTCCAGCAGGTTGTAGCGGATGAGCAGCGCCGTCGCGAGCGCGGCAGTGACCAGGAGGGCGTCGAGCAGGAGGAGTCGGCGGCTCAGGCGGCGCAGCCAGCGGGTGTCGCTGGCGACGGCCACGCCGGACCAGGTGGCCGGAGCGGCGATCTTCAGCTCAGGGCGCGACAGCTGGCTTTCCGGCACTACCGAAGTCATGCTGCCCCTCCCTCGCTCTGGTCGACAGGTCGCATGGAGAACGCCATCGACCGCGGGGCCTCAGCAGGGTAACCGGCTTGTCCCGACGCGGAAAGCCAAGGTCCGGGGGAAATGTACCGCTTCGTCCCGATGTCCTGGCGGTCTTCTGCTGCCTTGCCTCGTGGGATCACACCACAGACGACGCACGAGCAGGACGCTCGGTTACCTCGAATGTTGGTGGTCCGTCGTGCTCAGGAGCCGGAACGGGTGCCGTCGAAGGTCGAGCCGCGCGCCGAAAGCAGGACCATCAGGACCGCGGCCGCCACGATCGCCGAGTCCGCCAGGTTGAACACCGGCCAGTGCGGGAGCTCGAGGAAGTCCACGACATGCCCGCGGCCCGGTGCCGGGGCGCGGAAGACCCGGTCGACCAGGTTGCCCACGGCCCCGCCGAGCACCAGGCCGAGAGCCACCGCCCAGGGGGTGCTGCGCAGCCGCCGGGACAGCCGCAGGATCACCAGCACCACGGCCGCCGCCACCACGGTGAAGGCGATGGTCAGCCCCTGGGCGAAGCCGAAGGCCGCCCCGGCGTTGCGCACCAGCCGGAGCGTCAGCAGTCCCCCGAGCAACGAGACCGGCTCGCGGTCGCTGAGCTCGCGCACGGCCAGCATCTTGCTGGCGAGGTCGGCGAGCAGCACGGCGGCCGCGACCGCCAGCAGCAGCGGCAGGCGAGTGCGGCCGGCCGAGGGCTCGGTGCCCTCGCTCAGCGGCGTTCCTCCCGCTGCTTGCACGTCATGCACAGCGTGGCCCGCGGGAACACTTGCAGCCGCGCCTTGCCGATCGGGTTGCCACAGTTCTCGCAGACGCCGTAGGAGCCGTTGTCGATGCGGGCCAGTGCGCGCTCCGCCTGCACCAGCATGTCACGCGTGTTGTTGGCCAGCGACATCTCGTGCTCGCGCTCGAAGGTCTTGCTGCCAGCGTCGGCCGCGTCGTCGCCGGCGCCGTCGCCGGAGTCGCGCAGCATGTCGTCGATCTCGTGCTCGGCGAGGTCGAGCTCGTCGCGCAGCCGCTTGACCTCCTCGCGCAGCTCGGAGCGCACCTCGGCCAGCTCGGCCTTGGTCCAGGGGTCCTCGTCGGCCCGCACGACCAGCGCGTGCGGCTCGGCCGGCGAGGTGGTCGGGCCCGGAGCCTTGCGGGCCGCCGACACGTGCGACTGCGGCGTCCGGATCACCGGCTCGCGCGCGGCGCCCTTGTTCCCGGACCTCTTCGGGGCTGCGGCCTTCGCGGCCGGAGCCGGCGTGGTCGCCGCCGCCTTCTGGGCCGCGGCCGTCGGTGCGGGAGCCGCCGGGCCCTTCGTGGCAGCCGGCCCGGCGACCGGAGCGGCCTTCTTCGCCGTCACCTTCGTGGCCGAAGCTGCCTTCTTCGCGGTCAGCTTCTTCGCGGGCGCCTTCGTGACCAGGGCTTTCTTGGCCGGCGCCTTCGTGACCAGGGCCTTCTTGGCGGTCACCTTCTTGACCGGCGCGGCCTTCTTGGCCGTGGTCTTCTTGACCGGCGCGGCCTTCTTCGCGGTCGCCTTCTTGACCGGCGCCGCCTTCTTCGCGGTCGACTTCTTGACCGGGGCAGCCTTCTTGGCGGTCGACTTCTTGACCGGGGCAGCCTTCTTGGCGGTCGACTTCTTGACCGGGGCAGCCTTCTTCGCGGCCGTCTTCTTGACCGGCGCGGCCTTCTTCGCGGTGGTCTTCTTGGCCGGCGCCTTCTTGGCGGGCGCGACCCGCTTCGCGGTGACCTTCCGGGCCGGGGCGGCCTTCTTGGCGGTCGTCTTCTTCGCCGTGGCCTTCTTCGCCGGCGCGGACTTCCTGGTGGTCGACTTCTTCGCGCTCGCCGTGGCGCCGCCGGCCCGGCGGGTGGCCGCGGCGCTCACCGGCGCCGACGTACGGCGGAGGACGGCCTCGCGGGCTGCGGCGACGACGCCGCGCACCCGCCCGGCGGCCCTCGTCGAACTCGTGCCCTGGTCAGCCATCTCGGCTCCTCGCCTGCCCTCACGTCGTGATCAAGGTCACGAATGGTGTGCGAGAGGATAGGTGGCCCTTGGTCCCGGAACAAATGGGCGCGCCGCGCCGGCACCGCCCTGACCTGGGGCTCAGCCCCCGTCGAGCGCCTCGGCGAAGGTCCGCGCGACCTCCCGGTGCCCCGCGGTGCTGGGGTGGAAGCCGTCGGCGCTGGTCAGTCCGGCCAGGTCGCGCTGACCGGACAGATCCACCGGGACCGCGCCCTCGCGCCGGACCACCCGGGCGATGGCGGCGTTGAAGTCGGCCACCGTCCGGCGGACCTGGGCCGGCGGGGGCACCAGCGGCAGCAGGCAGCCGACCTCGGTCTCGGTGGCGCCCGGCAGGCAGGCCCGGTAGGCGGGCAGCCGGTCCAGCGGCGGCACGTTGCCCACCAGGACCTGGGTGCGGCCGCCCCGCCGCAGCGAGTGCACCAGGCGGGTGAGCTGGCGCTCGTAGTCGGCCACCGGCACCAGGCTCACCGCGTCGTTGACCGCCAGCCACACCGTCACCAGGTCCGGCTCGGCCGCCAGCGCCGGTCCCAGCTGGGTCGCCAGGGCGTCCCGCACCGTCGCGCCGGAGACCCCGACGTCGACCAGCTCGGCACCCGGCAGCGCGGTGTCCCGCAGCACCCGGGGCCAGGCCTGGGTCGCCGGGTCGTCCGCGCCGACACCCACCGTCTCGCTCGCACCGACCGCGACGTAGACGCGGGTGGCCTCCGTCGACCGCTGCGCCGCCCGGTCGGTACCGCGGCCGGTGCCACGGTCGGTGGCCCGGTCCGCACCGGACCCGGCGCAGCCGGCAACGGCCAGCGCCAGCACGATCGCCGTCGCCAGCGAGGCTGCGGACCGGGTGCCTGGCATGCGGTCAAGCGTAAGCAGCAGTGGTGCCAGCCCCCCGCAGGTGTAGTGCCTGCCCCGTCGTCGGCGCCTCGCGCCGCGCCTAGTTTCAGAGGTGTCCGAACGAGCGCCACCCAGCCAGGAGCCGACCATGTTCAGCGACGCACTCGCCCGCCAGATCGTCACCGACCTCACCGAGAACAACCGCCGCCGCAGTCGGCTCGCACGCCTCCGTGCGCATCGCAACTGACGCCGCAGCCCCACCCCGCCGCACCGCACCTCCGGCCCCGCCCGCGCCCCCCTCGCGGGCGGGGTCCGCACACCCCCACCCTGAGAGGAGCCGGACCATGCGCCAGCAGCAGATCGTCAAGACGTCGCGGCGGCCGCGCCCGGCGCCGCTGGACCTCAGGTCCCCCGCCGGCCGCAGTCTGCCGTTCTGAGCGGGTCCGCGCGGCGGCCACCGATCTCGGTTGCCCCGCGCCGGTAGAGTTGACGACGTACCTGCAGGTGACGACGGGGCCATCACCCCCGAGCCGCCGGAAGAAAGCCCGCCGCGACCAGCGGCGCGGCGACTAGACCCGGCAGCAGGCGCACAACCGAGCGGGTCGCCGGCCACACGCGGCGGCCAAGGAGGGTGGTACCGCGGGGCCGCACCCTGGCCTCGTCCCTTCGGCCGAGTTCGACGAGAGCCGAAGGAGCATCCCCGCCGTGCCGCAGGAAGACCCCGCCCGCTACCGCGCCGTCCCGCCGCAGGTCGACCTGCCGGCGATGGAGCGCGAGATCCTGGCGCTTCTGGCACGCAGAAGGACACCTTCGCCGCCAGCCTGGCAGCAGACCGCCGGCGGCGAGCCGTGGACGTTCTACGAGGGCCCGCCGACCGCCAACGGGCATGCCCGGCGTCCACCACGTCGAGGCGCGGGTCTTCAAGGACGTCTTCCCGCGGTTCAAGACCATGCAGGGCTACCACGTCGTCCGCAAGGCGGGCTGGGACTGCCACGGGCTGCCGGTCGAGATCGCCGTCGAGAAGGAGCTCGGCTTCACCGGCAAGGGCGACATCGAGGCGTACGGCGTCGCCGAGTTCAACGCGCGGTGCCGCGAGTCGGTGCTAGCGCCACGTCGGCGAGTTCGAGGCGATGACCGAGCGGATGGGCTACTGGGTCGACATGTCGCGAGCCCTACCGGACGATGGACCCGGCGTACGTGCAGAGCGTCTGGTGGTCGCTCAAGCAGATCTTCGAGAAGGGGCTGCTCGTCGAGGACCACCGGGTCGCGCCGTACTGCCCGCGCTGCGGCACCGGGCTGTCCGACCACGAGCTCGCCCAGGGCTACGAGACGGTCGTCGACCCGTCGGTCTACGTCCGGTTCCCGCTCACCAGCGGACCGTACGCCGGCAACGGCGCGCGCTGCTGGTCTGGACCACGACGCCGTGGACGCTGGTGTCCAACACCGCCGTCGCGGTGCGCCCCGACGTGACCTACCGTGGCCGCCGACCGACGGCACCGAGACTGCTCGTCGTCGCCGAGCCGCTGCTCGGCCGCGGCCCTCGGCGAGGGCTGGACGGTGCCGCGACCGGTTCACCGGTGCGGAGATGGAGCGCTGGACCTACCAGCGGCCGTTCGACCTGGTCGACTGGCCGACGCGGAGGACGGGACGTCCGACGGCCACTTCGTGGTGCTCGCCGACTACGTCACCACCGACGACGGCACCGGGCTGGTGCACCAGGCGCCCGCCTTCGGCGCCGAGGACCTGGCGGTCAGCCGCGCCTACGGGCTGCCGGTGGTCAACCCGGTCCGTCCGGACGGCCACTTCGACGACCTCGGTGCGGCTGGTCGGCGGGCGAGTTCTTCAAGCACGCGGACAAGACGCTGGTCGCGCGACCTCGACGAGCGCGGCCTGCTGTTCCGGCACCTCGCCTACGAGCACGCCTACCCGCACTGCTGGCGCTGCCACACCGCGCTGCTCTACTACGCCCAGCCGTCGTGGTACATCCGCACCACCCAGGTCAAGGACGCGCTGCTGGCCGAGAACGAGCGCACCAACTGGTTCCCCGAGAACATCAAGTGGGGCCGGTACGGCGACTGGCTGCACAACAACATCGACTGGGCGCTGTCCCGGCGCCGCTACTGGGGCACGCCGCTGCCGATCTGGCGGTGCGACGCCGACCCGAGCCACCTGGTCTGCGTCGGCTCGCTGGCCGAGCTCGGCGAGCTGGCCGGGCAGGACCTCGCCGGCGCTCGACCCGCACCGGCCGTACGTCGACGACGTGACGTTCGCCCTGCGCGAGCCCGGGTGCGGCGGCAGCGTGCCGACGGGTGCCCGAGGTCATCGACGCCTGGTACGACTCCGGCTCGATGCCGTTCGCCCAGTGGGGGTACCCGCACGCGGAGGGCGTCGGTCGAGCGGTTCGAGGCCGCCTATCCCGGCGCAGTTCATCTGCGAGGCGATCGACCAGACCCGCGGCTGGTTCTACACGCTGATGGCGGTCAGCACGATCGTGCACGACCGCTCGTCCTACGAGAACGTGCTCTGCCTCGGGCCACATCCTGGCCGAGGACGGCCGCAAGATGAGCAAGCACCTCGGCAACATCCTCGAGCCGATGCCGCTGATGGAGCAGCACGGTGCCGACGCGCTGCGCTGGTTCATGGCAGCGAGCGGGTCGCCCTGGCTGCAGCGGCGGGTCGGCCACGGCGGTGCTGCAGGAGATCGTCCGCAAGACGCTGCTGACCTACTGGAACACCGCCTCGTTCCTCACCCTCTACGCCGGCGCCAACGACTGGGTCCCGCGGCGCCGACGACCCTGCCGTCGCCGACCGCCCGCTGCTGGACCGCTGGGCGCTGTCCGAGACGGCACCGGCTGGTCGCGCGACGTGACCGCGGCGTACGAGGCGTTCGACACCCAGCGGGTCGGGCGGCTGCTCGCCGGGCACGTCGACGACCTGTCCAACTGGTACGTCCGCCGGTCCCGCCGCCGGTTCTGGGAGGGCGACCCGGCCGCGCTGGCCACCCTGCACGAGTGCCTGCGACGACGCTGACCCTGCTGCTGGCGCCGTTGGTGCCCTTCGTCACCGAGCGGGTCTGGCAGGACGTCGTCCGGCCGGTCACTCCCGGCGCCGCCGGACTCGGTGCACCTGCGCGTCGTGGCCGGACGCCGACGGCCGGCCCGGTCGACGACGACCTCGCCGGCCAGGTGGCGCTGGTCCGCCGGGTGGTCGAGCTCGGTCGGGCCGCCCGGGCCGAGTCGAAGGTGCGCAACCGCCAGCCGCTCGGCCGGGCGCTCGTCGGGGCGCCCGGCTGGGCAGCGCTGCCCGACGAGCTGCGCCACGCAGGTCGCCGAGGAGCTCAACGTGCACGGCTTCGACGAGCTGGCCGGCGAGCTGGTCGACCTCAGCGCCAAGGGCAACTTCCGCGCCCTGGGCAAGCGGTTCGGCACCCGGACACCCGCGGTGGCCGCCGCGATCGCCGCGGCCGACGCCGGTGACGCTCGCGGCCGCGCTGCGGTCGACCGGCGGCGGCGACCGTCGCGGTCGACGGCGAGGACGTCGACGTGTCGGCCGACGAGGTGCTGCTCACCGAGACCCCGCGCGAGGGCTGGGCGGTGGCCACCGAGGGCGGCGAGACGGTGGCGCTGGACCTCGCCATCACCCCCGAGCTGCGCCGGGCCGGGCTGGCCCGCGAGGTGGTCCGGCTGGTGCAGGAGGCGCGCAAGACCTCGGGGCTGGAGGTGACCGACCGGGTCGAGCTGCGGTGGCAGGCGGCCGGCGAGCTGGCCGACGCGCTGCGGGAGCACGGTGGCCTGGTCGCCGGCGAGGTGCTGGCGACCAGCTTCGAGGAAGGGCTCGGCGACGGCCCGGTGCACGACGGCGCGGACCTCGGTCTGCGGTTCACGCTCACCCGAACGGCCCAGTGATCCGGTAAAGAATCGGTCACAGCGGGGTCAGCGGGGGGAAGTTCCCCGCGTGCGAACGTGGCGTTACGGTGATTCACCCCTCTGGCGTAGTGAAGGAAGGGTGGTCCGCCGACCGATACTTGCTGCGAAGGCTGGAGCAGTCGCCGGGGCACCCGCCACGGCGGGCCCGGCCACGAGGGCATCGGAGGTCTGCCGTGCCGTTGCACGTCGTACCGCTGGGTGGACCGTCGGCGAACGGGCTCAAGCTGAAGGACGGCGCCATCGCCGTCCCCGCGCTGGCCAGTCACGTCCGCCCGTCCCTCGTGCTCGCCGAGCGTGAGTCCCGCGAGCTGCTTGCCGTCGCTGCTCGTCAGGACGTCGGGCTCGGTGGCTGCTACTCGGCCGGCCCGGCCGGCATCCAGGTCTGGGACGGCCCGTTCAACGGGCCCAGCGGCACCCACGGCACCGCCGTGCACCTCGGGTCGGTCGACTGGAGCTACGACACCCCCGCCAAGCACTACGTGACGATCTACCGGGTGATGGTGACCCAGGCCGGCGTCGAGGCCGGGGTGACCACGTTGTCGATCATGACCCGGGTGCTCGCCCTCGGCGGCCTGCCCGCCGACGGCAACCGGATCTCGTTGCCGGTCCCGCCGCCCCGCGACCCGTTCCGCCGCCTGGCCACGACCGCCAGCTGACCCCCCACCCCGTCCGCCAGGACGCGGAACGACGACGCCGGCGAACCCTCGAGGGTTCGCCGGCGTCGTGGTGTCCGGTGCGGTGCGGCGGTCGTCAGCCCTGCGGCTGCTGCGGCGGACCGCTCGGCGACTGCTCGCCGACCGGGGCGCCGGGGGCGAACGGGCTGCGAGCCGGTGCGGCCTGGCCGGGCTGCTGCCCCTGCTGGGCCGGGTGGCCCTGCGGCGGCTGCTGCCCCTGCTGGGGCGGCTGGCCCTGCTGGGGCTGCCCCTGCTGGGGCTGCCCCTGCTGGCCGGCCTGGACGGCCGGTGCCTCGCTGCCCCGCCCGTCGAGCTCGCGCAGCTGGCCCTCGAGGTAGGACTTGAGCCGGCTGCGGTACTCGCGCTCGAAGGAACGCAGCTTCTCGACCTCGCGCTCGAGGGCGGACCGCTCGGTCTCCAGCGAGCCGATCATCTGCCGGTGCTTGTCCTCGCCCTCACGCTTGAGCTGCTCGGCACGGGTGCGGGCCTCGCCGACGATCCGGTCGGCCTGGGTGCGGGCCTCGGCGATGTGCTCGTCCGCGGTGCGCTGGGCGAGGGCCAGGATGCCGGTCGCGGTCTCCGACGGCGCGCTCGGCGCGGCAGCCGGCGCGGCCGGCGGCCGGCGGCCTGCGGCGCCGGACGGTTGGCTGCCTCGGCGAGCTGGCGCTGGGTGGCGGCCAGGCGCGCCTTGAGCTCCTCGTTCTCGCGGACCAGGGCCGGGTCCGGCGCGGCCTGGGCGGCGGGTGCCTGGGCCACCGGCGCCTGCTCCGCGCGGGGCACCGCTGCCGGCGGCGGCCAGCTTGGACCGCAGCTCGTCGTTCTCGCGGTAGAGACGGGTGAGCTCGGCCTCTACCTCGTCGAGGAACTCGTCGACCTCGGTCTCGTCGTAGCCAGGCTTGAGCCGGGTACTCGTGAACTGCTTGTTGGCCACGTCCTCGGGGGTCAGCGGCATGGCGTCGAGTCTCCTCGCTAGTCGTCTGTCGTTCGGGTCGTGCGGTCGCTGCTCCGACCGAAATCATCCACCATCACGCGCACGCGGTCGAACCGCGGCGCGCGGGAGGACGTCGGGGAGCCTGTCAGAACGGGATGAAATAGTGTGAGGTAGATCGCGATCTGCACCAGAACCAGGAGCACCAGGAACGACAGGTCCAGCGTGACCGACCCGAGCCGCAGCGGCGGGATGACCCGGCGCAGCGCCTTAGCGGCGGGTCGGTGACCGTGTAGATCACCTCGGCGACGACGAGCAGCGGGCCGGTCGGCCGCCACGAGCGGGCGAACATCTGGATGTAGTCCAGCACCAGCCGCGCGATGAGCAGCACGAAGAACAGCCAGAGCAGGATGTAGACCAGGTCGCCGAACGGCCCACGTGTCACCGCTGGTGCACCTCGACTCGTCGCGCCTGCTCCACCGGGTCAGCCTAGCTCTGGTTGAAGAAGCCGCTCTCGGCCATCCGCGCCTTGTCCTCGGCGGTGACGGTGACGTCGGCCGGGGAGAGCAGGAAGACCTTGTTGGTGACCCGCTCGATGGTGCCGCGCAGACCGAAGACCAGCCCGGCCGCGAAGTCGACCAGCCGCTTGGCGTCGGAGTCGTCCATGTCGGAGAGGTTCATGATGACCGGCGTGCTGTCGCGGAAGCTCTCGCCGATCTGCTTGGCCTCGTTGTAGGTCCGCGGGTGGATCGTGGTGATCCGGTCGAACGCGCGCGCCGACGACTGGCGCCGACGGCCGGCGGTCCGGCATCGTCGCGACCGCGCGCGTGCCGGTCCTCGCGCAGCGCCGTGGCGCCGACGGTGCGGTGGTGGCGTGGCTCCGGACCGCGCCGGGCGTCGTCGCCGTCGCGTCGCCGTCGTACTGGTCGTACTCGTCGTAGTCGTACCGTTCGTCCTCCTCGACGAGGCCGAGGTAGACCATCGCTTTACGCATCGCGCCGGCCATGCCTGACTGCCCTCCGCTCGGGGTGGGACGAACCGCCTGGTCCGACCTGCCGACGACGCTACCCGAGCGGTGGGCGCGAACCGAGCAACGCGGTCCCGACGCGCAGGTGTGTCGCGCCGTGCGGTCACCGCGGCCTCCAGGTCCCCGCTCATCCCGGCGGACACGACCGTCGCCGACGGGTGCGTCGCGCCGCAGTGCCTCGGCCACCTGCGGCCAGCCGGGCGAACGCCTCGTCCGGGTCGGCGTCGAGCGGCGCGACCGCCATCACCCCGGCGAGGTCGAGGGCGCCGGCGGCCGCGACCGCGTCGGCCAGCGCGGGCACGCTCTGCCGGGCCGGCGCCGCCCCGTGCCGTCGGCGCCGGACGAGGTCGACCTGCACGAGGACGCCGCAGCCGGCGGCCGGCCGCGGCCGCCGCCCGGTCCAGCGCGGTCACCAGCCGGGCGCGGTCGACCGAGTGCACGACGTCGCTGCAGCCGGCCACCACGGCGGCCTTGTTGGTCTGCACCTGGCCGACGAAGTGCCAGACCAGGTCGGTCAGGCCGGCCGCGCGGCACTGCTCGGCCTTCGCCGCCGCCTCCTGGCTCGGTTCTCGCCGACGTCGCGCACGCCGAGCGCCCGCGAGATGGCCGACGTCGCTGGCCGGGAAGGTCTTGGTGACCGCGACCAGGGTGATCTCGGCCGCGGTCGCGGCCGGCGGCCCGGCAGGCGGCCGCGATCCGCGCCTCGACCTGTTCCAGGCCGGCGGCGATCTCGGCCCGCCGAGCGCCGTCGCCGTCGGCTCACGCGAGCACGACGCCGGCGAACCGGCCGGTGACGCCGTCCCGGCGGTAGGAGTAGAGGTCCGGCGACTCGGCGGTGCACCACGGGTCGGCCTCGATGGTCCGGACGCCCGCGGCTGACCAGCTGGGCGACCACGCCGGCCCGCAGGTCCAGCGCCGGCGTGCCGGCGCTGCTCGTCGCCCGGGTCGCCGGCTCGGCGGCGACCACCTGGTCGGCCATCTCCGGCGGCACCTCGTAGCAGCGGCCGCACACCGCCGGGCCGACGACGGCCACGACCCGGTCCGGCCGGGCACCGAGCGCGGACATCGCCTCGACCGTGGCCGCGACGACGCCGGCTCGACGCCGCGCCGGCCGGCGTGCGCCGCGGCGACGACGTCGGACCGCCGGGCGGCCAGCAGCACCGGGACGCAGTCGGCCACCAGCACGACCAGGCCGAGCCCCGGCGGTCCGGGTGACCAGGCCGTCGGCGTCCGGCAGCGGGCTGCCCGGCCGCGCGGGCGTCCTCGACGACGTGCACGTGCGGCGCCGTGCACCTGCTGGGCCAGACCAGGCGGGCCGGCGTCGAGGCCGAGCGTCGCCGGCCAGCCGCCGGCGGTTCTCCGCACCGCGGCCGGGTCGTCGCCCGACGTGGTCGCCGAGGTTGAGCTCGTCGTACGGCGGCGGCGCTGACGCCGCCGTACCGGTCGGTGAACGGCGTAGGACGCGGACGCGAGGGTCCCGGTCCGCCGCAGCATGCCCGCGAGCCTAGTGAGGCTGGTGGGCCAGGACATGGACGGACCGGTCGGCAGAGCCGTCGCGGGCTCTGCCGGCCGGTCCGGGTCGGGTCCCTACTTGAGGAAGTCGGGGATGTCGAGGTCGTCGGCGTCGTCGAACACGATGGTGCGCGCCGGCCGGGCGGCGTGCGCCGGCTCGCGGCCGGACGTCGATCGACCGGTCGCCGGACGGCCTGCCGGCCATCGCCGGCTCGGGCACCCGGTGCTCGTCGGCCGGCCGGGCGTCGTCCGCCGGTGCCTCGGGAGCCGGCGGCGTCGAGGAGTGCACGTACTCGCGGGTCTCGCCCTTGCTGGGCCGGCGTCGGGACCGTCTTGCGCGGCGTGCCGCCGTCGAAGCCGGCCGCGATCACGGTGACCCGCACCTCGTCGCCGAGCGCGTCGTCGATGACCGCGCCGAAGATGATGTTGGCCTCGGGGTGCGCGGCCTCGGCGACCAGCTGGGCCGCCTCGTTGATCTCGAACAGGCCGAGGTCGGACCCGCCGGAGATCGACAGCAGCACGCCGTGCGCGCCGTCGATGGACGCCTCGAGCAGCGGCGACGGAGATCGCCATCTCGGCGGCCTCGACCGCGCGGTCGTCGCCGCGCGCCGAGCCGATGCCCATCAGCGCCGAGCCGGCGCCGGACATGACCGACTTCACGTCGGCGAAGTCGAGGTTGATCAGGCCCGGGGTGGTGATCAGGTCGGTGATGCCCTGGACGCCCGGGAGCAGCACCTGGTCGGCGGACTTGAACGCGTCGAGCACGCTGATGCTGCGGTCGGAGATCGACAGCAGCCGGTCGTTGGGGATGACGATGAGGGTGTCGACCTCGTCGCGCAGCTCGTCGATGCCGGTCTCGGCCTAGTTGGCGCGGCGGCGGCCCTCGAAGGTGAACGGGCGGGTGACGACGCCGATGGTCAGCGCGCCGAGCGAGCGGGCGATCCGGGCCACGACGGGCGCGCCGCCGGTGCCGGTGCCGCCGCCCTCGCCGGCGGTGACGAAGACCATGTCGGCGCCCTTGAGGACCTCCTCGATCTCCTCGGCGTGGTCCTCGGCGGCCTTGCGGCCGACCTCCGGGTTGGCGCCGGCGCCGAGCCCGCGGGTGAGCTCGCGGCCGACGTCGAGCTTGACGTCGGCGTCGCTCATCAGCAGCGCCTGCGCGTCGGTGTTGATCGCGATGAACTCGACGCCCTTGAGGCCGACCTCGATCATCCGGTTGACGGCGTTGACGCCGCCGCCGCCGATGCCGACGACCTTGATGACCGCGAGGTAGTTCTGCGGTGCTGCCACGTCGGTGCCTCTTCTCGTTGCGAGCCAGACCTTCGACGACCCCGGAGGTCCCGGAACCCTCACCCTCAAGTTGAGCCTTATAGTTATGTCAACCCTGAGGTTGATGCAGGACGGTAGGTGCGGGGTCCGGACCCGATTCAACGACCGACGCGTCCGGCCCGCGTGCCAGGCGTGTCGCGCGCTGCGCCAGCCCGCGACCTGCCGCAGTGCGAGCGCGCGTCAGCTTGCGGGTGGTCGGGCGTCCGGGGCGCTGACGTCGTAGACCCGGGCCTTCGCGGCTGATCAGCACGGCGAGCACGGCGGCCTTGCGCGCGCCCCGCTCGGCGCTCCCCCACACGCACGATGCGGCCGCGGGTCAGCGCGAGCTCGACCTGCTCCGGCGGTGGCGGCGCGGACCTGACGCACCTGGTCGCGCACCGGGCCGGCAGCTGCGTCCAGGACGTCCAGCGCGGCCCGCAGCGCCGGCGGCCCGGCGTCGACCGGGGCGCTGACCAGCGGCAGGCCCCGGGCCGCGCGCTGCACCGGTGCGAACGCGACGCCCTCGCGGTCGACCAGGACGTACGCCGGGCCGCGCGCGCTGCACCGCGGCCGGCGTCCGCTCCTGCACCACGATCGTGACCGCCGCGCGGCCAGCTGCCGCGCGACGTCGACGGTGCGCACCGCGGGCAGCCGCGCGCACCCGGTCGGCGACCGCGCCGGTGTCCAGCCGGGCCAGCGGCGTGCCGGCCTCGATGGCGGCCGCTGGCGAGCACCTCGGCCGGGTCGAGCCGCGACGGTGCCGGTCACCTCGCACGTCGCGCGACGCCGAGCACGCCGGCTGCCGAGCAGCAGCCAGCCGGCCAGCGCCGAGCAGCGACCAGCAGCGCGGTCGACCGACCAGCGGTGACCGTGAGCCGGGTCCGGCGCCGGGCCCGCACCGCGCGGCGGCGAGCCGGCCACCGAGCTCGGTCGTGACGGTCATCGACGGCGGCGGCCCGCCAGCAGGGCCAGCACCTCGGGGCCGATCATCGTCACGTCGCCGGCGCCGCAGGTGAGGACCAGGTCGCCGGGCCGGGCCCGCGTCGGCCAGGTGGCCGGCCACCGCCGACCAGGACGGCTCGAACAGCGACCTGGTCCGGCGGCAGCGGCACCGCGGCGGCGACGAGCGCGCCGGTGACGCCGGGCACCGGGTCCTCGCGCGCGGCGTACACCTCCATCACCACGACCTCGTCGGCCAGCCCGAGGGCCGCGCCGAACTCGGCGGCGAACGCCTGGGTGCGGCTGTACAGGTGCGGCTGGAAGACCACGACGACCCGGCCGCGCGTCGGCGACCTCGCGGGCCGCCGCCAGGTCGGCGCGCAGCTCGGTCGGGTGGTGGGCGTAGTCGTCGAAGACCCGGACGCCGCCGACCGATGCCCTTGTGCTCGAACCGCCGCCGGGTGCCGGTGAAGCTCGCCAGGCCCTCGCGCAGGCCGCTCGACCGGGAAGCCGAGCCCGAGCCCGGCCGCCAGCGCCGCGGCGGCGTTGAGCGCGTTGTGCCGGCCGGGCATCTGCAGCTCACCCGGCCGAGCCGCCGGCCGCGCAGCGACGGCCTCGAACGAGCTGCCGAGGCCGCCGGTCACGCAGGTCGACCAGCCGCAGGTCGGCGTCCGGCGCTCGTCGCCGTAGGTGCGGACGTCGACGCCGCGGCTCGCGCGCCGACTCGGCGAGCCGGCGCGCGCCCGGCGTCGTCGGCGCAGGCGACGAGGAAGCCGCCCGGCTCGATCCGCTCGGCGAACGCGTCGAACGCCTCCTCGACCGCCTCGGCGGTGCCGTAGTGGTCGAGGTGGTCGGCCTCGACGTTGGTGACGATCGGCGGCGGACGGCGCGTAGAGCAGGAACGAGCCGTCGCTCTCGTCGGCCTCGGCGACGAAGACGTCGCCGGACCCGTTGTGGGCGTTCGCGCCGGACTCGTTGAGGTGGCCGCCGATCGCGAACGACGGGTCGGCGCCGCAGTGCTGGAGCGCGACGGTGAGCAGCGAGGTCGTCGTGGTCTTGCCGTGCGTGCCGGCGACCGCGACCGCCCGGCGGCCGGCCATCACCGAGGCCAGCGCCGCCGGCCCGGTGGCAGGACGCGCAGCCCGCGGCGGCGCGCCTCGACCAGCTCGGGGTTGGTCTCGCGGATCGCGGTGGAGACCACGACGGTGTCGGCCTCGCCGACGTTCGCCGGCGTCGTGCCCGACGTGCACCGTCGCGCCGAGCGCGCGCAGCGCGGCGAGCGCCACCGAGTCCTTGGCGTCGCTGCCGCGACACGGCAGCCCGCGGGCCAGCAGGATGCGCGCGATGCCGGACATGCCGGCGCCGCCGATGCCGACGAAGTGCACCCGGCCGAGCTCCTCGGCCGGGACGGGCAGCTCGGCGACCGTGCCGTCGGCCGTGCTCACCACCGTCTCCCTCCGCGTCCGGGCGCCGCAGCGGCCGCCTCGAGCACCAGGTCGGCCAGCCGCTCGTCGGCGTCCGGCCGGCCGAACTGCGCCGCGGCCGCCCGCCCATGGTCGCCAGCCGGTCGGGGTCGGTGAGCAGCGGGGTCAGCGTGTCGCGCACCCAGTCGGCGGTGCAGTCGGCGTCGTCGACCAGCAGGCCGCCGCCGGCGTCGACCACCGGGCGGGCGTTGAGCTGCTGCTCGCCGTTGCCGATCGGCAGCGGGACGTAGGCCGCCGGCAGCCCGACCGCGGTCAGCTCGGCGACGGTGTTGGCCCCGGCCCGGCACAGCGCCAGGTCGGCGGCGGCGTAGGCGAGGTCCATCCGGTCCAGGTAGGGCACGACGACGTACGGCGGCTCGCCGGGCTCGGCCGACCGTCGACGGTGTTGCGCGGTGCCGGTGGCGTGCAGCACCTGGACGCCGGCCGCGCGCAGGTCGGCGGCGGCGCCGGACGCGGCGTCGTTGAGCCGCCGGGCGCCCTGCGAGCCGCCGGTCACGAGCAGGGTCGGCCGGTCGGCGTCCAGCCCGAAGGCGCGCGCGCGCCTCGGCCGCGCGGCGCGGCCCGGTCCAGGGTGGCGATGCTGCGCCGGAGCGGCAGCCCGACGTACCGCGCCGTGCGCGAGCGGCGTGCCGGGGAAGCGTGGTCGCGACGTAGCGGCGTGAGCCGCGCGCCGAGCCGGTTGGCCCAGCCCGGCCGGGGGTTCGCCTCGTGCACGACGATCGGCACCCGCAGCCGCCGGGCGGCGAGGTAGGCCGGGCCGGCGACGTAGCCGCCGAAGCCGACCACCACGTCGGCCTGGCGCTCGTCGCAGCACCGTCGGCCGCCGCGCGCGACGGCGGCCCGCGAGCCGGCCGGGCACCGCGAGCAGGTCGCGGCCCGGGCGGCGCGGGAGCGGCACCGGCGGGATCAGCGCGAGGTCGTAGCCGCGGGCCGGGACCAGCCGGGTCTCCAGCCCGCGCTCGGTGCCGAGCGCGGTGATCTCGATCGACGGGTCGCGCCGGCGCAGCGCGTCGGCGAGGGCCAGGGCAGGCTCGATGTGGCCGGCGGTGCCGCCCCCGGCGAGGACGACGTGCACGGCTACCTCGCCTGCCTGCGGGCTGCCCGCGCGCGGCCGAACCGTCGCAGCAGACCGCGGCGCCGGGTCGGCCCGGGGCCGGGCGAAGGACAGCAGCATGCCGAGCGCGAGCATGGTCGGCACCAGCGCCGACCCGCCGTAGGACACCAGCGGCAGCGGGACGCCGGTGATCGGCAGCAGCCCGAGCACCGCGCCGATGTTGACCAGCGCCTGGACGAGGATCCAGGCGGTCACGCCGGCGGCGGCGAGCCGGACGAACGGGTCGGTCGGCCTGCAGCGCGACCCGCAGCCCGGCGTAGCCGATGCACGCCGAACAGCGCGAGCACGGCCAGGGTGCCGACCAGGCCGAGCTCCTCGCCGATGATCGCGAAGATGAAGTCGGTGTGCGCCTCGGGCAGGCGTCCCCACTTCTCCCTGGAGCCGCCGAGGCCGACGCCCCACCAGCCGCCGGAGGCCAGCGCGAACTTGCCGTGCAGCGCCTGCCAGCCCGTCGCCCAGCGGGTCGGCCTGGTCGGGGTGCAGCCAGACGGTGATGCGGGACATCCGGGCTCGACCGGGTGTTGACCATGCACGAGCGACGACGAGCAGCGACCGGCGACCGCCGCCGCGACGAACAGCCGCAGCGGTGCGCCGGCGACCCAGAGCAGCGCGGCGAGGACGGCCGCGATGATGATCGCGGTGCCGAGGTCGCCGCCGAGCAGGACGAGCACAGGACCAGGCCGCCGACCGGGAGCAGCGGCACCAGCAGGTGCTTCCACTGCCCGAGCAGCCGCTCCTTGCGGGCGAGCAGGTCGGCGCCCCACACGACCAGCGCGAGCTTCGCCAGCTCGGAGGGCTGGATGCGGAACGGCCCGCCGAAGTCGATCCAGTTCTTGTTGCCGTTGACCTCGGTGCCCGCGAACGACGACGAGCACCAGCAGGGCCAGCGAGGTCACGAGCAGCCGACGTAGGCCGAGCAGCCGCCAGACGCCGCACCGGCAGCCGCGAGGCGCACCACATCAGCGGCAGCCCGATGACCACCCACATCGCCTGCTTGCTGACGATCGCGAACGACGAGCCGAGGAACGGCGAACGCCACCACGCTGGACGCGGAGAAGCACCATCACCAGACCCGAGCACGCAGCAGCAGCGCGCTGGCGCCGAGCAGCAGGTAGTACGGAGTCGCCGGCCGGTGCAGCAGCGACGACCTGCGGCACCGCTGCCGTGCCGGCCGGTGCCGGTCCGACCGGCGGCGGTCCGGCGTCGCCCGGTCGCGCAGGCCCTGGCTCGGGGCGTACCGTCGTCACGAGCCGGGCCGTCACGCCGGGCAGCCGGCGCACCGCGGCGGCGAAGGCGTCGCCGCGCTCGGCGTAGTCGCGGAACATGTCCATCGACGCGCAGGCCGGCGCGAGCAGCACGGTGTCGCCCGGGCGGGCGAGAGCCGCGGCGGCGCGCACGACGTCGTCCATCGCACCAGTGTCCGTGCCGGCGACCTCGACGACCGGGATCTCGGGCGCGTGTCGCGCCAGCGCCTCGGCGACCAGTCGCCCGGTCCCGGCCGATCAGCACCACCCCGCGCAGCCGGTCGGCGGCGCCGCTCGACCAGCTCGTCGAACTCGGCGCCCTTGGCCAGCCCGCCGGCGATCCAGACGACGTGCGGGAACGCCTGCAGCGACGCCGCCGCGGCGTGCGCGTTGGTCGCCTTGGAGTCGTCGACGTAGTCGACGCCGTCGACCGTACGCGACGTGCGCGATCCGGTGGGCGTCCGGGGCGAACCGCGCGCAGCCCCGCGCGCACCGCGTCGGCGGCACGGCAGCAGGCCGGCGTGGTGCAGGCTGCGGGCCAGCGCCGCGGCGGCCAGCGCGTTGGCGACGTTGTGCGGGGCCGCCGGGCTGCGACGTCGGCGACCGTCGGCGAGCTCGACGCCGCCGCCGTCCGACGCCGGTCGCGCTCGAGCAGGGTCGCCCGCCCGGACACCGAGCTGGCCGGGCGCCGGGCTCGCCGAGCGTGAACCGACGACCGGCTGCCGGCCGCCGCCGCCGCGCGGCTCGAGCCGACCAGCGGGTCGTCGGCGTTGACGCACGGCGCAGCGCACCGCCGCGCCAGATCCGCGCCTTGTCGGCCGCGTAGTCCGCCATCGACCCGTGCCAGTCGAGGTGGTCGGGCGCGAGGTTGAGCAGCGCCGCCGGCGTGCAGCGCGACGGTGGAGGTCCAGTGCAGCTGGAAGCTGGACAGCTCGACGGCGAGGACGTCGTACGGCGGGTCGGCGAGCACCGCGTCCAGCACCGGCAGCCCGACGTTGCCCGCGGCGACCGCCCGGTGCCCGGCCGCGCCCAGGATCGCCGCGAGCATCAGCACGGTCGTGGTCTTGCCGTTGGTGCCGGTGACCCCGAGCCACGGGCTGTCCGGCCGGGCGCAGCCGCCAGGCCAGCTCGACGTCGCCCCAGACCGGGACGCCGCGCCGCGCGGCCGCCGCGAGCAGCGGCTGCGTCCGGCCGCCAGCCGGGCGAGGTGACGACGAGCTCGACGCCGTCCGGCAGCGTGGTCGGCGTCGCCCAGGCGGACCTCGACGCCGAGCGACGCGCAGCTCGCGCGGCGAGCGCCCGCTCGCGGTCGCCGTCCCGCCCGTCGACGGCGACGACCCGGGCGCCGCGAGCGGCCAGCGTCCGCGCCGCGGACGGCCCCGTCACGCCGAGACCGGCCACGCAGACGCGGGGTCCCGGTCGAGGTTCACGCCCCGCGCGCCCGGTGACCCACTCGGCGTAGAACACGCCGAGGCCGAGCGCGACGAGCAGCCCGGCGATGATCCAGAACCGGATCACGATGGTGACCTCGCCCCAGCCGACCAGCTCGAAGTGGTGCTGCAGCGGGGCCATCCGGAACACCCGCCGCCGGTCAGCTTGAAGAAGCCGACCTGCACGATCACCGACAGCGCGATCAGCACGAACAGGCCGCCGAGCAGCACGAGCAGCAGCTCGGTGCGGGTGAGGATCGCCAGCCCGGCGAGCGCGCCGCCGAGGGCCAGCGACCCGGTGTCGCCCATGAAGATCTTGGCCGGCGACGCGTTCCACCACAGGAAGCCGAAGCAGGCGCCCATCACCGCCGCCGCGACGACCGCGAGGTCGAGCGGGTCGCGCACCTCGTAGCACTCCGCGGGCCGCCGGGCAGGCGTTGCCGAACTGCCAGATGCCGATCAGGACGTAGGACGCGAACACCATCACCGACGTCCCGGTGGCCAGCCCGTCCAGCCCGTCGGTGAGGTTCACGCCGTTGGACGTGCCGGCGATCATGACGTACGCCCAGACGACGAACAGCACACTGCCCGAGCGCGAAGCCGGTGTCCCGGATGAACGAGACCTCGGTCGACGCCGGGGTGAAGCCGTTCGGGTCCGGGAACCGCAGCGCCAGCACCGCGAACGCGACCGCGACGACCATCTGGCCGGCGAGCTTGGCCCAGGCGCGCAGGCCGAGGCTGCGCTGCTTGGCGACCTTGATGTAGTCGTCGAGGAAGCCGACGACGCCCAGCCCGGTCATCAGGAAGAGCACGAGCAGGCCGGACACCGTCGGCGTCGCGCCAGGTGATCAGGTGCGCGCACGAAGTAGCCGAGCAGGGTGCCGAAGATGATGACGGCGCCGCCCATCGTCGGCGTGCCGCGCTTGGTGTGGTGCGACGTCGGGCCGTCGTCGCGGATCAGCTGGCCGTAGCCGCGGCGGACCAGCAGCCGGATCGCCACCGGCGTGCCGAACAGCGTGACGATCAGACCGAACGACGCGGCCAGCAGGACCTGTCTCACCGGCCGGCCTCCGCGAGCAGCCCCTCGGCGACCTGTCTCCAGGCCGCTGCTGCGGGAGGCCTTGACCAGGACGACGTCGCCGGGCCGCACCTCGGCGGCGAGCAGCTCGAGGGCAGCGCGCACGTCGGCCACGACCACGCTCCCCTCTCCGTCGACTGCGCCCTCGGCGAGCGCTCCGCGTGTGCACCGCCCGGGCCCCCTCGCCCACGACGACCAGGCGCGCGACGCCCGACCTGCGGGCCAGTCTGCCCACCCGCTCGTGCTCGGCGGTGGACGCCGCGCCGAGCTCGAGCATCTCGCCCAGCACCGCCCAGGTGCGCCGGCCGCCGGCCATCGCGGTCAGCGCCGCCAGCGCGGCCCGGACCGAGTCGGGGTTGGCGTTGTAGGCGTCGTTGACGACGGTGACCCCGTCGGCCCGCTCGACGACCTCCATCCGCCACCGGCTGCGCGGTACCGCGGTGGCCAGCGCGGCCGCCACGCCTGCCGGCGTCGCTCCCAGCTCGAGCGCCGACCGCGGCGGCGGCCAGCGCGTTGGACACGTGGTGCGCGCCGTGCAGCGGCAAGCGTCACCTCGACCGGGTCGCGGTCGCCGGCACGCAGCGAGAAGGTCGGCCGCCCGCTGCCGTCCAGCCGCACGTCGACCGCCCGCACATCGGCGTCCGGACTGAGACCGAACCGCACGACCCGCGCCGCCGTCACCTCGGACATCGCCGCGACCAACGGGTCGTCGGCGTTCAGCACCGCCACCCCACCGTCGGCCCCCGACGGCAGCGCCGTCACCAGCTCGCTCTTGGCCCGCGCCGTGGCCTCCGGCGACCCGAACTCACCGGCGTGCGCGGCGCCGACGTTCAGCACCACGCCGATCCGCGGCGGCGTGATGCGGCACAGCTCGGCGATGTGACCGAGTCCGCGAGCACCCATCTCGACCACCAGGTGGCGGGTGGTGGGGTCCGCGCCGAGCGCCGTGATCGGCACCCCCACCTCGGTGTTCAGCGAGCCGCGCGGCGCAACCGTCGGCCCGAGCGGCTCCAGGACGGCGGCGAGCAGGTCCTTGGTGCTGGTCTTGCCCGAGGACCCGGTGACGCCGACGACCGCCAGCCCGGGCAGCAAGGCATCGACGTGCCCGCGGGCGAGCCGACCCAGCGCCGGCACCGGGTCGTCGACCAGGACGTGCGGCTCGGGCACCGTCGCGCGCGACGAGTGCGGCCACGGCACCACCGGCGACGGCGGCCGCGACGTAGTCGTGGCCGTCGACCCGTTCACCGTCGACCGCGACGAAGAGGCCACCCGGTTCGACGGCGCGGGAGTCGACCGCCGTCCGGTCGACCGCGACCCTCAGCGAGGGGTCGCCGCCGCCCACCGTGCCGCCGACCGCCTGGGCGATCTCTGCCAGGGACATCCGGCTCACCGGGTGACCGCCCGGAGCGCCTCGCCCAGGACCACGCGGTCGTCGAACGGGTGGACGACTCCGGCCACCTCCTGGCCGGTCTCGTGACCCTTGCCGGCCACGACGAGCACGTCGCCCGGCCCGGCCAGCGACGCGCCGAGCCGGATGGCGGCCCGCCGGTCCGGCTCGACCTCGACCCGCGCGGCGGCACCCTCGGCCAGAGCCTGGTCAGCGCCGGCCCGGACCGCAGCGATGATCTCCAGTGGGTCCTCGGAACGCGGGTTGTCGCTGGTGAGGACCGCGACATCGGCGCCGCGCACCGCGATCGCACCCATGGCCGGCCGCTTGCCCTGGTCGCGGTCCCCGCCGCAGCCGAGGACGACGACCAGCCGGCCACCGTCGGCGACCAGCCCGCGTGCGGTGGCGAGCAGCCGCTCCAGCGCGTCCGGGCTGTGCGCGAAGTCGACCAGCGCGAGCGGGCCGCGGGCCCCGGCCTCGACGCGCTCCATCCGGCCGGGTACGCCGAGGCAGGACGCCACCCCCGCGGCCGCCCGCTCAGGGTCGACACCGGCCTGCACCAGTGCCACGACGGCCAGCGCGGCGTTGGCCAGGTTGAAGTCCCCGGCCAGGGCGGTGGAGCAGTCGAGCCGCAGGCCGTCCGGGCCGGCGAGCACGAAGCTGCTGCCGTCCGGCCGCAGCTCGACGTCCTCGGCCCGCCAGTCGGCTGCCCCGCCGGACGGCGACACCGTGACGACCGGCACCGTCGCGAGCCGGACCAGCCGCCGGCCGTATTCGTCGTCGACATCGATCACACCGAGCCGCGACCGCGCCGGGGTGAACAGCGTCGCCTTGACCGCGAAGTACTCCTCGAGGTCGGCGTGGAAGTCGAGATGGTCCTCGCTGAGGTTGGTGAACACCGCCACGTCGTACGTCGTGCCGTCCACCCGGCCCATCGCCAGCGCGTGGCTGGAGACCTCCATGGCGACCGCGCGCACACCTTGCTCACGCATCAGCGCGAGCAGGGCCTGCAGCTCCGGCGCCTCCGGGGTGGTGCGCACGCTCGGCAGCACCTCGTCGCCGATCCGGGTCTCGATGGTGCCGACCAGACCGGTCGTCAGTCCCGCCGCCCGCAGGCCGCCGTCGAGGAGGTGGGCCGTGGTGGTCTTGCCGTTGGTGCCGGTGATGCCGATCAGGGTCAGGTCGTCGGCCGGCTCGCCGTACACCCAGGCAGCCAGCCCACCGAGCACCGCGCGCGGCGCCGGCACGACGAACGTCGGAAGACCGGCGGCCAGCGACCGAGCCGCCCCCGCCTCGTCGGTGAGGCAGGCGACTGCCCCGGCGGCGGCGGCGGCTGCGGCGAAGGCCGCGCCGTGCGCGCGCGACCCGGCGGGAGCGGCGTAGAGGTCCCCCGGCCGGACGGCTCGGGAGTCCAGGCTGACCCCGGTGACGACCGGCTCGTCAAGGTCGCGGGCGCCGGCGCCCCGGACCTCGGAGCCCAGCCGGGCACCGACCTCGGCGAGGCTGTGGGCCGGGAGTCCGGACGGGCGCAGCGCGGAGGGTCCGGACGGGCTGAGCACGGGGAGACAGGCTAGCGGTCAGCGAGTGGTGAGCTTGAGCCTGGGCGCGTGGGTGCCGGTGGGCGCGATCCGCAGCGTCTCCAGCGCGAAGGCCGCGACCTGCTTGAAGACCGGGCCGGCGTTGACGCCGCCGCCCAGCGCGGACTTGGGGGCCTGCAGGGTGACCGCGACGACGACTCCCGGGTCGTCGACCGGCGCCAGCCCGATGAACGACATCGTGTAGCCGCTGTAGCAGCCGCACTCGGGGTTGAACCGCTGGGCGGTGCCGGTCTTGCCGCCGACCCGGTAGCCGGGGATCGCGGCCAGGGGTGCGGTGCCGCCGTCGCGGGTGACCGTCTCCATCATCAGCCGCACGGTGCGGGCTGTCTGCGGGCTGACCACCCGGGTGTGCGGGGACGCCGGCGCGGTGCGCACCTTGCCGTCCGGGCCGGTCAGGGACTCGACCAGCCGCGGCGACGACGCGGACCCCGTCGTTGGCGACCGTCGCGATGGCCGACGCCATCTGCACAGCGTTGACCGAGTAGCCCTGCCCGAAGGTCGTCGTGTAGCCGGTGGTCGCCGACCAGTCCCCCGGCTTGAGGATCTCGCCGGACGCCTCGCCCGGCAGGCCGAGACCGGTGGGCTCCCCCACGCCGAACTTCTTGAGGTACGGGTAGAGCCGCTTGAGGTTGCCCAGCCGCTCGGCCGCCCGGATGGTGCCGATGTTGCTGGACTTCGCGATGGTGCCGGCGTAGGTGAGGTGCTGCAGCGGGTGGTCCTCGAAGTCCTTGAACGTCTTGTCCGCGCGGGTCAGCCGGTTCGGCACGGTGATCGGGGTGGTCGGGCTGATCACGCCCTCCTCGATGAGGGCCGACGCCGTGATGATCTTGCCGGTGCTGCCCGGCTCGTAGGCCTCGGTCAGCGGCCGGTTGCCGCGGTCCTCGGCAGGTGCCTCGCCCGGGGTGGTTGGGGTCGAAGCTCGGCGCGGTGGCCACCGCCAGCAGATCGCCGGTCTTCGGGTCGTAGACGATGACGGTCCCGCTCTGCGACCGGGTGGAGGCGACCGCCTTGGCGATGCGCCTTCTGCGCGACGTACTGCACGTCACGGTCGATGGTCAGCCGTACGTCGGTGCCGGGGACCGCGTCGCGCTCGGTGTCCACCCCGCTGGGGATCCGGCGGCCGCCGGCGCTCAGCTCGTAGGTCGCGGTGCCGTCCCGGCCGGCCAGCGTCGAGTCGAGCGCGTACTCGATCCCGCCGAGACCCTTGCCCTCGGCACCGACGAACCCGACGACGTTGGCGCCGACGTGGCCCGCCGGGTAGACCCGCTTGCTGGTCTGCTCGGCGTAGATGCCGGGCAGCCCCTCGATGTCCGGGTCGGGGTGGTCGAGGGCGCGAATGCTGCGCCAGGTCGCGGGCGTGACGGTCTTCGCGACGTAGACGAAGCGGGCGTCACCGGTCAGCTTGGCGCGCAGCTCGGTCGGGTCCACCTCGAGCACCGGTGCCAGCACCGCGGCGGTGGCCGCGGGGTCGACGACCTTGGTCTGGTCGGAGGTGATGTTGACCGCGGCGACGGTGGTCGCGAGCGCGACGCCGTTGCGGTCGGTGATCGTCCCGCGGGTGGCCGGCAGGGTCGCCGTCCGCAGCCGGCCCTGCTCGGCCGCGGCGGCGTACGTCGGCGCGTCCAGGCCCTGCAGCTGCACGAGGCGGGCACCGAACAGCGACAGCACGAAGGCCAGCAGGATGACGCCTCCGCGCAGCCGCCGGCCCGGGTCGCCGAGCCGGAGCAGCCGCGGCGGCCTCGGCGGGACGTGCCGCGGCTGCCGGGTGGCCCGGCTGCCCGCACGGGACGGCGCCGGTCGCCGGGGGCGGCGGGGTGGCGGGCGGCGGGTCGTCACCGGCCGGCGGCCGTCGCGGACGGCGTCGGGGACGGGACGTCCGACTCGGCCGGGGTCACGCGGCGGCGGCGGCGCGACGCCGGCCTTCGCCTTGCCGAGCACCTTGCCGTCGCTGAGCCGGATGAACGCCGGGTTCTCGCTCCGCACCATTCCCAACGCCTCCGCCCGGGCCGACAGCCGTCTCGGGGAGGCCTCCACCGCGACCAGCTGCTCGAGCGCCTGCTCGCGGTCGGTGAGCAGGGCCGAGCGGTTCTTCAGGTCGTGCAGCCGGAAGGAGTCCTCCGCCAGGGCGGTGTGCAGGAACAGCAGCCCCGCCAGCCCCCCGATGAGCAGTGTGCCGAGCAGGACGACGAACGGTGCCCGCGGCGCGCCGGTGCGCAGCGGCGGGACCAGGTTCAGCCGCGGCCGGCCCGCGACGTGGCCGGGCTGCGGGCGGCCGGCACCGAGCGGCCGGGCGGGCTGCAGCATGCGTCATGCTGCGTCCCGGAGACGCTCGGCGGCTCGCAGCCGCACCGAGGCGGCCCGTGGGTTGGCGGCCACCTCGTCCTCGCCGGCGGTCTCGGCACCGCGGGTGAGCAGGCGCAGCACCGGCTCGTGCTCGGCGGGCACCACCGGCAGGTCCGGCGGCGCGGTGCTGGTGGCGCCGGCGACCAGGGTCCGCTTGACCATCCGGTCCTCGAGCGAGTGGTAGGACAGCACGACGATCCGGCCGCCGACGGCCAGCGCGTCGACCGCCGCCGGCAGCGCCCGGGCCAGCGCGTCGAGCTCGCCGTTGACCTCGATGCGCAGCGCCTGGAAGGTGCGCTTGGCCGGGTGGCCGCCGGTGCGCCGGGTGGCCGCCGGGATCGACGAGCGCACCAGCTCGGCCAGCCGGGCGGTGCCGGTGAACGGCTCGCGGGCCCGCTCGCGGACCAGCGCATCGGCGATCCGGCGGGCGAACCGCTCCTCGCCGTACTCCTTGAGCACCCGGGCCAGCCGGTCGGCCGGGTAGGTGTTGACGACCTCGGCGGCGGTCGGGCCGCGGCTCTGGTCCATCCGCATGTCCAGCGGCGCGTCCTGGGCGTAGGCGAAGCCGCGGGCGGCCTCGTCGAGCTGCAGCGAGGAGACGCCGAGGTCGAACAGCACGCCCTGCACCCGGGGGATGCCGAGCCGGGCCAGCACCTCGGTGAGCTCGTCGTACACGGCGTGCACGAGGGTGGCGCGCTCGCCGTACGGCGCCAGCCGGGCACCGGCGATCGTCCAGGGCCTGCGGGTCGCGGTCGAGCCCGACCAGCCGCAGCGCCGCCGAACCGCTCGAGCAGCGCGGCGCTGTGGCCGCCCAGGCCGAGGGTGGCGTCCACGACGACGGCGCCCGGCGCCTCGACGGCGGGGGCGAGCAGGTCGAGGGTGCGCGCCAGGAGCACCGGCACGTGACCCGCGGACCCCGTGTCGGTGGACACCGTGGTCAGCTGCCCAGCCGGGCGGTGAGCAGCAGGAGCACGAGGGCGAACGACCCCATCAGGCCGAGCGCACCTCCCAGGAGCAGAGCGCTGTGGCGGATCTCGGCGGCGAGCGTGCCCGGTGCGGGCTCGGCCGTCGGCGCTGGCGTGTCCATCTCGACCCTTCATGGAACGTGTGCGGTGCAGGTGCTGCGGTGCTGCGGCTGGCGGGTTCTCGTCGGGCCAGGTCTCCAACCGCTCGATGACCTCCTGGTGCCTGGCGCCGGGGAAGGGGCGTCAGGGACCGGAGCTCGGAGCGGGTGGAGACCTCGCACGACGAGGTCTCAGATCAGTCCAGGCAGCACCTCCTCGGACAGGTCGGCGAAGGCCGGCTCCTGCTCGGCGGCGTAGCTGTCCCACGACCCGGCGTCCCAGACCTCGACCCGGGCACCGGCGCCGACGACGACGCACTCCTTGGTCAGCCCGGCGTAGGTCCGCAGGTCCGGCGGGACGGTCACCCGGCCCTGCTTGTCCGGTGTCTCGTCCGAGGCCCGCGCCAGGAACATCCGCTGGTAGTCCCGGGCCCGCTTGCTGGTGACCGGCGCCTGCCGGATGCGCTCGAAGAGCCGGGCGAACTCGGCGTCCGGGAACACGTACAGGCAGCGCTCCTGGCCGGGGGTGATCACCAGGCCTCCGGCGAGCCGCTCACGGAACTTGGCCGGCAGGAAGAGCCGGCCCTTGTCGTCCAGCCGCGGGTGGTGGGTGCCCAGGAACGGCGGCACCACGGCGACCGGGGTGGCGGGCAGGTCGGAGCGCTCGCCGTCGTCGGACTGCGCCACATCGACCCACCTCCCCGCACCCGCATGCCTGGCTCTCCCCCACTGCGCACCACAGTACTCCACTTCACTCCACAGTCAACCAATTCGGACCAGATCTCCTCCGTTCGGCCCATCGCCGCTCCCCTGTCGCCAGCTGCCCGAGCCCAAGCGGGTCGCCAGCTGCCCGAGCCCAAGCGGACCGGAAACCGGCCCGCCGGGGACGACGCCAGCCGGTCCGCTTCCCCGTGGCTCCACTGCTTTGATGGCAGCCATGACAGGTCGGGGGCCGGAGACGGTGCTGCGGGTGCTCGCCGTCGTGGCGCTGGCCGCGGTCGCAGCGCTGGCCCTGCAGGCCCGCCAGGGCCTGGACTGGGGCGAGCTCGCCGACCCGGTCGAGGTGCACTGGGCCCGGGTCCTGCTGGGCTCGATCGTGCTGCTGCTGCTCCTCGTCACCGCCCGCCGGATGCTGCGCCGGCTGCGCAAGGCCGGACCGAGGCCGGCCGACGACGACGAGCGGACCGAGCCCGAGGGCGAACCGCTCTCGCGATGGCTGAAGGGGCTGGGGGCACTGGTCGTGCTCGCGGCCCTCGGTGTCGCCTGGTTCGTGGTCAGCTCGATCGGCACGCCGGCACCGGCCGAGCGGGAGCTCCAGGGACGGATCGACACCGGGACCGGCCAGCGCGCCGAGCCACCGGCGCTGGACACCGGCACGACCTGGCAGGTGCTGCTGCTGGTCGGCGCGGTCCTGCTCGCCACCGCGGTCGGCTCGCGGTGGCTGGCCGCCCGGCGGGCCGTCGAGCCCGGCAACGACCCGGTGGCCGACGAGCGGGCCGACGTCGAGACGCTGGTCGCGGCCGTCGACGCCGCGGACGAGGGCCTGAGCAGCGCCGCGGACCCGCGGGCGGCTGTCCTCGCCGCCTACGCCGCGATGGCTCGGCAGCTGTCCCGCCGACTCGTCCGGGACGGCCGTGAGAGCCGGCCTTCGGACACTGCAGGCGAGCTGCTCGACCGGGCGGTGGACGCCGGGTTGGTCAGCGGCTCCCCCGCCCGGGAGCTGACCGACCTGTTCCGCGAGGCTCGCTTCAGCGAGCACCCGGTGGGCGAGGACGCCCGCACCACGGCTCGCCGCTGCCTGGCGCAGGTGCGCAGCGAGCTGGTGGCCCGACGTGTTTGACGACGAGGGCGAGGACGAGCCGGCCCCGGCGTACCTGCGCGGCTACCGGCCGGCCGTCGCGGTGGCGGTGGCGGCGGTCGCGATCGCCGTCGGCATCGCCGGCGCCGCCGGGCTGATCGTCTCGGTCTCGGTGATCGCGCTGGCCGCCGCGGCCGTGGCCATGGCCCGGGTGCCGGCCGCGCCGGACCCGGTCCGCCGTCCCCGGCCCGGACCGCCCGTCGAGAACGCACCGTTCCGGTCCTACCGACAGGTCGCCGAGGCGCTGTCCTGGGCGGAGGTCTCGCCCCGGCACTACGACCTGGTCACCCGGCCGCTGCTGGTGCAGCTGCTCGCCTCCCGGCTCGCCGACCACCACCGGGTCGACCTCGCCCTGGACCGGACCGCCGCCCGACGGCTGGTTGGCGACGACCTCTGGCACTGGCTGGACCCGGACCGCGAGGTGGACCGGCGTGGCCAGCCGCCGGGCGTCGACCTCGCCACCCTGACCCGCATCGTCGACCGCCTGGAGCACCTGTGAACTCGTCCATGACCCCGTCGGACACCTCACGGCTGGCCGGGTCGGTCCTCGACGAGATCGAGAAGGCGGTCGTCGGCCGGCGACGCGCCCTCGAGCTGGTGCTGCTCGGCATCCTCGGCCGTGGCCACGTGCTGCTCGAGGACGTCCCCGGGCTGGGCAAGACGATGATGGCCCGCTGTTTCTCCGAGGCCCTCGGCCTGTCGTTCCGGCGGGTGCAGTTCACTCCCGACCTGCTGCCGGCCGACATCACCGGCATCTCGGTCTACGACCCGGGCACCAGCCGGTTCGACTTCCGGCCCGGCCCGGTGTTCACCCAGCTGCTCCTCGCGGACGAGATCAATCGGACACCGCCCAAGACCCAGGCCGCGCTGCTCGAGGCGATGGCCGAGGAGCAGGTCTCCAGCGACGGTGAGACCCGACTCGCTGCCGCAGCCGTTCGTCGTGCTCGCTACCGACAACCCGATCGAGTACGAGGGCACCTACGCGTTGCCGGAGGCACAGCTCGACCGGTTCCTGCTGCGGGTGTCCCTGGGCTACCTGGGGATGGACGACGAGCAGGAGCTGCTGCAGCGCCGACTCCGGCACGGCTGGGCACCGCCGAAGCTGTCGGCCGTGGTCGACGCCGAGAGCGTGCTGGCGATGCGCGAGTCGCTCGAGCTGGTGCAGGTGGAGCCCTCGGTGCTGCGCTACGTCGTCGAGCTGGTGCACGCCTCCCGCCGGCACCCGCACGTGACGGTCGGCGCCAGCCCGCGCGGCGGGCTCGCGCTGGTGGCGCTGGCCCGGGGCCAGGCGGTGCTGGACCGCCGCGACTTCGTGACCCCCGAGGACGTCAAGGCGGTCGCCGTCCCTGCGCTGGCCCACCGGATCAGCCTGCGGCCCGAGCTCTGGGTCCGCCGGGTCACCTCCTCCGACGTCGTCACCGACCTGCTCGACTCGGTCGAGGTGCCACGCTGACGATGGCCACCCAACAGGTCGACCTCGCCTTCCGGCCGACGCCGCGGCTGCGCCAGCTGGCGCTGGTCGCCGGGCTGGCCACCGCGGGAGCCGTCGTGACCGCGCACGGCGAGCTGCTGGTGCTGGCCGTCGTCCCGCTCGTCCTGCTCGTGCTCACGCCGAGATCGAGCACACCGGCGACCGCCGAGATCGGTGCCGAGCTGTCCGCCGAGCGCTGCGTCGAGGGCGACGAGGTGGACCTCGTCCTGACGGTGCGCGCCGAAGGTGCGGACCGGGTGACCGCCGAGCCGCTGCCGCCGCCGTGGACCGAGGTGCGGTTCGCCGGCCGGCACCGGGACGGCAGCACCACCGTGGGCCGGTGGACGCTGGCGCCGTCCCGCTGGGGCCGCCACCCGGTCGGCCCGATCCGGCTGCGAATCGCCGCCGGCGGCGGCTCGTACGTCGCCACGGCGTCGGTGGAGGTGAGCGACCTCGTCGTCTACCCGGCAGCTGCGGCCCTGGCCCGGGCCGTCGCGCCGCACGAGCTGGCGGCACCGCTGGGAGAGCACACCGGCCGGGCCATCGGCTCCGGCATCGAGTTCGCGGGCGTCCGGCCGTACACCCACGGCGACCGGCAGCGAGACGTCGACTGGCGGGTGTCGGCCCGGCACGGCGACCTGTACGTCCGGCAGTACGCCGCGGAGCGCGCCTTCGACCTGGTCCTCGTGCTGGACACCGCGGTCGACGCCGGCGAGCCCGGCCGGTCCAGCCTGGACCTCACGGTCCGGGCCGCCACCGGGCTGGCCCAGACCTATCTCCGGTCGCACGACCGGGTCGGCCTGGTGACCTTCGGCGGGCCGCTGCACTGGCTCGCGCCGGCGACCGGTCCGCGCCAGCTGTACCGGGTCAGCGAGGCACTCATGTCGGTGCGGCGGGTGCAGGCCGATCTCGACGCTGGCGTGGTCGAGCACAACCTGGGCCACCTGCCGCGCGGGATGCTGCCGCACCGGGCGTTCGTCGCCCTGCTCACCCCGCTGCTGGACGACGGCCCGCTCGACGCGGTCCGGATGATGCGCGAGCGCGGGTTCTCGCCGCTGGTCGTCGACGTGCTGAACGCGACGCCGAACGTCCCGAAGGGCTCCCGGTCGGCTGCGCTGGCCGTCCGGACCTGGCGGTTGCAACGGGCGGCGCTGCGCGTCGAGCTGGGCAACCTCGGCGTACCGGTGCTCGACTGGGACGGCGAGGCCGAGCTCACCGGCGGCCTGCTGCACGCGATGCGCGCCGCGCGGCCGAGGGCGGCGCGATGACCGACCGCTTCGCCACCCGGCGGCTGCGGGGGGTGCTCAGCCGGGTCGCGGTGGTCGGCTGCGGGGTGGGCGCCGCGGCCGCGGTGGTGCTGCCGGAGCCCAGCCGCCCGGTCCTGGTGCTCGCCGGCGCTGCGGTGCTGTCCTGCCTCGTGGCGGCGGTCCTGCCGTGGCGGCTCACCGGGACGCTCGCGGTGATCACCGTGACGGTGACGGTGCTGCTCGCCGACGCCTTGGACACCTCGTCGTGGCGACCGCTGCAGTCTCTGGTCGGCGCCGCTCTCGTGGTCGGACTGGTCGCCGCCCTGTCGGCGTGCGAGGACGTCTGGGCCGGATCGAGCGATGCCGTGGTGGTGTCCCACGGTCCGCTGCGTCGCCGGCTGGGCATCGTGCTGTTGGCCCTGGGAGCAGGTTCGGTCGTCGCCGTCACGGCGGCCCAGGACGTCGTACCCTCGGTGCCGTTGGTACTCGCCGGCCTGGCGGCCGCGGTGACCGCCCTCGTGGTCGCGGCGGGCGTGCACCGCACCTGACGGCGGCGAGCGTAAGGAGATCGTTATCTCAGAGGCCCACCGACGTGGCCCGCAGGGATGCCAGACTCCCGGCAGAACCGGGGACGCGCGTCACAGCGGTCCACAGCAGGTGAGCGCGAGGAGGACCCGTTGACATTGGGCGAGACGACCGAGAGCGACACCGACGAGCGTCCGGCGAGGATCGGGCGTCCGGACAAGGCCGGCCTCGCCGCGCTGTCCGACACCACGACCCGGATCCGTCGGGCGGTGGAGAGCGTCATCGAGGGCAAGCGGGACACCGTGCGGCTCGCGATCACCGTGATGCTCGCCGAGGGTCACCTGCTGATCGAGGACGTGCCCGGCGTCGGCAAGACGATGCTCGCGAAGGCGCTGGCCCGCTCGGTCGACTGCTCGGTGCGCCGCGTCCAGTTCACCCCGGACCTGCTGCCCAGCGACATCACCGGGGTCTCCATCTACAACCAGGAGCGCCGCGAGTTCGAGTTCAAGCCGGGCGCGATCTTCGCCAACATCGTCGTCGGTGACGAGATCAACCGTGCGTCACCGAAGACCCAGTCGGCGCTGCTCGAGTGCATGGAGGAGCGGCAGGTCACCGTCGACGGCGAGACCTACGAGCTGGCCATCCCGTTCATGGTGCTGGCGACCCAGAACCCGATCGAGATGGAGGGGACCTACCCGCTCCCCGAGGCGCAGCGCGACCGCTTCATGATGCGGCTGTCGATGGGCTACCCGAGCGAGGAGGCCGAGCTGCAGATGCTCGACACCCACGGTCAGAGCTCACCGCTGGACGTGCTGTCCGCGGTCTCCGACGCCACCGAGATCGCCGAGCTGATCCTGCTCGTGCGCGGGGTGCACGTGTCCGACCAGGTACGCCGGTACGCCGTCGACCTGGTCCTCGCCACCCGCAACTCCCCCGAGCTGCGGCTCGGCGCCTCCCCGCGCGCCACGCTGCACCTGATCCGGGCCGCCCGGGCCGCTGCCGCGCTGGACGACCGCGACTACGTGCTGCCCGACGACGTGCAGGACCTCGCCGTGGCGGTTCTGGCCCACCGGCTGCTGCCCACGGCGGAGGCGCAGATCGGTCGTCGCTCGACGGAGGACATCGTCTCCGACATCGTGGCTTCGGTGCCCCTGCCCAACGAGGCGCGGGCACGGCGGAGCTCCGTCTAGTGCGCGACGCGCTGCAGGGCCTGACCACCCGCGGACGCTCCTTCGTCGCCGCCGGGCTGGCCGTGCTGGTCGCCGCCGTCGCGACCTCGCAGAAGGACCTGCTGCGGGTGTCGATCCTGCTGCTCGCGCTGCCGCTGGTGAGCGCGTGGGTCGTCGCGCGGACCCGCTACCGGCTGTCGTCCCGGCGCCGGCTCGCGTCGGCCCGCACTGCCGCCGGGCAGGAGACCTCGGTGACGCTGCGGCTGGACAACATCTCCCGGCTGCCGACCGGGCTGCTGCTCGTCGAGGACAAGGTGCCCTACGTGCTGGGCTCCCGGCCGCGCTTCGTGCTCGACCGGGTCGAGCCGCGCGGCCGGCGCGAGGTGACCTACGCCGTGCGCTCGGACGTGCGCGGACGCTACGACCTGGGTCCGTTGACGATCCGGCTCACCGACCCGTTCGGGATGTGTGAGCTGCAGCGCTCGTTCAGCAGCCGCGACACCCTTGTCGTCACCCCGCCGGTGCAGCACCTGCCGTCGGTGGCGCTCTCCGGCGAGTGGACCGGCAGCGGCGAGAGCCGGTCCCGGTCGTTGGCCAGCGCCGGCGAGGACGACGCCGGTGTCCGCGAGTACCGGCAGGGCGACGACCTGCGCCGGGTGCACTGGCGGTCCACCGCGCGGCTGGACAAGGTGATGGTCCGTCGCGAGGAGCAGCCGTGGCAGGCGCGGTGCACCTTGCTGCTCGACTCCCGGTCCTCGGCGCACGGCGGCGAGGGGCCGGGGTCGTCGTTCGAGTGGGCGGTCGCGGCCGCCGGCATCGGTCGGCGTCCACCTGGTCCGGCACGGCTACCACGTCCGGCTGCTGACCGACACCGGTGCCGCCATCGAGGGCTCGAACCTCGGGGTCGACGGCGGCAGCAGCGACGTCGAGGGCGCGCTGCTCGACGCGCTCGCCGTCATCCAGCTCTCGGCCAACAGCAGCCTTCGCGACTCCGGCGCCGCGCTGCGCCGGGGCGGCGGCGACGGCTTGCTCGTCGCCGTGCTCGGTGCGCTCGACCTCGAGGAGACCCGGCTGCTGGCCCGGCTCCGGCACGGCTCGACGGCCGCGGTGGCCGTGGTTCTGGACACCGCGTCGTGGAACCTCGTCCCGTCCCGGTCGCGGCAGTCGGCCGCCGACCTGGAGGGTTCGGTCGAGCTGTTGCGGGCCTCTGGCTGGCGGGTGCTGCAGGCTGCTGCCGGTGAAGCGCTGCCGGACCTGTGGGCCGACGCCGGCCGCCACGGGTCCGCGTCGGCGCGCACGCTGGCGGCGTCGGGAAGGTCCTGACGATGCTCGCAGGCTCGGTCCGGATGCCGCTCGCGGCCGCATTCGCCACCATCACCGCCGCGATCTGTCTCGGGCCGGTGTTCCTGACCGGTGCGTGGTTCTTCCCGACGGTGTTCGCCGTGGTGGCCGTGGGTATCGGCTCCGAGGTAGCCCGGCGGATGTCGGCGTCCCGCACCACCGTGCCGCTCGGCGGCCTGGTGGGGCTGCTGCTCTACCTGCTCTTGCGCTACGCGCACGACGAGGCGCTGCTCGGCTTCCTGCCGTGGACCGGCTCGATCGACCGGCTCGGCGAGCTCGCGTCGTCCGGCCGGACCGACATCAACCAGTACGCCGCGCCGATCGGTGTCTCGCCCGGGATCGAGCTGATCACCGTGGCCGGGGTGGGTCTGATCGCCCTGCTCGTCGACACCCTCGCCGTCACGTTCCGGCGGGCCGCGTTGGCCGGGCTGCCGCTGCTGGTGCTCTACACGGTGCCGACGGCGGTCGCGCCCGAGGGAGTCAGCTGGGTCGCGTTCGCCGTGGCCGGCATCGCGTTCCTCACCCTGCTGCTCGCCGAGTCTCGCGAGCGGGTCAACCGGTGGGGCCGCCCGATGCGGTACTCGGTGGCCCGGGAGAACTGGAAGCCCGACGTCGAGACGGCTCCGTTGAGCCAGGTCGGTCGGCGGGTCGGGGCCACGGCGCTCGGACTCGCCCTCATCGTCCCGGCCGTGCTGCCCGACCTGTCGACCAGCTCGTTCGGTTTCGGCGGCGGTGGGTTCGGCAACGGCGGCGGGGGCGGCGACAAGATCAAGGTGCTCAACCCGATCCTCCGGCTCGGCGAGAACCTTCGCCGCGGCGAGAACACACCGGTCATCCGGTACTCCGGTCGGCCGACGTACCTGCGGCTGGTGGGCGCCGACGAGTTCACCGGCGACGTCTGGCAGCCCAGCGAGCTGTCGGTGTCCCGCGACGACAACGACGTCGAGGACGGTCTCTCCCGGCCCCCCGGCCTCGGCGGCGCGGTGGCCACCGTCAAGCGCCGCTACAAGATCGAGGTCTTCGACCTCGCGCAGACCTGGCTGCCGCTGCCGTACCCGGCGACGAGGGTCGACAACATCGACGGCACCTGGCTCTACGACTCCTCGACGTTCAACGCGTTCGGCGAGAACAGCTCGACCCAACAGCTGGACTACGAGGTGCGGGCGCTGTCGGTCCGGCCGACACCGGAACAGCTGCGCGCCGCCGGGGCGGCGCCGCCGTCGGTCCGTCGCTACCTGAAGCTGCCGCGCGACCTGGACCCCGAGATCAAGCAGATCGCCGAGCAGGAGACCGAGGGACAGACCACCGGCTACGACCGCGCACTGGCACTGCAGGACTGGCTGCGCGACCCGGCCGAGTTCACCTACTCGCAGACGCTGGACTCCTCGGTGACCGACGGCCCCGGCGAGCAGGCGATCCTGGGATTCCTGCAGACCCGGCAGGGCTACTGCGTGCAGTTCGCCTCTTCGATGGCGGTGATGGCCCGGCTGCTCGGTATCCCGGCCCGGGTCGCGATCGGGTTCGCGACCGGTGACCGGAACCCGGACGGCGACTACATCGTCGGTCTGCACGACTCACACGCCTGGCCGGAGCTGTACTTCCAGGGCGCCGGGTGGGTGGCCTTCGAGCCGACCCCCGGCGGGCCGGCCGCGCCGCCGCCGTCCTGGGCCAAGGAAGCCCCCAGCGGCGGCACGCCCACCGGCGGACCCACGTCGCAGCCCTCGTCGAGCGCCAACCCGACCACCGGCCTGGGTGGCAGTGAGAACCGTCCTCGCGAGGACATCAACCAGGAGGGCCTCAACCCGGGCAGCGGCGGTGGCATCGGTGCCGGCCCGGTCCGGGTTCCCGTCCTGCCGTTCGTCCTGGGACTCGGCGCGCTGCTGCTGCTCGCTGTCCCCGGTGCGACCCGGCTGCTGGTCCGCCGTCGGCGCTGGAGCGACACCGACACCCCGACGGCTACCGCGCTGGCTGCCTGGGCCGACCTGCAGGACACCCTGCTCGACCACGGCTACAGCTGGGATCCGAGCGACCCGCCTCGGCGCGGCGCCGCCCGGCTCACCGCGCAGCGGCACCTGGTCGGCGAGCCTGCAGAGGCGTTGCGCCGGGTCGCGGCGGCAACCGAACGGGCCCGCTATGCCCCGGAGATGACACCGGTCGGCGACCTGCGGTCCGACGTCGACGCCGTGCGGGCGGCGCTGGACGAGGGTGCCAGCCGCTGGGTGCGCTGGCGGGCCCGGCTGCTGCCCCGGTCGACCAGAGCAGTGGCGGCGGCGTTGTCGGAACGGTTGGCCGACGGTCTGGACGCGATCGACGCCGCCGTCGGCGCGGTCACCACCCGGCTGCGGCTGCGCCGCACCTGAGCAGGAGTGCAGCGGGCCTGGCCAGCGGCACGCGAGCACCGTTGTCCGGATGGGGCTAACGGCCGTTCTCGTCGCGGCGGCGGTTCCAGCGCTCTTCCATCCGGGCCATGAAGCCGGGCCCGGCGGTGCTCTTCGGGCGGCGGCCGGCACTCCCGCTGGGCGCGTTCGGCGGGCGCCGGACGCCGGACGGGTCGACCACACCGAGCTGGGCGGCGGCGGTCACCGCGCGGTAGCTGGTGACGGCGAAGAACACGCTCGCGAGCATGAAGAGGAAGCCGAGCAGGCTGACCAGGATCACCTTGGCGACCAGGCCGGTCATCAGCAGGACGACACCGACCACGAAGCCGACGCCGGCGAGCAGGACCCGCCGCCGGAAGTTGCTCCGGGGGTCCTTGCCACGCAGCGAGGACGCGAACTTCGGGTCCTCGGCATAAAGCGCCCGCTCCATCTGCTCGAGCAGTCGCTGCTCGTGCTCGGAGAGCGGCACGGACTCCTCCTCGCGGACGGTGCACCTACACGATGCCCACGGCCCTGACGCTGCCGTGCGCACTTGAAGGATATGCGCCCGAACGGCTCGATGAAACCCGGACGGCAAACCCGGTGCGCTACTCCTGGTGTGGACGACCGTCCCGGCTGGTCGGGAGGCGGGTCAGGAATCGCCTTCCGGTCGCGCCGGGTCGACCAGACTGCCCGGCCGGACCACGCCCGAGCCGAACCGGCGGACCGCCCGGTCGGCGGCCTGCTCGACCTCGCGCCGGCCGGACGCCCGCTCCCCGAGGGCGAGCTGGTGCGGCGCGGCCTCGGACTCGACCAGGCCCTCGACCCGGATGCCGACCAGCCGGAGCCGGGCCCGGTCCAGCCCGAGCGCCTCGTAGAGCTGGCGGGCGGTGGCGTAGAGCACGGCACCGACGTCGGTGGCCTCGGACAGCGTCCTGGCCCGGGTGATGGTGGTGAAGTCGGCGAACCGGATCTTGACGCTCACCGTCCGGCCGGCCAGCCCGGCCGCCCGCAGCCGGCCCGCGGTCTTCTCGGCCAGCCGCAGCAGCTCGCGACGGACGACGTCGGGGTCGTCGACGTCGCGGGCGAAGGTCTCCTCGGCGCCGATGCTCTTGTCCGGCTCGTGCGGGACGACCCGGCGCTCGTCGCGACCCCACGACAAGCGCGTGCAGGTGCGACGCCGGCGGCCTGCCCGAGCGCCCGCACCAGGGTCTGCACCGGGGTGTTCGCGATGTCGCCGACGGTGTGCAGGCCGAGCCGGGTCAGCTCCTTCTCGGTCTTCTCCCCCACACCCCAGAGCGCGCCGACGGGCAGCGGGTGCAGGAAGGCGACCACCCCGGCGGCCGGGACGACGAGCAGGCCGTCGGGCTTGCTGCGGGTCGAGGCCAGCTTGGCGACGAACTTGGTGCTGGCCACGCCGACCGAGCAGGTGATGCCTTGCTCGTCGGCCACCCGTTCGCGGATCAGCTGGCCGATCTCGGCCGGCCGGCCGAGCCGGCGGACGGCACCTGCCACGTCGAGGAAGGCCTCGTCCAGCGACAGCGGCTCGACCAGCGGCGTCACCGACCGGAAGATCTCCATCACACCGGCCGAGACCGTGGAGTACAGCCCGTGGCTGGGGGTGACCACGGTGGCCTGCGGGCACAGCCGCCGGGCCCGGGTCATCGGCATCGCGGAGTGGACGCCGTACCGGCGGGCCTCGTAGGTCGCCGAGAGCACCACGCTGCGCGAGCCGCCGCCGACGATCACCGGGGTGCCGCGCAGCTCGGGGCGGCTGATCAGCTCGACCGAGGCGTAGAACGCGTCCATGTCGACGTGCAGGACGGTGCAGCCGGCGTCGTCACCGGGCGGCCCGGACGGCGGTCCGGGTCGGTCCAGCTGCTGGCTGCGGCTCATCGGCCTCAGGGACGCAGTCGCGCGGACGTGCAGCTGGGTCGCGACGGCCCGGAACTCCGGCAGCTGCGCGGTCGCGGCCTCCAGCGCGACCAGGGCGTCGGCCGCCCCGGGCTCGGCGTCGACCACGGCACCGGGCACCAGGTCGGCGACGGTGCGCACGCCGTGCACCGCCTCGACCCGCAGGCCGGCGTCGCCGAGCAGCACGAGCAGGCCGGGCTCGGTGAACCGGCGGGGCAGCGGGTCGCCGGGGCCCCACCGACCGTCCGGGTCGGCCAGGACGTGCTGCGCCTCGGCGAACCGGCCGGCGACCGCCCGGGCGAGCACGACCGCGTTGCGGGAGGCGACCAGCAGGCTGAGGGTGCCGCCGGGACGCAGCACGGCGACGAGAGCGGCGACGGCGGGCGCGAGGTCGTCGACGTGCTCGAGCACCCCGTGGCAGAGCACCAGGTCGGCGCTGCCCGGCTCGACGACCTCGAGCAGGCCGGCGGCGTCGCCCTGCACCGCACGCACCGCGTCGCCGGTCTCGCCGGCCCGGCGCTGCAGCGCGGCGAGCGCGTCCGGGCTGGGGTCGACGACGGTGACCCGGTGGCCGAGCCCGGCGAGCGGGACCGCGAAGCCACCGGTGCCGCCACCGACGTCGAGGACGTCGAGGCCGGCCGGAGCCGCGTCGGACACCTCGCGCAGCACGTCCCACACCACGGCGGTGCGGGGCGAGTGCGACAGCGGCGTGGGCATGCGGTCAGGCTATCCACCCGAGCTGCCCGGGCTGGAGTGCCAGAGCTTGCGTGGCGCCTTCGCCCCTTCCTTGCGGGCGACCGTCTTGGTGTCGTCGCCGGGCGGCTTGAGGTCGGCGTACGGCGACTGGCGGAACCCGCTCGGGTGCACCAGCACCCGGCGCGGCCGGCCCATGCCGCCGGCCGACCCGGCCTTGCCGACCTCGCGCGGCTCGTAGACCTCGGAGCTGCCGCCGGACGGCGGCCGGGTCATCACCGGCCGGGTGGACCGGCTCTCGGCCGCGCCGGTGACCGAGCGGTCGGTGACCGGGCCGGTCGCGGCCATCAGCGCGGCGACGGCGTCCAGACCGCCGGACAGCCAGGCGTCGTGCAGCACCGGCAGCTCCCAGCAGCCGGTGGCCCGCATCGACACCCCGCGCGGTCCGGTGCGCCGGACGTGGCCGCGGATCACCAGCAGCCACGAGTGGAACAGCGTCGCGGCGTAGGGACCCTGGGCGTCCTCGAAGAAGGTCGCGTCGATCGGGCCGCGGGCGTCGTCGAGGGTGACGAACACGACCCGCTTGCCGGACCGGATCGGCGGGGTCTGGGTGGCGACCTTCACCCCGGCGACGAGCACCTCTGCCTGGCTGCGGCAGCGCACCAGGTCCGGCGCCCGGGTCGCTCGCAGTGCCGCGAGGAACGGCTCGTAGAAGTCGACGACGTGCCGGGTCGCGTCCAGCCCGAGCACCTCCAGCTCGGCGCGCACCCGCTCGGCGCCGGTCATCTCGGGCAGCCCGCTGGGCTCGACCGACCCGGGGGCGTCGTCCAGGTCGAGGGCCAGCTGCACCGGTGAGGCCACCACCGGCCGGGCGGCCTGCGACTGGCGGGCCGCGAGGGTGCGCCGGCACGTCGCGGGCGCTGCACCGTGGTGAGCGACTCGCCGGAGGTGGCGGCCACGGCGATGTCGGTGCGGCCGCCGGGCCGGGTGGTGGCCGGCGTACGGCGGGACCGGCTGCCGGACCGGGCACCGCGGGCCACCGTGCGGGTCCACCGGTCGAGCTCGCCGACCTGCAGCAGCAGGTCGCGGCGGGTCAGCCGGCCCTGCCGGCCGGACGGCCCGGTGACCACCGACCCCAGCGCGTAGAGGGCGTCGAAGGCACCGGTGAGCACCAGCCGCTCGACGACCGGGCGGGCCACCCCGGCCCGGTGCCAGAAGTCGGCCAGCGAGCCGTACGGCCGGCCGGCCACCACCCGGGCCACCTCGGCCTCGGAGATGCCCTTGACCTCGGACAGCGCGAGCCGGATGCCGTAGCCCGCGGCCCGCTGCCAGCCGACGACCGGCTGCTCGCCCTCCTCGCGCCGGCTCGACCCGCTCGACCCGCTCGACCCGGTAGGACGCGTCGGAGGCGTTGACGTCCAGCGGCAGCACCGCGATGCCGAACTGGCGGGCGTCGTCGAGGATCAGCCGCTTCGGGTACATGCCCGGGTCGTGGGTGAGCACCCCGGCCAGGAACGCCGCCGGGTGGTGGGTCTTGAGCCAGGCCGACTGGTAGGTCGGCAGCGCGAACGCGGCGGCGTGCGCCTTGCAGAACCCGAAGGACGCGAACGCCTTGAGCACCTCCCAGACCTTGTCGACGGTGGCGACGTCGTAGCCGCGGGCGTAGGCGCGCGGCCGCAGCCAGACCTCGACCTCGGGCTGCCCGTCGGGAGCGCCGAGGGTGCGGCGGGCCTCGTCGGCCTCGGCCAGGCTGACGCCGGTGAACGTCGAGATGATCTGCAGCACCTGCTCGTGGAAGACGACGACGCCGCTGGTCTCCTCGAGGGCGTAGCGCAGCGACTCGTGCAGGTACTCCGGCTCGGCCCAGCCCTGCCGGGCCTTGAGGAACGGGGTGACCATGTCGCTCTTGACCGGGCCGGGCCGGAACAGCGAGATGTCGGTGATCAGGTCGCCGAACGTCTCCGGGCCGAACTTGCCGACCAGCTCGCGCTGCCCCGGCGACTCGATCTGGAACATGCCCAGGGTGCGGGTCGACTGGATCAGCGCGAAGGTGTCGGGGTCGTCCAGCGGCACCTGGGACTGGTCGTCCAGGTCGATCGGCACCCCGCCGTCGTCACCCAGCCGGGCGACCTCGTCGACCGCGTAGGACATCGCCGACTGCATCCGGATGCCGAGCACGTCGAGCTTGAGCAGGCCGAGCTCCTCGACGTCGTCCTTGTCGAACTGGCTCATCGGGAAGCCCAGCCAGCTCGCCTCGACCGGGGTGCGGTCGAGCAGCGTGGTGTCGGAGAGCAGCACCCCGCACGGGTGCAGCGCGACGTGCCGCGGCAGCCCGTCGAGCCGCGCGACCAGCCGGAACAGCAGGTCGAGCTGACCGCTCCCGAGCCGGGACGCCCGCAGCTCGGGCAGCTCGTCCAGCGCGTGGTGGACGTCGCGGGCCCGGATGTGCGGGAACGCCTTGGCGATCTGGTCGATCTCGCCGGGCGGCATGCCCAGCGCGGCACCGACGTCGCGGATCGCGTGCCGCACCCGGTAGGTGTCCATCATCGAGACGCAGGCGACCCGCTCGCCGCCGAAGCGTTCGAGGATCTGCTCGTAGACCTCGGTACGCCGGGCCGACTCGACGTCGACGTCGACGTCGGGCAGCGCCTCGCGCAGCGGCGAGAGGAACCGCTCCATCAGCAGGCCGTGCCGGATCGGGTCGACGCCGGAGATGCCGAGCAGGTAGTTGACCAGGCTGCCGGCGCCCGAGCCGCGGGCCGCGACCCGCACCCCCATGCCGCGGATCAGGTCGACGACGTCGCCGACGGTGAGGAAGTACGACGGGTAGCCGAGCGTCTCGATCATCCTCAGCTCGTCGTCCAGCCGGCGCCGCACCTGCGGGGTCGCGGCCATCGCGCGCCGGCCGAGCCCGGCCTCGCAGCGCTCGCGCAGCACCTGCTGCGCCACCCGCACCGGGTCCTCCCCCGGCGCCCGGTCGGCACCGAGCACCTCCAGGTCGGGGAAGTGCACCTCGCCCATCCCGAGGTCGGCCCGCGGGTCGACGGCGCACCGGTCGGCGACCCGGCGGGTGGCGGCGAGCAGCCGGTCGGGCGGCCCGCCGGTCGAGTCCCGCGGCCGCCGCGACCTCCTCGGCGACCGCCTGCATCTCCTTGCCGGACTTGAGGAAGCCCTCGGCGTTGACCCGGTCGAGGTGCCGAGGGTCCAGCGCGACCAGCCGGCGGGAGGCGTCGAGCACGTCGACGGTCGGGGCGTCTGAGCGGTCGGCGTAGCGGACCGCGTTGGTGAGCACCGCGGTCAGCTGCTCCTCGACGGCCAGGCCGAGCATCCGGGCGGCCCGCGGCTGGTCGTCCGGGCCGCGGTGCGAGACGACCTCGAGCAGCAGGTCGGTGCGGTCGACGACCTCGCGCCAGCGGGCCAGCACCACCCGGGCCAGGTCCGGGCGGCGGGCGGTCAGCGCCCGGCCGACCTCCGAGCCGGGACCGAGCAGCACCAGCAGGCCGCCGCCCGCGTCGGCCGCGGCCCGCACGTGCTCGGCGACCAGGTCGAGGGTGCTCACCGGCTTCCCGCGCTCACCGCGCAGGTGGGTGGCCGACACCAGCCGGCACAGCGCCGCCCAGCCCGCCTTGTCGCGGGCCAGCAGGGTGACCCGCGGGTGCCGCGGGTCGACCGTCGCCCCGCCCTTGGCCGGCTGCGCCCGGCTGCTCGACGGGTTCCGGGCCCGCAGCGACGGGTGGACCATCGACGGCGGCGACAGCAGCCCGGTCGGCTCCAGCGCGAGGTCGACGCCGAGGACCGGCCGGACGCCCGCCGACGCGGCCGCCCGGGCGAACTTCACCGCGCCGTACACGCCGTCCCGGTCGGTCAGCGCCAGGGTGTCCATGCCGTGCTCGACCGCCCGCTCGACCAGGACGTGCGGGTGCGAGGCGCCGTAGCGCAGCGAGTAGCCGGAGGCCACGTGCAGGTGGACGAAGGGGTCGCCGGGTGGCATGCGGGGTCGCTCGGATCCGGGGTCTCAGGTGCTCGGCTGCGGACGGGTACGGACAGGTGCTGGTGCGGACGGTGGCGATCGGCGGCTCAGCTGGCGCGCGAGGCCAGCGCGCGAGCTGCGGGATCACCGGCTGGTGGGCCAGGCCGAGGGTGGTCTCGACGAGGGCGAGGAAGGTCTGCGCGTCGCGCAGCAGGTCGTCGGCCTCGCGCGGGGAGACCGCCCGGGACAGGCCGGCCTCGGCCGCGGCCCGCTTGCTCGCGCCGGCGGCGAAGAACGCCGCCCACTCGGTGAGCTCGGGCGCCACCTGCGGCAGCATCGACCACACGTTGCGCGGCCGCTTGGTGGCTGCCGGCCGGGTGCGCACCGCGAGCACCGCGGCCGCGGTGCGCAGCGCGGCGAGGTGGGCCGCGGCGTAGCGCTCGGTCGCGACCGTGGTGCCCATCGCGGTGGCCAGGTCGTGGCGGGCGGTGCCCAGCAGGTCGCGCGCGGCGGCGACCACCGGCGGCCGGCGCTGCAGGGTGGCCAGCGCCTCGGTGCGGGTCTGGCCGTCGGCACGGACCTGCCTGTCGGTACGGACCTGGGATGTCGTCATCGCAGCCCTCTCAGTCCTGGGCGCGCAGCAGGGTCCAGCCGCCCGCCGTCCAGTCGAAGCACAGGTCGTAGATGCCGGACCCGGCCGCCCGGCCGCGGCTGGCCTCCACCCGCCAGACCTCCCGCTCGCCGTCGAGGGTGGGCGCCGCGCCGGTCGGCGACCCGTCCGGCCGCTGCCACCAGGCACCGGTCTCGACCCAGCGCGCGAGCACCTCGCGCACCGCGTAGAACCGGCCCCGCCAGAGGAACTCGGCCGGGTCGTCGTCGCGACGGCGCACCTCGACCGGGTCGTCGTACCGCCGGCTCATCTCGCCTCCCAGAAGTGCTGGCTCGCCTCGTGGACCGGGCCACCCGGCACCGCAGGGGTCGAGTCCACGGTGCCGGGCAGTCCCACCCGTATCGAACATGTGTTCGAACACGTCCTACAGTAGCCCCACCCTCGGACACCGCGTCAAGCCCTTCCTCGACCCGGATAACCTCGCCGCGTGCACAGCCACCCCAGCGTCGTCCGGGTCACCGCCCGGCTGGCCGAGCTCGGCGCCGGCGGCGCGGTCACCGTGCTGGACAGCTCGGCCCGCACCGCCGCCCAGGCCGCCGAGCAGCTCGGCGTCGAGGTCGCCCAGATCGCCAACTCGCTGGTCTTCGACGCCGACGGCTCCCCGCTGCTGGTGCTCGCCTCCGGCGGCCACCGGGTCGACACCGCCAAGGTCGCCGCACTGGTCGGCGCCACCTCGGTCGACCGGGCAACGCCGGAGTTCGTCCGGGCCCACACCGGCTTCGCGATCGGCGGCGTCGCCCCGGTCGGCCACCCGGAGCCGCTGCGCACCCTGGTCGACACCGCTCTGGAGCGCTACGACGAGGTGTGGGCGGCCGCCGGCCACCCGCACTCGGTCTTCCCCACGACGTACGCCGAGCTGCTCCGCCTCACCGGCGGCGAGCCCGCCGACGTCGGCACCGACTGACCCCGACCCGCGGGCTGGTGCCGCCACGGAGGACCCATGTCTGAATGGCGGCCTCGTTGCGCTCGTGCCCGTCCGCCCTGCGCCCTCGTTCCTCCGTCAGCGCACCAAGCCCTCAGGAACCGAGGTGCTGGAGCAGGCCGTAGACGAGGAACGCCGGCCACAGGAAGGCCTGCCCGATCGCCCAGACGTGGTCCAGGAACCCGTCGGCGGTCTTCCAGTAGTAGACGAGGGCTCCGAAGAACCCCAGGCCGTAGACCGCGCCTCCCCCGCCCGCGCCGGCGCTAGCGGTCTTCGACATCGGTCCTCCAGGGTCTCGTGCCGGATCGGACCGGAACGACCTCCACCTCGCGCCGGCGGCGGCGCACCACGACGACGGGGACGACGACCAGAGCGATCGCGATCAGCACCATCAAGACGACGACGAACACCCACATGGCGTACGCGAAGTACCACACCATGTCGACTGGTCCTCCTCCCCGCACTCGATGACGGGGACTCTACTGACGCCGTCGCCCGACTGGCACAGCTCTGGCTGTGCGACACAAACGGTGCGTCTGTCGGTTCCTGTGCCGAGAAGACCGCCTACTCCGCCTCACCTGCACCGAATGTGTCGCAGGGTCAGCGGTCGGCGAGCACCCTGCGCAGCAGGTCGAGGTCCTTGCTGATGACGGCGTCCGCGCCGACCTGACGGGCTGCGTCCAGCGCCTCGGGCGTGTCCACCGGCCAGGCCATCACCAGGTCGGTGCCGCGGTGCAGCTCGTCGACGACCTGCGGGGTCAGCAGCGACAGCCGCGCCGAGACGCCGTCCACCGGACCGGCGGCGACCCGGGACCGCAGTCGCGACATGCCCCGGCGGGTGGCTGCCGACAGCACCCGCTTCACCGGCACGTCGAAGGCCTCGAGCATCCACCAGCTCTTCGTGCACACGGTGAGCGACCGGGCAGGTGACGACTCGCGCAGCAGCTGCGCCACCTTCGGTGCCAGCCGCGGGTGCACGCCCTTGAGGTCGATCATCAGCCGGTGGTCGTCGCCGAGCGCCTCGACCAGCTCCGACAGCACCAGCCGGAGATGCGGCCGGCGGCGCACCACCCCCTCGCGGTCCCAGAGGAACGGCAGTCCGCCCATCGAGCGCAGGTGCCGCACCTCGAGCCGGCCGCGATAGGCGTGCACGTCGGCCTCGACGAGGTCGACACCGGCGTCCAGCGCCTCGCGCAGCCCGGCGACGGTGTTGCCGGAGCGATGGGCGACGGTGAGCATGCGCCGCGGTTCGGCGGCCTCGGTCACGCCTGCAGACCCTAGACGGAGGCGGCCGGCCGCATCCGGCGTACGGCGAACGCCGCGCCGCCGATCAGCAGCGCCGGCACCCAGGCCAGCAGCGCGGTCAGCGCCACCGCGCCCAGCGCGGCCTGCCAGGTCACGCCGACCGAGGCCAGCCCGACCACCAGCGCACCTTCGCGCGGGCTGGCGCCGTTGACACCCGGCAGGATGCCGGCCACCTGGCTGGCACCGAAGACTCCGAGCAGCGCCATCGGGTGCACCTGCTCCCCCATCGCCGCGACGGTGCCGATCAGCATGCCCATGATCGTGAGCTGGTAGGCCATCGAGATCGCTATGCCCCGCAGCAGCACCGGCAGCGGCGGCATCGGGCGCCCGGCCAGCAGACCCGGCCGGACCCGGCGGACGACCAGCGCGACGACCAGCACGACGGCGGCCAGCACCACGCCGGCCACGAGCACCCGCCGCGGCAGGGTCGCCCCGGACACCAGGACGAACGCGGTGAGGCCGAGTGCGCCGACCAGCCGGTCCAGCGCGACCTCGGCGACGGCCGACGGACGGTTCATGCCGTTGCGCTGCAGCCGGTGCATCCGCCAGATGTCGGCGCCCACGTGCGCGGGCGACGCGAGGCCGAGCAGCTCGCTCTCGGCGTAGACCCGCAGGTGCCAGCGGCGGTTGCGGCCACTGCAGGACAGCGCGTGCCAGCGCAGCGGGCAGAGCAGGTACTTGCCGACCACCCAGGGCAGCAGCCCGAGCAGGGCCGGCTCCCAGGACGCGTGGTTCACGCGGTCCATGCTCCAGACCGAGACACCGAGAGCGACGAGCAGTCCGACGGTCATCAGCCAGCGCGCGGCGCGGGCCCGCCCGGGGTGGGCGACTGGGGCCTGATCGGTCACAGCGGTCACAGCGGTCACATCGGTCACAGCGGGTTACTTCCGTAGGCGTCCGTCGAGGGGGAACTCGAGGGGAGGGTCGAACCGTCTTCTACCCATCTCGGCGCCCGCTCCACCCTCCTTGACCTCCGTAGGGTGTCGACCGTGGATCCGGTGCCCGATCTGGTGACTTTGCACCTGTGGGGAGTTCCGGACGGGCGGGTCCCGATGGCCCTGCTCCGGATGGCCCGCGACCGCCGCCCGCTCCGAGGCACCCCCGGCCTGCGCTTCGGCAAGCTGCTGGGCACCGGGTCCGGCCGCACGTTCACCGTGCGGGACGCCGACCGCAACCACTGGGGGCTGCTCGGCTGCTGGGCCTCGACGCGGGACGCGAGCGCCTTCGAGACCGGCCCGGTGGCCCGGGCCTGGGGCCGGATCGCGACCGAGCGGCTGCGGGTCGACCTGCGTCCGCTGGCCAGCCGCGGTGCCTGGTCGCGGCGCCGGCCGTTCGGCGACCCGGTGCCGTCGCCGTCGTACGCCGGTCCGGTCGCCGCCGTCACCCGGGCCCGGATCGTGCCGCGGCGCGCGGTGACCTTCTGGCGCTCGGTCCCGCCGGTGTCCGCCGACCTGCAGCGACGTCGACGGGCTGCGGCTCGCGGTCGGCATCGGCGAGGCGCCGGTCGGGCTGCAGGGCACCTTCAGCCTCTGGGACTCCCCCGGCGCGGTCACCGAGTTCGCCCACCGCCGCGCCCCGCACCTGGAGGCGGTCCGCCGTACCGCCGAGCTCGGGTGGTACGCCGAGGAGCTGTTCGCCCGGTTCGCGGTGCTCGACGTGGACGGCACGTTCGACGGGCGCACGCCGTGACCGGCCTCGAAGGGCTGCTGCCGCTGGTCTTCACCTCCGGCTGGGCCAGTGGCGTCAACGCCTACGCCACCGTGCTGCTGCTCGGACTGCTCGGCCGGTTCGCCGGGCTGGACGACGTCCCCGCCGGGCTCGAGCGGACCGACGTCCTGGTCGCGGCCGCGCGTGATGTTCCTGCTCGAGTTCGTCGCGGACAAGGTGCCGTACCTCGACTCGGCCTGGGACGCGGTGCACACCGTCGTCCGTCCGACCGTCGGCGCGGCCATCGGCCTGCTCGCCACCGGCGACGCCACCAGCCTGCAGGGAGCGGTCCTCGCGGCCACCGGGGGTGCGACCGCGCTGGCCTCGCACGCCGTGAAGGCCGGCCTGCGGCTGGCCGTCAACACCTCTCCGGAGCCGGCCTCGAACATCGTCGTCAGCCTGGTCGAGGACTTCTCGGTCGCCGGGGTCATCGCCCTGCTGCTCGCGGCGCCGTGGGTCGCCGCGGGCATCGCCGCTGCGCTGCTGCTGTTCGGCGCGACGCTGGTGGTGCTGCTGGCCACCAAGATCCGCCGAGCCAGGGCCCGGCGCCGCAGCCCGCCGCGAAACCGGGTGAGCCGGCGGGCACCCGGGGACCGGCCCGGACGCGTCACCATGGGTGTGGAGGTACCGGGGGTGGACGAGATGGTGGCCGGCCGGGACGTCCCCGACGATGTCGTCGCCGACGACCGTGCCGACCACGCGGGCGAGTTCGACGCCTTCGTCGCCGGGGCCGGCAGCCGGCTGCTGCGCACGGCGTACCTGCTGACCGGCGACCGAGCCGCCGCCGAGGACCTCCTGCAGGACGCCCTGCTGCGCGTCTGGTCCCGCTGGTCGAGGGTCCGCGCGGCCGACCATCCAGCTGGCCTACGCGCGGCGGGTCCTGGTGACCACGTCGGTCAGCCGGTGGCGGGCCGCCCGCACCCGGACGGCGGGCGAACGGCTGGTCGCCGACCCGCCGGAGACGGCGGGCGCGGACTCACCCGGGCGCGACGACCAGCTGTGGGACGCGGTGCTGTCCCTGCCACCGCGTCAGCGCGCGGTGATGGTGCTCGGCTACTACGAGGACCTGACCGACGCCGATGCCGCCGACGTCCTGGGCTGCACCGTTGGCACGGTCAAGAGCCAGCGAGCCAAGGCACTGCGGTCGCTGCGGGCCCGGCTCGGCGAGGAGGAACGATGAGCACCGACCTCGAGCGGCGGCTGCACGACGAGCTGCACGACCGGGCCCACGACGCACCGGCCTGGCGGGCAGGTGGCGCAACACTGCGGCACGCCGCGGCCGCCCGGCGCAGCCGTCGGCTGCGCGTCGCTGCCGGCGCGGCAGTCGTCGTCGCGGTGGCCGGCGCTGGCGCAGCCGCGCTGTCCGGCGGCGGCACCGAGTCCGACCGCCCACCGGTCAACGGGCCGACCGCGACCTCGACCCCGCCGCCGGACACCGGGACCCAGCCCGACCCCGCGTGGCTGCAGGTCCCGCTCACCTACGACATGTACAGCCGGGCTCTGGAGGCCGCCGGACTGAGCAACAACTCGTCCAGACCGGTCGTGTCGGTACGGCTCGGCGATTCCGGCCGGGTGGGTGTGCTGCTCGCCGACCGGAACCCCGGTCAGGACCTCGCAGTCACCACCGTGACCCTCGAGTCCGCTGACCCGGGCGCGCCGGTCGTGTCCGGCACCTCGGCTCGTTACGGCTCGTGGTCGTCGCTGGTGGCCCAGCCGATCCGCGACGGCGACCGGACGCTGCTGCTGGTGCTGCTGCCGCCGAAGACGGGTGACACCGTCGTCGCCACCAGCAGCCAGCCAGGCAGCCCGCCGAGCACCGACCAACAGTTCGTCCGCGACCGGCTGGCGCTGGTGCCGGTCTCCGGGCCGGACGCGGTGACCCGGGTGCAGGTGCTGCGCCAGGGGCGCCCCGTCGTCGACACGATCCCGGCCGCCTCGTACCTGGGGCGGGACGTGCCGCGCACACTGGACCGGGTCGTGGCGACCAGCGGCGGACCCCCGAGCCAGCCGGTGCAGGTGCGCACCGACGGCCGCACCGCGTGCCGGCTCACGGTCGGTGGCTGGTGGGACGGCCCGCCGCACATCCCGTGGAACCCGATCGACGCGGCCTGCGCGCCGGTTGACGGGCAGCTGCACCTGCTGCTCGCCGCCGACCGTCGCTACAGCAGCGTCGCCGGGCTGGCTCCGCCGGGCGCGACGTCGGTGCGGCTGTACTGGCGCTCCGGCAGCGACGACGACGTCAGCGAGGCCCCCGTCACCACGGACGCCGGCGTGACGGCCTTCATCGACTCCAGCGGGCACCGGCCGGATCACCTGCTGCGGGCCGAGGCCTTGCGGTCAGGTGACGTGATCGCGACGGCCGCACCCGCCCCGTAGGCTCCGCCGGGTGGCAGCCCGGGACGTCGTCGTGGTGGGCAGCGGCCACAACGCGTTGGTCGCCGCCTGCTACCTGGCCCGCGAGGGTCTCGACGTCGAGGTGGTCGAGCGGGACACGGTGCTCGGCGGTGCGGTGTCGACGGTCGAGCGCTGGCCCGGCTACGCCGTCGACCGCGGTTCCAGCGCGCACATCATGATCCGGCACACCGGCATCGTGGAGGACCTGCGGCTCGACGAGTGCGGCCTGCGCTACCTGGACATGGACCCGTGGGGCTTCGCGCCGTTCGGACCGGCCGGCGAGCAGCAGGCGCTGACCTTCCACGTCGACCTCGACGCGACCTGCGACTCGATCGCGGCGATGTGCGGCGACCGAGGATGCCGCCGCCTACCGCGCGTTCGTCACCGACTGGGGCGCCCGCAACGAGGCGGTGTTCGCCGCGTTCCAGGACGTGCCCACCGCCGGTCGGTTGGGCCGGCACCTCTGGGGTGCCGGCAAGGCGACCAACGTCGGCGGGCTGGAGATGTCGCGGCAGTTCCTGCAGCCGGCCGACCAGCTGCTCGACGAGCACTTCGCCGACGAGCGGCTCAAGACCGCACTGGGCTGGCTCGGTGCGCAGTCCGGGCCGCCCGGGCACGAGGTCGCCACCGCCGACCTGGTCGGCTGGAACGCGCTGATGCACCGGATGCCGCCGGGCCGCGCGGTCGGCGGCTCCGGGTCGCTGACCGTCGCGCTGGCCGAGCGGCTGCGACGGCTGGGCGGCAGCGTGCGGCTCGGTGACGGCGCCGCCTCGATCACCCGGTCCGGCGACCGGGTCACCGGCGTCACCACCGACTCCGGCGAGCACGTCGCGGCGCGCGCCGTGGTGGCCGGCTGCCACGTGCTGACCACCCTCGAGCTGCTCGGCGACACGGCGCTGCTTGCCCGGGCGACCACCGCGGTGCGGGTCGGCAACGGGCTGGGCATGGTGGTGCGGCTGGGCACCAGCGACCTGCCGCGCTACCCCTCGGCGGCCGGCTCGTCGCCGTACTCCGCGATGCAGCTGCTCGCGCCGAGCCGCACCCACCTGCGCGCCGCGCACGGCGAGTTCTCCGCCGGCCGCACGCCGTCCGAGCCGGCCGTGCTGGTCATGACGTTCAGCGCGCTCGACCCGTCGATCGCGCCGGCCGGCAAGCACAACGTCACGGCGTGGGCGCAGTGGCACCCGTACGAGCTGTCGACCGGCGAGCGGTGGGACGACATCGCCGGTCGTGAGGCCGACAAGATCGTGGCCCAGGTGGAGGCGGCCGCACCCGGGTTCACGAGCAGCATCGAGCAGGTACACGTCCAGACACCGCTGGACCTCGAGCGCGAGCTGGGGCTGCGCCGCGGCAACGTGATGCATGTCGAGATGGGGCTGGACTCGATGTTCGGCTACCGGCCGCTGCCCGAGCTGGCGGGCTACCGTACGCCGGTGCGCGGCCTCTTCCTCACCGGCGCGTCGACCCATCCCGGCGGCGGGGTGTTCGGCGCGTCCGGCCGCACGGCAGCGCGGGTCGTGATGGCCCAGCGGCGGCGGTGGCGGTGAGCTCCCTCGCCTACGGGGTGCGCAGCAGCCGCCGACAGCCGTCGGGTGTGGGCGTCGGCCTGACCTGGCTGTTGCTTTGCACCACAGTCGGCCTCGAGATCGCCTACCCGCTGGTCGACGGAGCGTGGCTGCATCGCGTCACCATCGCCACTGTGGTGTCTTTCGCCGCGACCTGCGTGCTGCACGCGCTGGTGCACCGCGGCCCCGGCTGGGCGCTCGGGCTGGTCGTCATCACGGCGGGCGGCGGGCTGGCGGCCGAGGCGGTCGGAGTGCGCACCGGGTTGCCGTTCGGCGACTACGCGTACGCCGACACACTCGGCCCCGAAGTGCTCGACGTGCCCGCTGGTCGTCCCGCTCGCCTGGACGATGATGGCCTACCCCGTGCTGCTGGCCGCCCGTCGGCTGACCCGGCGGTGGGTGGTGCTGGTCGGCGCGTACGGGCTGACCGCCTGGGACGTGTTCCTCGACCCGCAGATGGTCGCCGACGGCCACTGGACCTGGGCCGACCCCGAGCCCGCGCTGCCCGGTGTCCCCGGCATCCCGCTGACGAACTTCGCCGGCTGGCTGGTCGTCGGGACGCTGATGATGCTCGTGCTGGTCCTGGTCCTCCCCCGCGACCGGGCGCATCGACCGGCCGACGAGTCGCTGCCGGCCACCCTGCTGGTGTGGACCTGGCTCGGCTACGTGCTCGGCAACGTGTTCTGGTTCGGCACCGGGTCGGTCGCGCTGGTCGGTGGCGTGCTGCTCGGCCTGCTGGTGCTGCCCTACGCCTGGTCGCTGTGGCAGTCGCGGCCCTGACCCGGGGGTCGACCCGGCTCGGCGCCGGGCTCGCGGTCGCCGGGGCGGTGCACACCGCGTGGAACCTGCACCGGCTGCGAGTGCCCCCGGCCGAGCCACCGCCGGTCGCCGAGCCGGTGGCCGTGCTGCTGCCCCTGCGCGACGAGGCGAACCGCGTCGAACCGTGCCTTCGGTCGGTCCTGGGCCAGGTCGGCGTCCGCGACCTGCGGGTGGTCGTTGCTCGACGACGGGTCGACCGACGGCACGGCCGAGGTGGTGCGGCGGCTCGCCGGCGACGACCCACGGGTGACGCTTCTCGATGGCGCGGCGCTGCCCGACGGCTGGTGGGGCAAGCCGTGGGCCTGCCACCAGCTGGCCGAGGCAGCAGCCGACGCGACGGTGCTGGTGTTCCTGGACGCCGACGTCGTGCTGGCGCCGCACGCCGTCGCCGCGTCGGTCGCGCTGCTGCGCTGGGGCGGTCTCGACCTCGTGTCGCCCTACCCCCGGCAGGTCGCGGTGACCGCCGCGGAGCGGCTGGTGCAGCCGCTGCTGCAGTGGTCGTGGCTCACGACGCTGCCGCTGCGGGTGGCCGAGCGCTCGAACCGGGAGTCGCTGGCGGCGGCCAACGGCCAGCTGCTCGTCGTCGACGCGGCGGCGTACCGGCGGGCCGGCGGTCACGCGGCGGTACGCGCCGAGATGCTCGAGGACGTCGCCCTGCTGCGCGCGGTGAAGCGCAGCGGTGGCAGTGGCACCGTCGTCGACGGCACCGACGTCGCGACCTGCCGGATGTACGACGGCTGGGCCGACCTGCGGGACGGCTACGCCAAGTCGCTGTGGTCGGCGTTCGGCTCCCCTGCGGGTGCCGCCGCTGTGGTCGGCGGCGCTGGGCGTGGTCTACGTGCTGCCGCCGCTGGCGGCGCTGCGCGGGTCGCGCGCCGGACTGGTCGGCTACGCGGCAGGGGTGACCGGCCGGGTGCTCGCTGCCCGGCGTACCGGGTCGCGGGTCTGGCCGGACAGCCTCGCCCACCCGGCGTCGGTCGCCACCTTCGGCTGGCTGGTCGCGACCTCGGTGCGCCGCCACCGGGCCGGCACCCTGACCGCCCGCGGCCGGCCTGTCGCACCACGTCGATAGCGTCCCCGGTGACGGGCCCACCCTCTGACACCATCGCTGGCGTGACCGCCCAGACGACGCACGCCTCCACCCGTCCCGCGGCGAAGGACGACCCGCGTGCCGTCGTACGGCTGCTCCTCGCCAGCGGGCTGATGCTCTTCCTGGAGCTGGCGCTGATCCGCTGGTTGGCCGCCAACGTGGTGCACCTGTCCTACTTCTCCAACTTCGTGCTGCTCGGGTCGTTCCTCGGCATCGGCACGGGCTTCCTGATCAGCCGCAAGCCCTGGTCGGTCTGGCCGGTGTCGCTGCCGCTGCTGGCCGCGCTGGTGATCGGCGTGCTGCGGTTCCCGGTCACCATCCAGCGCAGCGGCTCCGACGTCATCTACTTCACCTCGTTGGAGGTCAACGGCCCGCCCGCCTGGCTGGCGCTGCCGGTGGTCTTCATCCTGGTCGCGCTGATCCTGGCCGGCCCGGCCGAGGTGGTCGGGCGGTGCTTCGGCCTGCTGCCCCCGCTGTCCGCCTACCGCTACGACCTCGTCGGGTCACTGCTGGGCATCACGGCCTTCACGACGCTGAGCTTCCTGCGCGCCCCGTCGGTGGTGTGGGGAGTGATCGCGTGCGGGCTCTACCTGCTGCTGACCGGCCCCCGGATCCGTCCGGTGGTGACGGTGCTCTGCTCGGCGGCGGTGATCGGGATGCTGCTCCTCGAGTCGATGGCTCCCGGCGTCAGCTGGTCGCCGTACTACAAGGTCACCACCCAGGCCGTCGGCACCCCGGGCTTCCTGCTGATCAGGGCCAACGGGGTGCCCCACCAGCTGATGGCGCCGGCCCAGTGGAAGGTCGAGGAGGGCGAGCGGATCTATGAGACGCCGTACCTCCGACTCCCCGACAACGACCTCGGTGACGTGCTCGTCGTCGGCGCGGGCTCAGGTTCGGACGTCGCGATCGCACTGCGCGAGGGAGCCCGGCGCGTCGACGCGGTCGACATCGACCCACGAATCCTGGAGATCGGCGCCGCGCAGAACATCGACAAGCCGTACGACAGGCCCGGTGTCACCACGCAAACCAACGACGGCCGGGCGTTCCTCGAGGGCGCCGACCGGAAGTACGACCTGGTGCTCTTCGCGCTGCCCGACTCGCTCACCCTGGTCAGCGGCGCCTCGCAGATCCGCCTGGAGTCGTTCCTGTTCACCGAGCAGGCGATGACCTCGGTGCGCGAGCACCTCAAGCCCGGCGGCGCCTTCGCGATGTACAACTACTATCGCGAGGACTGGCTGATCGACCGGCTGGCCGGGACCGCGAGCTCGGCCTTCGGGCATGCCCCCTGCATCGACACCTTCGCGGGGGCGCAGGCCGTGATCAGCGTCGGGATGACCGAGGCCGACCAGGAGTGCGAGACGACCTGGGCGCCGTCCGGACCCGTCGTGGCGCCGGCCACGGACGACCGGCCATTCCTGTACTTCAGGGGCGACTCCTTCCCGCCGCTCTACACCGTCACGCTGCTCGGCATCCTGCTCGCGTCGCTGGTCGCGGTCCGCGCGCTCGGTGGTCCGCTGCGTCGGATGCGGCCCTACGCAGACCTGTTCTTCATGGGTGCGGCGTTCCTGCTGCTGGAGACCAAGAACGTCGCCACCTTCGCCCTGCTCTTCGGCACCACCTGGTTCGTGAACGCGCTGGTCTTCGCCGGCGTGCTGGTGGTGGTACTGGCGGCGGTCGAGACCACCAGACGGTTCCGCACGCCACCGCTCCCGGCGGTCTTCAGCGGGATCGCCGCGTCCCTGGCCCTGGCCTGGGTGGTGCAGCCCGACTGGCTGCTGCCGCTGCCGTTCGCGCCCAGGCTGGTCGTCGCGACGCTGCTGGCGTTCCTGCCGATCTATCTGGCCAATGTGGCGTTCGCCAAGCGGTTCCAGGACTCCGCCGACTCGCAGTCGGCGTTCGCGATCAACCTGCTGGGCGCGATCGTCGGCGGCTGCCTGGAGTACGCCGCCCTGGTCACCGGCTACAACAACCTGCTGGTCGTCACCGGTGTGCTCTACCTGGTGGCGTTCCTGCTGATCCCGCGCGGGGCCGCTCGGCTCGCCTGACTCACCGCCGGCGAAGCTCTGACACACGCGGGCCCCGGTCGTGACGACCGTGCCCGCGTGGTGTTGCGATGCATGGTGGAGCTCCTGTCGGGCTGGGGTGTGGCTTCGCACCTGTACCGAGGAGAGGACGTGGTTGGAGCAGGGGTCAGGCGACCGTCACGGGGGTCGATGACCATCCGGTGGCGCCGGACGGGAAGGGGTCCTTGCGTTTCTCCGGCTGGGTGACGCCGGTGCGGTCGGTGGCGCGGACCTCGAGGATGTGCTCGCCGGACGTGGCGTCCCACTCCCACAGCCACTGCCGCCAGGTGTCGACCGACGGCACGTCGGCCAGCCGGGCCTCGTGCCATCGCCCGCCGTCGACCCGCACCTCGACCTTCGACACGCCGCGGTGCTGCGCCCAGGCGACGCCGGCGACGGCGACCCGTCCCGCGGGCACCTCGTCGAACGGCTGCGGTGCGTCGATCCGGGACGCGGTCTTGATCGGCCCTTCGGGAGCCCAGCCGCGCACGGTCCAGTAAGCCTGCTCGACGGTCGAACCGGGTGAGCTCGAGGTCGGTCACCCACTTGGTGGCGGAGACGTAGCCGTACAACCCCGGCACCACCATCCGCACCGGGAAGCCGTGCTCGAGCGGCAGCGGCTCACCGTTCATCCCCACGGCGAGCAGCGCGTCACGACCGTCCATCACCACGGCCGTGGGGGTGCCGATCGTCATGCCGTCGGTCGAGGTGGACGAGGATCATGTCGGCCCGCGGGTCGACGCCGGCCTCCCTGAGCAGGTCGGCCAGGAGCGCACCGAGCCAGCGCGCGTTGCCGGCGTACCTGCCGCCGACCTCGTTCGACACGCAGGTCAGGGTGATGTCGCGTTCCACCAGGTCGCGCGCCAGCAGCTGGTCGAAGGTCAGCTCGATCTCCTGCTCGACCATGCCGTGCACCCGCAGCCGCCACGCGTCGGTGGTCAGCTTGGGCACGACCAGCGCTGTGTCGATCCGGTAGAAGTCGTCGTTGGGCGTGAAGAACGGGCTCAGGTTCTTGATCGTGAAGTCGTAGCGGGGGGACACCGGCGGCGCGGCGCTCGCCGGCGCCGGCAGGTCGACCGCGGCGCGCGAGGCCTCGACGCTGCCGCGCCGCGAGCTGACGGTGCGGCCGACCACGCCGGCGACCAGCGACGCGGCGCCGACCCACATCGCGGTCACCAGCAGCTGCCGACGTCGCTGGTCGGTGCCGTGGCCGTCTGGTGAGGCGGTGAGGGGACGGAGCAGAAGGATCAGCACCATCGCGCCGACGACGGCGCCGGCCAGGGCCGGGAACGGGTCCAGCGGCTGGGCGTCCGGCCGGGTGGCCGCGGCCGCGGCGCCGACCATGCCGAGCAGCGCGACGCCGGCGAGACCCACCGAGCGGTGTCGCACAGCGACCGCGCCGGTCACCAGCGACAGCAGGATGAGCACGACGAGGATCGACCCGATCAGCACCGGCTTGTCGTTGGTGCCGAACTGCCGGATCGCGAACTCCTTGAGCCACGTCGGGGTGGCGTCGATGACGCTGCCGCCGACCGCGATCACCGGTGACGCCTGCGGACGCACCAGGGCTGCGCCGAGCTCGGCGGCAGCCAGCGCCGCGACGGCCGCCAGCAGGCCGACGAGCGCGCCGAGCACCGGGCGCCTAGGCACCCCGCTCGCCCACTCGTGGCTCACACCAGGCCTTCGCCACCGACTGCCCTTCGGTTCGGTCCGGACCCTTCCTACTGTCCTCCCTGCCGTCCGGACGCGCAGCGGCCCCGGTCTTCTCGACCGGGGCCGGTGCGGTGCTGCTTGCGGATCACATCTTCGGCATCAGGACCTGGTCGATGATGTAGACGGTGGCGTTGGCGGTCTGCACGTTGCCGCAGACGACCTTGGCGTTGCCGTCGACGGTGAAGTCCTCACCGCTGCCCTCGACCGTGACCTCGCCGCCCTGCAGGCTCTTGTGCGTGCCCGCGAGGTCGGCCGGGGCCAGCTTGCCCTCGACCACGTGGTAGGTCAGGACGGTCGACAGCAGGCCCTTCGGGTCCTTCATCGCCTTGTCCAGCGTTGCCTGGTCCATCGCGGCGAACGCGTCGTTGCTCGGCGCGAACACGGTGATGTCCTCGGCGCTGTTCAGCGTGTCGACCAGACCCGCCTCGCCGACGGCGGTGACCAGCGTCGAGAGCAGCGGGTTGGACGACGCGGCGGTGGCGACCGGCTCCTGCGCCATGCCGTCGAAGCTGCCGGCACCCTCGGCCGGGACGTCGGCGCAGCCGGGACCGAACGGCTGGTCTGCCGTCATCTCGGTGCTCTCGCTCTCGGTCGGCGAGCTCTCCGGCGCGCTGCTGCTGGAGTCGGAGCCGGCGCTGGTCGCCGCGTCGTCGTCGCCGCCGCACGCGGCGAGCGCGGGGGCGGCGAGCATGAGGCCTGCCGCCGCGAGGGCGACCTTGCGGTGGGAACGAACCTTCATGATGGAGCTCCTGTTCGGGTTGGGGTGTGGCTTCGCACCCGCACTGGGGCGGGGACGTGTTGGTGGGGCAGGGATCAGGCGACCGTCACGGCGGTCGAGTGCCATCCGGTCGCGCCGGACGGGTAGGGCGTTCGGCGTTTCTCCGGCTGGGTGGCGCCGGTGCTGTCGGTGGCGCGGACCTCGAGGGTGTGACTGCCGGAGGTGCGCGTCCCACTCCCACACCCATTGCCGCCAGGTGTCGGTCGAGGGCACCTCAGCCAGCCGGGCCTTCTGCCAGGCACCGCCGTCCACCCGCACCTCGACCTTCGCGACGCCGCGGTGCTGCGCCCACGCGACGCCGGCGACGGCGACCCGGCCGGGCTGCGGCTTGGCGAACGGCCGGGGCGTGTCGATCCGCGACATCGTCCGGATCGGCGCCTTCTTCGCCCAGCCGCGCTCGGTCCAGTACGGCGTGGCGCGCGTCGAAGCGGGTGAGCTCGAGGTCGGTCAGCCACTTGGTGGCGGAGACGTAGCCGTAGAGGCCCGGGCACGACCATCCGGACCGGGAACCCGTGTTCCGCCGGCAGCGGCTCGCCGTTCATGCCGACGGCGAGCAACGCGTCGCGACCGTCCATCACCACCGCGGTCGGGGTGCCGATCGTCATGCCGTCGGTCGAGGTGGAAAGGATCATGTCGGCCCGCGGGTCGACGCCGGCCTCTTCCAGCAGGTCGGCGAGCGGTGCCCCGAGCCAGCGCGCGTTGCCGGCGTACTTGCCGCCGACCTCGTTCGAGACGCAGGTCAGGGTGATGTCGCGCTCGACCAGGTCGCGCGCGCAGCAGCTGCGTCGAAGGTCAGCTCGATCTCCTTGTCGACCATGCCGTGCACCTTCAGCGTCCAGCCGTCGGTGCCGACCTGCGGCACGACCAGGGCGGTGTCGACCCGGTAGAAGTCCTTGTTGGGCGTCGTGAAGGGGCTGAGGTCCTTGATCTTCAGCTCGCTGTCCCGCCGGCAGTGGTGTGGCAGCGCTGCCGGGCACCGGCAGGTCGACCGCGGCGCGGGCAGCGGCGACGTCACCGCGCCGGCTGTTGACGAGGCGGCCCACGGTCCCGGCGGCGACCGCGGCCGCCGCCGACGCAGAGTGCGGTCACCAGGACGCTGCCGACGGCTCTCGTCGGTCGCCGCGGCCGATCTCAGCGACCGGACGCAGCAGCAGGATCAGCGCCATCGCGCCGATGACGGCGCCGACGAGGGACGGCAGCGGGTCCAGCGCCTCGGCGGCCGGTCGGGTCGCAGCGGCCGCCGCCCCGACCAGGCCGAGTACGGCGACGCCGGCCAGGCCGATCACCCGCCGGCGCACCGCGAGGGCGCCGGTGACCAGGGAGAGCAGCACGAGGACGGCGAGGATCGAGCCGATCAGCACCGGCTTGTCGTTGGTGCCGAACTGGCGGATCGCGAACTCCTTGAGCCAGGTCGGCGTCGCATCGATGACGCTGCCGCCCACCGCGACCACCGGCGAGGCCTCCGGCCGGACGAGGACGGCGGCGAGCTCGGCGGCGGCCAGTGCCGCGAGGGCGGCGAGCAGTCCGGCGAGCGCTCCGAGCAGGGCGCTCCTCCGCACCGGGCTCGCCGTCGTGTCGCTCACACCCGGTCTTCTCCGCCGATGGCCCCTTCGGATTGGCCCTGATCGGCACCTTTCGTACTGTCACCCGTGGCGAAGGTCGTGGTGGTCGGTGCCGGCATGGCCGGTCTCGCGGTGTCCGCGCGCCTGGCCACGCTGGGGCACGACGTCGTCGTCTGCGAGCAGGCGTCCACCTGGGGCGGCAAGCTCGGCACCTTCAGCCGGGACGGGTTCACCTTCGACACCGGTCCGTCGCTGCTCACCCTGCCCGCGGTCTACCGGGACCTGTTCGTGAAGACCGGCAAGCCGCTCGAGGACAGCGTCGACCTGGTGCCCGTCGACCCGGTGGCGCGCTACCGGTTCCCGGCGGTCGACGGCCAGGACGTCACCTGGCTGGACCAGCCCAACGCGTCACGGGCTCGGATGCGCGGCGCGCTGGACGACGCGTTCGGTGCCGGAGCCGGCGCCGACTGGGACCGGTTCCTCGACCGCGCGCACGACGTGTGGCAGGTGACCCGCGGTCCGTTCCTCGAGTCGCCGCTGGCAGGCGGTCGGGACCTGCTGCGGCTGGCCCGTCGTACGTCGGACGTCCGCACCGTCGCGCCCTGGCAGACGTTGCGCGGCCTCGGCCGGAGCTACCTGCGCGACCCGCGGCTGCGGATGTTCCTGGACCGCTACGCGACCTACACCGGCTCGGACCCGCGGCGGGCTCCCGCGGCGTTGTCGGTCGTGCCGTACGTCGAGCAGACGTTCGGCGCCTGGTACGTGCCCGGCGGACTGCGCCGGCTGGGCGAGGCGGTGCACGACCGGGCAGTGCTGCGCGGCGCCCGGCTGCGGATGGACAGCGACGTGACCTCGGTGGTCGTCGAGGGCGGCCGGGTCGCGGGGGTGCAGCTCGCCGACGGCGAGCGGATCGCGGCCGACGTGGTCGTCACCGACGCCGACGCCGCGCACCTGTACGACGACCTGCTGCCCCGTGGGGTGGCCGACGGCGCCCGCCGACGGCTGCACCGCGCCACCCCGTCGCTGTCGGGCTTCGTCCTGCTGCTGGCGCTCCGGGGCCGGACCCCCGGCCTCGCCCACCACACCGTGCTGTTCCCGGACGACTACGACGCCGAGTTCGACGGTGTCTTCGGCCGGCCCGGCCGGGACGCGCACCCGGTCGACGACCCCACGGTGTACATCAGCGCTCCCGACGACCCGGCGTTGCGCCCGGACGGGGACTCGGAGGCGTGGTTCGTGCTGGTCAACGCGGCCCGGCAGGGCATCGGTCCCGGCGCGGTCGACTGGACCGCCCCCGGGCTCGCGGCCGGCTACGCCGACCGGGTGCTGGACGTGATGGCCGCCCGGGGGCTGGACGTCCGTGACCGGGTGCGGTGGCGCGAGGTGCGCACCCCCGCCGACCTCGAGCGGGCGACCCGCTCCCCCGGCGGCGCGATCTACGGCACGTCGTCCAACGGTGCCCGGGCCGCGTTCCTGCGACCGGCCAACGTCTCGCCGGTGCCCGGGCTGTTCCTCGTCGGCGGTTCGGCGCACCCCGGCGGCGGGCTGCCGCTGGTCGGGCTGTCGGCCGCGATCGTCGCCGGCCTGGTCGGCCCGGCCTGACGCTCAGGGCAGCCGTCGTCGCACGACGACCGCGAGCTGGACGAACCCGACGAGACCCAGGCCGACCCAGGCCCACGCGCCGAGGGCCGGCCACGGGTCGCCGAGGACCGCCGCCGCCGCGAGGAAGGTCGCGGTCACGATCACCCGGGTCGGCCGCTCCCACACGGTGACAACGCCGACCTCGGTCATGCCGGCGGCCGCCGCCCGGGCCCGCAGGTACTCCTGCAGCAGCATCAGCGCTCCGCCGAGCGCGCAGGCCGGCCACGGTGCGCCGGCGGCGAGCAGCGCCCCGAGGAAGAGCAGGTCGCTGACCCGGTCGGCGACGTGAGTCGAGCACCTGGCCCGCGGCCGTCGCCCGGCCGGTCAGCACCGCCACCGCGCCGTCGACGTTGTCCAGCAGCGCCGGACAGCACGACCACGGCCGCCGCGAGCAGCAGCCACCAGCCGCCCGCCGCGGCCGGGACCAGTGCGGTGGCGCTGACCAGCAGGCCGGCCAGCGTCACCAGCGTCGGGAGCCACGCCGGCCTTCGCGAACGGCCGCGCCACGACGTACGCACCGGAGAGCCAGCCACGCACCAGCGGGTTGGCCCGCGGGTCGTAGCCGCCGTGCAGCCGTTGCCACCCGTCCAGGTAGGCGTCGCGGTCCACCGGCGTCAGCGGGAGTCGCCGAGGCCGAGCTGCTGGTAGATCTCGCGGGTCGCGGTCGAGGTGTTGAGGGTGATGAAGTGCAGCCCCGGCACGCCCTCGTCGAGCAGCCGCTGGCACAGCTCGGTCGCGGCGTCGACGCCGACCCGGCGCATGGCGTCCTTGTCGTCCTCGACGGCGTGCAGCCGCTCGGCGAGCTCGGGCGGGAAGGCCGCGTTGGACAGCTGGGCGAACCGCTCGATCTGCCGGACGTTGGTCGCCGGCATGATGCCCGGGATGATCGGCACGTCGCAGCCGGTCGCGGCCACCCGGTCGCGCAGCCGCAGGTAGTCGTCGGCGTAGAAGAACATCTGGGTGATCGCGTAGTCGGCGCCCGCGCGGCACTTCTGCACGAAGTACTTCGTGTCGGTCTCCCAGTCCGGCGACCGGGGGTGCTTCTCGGGGAAGGCCGCCACGCCGACGCAGAAGTCGCCGGACTCCTTGAGCAGCCGGACCAGGTCCTCGGCGTACGGCACGCCGTCGGGGTGCGAGGACCACTCCGCCATCGGGTCGCCCGGCGGGTCGCCGCGCAGGGCGAGCACGTTGCGCACCCCGGCGTTCGCGTACTGGCCGATGATCTGCCGCAGCTCGGCCACCGAGTGGTCGACGGCGGTGAAGTGGCCGACCGGCATCAGGGTGGTGTCGCGGGCGATCTGCTCGGTCATGGCGACGGTGCGGTCGCGGGTCGAGCCGCCCGCGCCGTAGGTCACCGACACGAACGTCGGGCGCAGCGCCTCGAGCTGCCGCAGCACGGTCCAGAGGGCACGCTCCCCTCGGCGGTCTTCGGCGGGAAGAACTCGAACGAGTAGGAGTGCCGGCCCTGCGCTCAGCAGCTCGGCGATCGTCGGCGTCCGGCCGGGCATGACGCTGGCGCGCGACCAGGGGTCGTGGGACGGCGCGGCTGTCATGTCCCCGAGGTTAGTCGAGGTCGCGCATCCGACCCCGGCGGCCGACCGGAAGACGGGACATGCCCCTACGCTCGGATGCTGTGACTCCTGCCCCACCTCCGCACCCGCTGGACGCGGAGGACCTGCGCAGCCGGGTCGACAAGTCGGTCGACGACATGCTGGCCCGGCAGGCAGCGGTGCTCGACGAGGTCAGCGACGACCTGTCCCCGCTGATGGAGGCGCTCGCCGACCTGCTCCGCGGGGGCAAGCGGCTGCGCCCGGCGTTCTGCTACTGGGGCTGGCGCGGGCGCCGGCGGGGCCGACCAGCCCGAGATCGTGACGGTGGCCGCCTCGCTCGAGCTGTTCCAGGCCGCCGCGCTGATCCACGACGACGTGATGGACGGCAGCGACACCCGTCGCGGCCTGCCCGCCGTGCACCGGCGGTTCGCGGCGCTGCACCGGCGGGACCGCTGGCTGGGCTCCTCCGAGTCGTTCGGGGTGGCCGGGGCGATCCTCGCCGGCGACCTGCTGCCTGTCGTGGTGCGACGAGATGTACGCCGGCTCGGGCCTGCCGGCCGAGGACCTGCTGCGCGGCCGGACCGTGTTCGACCGGATGCGCACCGAGCTGATGTGCGGGCAGTACCTCGACATGCTCGAGTCCAGGCCCAGTCGACCGACGACCGTCGAGCGGGCCCGGCACGTGATCCTCTACAAGTCGGCGAAGTACTCCGTCGCGCAGCCGCTGCTGCTCGGCGGTGCCCTGGCCGGGGCCGGGCCCGAGCTGCTGTCGACGTACGACCGGCTACGGCCGCGCGCTGGGCGAGGCCTTCCAGCTGCGGGACGACGTGCTCGGGGTGTTCGGCGACCCGGCGACCACCGGGAAGCCGGCCGGTGACGACCTGCGCGAGGGCAAGCGCACAGTGCTGGTCGCGCTGACCCTGGAGCGGTGCTCGCCGGCCCAGGCCGCGCAGGTGCGGGCCGGCCTGGGCGACCCGCGGCTCGGTGCCGACGGGGTGGAGGCGCTGCGCGAGGTGATGGTCGAGTGCGGGGCGCTGGCTGCCGTCGAGGAGATGATCGCGGTGCAGTCGGCGACCGCGCGGGCGGCCCTGGCCGGCGTCGACGAGCCCGCGCACTCGGTGCTGGACCAGCTGGTCTCCGCCGCCACAACTCGGACGGGCTGATGCGGCGGGTCAGTGGCCCGACCGACCACGTGGTCGTCGTCGGCGCTGGCCTGGGCGGGCTGTCGGCGGCGCTGCGGCTGGCCGGCGCCGGCCGTCGGGTGACCGTGCTGGAACGTGAGCCGGTGCCGGGCGGGCGGGCCGGCCTGCTCGACCGACCAGGGCTACGCGTTCGACACCGGGCCGACGGTGCTGACGATGCCCGAGCTGATCGCCGACGCCTTGGACTGCGTCGGCGAGCGGCTCTCGGACTGGCTGACCCTGGACCCGGTCGAGCCGCTGTACCGGGCGCGCTTCGCGGACGGCTCGTCGATGGACGTGCATGCCTCGGTCGACGCGATGGCCGACGAGGTGGCGGCGGTGTGCGGCCCGGCCGAGGCCGACGGGCTACCGCCGCTACGTCGACTTCGTCTCCGCGCTCTACCGGCTGGAGATGCGCGACTTCATCGACCGCAACATCGACTCGCCGCTGTCGCCTGCTGCGGCCGTCACTGGCCCGGCTGGCGGCCCTCGGCGGCTTCCGCCGGCTCGCGCCGAAGGTCTCGCAGTTCCTCAACGACGACCGGACCCAGCGGGTGTTCTCGTTCCAGGCCATGTACGCCGGCCTCTCGCCGTACGACGCGCTCGCGATCTACGCGGTGATCGGCTACATGGACTCGGTGGCCGGCGTGTTCTTCCCGCGTGGCGGCATGCACGCCGTGCCGCGGGCGCTGGCCGGGGCCGCGGAGAAGCACGGCGTCGAGCTGCGGTACGGCGAGACGGTGACCCGGGTCGAGCTGCGAGGTGACCGTGCGGTGGCGGTGCACACGGCTGCCGGCGAGCGGGTGCCCTGCGACGCGGTGGTGCTCAACCCGGACCTGCCGGTGGCCCGGCGGCTGATCGGGGCGCCGGTGCGGCGACTCACTTACTCACCCTCGTGCTTCCTGCTGCTGGCCGGGTCGACCGCGACGTACCCGGACGCCGCGCACCACACGATCTCGTTCGGCCGGGCGTGGCGCGAGGTGTTCGACGAGATCCTCGGCGGCCGGTTGATGAGCGACCCGTCGTTCCTCGTGACGTCGCCGACGCGCGTCGGACCCCTCGCTGGCGCCGGCCGGCCGGTCGTCGTACTACGTGCTGTTCCCCACGCCGAACCTGGACGGGCCGGTCGACTGGCGGACCGAGGGGCCGCGGTACCTCGAGCAGGTGGTGGCCACGGTCGAGGAGCGGGGCTGGCCGGGCTTCGGCGACGGCATCGAGGTGTCGCACGTGACCACGCCGCTGGACTGGGAGGAGCGTGGGATGGAGCGCGGCACGCCGTTCGCGGCCGCGCACACGTTCGGGCAGACCGGACCGTTCCGGCCGCGGAACCTGTGGGGCGAGAACGTCGTGTTCGCCGGGTCGGGGACCCAGCCGGGCGTCGGGGTGCCGATGGTACTGATCTCCGGCCGGCTGGCCGCCGAGCGCATCCTCGGCCCCGACCCCACGTACCACTCCCGCGCCCGGCGCTGACCGTGGGACACAAACGGTGCTGAGGATGCCTGTGAGGCGAACGCGTCGGCTCACGCGCATCCGCAGCCGCGTTTGCGTCCGTGAGTCAGCGACCGGCGGCGTGGACAGCGACGACGTGCGCCACGACATCGGTCAGTCGGAACATCACGTCCTCATAGCTGAACCGCAGCACCCGGTAGCCGCGCACAACCAGAGCATTAGTACGCCGGCGGTCATTGCGGTAGCGGTCCCGGTCTGCGTGATAGGTGAACCCATCCAGCTCGACGACCAGCCAGCCGTCGACGACCAGATCGACGCGGCCGACGCCCGGAACAACTACCTGGCAGTCGACCGACAGACCCGCCTGACGCAGCGCCAGCCGGGCCACCGTCTCGATGACGGAGCCGGACCGCGCGTCGCTCAGACCGAGACGACGTCGCGCCTCGACCGACCCCGGGCCGCGAAGCTGCGAGTCGAGGGCGCGTCGGCGGACAGCCCCCTGCCGGAGCGCACTGTCGACGACGACCACGGCATCGAGGGTCTCGAGGCATCGCAGCACGGCCACCAGCGCGTGCAGCACAGGGACCACCGGAGTCCGGCCGGGCGCGGTCGCACGGTGCACGACGGCGTCCTTCGTATCGACCGCGTGGTTACGAGGAACGACGACGTGCGGCAGCCGCGGCTCGCGCAACAGGTCGAAGCCGTGCCGCTTCGCTGCGGACCAACAGGTCAACCGCCCCCTCAACCGGGCAGCCACGACGGCGTCCGGCGCCGCGTCCGGCAACGCGTACGTGCCACCGCCCAACGCGAGCACCTGTCCCCGGCGGACCGCGCCGCGCAAGTCCCCGTCGGTCACACCCGCCAGGATCAGAGCTCGCCACCACGAGGCGCCGAGCCGCCGGTCCAGCGCTGTCACCGGGTCCATCCGTCGACGGTGCGGCAGGGCAACCTGACCGCGGCCGACGTGATCGCGATCTGTGGACGCCCAGGCGTCTTGTGGGCACAACCGGCGCTGACCCCGGCACACAACCGGTGCAGCAGTCGACTCGTGAGGCACTGTCGCCGACACTGGCGTCTCGGTGGCACCGTTTGCGTCTCTGGGTCAGGACGGCGACCGGGCATGCACCCGTGAGGGGGCGGGAGCTGGACGCGGCGGGGATCACCGATCCGGGGCTGCGCGAGGCGTACGAGGCGTGCCGGCGGCTGAACGCTGCGCACGGCAGGACCTACTACCTGGCCACCCTGCTGCTGCCGCCGGCCAAGCGGCCGCACGTGCACGCGCTCTACGGCTTCGCGCGGTACGCCGACGAGCTGGTCGACGACCTGGACCAGCCGGACCCGGCCACCCTGGTCAGCTGGGGCGACGGCTTCCTCGCCGACCTCGACCGGGGCGACAGCGCGCACCCGGTCAGCCGGGCCGCGATCCACACGGCCCGCACCTGGGGCATCGGACGGCGAGACCTTCGAGGCGTTCCTGGCCAGCATGCGGATGGACATCGACGTCACCAGCTACCCGACGTACGCGGATCTCGAGACCTACATGTACGGGTCGGCCGCGGTGATCGGGCTGCAGATGGTGCCGATCCTCGAGCCGCTCGACCCGAGCGCGGCCGGCCACGCCCGCACCCTGGGTGAGGCCTTCCAGATGTCGAACTTCATCCGGGACGTCGCCGAGGACCTGCGCCGCGGCCGGGTCTACCTCCCGGCGAGGACCTCGACCGGTTCCGGGTGACGCGCACCGACCTTGCAGCCCGGCCCGACCCCGCGGAACGTGCGCGACCTGCTCGCGCTTCGAGGTCGCCCGCACCAGGGCGCTCTACGCCGAGGCCGAGCCCGGCATCGACCTCCTGCACCCGACCAGCCGCGACTGCATCCGCACCGCCTTCGAGCTGTACGGCGGGATCCTCGACGCCGTCGAGAAGGCCGGCTACCAGGTGCTGGACCGCCGGGTCGCGGTACCGCTGCCGCGCCGGCTGGCCGTCGCACTGCCTGCCCTCGTCAGGGCGCGGAAGGCGAGGCGTTGACCCGCTTGCCCCACCACACCCACCACGCCAGCGTCTGCACCACCAGCGAGAAGCCGAACAGCAGGTCCTCGACCGGCGCGAAGGCGATCCGCGACGCCGACGATCGCCGAGTCGTCGTAGGTCACGATGTCGCGCCCGGTCAGCCAGCCGTTGGTGATCAGCTGGAAGACGACGACGATCGCGTACGCCGTCCAGAACAGCCGCCGGGTCAGCACCCGGGTGCGCAGCACCACCAGGTCGAGCAGCACGGCCGCCGCCACACCGGCGACGGCCAGGACGGTGTAGCTCACTCGTCACCCGCGGGCCAGCCCTTGACCCGGCGGACCGCCTCGAAGGCGAGCACGGCGCAGGTCGGCACGACCAGGAAGAACAGCAGCTCCTCCACCGGCACGTCACCCGGCAGCACCAGGCCGACTGTCTGCGCCGGGTCGAACTCCCAGTGCCCGGCCGAGACGGCGTACAGGTCCCAGGCCATGAACACGGCCACGACCGGCAGCAGAGTGAGCAGCAGTCGGCGCGGACGCCGGTAGACCCGCACGCCCAGCCAGACCTCCAGCGGCAGCGTGCCCAGCAGGCAGAAGGCCAGGACCGCGAGGTAGGCCAGGTGACGCACCGGCTAGAAGCCCAGTGCCTGCGCGCGTCGCTTGACCTCGGTGCCGCGGTTCTCGACCAGCGCCTGCACCGGCGAGCCGGGCAGGTCGTCGTCGGTGTACAGCCAGCGCAGCGCTTCGTCGTCGGCGTACCGCGCGTCCTTGAGCAGCGTCAGCACCCCCGGCAGGCCCTTGAGCACCCTGCCGTCCTGCACGAAGTCGGCCGGCACCATCAGCGCGTTGTTCTCGCCGCGGCGTACGGCGATCAGCTGCCGGTCGCTGACGAGCTGGCGGATCCGGTTGGCGCTGACGCCGAGCAGGTCCGCCGCCTCGGGCAGGGTCAGCCACGCAGTGACGAGCAGCTCGTTCGCGTCGGCGTGGACCTGGTCGGCGTCGGATCGTTGCTCGCTCACCCGGGAAAGCCTGCCACGTCGGCGCGCCGACCGCGCTAGGGTCCGGGGCCATGGACACCATGGGGGACGGGGCGGTGGTGGCCGGCGCCGTCACGCTCAGCATCGTCGCCGCGTACACGGTGGGTCCGGAGATGAGCTTCTAGACCGCGGCGGCCTTCACGGCGACCGCCGGGTCCGCCAGCAGCGCAGGGTCGACGGCCGCATCCCGCTCCATCAGGTGCCGCGCCTGCACGAGGTCCCGCGGCCGGTCGACCGTCAGTGCCGCGACCAGCCGGTCGCCGGCCAGCCAGAAGGCCGCCCAGCGCTCCCCCTCCTCACGCCACACGACGCGCTCACCGGCGGGGTGGTGGCCGGCGTACTGCACCATCCGGCCCCACTGCTCGGACCAGAAGTACGGCACCGGGTCCCAGACCTGGGCGCCCCCAGCACGTTGGCCGCCGCGACCGCGGGCGCCCGCAGCGCGGCGTCCCAGTGCTCGACCAGCATCCGGGTGCCGTACCGCGCCGACTCCCAGGACGCGCAGTCGCCGAGTGCCCACACGCCGGGTAACGACGTCCGCAGCTGCGGGTCGACGGCGGCCGCGCCGGCCGCGGTCGAGAGCCGGGCCGGCCGGTACGACGGGTCTCGCGCCGATCGCGAGCGAGCACCACATCGGCAGCAACCGAGTCGCCGCCATCCAGGTGCACGACGCCGGGCTCGACCGCCTGGACGGTCGCGCCGAGCCGGAGGTCCGACGCCCGCCCACCACGGCAGCATCCGCGACCCGACCTCGAGCGGGCAGTGCGGTGGCCAGCGGTGCCCCGAGCCCCTCGAGCACCGTGACGTGCACCCCCGCGGCGACCGCGGCGGTGGCGACCTCGGCCCCGATCCAGCCGGCCCCGACGATCGCGAGCCGGCTGCCGGGCCGCAGGGCTGCCCGCAGCGCCAGCGCGTCGGACCTGGTCCGCAGGGTGGTGGCCGTCCCGGGCAGCCGTCGCGGCTCGGCGCCGGTCGCCAGGACGCACTTCTCGAAGGCCACCTCGCCGGCGTCGGTCGCCAGCTGCCGGTCGCCGACCGCGGTCGCCCGCACCCCGAGCCGGAGGTCGACGTCGAGCGCCGCCCAGTCGGCCTCGAAGGTCGTCGACTCGACCTCGCCCCGGAGCAGCTCCTTCGACAGCGGCGGCCGGTCGTACGGCGGCTCGGCCTCCGCGCCGAGCAGGGTGAGCGCACCGGCGTACCCCTGGCCGCGCAGCGCCACGACGGTCTGCAGCCCGGCCAGCCCGGCACCGACGACGACGATCACCCGGCCAGCCTCTCAGCCCCAGGGAGCCGCCGCTTTCGGGCTGCGTAGCCGCATCTTCGCACGCTGAATGACACGGGTGTAGTACCACGATGGGGTAACAAATGCCCCACAGGCCCCATCAGTCACACCAGTCACGGCAGTATCAACCGTCGCACGACCGGTGACCCCTTTCCCGACCGTGAGGACCGGCTCGACCATGACCGTCTCTGCAGCCCCCCGCACCCCGCTCCCGCTCCCCCGGCCGCCGCCGGGCCCTGCGGATCGCCCGCACCCTCGGCGCCCCGCTGCTGCTCGCCGCGCTGGTCACGGCCGGCTCGCCGGGCTGGGGCCTCTACACGATCAAGCAGGGCGACACGCTGTCAGCGACATCGCCGCCCGCTACCACACCACGGTGGCCAGGCTGGTCGAGGTGAACCGGCTGCCCGGCAACGGCAACCTGATCATCGCCGGCCGGTCGCTGCAAGGTCCCCGGCGCGGGCGGCGGGTCCACCAGCGGCGACAAGCGCTACCACCGGGTCGCCGCGGGCGACACGCTGTCCGGCATCGCCGCCCGCTACGGCGTGTCCCAGGACGCCGTCGCCCGCGCGAACCACCTGCCCAGCTCGAACATCGTGCGGCTGGGCGCCAGCCTGGTCATCCCCGGCGGCAGCAGCAGCGGCAGCAGCACCAGCGGCGCAGCACGGCGGCAGCACCAGCGGCGGCAGCAGCAGCTCGAGCTCCAGCAGCAACACCTTCGCCGGCCGCACCTACTCGAGCTCGGTGGTCGGCGCGGCCAGCCAGAACCGCGCCGTCCTGGCCCGCCGCAACCTGCCGTCACAGTCCGGGATGCGGGACATCATCGCCCGCAAGGCGCGCGCCAACGGGGTCGACCCGGCGCTGGCGCTGGCCGTGAGCTACCAGGAGTCCGGCTGGAACATGCGCGCCGTCTCGGTGGCCAACGCGGTCGGTGCCATGCAGGTGATCCCCACCACATCGGACTGGATCTCCGGCGTCGTCGGCCGGCGGCTCGACCCGCTCGACCCGCACGACAACGCCACCACCGGCGTAGTGCTGCTGAGGGTCCTACGGCAGTCGGCGAGCAGCGAGCGGCAGGCCATCGCGGGCTACTACCAGGGCCTGCGCTCGGTCCGCGAGCGCGGGATGTACCCGGATACCCGTCGGTACGTCGACAACGTGCTCGCGCTCAAGGCCCGGTTCCGCTAGGCCGGCGCAGCGCGTCCCGGACAGGCCCTCGGCCGCACTCCCCTTAGACTCCCTTCGTGGACACGACTGTCAGCGATCCCCTCGTCGGGCAGCTGCTCGACGGGCGCTACCACGTCGGTCCCCGGCTGGCGCGCGGCGGCATGGCGACGGTCTACGAGGCCCACGACAACCGTCTCGACCGCACGATCGCGCTCAAGGTGATGCACCCGAGCCTGGCCGACGACGAGGAGTTCGTCTCCCGGTTCATCCGCGAGGCGCACTCGGCGGCCCGGCTGTCCCACCCCAACGTCGTCGCCGTCTACGACCAGGGCGCCGACCAGGGCCACGTCTTCCTCGCGATGGAGCTCGTCCGCGGCCGCACGCTGCGCGACCTGATCCGGGAGAGCGGCCACCTCAGCCCGCGGCAGGCCCTCGAGGTGCTCGAGCCGGTGCTCGCCGCGCTCGGCGCCGCCCACCAGGCCGGCATCGATCCACCGCGACGTCAAGCCCGAGAACGTCCTGCTCTCCGACGACGACCGGGTCAAGGTCGCCGACTTCGGCCTGGCCCGCGCGGTCACCGGCGGCCACCAGCCACACCACCGCCTCCGGCGTCCTGATGGGCACCGTCGCCTACCTGTCCCCCGAGCAGGTCGACCCGCGGCGTGCGCCGACCCCCGCTCCGACGTCTACGCCGCCGGCATCCTGCTCTACGAGATGCTGACCGGCAGCAAGCCGTACGACGGCGAGACCGCCATCCAGGTCGCCTACCGGCACGTGCACGACGACGTCCCGCCCCCCTCCGCGCTGGTGCCCGGCCTGCCCGCCGAGCTCGACCAGCTGGTCGCCCGGGCCACCAGCCGCGACCCCGACGGGCGACCCGCCGACGCGCGCCGGTTCCTCGCCGAGGTGGTGGCCGCCCGGCGCGCGATGTCCGACGGTGAGCTCGACACGCCTCGGCCCGGCGCTGTCCGCGCTGTCCAGCCAGCCCGACCACACGCTCGTCGTCGACCTGACCACCCGCACCTCGACCGCCCCGGCCCGGCGCGGTGACACCGGCCCGCTGGCTCACACGGCGGCACGGCACCCGGCCCGCGGACGGCGCAGCCGCGGCCCGATCGCGCTGCTGCTGATCCTGGCGCTGGCCGTCGGTGCTCTCGGGCATCGCCTGGTTCGTCGCCGAGGGTCCGCTGAGCAAGACCACCACCCCCGGCCTGCTGAACCTGACCCGCGCAGCAGGCCGCGGACAAGGCCGCGAAGAGCGGCCTGGAGACCGACGTCGACCGGCTACGGCTTCAGCGAGGTCGTGCCCAAGGGCCTGGTGCTGGAGACCGACCCGGCCCGCGGCGAGGACATCGACAAGAACGGCACCGTCGACCTGATCCTGTCGAAGGGCCCGGAGCGCTACGCCGTCCCCAACGTGGTCGGGCGCACCGAAGAGGTCGCCCGGCCGATGATCGAGGACAGCAACCTCACCGTGGCCACGCCGAAGCGCAAGTACAGCAGCAAGGTCGAGCAAGGGCAAGGTCATCTCGAGCGACCCGCCAGGCCGGCGAGGAGCTCAAGCGCGACAGCGTCGTGCAAGCTCGTCATCAGCAACGGCCCGCAGCCGGTCGCCGTCCCGAACGTCGTCGGGATGCCCGTCGACCAGGCCAAGGTCGCGGTCACCGAGGCCAAGCTCCAGCCCGAGGTGACCGAGAAGTTCCACGAGACCGTCCCGGCCGGCGTCGTGATCAGCCAGTCGCCCGAGCGCGGCACCGCGGACAAGGACTCCGTGGTCGAGCTCGTCGTGTCCAAGGGCCCGCCACTTGTCGAGGTGCCGGCGTCGTGGGCGCCAACGTCGCCGATGCCCAGAACGCCCTGGCCGCGCTCGGGCTCGTGCGCGTCGGTGCAGCAGCTCCCGGCCGGCCCCGGCACCGTGCTGCAGCCAGTCACCCGGCGGCGGCGACAAGATCCCCAAGGGCTCGACGGTCACGCTCTACGTGTTCTAGCTCATTCCTGGTAGGCGTACCGCTCGTCCTGCCACGGGTCGGCCCGGTTGTGGTAGCCGCGCTCCTCCCAGAAGCCCCGCCGGTCCTCGACGAGGTACTCCACCGAGCGCACCCACTTCGCCGACTTCCAGGCGTACAGCGACGGGCAGACCAGCCGCAGCGGGAAGCCGTGCTCCGGCGTCAGCGGCCGGCCGTCCGCGTGGGTCGCGAGCATGGTGTCGGGTGCGGCGAAGGCCGACAGGGGCAGGTTCGCCGAGTAGCCGTACTCGGCCCACACCATCACGTGCGCCACGTCGTCGGCCGGCGGAGCGACCCGCAGCAGCTCGGCGGCCGCCACCCCTGACCACTCGACGTCCCGCAGCGTCCACTTCGTGACGCAGTGCAGGTCGGATCGGGTGCTGGTGACGGGCAGGGCCGCGAAGGCCACCGCGTCGAGCAGGGTCTCCTGTCCGGTTGCGGTGGCGCCGAACACCCGCAGGTTCCAGGTCTCGGGGCGCAGCCGCGGGACCGGGCCGTAGTGCACGACCGGCCACCCGCGCGAGGGACGCTGCGACGGGGGCAGGCCGTGGTCCCCATGGTCCCCGGCAGCCATCGCCTCATCCTGACAGACGGACATGTCCGGATCCGTTCCCGGCCCGCGCCGTACCCTCGACCTGTGGTCGTCGTCATGCAGCCCGGACGCCTCGGCCGAGGACGTCGACGCGAGTGGTCGCCCGGGTCGAGGCGGCCGGCGGCGAGGCGTTCGTCAGCCGGGGCGTGACCCGCACGATCATCGGCCTGGTCGGCGACGTCGAGACCGTTCGACGGCCTCAACCTGCGCGGCATGCCCGGGGTCGCCGACGTGATGCGGGTCTCGGCGCCGTACAAGCTGGTCAGCCGCATCCACCACCCGCAGATGTCCACGGTGCTGCGTCGCGCGGCGTGCCGATCGGCCCGGACACCTTCACCCTGATCGCCGGGCCGTGCGCGGTGGAGACGCCGCAGCAGACGCTCGAGGCCGCCGAGATGGCCAAGGCGGCCGGCGCCACGCTGCTGCGCGGCGGCGCCTACAAGCCGCGCACCTCGCCGTACGCCTTCCAGGGGCTCGGCGAGGCGGGCCTGCAGATCCTCGCCGACGTGCGCGAGGCGACCGGGCTGCCCGTCGTCACCGAGGTCGTCGACGCGCACGACGTCGACCTGGTCGCCTCCTACGCCGACATGCTGCAGGTCGGCACCCGCAACATGCAGAACTTCGCGCTGCTGCAGGCGGTCGGCCAGTCCGGCAAGCCGGTGATGCTCAAGCGCGGCATGCAGGCCACCATCGAGGAGTGGCTGATGGCCGCGGAGTACATCGCCCAGCGCGGCAACCTCGACATCGTGCTGTGCGAGCGCGGCATCCGCACCTTCGAGACCGCCACCCGCAACACCCTCGACATCAGCGCGGTGCCGGTGGCGCACGCGCTCTCGCACCTGCCGGTCATCGTCGACCCGTCGCACTCCGGCGGCCGGCGCGACCTGGTGGTGCCGCTGTCGCGGGCGGCCATCGCGGTCGGCGCCGACGGCATCATCGTCGACGTGCACCCGCACCCCGAGCAGGCGCTGTGCGACGGGCCGCAGGCGCTGGTCGACGACGACCTGCGGGCGCTCGCCGCGGCCGTGCGCCAGCTGCCGCCGCTGCTCGGCCGGCGGCCGGCTAGCTCCGCGGAAGCAGCGACGCCAGCACGCTAGCCGGCGCGCTCCACGTCGTCGTCGCCGACGTCGAGGTGGGTGACGGCCCGCAGGTGCCGCCGGTCGAGCAGGCTGACCAGCACGTCCTGCTCGCGGCAGGCCGCGACCAGTGCCGCTGCGTCGGCCGTCTCGAGCACCACGATGTTGGTCTCGACGGTCGCCGGGTCGACCGATCCGGGTGCCGCGGCGGCGAGCACGCTCGGCCAGCCGGCGGGCCCGACGGTGGTCGTCGGCCAGCCGGTCGACGTGGTGGTCGAGCGCGTGCAGGCCGGCCGCGGCCAGGATGCCGACCTGGCGCATCCCGCCGCCGAGCCGCTTGCGCCAGATCCGCGCCTCGGCGATGCGGTCGGCCGAGGTGGCCAGCACCGACCCGACCGGGGCACCGAGCCCCTTGGACAGGCAGACCGAGACGGTGTCGAACAGCCGGCCGTACGCCGAGAGCGCGACGCCGGTGGCGACGTGCGCGTTCCACAGCCGGGCGCCGTCGAGGTGCAGCGCCACCCCGGCGTCCGCAGTCAGGCGTCGCGCAGCCGCGCGAGCTGGTCCAGCGGCTGCACGGTGCCGCCGCCGAAGTTGTGGGTGTTCTCCACGACCACGGCGGACGTCGAGACGAAGTAGGGCCCGGCGTCCGGGCGCATCAGCGAGCCGATGACGTCGACCGCGGCGGCGTCGACCAGGCCACGCGGCGAGGTCCAGGTGCGTGTGGTGATGCCGGAGAACGCGGCCGCCGCGCCGAGCTCGGCGCGCACGACGTGGGCGTCGGCGTCGCAGAGCAGCTCCTGGCCGGGCGTGACGAGCAGCCGCACCCCGAGCTGGTTGGCCATCGAGCCGGTCGGGGTGAACAGCGCCGCCTCGTGCCCGAGCAGCGCGGCGACCCGCTCCTCCAGCGCGATGACCGTGGGGTCCTCGCCGAGCACGTCGTCGCCGACCGGGCGTCGGCCATCGCCGCGCGCATGGCCGCCGTCGGCCGGGTGACCGTGTCGCTGCGCAGGTCGACCGGCACGTCAGCGGTCGGCGAGCATCTCGGCGACGAGGAACGCCAGCTCCAGCGACTGCTGGTGGTTCAGCCGCGGGTCGCAGGCGGTCTGGTAGCGCATCGGCAGGTCGACCTCGCCGATGCCGCCCGACCCGCCGAGGCACTCGGTGACGTCGTCGCCGGTGAGCTCCATGTGCAGCCCGCCCGGGTGGGTGCCGAGCGCGCGGTGCACCTCGAAGAAGCCGCGCACCTCGTCGATGACGTCGTCGAAGCGTCGGGTCTTGTGGCCGTCGGGCGCCTCGAAGGTGTTGCCGTGCATCGGGTCGCAGACCCAGGCGACGGTCGCGCCGCTGGCGGTGACCTTCTCGACGAGCGGCGGCAGCGCGTCGCGCACCCGGCTCGACGCCCATCCGGGTGACGAAGGTGAGCCGGCCCGGCTCGCCGCTCCGGGTCGAGCCGCTCGACCAGCGCCAGCGCCTCGTCGGGCGTCGTCGTCGGGCCGAGCTTCACCGCCGATCGGGTTGCGGATCGACGGCGGCGAACTCGACGTGCGCGCCGTCGAGGCTGCGGGTGCGCTCGCCGACCCAGACGAAGTGGCCGGACACGTCGTAGGGCAGCCCGGTCCGCGAGTCGATGCGGGTCAGGGCGCCGCTCGTAGTCGAGCAGCAGCGCCTCGTGGCTGGAGTAGAGGTCGACGGTGCGGAACGCCTCGGGGTCGACCCCGCAGGCCTCCATGAAGGCCAGCGCCCGGTCGATGTCGCGGGCCATCGCCTCGTAGCGCTGGTGCGCGCTGGAGGCGCGCGACGAAGCCCTGGTTCCAGGCGTGCACCTGGCGCAGGTCGGCGAAGCCGCCCTGGGTGAAGGCGCGGACCAGGTTCAGCGTCGCCGCCGAGGTGTTGTAGACCTGCAGCAGCCGGGTCGGGTCGGGGGTGCGTGACTCGCGGCGTGAACTCCAGCCCGTTGACGGCGTCGCCGCGGTAGGACGGCAGGGTGACCCCGTCGCGGGTCTCGGTGTCGCGCGCTGCGCGGCTTGGCGAACTGCCCGGCGATCCGGCCGACCTTGACCACCGGCACCTGGGCGCCGTAGGTGAGCACGACGGCCATCTGCAGCAGCGTCTTGATCTTGTTGCGGATCGCGTCGGCGGTGGAGTCGACGAAGGTCTCGGCGCAGTCGCCGCCCTGCAGCAGGAACGCCTCGCCGCGGGCCACCGCCCCGAGCCGCTCCTTGAGCGCGTCGCACTCCCCCGCGAACACCAGCGGCGGCAGCAGCCGCAGCCGGGCGGTGACGCCGTCCAGCACCGACCGGTCGGGCCAGTCGGGCTGCTGGGCGGCGGGGCGATCGCTCACCCGCCCAGCGTACGGGCGGCCCGGGCCCCCGCGTGGAGGGTGGCCACACCTCAGGACACCCGAGGGCGTGACCTGGAGCACTCCGGCTCGTTGCTCACGGTGACCTGACGACCCCGGACCACCTCAGGAGTGTCATGCGCCTCGCCCGTCCCGCCGCCGTCGCCGCGGCCGCCCTGTCAGCCGTCGCGCTGACAGCGTCGCCGGCCCCGCCGCCGCCCCCAACGACCCGCTGTACGCCAAGCAGTACGGACCCCAGCAGGTCCACGCCGAGCAGGCGTGGGCCACCAGCACCGGGGCCGGCGCGGTCATCGCCGTCGTCGACACCGGGGTGGACCTCGGCCACGCGGACCTGCAGGGCAAGCTGGTGTCCGGCGCCACCTTCATCGGGTGCAACCCGTCCTGCGGCAACGGCGACTGGAGGGGCCCGGACGGCGTCGCCCAGCCCTCCGACAACCACGGCACCCACGTGTCCGGCATCGCGGCCGCCGCGACCAACAACGGCATCGGCATCGCGGGTGTCGCGCCGGACGCGTCGATCATGCCGGTGAAGGTGCTCGAGGACGGCAGCGGCTCGTTCGAGGACATCGCCAACGGCGTCCGCTGGGCCGCCGACCACGGCGCCGACGTCGTGAACATGAGCCTCGGCGGCCTCCAGGGCACCCAGGTGCTGAGCCTCACCGGGCTGGAGAGCAGCCTGCAGGACGCGATCCTCTACGCCCGCGGCAAGGGTGTCGCGATCATCGCGGCCGCCGGCAACGACAGCGTGCCGCTGTGCAACTCGCCCGGCTTCGACGAGGGCGTGCTCTGCGTCGTCTCGACCGACAAGCGCGAGCTGCGCTCGGCCTTCTCGCTCCGGCCCGATCCGCCCCGACCTCAACGCGGTCTCCGCGCCCGGCGGCTCGCTGGTCCCGGTCTGCGGCGAGGACATCGTCTCGACCGTCCCGGCCGGCACCAGCGGCTCCGGCGCCACCTGCGGCTACGGCAACAACTACGACGAGTTCGCCGGCACCTCGATGGCGACCCCGCACGTCGCCGGCGTGGCCGCGCTGCTCGCCGCGCAGGGCCGCTCGGTGGACAACATCTACTCGACGCTCACGTCGACGGCCCGGACGCCGGGCATCGGTGTGCGCGGGGTGTTCAGCCCCGTGTACGGCTACGGGATCGTCGACGCCGCGGCTGCGGTCGCGGCACCGCGGGCGCGTGACGCAGCTCGCCGGAACGAGGCGGCGAGGGCCGGGACGGTTCGCGCACCCGTCCGGCCCTCGTCTTGTCCGGCCTCGGCGTCAGCCGAAGAAGACCTCGGCCTCGGCGTAGAGGTGCGGGTCGACCAGCTTGAGCACGGTGGTCGCGTCGCCCAGCGGCACCCGGTCGATGTCGGTGCCGCGCAGCGCGACCATGGTCCCCCAGTCGCCGTCGTTGACCGCGTCGATCGCGTGCAGCCCGAACCGGGTCGCGAGCCAGCGGTCGCGGGCCGTCGGCGTACCGCCGCGCTGGATGTGGCCGAGCACCGTCGTGCGCGCCTCCTTGCCGGTGCGCTTCTCGATCTCCTTCTCCAGCACGGTGCCGATGCCGCCCAGGCGCACGTGGCCGAACGAGTCGAGCTCGCCGTCGGCCAGGACCATCGTCCCCTCGGCCGGCGTCGCGCCCTCGGAGACGACGATGATCGGCGAGTAGTGGCTCTCGAACCGCGACTCGACGTACTCGCAGACCTTCTCGATGTCGAACGGGACCTCGGGGATCAGGATGATGTTCGCGCCGCCGGCCATGCCGGCGTGCAGCGCGATCCAGCCGGCGTGGCGGCCCATGACCTCGACGATGAGCGCGCGGTGGTGCGACTCGGCGGTGGTGTGCAGCCGGTCGATCGCCTCCATCGCGACGTTGACCGCGGTGTCGAAGCCGAAGGTGTAGTCGGTGGCGTTGAGGTCGTTGTCGATGGTCTTCGGTACGCCGACGACGTGCACGCCGTGCTCGTGCAGCTTGGTCGCGACACCGAGGGTGTCCTCGCCGCCGATCGCGATGAGCGCGTCGACGCCGAGGTCCTTGAGGTTCGCCTCGATCTTCTCGACGCCGCCGTCGATCTTGAACGGGTTGGTGCGGGACGAGCCGAGGATGGTGCCGCCGCGGGGCAGGATGCCGCGGACCTCCTGGACGCCGAGCGGGGACGTCAGCCCCTCGATCGGCCCCCGCCAGCCGTCCCGGAACCCGACGAACTCATGGCCGTAGACCGTGACACCCTTGCGGACGACGCACGGATGACCGCGTTCAGGCCTGGACAGTCGCCACCACCGGTGAGCACTCCGATTCGCATGAGATCGACCCTAGAGGCCCGACTAGGGTCCGGTCATGACGTTCTCAGTCGTCGGACGCGGTCTGACCGGCCGATGGCAGTCCTCGCGATCGACGCCGGGCACCACGGGGGTCACCGCGCTGGTCGTCGACGAGACCGGCCGGGTGGTCTCGCGCGGGTACGAGGAGTTCCCGCAGCACTTCCCGCGGCCGGGCTGGGTGGAGCACGAGCCGGAGCAGATCTGGCAGGCGACGCTGTCGTCCTGCCGTCAGGCGCTGCGCAGCGACTACGGCCGCAGCGTCACAGCGGTCGGCCTGACCAACCAGCGCGAGACGGCGGTGCTCTGGGACCGCTCGTCGCTCGCCGCGCCACGCCGGGCCGTGGTCTGGCAGGACCGCCGCTCGGCCGGCATCTGCGACCGGCTGCGCGACGCCGGGCACGAGGACCGGGTCCGCGAGCTGACCGGCCTGCGCTTCGACCCCTACTTCACCGGCACCAAGCTGACCTGGCTGGCCGAGAACGACCCGTCCGGCCTGGGCCGGCGTCACCGCCGGCGCCGTCGTGGTGGGCACGGTCGACAGCTACCTGGTCGCCCGGCTCACCGGCGGCGCCCGCCACGTGACCGACGCGTCGAACGCGTCGCGGACCCTGCTCTTCGACCTCGCGCAGCGGCGCCTGGTCGCGACGAGCTGTGCGAGCTGCTCGGCGTGCCGCGCGTCGGCGCTGCCCGAGGTGGTCCCGTCGTACGGCGAGGTGGGCCGCACCTCCCCCGGCGGCGTTCCTCGGCCTGGACGTGCCGATCGCCGGCATCGCGGGCGACCAGCAGGCGGCGCTGTTCGGGCAGGCCTGCTTCGCCGAGGGCGAGTCGAAGTGCACCTACGGCACCGGGTCGTTCGTGCTCGTCAACACCGGCTCGACGGTCGAGCGCTCGGACGCCGGGCTGCTCACGCACCGTGGCCTGGATGGCGCCGGTCCGGCGAGCTGACCTACGCCCTCGAGGGCGCCATCTTCGTCACCGGGTCGGCCGTGCAGTGGCTGCGCGACGGGCTCGGGCTGATCGGCGCGGCGCCGGAGTCGGAGGCGCTGGCGTCGACGGTGCCCGACAGCGGCGGCGTGGTGTTCGTGCCGGCGCTGACCGGGCTCGGCGCCCCCGACTGGGACCCGACGGCGCGCGGCACCATCCTCGGCATCACCCGCGGCACGACCCGGGCCCACCTGGTGCGCGCGACGCTGGACGCCATCGCCTTCGAGGTGCGCGACGTCGTCGAGCTGCTGCCGCGGATCAGCGACGCTGCGGGTCGACGGCGGCGCCGCCGCGAACGACCTGCTGCTGCAGCTGCAGGCGGACGCGCTCGGCGATGACCGGTCGAGCGGCCCGAGGTGCTGGAGACGACCGGGCTGGGTGCCGCCTTCCTCGCCGGGCTCGGCACCGGCGTCTGGTCGTCGACCGACGAGCTGCCGTCGACCTGGCGGCTCGACCGGCGGTTCGAGCCGACGGCCGGCGCCGACCAGGACGCCCGCGAGTCGGCGTACCGCCGCTGGCGCGCCGCCGTCGAGCGCGCGAAGGGGTGGGACGCCGGCTGAGCGGGTCCCACCCCCGCTGCGCCGGCTAGAGGTCGGCCGGCCGCAGCACGTAACTGATGCCGTGCGCGATCTGCTTGTTGCCCTTGTTGACGTTCAGCAGGCGCCGGGATCGTGAACGGGTCCACGTCGGTCGGGGTCGAGGTCCTGCAGCCGGATCTTGCCGGACGCTGCGGGCTGAGCACGTCCACGGTGACCTTGCCGCCTTGCGCCGTCGTGCAGCCCGGCACCGTCGGAGGCCAGCGCCTCGCTTCGCAGTGACCGTCGCACCGGTGACGACGTGGTAGAGCAGGACCGTCTCGACCGTGTCGATGCCGAGGCGCGACCGCGGCTTGAACAGCTTCCGCTCGCTGCGGATCCACTTCCCGGTCAGGTCGTAGGCAAGGACGCGGAAGGCGCTGTCGGTGGGCACGAAGGCGGTGACGCGGGTCCGGCCCTTCGTCGAGGACGCCCACCGCCGAGTCCGGCTTGGCACCGAGCACTGCGAGCACGGCCTCGGTGCCACGTCGAAGTCGCCGGCGCGTTGTGGTCGAACCGGTTGCCGTCGGAGGTGAGGACCTTGGCCAGCGAGCGGTTGCCTGTGGCGGCAGCACCGGGTGGGGCAGCGACGAGCGCGACGCCGGCGGCGAGGGTGACGGTGGCGGCGAGCGCGGTGACCTGGCGTACGAGGGACATGCATGGCTCCTCGGGAGAAGGGGGAGTGACGTGTCCGGTGATTCCGCACACCCTGGGCAGGCGGATGCACCCACCGACCGCCGACCTCTCCGTCGGCGTGCCGCGCGGTGCTCGAGCTCAGCCGAGCTCGTCGTCGAGGCCCTGCTCGATGGCGTAGCGGACCAGCTCGACCCGGTTGTGCAGCTGCAGCTTGTTCAGGGTGTTCTGCACGTGGTTCTGCACGGTGCGGTGCGAGAGCACCAGGCGCTCGGCGATCTGCTTGTACGACAGCCCCTTGGCGACCAGCCGCAGCACCTCGGTCTCGCGCTCGGTGAGCTGCGGCGCCGGCGGTCCCGAAGCACGCCGGTGCCGTCGCCAGCCGGCGGTACTCCCCCAGCACCAGGCCGGCGAGCCCGGGCGTGAACACCGCCTCGCCGAGCGCGGTCCGCTCGACCGCGTCCAGCAGCTCCTCGCGGGACGCCGACTTGACCAGGTAGCCGGTGGCGCCGGCCTTGACCGCCTCCAGCACGTCGGCGTGCTCGCCGCTGGCCGAGAGCACCAGCACCCGCACCGTCGGGTCGGCGCCGACCAGCGCCCGGGTGACCTCGACGCCGGACATCACCGGCAGCTGCAGGTCGAGCACGACGACGTCGGGCCGGGCGGCCGGCGCCCGGCGTACGGCCTCGCCGCCGTCGCCGGCCGTCGCCACCACGTCGTGCCCCGCCTCGGCCAGGTCGCGGGCCACCGCCTCGCGCCACATCGGGTGGTCGTCGACCACCATCACCCGGGTCACCTCGGCCTCCCCGACCGGCACGCGCAGCTCGACCTCGGTGCCCGCCCCGGGCGCCGACTCGACCGTCATCGTGCCGCCCAGGTCGCGCACCCGGCCCTCGATCGACGACGCCACGCCGAGCCGGCCCTCGGCGCGCGCCGCGGCCAGCCGGTCCGGCGCGAAGCCGCGGCCGTCGTCGCGCACGCTGACCACCAGCTCGCGGTCGCCTCGTCCTCGAGCAGCACCCAGGCCCGCGCGCCGGCGCCGGCGTGCGCTCGCGACGTTGGCCAGCGCGGCGCCGACCGCGGCCGCCAGCTCGCGGGCCCGCCCGGCCGCGAGGACCACCGGCGTCGCCGGGGTCGAGACCGTCACCGACCGGCGAGGCGTACGCCGACAGCAGCGCGCGCAGGTCGACCTCGCCGGCCACCTCCGTCGGCCGAGGCGCCCATCAGCGCCCGCAGCGCCTGCTCCTGCTCGGCGGCCAGCCGGCCGATCTCGGCCGCCTCGCCCCCGGCCTCCCGCCCGCGCCGGCCGACCAGCGCCAGCACCTGCAGCACGCTGTCGTGGATGTCGCGGGCGAGCCGCTCGCGTTCCTGGCTGGCCGCCGCGACGGCCATCGCCCGCGCCAGCGCCGACTCGCCGCGGCGGGCCAGCTCGACCGTGTAGCCGATCACGGCGCCGGCCAGCAGGAGCAGCACGATGTTGTTCGCGGTCGGCACGGTCGAGCTCGCCGCGGTGCAGCAGGTCGGCGGCCCCGACGGCGGCGCCGGCGCCGAGCCCGGCCGGCCAGCCGCCGCGGATGGCGAAGGCCAGCACCGGGGCGGCCGCCCACACCACCGGCAGGGTCTGGGCGCCGGCGTCGATCCGGTCCGGGTCGTCGAGGAACCGGGGCAGCACGACCGCCGCCATCGCGATCGCCAGGTCGAGGCCGAGGACCGGCCAGCGGCGGCCGGCCGGCCGGCTGTACAGGGCCGCGATGGCCACCGTCCAGCCGGTCATGACGCCGAGGACGACCCAGCCGCCGACCGGGTGCGCGTACTCGTCGTACCGGCGGGCGTAGACCGCGAAGGCGTAGGCCAGGCCGAGGCCGCGGAACACCGCGAGCGCCCGCCAGACCGCCGTCTCGATGCCCACCGGTCAGGCAGCGGGTGCGTGACCGCCGGCGTCGGTCGGCGTGTCCACCGCCTGCGGGGCCGACTTGTGCTCGGCCCGCTCGGCCTTGATCCGGTCCTTGGCGACCTGGGCGTAGATGTCGACGTACTCCTGGCCGGAGAGCTCCATCAGCTCGTACATGATCTCGTCGGTGATCGAGCGCAGGACGAACCGGTCGCCCTCCATGCCCTCGTAGCGGGAGAAGTCGAGCGGCTTGCCGATCTTGATGCCGACCCGGATGCCGAGCTCGGGCCGCTTGCGCCCGGGCGGCTGGATCTTCTCGGTGTCGATCATCGCGACCGGGATCACCGGGACCTCGGCCTCCAGCGCCATCCGGGCGACGCCGGTCTTGCCGCGGTAGAGCCGGCCGTCCGGCGAGCGGGTGCCCTCGGGGTAGATCCCGAGGCAGTCGCCGCGGCGCAGCACCCGCAGCCCGGTCCGCAGCGCCGCCTCGGAGGCGCTGCCCGCCCGAGCGGTCGACCGGCAGCTGCCCGACGCCCTTGAAGAACCCGGCCGTCAGCCGGCCCTTGAGCCCGCTGCCGGTGAAGTAGTCGGCCTTGGCCAGGAACGTGATCCGGCGCGTCACGACCAGCGGCAGGAAGATCGAGTCGGAGAACGACAGGTGGTTGCTGGCGAAGATCGCGCCGCCGGTCGCGGGCACGTTCTCCAGGCCGATCACGTACGGGCCGGAACACCAGGCGGAGGACGGGGCCGAGCACGATGCGCTTGAGGAACCAGTAGAACAACCCCGCGCACCTCCCTCATGCGTTCCTGCCGCACCCGACGATCGTCAGGCGAACACTAGGGGATGCCACGCCGGTCGTGCGACGATGCGCGACCATGCCGCTGATGCCCGGAGCCGAGCCGTTCCATGCACGAGGGCGGCCGCATCGGGGCGCTGCTCGTGCCACGGCTTCACCGGCACGCCGCAGGGCCTGCGCGCCTGGGCCGAGCACCTCGCCGCCGCCGGGCTGACCGTCTCGCTCCCGCGGCTGCCCGGGCACGGCACCACGGTGGCGAGGCGAACCTCACCCGCTGGCAGGACTGGTACGCCGAGGTCGAGCGGCGCTCGCCCTGCTCCGCGAGCGCTGCGACGAGGTGTTCGTCATGGGCCTGTCGATGGGCGGCACCCTGGCGATCCGGCTGGCCGAGGAGCACGGCGACGAGATCGCCGGCCTGGTGCTGGTCAACCCGAGCCTGCTGACCAAGCGGCCGGACCGCTTCCTGCTGCCGTTCCTGCAGCGGGTGAAGGGCACCTGGGCGCCGATCGCCAGCGACATCAAGAAGGACGGCCCGGTCGAGCTCGCCTACGACCAGCTGCCGGTCAAGGCCGCCTACCAGCTGAGCAGCTCTGGGTCGTCGACCCGCGCCGACCTCGGCAAGGTCACCCAGCCGCTGCTGGTCTGCCGCTCGACCGAGGACCACGTCGTCGAGCCGGACAGCTGCCGTGATGCTGCTGGACAAGGTCTCGTCGACCGACGTCCGCGAGGTCGCTGCTGGAGGACAGCTACCACGTGGCGACCCTCGACAACGACGCGCCGACTGATCTTCGAGAGCAGCCTGGAGTTCGTCCGCCGACTTGCCCGGGCGGTGCCATGACCCGGAGCACCCGGTGACCGGGGGCAGCCCGCCGCGCCGCGACAACGGCCTGACGGCGACGTCGTACGCGCGGCTCGACGACGTCGAGACCCACCTCGTCGACGAGCTGCTGGACCGGCTGCGCGACGTCGGCGTCGCGGCCTACAGCGCACCCAGCGCCGGGACGGCGCGGGCCCTACGGCGACACGGTGCCGCCGGTCGGCCCGAGCGACAGCGTGTACGTCGACGCGGCCGCGCGCGACCGGGCCCGCGCGGTCGCCGACGCCTACCTGCGGGAGATCAGCGACGACCTCGCCTGGGTCGGACATCGTCGCGGGCTTCGACCAGGACGCCAGCGAGCTGGACGACGTGGTGCCCCGGTGGCCGGCCAGCGAGGACGTCGACCCGGCCGACGACCGTGGCTCGCAGCCGTCGGCGTCGTCCGGCCCGACGATCGGCTTCGAGGTGCTGCGGGAGGGACGCCCACCTCTCCCGTCGTACGCCGGGAGCAGCCCGAGGACGACCCGGACGACCACTTCCAGCCGCCGCCCCCGCCGCCGCTGCCCGACATCGACCGGGTCAGCCGGTTCGCCTGGGCCGGCGCCCTGGGCGGCCCGCTGCTGCTGGTGCTCGCGGCGCTGGCCGGCCTGCAGCTCGAGGGATGGGTCGGGTTGCTGGCGCTGCTGGCCTTCATGGCAGGCTTCGTGACGCTCGTCGCCCGGATGAAGACCAGGACCGACTCCGACTCCGGTCCGGACGACGGCGCCGTCGTCTAGCCGAGCCCGAGAGGACACCAGCGTGACCAGCGAGACCGTCGAGGTGCGCGGCCACCTGATCGACTCCGGGGTGCTGTCCCGGGTGCTCGACGACATCCTCGAGTACGGCGGCGACTACTCGATCGACAAGTTCGAGGTCGGCAAGACGCCGGCCGACGAGTCCTACGCACGGCTCACCGTGAAGTCGGACGGCGACGACGACCTGGCGCGGCTGATCATGCGGCTGCAGACCCACGGCGTGAACCCGACCGACCCCGGCGAGGCGATGCTGCGCGAGGTGGAGCAGGACGGCGTCTTCCCCGACGACTTCTACTCGACCACCAACCTGGAGACCGTCGTGCGCCTCGGCGGGCACTGGGTGCCGGTCGAGAACCCGGAGATGGACTGCGGGATCGTCGTGAAGGGCGACCGGGCGCGCACCATCGCGGTCAGCGAGATGCATGGCCGGCGACACGGTGGTCTGCGGCGCGAGCGGCGTGAAGGTCGTGCCGCTGCCGGCCATCGACCGCAGCGCCGGCGGCTTCGAGTTCATGAACTCCGAGGTGTCCTCGGAGAAGCCGCAGGCCCTGCTCGTGCGCCAGATCGCGCAGCAGATGCGCGACGTGAAGGACGCCGGCAAGAAGGTCCTCTGGGTCGGCCGGGCCGGCCGTCGTGCACACCGGTGCGGCGCCCGCGATGGTCGCGCTGGTCGAGGCGGGCTACGTCGACGTGCTGTTCGCCGGCAACGCGCTCGCGACCCACGACATCGAGGCGTCGCTGTTCGGCACGTCGCTCGGCGTCGACCTCAAGCAGGGCCGCGGTGTCGAGCACGGCCACGAGCACCACATCCGGGCGATCAACCAGATCCGCCGGGCCGGCTCGATCGCGAAGGCGGTCGAGTCCGGGCGTGCTGACCGGCGGCGTCATGCACGCCCTGGTGACGAACAGGAAGCAGTTCGTCCTGGTCGGGTCGGTGCGCGACGACGGTCCGCTGCCCGACGTCTACACCGACGTCATCGAGGGCCAGCGGGCGATGCGCGCCGGGCTCAACGGACGTCGGCTTCGCGATCATGGTCGCGACCATGCTGCACTCGGTGGCGACCGGCAACATCCTGCCCGCGTCGGTGCCGCTGGTCTGCGTCGACATCAACCCGGCGACGGTGACCAAGCTGGCCGACCGCGGCTCGGCGCAGGCCCGCGGCATCGTCACCGACATCGGCCTGTTCCTCGAGCAGCTCGCCCTCGAGCTGGCCCCGGCCTACCGAGAGGGCGAGCGGCCGGGCGAGGACGGCTGAGTCGCGGGGTCGGCCACCGTCACGCGGTGGGCACTCGCACGGTGACCAGCAGCGGCCGGTGGTCGCTGGCCGACTCGACGCCGCCCCCGTCGACGACCTGGTAGTCCACGACCTCGATGCCGGCGGTCGCGAACGCGCCATCGATGCGTCGGTCGGCCTGGTGCGCCGGGAACGTCGGCCCGCTGTCCGGCCCGAGGTCGCGCAGACCCTCGTCCTCGAGGTACTGCCACGCGGTGCGGCCGGGACGCTCGTTCATGTCGCCGGCCGCGAACAGCTGCTTGACCAGACTGGCACGCAGGACGCGCGAGGGCCCGACGGGCGTGGTCGAGCCCGCTCGCGCTCGGGCAGCGGCAGGTGCAGGCTGGCCACCGCGAGCCGGGCGCCGGACTTCCGTACGACGGCGGCCGCGACGCCGCGGTCCGGCCAGCCGAGCCGGTATCGGGACAGCGCCAGCTCGGCCGCGCCCTCGACGTCGACGCGGAGGTGGACCAGCAGCGCGGTCCCGCCCGTCGTACCGCCGCCGGCGACGTAGAGCAGCCCGCACTCCCGGGCCAGGGCCGCCACCTTGGCGCGCCACCGGAAGAACTTCGGCGCTTCCTGCACGCACATGACGTCCGGGTCGAGCTCGCGGACGATGCCGGTCAGGGCATCGCGGTCGTCCCGCAGCCCGTGCACGTTCCAGGACAGGATCCTCAGCTCGGCGGGCACGCGGAGCAACCTTACGAACAGGGGTCGGGTCACTTCACCAGGGCCAGCCGGAATGCACCGGGCCGTGAGCCGAGCCCTGCCGCCACCACGTCGACTTCGCCGAGGGTCGACCCGGACCTGTTCACCTCAATGCGGCGGACCGACGAGGACCGTCCACGATGAGACACCGGTCGACCCAACCGTGGCAGCGCTGCCGGCGGGCCGGTAGACACTTCCCGCAGATGTACGCAGTGCTCCGTTGACCGACAGGCTCCCGTGTTGTCGCGGTCATATAGCACCGAGAGGGGTCGTCCTGCCCCGCTGAGCGACCCGCCTGACAGGTCATGATCCGGCCGCCGGCGCGTAGGTCGAGGTGCCGCCGTTGGAACTTCCGCCCGGAGCTGCAGTCGCGCGCCCGCTGACCGGCTGCAGGTCAGGTACACGGGCGTGCGAGCCGGTCAGCGACGCGCCCGGAGTTGATCCGCAATCGCTGGATGACGAACAGCCGGCCGCTTCCCACGCTGCACGCCCCCGTCACGGTGACGCGACGGTAGACGACGGTGTTCGTCTGGAGTGACTGGCCGGTCCCGCACGTAACGTTGTCCAGGGAGTTGATGTTCGGTGGCGTCGGCTGTGTGTAGGTGCCGGCGAAGGGGTCGAGGGCCGCTACCCGCTCTGGTTGCGGGGAGTATCGAGCGCTCGGCGGAGCTGGGGAGGGCGGCCATGACTCGAAGCCGATGCCCGCGCCTGCGTCGACCGCGGCCTGCGTCAGCCACAGATGGCCGCCCGAGTTGACCCGGCCGCTGCGAGCGATGGCAGAGCCGTCGCCACCGACATCGACAGCTCCGCTGACCGTCAGCGACTGGTTGACACAGAGCGAGCAGTCCTGCAGGGTCCGGTCCCGCGCCTGCGCCTGCGCCGAGGCAGTGAGGTCGGCGCCCGAGTAGCCGACCATCCCGCCGAACGCGGCATTCACGTGACGAGGCGGCAGCACCACCTGGATCCGTCGTGGCGAGGTGGGCGAGTCGAACAGGATGCAGCTGGTGCCTGACGGGGGGCTGCCTTGCGTCCAGTTCGGCCCCGGCGGGGTCGCGCTGCACGTCGTCCATTCGCTGCGGTTGGTCCCGTTACGCTCCGCGGACGCCTTGACGGCCTCGACGGCCGCCGCGAAGTCGGCTGGCGGACTTGGCAGTTCGAGTAGAGCGAGCCGCCGCCAGCGAGTGAGGCGGAGTCCGCCACGAATCGCAGTCTGCCTTGGTGACGCGCGCCATGCCGAGGTCGACGACGATCGCCGCGAAACCGAACATGACCAGCGCGAAGACGGCGACCAAGATGGCAATGGCGCCGCCCTCGTCCGTCCGGCGCCTGACGGGCACCAGCCCCAGCCTCCTGGTGGCGTCCCCGTCTGCCCACTGGTCGCACTGGCGTGGTGTTCTCGATCCGCATCCGTGAGGGTCCGACGATCGGTTCCCGGAATCGGTGTCAAGCCGGTGAGCCCTCTCTCCGTCACGTACGCGCAGACCCGGAGGTCATTCCCCTCGACCCATCCGGATGCGTTCGGAGCCACCCGGTGAGTCTCGACCTGGACGAACGCGGTGCCTCCAGCGACGCCCATCTCATCCTTGGTTCGTTGAGCCAGGCAGGTGAGTGGGCCACCACCACAGGCCGGCTCGGTCGAGAGACCGCGCTGTCACGAACGCCTTCACGCATGCCATGCGTGACGGCCAGCCGGTCGGTGAAGAACAACCCGAAGTCGATGATGCCCATCACCAGAAGGACGAGGACCGGCACGACGAGGGCGAACTCGACGGCGGCAGCACCGCGGTCGTCACGACCCTGTCTGCGCACGGTCAACCCCCTGTCACGGCACTCGTCAGGACCACCGTAGGGCGCGGCACCGAGGTCCGCCCCCTACTCACCGCAATGACCTTTCGCACCCGGGGGGAGCATCGGCGCAAATCACCGCGAGCCTGAGCAGCTCAGCGGTAGCGGGCGAGGTCGGCGGCGCCCGACCAGGCCGGCGTCGTTGCCGAGCTGGGCCAGCACCACCTGGGCGGTCGGCCGCCGGCCGGTGCCGGTGAGCAGCTGCTGGAAGGCGGCGGCGGTCGGGTCCAGGACGAGCTCGCCGGCCTCCGAGACGCCGCCGCCGAGCACGAAGCACTCCGGGTCGAGCACGGCCGCCAGGTCGGCGAGCCCCTGGCCGAGCCAGTGCCCGAGGGCGTCGAACGAGGCCTTGGCCACCGGGTCACCCTGCTGAGCGGCTGCCGTGACGTGCTCCCCGGAGATCCCCTCCGGGGTGCCGTCACCCAGCCCGAGCAGGATCTCGGCCTCGGCGCGGGAGTGCGCGGCGCGCTCGCGGGCGTCCCGCACCAGGGCTCCCCCGCTGGCGTACTGCTCCCAGCAGCCGCGCTGGCCGCAGCCGCAGGGTCGCCCACCCTCGACCATCTGGATGTGCCCGATCTCGGCGCCGACGCCGAACCCGCCCCGGTACAGCTGCCGGTCGGCGATGATGCCGCCGCCGACACCGGTGCCGACCGTCACGCAGACGATGAACCGCTCCTCGCGGCCGGCGCCGAAGCGGGCCTCACCCCAGGCGGCGGCGTTCGCGTCGTTCTCGACGACGACCGGCAGCCCGACCCGCTTCTCGACCTCCGCGCGCAGCGGACCGTCGCGCCAGCCGAGCAGGTTGGGGGCGAAGTAGACGGTCGACCGGGAGGCGTCGACGAAGCCGGCGATGCCGATGCCGACGGCCTCCACCTCGTGCTCGGCCCGCATCGCCTCGATGACCGACGTGATCGCCGTCGTGGTCGCCTCGGCGTCCCGCGCGGGGGTCTCGACCCGGTGCTGCGACAGGATCGTGCCGTCCTCGTCGACGACGCCGCCGGCGACCTTGGTGCCCCCGACGTCCACGCCGATCGTCAGGCTCATGCGCGGTCGTCGGGCCGGCGACCGGTGTCCAGCGCGCGGATCGCCGCACCGAGCGCCGACACCGCCTCCGCCAGGTGCTCGTACACCTCCGGGCTCACGTCCGCGAGCACCCGGCGTACCCGGCAGATCGGGCAGCCGCGGCACTCTGCCGGCGTGTGGTCCTCGGCCGTCGCCTCCGCCCAGACGTCATCGGCGGCACGCGACGACGACTGCGAGGCCAGCCACAGATGGGCCACCTCGACCAGCTTCGCCGCCTCCTCGGCCATCGAGCCGTGCGGGGGGCTGCCGCCGTACGACCGGGCGTTCTCGGGCATCGGTGGCTAGCCCTCGACCCGCTTCTTGAGCTCTTTCAGGGCGGTGTCGATGATGACCTTCTCGGCCTTGCGCTTCATCATGCCGAGCATCGGCATCCGGACGTCGACCACGAGCTGGTAGGTCACCGTCGTCGAGCCGTCGCCGTTGTCCTCCAGCAGGTAGGCGCCGTCCATCGTCTTCAGGATGTTCTCGGCCTCGACGAGGGTCCAGCGCACCTCCTTCTGGGCCTTCCAGGTGTAGGCGAGGGTGTACTGAGTCCTTGATCGCGCCCGCGTCGAGCTTGAACCAGACCTCCTTGGCCCGGCCGTTGGACCCGCTGGCGCGCACCTCGGCCTGCTTCACCGCGCCGGTCCACTCGGGATACGCCTCGAAGTCGGCGATGACGTCCATGACGTCCGCCGGGGCGGCCTCGATCGTGATGCTCGACTCGGTGCGCTCCGCCATGCGGCAGAGGCTCCACTGGAGCGCGGAACGACCGCTCAGAGCAGCAGACCCGATCCCGGCCATCAGCAGCAGGATCAGGCAGATCGCGGCTCCCGTACCCCCGAGCATCAGCGCCACCCGCTTGCCCCTGGAGTCGACGGCGCCGGCCAGTGCCCCGAGGGGGTTCGTGGCCTCGCTGGCTGCCAGCTCGGCGAGCAGCTGGTCGGCGAGCGCACTCACCTGCGGGGTCGTGGTGCCGACGGCGGTCACGCCGCCGCCGACGTACGACGGGTCCTTCCGGGCGTGCTTTCCGCGGCGAGCAGTCGGCTGCTCGGCCGGCGCGCTCTGCTCCACCACGGCGTCCGCGGGGTCAGGCTGCACCGGGGTCGGCTCGGGTGCGACCGGCTCCGGTGGAGCCGGGCGCAGGTCGGCGTAGCAGAGCGTGCACCAGTCGCTGCCGGCGCGGACATGGGCGGAGCAGCGCGGGCAGCGGACAGCGGGTGAGGTGGAGATGCTCACGTCACCCTTTCGGCCCCCTCCGCACGGTCCTTGAGCGTGAACGCGTGCCGCTTCCAGTCCCGGACCCGGCGCTCGCGCTCCCGAGCGGCGCGCCGCGGGCTCAACGGCCTGGGCGGGTCGGCCCGCAGGAACCAGTGCAGGACCGTCCCGTCGCCCGACCGGCTCCAGCCAGATCTCCATGCTGCCGGCGAGCGCGCCCGCGGACCGACCACTGCACGCCCTTCATCCCCCGGTCCCGGGACACCCGGAGGTCCAGGTCCGGCCACCAGCGACGCCAGGACGCCGGGTCGGCCACGTCAGGGGCGACGTACGGCCGGGCGGCCGGGCGACGTAGGTCTCGTCCGCGATGTCGACGGCAGGCACGCGACGAAGCATGCCTGCTCCGGCCAGGGGCTGACGCGGAGGGTTACCGGCAAGTAAGGTCACGGCCAAGTTTCTTCCAGCTCCCGCACCGGGACGACCCAGGAGAGCACCGACCGTGGACGAGTACACCTCACCGTTGCTGGCCGAGCCCGCCACGACCGGGAACCTCAGCGACATCATCGTGGACAACGCGGTCCAGGCCCCGCACAAGGTGGTGTTCAAGCGCCGCGCGGGCGAGCGATGGCTCGACGTCACCTGCAGCGAGTTCCTGACCGAGGTGCAGGCGGGTGGCCAAGGGGCTGATGGCGGCCGGCGTCCGGCCCGGCGACCGGGTCGGCTCTGATGTCGCAAGACCCGCTACGAGTGGACCCTGATCGACTTCGCGATCTGGTGCGCCGGCGGCGTCACGGTGCCGATCTACGAGACGTCCTCGGCCGAGCAGGTCCAGTGGATCCTCAGCGACTCGGGCGCGGTCGCCTGCTTCGTCGAGACGCCCGACCACGCGCGCCGTCGTCGACGAGGTCCGCGGCGACGCTGGCGCAAGCTCGACCAGCCTGTGGGTGATCGACGCCGGCGCGATCGACGAGCTGACCGCGGCCGGCCGGGCGATCGACGACGAGGAGCTCGAGACCCGGCGTACGACGGCGAAGCCCGAGCGACCTCGCGACGATCATCTACACCTCGGGCACCACGGGCCGGCCGAAGGGCTGCGAGCTCACCCACGGCAACTTCCTCTTCGAGGCGGCCAACGTCATCAGCGCCAAGGACAGCGACGCGACGCTGGCCAACGTCTTCCAGGACGAGGATGCCTCGACGCTGCTGTTCCTCCCGCTGGCCCACGTGTTCGCCCGGATGATCGAGGTCGGTGTCGTGATGGCGCGCGCCGAGCTCGGCCACACGGCCGACGTCAAGAACCTGCTCGCCGACCTCGCCACCTTCCAGCCGACGTTCATCCTGTCGGTGCCCCGCGTCTTCGAGAAGGTCTACAACTCCTCGGAGCAGAAGGCGGAGGCCGCCGGCAAGGGCAAGATCTTCCACGCCGCCGCCGAGACCGCGATCGCCTACAGCGAGGCGCTCGACCACGGCGGCGCCGGCCTCGGGCTGAAGGCCAAGCACGCGGTGTTCGACAAGCTCGTCTACGGCAAGCTGCGGGCCGCGCTCGGCGGACAGGGTGCGCTGGGCGGTCTCCGGCGGTGCCCCGCTGGGTCCGCGGCTCGGCCACTTCTACCGCGGCATCGGGCTCACGGTGCTCGAGGGCTACGGCCTCACCGAGACGACCGCAGCCTCGACGGTGAACACCCCCGGGCATGATCAAGATCGGCACGGTCGGGCGGCCGCTGCCCGGCGTCGTCGATCCGCATCGCCGACGACGGCGAGGTGCTGATCAAGGGCGGCGCAGGTCTTCACCGGCTACTACAACAACCCGGCGGCGACCGCCGAGGCGCTCAACGACGGCTGGTTCCGCACCGGCGACATCGGCGAGCTCGACGAGGACGGCTTCCTGCGCATCACCGGCCGCAAGAAGGAGATCATCGTCACCGCCGGCGGCAAGAACGTCGCGCCCGCCGTGCTCGAGGACCGGCTGCGCGCGCACCGGCTGGTCAGCCAGTGCATGGTCGTCGGCGACGCGCAGCCCTACATCGCCTGCCTGGTGACCCTCGACGAGGAGGCGCTGCCGGCCTGGCTCGAGCAGCACGGCAAGCCGGCGATGTCGGCGGCCGAGGCCGCCGAGGACCCCGACGTGCTCGCCGAGATCCAGCGCGCCGTCGACGACGCGAACAAGGCGGTGTCGAAGGCCGAGGCGATCAAGAAGTTCAAGATCCTCGCCGTCGACTGGACCGAGGAGACCGGCGCGCTCACACCGTCGCTCAAGCTCAAGCGCGGCGTCGTCATGAAGGAGTACGCCGCCGAGGTCGACGCGCTCTACTCCTAGGGTTTGCGACCGCGGCAGCTGCGCACTGGGTGACAATCACGCCACGTGTCCCCTGTCGTCGAGGTGCGCGACCTCACCGTGCGGTTCGGCACGGTCGTCGCTGTCGACGGCTTCGACCTCACGCTGGCCGCCGGGCGCATCGGTGGCGCTGGTCGGCCGCAACGGTGCCGGCAAGTCGACCACGCTGCGCGTGCTGGCCGGCGTCCTGCCGCCGACCAGCGGGTCGGTGCGGGTCGGCGGGTGTCGACGCGGTCAAGGACCCCTCCGGCGCCAAGGCCCGGGTCGGCTACTGCCCCGACGTGGGCGGGCTGATCCCCCGGGCCACCCCGTGGGAGCACCTCCAGCTGGCCGCCACCCTGCGCGGCATGCCCGACGGGTGGCAGGACCGGGCCCACGACCTGCTCGACCGCTTCGACCTCGGCGGCGTGACGGACCGGGTGACCGCCGAGCTTCAGCCACGGCATGGGCCGGCGGATGTCGGTGGTGCTGGCGGCGTTCCACTCCCCGGACGTGCTGCTGCTCGACGAGCCGTTCGACGGCGTCGACCCGCTCGGTGTGGACGCCACCCTCGAGGTCATCCGCGAGCTGCGGCTCGGCGGCTCCGCGGTCCTGGTGTCCACCCACCTGCTCGAGCTCGCCGTGCAGGCCTGCGACGAGGCCGTGGTGCTGCGCCGCGGCGCCGTCGTGGCGGCAGCGCCCGCGACCGAGCTGGCCGGCGTGGACGGCGCCGCCCGCTACCGGTCGCTGCTGTCGTGAGCACCGTCGCAGCTGGTCGCCGTTGCTGGCGCTGCGGTGGCGCATGGTCCGCTCGCCGCAGGCCCGTCGGGGGTTCGCCGTGCTGGCGTCCGCGCGTCCCCCTGCTCTGCCTGGCTGCGGTCGTGCGTCGGGCTGCTTGCCCCCCGTGAGCGCATCCTCGACGTCAGCGTGCTGGCGCCCGACGGCCTACCTGTCGGTGGCGCTGCTCGCGGTCCTCGCGCCGCTGGTCGCCGGCGGAGGCAACGAGCTGCTTCCCGACCGAGCAGCTCGCGGCGTACCCGATCACCGCGCGGACCCAGTACCTCGCCTCGCTGGTGCTCACGCCGCTGAACCTGGCCTGGACCACCCAGCTGGTCGGCCCTGGTCGGCCTGACGGCCTACGTCAGCGGGCCCTCGGCGCAGGCTGCCGTTGGCGCTGCTCACCTGCCTGGCCTACGTCGCCTTCGTCACGATCGCCGGGCAGGCGCTCGGCCTGGGTCGTGGTGGGGGTCCGGCAGCGCGTCGCCGGGCGCCGGCTGACCTGGGTGGCCGCCGGGTCGCGCGGCCGCGGCCTGCGTGGTCGTGGTGGCCACGGGCAACGTGACCGCCGTCCTGGACCGGTCGCCGACGACGTCCGTCGTGCTCGGCGCCCAGGCCGCGCCGCAGGGCGACTACCTGCGCTGGTCGGTGACCACGGCCGCCCTCCTGCTGGCCGCGCTGGGCGCCGACCGGCTCGGCCGGTGGCTCTGCGCCTGGTGCGCTGCGTCGGCCGGGCAGACGTGGGCAGCCGGATCGACTCGCGACCGGTACGACGCCGGGCCGCCGCCGGCAGCCAGCGCCGCGAGCTGCTGGCCACCGACCGGGCCAGCATCTGGCGCTCGACATCCCTGCGCCGCGGGCTGATCGTGCTCGGCATCGCTGCCGGGGCTGGTGGCCGCGCTGGCCGCGCCTGGAGTGGTCCGCCCTCGTTCTGCTGCCCGGGCTGGTCGCCGCCGGAGCCGGGCTGCTGTTCGGGGTGAACGCGTTCTGCCTCGACGGCACCGGCGCGGTCTGGCTCGCGTCGCTGCCCGTCCGCGCCCGGACCGTGTTCTGGGCGCAAGGCGCAGGTGGTCGCCGAGGTCTGCGCCCTGGCCGTCGTCGCTCACCGTGGCCGCGGGCAGCCTGCGCGCCGAGCGGCCCGCCGCCGGCCGCGGCGAGGCGGTTGCGCTCGCGTCCTGCGCCGTCGTCGTCCGTGCTCCGGGTGCGTCGCCACCTGCATGCGACCTCTCGGTGACCCGGCCGCACCGGGCCGACCTGCGCGGGCCTCGGGACACGCCCGCTCCGCCCGGGGTGATGGCCGCCTACTCGGCGCGGCTGGCGGTGTCGACCACGCTGGTGGCGGTGCTCTTCTCGACGCCTGGCCGAGGTCGCCGACTGGTGGTTGCCGGTCCTGATCGCCGCGCCGTTCTGCCTGTTGAGCGCTCCGGCGCCTGCTCCGGTCCGCGCGATACTTCGACGATGTCGGCGTCCGGGCCCGGGTGGTGGCGACCGTGGTCGCAGCGGCTGAGCGCTCGACGACCAGGGCGATCGACACTGCCGAGATCGGCAGGGAATGGCTCAAAACGCCTCCGCCCACCCGTGACGCTGAGTACCGTCGGATCCGCGAAACACGGTCGATGCGTCGCTCCTGGGACACAATCTGTGAGCGTCATCACGGCTCAACTGTGCCGCGCAGAGACCGATTGAAGGACCATGGGACGTCGTACGTTGCTCCTGGTCGCCGCGCTCGTGGTGGCCGCGCTGGGCACGACTGGCATCTTTCTGTACGTCAACGGCGTCGACCAGCGCGCGCGAGGCGGGCTACGACCTCGGTCGAGGTGCTGGTGGCCACCACCACCGATCGCGGCCGGCACCACCGCACAGGACGCCCAGGACGCCGGCGTCTTCGAGACCCGGCCGTTCATCGCCAGCAGCGTCGAGGGGCTGCCCGCCCTCAGCGACATCACCGCGATCGCTGACAAGGTCGCGCTGTCGCGCCGATCGCCGCCGGCGAGCCGATCCTCGCCACGCAGTTCGGCAACCCCGGCGAGAGCGCGGTGCTGCCGATCCCGAAGGGCAAGCTCGCCGTCAGCCTCACAGCTCGACGACCCGCACCGCGTCGCCGGCTTCGTCGAGCCCGGCTCCGAGCGTCGTGGTGTTCCTCACCACCGCCGCCGGCGCGAGCGGCGCTCAGGAGGCGACCCGGGTGCTGCTGACCGAGTGTCCCGGTGATCGCGGCCGGCGCCACCACGTTGGTCGACCTCGCGACCGACGGCGGACCGGCCGAGGAGCTGCGCAAGGCCCTGCTGACCGTCGCGGTCAACCAGGCGGAGGCGCAGAAGCTCGTCTACGGCCCAGAACAGCGGCGGCAGATCACCTTCGGCCTGCTCAACGAGGAGTCCGAGGTCGACCGGTCCGACCCCGGCGTCACCGCCGAGAACCTGTTCGACTGACATGACAGCCATCGTCGATCTCGACCCGACCACCGCCGAGACGCTGCACGCCGCGCTCGGCCCGGAGAGCCAGTGCTGCCCTCGCTGGACGCGCTGCGCCGGCACCTCGAGACGCAGTTCACCGAGGACGCCGTCGTGCTCGGCCCCACGGTCGACCTCGGCTCGGCGCTGGGCCTGGCCGAGTCGATGCGGGTGATCCGGCCGAGCCTGGCCGTGATCCTGGTCCGCCGCCGGGTCGACACCTCCGTGCTCACCGACGCGCTGCGCTCCGGGCGTGTTCGAGGTGGTCGAGGAGCGCGACCTCGCCGGTCTCACCTCCTCCGTACGCCGCGCCCGTGAGCTGGCGCGGCGGCTGCGGGAGACCGTCCGCGGTGCGCCAGCGACCGAGCGACGACGCACCAGCCGAGGCCGCCTGATCACGGTCTTCTCGGCCAAGGGCGGCTGCGGCAAGACCACGCTGGCCACCAACCTGGCCGCCGCCCTGGCCGACCGCGGCCGCCGCGAGGTCTGCCTGGTCGACCTCGACCTCGCCTTCGGCGACGTCGCGATCGCGCTGCAGCTGTTCCCGGCGCACACGATCGCCGACGCCGTGCCGCTGGCCGACAGCCTCGACGCGCCGGCGGTCGCGTCGCTGCTGACGCCGCACTCCCCCGGCCTGACGACGCTGGTCGCGCCGATCGAGCCGGGCACGGCCGAGTCGATCCCGGCCACGCTCGTGTCGCCACGATCCTCGACCTGCTCAAGCAGCAGTTCGACTTCGTCGTCGTCGACACCCCGCCGGCGTTCGACGACCACGTGCTGGCCGCGTTCGACCAGAGCGACATGGTCGCGCTGCTCGCGACCCTGGACATCCCGGCGCTGAAGAACCTCAAGCTCACCCTCGAGACGCTCGACCTGCTCAACTACCCGCGGGACCGCTGGCGGCTCGTGCTCAACCGGGCGGACTCCAAGGTCGGGCTCGCCGTCAGCGAGGTCGAGAAGACCCTCAAGGCACCGATCACCGTGCAGATCCCGAGCTCGCGCGACGTCCCGGCCTCGATCAACCGCGGCGTGCCGATCGTGCTCGACGACCCCAAGCACCCGGTGTCAGCCTGGCGATCAAGGCGTTCGCCGAGAACGACGTGGCCGCCGGCCGTGCTGTCCGGCGAGACGACCATCCCGACCGGGCTGCGCACTGACCGGCGCGGCCTGCTGCGCAGGAAGAGCAAGACGCATGAGCCTGGCTGACCGGCTCGCCGCCGCCCAGCGGGAACGCGGCGTCAGCGGCGCCGAGACGGTGCCGGCGCAGACGGCTTCACCGCTGCGGCGCCGCGGGCGCGGCGCAGCGTCGGACCCGTTCGGCGACCTCAAGCGCGCCGTCCACCAGGCCCTGCTGGACAGCCTCGGGCCCAAGCTCTACGACTCGCGGCTGACCCAGGCCGAGCTCGAGCAGCGGGTGCGGCAGACGCTGCAGGAGGTGCTCGCCCAGGACGAGACGCCGCTGACCGGTCGCCGACCGCGCCCGGATCGCCCAGGAGATCGCCGACGACATCCTCGGCTACGGGCCGCTCGAGCCCTACCTGCGCGACCCCGACATCACCGAGGTCATGGTCAACGGCTCCGACTCGATCTACATCGAGCGGGCCGGGCGGATCCACCAGGTCGACGGCGACGTTCACCGACGAGGCGCACCTGCGCCGCACGATCGACAAGATCGTGGGCCGGGTCGGACGCCGGGTCGACGAGGCCAGCCCGATGGTCGACGCCCGCCTGCCCGACGGCAGCCGGGTCAACGCCATCATCCCGCCGCTGGCGATCGACGGCTCGCTGCTCACCATCCGCAAGTTCTCCGCCGACCCCTTACCAGGTCGAGGACCTGATCGGCTTCGGCACGATGACCCGCGCCGTGTCGCGGACTTCCTCGAGCGCGTGCGTCCGCGGCAAGCTCAACATCCTGGTCTCCGGCGGCACCGGCGCCGGCAAGACCACCACGCTCAACGTGCTCTCGTCGTTCATCCCGGACGACGAGCGGGTCATCACCATCGAGGACGCCGCCGAGCTCCAGCTGCACCAGGAGCACGTGCTGCGGCTGGAGTCACGGCCGCCGAACATCGAGGGCAAGCGGCGAGGTCAAGATCCGCGACCTGGTCCGCAACTCGCTGCGGATGCGGCCCGACCGCATCGTCGTCGGCGAGATCCGCGACGCCGCCGCGCTCGACATGCTGCAGGCGATGAACACCGGCCACGACGGCTCGATCTGCACCGTGCACGCCAACACCCCCCGCGACGTCCTCTCCCGGGTCGAGACGATGGTGCTGATGGCCGGCATCGACCTGCCGATGCGCGCGATCCGCGAGCAGGTGGCCAGCGCGATCGACCTGATCGTCCAGCAGGCCCGGTTCAAGGACGGCACCCGGCGCATCACCCACATCACCGAGGTCGTCGGGCATGGAGGGCGACGTCATCACGCTGCAGGACCTGTTCCTCTTCGACCACGGCGCCGGCTTCGACGAGACCGGCCACTCGCTCGGCACGCCTGAAGTCGACCGGCCTGCGGCCCGAAGTTCCTCGAGAAGCTCGCCGCAGCGGCGTCACCGTCGACCCGACCGTCGTTCGCCTTCGAGAAGTTCGGGCGATGACCCGGCGCCGCCTCGGCCGCGGTCGGGCTGGCGACCGTCGCTCGGCGTCCTGCTGCCGCGTCCAGGTCGCGGCTGCTGACGAGACCGGCCGCATCGTCGAGGTCAAGCGCGACGGCGACGCGCTGCGGCATCGTCTTCCGGGCCGACGGCCTCCCGGACGGCGTCGCCCTGGACGCCGGACTCGGTGCAGGTGCGGGTGGCCGAGCGCGACGGTCGACCGCGTCGGCCGAGCGCTCGACGAGCAGCGACGCGGTCGAACAGGTCGCCGTCCTCGCCATCGACAACAGCCGGAGCATGCGCGGCGAGCGGCTGGACGCGGCCAAGGCCGCGGCGACCACGTTCCTCAGCACCCTGCCGACGGACGTCATGGTCGGCCTGGTGACCTTCGGCGACATCGCCGCAGACCGAGGTCGCGCCGACCACGGACCGGGCCGCCGTCCGGACCGTGATCGACAACCTGGTGCTCAACGAGCCGGCGGGCACCGCGCTGTTCGACGGACTCGCCCTGGCCGCCGACCTGACCGGCAGCGCCGGCGCGCGCAGCGTGCTGCTGCTGACCGACGGGGACGAGGACGGGCAGCAGCGACACGACGCTCGAGGACGCGGCGGCGACGGCCACGGCCGACGACGTCGCGGTCGACGCCGTCTACATCGGCGCCGCCGGACGAGCAGCCGCCGGAGCTCGACCGACGCTGATGACCGCGGCGGGTGGGCAGGTCATCAGCAGCGACCCGGCCGACCTGGCCGACGTCTTCCAGGACGCGGCCGAGGCGATCAGCAACCAGCTGCTGATCGAGGCCGAGCTGCCCGCCGACGTCACCGGCGTTCGGCAACGTCGAGGTCACCGTCATGGCGGGCGACGCTCGAGCTGACCGACTCCGCCTTCCGGTCGTTCGCCGTGGCCGGCGCCCACGGGTCGCGCCGAACACCGGCCCGGTGCCCGGTGCAGCGACACCGCTGCGCTGCCCGCGATCAGCCGGTCCGCGCCTGCCGGTCATCCTCGGCGCGCTGTTCCTCGGTCTGCTGGCAGTCCTGTTCGTCGCGCTGAGCACCATCGACCGTGACGACGAAGCAGGGACGGGTGCGTCGACGGCTGTCGCTCTACACGCTCACCGGCCGTGCCACGCCGCAAGCAGGAGCAGACGCACGACCGCGCTCGGCAGCAGCCAGATCGCCCGGTCCGCCGTCGAGCTCGCCGGCCGGGTCGTCGCAGCGGCGCGACTTCGAGGCCGCCCTCGCACTGCGGCTCGAGGCCGCGGGCGTCCCGCTGCGGGCCGCCGAGTGGATGCTCATCCACGTCGGCGTCGCGGTCGGGCTCTCGATCTTGCTGCTCCTCGTCGGCGGCGGCTCGCTCCTCGCCGCGCTGCTCGGCCTGATCATCGGCCTGGCCCTGCCGTGGGTCTACCTCATCGTCAAGGAGTCGCGGCGCACGTCGGCGTTCCTCGCGCAGCTGCCGGACACCCTGCAGCTGGTCGCCGGCAGCCTGTCGGCCGGCTACTCCACTGCCGCAGGCGATGGACACCGTCGTCCGGGAGGGCCAGCAGCCGATCACCGGCGAGTTCAACCGCGCGCTGGTCGAGGCGCGGCTCGGCGTGCCGATCGAGGACGCGCTGGACGGCATCGCCGAGCGGATGAAGAGCAAGGACTTCGGCTGGGTCGTGATGGCGATCCGGATCCAGCGCGAGGTCGGCGGCAACCTCGCCGAGCTGCTGACCACGGTGGCGGCGACCCTGCGCGAGCGGGAGCGGCTGCGCCGGCAGGTGAGCGTGCTCTCGGCCGAGGGCCGGCTGTCGGCCTGGATCCTCGGGCTGCTGCCCGTCGTGTTCGCCCTCTACCTCGTCGCTCGTCCGGCCCGGACTACCTCAAGCCGCTGGTCACCGACCGCGATCGGGCTGGCTGCTGCTCGGTGTGGGCGCGTCGCTGCTGGCCGTCGGCGCGCTGTGGATGCGCAAGGCCGTCAAGGTGGAGGTCTGAGATGGACGCCGACCTGCTGCTCGTGCTCGGGCTCGCCGCCGTCTTCCTCGCCCTCGTGATCGCGCTGGCCACCGTCGGCGTGATCACCTCCGAGCGCCAGCAGGTCACCCGGTCGCTCGCCGCGATGCACGCCATCCCGCCGCGCCGTCGCCGATGGCGACGCGAGCTGAACAAGCCGTTCGCCGAGCGGGTCCTCGCGCCCGGCCATGGCCCGGTTCACCGAGATCGGCACGCCGCTTCGCGCCCGGTGACCAGGTCGCGCCGGATCCGCCACCGGCTCGAGCTCGCCGGCAACCCGGCCGGCTGGGACGTCGACCGCGTCATCGCCTTCAAGATGCTCGGCGCTGCTCGCCGGCCTGGTGCTCGGCATCGCACTGCCCCTCGCCTTCGGGGCCGGGTTCGCTGCCGGTCGCTCGGGTTCGCCGTCGTCCTCGGCGTCACCGGCTTCTTCGCGCCCAACATGCGCGCTCTACCAGATGGCGCTACAACCGCACGCGAGCAGATGCGCCGCGAGCTGCCGGACGCGCTCGACCTGCTGACGATCTCGGTCGAGGCGGGGCTCGCGTTCGACGCCGGCGCTGTCGCAGGTCGCCCGGAACACCACCGGCCCGCTGGCCGAGGAGTTCTTCCGGGTGCTGCAGGAGATGCAGATCGGCCTCGGCCGGTCCGACGCGCTGCGCGCGCTGGGCGACCGCACCGACCTCCCCGAGCTGCGCGGCTTCGTCACCGCCATGGTGCAGGCCGACGCCTTCGGCATCCCGATCGCCTACGGTGCTGCGCGTGCAGGCCCGCGAGATGCGCATCAAGCGCAGCCAGCGCGCCGAGGAGCTCGCCCAGAAGGTGCCGGTGAAGATCCTGTTCCCGCTGATCTTCTGCATCCTGCCGTCGCTGTTCGTCGTCATCCTCGGTCCGGCCGCGATCACGATCTTCCACTCGTTCAGCGGTCGGCTCGGGTAGCGGCGCACACGTCGCCGTGCGCGACCGCCGAGCGGCCACGACACGCCCGGGACGTCCCCGGCACCTAGATCGAGGACTGCCCCGCACGGCTGTGGCAGCGTCGCGGTATGCCCCTCGTCCGGTTCGCCGGCCTGCGCCTCGACCAGCGAATCGTCCTCAGCGTGCGGACCGCCCTGGTGCTGGGCTGCGCTGCGCTGACCCTGGTCCAGCGGCAGGCCGCCGCCGACGTCGTCGCCGTGGTGCTGCTGCTCGCCGTGGCCGTCGCCGCCTCCCTCCCGGTCCCGGCCCGGTGGGCTGCCGTCGCCCCGTTCCAGCCGGTCGCCGAGGCCGTGCTGGCCTGCGGCTCATGCTGCTCGCTCGAGCCGCTGCCCGAGACCCTGCTGCCCTACCTGCTGGCCCCGGCGCTGGCGGCCGGCCTGGCCGGCGGCGTGCGGACCGCGGTCACCGCGGCCGGGCTCGGCGCCCTCGTGCTCATGCTCGGCCGCCTGATCGGCGCCGAGACGCTGACCTGGACCAGCTACCTGGCCGTCCTGAGCCGCTGGTCGCTCATCACGCTGGCAGTCGGGCTGCTCGGTGCGTGGGTCGGGCGGTTGCAGCAGGTGGGGGCCCGGGGAGCCGGAGAACGCCGCGTACGCCGCGGCGTACCGCCTGATCTCCCAGCTCCGGCTGGTCTCCCGGCAGCTCTCCGGCGGGCTCGACCCGGTGACCCTGGCCCAGCAGATGCTGGAGAACGTCCGCACGGGAGACGCCGTACGACCGGGGCGCGGTCTACGTGCGCTCCACCGGCGGCCGGTTGTCCCCGGTGGCGTTCCTCGGCGCCGACCGGCTCGACTGGGACAGTCGAGGGCCCGCTGTTCGACGAGGCCTGGGCGGCCAGCAGCCCGATGCGGTCGAGCCACGCCTTCACGCCGGGCACGACCGGCTACTCCGCCGTCCTGCCGCTGCGGATCGGGTTGCGGACCTTCGGGCTGGTGGCACTGGAGAGTTCCCACCAGCCGTTCGACCCCACCCAGCTGGCCGCAGCCGCCGGCATCCTCGAGGAGCTGGCGCTGCGGCTGGAGACGGCGCTGCTGTTCAGCGAGGTCCGCAGCCTGGCGACGGCCGAGGAGCGCCGCCGGCTGGCTCGCGAGATCCACGACGGGATCGCCCAGGAGCTGGCCTCGATGGGGTACGTCGTCGACGACCTCGCTGCTCGGGCCCGCTACCTCCCCGAGCTCGAGACGGATCTCAAGAAGCTGCGGGGCGAGCTGACCCGCGTCATCTCCGAGCTGCGGCTGTCGATCTTCGACCTGCGCAGCGAGGTCCAGTCGACCGTGGGGCTGGGCACGGCGCTGTCCGACTACGTCCGTCAGGTCGGCGCGAGCTCGAAGCTCACCGTGCACCTGGTCCTCGACGAGTCGCCGGTGCGGCTGCCGATCGACGCCGAGACCGAGCTGCTCCGGATCGCCCAGGAGGCGGTCACCAACGCCCGCAAGCACGCCAACGCGGCCAACCTGTGGGTCACCTGCCGGATCGACCCGCCGTCGGCCTACCTGCGCGTCGAGGACGACGGCGGCGGTCTCGGCCAGCCGCGATCGGACAGCTTCGGCCTGGAGGTCATGCGCGAGCGCGCTACGCGGATCGGCGCCCGGCTGGTCGTGGGCAACCGGACAAAGGGTGGTACATCGGTCGAGGTCACGCTAGGTCCCGAGCGGACCGCCGACTAGGGTGGTGATCGTGTCTACGACGGTCGTGCTGGTCGATGACCACGAGCTGATCCGGCAAGGTCTCCGCCGCGCCTTCGAGCGCACCGGCGACTTCACCGTGCTCGGCGAGGCGGGCACGGTCGCCGAGGCGCTCTCGCTGATCCAGGCGACTCCCCCCGACGTCGTCATCTTCGACGTCCGGCTGCCGGACGGCAGCGGCCTGGACGCCGCCAAGAAGGTGCGCGAGGCGAACCCCACGATGGGCATCGTGGTGCTCACGATGTACGCCGGCGACGAGCAGCTGTTCGGCGCGCTGGAGGCCGGCGCCTCGGCCTTCGTCCCCAAGGACGCGCCCGCCGACGACGTCATCTCGGCCGCCCGGCACGCGGCGGTGTCGCCGCGCGCCTTCACCGCGAACGACCTGGCCGGCGCCATGCAGCGCCGGCTGTCCCCCTCCGGGCCCCAGCTGAGCCCGCGCGAGCGCGAGGTGCTGGGCCTGCTGGCCGACGGCCTGGGGGTCGCCGCGATCTCCAAGCAGCTGTTCATCAGCGAGTCGACCACCAAGACCCACATCTCCAAGGTCTACGAGAAGCTCGGGCGCCGCCAACCGGGCGCAGGCCCTGATGACGGCCATGCGGCTGGGACTCATCGCGAACCCGGCGGACTCAGCCTTTTAGTGGTGCCATATCAGCCGTTCGGCTGATATCGGGTCAACTGCCTGAGCGATGTTGCTCGAGGCTGCAAGTGTCGATGCTTGGGACTGCAGCGCTGGGCATCCACGGTGAGGTCCAGCACCTCGGACCGCCAGGTCCGCCATAACGGAGGAAGTCACCATGCTCGCCTACATCCGCAAGGTCACCAGCACCAAGGACGATGGCGCCTCAGCGGTCGAGTACGGCCTCCTGGTCGCCGCCATCGCAGCCCTCGTCGTCATCATCGTCTTCGCCCTCGGCGGGCTCGTCCAAGAGGTCTTCACGGACACCTGCTCGGACCATCAAGATGGCCAGCCCGACGGCGCCAAGCTGCGCTGTTGACCACGTCCTGCGGTGAACATCTCGGCGCCCGGCCGAGAGCGGCAGCGTTCATGACCGAACGGCTCGCGACGACACAGGCGCCAGCGCCGTCGAGTACGGCCTCGTCCTCGTGGCGTCGCGCGGCAGTGGCTGCAGCCGTCTTTGCTCTCGGCGGGACCGTGACGGAGATGTTCAGTGACTCGTGCGATGCCTCCGGCGTCGGCGTCCGCGACTGCACCTGCTGACGTGCGGTCGCGCCTTGGCCGCGACTGGGCCAGTCCGAGACCGGGGCGACGGTGGTGACCAGAGAGCCGCGCGCGGGATCCGAACCGCCTCGGACCGTCGAGCCTCGCCGTCGGCATGGTTGCTCGTGAGCCTGCTGGTCGCCGCACTCGGCGGGGCCATCGCGGCTTACGCGAACATCGACCCGGACATCTACTGGCACCGGGTCCTTGGCCAGGCATGGCTCGACCATCGCAGTCTCGACCTCGGCCGCTGACCCGATCGCCTACACCGACGGCGTCCGGGATTGGTTTCCGACCGCGTGGCTAGCCGAAGTCGGTTACGCCGTCGTGGTCGCCGCTTTCGGCTACAGGGCCTGATTGCTACTCCGGCTCCTCCTCGCCTCGCGTTCTACACGTTGTTAGGCGTCTTCCTGCACCGGCAGTACCCGCCGTGGGCTGGCGTGGCGCGTTTGCATCGTGGGCGTTCCGGCGGCGCTCGTGCTGCAGGACCGGCCACAGACGTTCAGTCTGGTGCTGTGCGCAGTCACTTCCGGCCGTGCGTCGCTGGCTGTTCGATGACGATTTCCCCTGCCCTGTCGCGATTCCGCTCACCTGGGTCTGGGCCAAGTCTCGCACGGTCTGTGGATCCTGCGTGCCCGCCGTCTGTCCTCCTGGCCGGGGCGATCCGGCTGCTCGAAGCGGACCGTCGGTTGGCGACCGTTCGCGGCCGGGGCGGGCTGCCTCGATCGCGGCAGCCGTTGACGCCGGTCGGCTACGAGCTCTTGCTCTGCACCGTCCTGATCAGGTCGTCGACTAGCGAGATAAGCGAGTGGCAGGCACACCACGCTCTACCGCTCCGGTCGCCTGGGGTCTTACCGGGCTGCCTGCTGATGCTGCGTGGCGGCCTGGAGCCGCTCTGCGAGTGCGGGTCCAGCGATCCGGGCACCTCGGTCTTCGCCCTTGTCATCGCCGGCGTTCGGGCTGATGGCATTCCGGAACGCTGTCATCGCGAGCGTGCTCTTGACACCGCTCGTGGCCGGAGCACTCACCTCCGCGCTGCCATGGGTGCGCACGTCGGCCCCGCTCCCTCGTTCGATCCTGTATCGCGCGCAACACTGGCGGCTGTCGTCGCACTCGGCATGCTCTATGCGGCGCAGCCGCCTACACCGGAACAACTCCCCGCCCGCATCGCGCAGTCATCTCGAGGCAGCAGACACACCGACCTCAGGGTCCTGAGTCCGTACAACCTGAGTGGGTACCTCCGCGAGTTCGGCGGTGATCGCGTCAGGCTCGCGATCGACGGAAGGGCGGACAGGTACGGCGATGCCCGGATCCGCCGCCACAACGACCTCATGAGCGCTCGGGGCGATTGGGAAGCTGAGATCTCCCGCTTGCGTCCGGACGTCGTCGTCGTCGACCGAACCAGTCCACTTCGCGATCTCCTCCTCCTCGACGGTTGGCGTCAGGACATCCGCGACGGCGACTTCGTCCTCCTGGTGCGGGGATGACCTCCCAGGCGACTGTCTCCATCGCTAGCAATGGGTCGGCGAGGCCACGTCTCACCGAGGCACAGGCGGTGCTCTTGTGGGCACTCAGCAGGTCAGCCATGCTGGCCATCTCCCTCGGGTGGCGTCGGGACGGCAGATCCTGGATCGATGTCGGGCTGTACGCCGAGTGGGCTCGCACCGTGTTCACCGGGGACATCCCCGGACGTCCGTTGGACGAGTATCCCCCGCTCGCCAGGCTGGTGTTGCTGCTGCTTCGGCTGGACGCCCTCCTCGGTCTTCTACGCCGCGACGTTCATCGCCGCCATGGCCGCCGTCGACCTCCTGTTCCTGCGTGTCGTGCTGAACGCCTCCCGGGCGAACCACGGCTCCGACATCGCGGTCCTCCTCTGGATCCTCGCCCCGGCCCTGCTCGGAGGGCTCCTCTGGACCCGGTTCGACCTGCTCCCGGCGGTAGCCGCCGCATGCGCGCTCGGCACCCGTCCCAGCTCGGCGCGACGCGGTGCCTGGCTAGGCATCGCCGCCGCCTTGAAGCTGTGGCCGATCGTCCTGCTCCCGAGCATCCTCATCCTCGGCCGACGCCCTCGGCGAGCTCTCGGCGCCGTCATCGTCTGCTCCCTGCTCGGTGTCGTGCTGCCGGCTCTCGTGGTTCCCGGCGATACCTGGGGGGCCGTCACCTGGACACTCGACCGGGGGCTCCACATCGAGTCCCTCGCGGGGTCATTGTTCGCGCTCAGTGCGTTGCTGGGCAACGACGTGTCCTCGGAGTTCACGTTCGGCGCGTATCAGGTGACCGCGCACGGCACCGGTGCGGCTGCGGTGCTGTCCGGCCTTCTCGGGATCGGTGTCGGCATCGCTGTCGTCGCCTCCCTTCGCGGCCTGGCCGCGACGGACCGCGACCAGAGGGCCAGGGTCGCTGGCCTCGCGCTGGTGACCGCGATGCTCCTGTCCTCCAAGGTCTTGAGTCCTCAGTACCTCGTGTGGATCGTCGCACCCGCTGCCATGGTGCTGGCGACCGTGACCACTCGCCGTCCGAGATGGATCGCCGGCCTGATCGTCGTGACGTGTGCCATGACGCACCTGGTCTACCCGCTGCTCTATGCGGAGCTGGTCGAGTTCCGGCCGGTTGGAGTTGCCGCCCTGCTGGTGCGCAACGGCCTGCTGCTAGGACTGGCGGTGGTGCTGCTCCTCGAGCTCCGGCCAAGGGTCAGCCGGACTGGCCGCCCGTCAGCAGCCCCCGAAGACGCTCACCGGCCACCTGCCACGTCCATCGCTCCGCCGCCCAGCTCCGACCGTGTCTCGCCAGATGCGACGCGAGTCCGGCGTCGGTGAGTAGCTGAGCCACCCGCTCCGCGACGTCGGACGGAGAGGTTCCATCCACGACGAAACCCGTCTCCCCATCCAGGACCGCGTCCGGCGCGCCTGCCGGAGTCGCCGGCGACCACGGGCAGGCCGCTCGCGGAGGCCTCGAGGTAGACGATGCCGAGTCCCTCGACCTCGAATCCCGCCTTGCGGGTCCGGGTCGGCATGCAGAACACGTCTCCCGCCGCGAAGTACGGCGGCAGCTCGACCCACGGCTTGGCCCCGGCGAACACCACGTCGGCCGACACGCCCAGCTCGGCGGCGAGCCGGACCAGCGTGTCGCGCATCGGACCGTCACCGACGAGCAGCACGGCCGCGTCGGGCACCGACTCCTGGATGAGCGGCAGCGCCCGGACCAGCGTGTCCTGGCCCTTGCGCTCGACCAGCCGTGAGACGCAGACGACCACCGGGCGGTCGCCCAGCCCGTACATCTCCCGCACCGGCCGGCCGTCGACCGACGGGTGGAACGCCTCGGTGTCCACCCCCGGCGTCAGCTGCACCATCCGTGCCGCGGCGGCCGGCGACAGGGCCGGCGCGACCTGCGACCGGGTGTACTCCCCCAGGTAGGTGAGCACGTCGTTGGTCTCGCCGATCCGGTGCAGCAGCTGACGGGTGACCGGCGCCTTCGCCCACCACACCTCGTGCCCGTGCGTCGACGCCACCGTCCGCCGTACGCCGGCCCGCCGCTTCAACGACGAGGCCATCAGTCCCAGCGGCGCGGCCGCACCGAACCAGACCGTGTCGCAGCCCATCTCCTTCGCGATCGCCACCGACCTCGTGGTGACGGCCGGCGTGGGCAGCATGATCCGGGACGGGTCACGGACCACCGGGAAGTCCAGGCCGGCGTCGAAGGCCGCGTCCCCGGGCTGTCGAGCCGTGTGCACGACCACCTGTGTCCGGATCCATCCGCTGCGCCATCGCGAGCACGAACGACTCGATACCGCCCACCCGCGGCGGGAAGTCGTTGGTGATGACGAGGGTGCGGGTCACCGCGACAGTCCCGGCGGAACCGGGACGCCGTGCAACCGGGCCCAGTCGCGTGCCAGCGCTATCCGCTGCGGGCCGGTGGGGTGCGTCGCGAACAGCCCGAACACCAGCGGCGACGGGTCGAGGTCGGACAGGTTCGTCGACCGACAGGCGACGCTGCATCGCCACCATCCCCGCCGGGTCGCGCGTCAGGTCCAGGGCGTGCACGTCGGCCCGGGTCTCGACCCGCCGCGACATCAGGTTCTGCACCGGACCGGCCACGAAGCCGAGCAGCGCCACCACGGCCATCAGCAGCGCCACCGCGCGTCCGTCCGCCAAGGACTCCACACCGGCTCGGGCGAGCAACCACTGCCACCGGCCGAGCAGCGCAAGCACGCAGACGACCAACGCCACTCCCGTCGCGCCCAGGAAGGTGCCCCACACGACGTCGCGCTCCTTGGCGTGGCCGAGCTCGTGCGCCACGATGAGCCGCACCTGCTCGGGCGAGGCCGTCTCGACCAGCGTGTCGTACACGACGATCCGGCGGGTGGCACCGATGCCCGAGACGTAGGCGTTCAACGACGACGTACGGCGGCTGGCGTCCGCGACCAGCACGTCGTCGACCGGTACGCCGTCCTCGCGCGCGAGCTGCAGCAGCGACGTGCGCAGCGGCCCGGCCGGCATCGACGTGAAGTTGTTGAACACCGGCTCGACGACCACCGGGTAGGCGAACGACGCCACGACCACGAGCAACGCGCCGACCGCGGCACCGACGGCCCACCAGCGCTCCGGCTGCCAGTGCGCGAGACCGATCAGCATCAGCAGCACGACCAGGGCGAGGGCCAGCCCGACGCCGTAGGACTTCGCGACGTCGACGCCCCACGACGGCCAGTCGCGTGTCGACAGGCCGTAGCGCCGCCGCACCGACTCGCTCCACGCGTCCCAGGGCAGGGTCAGCGCCCGGCCCAGCAGGGTGAGAGCCACCGTCCCCACCACGACCCGGGCGAACCACCCGCCGCCGAACGGTGCCGCGACAGCCGACACCAGGCGGGCTCCTGTCGGCGTGAAGCCCAGCACCGCGGCGATCAGCAGGCCGAGAGCCAGCGAGGCGTACGCCGGCGGCCGCACGGCAGCGTGGAACGCGTTCTCGCGGGCGATCTGCGCGGCGCTGAAGTCCCGGGCCGCGTCGACCGGCGAAGGCGCGAGACCGTGCAGGGGCAGCGGCCGCCACGGGATCAGCAGCGTTGCGGCAACGGCGAGGACGACAGCCAGCACCACGGTCGTCACCACGAGGGCGGTGCGGCCGCTCACGAGTCCCCCTTCACGGCGATCGGCGACAGGCGCCGGTCCGGCCCGACGCCGTACAGCACGATGTCGTTCCTTCCCGCCCTCAGCAGGGACGGTGGGAGGAGCGCGGCGTACTGGCCGGGGGCGCTTCCGGCCGACACCGGGCTCACTGCGGCGACCACTCCGTTGAGCGCGATGACGACCCCCGTCGTGGTGCCGCCGGGGTCGTCCAGCCGGCCGGTTGCGTAGGCGGGGAGCTGGTCCGCCGCCGGGTCCACGTCCTCCCAGGCGTCGCTGTCCTCGAGGGTCGCCGACCTCTCCGGGTCGGCCGGTGCGGTCGGCAGGCTGCTGACCGACCGGCCTACCCAGCCGCTGTCGGGTCCGACCCGGTAGACGCGCAGGGGATCGTCGTGGGAGGCAGCGAAGCTCCCGATCGACTTCTTCCGCGTCTGCGCGAGGCCCCAGCCGCCGTCGAGCTGCAGCGAGTGGCCGGCACGGGAGAAGAAGGTCCGCCGGTCGGTGACTGCGCGCGCCGAGCCGTAGACCGACTGACCGTCCAGCCGCCAAGGGATGTCGACGTCGAGCAGGTCGCCGATGGTGGGCAGCACATCGATCAGCTGGGCGTCGTCGAGCCTTGTCGTGCCCTCGAGCTGGCCCGGCCGCTTGACGAACAGCGGCACCCAGGCGAGCTCGTAGCGGTTGCTCATGGTGGTCTGGCGACGTGGCGCGCCCGGAGTGAACGCCACGCCGTGGTCGGCGGTGATGACCACGGCCGACCGGTCCCACTGGCCGCCGGCCTTGAGCCGGCGTACCAGCTCGCCGACCAGGCGGTCGGCGTACTGCGTCTGGAGCAGGTGGCGCTGCCGTCCTAGCGCGACGAAGGTGCCGTCCTTGTTCCAGGTGTCACCCGTCAGCCCGATGGGTCGGAGCTGGTCGTCCGGCGTCCGGTACCGGCGTCCGTCCGGGAGGAGCACCCACGGCGAGTGCGGGATGAGCAGGTGCAGGAAGCTGAAGGACGGCCGCCCGTCGGCGCTCGGCCGGTCCAGGTCGTCGAGGAACTCCGCGAACCGCGGCGGTGCCAGCAGCCGGGTTCGGCCGATGCGCAACGGCGCCGATCCGGACGCCTGCTTCATCGCGGCGTTCGCCTCGCCGAACAGAGCGCCGTTGGGGTCGTCCCCGGCGGTACCCGGCTGCACGATGCGCCAGAACGCCGCCATCCCGTCCATCAGGAGTCCGCCCGTCCCCCGCGGCAGGATCCCGGATCGTTCGGGCAGGTGGCACAGCGACTCGGGGCAGAGACCGAGCAGCTCGTGGACGCGCAGCTCGTGCGAGCGAGCCAGCAGGGTGAAGGCATTGTCCGGGTGGGTGGTGGCGACCGGGATGGTCCGGCCCGCCGGGAGCTGACCGGTGAGCAGGCTGGGCACCGAGTAGGTCGTGGCCCACGCGTTGCTCGAGGCGTTGAGGAACACGTCGGTCTGGCTCTGCAGCGCGGCGAAGTTGGGGTACAGCTCCGCGTCGATCGTCCCGTCGCTGCCGACCAGCGAGCGCAGCGGCAGCTCGTCCAGCACGAGCATGACGACCGGCGCGGGCGTGCCCACGGTGACCTGCTTGGCGGGGACCGTCTCGGACTGCCGGACCTGCGCGCTGATCGGCGAGACGAGCAGGAAGATCAGCGCGAACACCAGGGGCGCCGGGGTGGCGTACAGGATCCACAGCCGGAACTCCTTCCAGGCGATCGACGCCACGATCGCCCCCGCGCCGAGGAGGAGGCCGCCGGCGAGGACCGGAACCGTGCCCAGCGGGTCCACCCGGCCGAGCACCTCGATGCCGAGCACGACCCACAGCGCCCCGGTCAGGGCTACGTGCGCGACGAAGCCCGCACCTTCGTCGACCCGTGCGACGAGCGACTCCAGGCCCCACAGCAGCAGCGGCGGGGCCAGGACGACGACGGCCGCGAAGAAGACCACGCCGCCACGGTCGACGTGCCGGAAGACGAACGCCTCGCCGGCCCGGCCGAACACGTCGAGGACCGGCTGCGCCACGACGAACCCGCACAGCACGAAGAGCTCGACCAGCCGCCGGAACGCGCCGGGTCGTGGCCGGCCGAGGGGCGGTGGAGTGGGGGCCGGGTCGCCGGCCTCCGTCACGACGCGGCCTTCTCGCGCAGGTAGGCCTTCCAGTCGCGCACCAGCTCACCCCGGCTGATGCCCAGGGCTGCGGCGGTCTCGTCCGGCCAGCCGGGGCCCGCACTGTCCGACAGGGCCCGGTAGAACCGGACCAGCCGTTTCTCGCCGTACCGCTCGGCGATCATCCGGCAGGCCAGCCAGGCACCCTCGTAGGACGCCGCGACGTCGCCCCGCGCGGCGTCGAAGTCCGCGTCGTCGGGCAGCGTCCGCGGTGCCTGGCCGTCCCGCACGTCGTCGAACACGTCGCTGGCGACGATCGCGGTCGGCACCGGGGTGGCCCGGTAGGCGACAAAGTCGGCGAATCCCTCGGACAGCCAGATCGGTACGGTCTGCACACTCGAGGCGCGAGTGGCCACGTGCGTCATCTCATGGGTGATGACCACCCGCCGGCCCAGCTCGCCGAGGGAGTCCCAGGCCGCCGGGTTGATCACGATCCGGTCCCCCCGGCTGAGGCCGGACTCGAACGACCCGGTGGTCACCGCAGCGATCTGCGCCAGCCCCTCGCCGTCGCTGCCGATCAGCGTGGCCATGTCCTGCTGGCTGCGCGGCAGGATCACCACCGGCACGCGGGACCACTCCTCGGTCCAGACCTCGTCGACGTCGCGCACCGCCAGGTCGGCCTCCTCGGCGAGCCGGCGCATCTCGGCAGGGCGCGCCCCTCGGGTGTCCGCCACCACCAGGCTGGAGTCACCGCGGAAGCTGCGGACCGGCCCGAGGTCCCACAGGTCGCGCTGGGTGTCGAACCCGTTCGCCGAGCCGTCGGTGTCGCCGGCCACCAGCCAGCGACCTCCCCGCGGTACGACGGTGAGGTACTGCTCGCGGTCAGTGGTCGTCTCGGTCCCGGCCAGCCGGTAGGTCAGCCGGACCCGCACGATGGTCGATCCGCGCGGCAGCGACCCGGCCCGGGCGGCGGGCAGGCCGGGGCCGTCGCCGGTCACCTGGTAGCCCCAGGCGGCCAGGTCGAGGCCGGTGACCCGGTCGAAGAGCTCCGCCTGGCGGTCGAAGAAGTCCGCGGCACCGGGGTCGACGGTGTCCAGGAACAGGTCGCGATCGCCCCCCGTCACGGCCCGGGCCCGCTGGTCCAGCAGCTCCTCGACCGCCTGCTCACGGGTCGCGGCCGGGTCCGTGGGGCTCGCCGAACCGCTCCCCGTGGGGGCGCCCGACGAGCCGGGCGAGGCGTCATCCCCCAGGAGCAGCCGACCGGCGCCCAGCGCGAGCGCGAGGCCGAGGGCCACGGCGACGAGCAGGCCGACCACGACGAGCAGCGTGCGACGGGACCGGCCGGCCGGGATCGGCGCAGTCGGCGGCGGGGGTCCGACCACGGCGCCCGGGTCGTCGTACTGCTGCACCCCGTCATGCTAGGTGCGGGTCGGGCTACGGGCGGCCGGCACCGACGAGCGGCATCGAGTGCAGGCCGGTGACGTGCACGTTCAGGCCCGGGTACGGCGCGTCGATGATGCGGCCGCCGCCGATGTAGATGCCGACGTGGCTGATCGGGCTGTAGTAGAAGACGAGGTCCCCGGGCTGCAGATCGGCCACCGACACGTGCTGCACCGCGGAGTACTGCGCCGAGGACGAGTGCGGCAGCGAGACGCCTGCGGAACCCCACGAGTACATCGTCAGGCCCGAGCAGTCGAAGGCGTTCGGGCCGGCCGCGCCCCAGGAGTAGGGGTCGCCGAGCTGGGCGAACGCGGTCCGGACCGCATCGGCGGCGCGGCCGGTGGCCGGCCCGTCGTAGGTCGGGAAGTCGCCGCCGCGGGAGGACCGGGAGGCCCGCATCGCGTCCGAGCGCGCTCCGAGCGCCCGCTGCACGGCCACCCGGTGCATCGAGGCCAACCGGGCCCGCTGCTTGGCCTCGAGCCGGCCGAGCAGATCGCGCGCGGTGGCCAGCCGGGCTTCAACGGTGCGCTTCTCGGCGGCGATCCTGGCCTGGAGGTCGACCGCCCTGGCCCGCTGCTCCGCGACCGCCTTGCGGTCGACCGCGGCCTGCAGCCGGGCCGCCGCCATGCCCTCGAGCATCGCGTCCTGGCGTCGGTTCACCTGGGTGAGGTCGCTGGCCTGGCGCAGGAAGATCGTCGGGTTGTCGGAGAGCAGCAGCTGGACGCTGGAGTCGATGCCGCCCGCCTTGTAGGTCGCGACCGCGATCCGGCCGACCAGCGTCTGCATCTCGTCGAGGCGGCGCTGGGTCACGTCGTACTGGTTGCGCACCGAGCGCAGCCGGCGGGTGGTCTCGGTGAGCTTGACCTTGGCGGTGTTGTAGCGCTCCGCCGCCTGCTCCGCCTCGCGGTTGAGGTCGTCGACCTGACGCCGGACCTCACCGAGGCTCGGCGTGGGCTCGGCGGCCGCCGAGCCGGGCAGCAGGCTGACGCCGAGCATCGCCAGCACCAGGCCTGCGACCAGGTGTCGTGAGGGGATACCGGTCATTTGGGGGCGAACCCTACGTGACCAGTTCGTGATCTTCAACTTCACCGGCGCGCCTTCTGTGGACGAGAACTCTGTCGTGCTAGGTCCTCGACCCGATCAGCCCGGATCTGGACCTTTCGCCCACGATCCGGACGCCCGGGCGGCGGGCTCCTGCGCTCGGCCGCCCGCTGCGCCCCTGCTCAGCCGGCCTGCGCCGGCCGTTGGTCCGGCGGCCGGTGCCGCACCACCTCGACCGGCAGCACCAGCCGCAGCGGCGGCACCAGACCCGAGCCGGCCAGCGCCTCGAGCGCCGCCGCCTCGCCGTCGTCGATCTCGCCGGGCGGGCCGCCCAGCAGCGCGCTGACGACGCAGTCGCCGCACGCCAGGCCGCGCACCTCGCAGCTGTCGCAGTCGATGATCACGAGCACACCTCCGATGTCGTCTGCGAGCGACGCTACGGAGCCCCCCGGACACAACCCCGCCCAACAGCGCCGAACGGTGCTCGACAGCGCTCAGTTCTCCGCTGTCGGGCACCGTCGATCACGCGGGCGTGATCAACTGCCGGTCAGGCGCGGTCGAGACGGCGGACCAGGGCGGCGGCGGAGACCGGCCGGGCGCCGGCCCGGCGGACGCCGTCGGCGACCTCGCGGTCGCTGGACACCACGCACACCGGCCGCCCCTGCGGCTCGGCCCGGACCAGCCGCCGGATCAGCTCGTCGGCGGTCTCCCCCGCCTTGCTGAACAGCACCCGCACCCCCCGCGCGGCCGCGGCCGGCACCCGGCCCGTCGAGCGCTGCCCCGTCGAAGCAGCAGGTGACCTCGGCGCCCGAGCGGGCCGCGAGGTGCGGACAGGCCGGTGAGCAGCCGGCTGCGCTGCATCTCCAGCGACAGGTCGGGGAAGCCGGTCTTGGTCACGTTGTAGCCGTCGACGATCAGGTGCGCCTGCGGCAGCGACGACGCAGCTGGTCGAGCAGGGCGGGGTCGTCGGAGAGCAGGGCCCGCTCGGCGGCGGTGACCGCCTCCCCCGGCACGCTGCGGCCTCCACCAGGTCGGCCGGCAGGGCGCTCGACCGGCGGCAGCGCCAGCTCACGGCGCAGCGCGCTGCGCGGCCTCGACCACGGTGTCCAGCAGCAGCCGGGCCCGGATGTCCTCGAGGCTGCGCCCCTCGCGCACCGCCCGGCGGGAGGCCAGCAGCGCCGACTCCGCCTCCGCCACCCGCAGCCGCGCCCGGCGGACCTCGCTCGGCAGCCAGCTCGACGGCCTCACCGGCCTCGGCCTGCGCCGCCGCGGCCGACTCGCCGGACTCGGTGGCGGCCCGCTCGGCCCGACGCCGGGCCCCCTTCTCCTCCCGGAGCGCCTTGGTCAGCGCCGCCACCTCGGCGGCCGCCGCCGCCACCTCGGACCGCGTGGCTGCCAGCTCGTCGCGGTGCCGGGTGCGCTCGGCCACCAGGGCGGCCTCGAGCCGGGCGACCTCCTCGGCGGCCCGGGCGGTGCCGGCCTCGGCGCCGGCCCGTTCGGCCGCTGCTGCCGCGGCCGCGACCAGGGCGGCCCAGCCCGGGCGTACGGGTCAGGTAGGCCACGGCCGCCACCTCGACCGGGTCGGCGGCGGCCGGCGGCGAGCCGGCGTCCAGCGCCTCGGCCAGGTCGGGCAGCTCGGCGCGGGCGGCGGCCGCGACGCGGTGCCGGAAGGACACGTCCCGCTCCACCGCGGCGGCCAACGGCGTGGCAGCGCGGGTACGGCGGTGCTGCGGCGCCCAGGACCAGAACCGCTTGAGCGTGGCCGGCACGTCGTCCTCGGGCAGGGCACCGAGGGTGTCGGCCGCCAGGGCGACCACCCGGGACCGGACGGCCTCGGGCAGCGGTCCGTCCCAGCCCGGCTCCTTGCTCATGCCGGCGGCGTCGGGCCCGGGTCGGGAACGCTGTCGTCCTCGGCCGGGCGGGGCACCAGCTCCACCGTCCCGACCCCGTCGCACCAGCGGCAGCGCACGCTCTCGACGACCTCCTCGAGCACCTCGCGCTCCTCGACCGCCGCCTCACCCGACAGGTCGACGTGCAGGTACTCGCGGGTGCGGGCCCGGCGCGTCACGTCGAACCGGGTGAGGTTGCCGCACTGGGTGCACCGCCAGCGGGTGGTGGCGGTCGGCAGCGTGGGGCTCGTCACGCTCGCAGCCTAATTGCTCGCACGTCCTACCAATCCGTGGCACGCGGCCGTGCCGAACGTGCGGCTGTACCCACTCGTGTGACACCCGTCACGACGAGGACGGGGACCAGACCCCTCTTCAAGGGAGGAATCCATGTCTCAGTCGAGACGAACCCGGAACACCCGGGCGACTGCACTGCTCGGCGTGGGAGCGATGCTCGTCGGCGGTGGTGTCGCGGCTCTCGCGCCCACCACCTCGACGGCCTCGAGCCACCGCGAGGCCCCGGCGATCGCCGGCCAGCCGGCGTACGACAACACCGACGTCTACGCCTTCGCCCAGTCGGACGGCAAGGTCAACCTGATCGCCAACTGGGCGCCGTTCTCGGAGCCCGGTGGTGGCCCGAACTTCTACCCGTGGGCGACGGACGCCAGGTACAAGATCAACATCGACAACGACGGCGACGCCAAGCCGGACATCATCTACACCTGGAAGTTCCGCAACTCCCGGACCCCGAAGAAGTCGGACAGCTTCACCGGCAACGGCACGTTCCTCTACAACAACGGGCCGGTCACGTCGCTGAAGGACAAGAACCTGCTGTTCCGCCAGCAGTACGACCTCACCCGCACCACGGTGCGCAAGGGTCCGGACAAGGTTCGCACCGTCCTCAACAACGCTCCCGTCGCTCCCTCGCACGTCGGTGACGCCGGCATGCCGAACTACGCCGCGCTGCGCGACGCTGCCGTCAAGACCTACAACAAGCAGCCGCAAGTCGTACGCCGGTCAGGCCGAGGACCCGTTCTTCCTCGACCTGCGCGTGTTCGACGTGCTCTACGGCGGCGACTGCATGACCGAGGCCGGCCACGACAGCCTGGAGGGCTTCAACGTCAACAGCGTCGCCCTGCAGGTGCCGCGTCGGGACCTCGACCAAGAAGGGCAAGTCCGTCGTCGGGATCTGGAGCACGACCGACCGGAAGAACGCCCGGGGCGAGTACAAGCAGATCTCCCGCCTGGGCCAGCCCCTGGTGAACGAGGTCGTCATCCCCTACCAGGTCAAGGACACGTTCAACTCGCTCAAGCCCCGTCAGGACGCGGCGGCCCTGCCGTTCGTCAAGAACTCGGAGCTCGCGGCGACCCTGAACGCGGTCTGCGGCACCGACATCAAGGTCAAGAACCGCAACGACCTGGTGCAGGTGTTCCTGACCGGCGTCCCCGGGATCAACAACCCGGTCGGCAAGGAGCGTCCCGCGCGAGTACCTGCGGCTCAACACCAAGTGGCAGGCGGGCCAGCCCACCAGCCGTCTCGGTGTGATCGGCGGGGACAAGAACGGCTTCCCGAACGGTCGCCGGCTTGCGGACGACGTCCTCGACATCGCCCTGCAGGTCGTCGGTGGCGAGCTGATCGGCAGCCCGAACGACCTGGGGGACGGGGTGAACGCGAACGACACCGCGTTCGGCACCACCTTCCCGTTCCTGGGGCTCCCGCACACCGGCTCGACGACGAAGACGTCGACGCCGTAGCCACGGGCTGACCCACCCACCTCGAGTGGCGCGTTCCGGCTGGTTTCGCGCACCTCGGATCCGCCGGAACGCGCCACTCGACAGGCACTGAGAAGGGAATCCGCATGCGACCGCTGCTCCGGCCCGTGCTCCTCGTCACCGCCGCCCTCGGCCTCGCGGTCCTGGTCACCGTCGGCGCGGCCGGGCTGCCGGGCGACGACCCGACGCCGCGCCCCGGTGCCGGCCCGCGCCGCCGCCCGGCCCGCGCCGGGCATCGACCCGGCCGCCCTCGCCGACCGGACGAACGTGGTGGCGACCCTGCAGGCCCGCCTCGAGTCCACCCCCAAGGACCACCGCGCCTGGTCGACGCTGGCGCTGGCCTACGTCGAGAAGGCCCGCACCACCGCCGACCCCACCTACTACCGCAAGGCGGACCAGGCCCTGGCCCGCGCCGCGCAGCTCGCGCCCGGCGACTCGGTGCTGCTCACCGCACGCGGCGCGCTCGCGGCCGCCCGGCACGACTTCCGCGGCCGCGCTGCGCGCGTCCGACGCCGCGCTGCGGGTCAACCCGTACAGCGCGCAGGCCGAGGCGGTCCGGTCCGACGCCCTCACCGAGCTGGGCCGGTACGACGCCGCGGCCCGCGCCGCGAGCAACGCCGACGACCTCGACCCCGGCCCGTCGACGTTCGCCCGGCTCTCCTACCAGGCCGAGCTGCGCGGCGACCTCGACGAGGCGCGGCGGCTGATGCGCCTGTCGCTGGAGGCAGCCGGCACCAGCGCGTCGTCGTACGCCTTCGCGGCCTTCCACCTCGGCGAGCTGTCCCGCGCCGCAGGGCCGGCCGGCCGCAGCGGCCCACTACTACCGCAACGCGCTGGACGCCGACCCGACCTACCTGCCGGCGCTGGCCGGGCGGGCCCGGCTCGCGGTTGCGCGCGGCGACATCGCCGCCGCCGAGCGCGACTACACCCGCGTCGTCAGCCGGCTGCCGCTGACCGAGTACGTCGTCGAGCTCGGCGAGCTGTACGAGGCGACCGGCCGGCCCGCAGCAGGCCGCGCAGCAGTACGCCGTCGCCACCGCGACCGCCCGACTGCTCGCGGCCAACGGCGTGTCCACCGACCTCGAGACCGCGCTGTTCCAGGCCGACCACGGGTCCGCCACCGACGCGCTGGCCGCGGCCCGGGCCGAGCTGGGCCGCAGCGGCAGTCGATCCACACCGCCGACGCTCTGGGCTGGGCGCTGCACGCCGCCGGTCGCGACCGGCAGGCCCTGCGCTACGTCCGGCTCGCGACCCGGCTGGGCACCCAGGACGCCCGGCTGCTGTTCCACCGCGGCGCGGTCGAGGCGGCCCTCGGGCTGCCGGCGGCGGCGGGCCACCTGCGCTCCGCGCTCCGGCTCGACGCCGGGGTCAGTCCCTGGCGCGAGGCCGAGATCAGCGCCCTGCTCGGCGGTGCCCGGTGAGCCGGCTCGCGCGTGCGGCTCGGCGGCCGTGGTCGCGGCCACCGTCGCGGTGGTCGTCGGGCTGCCCGGAACGGCGAGCGCCCACCCGCTGGGCAACTTCACCGTCAACCGGTACAGCGGCGTCGTGGTCGTCGAGCGACGCGATCACCGTCGACCACGTCGTCGACCTGGCCGAGATCCCCACCGCGCAGCGCACCCCGGCGATCGACACCGACGGCGACGGATCGCTGTCCCGAACCGAGCTGACGTGCATGGGCGACCGCCGCAGTGCCGCGACGCCGCCCGCTCGCTCCGGCTGACGGTCGACGGCCGGCGCGCGGACCTGTCGGTCCGGACCTCGAGCGCGCGGACCGCGCCCGGGCAGGCCGGTCTGGCGACGTTGCGGCTGGACTGCGGCCTGCGCGCCCCGGCGGCGATCGCCGGCGACCACGGCCGTCCGGCTGGTCGACGGCGCGGGTGGCGGCGAGGTGGGCTGGCGCGAGATGACCGCTCGGGGCGACGGCACGACGCTGTCCCGCTCGGACGCACCGCAGCGATCCCGCAGCGCGCCGTCTCACGGCGTACCCGGAGGACCTGCTCAGCGACCCGCTGGACGTCCGCTCGGTGCGGCTCGCGGTGCGCCCCGGCGGGCCCCGGCTGGGCACCGACGGTTCGGCTTCGGATTCGGCTGAGGCGCCCGCGCGGTCGCTGACCCGCGGCGCCGACCGCCTCACGCTGGCGTTCGAGGGCTTGCTCACCCGGACCGAGGGGCACCCACTGCTCGGGCTGCTCGCCGTGCTGGCTGCGCTCGCCCTCGGCGCGGCGCACGCCGTCGCACCCGGTCACGGCAAGACGGTGATGGCGTTCTACCTGTCCGGACGCGGCGAGGGGGCGCTGCGGGCGGCCGCGACGGTCGGGGCCACCGTGACGGCGACGCACACGGCGGGCGTCCTGGCGCTGGGCCTGCTCGTCAGCGCCGGTACCGCGTTCGTGCCGGCCCGGGTCTATCCCTGGCTGAGCCTGGTCAGCGGTCTGCTGGTCGTCCTCGTCGGGCTGGCCCTGCTGCGCGAGGCCGCGGCCCGCCGGACCCGGGTGCACCACGACGGCAGCCACTCCCACGGCCTCCTCGGCACCCCCCACACCCACACCCCTCACCACGGCCACCAAGCCCAGCACCCCGGTGATCATGCGCACGTGGTTCCCGCCACCGGGGAGCACGCACCGGCCGTCACCGCCACGCTGGTCCGCGCGGCCGAGCACGACCACCCGCACCATGACCACCCGCACGACCACCCGCACGACCACCCGCACGAACCCGAGCCGGCCGAGGTCGAGGCGCCGTCCCGCCGCGGGCTGATCGCGATGGGACTGGCCGGTGGGCTGCTGCCCAGCCCGTCGGCGCTGCTGGTCCTGCTCGGTGCGGTGGCCCTCGGGCACGCCTGGTTCGGGGTCGTGCTGGTGGTGGCCTTCGGCCTGGGCATGGCGGCCACCCTCGCCGTCGTCGGACTGCTGGTGATGCGGGTGCGCGAGCGGGCCGAGCTGCGACTGCGCAGCCACCCGGCCTCGCGGCTCGTCCCGCTGCTCCGGATCGCCCCCGCCGCCACCGCCGTGGTCGTCGTGCTGCTGGGCGCGGCGCTGGCCTGGCGCGGGTTCGGCGGCACCGGCCTGCTCTGACCGTCGTACGCCGCGTGCGCCCTTCGTGGCGCGGCCAATCCCACCGGTGCGCCTCCGCCGTTGTGTCCACGGTGCTGCCTACCGTCAGGTCCATGCCCGCTCCCCCGGTCGCCGTCCAGGCGACCTTCGACGAGCTGGGCACACCGCTGCACCAGGTGACCTTCGTGGTCGTCGACCTGGAGACCACCGGCGGGTCGCCGCAGAGCTGCGAGATCACCGAGATCGGGGCGGTGAAGGTCCGCGGTGGTGAGCGGCTGGGCGAGTTCCAGACCCTGGTCAACCCGGGAGTCCCGATCCCCCCGTTCATCTCGGTGCTGACCGGCATCAGCAACACGATGGTGGCCGGTGCCCCCCGGCTGGGCACCGCGCTGCCGGCGTTCCTCGAGTTCGTCGGCGCCGAGGCGGTGCTGGTCGCGCACAACGCGCCGTTCGACATCGGCTTCCTCAAGGCCGCGTGCGCCGCCACCGGCCACGAGTGGCCCGGCAACCGGGTGCTCGACACGGCCCGGCTCGCGCGCCAGGTGGTCACCCGCGACGAGGCCCCCAACTGCAAGCTCGCCAGCCTCGCCCGGCTGTTCCGTGCGCAGACCACTCCCGACCACCGCGCGCTGTCCGACGCCCGCGCGACCGTCGACGTCCTGCACGGGATGCTCGAGCGGCTCGGCAACCTCGGGGTCCGCTCGCTGGACGAGCTGTCGCACGTTCTCCTCGCGGGTCTCCCCGGCCCAGCGCGCCAAGCGGCACCTCGCCGAGTCGCTGCCGCACCTGCCGGGCGTCTACCAGTTCGTCGACGAGCGCGGCGAGGTGCTCTACGTCGGCAAGAGCAAGGACCTCCGGTCCCGGGTGCGCAGCTACTTCACGGCCGGCGAGACCCGCGGCCGGATGGCCGAGATGGTCGGGCTTGGCCGCGATGGTCCGGCCCGATCGTGTGCGCGACCCCGCTGGAGGCCGAGGTGCGCGAGCTCCGCCTGATCGCCCAGCACAAGCCGCGCTACAACCGCCGGTCCCGGTTCCCCGAGCGGGCCCTGTGGCTCAAGCTCACGGTCGAGCCGTTCCCACGACTGTCCCGGGTGCGCGAGGTGCGTGACGACGGCGCCACCTACCTCGGGCCGTTCTCCGGTCGCCCGGCAGGTCGAGCTCGCCACCGCGGCCCTGCACGAGGCGTTCCGGCTGCGCCAGTGCACCAGCCGGCTCTCGCCGCGCCGCCCGTCGGCGGCGTGCGCGCTGGCCGAGATGGGTCGGTGCGGCGCGCCCTGCGACGGCCGCGAGTCGGTCGAGGCGTACGCCGGTCACGTCGCGGCCGTGCGTTCGGCGATGCTCGGCGACGTGCGCCCGGTCGTCGAGGCGCTCGAGCCGCAAGGTGCGCCCGCCTCGCCGAGGTCGAGCGCTTCGAGGAGGCCGCAGTCCACCGCGACCGGGTCGCCGCGTTCGTCCGGGCCGCCGCGCGGCTGCAGCGGCTGTCCGCGCTGACCGGCTGCGCCGAGGTCGTCGCCGCCCGGCAGGTCGAGCGACGGCGGCTGGGAGACCGTCGTCGTGCGGCACGGCCGGCTCGCGGGCGCCGCGGTCGCCGGCCGGGCCGAGGACCCTCGGGTCGTCGCCGCCGCACTGGTCGCCACCGGCGAGGTCGTCGTGCCCGGCCACGGGCCGACCCCCGCCGCGTCGGCCGAGGAGACCGAGTGCGTGCTGCGCTGGCTCGAGCAGCCCGGCACCCGGCTGGTCGGTCTCACCGGCACCTGGTCCTGCCCCGCCTATGGCGCAGGTGGCGTCACGGCTCTGGGCCGACGCCGCCGGCGCCGGGCGTGACCAGCTCGACCCGTTCGGCGGTCGGCGCGACATCCGGCCGGTCCACCAGCCAGGCGCAGCCGTCAGCCGCATCGCCTGACTCTCAGCGCAGCGGCAGCGGTGAGAGCCGGCTGCCGTCCTCGTCGACCGCGAAGACGGCGAGCGCGTTGCGCCCGTCGCGCAGCAACGAGGGCGGTACCAGGACCGCGAAGTCGCGGTCCCCGGGTCCGTCGGTCAGGCGGCTCACTCCGGCGACGACACCGTTCACGGCCACCGCGACGGACGGCAGGCCGGCCGGCACGTCGTGCACCGAGCCGGTGAGGTACATCGGCAGCGTGTCGGCAGCAGTGTCCACCGAGCGCCAGCGGTGCGCGCCGAGCACCCGCGCCCGACCGGCAACCGGAGGACCTGGCTCGAGCTCGGCCACCCGGCGGCCGACCAGGACGCCGCCAGGTCCGGTGCGGAAGATCCTCAGCGGGTCGCCGACCCGCGGGGCGAAGGTCCCGACCGAGCGCTCCAGCACCGCCGGGCGCAGCCGCACGCCGTCCAGCGGCAGCACCCGACCGTGGTCGGCGAGGAACGGCCGCCGCTCCGCCGGTGGTCGCGGCGGGCCGAGCAGCGAGCGTCCGTCGACCGCCCAGGGCAGCCGGACGTCCAGGACGTCGGCGACCGTCGGGACCACGTCGACCAGCTGGGCACTGGCCATCGACGCCGCCCCGGAGCGCTGCCCGGGCAGCTTGACGAACAGCGGCACCCAGGCGATCTCGCCGGTGGTGGCACCGGTCACCGCTCGCCGAGGCTGGCCGGGGATGAACGCCGTCCCGTGGTCGGCGGTCAGCACGACCAGCGCGTCGTCCCAGCTGCCGGACGCCGTCATCCGCCGCATCAGCTCGCCGACCATCTGGTCGACGTACTGCACCTGCAGCAGGTGGCGTTGCCGGGCCAGACCGACGAACGTGCCGTCGGTGTCCCACGCGATCTCGCCGTCCATGTCCAGGGCGCCGGGCAGACCGCGCGGGGCGTCGTACCGCTGCCCGGTGGGCGTCAGCAGCCATGGCGCGTGCGGCAGCAGGATGTGGAAGAAGCCGAAGACCGGACGCCGAGCGACGGGCGGTCCAGGTCGTCGAGGAAGTCGGCGTACCGGTCCGGCAGCAGGATGCCGGAGCGACCGGCGCGGTCGGCCCCCTCGGCACCCGACCGGCGGCGCACCGCGGCGAACGCCTCACCTCGGCCCACGCCTGGCGCCAGTCGTTGGCCGCGAGGGTCCAGGATGTCGGCGAACGTGTCGAACCCGTCGCTGAGCAACGAGCCCAGGCCGACGAAGGCGCCCTGATCCGGCTCCCGCGAGCACAGCGGCTCCGTGCACATGCTCAGGAGCTCGTGCACCCGCAGGTCGTGCGACTTCCCCAGCAGGCTGAAGAGGCTGTCCGGATGGGTCGCCGCGGTCGGTACGTCGTCGGCGTCCGGCAGCCGACCGGTGAGGATGCTCGGCACCGAGTACGGCGTCCGGCGCCGAGTTGCTGGTGGCGTTCAGGTAGCTGTTCGACCCGGCCGCCAGCGCAGCCAGGTGGGGGTAGAGGTCGGCGTCGATGCGGTCGTCGCTGCCGAGCAGCGACGCCAGCGGGAGCTCGTCGAGCACGACCAGCACCACCGGCGCCGGTCTGCCGACCGGGGCGTCGCTGGCCACCGGCGCGTCCTGCGACAGCACCAGGCCGCTGACCGGCGTCAGGGTGAGGAACACCAGGCCGAACACCAGGGGCGCCGGGCTCGCGAACGACACCCACATCCGGAACACCGGGCGCAGGCTGAACAGCGCCGCCGAGCCGACGCCCAGCAGCACGCCGGCGGCGACCGCCAGCCCCGCCGGTGCGCCGACGCTGGTCCAGCACCTCGACCCACAACGCGGACCAGAGCACGAACATGCTGGCCGTCGTGCACCAGCGCCCCCGCGCGGGCGTCGAGCCCGGCAGCCGCCGTCCCGACCAGCCACAGCAGCAAGCGGTGGCGCCAGGACCACGATGGCCGTGAACGCCAGCGACGCCCCGGCCGCTGATGTCGCGGAAGACGAAGACCTCGCTGGACCTGCCGTAGACGTCCAGCACGGGCTGCGCGACGACGAACCCGGTGAGGACGAACAGCTCGACGAGTCGACGGCGAGCTGACAGCAGCAGGTACGGCGGGGAGCACGCGCCGGGAAGCGACCGGCGGGCCGGTCTGCTGCTCCTCTCCGGCCACCGGCTCCTGCCGTCTCAGCGTCCGGCAGGCCTCGCTCCCGTACCGGCAGGCGACCACCTGCGGCGTCTCGAGGTTGCGTCCCGCGGCCAGGTTACCGGCCAGCCGCAGGAACTGGGCGTGCGTCCAGGCCAGCGGGATCGCCGACAGCGTCGGCTCGCCCGGGACGAACCCCGGAGCACCGCCCGGCGGGTTGAGGTCCCAGACCTGCTCGGCCATCAGGTGGCTGGCGTCGTCGGCGGCCCTGCCCATCGTGTCCAGCCGGCCTGCGCGCAGTCGCCTGCATCCCGCCGCGCTGCAGCTCGTACTCGCCGCGCTCGCCGCCGAGCAGTGGCCAGCCGCGGCCGATCGTCTTGCCCGACCCGGGGTCGCTGGGCTCCCACTGGCTGCCGTCGCGCTGCTCGCCGTACCCGTCGAAGCTGGCGCGGTGCCAGAACCGGCCGTTCGCCGTCGTGGTAGCTCAGCTTGTCGTCGACCACCGCGACGGTGTTGCGGATCACCGGGTCGTCGGCCCGCTTGACGCCGAGCCGGACCAGGTCGAGGAAGCTGGGGTCGACGACGTAGCCGCTCGTCGATCAGCGGGCCGCCGTCGGAGATCTGCATCTGGTCGCCGGAGTCGGGGTCGCCGTTCTTGGTGACCCGCAGGTAGTAGGGCGTCGGTGCTGTACGGGCCGGTCGTCGTGGCCGTCCATCGACTCGACCGTCTGCTGCCACTCGTCGGCCTTCGCCAGGTAGGCCGCGGCCGAGCCGTGGTCGCCGTTCTTCGTCGCGATGTCGGCGGCGCAGACCAGGCCGGCGATCTCGGCGGCGATGGTCGCCGGCGAGAAGCCGGCGACGTTCTCCCACCGCTCCTGCGGGGTCCTCGGGCCGTTCGCGGCCACGATGAGTCGGCGGAGAGCTTCACGTTGTCCCAGTCGGCCGGGCCGGTCCGGCCGAGCTGGTGCGCGAGCACGATCGGGAACGCCACCTCGTCCATCTGCAGGTCGCCGAACACCGGCGTCCCGTCCAGCCGCGAGTTCTGCGGGAAGGAGCCGTCCGGCCGCTGCTGCACGTTCCAGAGGTAGTCCAGCGCCCGGTTCGGCCGCCGCGTCGTCGCCGACCGCGAGCAGCCCGGTGGCGATCTGGTAGAGGTCGCGGGACCAGACCGCGTGGTAGACCGCCAGGAACTGCAGCGAGTTCGCCCAGGCCCAGGGCCTGGCCGGGGCCGCGACGAAGCCGCCGCGGACGGTCTTGTCCTCGCTGCCGGCCAGGACCATCGCCGAGACCTTCCACTCGGTGGTCCAGGCCGACGCCGAGGTCGGCACCGGGTCGAGGGACGCCGAGATAGCCGGCCCAGCCCCGCGTCGTACGCCGTCCGCGCGGCCGCGAAGCCGGCGCCGAGGGACGCCTGCGCCGTCGACAGCGCGCTGGTCTCGGTCGAGCCGAAGCCGATCGAGACGGTGAACCGCTGGTGGTTCTGCAGGCCGTTCACCTTGACCCGCCCGGTCTGCACGACGTTGCCCGGCGCCGTCGCGTCGTAGGACCAGTCCATGTCGTGGTCGGTGGCCAGGTCGGTCCACCCGTCGGAGGTGCCGAGGTATCCGCTCGAGGTCTTGCCCAGCGCCGGGCTGGTGACGACCGCACTGGCGTTGGTGCCGTCGGACGACAGCAGCGCAGCACCGGCGCCGCTGCGGCCGGTGTCGTCGTTGCCGGTCATCGACAGCGCCACGTCGTGCAGGAGGTAGACCTGGTACTCCTTGCCGGTCAGCGACTCGAACCGCACGTCCTCCAGCACCGAGGAGCGCGCCGGGTCGGTCACGAACGTCTTGGTGATCCGCCACGCGCCGCTCTTGGCCGTGTTGACCTGCCGGTAGGTCAGGCTGTCCGGCGACAGCAGCTGGACCTGGTGGGTGGCGTCGCGGTCCTCGCGGTCGGTGAAGGTCGAGCCGTCGGTGACGACGAACTGGCTGTCGCGCAGGCTCGGCGTGTCGATCCGCGGGTAGTACACCTCGTTGAGGGTGCCGCGGGACGCGGTGTACCAGACCTTGCTGGCCGTGCCCTGGGCGGTGCCGAACGCGTCCTTGTCGCCGGGCACCCAGTCCGACGCGGTGCCTGGAGCGCCCGGCGCCACGCGGGCAGCGGCCGCGCCCGGGTAGGCGCCGGGTGCGACCACGAGGGCCACGGTGACCGCGGCCCCGGCGAGTGCCGCGAGCACCAGGCGGGCAACGGGACGGCGGGGCACGGACATGGGCAGGCCTCCTGCGCGGACACGACGACGGGTCGTCACCGCGGGCCTACCCGCTAGGCTCGCGTGCTACTCGTCGTACCGTCCCCGGAGGCCCTCGTGATCACCGCGATCGTGCTCGTGCACGTGGAGTCCGACCGCATCCCGGAGGTGGCCGAGGCGATCGCGGCTCTCGACGGCGTGAGCGAGGTCTACTCCGTCACCGGCGGGGCCGACCTGATCGCGATGGTCCGGGTCCGCGAGCACGAGGCGCTGGCCGACGTGATCGCCGACCGGCTCAGCAAGGTGGACGGCGTCCGCGCGACCGAGACCCACATCGCCTTCCGGACCTACTCCCAGCACGACCTGGACGCGGCGTTCTCGCTCGGCGCCGACGGCACCGACTAGCCGGTACGCCGGTCAGCCGGCCGCCAGGGCCTTGCTGGTGTCGACCCAGCCGGCCAGCGCGCGCGCCGCCGCCCCGCTGTCGACCGACTCGGCCGCCCGGGACAGCCCGGCGCGCAGCCGGCCGGCCAGCGGGCCGTCCCCGGGCTCCAGCGCCACCAGCGCCGCCGCCGCGTTGAGCAGCACCGCGTCACGCACCGCGCCGCCCTGGCCGGCCAGGAACCGCCGGGTGACCTCGGCGTTGTGGGCCGGGTCGCCGCCGCGCAGCGAGTCCGGCGCGGCCCGCACCAGCCCGACGTCCTCGGGCGCGAGCTGCTCGGTCGTGACCGTGCCGTCGCGGACCACCCAGACCCGCGAGCTGGTGGTGGGGGTGAGCTCGTCGAGGCCGTCGTCGCCGCGGAACACCAGCGCGGAGGCGCCCCGGTCGGCCAGCACCTGGGCCATCACCCCGGCCAGCCGCGGGTCCGCGCAGCCGACCGCCTGAGCCGACGGCTGCGCCGGGTTGGCGAGCGGGCCGAGCACGTTGAAGATCGTCGGGACGCCGAGCTCGCGGCGCGGCACGGCGGCATGCCGGAGCGCCGGGTGGAACTTCGGGGCGAAGCAGAAGGTCACCCCGGTGCGCTCGAGGCAGTCGGCGGCCGCCGCGGGCTCGAGGTCGATCACCACGCCGAGCGCCTCGAGCAGGTCGGCCGAGCCGCAGGCGGAGGACGCCGAGCGGTTCCCGTGCTTGACGACCCGGGCGCCGGTGCCGGCCACGACCATCGCGGACATCGTCGAGATGTTGACCGTGTTGGCCCGGTCGCCACCGGTCCCGCAGGTGTCGACCGCCGGGCCCGTCACCGAGATCCGGGCGGCGACGTCGAGCATCGCCCGGACCAGCCCGGTGACCTCGTCCGGTGACTCGCCCTTGGCCCGCAGCGCCACCACGAAGCCCGCGACCTGCACCGGCGTGGCCTCGCCGAGCATGACCTGCTCCATCGCCCAGGCGGTGTCGGCCGCGGTCAGGTCGGTGCCGCCGAGCAGTGTCGTGAGCAGCCCTGGCCAGGTCGGGGCAGCCCGCCCCCTGTCCACCCGCGGGACCTAGGAGGCCGGCAGCGCGGCGCGGCGGCGGCGCATCAGGTCGGCGACCGCCTTGGCGAGCACGATCGGGTCGATCGGGTGCGGCACCGCGGCCTCGGCCCGGGACCAGTTCGCCAGCCAGCTGTCGGTGACCCGGCCGGTGAGCACCACGATCGGCGGGCTCTGGAAGATCTCGTCCTTGACCTGCCGGGCGATCCCCATCCCCCCGGTGGGCGTCGCCTCCCCGTCCAGGATGGCGACGTCGACCCCGCCCTTGTCCAGGGCGGAGATCACGGCCGGCCCGGTGGCGCACTCGACCCAGGTGACGCGCGGGACGTCGGGGGCCGGCCGCCGGCCGATCGCGAGCTTGACCCGCTCGCGGGTGTCCACGTCGTCGCTGTACACGAGGACGGTCATGGTGGGTTCCGGAGCGGCGTCGGTCACGCTCGCGATGCTACCGACCCGGGGCGGACCGATCGGCCGCTGCCTGCGCATCGAGCCGGTCGAGCCGCCGGTCCTCCCGCACCGCCTCGCGCTCCGAGGCCCGTGCCCACTGCAGGAACAGCGCGCCGAGCACGACCAGCGCCACCAGGTCTCCGCTGGCCCAGAGCAACCCCCCGCCCAGGTGCTGGTCGTCGAGCGGCGTGGGTCCCCAGTCCCGGTCCAGCGCGGCGTACCAGTCGCCGGCGATCACGGTCGAGGCGCTCATGATCGCCACGCCGAGGAAGGCGTGGAACGGCATCGTGGCGAAGACGGCGAGCAGCCGGATCGGGTACGCCACCCGGTTCGGCATCGGGTCCAGGCCCAGGATCGGCCAGAACCACAGGCAGCCCACCACCACGAAGTGCAGGTGGTTCAGGTCGTGCAGGAGCGGGTTGCGCAGGGTCGCCTCGTACCAGCCGGTGAGGTAGAGCGCGAACGGGTTGGCGACGAAGATCACGCCGGCGACGACCGGGAAGGTGAGGACCTTGGCGACCCGGCTGTGCAGCACGGCCAGCACCGCCCGCCGGCCGCCCGGCGGCAGGGTACGCACCGCGAGCGTGATCGGGGCGCCCAGCGCGAGGAAGACCGGCGTGAGCATGGCCAGGACCATGTGCTGCACCATGTGGACCCAGAACAGCGTGGTGTCATAGACAGCCAGCGCTGACGTGGTCGCCAGCAGGAACGACCCCAGGCCGAGCCCGACGAACAGCACGACCCGGCCCCACGGCCATCGGTCACCGCGCCGGCGGAGCCGCCAGACGGCGTACAGGTAGAGGCCCCCGACGGCGAGGACCCCGAGGATCGGCAGCCAGGCCGCCTCCCACGAGGTGAGGAAGCTGCTGAGCGTGAGCGGGGGGAGGTCGTCGCCGAGCCCCCCGTGGGCCGGCAGGGCCAGCCGAGGGCTCGTCAGCACGTCCTCGAGGGTACGGCCGGGAACCCGCTGCGACCCGTCGGGGGGTCGGGGGTGCCGTTCGCCGCCAAGACCGCAATAATGCCGTCCGTGGCGACAGCAGCAGCGCAGGGAGCGTCAACCAGGCCCAGTCACGTCCCGGCCTCCCGGCCGGACACGACCGCGGTGGGCACCATCGTCTGGCTCTCGTCGGAGCTGATGTTCTTCGCGGCGCTGTTCGCGATGTACTTCACCATCCGGTCGGTCAGCCCGGAGCTCTGGGAGACCGAGCCCGAGCTGCTCAACATCCCGTTCTCCACCCTGAACACCACGGTGCTCGTGCTGTCCTCGGTCACCTGCCAGCTGGGCGTGTTCGCCGCGGAGAAGGGCGACGTCGTCCGGTTGCGGCTGTGGTTCATCATCACGTTCCTGATGGGCTCGTTCTTCATCGGCGGGCAGGTCTACGAGTACGCCACGCTGGTCAGCACCGACGGCCTCACCCTGTCGTCGAACGCCTACGGCTCGGTGTTCTACCTGACCACCGGCTTCCACGGCCTGCACGTCACCGGCGGCCTGATCGCGTTCCTCCTGGTGCTGGGCCGCACCTACTCGGCCAAGCGCTTCACCCACGGCCATGCGACCAGCGCCATCGTGGTGTCCTACTACTGGCACTTCGTCGATGTCGTGTGGATCGGCCTGTTCGCGACCATCTACCTGATCAAGTGAGCGAGCCCGTGACCCGACTGAGCAAGCCGCTGGCCGTCCTCAGGGGGCTGTCGCGCCGCCGCCGCCACCGGTTCGCACCTGTGGTGCTCCTGCTGCTGGCCCTCGGCTCGACGGGCGGCGCCTACGCCGCGTTCGCACCCACCAGCGACGCGCAGGCCGCCGCCGGCGTGTCGTCGCAGGTCGCCGACGAGGGCCGCGCGATCTTCCTCAGGAACTGCTCCAGCTGCCACGGCCTGAACGCCGAGGGCAGCAGCGACGGCCCGAGCCTGGTCGGGGTGGGTGCGGCCTCGGTCGACTTCCAGGTCGGCACCGGCCGGATGCCCGCAGCCCTGATCGGCGCCCAGATCAAGCCCAAGCGGGTGACGTTCTCCGAGGACGAGATCGCCGCGCTGGCTGCCTACGTCGCCTCGCTCGGCCCCGGGCCGGCCATCCCCTCCGACGAGGACGTCGACTACGCCGACGCCGACATCGCCGAGGGCGGCTCGATCTACCGCACCAACTGCGCGATGTGCCACAACTACGCCGGGTCCGGCGGAGCGCTGACCCGCGGAAAGTACGCGCCCTCGCTGAAGAACACGACGCCGAAGCACATGTACGAGGCGATGCTCACCGGCCCGCAGTCGATGCCGGTCTTCGGCGACAGCACCATGACACCGGAGGACAAGCGCGCGGTGATCGGCTTCCTCAAGACCACCGCCTCGGAGCCGTCGCCCGGCGGAAATGCCCTGGGCAAGATCGGGCCGGTGTCCGAGGGCGGCATCGGCTGGCTGGTCGGCATCGGCGCCTTGATCGGGTGCGCGGTCTGGCTGGGGGCGAAGGCCAGATGACGCATCCGGACGACACGCGCATCCAGCCGGGCGAGAACGAGGGAAGAAACAGCGTGCCGGGAACTCCTGACGCCGCGAGCGACTCGTCGAACACCGCCCTGATGGGCCCGGAGGATCACTCCGCTGCCGGCGACGGCGGCGAGCTGGCCACCACCTACAGCAACCCCGGGCTGCCGGCGCACGTCTACCGACGCTCCGACATCGACCCCAAGGCCGCGGCCCGCCGCGAGCGCGAGGTGGCCGCGTTCTTCGGCCTCTCGACGCTGGGCACCGTGCTGTTCATCGTCGCCTACTTCGCGATCAGGCCGGCCAACGCCACGGGCGACGAGATGCTCCGGCAGGTCGGCCTGTCGACCAAGCTGCTCGGCCTCGGCCTCGGCCTCGCGCTGTTCTGCATCGGGGTCGGCGCCATCCACTGGGCCAAGACCCTGATGCCCGACGACGAGGTCGTGACCGTCCGGAAGCCGATGCGGTCCAGCGACGCCGACCGGGCGGAGGCTGTCGCGGCGCTCAAGGAGGGCGCCGCGGGCGCCGGTCTCGGCCGCCGCAAGCTGATCCGCAACAGCCTGCTCGGCGCGCTGGCACCCCTCGGGCTGCTGGCGATCATCCCGCTGCGTGACCTCGGTCCGCTGCCCGGCGCCAGCCTCACCGGTACCGCCTGGAAGCCGGGCAAGCGGCTGGTCACCGACCCGACCGGCCGGCCCATCAAGGCCGCCGACGTCCCGATCGGCACCGTGATCCACGTCCAGCCCGAGGACATCGACGAGATGGAGCACCACCTCGACGAGCGGGCGAAGGCGACCACCCTGGTCATCCGGCTCGAGCCGGACGAGATCACCGACCCCAAGCAGCAGCGCTGGTCGGTCGACGGGATCGTCGCCTACTCCAAGATCTGCACGCACGTGGGCTGCCCGGTGGGGCTCTACGAGCAGCAGACCCACCACCTGCTCTGCCCGTGCCACCAGTCGACGTTCGACGTGACCAAGGACTGTGCAGTGATCTTCGGCCCGGCAGCCCGGCCGCTGCCCCAGCTGCCGCTCGCCGTCGACGACGAGGGGTACCTGGTGTCCAGCGACGACTTCCAGGAGCCGATCGGCCCCAGCTACTGGGAACGGGGTGAAGCCTGATGGCTATGGAGAAGGTGGCCGCAACGGCCGCGAACGAGATCGACGAGCGGTTCGGCTCGGCGAACTTCGTCAAGCGCAGTGCGCGCAAGATCTTCCCCGACCACTGGTCGTTCATGCTGGGCGAGATCGCGCTCTACAGCTTCATCATCCTGCTACTGACCGGCACCTTCCTGACGCTGTGGTTCAAGCCCAGCCACGGTGAGGTCATCTACAACGGCTCCTACATCCCGCTCCGCGGCCTGGAGATGTCCGAGGCCTACGCCTCGACCCTCGAGATCTCCTTCGACGTCCGCGGCGGGCTGATCATCCGGCAGATCCACCACTGGGCCGCGCTGATCTTCGTGGCGGCGATGATCGTGCACATGTGCCGGGTGTTCTTCACCGGCGCCTTCCGCAAGCCTCGTGAGACGAACTGGCTCATCGGCGTCACGCTGCTGATCCTCAGCTTCATCGAGGGGCTCGCCGGCTACTCGCTGCCCGACGACCTGCTGTCCGGCACCGGGCTGCGCATCACCGAGGGCGTGCTGCTGTCGCTGCCGGTGGTCGGCACCTACCTGACGTTCTTCCTGTTCGGTGGCGAGTTCCCGGGTGAGGACATCATCCCGCGGCTCTACACCGCGCACGTGCTGCTGATCCCCGGCGTCTTCCTCGCGCTGATCACCGTGCACCTCATCCTGGTCTGGTACCAGAAGCACTCCCAGTACCCGCAGCCCGGCCGGACCGAGCACAACGCGGTCGGCTACCCGTTCTTCCCGGTCTACACCGCCAAGGCCGGCGGCTTCTTCTTCATCACCTTCGGCGTCACGACGCTGCTCTCCGCGTTCGCCTCGATCAACCCGGTGTGGTTGTTCGGGCCCTACAACCCGGGGGAGATCTCTGCCGGCTCCCAGCCCGACTGGTACATGGGCTTCCTCGAGGGCGCGCTGCGGATGTTCCCGAACTGGGAGACCCACCTGTTCGGCTTCACCATCCCGTGGAACGTGATCGGGCCGGCGCTGATCATCCCGGGGCTGCTGTTCACGCCGCTGATCCTCTACCCGTTCATCGAACGCTGGGTGACCGGCGACAACGCGGAGCACCATCTGCTCGACCGGCCGCGCAACGTCCCGACCCGCACCGGGCTCGGCGTGATGGCGCTGACCACCTGGTTGATCCTGCTGGCCGTCGGCGCCAACGACATCATCGCCTACACGTTCAACCTCTCGATCAACGCGATCACCTGGGCGTTCCGGATCGGGATCTTCGTCATCCCGCCGCTCTCCTACGTCGTCACCAAGCGGATCTGCCTCGGCCTGCAACGCCGCGACCGTGACCTCGTGCTGCACGGCCGGGAGACCGGACGCATCGTCCGGCTGCCGCACGGCGAGATGATCGAGGTGCACGAGCCGCTCACGGACGCCGAGAAGTGGGAGCTGACCCAGCACGCCGTGCCGCACCCGTACGAGATCGGCCCCACCACCGACGCCAACGGTGTGCCGCGGCGCAAGCTCGTTGCGTCGAAGGTGAAGGCCCGGGTCTCCCGGTTCTACTTCGAGGACCGGGTCGAGCCGCCGACGCCTGGCGAGGTCCACGAGCTGGAGTCCAGCGGTCACCACTGACCCGGCCCGGCGCTGCCTCGTCACCGGCGCGACCGGCTACATCGGCGGTCGACTCGTCCCCGAGCTGCTCGCCGCCGGGCACCGGGTGCGGGTCATGGCCCGTCGCCCGGAGAGCCTGCGCGACCATCCGTGGGCCGGTGACGTCGAGATCGTCCGCGCCGACGCCTCGGACTCCGACTCGCTGCGCCCGGCGATGGCTGACGTGGACGTCGCCTACTACCTGGTCCACGCCCTGGGCACGGCCGGCTTCGAGCGCACCGACCGGGACACCGCCCGCACGTTCGGTGCCGCCGCGCGACACGCCGGCATCGACCGCCTGGTCTACCTGGGCGGCCTCGCGCCCGACGTGCCGCCGGACCAGCTCTCCTCGCACCTGCGGTCGCGCCAGGAGGTCGGTGAGGTGCTGCTCGGCTCGGGCGTCCCGACCGCGGTGCTGCGCGCCGCCGTCATCATCGGCTCGGGATCGGCGTCCTTCGAGATGCTGCGCTACCTCACCGAGCGGCTGCCCGCGATGATCACGCCGCGGTGGGTCGACACCCGGATCCAGCCGATCGCGATCCGCGACGTGCTGCGCTACCTCGTCGGCGCGGCCGACCTGCCGCCCGAGGTGTCACGGTCCTTCGACATCGGTGGGCCGGACGTGCTGACCTACCGCGAGATGATGCAGCGGTACGCCCGGGTCGCGGGCCTGCGGCGGCGCCTGATCGTCAAGGTCCCGGTGCTCACCCCGACCCTGTCCGGCCACTGGGTGGGGCTGGTGACACCGGTGCCGAACTCGATCGCGCGGCCGCTGATCGACTCGCTGCGCGTGGAAGTGGTCGCCGACGAGCACGACATCGCCGAGCACGTCCCCGATCCGCCGGAGGGCCTGGTCGGCTTCGACCGGTCCGTCGAGCTGGCGCTGCAGCGCATCCGGGACGCCGAGGTGGTCACCCGCTGGTCCTCGGCCTCGGTGCCCGGCGCACCCAGCGACCCGCTGCCCACCGACCCCGACTGGGCCGGCGGCAGCCTCTACCAGGACCACCGCCGCCGCCAGGTCGACGCCTCCCCCGAGGCGCTGTGGCGGGTCATCGAGGGCATCGGCGGCGACCACGGCTGGTACTCCTTCCCGCTCGCCTGGCGGGTGCGCGGGCTGGCCGACCGCCTGGTGGGCGGCGTCGGGCTGCGCCGCGGCCGTCGTGACGCGCAGCGCGTCTACGTCGGCGAGACCATCGACTTCTGGCGGGTCGAGGAACGCGAGCCCGGCGCGCTGCTGCGGCTGCGGGCCGAGATGCGGCTGCCCGGGCTGGCCTGGCTCGAGCTCGGCGTCGAACCGGCCGGGGACGCGCGCTCGACGTACGTGCAGCGAGCGCTGTTCCACCCACGCGGGCTGCTGGGCCATGCCTACTGGTGGGCGGTCGCCCCGTTCCACGGCATCGTCTTCGGCGGGATGGCCCGCAACATCGCCGCGGCCGCCGAGCAGCAGCAGCGTCAGGTGGTCTGAGAACGTATCTTCCGCATCCGCTCGCGGGCGTCGTCCTGGTCGACGATCGGCGGCGGGTAGCCGAGCTTGGCCCGCTCGTCCTCGGGCAGCAGCCAGGGCTCGTGCACGTAGCCGTCGTCCACGCCGGCGAGCTCTTCGACGTACCGCCGCACGTAGCTGCCGAGCGGGTCGTGGCGCCGGGCCTGGAGCACCACGTTGTACGTCCGGTTGAATCGCGAGTCGGTGCCGGTGCCGGCCGCCCACTGCCAGTTCATCGTGTTGCTCGCCACGTCAGCGTCGAGCAGCAGGTCGGTGAAGTGCTGGGCTCCCTCGCGCCAGTCGATGTAGAGGGTCTTGCACAGGAAGTGCGCGACGATCAGTCGGGCCCGGTTGTGCATCCACCCCTCACGGGCGAGCTGGCGCATCCCGGCGTCCACGATCGGGTAGCCGGTGCGGCCCTCCTTCCACGCGGTGAGCTCCTCGGCGCTGCGGTGCCACCGGTCGCCGCGGGACCGGTAGTCGTCGGTCGTGACCTGCGGCTCGGCCGCGAGCAGCTGGGCGTAGAAGTCGCGCCACGCGACCTGCCGGATGAATGCCGCCGCCGCGGCACTGGCTGACTCCCCCGCCCGCCGCACCAGCTCGAGCGGCGACAGGGCGCCGAAATGCAGGTACGGCGACAGCCGGCTGGTGTTGTCGTGGCCCAGGGCGTCGTGGTCGTCCTCGTACGCCGGGAGCCCGTCGGACAGCCAGCGGGTCATCCTGGCCCGGGCCTGCGTCTCGCCCCCGGCGGCCACCTCCGCTGACAGCCGGCCGGTCGCGATCGCCTCGAGCGTGGGCAGCCGGCCCTTGGCCAGCCCGCTGGGCAGCCGCAGCGACCGCGGGGTGCGCGCCAGGTCGCGGGTCGGTTCCCGCCCCCACCGGCGGAAGTACGGCGTGAAGACCGCCATGTGGTCCTTGCCGCCGGCCGCTACGTCACCCGGCGGCACCACGAACAGCGTCCCGTCGTGCACCACCAGCTCGACCCGGTCGCCGAGCCGTGCGGCCAGCCGGCCGAGCCGGCCGCGGGAGTAGCGGGTGACGTCACCGGCCACGTGCACGCTGGTCGCACCGGTCTGCTCGACCACCTCGACCACCTCGGCGACCCAGTCGCCCCGGCGCACCACGAGACCGGCGCCCCGGTCGGCCAGGGCGCCGTCCAGGTCGTGCAGGCACTCGAGGAGGAACCGGGCCCGGTTGGGCCGGTTGTAGGCCGAGCCCAGGATCGCGTCGTCCAGCACGAACAGCGGGACGACCGCGTCCGCGGCATCGGCCGCACCGACCAGCGTGGGGTTGTCGTGCACCCGCAGGTCGCGGGTGAGCACGGCGATCGAGACAGTCGAGGTCGTCACGGGTGGGCTACTGCCCGGTCGCAGGCGGCAGATGCACCCGCGGGCCGCCGGGATCAGCCCTGGAGGGCGCTGCCCGCCAGCCACTTGCTCCAGGAGACGTTCCAGTCGGTGTAGCCGTTGCCGGGCTCGAGGCTGCGCGGCGAGCCGACCACCTTCACGACGTCGCCGATCGTGGACTGGTTGAACAGCCAGATGGCGTTCGACATGCTCATGCCGACACATCCGTGGCTGACGTTGGCGCGGCCCTGGTCGCCGGTCGACCACGGCGCGGCGTGCACGAACTCGCCGCTCCAGGTCACCCGCATCGCGTACGGGACCTCGAGCCGGTAGTACTCCGGGTCGCTCTGCGAGATGCCGATCGAGGTGGCGTCCATGATCTTGAGCGTGTGCTTCTCGAGGATGACCTTCGTGCCGTTGCGGGTCAGGAAGCCGGACTTGCCGGTGCTCACCGGGATGACCCGGGTCTTCTTGCCGTTGCGGTAGACCGTGAGGGTGTGGGCGTCGACGTTGACGACGCTCACCATCGACGAGCCGGTGCGGAACTTCACGGTGCGGTTGGCCATGCCCCAAACGCCACGCCCGGCGTCGACGTTCTTCAGCTGCACGTCGAGCTTCACCTGCGAGTACGCCGGCCAGAACTCCTTGGGCCGGTAGTGCACCTCTTCGTCGCTGACCCAGCTCCAGGCACCCTCGGCTGGCTTCGAGCTGGTGACGACCAGCGCCTGCTCGACGGCGGCACGGTCGCGTGACCTTGGCGTTGAACCGGACCACGATCGGCATGCCGACGCCGACCGAGTAGCCGCCGAGCGGCGAAATCGAGGTCTCGAGGACCTTGCGGGGAGCAAGGGTGGCGAAGAACCCGGTGCGCTCGGTGCCGAGACCGTCGCTGTCGACAGCGGCGGCGACGACCCGGTAGTGGTCGGCGATCCGCAGCGGGTCGGTGGACGTCCAGGTGCTGCCGTCGGCGGACATCTCGCCGGCCACCACGCGGTCCTTCTCGTCGGTCAGCGTGACCGACGACAGGCGTCCGTCACTCGCCGTGACGACGACCGGCTGGTCGACGGGGACGTCAAGCGAGGCGCTGGCGGGGGTCATCTCGATGCTCGCGCGGGAGACGGCGGCGACGTTCGCGTCGACCGCGGCCTGGGCCTCGGGTGCGCTGGGGTTCCCGGTGGACGTGCAGCCGGCGACCAGCGCCAGCGATGCGGCATGCGGCTGCGGCGATGGTGCTCAGGAGCAGGCGAGAGCCGCGTCGCGCGCTCGACCCCCCGACCGTCAGGTCGCCCCGAACCCCCACTGTCTCCTCCTCGCCGACGCTCCCGACGAGGAAGACGCCCTAGCAGTCTGACCCGTTGCCCCCGTGCCCGTCCAATTGCGCGCGGTCACGATTGGTAACGAATCGGCAAGAGAGGGGGTCCGGCTGAAGCCCTCTAAGGGGCACCAACCTGGAGCGCGGCTCAGTGGGCGGGCTCGCCCCGGTAGTACTCGAACACCAGCCCGATCACGGCCAGGCCACCGCCGATGGCACCGATGATGAACAGCCACCAGCCGAACACGATGCCCAGGAAGGCCAGCGCCGCGCCGATCGCCACCGCGAGCGGCCACCAGCTGTGCGGGCTGTAGAACCCGAGCTCACCTGCTCCGTCGGCGATCTCGGCATCGACGGTGTCCTCCGGCCGGCGGTCGATGCGCCGCGCGGTGAACAGCAGGTAGTAGCCGACCAGGAAGGCCAGGCCGGCCGTGAAGGCCAGCGCAACGGTCCCGACCGCCTCGCCGTCGGAGAGGACCCCGTAGATGACCGCGGACAGGGCGAAGAAGAAGAACCCCGCCGCGAACAGCCAGCCCTCGACCTTCATGGACGTTCACCTCCGGTGCCGCCCTCGAGGTCCGGCTCGCCGTAGAGCTGGTCGAGCAGGTTCTTGTTCTCCGTCGGGGTGTCCATCGCGGCGACGTGCGGGTAGTGCAGGTCGAACGCCGGGGACTCCGAGCGGATCCGGGGCAGCTCCAGGAAGTTGTGCCGCGGCGGCGGGCAGGACGTCGCCCACTCCAGCGACCGGCCGTAGCCCCACGGGTCGTCGGTAGTGACCTTCGGCCCCTTCATGCTCTTGATCACGTTGTAGACGAACGGCAGCGTAGAGGCACCGAGCAGGAACGAGCCGATCGTGGAGAACATGTTCATCCCCGTGAAGCCGTCACTGGCCAGGTAGTCGGCGTACCGCCGCGGCATGCCGACCACGCCCAGCCAGTGCTGGATGAGGAACGTCATGTGGAACCCGATGAACAGCGTCCAGAAGTGGATCTTGCCGAGCCGCTCGTCGAGCATCCGGCCGGTCATCTTCGGCCACCAGAAGTAGAAGCCCGCGTTCATCGCGAACACCACCGTGCCGAACACGACGTAGTGGAAGTGGGCGACCACGAAGTAGGTGTCCGACACCGGCCAGTCCAGCGGCGGCGAGGCCAGGATCATGCCGGTCAGGCCGCCGAACAGGAAGGTGACCAGGAAACCGATCGACCACAGCATCGGCGTCTCGAAGGTCAGCGAGCCGCGCCACATCGTGCCGATCCAGTTGAAGAACTTCACCCCGGTCGGCACGGCGATCAGGAAGGTCATGAACGAGAAGAACGGCAGCAGCACCGCACCGGTCGGGAACATGTGGTGCGCCCAGACCGTGACCGACAGGCCGGCGATCGCGATGGTGGCGAACACCAGGCCCTTGTAGCCGAAGATCGGCTTGCGGCTGAACACCGGCAGGACCTCGGACACGATGCCGAAGAACGGCAGCGCGATGATGTAGACCTCGGGATGGCCGAAGAACCAGAACAGGTGCTGCCAGAGGATCGCGCCGTCGTTGGCCGGGTCGAAGATGTGCGCCCCGAACTGGCGGTCGGCCTCCAGCGCCAGCAGCGCTGCCGCGAGCACCGGGAAGGCCATCAGCACCAGCACGCTGGTGAGCAGGATGTTCCAGGTGAAGATCGGCATCCGGAACATCGTCATGCCGGGCGCCCGCATGGTGAAGATCGTGGTGATGAAGTTGACGCCACCGAGGATCGTGCCGAAACCGCCCAGCGCCAGGCCCATGATCCACAGGTCGGCCCCGACCCCGGGCGAGTAGATCTCGCTGTTCAGCGGCGCATAGGCGAACCAGCCGAAGGCGGCCGCACCGTCCGGCGTGAGGAAGCCGGCCATCGCGATCAGGCCGCCGAAGAGGAAGAACCAGTAGCTGAGCATGTTCAGCCGCGGGAACGCGACGTCCGGCGAGCCGATCTGCAACGGCATGATCACGTTGGCGAAGCCGACGAACAGCGGCGTCGCGAACAGCAGCAGCATGATCGTGCCGTGCATGGTGAACAGCTGGTTGTACTGCTCGTTGCTCACCACCTGGTTGCCCGGGCGGGCCAGCTCGGCGCGCATCACCATGGCCATCAGGCCACCGATCAGGAAGAACACGAACGAGGTGATGAGGTACAGCTGGCCGATCACCTTGTGGTCGGTGCTGGTGACCCACCGGACGACGGTGTTGCCCTTGTTCCGGGTGCGCAGGGCACCGGTCGCACCGGGCCGGGCGGCGGCGATGGTCACTGGGCGCTCCCCTCGGCGAGTCGGGTCTGGAGGTCGCTGACGTAGGCGTCGTACTCCGACGGGCTGACGACCTCGACGTTGAACAGCATCCGGGAGTGGTCCTGGCCGCACAACTCGGCGCACTTGCCCTTGAACTCGCCGATCTTGGTCGGGGTGATCTCGAAGGTGTTCACCCGGCCCGGGATGACGTCCATCTTGAACAGGAAGGCGGGCACCCAGAACGAGTGGATGACGTCGTTGGACTCCAGGCGGAACTGCACCGACTCGCCCTCGGGCAGGTACAGCGTGGGCGGCTTGCCGGGGGTCCCGGTGACGGTGGTCTGGTCGTCGCCGTCGCTGGTGTAGGTGAACTGCCACGACCACTGGACGCCGGTGACCGAGATCTTGTGGTCGGGGTTGGCCGAGGTGCGCATGATGCGGTCCTCGTCGCGAGCGGTGAAGTAGAAGAAGACCGCGATGATGATCAGCGGGACGGCGGTGTAGAAGACCTCGATCGGCAGGTTGTACCGGGTCTGCGCCGGCAGGTCGGTGGCGTCGCGCTTGCGCCGATGGGCGATGACCGGCCAGAGGATCAGGCCCCAGGTGAGGGCGCCGACCGCGAGCGCCGCGATCCACGAGCCCTGCCACAGCGAGAGGATGCGGGTGGCCTGGTCGGTGGCGTCCCGCTCCGGCATCGCGAAGGTCGGGAGCTCGTCGGACGAGCATGCCGTGAGCGCCACGAGGAGCAGGGCGGCGAGCGCGACAGCGCGGCCTGCACGCCGTGTTCGGGCGGAGCCGGACGGACCCAACGTTGCCCCTTCGATGTGGTCGTGCCGGAGGCCATTCCCGGCGTTCGTCTACGCGGGCAGAACCCTACTCCAGACCCATCCTCGGCTGAGGGAGGGGCGCGGCCTCGGCGAGCAGGGCCAGGTACGCCGGCCGGGCCACCTCCACGGCGCCCAGCGACACCAGGTGCTCGGTCGCCCACTGGACGTCCAGCAGCCGGTCGCCGGCCCTCGGCGCGGAGCAGCTCGACCAGCCCCACCAGGGCCACCTTCGACGCGTCGCGCTCCCGGTGGAACATCGACTCCCCCGCGAACAGGCCGCCGATGGCGACGCCGTACAGCCCGCCGGCCAGCCGGTCCCGGCCGTCCGGCCCGACCGACCACGCCTCGACGCTGTGCACCCAGCCGAGGTCGTGCAGCCGGCGGTACGCCGCCACCACGTCCTTCCGGATCCAGCCGCCCGGGCGCTTCGGGTCGGCGCACGCCGCGCACCACCTCGTCGTACGCCGTGTCGACCCGGATCTCGAACCGCCGGCAGGCCGCGCGCAGCGACCGGCTGACCCGTAGGCCGGCGCAGCGGCAGGACGCCGCGCGGGTCCGGCGACCACCAGCCGACCGGCGCCGCGGCGGCGACAACGGCATCGGGAACAGCCCGGCCCGGTAGGCAGCCAGGACGGTGCCCGGCTCCAGGTCGGCGCCGACGCCGAGCAGCTCCTCGCCGGCGTCGGCCGCACCGACGTCGCCGAACGCGTAGGCCGACGGCGGCGGCTCGACCGGCGGCCGCGCAGCACTGGGCTCAGGGGCGCGGGCACCGCACGTGCGGCGCGACGTCGGCGACGGCCGCCGGGCCGTACGCCGACTCCAGCCGCTCGAGGAACCGCTGCTGGCCCAGCTCGTACTCCTGGGTGCCCTTGGTCTCGATGACGTAGGTCGCGAGCAGGCTGCCGACCTGGGCGCAGCGCTCCAGCGGCAGGCCCCAGACCAGGCCGGCCAGGAAACCGGCCCGGAAGCCGTCGCCCGACACCGGTCGGGTCGACCTTGCGGTCCTCGGGCGTGCACTCGACGTGCAGCGGTCGGCTCGTCCTTGCGGTCGATCCGGGCGCCCTTGGCGCCCAGCGTCACGACCCGGGTGCCGACCCGGTCGAGGATCTCCTCCGCCGACCAGCCGGTCTTCTGCTCGGCCAGCGCGGCTTCGTACTCGTTGGTGAACAGGTAGGTCGCGCCGTCGATCAGCTGCCGGATCCCGGTCGCCGTCCATCCAGGCGATCTGCTGGCCGGGGTCGGCGAGGAACGGGTAGCCGCGGGTCCGGCACTCCTCGGTGTGCCGCAGCATCGCCTCCGGGTCGTTGGCGCCGAGATGACGACCAGGTCGAGGCCGCCGACCGGCTGGCGACCGGCTCGAGCTCGATGTCCCTCGCCTCGCGCATCGCGCCTGCGTAGAAGGAGGCGATCTGGGCGTGGTCGCTGTCGGTGGTGCAGACGAACCGCGCCGTGTGGCGCAGCTCGGACACGTGCACCGAGCCGGTGTCGACGCGGTGCCGCTGCAGCCAGGACCGGTAGTCGGCGAAGTCCTGGCCGACGGCCCCGACCAGGACCGGGTCCAGGCCCAGGCAGCCCATCCCGAACGCGATGTTCGCCGCGATGCCGCCGCGGCGTACGTCGAGGTCCTCGACGAGGAAGGACAGCGAGATCTTGTCGAGCTGGTCCACGACCAGCGAGTCGGTGAACCTCCCCTCGAAGGTCATCAGGTGGTCGGTGGCGATCGAGCCGGTGACGGCGATGCGCACGGAGTGCTCCAGGGTCGTCGCGGCGGGCGTGCGAGCAGGGACAAAGACTACCGATCGGTAGGCGTTCCCCTTGCATCGCCGGCGTGCCTACCCTGCCGGTGTGACTGTCGTCGAACCGCACGACGGAGCTGCCCTCCGAGACCGAGGCCGCGCTCCGCTGGACGACCTGGTCTCGGACGCCGCCGAGGTCACCCGGCACCTCGCCGAGGTCCCGCCCCGGCCGCGCCGCACGCTCACGATCCCGGACCGCGCCGTCGGCGTGGTCGCGGGCCTGGACAGCTACGGCGACTGAGTCCCCGAGGAACCCGGGGCCGCCCCGGTGCGTCCGAGCGGCATGAGACCGGAGACCGTCCGCCGCGTGGCCCCGCTGGCCGTCGCAGCGCTCGTCCTGTCCGTGATCGGCGTCGTCTGGGTCGTCCTGCGTGCCGTCGACCCGCCGGGTGCCGGCGCCGGTAGCGACGGCGGGGCCGACGGCGCCGCGACCACCCTGCGGCTGGCCGGCTGGTCGCCGTTCGCTACCGGCGACCCCGGACCCGCGCTACCGGCTCGCGCCCGGCGCCGACCTGCCCGAGGGACCCGGCTCGGCACCGGTCCACCGGGTGCGCACCTCCCCCGGGCGGACGACGCCGCCACGGCGCTGGCCCGGGCGCTGCGCCTGCCCGGTGCCCCGGTCGACGCGGGCCAGGAGACGGCGTGGCAGGACGACCAGCGCCGGTTGTCCGTGCAGCCGACGCCGGGCCGGCCGTGGAGCTACACCGGAGCCCTCGGCACCGTCAGCTCCGACGGCGCAGTCACCTCCGGCGGCGGTGGGTCGGTCGACCCGACGACGATCACCACCGACCAGGCGCGGGCGACGGCCCGGGAGTTTCTCGACGCCGCCGGGCTGGCCGACGGGGTCGAGACGGTCGGCGCGCCGGGCAGCTGGGTCGAGGTGCAGGTCGACCCGGAGGTCGGCGGCCTGCCCACGACCGGCCTCGGCACGACCCTGGTCGTCACGGCTGACGCCGTGCAGTCCGGCGCCGGCTGGCTGGCCACGACCGCGCCCGGCCCGGCGTACCCGCTGGTGACGGCGCGCGAGGCCTGGGACGCCCTGGTGCGCACCCCGCTGCCGATGCCCCTGGTCGCCTGCCCCGAGTCGCCGCCGGAGGCGGTCGACCCGGTGCCGTGCGGCGGCCCGGTCACCGTGACCGGCGCCCGGCTGGGCCTGTCGCTGCAGGGGACCGACGACGGGCCGATGCTGGTGCCGGCGTGGTTGTTCACCGTCGAGAAGTCGATGCACCCGCTGGTGCAGCTGGCCGTCGAGCCGCGGCTGCTGACGCCGTCCGAGGGCGGTGGCGCAGGAGGGTCGTCGGGCAGCACCGGATCAGCCGGTACCGCCGGCTCCCGCCCTCCACCGCGCCCGGCCCGGAGCAGCCCGCCGTCACGGTTCACCGCGGTCCGCCGCGGCGCCGACGACCGCAGCATCGACGTCACGTTCTGGGGCGGGGTGGCGGAGTGCTACGACTACACCGTGCGGGCGGTCGAAGAGCGACCGGACCGTCTCGATCAGCGTCGTGGAGAGCCGGACCGCCGGGGACAAGCCGTGCATCGACCTCGCGGTCGAGGAGAACAAGACGGTGCGGCTGGACGCCCCGCTCGACCTCCGCCAGGTGGTGGACGCCGAGACCGGCGAGGTGCTGCTCGGCCCGGTGAAGTAGGCCGGACAGCGCACCGGCCCGGACCGCGCGAGGCGGGCCGGGCCGGCAGTCAGTGCGTCAGTGGAACGAGTCGCCGCAGGCGCAGGACCCGCCGGCGTTCGGGTTGTCGATCGTGAAGCCCTGCTTCTCGATGGTGTCGACGAAGTCGATGATGCGCCGCTGAGGTAGGGCGCGCTCATCCGGTCGACGACGACGCCGACGCCGCCGAAGTCGGTCACGACGTCACCGTCGAGGGTGCGCTCGTCGAAGAAGAGCTGGTAGCGCAGGCCGCTGCAGCCGCCGGGCTGCACGGCCACTCGCAGCGCGAGGTCGTCGCGGCCCTCCTGCTCGAGCAGGCTCTTGACCTTCGACGCGGCCGTGTCGGTGAGCAGCACGCCGGAGCCTGCTAGCCTGCTCGGTGGACTGGTCCTGAACGGTCATCGTGAGTGCTCCTGGGTGCGGGGTCCTGGTCATTCCCCTCCATGGTGACACACCCGGGGCGTTTCGGCGACTCAGCGCGACCAGGTGCGCGCCACCCGGGCCGCCAGCACGGCCAGCCGGTCGGCGGCGCGTGTGAGGCTCGTCACCCGATCGGCACCTCCTCGGCGGAGTAAGCGGCGTCCACCCCGGCCGAGGCGAGCTCGCGGCGGCCGACGTCGACCCGGTCGGCCAGCACGACCGTCGGCCGCCCGGCGCGCTGCGCCGCCCGGGTGACGCCGACCACGACCCGGCCGCGCAGCGCCTCCCAGTCGAAGACGCCGAGCGCGGTGACGGCCAGGTCGGCGGCCCGGACCCGCAGGTCGAGTCCGGTGGACTCGGCGACCAGGGCGGTGCCGTTGACCCGCTCGGCGCCCAGCAGCAGCAGCCCGAACCCGATGCCGCCGCCGGCCCCGGCGCCCGGCCGGACCGCCAGCCCGCCGTCGGTCTGGGTGGCCCACTCGCGAAGGGCGGTCTCCAGCCGGTCACGGGCGGCCCGGTCGGCACCCTTGGCGGCCGCGAAGCCGTGCGCCGCGCCGGAGTGGCCCATCAGCGGGGCGTCGGTGGCGGTGGCGGCCACCAGCTCGATCCCGTCGAGGTCCTCGCGGTGTCCGTCGAGCGCCGCGATCAGCCCGCGGCCCCCGTCGGTGGTGGCGGTGCCACCGACGCCGACGACGACCCGGCGCGCGCCGCCGGCCGCCGCCGCGAGGAGCAGCTCGCCGACGCCGTACGACGAGGCGCCGACCGGGTCCAGCCGGTCCGGGTCGAGCAGGTGCAGCCCGACGGCCTCGGCCGCCTCGACGTACGCCGTGCCGGCGAGCCGCAGCACCCGGGCCGGCACCGGGTCACCGAGCGGCCCGCGCACCGTGACCACGCCGATCTCGCCACCGAGGGCGCCGGCCAGCACGTCGAGGAAGCCCGGTCCGCCGTCGGACAGCGGCAGCAGGTCGACCTCGTCGTAGGGCGCCGAGCGGGCCCAGCCGAGCGCCACCGCGCGCGCGGCCTCGGCAGCCGCCAGCTCGACGCCGAACCGGTCGGGCGCCACCAGGATCTTCACCCCCGCATCCTCGCGCACGCCGGCAGCCGGCGCCGCACCCGCGAAGATGGGCAGATGGGTCACGATCACACGCACGACTGGCGGCCGGTGCCGATCCTTCCGTACCGCGATGCGGCGACGGCGACAGCCTTCTGGCAGTCCCTCGGCTTCCGCGTCGTGGATGCGATGCCCGGAGACGAGTGGCCCTACCTGATCGCGGTCCAGGAGGGAGCCGAGCTGCACTTCGTGCACAACCCCGATGTCGACGCGGACGCCGGCTGGTTCCGCTGCTACATCGCGGTGGAGGACGTCGATGCGCTGGCCGAGCGCTGGTCCGCGCTCGGCCTGCCCGCCGAGGGGCTGCCCTCGATGGGGGCGCCGGAGCTCAAGCCGTGGGGGCTACGGGAAGTGTGGGTGACCGACCCGGACGGCACGGTGGTGCGGTTCGGCTCGGCCGGCTGACCGCACCGCCCGGCTCAGAGCCCGGGCGCGCCCCAGACCGGGAACCACCGGCTCAGGTCGGGCTCCACCGGGAGGTCGGACCCGACGGCCGCGCGCACCTGCAGCTCGAGGGCCGTGTCGCGCTGCTCCGCGCCGGTTGGCGCGAACGGGTAGAAGGTGCCGCGCTTGTAGAGGTAGACCAGCCCGACCGGCCGGTCTCCCTGCGCCTCGAACCCGACCAGCGAGCACAGCAGGGTAGGCGCGAAGCCGTTGTCCTGCAGCGTCGAGTTCACCGCGTGCAGCTCGGTCACCAGGCCGGAGAGCTCGGAGGGGTCGTGGCGGACGAGCAGCCAGGTGAAGCCGTAGTCGTCGGTCGAGGCCTCGACCTTCGGCCCGGCGTCGGCGTCCAGCAGCTGCTGGATGTCGCCCTGGACGGCGGAGAACGCACTGCCCTCGACCGCCCGGAAGCACACCGAGCCGAGCCCGGTCGGCCGCAGGCTCATCGCGGCCTCCAAGGTGACCGCGGCGTCCGGGACGGCGAACAGGCTGTCGAGGTCGGGGCGCACCGCCTTGGTGCGGCCCAGGGCTGCATCGAGCCACTTCACGTCGACGTACGTCTCACGCCGACGGGCGGTTGAGCTGGGTGGAGATGCGGGCCAGCTGCTCGAGCCGCTTCTCCAACGGGGGGTGCGTGGAGAACAGCGAAGAGATGCTGAAGCCGGGGGCGACGGCGGGCGTGAAGAAGAACGCGTTGAACGGCTCGACCCTGCGCAGGTCCTTGGTGGGGATGCGGCCCATCTCGCCGGAGATCTTCGTCAGCGCCGACGCCAGCGCCGACGGCTGGCCGGTGAGGAAGGCACCGGCCCGGTCGGCGGCCAGCTCGCGGTAGCGCGACAGGACGCGGGTCAGCAGGAACGACAACGCGTAGACGACGATGCTGACCAGCGTGATGATCAGCACCACCGGGGCTCCGCCGCTGTCGTTGTTGCGACGGCCGCCGAACATGCCGCTGTAGAGCGCCGTCCGGGTGAGGAAGCCGGCCAGGACGCCGACGAACGACGCGAGCGTCATGACCGTGACGTCGCGGTGGGCGACGTGCGAGAGCTCGTGCGAGAGCACGCCCTCGAGCTCGCGCTCGTCCAGCCGCCGCATGATGCCGGTCGTCGCGCAGACGACGGCCCGCTGCGGGGACCGGCCGGTGGCGAACGCGTTGGGCACGTCGCTGTCGGCGATCGCGACCTTCGGCTTGGGCATGTCGGCCAGCGCGCACAGCCGGTCGACGATCGCGTGCAGCTGCGGCGCCTCCTCCGGCGTGACCTCGCGGCCGCCCATCGAGAACAGCGCGATGCGGTCGGAGAAGAACCACTGCACGGCCAGGAAGCCGCCGATGAAGATCAGGCCGAGCACGCCGAAGTAGTTGACCAGTACGGCGCCCAGGACGACGAACAGGCCGCCGAGCAGGAACATCGTCAGACCCATCCGGGCCCACAGGCCGCGGTCGGGGACGTAGCGAGAGCTGGACATGGCGGGCGTCAGCCGGGGATGAGGCCTTCGGAGGAGTCGGAGAGCAACGCTCGGACCTCCTCGAGCGAGCTGCTCTCGTCGGGCAGGACGGCGTCGGACGGCTCGAGCGAGTCGTCGGGAAGCCGCTCCCCCACCGTGCGCACCTGGGCGAGGAGCTCGGCCAGCGAGGACCGGAAGCTTGCCTCGTCGCCGGACTCGACGGCGCGTTCCAGGCCGCTGTCCAGCCCGTTGAGCAGGTCGGCGTGCGCCTCGTCGACGGCGTACTGACCCTCGCCCAGCACCCGCACGATCACGGCCGCTCCCCCTCGACCCGCTGGGCCTCGGTGCCCGTGGCCTCGGTGCTCGGCGGCGCCGCACCCTCGATGGCCTCCGGTGCCTTGCCGGCGCCGAGCTCGCCCTTGAGCCGGGCCAGCTCGAGCTCGACCTCGCCCTGGCTGCCCATCCGCTCGAGCTCGGCGGTGATGTCGTCCTTCGCGCTGCCGGACGCGTCGTCCAGGGCGCCGCTGGCCAGCAGCTCGTCGATCGCGCCGGCCCGGGCCTGCATGGCCTGCGTCTTGTCCTCGGCCCGCTGGACGGCGAGTCCGACGTCGCCCATCTCCTCGGAGATCCCCGAGAACGCCTCGCCGATCTTGGTCTGCGCCTCCGCCGCCGTGTACGTGGCCTTGAGGGTCTCCTTGCGGGTGCGGAACGCGTCGACCTTGGCCTGCAGCCGCTGCGAGGCGACGGTGAGCTTCTCCTCCTCGGCCTGCAGCGCCGCGTGCTGGGTGCCGAGGTCGGCCTGCTGCTGCTGCACGCCGGACCGGCGGGTCAGGGCCTCCCGGGCGAGGTCCTCGCGGCCGGCGGCGAGCGCCTGCCGGCCCTGGCCCTCGAGCTTGGTCGACTGCTGCTCGAGCTGCTGCATCTGCAGCTCGAGGCGCTTGCGCGAGGTCGCCACGTCGGCCACGCCGCGGCGCACCTTCTGCAGCATCTCGAGCTGCCGCTCGTAGGAGTAGTCCAGGGTCTCGCGAGGGTCCTCGGCGCGGTCGAGGGCCTTGTTCGCCTTGGCACTGAAGATCAGCTTGAGTCGCTTCATGACGCTCATCGGGCTCGGGGACCCCCTTCGTCGGGACGGCCCCGACGGGGCCCTCGCATCCACCCTAGAACCGGGAGCACCCCCTGGGGACGACCACCTGGTCGGGGAAGTTCCCTCACCCGACGGCCCCCCGTCGGTCGCGAACCCCGCAGGTACGCTGACGCCCGTGTTCGGACGAAGCAAGGCCCCCGCCGCGCCGGAGGCGACGGCTGCCGAGGCCACCGAGGCCAAGGAAGGCGGCAAGGGCCGGCCCACCCCGAAGCGTCGTGAGGCCGAGAAGGGTCGCCGCCGTGCTGCGGCGGCGCCGAAGACCCGCAAGGAGGCCTACCGCTCGATGCGGGAGCGGCAGCGCGAGGAGCGCACCCACCAGATGGCCGCGCTCAAGGCCGGCGACGAGCGCAACCTGCCGCCGCGGGACCGCGGCCCGGTACGCCGGTACGTACGCGACGTGGTCGACGCCCGCCGGACGGTAGCCGAGTTCTTCCTGCCGTTCGCCCTGCTGATCCTGGCGCTGACGTTCACCAGCAACGCCCAGCTGCGCACCTTCGGCAGCGCCCTCTGGCTGACGCTGGTCGCGCTGATCATCGTCGACTCGCTGGTGCTGGTCCGGCGCCTGCGCAAGGGCATCCGCCGCAACTTCCCGGATCAGCCGAGCCGCGGCGTGGTGCCCTACGCACTCATGCGCAGCATGCAGATCCGCCGGTTCCGGCTACCGCCGCCACGGCTCAAGGCCGGCCGGCGCCGCAGCGGCGGCTGAGCGCCCGACCGGCGCCGGCTACGCGCTGCGCGACGTCGGCGCATTGGCCGCGGTTCTGGCCGGGTCACGCTCGACCGTGTCGCCGAGCACCTGGTCGATCCGGGTCATCAGCTCGGCGGGGATCCGCACCCCGGCGGCCTTGACGTTCTCCACCACCTGCTCGGGCCGGGAGGCGCCGACGATCGCCGAGGCGACGTTGTCGTTCTGCAGCACCCACGCCACCGCGAGCTGCGCCATCGTCAGCCCGAGCTCGTCGGCGACCGGCGCGAGCTGCTGCACCCGAGCCAGGATGTCGTCGTTCATGAACCGCTTGATCATGTCCGCGCCACCCTTCTCGTCGGTGGCCCGCGAGCCGGCCGGCGGCGCCTGACCAGGCTGGTACTTGCCGGTGAGGACGCCCTGCGCGATGGGTGACCAGACGATCTGGCCGACACCGAGCTCACGACAGGTCGGGACCACCTCGGCCTCGATGACCCGCCAGAGCATGGAGTACTGCGGCTGGGACGACACGAGGTGCACGCCGAGCTCCTCGGCCAGCGCGTGGCCGGCCCGGACCTGCGCTGCCGTCCACTCGCTGACCCCGAGGTACAGCGCCTTGCCGGCCCGGACGACGTCGGCGAAGGCCTGCATCGTCTCCTCGAGCGGCGTCTCGTGGTCGAACCGGTGCGCCTGGTACAGGTCGACGTAGTCGGTCTGCAGCCGCCGCAGCGAACCGTTGATCGACTCCATGATGTGCTTGCGGGACAGGCCGACGTCGTTCTTCCCGCCCGGGCCGGTGGGCCAGTAGACCTTGGTGAAGACCTCGAGCGACTCGCGGCGCTCGCCCTTGAGTGCCTCGCCCAGGACGGTCTCCGCCCGGGTGTTGGCATAGACGTCGGCGGTGTCGAACGTCGAGATGCCGGCGTCCAGCGCTGCGCGGACGCACTGGGTCGCCACGTCGTTCTCGACCTGCGAGCCGTGGGTGAGCCAGTTGCCGTAGGTGATCTCGGAGATCTTCAGGCCGCTGCGGCCGAGGTGTCGGAAGTGCATGCCGACGAGCCTAGGTTCGTCGTACGCCGAGTCTGCCGGCCGGGTGCGCCGGGCTACTCGGCCGGGTGCAGGCTCATCGGACCGTAGACCACCCGGTCGTCCTCCAGCAGGCTGACCTGGTCGACGCCCTGGCCGAGCAGGTCCTGCCAGGCCTCGCCCACCCAGGACTCGGCGTCGGCCTGGCTGGGGAACCGCTCGGCGGTCACGCCGTCGACGCGTCGAGCCGTCAGCGGACTCCATCCGCCAGGTCCAGGTCATCGCGCGGCGCACGCCCTTCCTTTTGACGGGAACCTACCCCGCGTGGTTCGCTCCGCGTGCACCACAACTGCAGACACGTCCAGGCAGGGGAAGACCGGTCGGATTCCGGCACTGACCCGCAACCGTAGGCCGCACCCGGTGTCCCCGGGCCGTGCGGCGAGTCGGAGCACCTGCGTGGACGTGAGCGGCTCCACTCATTCCGTCGAGGTATGCGGGGCGGAGCCCGGACAGCACCGCCGTCCGCACCTTCCGCCCCCCGCGCGACTCGTTCGCGTCGGGGGCGTTGTCGTGTGCGGCGGGCGGCCTCGCCCGGGGACCGTCGCGGATCGCTCCCGTGAAAGGACGTCTCCCGTGCTCCACACCATGTTCAACAGACGGCTACGCCGGCATCTGGTCGCCGCCGCCGCCCTCCTAGCGGTCCCGGCCGTCGTGCTCGCCACTCCCGGCACGGCCGACGCGGCCGAGACTCGCAACCGGGCCGACGCCGGCGCGGGCTGGCTCGGCCGCCAGCTCGACGCCGACACCCATCTGATGACCACCAGCTTCGGCGGCCAGTCGTTCCCGGACTACGGGCTCACCGCCGATGTCGTGCTCGCCCTGGACTCCGCGAAGGTCGGACGTCGGGCGGCTCGCCAGGCCACCGGCGCACTGCGCAGCCACGTGCTCGACTACACCGGCGGCGGCGTCGCGATCGAGCACTACGCCGGCGCCTACGCCAAGCTGCTGCTGGTCGCCGCCGCACAGGGCGCCGACGCGACGGCGTTCGGCGGCGGGCCGCGCAAGGACCTGGTCGCCGGGCTCCGCGCCCTGGAGTGCGGCACCCCGGCCCGCTCGGACTGCGCGGCCACCGACAAGGGCCGGTTCTCCGACCTCTCCCAGTTCGGCGACTTCAGCAACGCCTTCTCGCAGTCGCTGGCCCTGATCGGGCTGGAGCGGGCGACCAACCGTGGCGCCTCGCGCGCCGCGGTGTCGTTCCTGGTCGGGCAGCAGTGCGGCAACGGAGGCTTTCCGGAGACCTTCGGCGCCACGCCCTGCCGGGCAACCGTCGATGCCACCGGCTTCGCCGTGCAGGCGTTGACGACGGTCGGAGGCAAGGCGGCGCTCGCCTCGGCCGGTGACGGGGGGCGCTGGCTCAAGCGGCACCAGAACGGCAACGGGTCGTTCACCAGCAACGGAACGCGCAACGCCAACAGCACCGCGCTCGCCGCGCAGGCGCTGACCGCGGTCGGCCGGGACGGGGCGGCCGCCGATGCACGCGGCTTCCTCCGCAGCTTGCAGGTGCTGTGCGGTGGCAAGGCCGCCGACCGCGGTCAGGTGCGGTACGACCGCGCCGGGACCGGGGAACCGGCCCGCGCGACCAGCCAGGCGGTCCCGGCGCTCGCGCAGGCCACCCTGGCCGACATCGGCAACGACGGGGCCGTTCGCGGCCTGCCCAGGCTGGCCTGCTAGCACGGTGCTGACTCCGGTGCGGACGGTCCGACGGCTGGGCGCGGCGCTGCTCGCCCCCGTGCTGCTGGGGGGCGCAGGGTCGGTGGGTCTCGCGCTGCTCGGACCGCCCGCACCGGTTGGCGCTGCGGCGAAGCCGTGCGTCGGCGTCGTCGTCGACGGCCGGCTCGCGGGCGGCGACCTGCGGACCGCCTGCGCCGTCGGCGACCCGGACAGCGGGCTGGCGGCCCTGACCGATGCCGGCTTCAGCTACGCGTTCGTCCCGCGGCAACCCGGTCAGGTCTGCCAGCTCGACGGGTTCCCCGAGTGCTCGCGCAACTCCGCCGACACCTACTGGTCGTACTGGTGGCGCGCGCCGGGCTCCAGCCGCTGGGTCTACGCCACCGAGGGCGCCGGCAGCCACGACCCGGACCCGGGAGCAGTCGAAGCCTGGGTGTGGCAGGAGGGCGGCAAGCGGCAGCCGCCGGACATCGCCTTCCGGACCATCTGCCCGCAGGCCGGCAAGCAACCGAGCACCCCGACGCCGGCCGCCTCCCCGCGTCCGGCCACCGCGAGCGAACCCGTGCCGCTGCCGGACCTCACCAAGACGCCGGCGGACCTGAAGCCGACCGCACCGCCGCGTGACGAGCCCACGTCCGCCAGCGCCGGCCCGACGACCCCGGCGCCGACGAGCACCTCGGCCTCGACGACTGCCGCGCCGCCGGTAGATCGCAGCGCGCCGGCCGCCGACGACGAACCCGGCAGTCCGCCGTGGACCGGGCTGGCGCTGGGCCTCGGCCTGGTCGGGCTGCTGGGCGGCGCGGCGTTCACCCGGTTCCGGCGTACCCGGGCCGCGCCGTGACCCGCCACCTGCCGGTGCTGCGGCACCTGCGCGCGCTGCACCCCGGAGCCTGGTGGCTGTGGGCCACCGGTCTCGCCACCGCCGCCAGCCGCACCACCAACCCGCTCCTGCTCGGGCTGATCCTCGCTGTTGCGGGCTACGTGGTCGCCGCGCGACGCACCGACGCTCCGTGGGCCCGGGCCTACGGCTTCTACCTGCGGATGGGCCTGGTCGTGGTCGCCATCCGGGTGGTCTTCGCGGTGCTGTTCGGCGCCCCGGTGCCCGGACACCTGCTGGTGCACCTGCCGGAGGTCGCCCTGCCGGACTGGGCCGCCGGGGTGCGGCTGGGCGGTGACGTCACCCTCGAGGGTCTGATGGGCGCGGTGTACGCCGGGCTGCAGCTGGCCACCATGCTCACCTGCGTCGGCGCCGCCAACGCGCTGGCCAACCCGCGCCGGCTGCTGCGCGCTGTCCCGGGCGCGCTCTACGAGGTCGGCGTCGCGGTCGTGGTGGCGCTCAGCGTGTCCCCGCAGCTGATCGAGGCCGTCGGCCGGGTCCGCGCCGCACGCCGGCTGCGTGGTCGGCCGCACACCGGGCTGCGTGGGCTGCGCGGTGTCGCGATGCCGGTGCTGGAGGGCGCCCTCGAGCGCTCGGTCGACCTGGCGGCCGCGATGGACGCCCGCGGGTTCGGGCGCGGCGCCGCCGACCCCGGGGTGCGGCGGCGGTCCGGGGCGCTGACCCTGGTCGGGCTGATTGGTGTCTGTGCCGGCCTGTACGGCCTGATGGACGCCGCGTCGCCCGCGGCGCTCGGCCTGCCGGTGCTCGTCGCCGGCGCCGCGGTCGCCGCTGCCGGGCTCACCCTCGGCGGCCGCCGGTCGACCCGCAGCCGCTACCGGCCGGACCTCTGGGGCGTCCAGGAGTGGGTCGTGGCGGCGAGCGGCCTGGTCGCCGCTGCCGGGGTGCTCGTCGCGGCCGCGCTGGACCCGTCGGCGCTGGCTCCGTCGACGTCCCCGTTGGTGGCACCGGCGCTGCCCGTCGTACCCGCCCTCGCCCTGCTCGTCGCCCTGCTCCCTGCCTGGGTCGCGCCCCCGCCCGACACCCAAGATCGTTTGCGACGTGCGGGCACCCGACACGCCGGTCCACCTCGGCGTGTCGAGGCCCCCAAGGTCGCAAACGATCATCAGGTCGAGGAGGTCGTGTGATCAGGTTCGAGCAGGTCGGGGTCCGCTACACCGGCAGCGACGCGCCGGTGCTGTCCGGCGTCGACCTGCACGTGCCCGAGGGCGAGCTGGCGCTGGTCGTCGGGCGCACCGGCTCGGGCAAGTCGACGCTGCTGCGGGCGGTCAACGGCCTGGTGCCGCACTTCACCGGTGGGCTGCTCAGCGGCCGGGTGACCGTCGCCGGCCGGGACACCCGCCAGCACCGGCCGCGCGACCTCGCCGACGTCGTGGGCTACGTCGGGCAGGACCCGCTCGCCGGCTTCGTCACCGACACCGTCGAGGAGGAGCTGGCCTACGGCATGGAGTCGCTCGGCGTGCCGCCGGAGGTGATGCGGCGACGGGTCGAGGAGACCCTCGACGTGCTCGGGATGGCGGCCGCGCGGTCCCGGCCGCTGACGACCCTGTCGGCCGGCCAGCAGCAGCGGGTGGCCATCGGCTCGGTGCTGACGCCGCACCCGCGGGTGCTGGTGCTCGACGAGCCGACCTCGGCGCTGGACCCGTCGGCGGCCGAGGACGTGCTCGCCCTGCTGCACCGTCTGGTGCACGACCTCGGGATGACGGTGCTGATGGCCGAGCACCGGCTGGAGCGGGTGGTGCAGTACGCCGACCGGGTCGATCCTGGTGCCCGGCGGTGGCCGGCCGGTGGTCGTCGGCGAGCCGGCCGAGGTGCTGGCCGACGCCCCGGTCGCGCCGCCGGTCGTCGAGCTGGGCCGGCTGGCCGGCTGGTCGCCGCTGCCGCTCTCGGTGCGCGACGCCCGCCGGCGCGCCGGTGAGCTCGCCGCCCGGCTGCGCACGGCGCCGGTCCCGGTGTCACCGGCAGCCCGCCACCGGGGACGTGGTGGCCGAGGCACGGGGCGTGGTCGTGCGGTACGACGGTCGGCCGGCGCTGCGCGGCATCGACCTGCGGCTGCGGGCCGGCGAGGTGGTCGCCCTGATGGGCCGCAACGGCGCGGGCAAGTCCACGCTGCTCTCGACCCTGGTCGGGCTGCGCCGACCGGACGCCGGCTCGGTCCGGGTCGCCGGCGAGGACCCGGCCGCCCTGCCGTCGACGCGAGCTGGTCCGGCGGGTCGGCATGGTGCCGCAGGAGCCGGGCGACCTGCTCTACGCCGACACGCGTCGCCGCCGAGTGCGCCCAGGCCGACCAGGATGCCCGGGTGCCGGCCGGGACCGCGTTCACGGTGTTCGCCGGGCTGGTGACCGGCGCGGACCCGTTGATCGCACCCGCGCGACCTGTCCGAGGGGCAGCGGCTGGCCCTCGCTCTGGCCGTGGTGCTCGCCGGCCGGCCGCCGGTCGTGCTGCTCGACGAGCCGACCCGCGGCCTGGACTACCCCGGCAAGGCCGCGCCTGGTCCGGGTGCTGCGCGACCTGTCCGCCGCCGGGCACGCCGTCGTGCTCGCCACCCACGACGTCGAGCTGGCCGCGACCGTGACCGACCGGACCGTGGTCCTCGCCGAGGGCGAGGTCGTCAGCGACGGCCCGTCCCGCGAGGTGGTCGTGTCCTCCCCCGCCTTCGCGCCGCAGGTCGCCAAGGTGCTCGCGCCGCTGCCCTGGCTGACCGTGGCCGAGGTCGCCGCCTCGCTGAAGGCCGGATGAGCACCCTGGCCGCGACGCCGCGCCGGGTCCGGGCCGTCCGGCTGCGGCCGCGGGCCGCGCTGGCCCTGCTGGTCGTCAGCGCGTGTCGGCCTGCTGGCCTTCACCTGGCCGCTGTTCGTGCAGCCCGGTTCCGACCTCGCGGGGCGGGCCGACGCGCCGTGGCTGTTCGTCGTGCTGCTGCCGCTGATGCTCGGCGTCGTGCTCGCCGAGGTCGCCGACGGCGGGATGGACGCCAAGTCGGTGGCCGTGCTCGGTGTCCTCGCGGCAGTGGGCGCTGCGCTGCGGCCGCTCGGCGGCGGGGTCGCCGGCTTCGAGCCGGTGTTCTTCCTGCTGGTGCTGGCCGGCCGGGCGCTCGGCCGCGGCTTCGGCCTGGTGCTCGGGTCGGTGACGCTGTTCGCCTCCGCCCTGCTCACGGCGGGCGTCGGGCCCTGGCTGCCGTTCCAGATGCTCGCCGCCGGCTGGGTGGGGTTCCTCGCCGGCTGCCTGCCGCGGGCCACCGGCCGGGCCGAGGTGGTGCTGCTCACGGCGTACGGCGCGGTGGCCGGCCTGGTCTACGGCCTGCTGATGAACCTCTGGCTGTGGCCGTTCACCCTCGGCCTGGACAGCGACATCTCCTACGTCGCCGGTGACCCGCTGACCGAGAACCTGGGCCGGTTCATCGCCTTCACCCTGGTGACCTCGATGGGCTTCGACATCCCGCGGGCGCTGACCACGGCGGCACTGGTGGCGGTGGCGGCCCGGCCGGTGCTGCTCGCGCTGCGCCGCGCGTCGCGGCGGGCCGAGTTCGAGGCGGTGGCGACGTTCGACCCTGCTGTGCCGGACGGCACGATGTCCCGGTGACCGCACTGGACGAGCTCGCCGTCGCCGTCGAGCGGCCGGACGACGCCGCCCGGCGCGAGGCCCGCGAGCTGCTCGGACCCGAAGGCATGACCGGTCGGCTCGTCGACCTCGCGGTGTGGCTGGCCGGGGTGCAGGGCCGGGTGCCCGCGGTGCCGCCGTCCCGGGCCCGGCTGCTGGTGCTCTCCGACGTCGCGCCGGAGCGGACGATCGCGGTCGCCGCCGGCACCGGCGTCGAGGTCCGGCTGGCCGGCCGGCGCGGCGAGCCGGCACGGCGGGTGGAGACGGAGGACGCGTGCAGCCGCGAGGAGGCGCTCGCGGCGGTGCTCGCCGGGGCGGCGCTGGCCGACGAGGAGGTCGACGCCGGCACCGACCTGCTGGTGGTCGCGCTGCCGGACCCCGACCTCGCGGTGGCGGTCGCCACCCTGGTCGGGCTGCTGACCCGCTCGGACGCCTCGGCCGTGACGGCCACCGGCCAGGACGACGCCGCCTGGATGCTCGCCTGCGCGGCGGCCCGCGACGCGATGCGCCGCGGCCGGCCGGTGCTGGCCGACCAGGTGGACCTGCTGGCGACGGTGGGTGGCGCCGACCTGGCCGTCGCGACCGGGTTGCTGCTGCAGGCCGCCGCCCGTCGTACGCCGGTGGTGCTCGACGGCCCGGCCGTCTCAGCGGCGGCCCTGGTCGCGGCCCGGCTGTCGTTCCGGGCCCCGGACTGGTGGCTGGCCGGCCACCTGTCCCCCGACCCTGCGCACGCCCTGGCCCTGGCCCGGGTGTCCCTCGAGCCGGTGCTCGACCTCGGGCTGCGCGGCGACGACGGCACCGGCGCGCTGCTCGCCGTACCGGTGCTGCGGGCCGCCGTGGCGTGAAACGCACTCGTGACAAATGGTGACGATTCGGGCAGCATGAGGTGGACTGGAGGTCCTGCCGTGCTCTCGATCCGCCGTCGCACCGCCCCAGTCCTCGCCGCCTCACTGGCCGCCGGTGTCGGCCTGCCGTCCTCGCCGTCCGGGCGGTCGCCCCGGCCGCCGCGGCCGAGTCCCCGACCGCGCGGGTCTGGGTCACCACGCCGGACGGGACCCAGCGCCTGGCCCCCGCGACCGGCGCGACCTTCGGCCCCGGCGGCTCCGACGAGCTGACGATCACGGTCGACCCGACCCGCCGCTACCAGACCATGCGCGGCTTCGGCGCCTCGATCACCGACTCCTCGGCGGTCGTCCTGCACCGGCTGCGGCCGGCGGCCCGGGACGCCGTGATGACCGACCTGTTCGACCCGCGCAAGGGCGACAGCCTGTCGGTGCTGCGCCAGCCGATGGGCGCCTCGGACTTCGTGGCGGGCGACCACTACACGTACGACGACGTGCCGGCCGGCGAGACCGACTACGCGATGGACGACTTCACCATCGCGCACGACCGGCCGCGGATCCTGCCGCTGCTGCGCCAGGCCCTGCGGCTCAACCCCGACCTCACCGTGATCGCGACGCCGTGGAGCCCGCCGGCCTGGATGAAGACGAACAGCTCGCTGATCGGCGGCCGGCTGATCGACGACCCGGCGATCTACCGGGCCTACGCCCGCTACTTCGTGAAGTTCGTGCAGGCCTACCGCAAGGCCGGCGTCCCGGTGCACGCCGTGACGCTGCAGAACGAGCCGCAGAACCGCAACCCCAGCGGCTACCCGGGCGCCGACATGCCGGCGTGGCAGCAGGACGAAGCTGGCGGCCGCCGTCGGCGCGGCCTTCGACGCAGCCCGGCTGGACACCCATGATCCTCGGCTACGACCACAACTGGTCCGAGCACCCCAACGACATCGCCACGACCCCGCCCGGTGAGGACCCCGAGACCGACTACCCCTACCGGCTGCTGCGCTCCCCGGCGGCGCAGTGGTTCGACGGGATCGCCTACCACTGCTACGCCGGCGACCCGTCCGACATGACGAAGCTGCACCACGCGTTCCCCGAGCACCGAGCTCTGGTTCACCGAGTGCTCCGGCTCGCACGGCCCCACCGACCCGCCGGCGCAGGTGTTCTCCGACACCCTGAAGTGGCACAGCCCGCAACCTGGTGCTCGGGGTCACCCGCAACTGGGCGCTCGACCGTCGTCAACTGGAACCTCGCGCTCGACCCGAGCGGCGGCCCGCACAACGGCGGCTGCGACACCTGCACCGGCGTGGTCACCGTCGGGCCAGGGCAGACGGTCACCCGCAACGCCGAGTACTACACGCTCGGTCACCTCGCGCGGTTCGTCCGGCCCGGGCGCGCAGCGCATAGCCAGCACGTCGTTCGGCACCACCGGCTGGAACGGCGCCGTCATGGACACGGCCTTCCGCAACCCGGACGGCACGATCGTGCTCGTCGTGCACAACGAGAACGACGCGCCGGCGACGTTCGCCGTCGCGCAGGGCGGGTCGTCCTTCGACTACACGCTGCCCGGCGGCGCGCTTGCCACCTTCGTCTGGCCGTCCTCGGCGCGCGCTGGACGACGGCCACCGACTGCTGGACCTGCACGGCGCGACGGCCTCCGCGTCCGAGGGCGCCGATGCGGGCAGGGCCATCGACGACGACGCCGTCACCCGCTGGACCACGGGCGCCGCCCAGCACGCCGGGCAGACCCTGACGGTCGACCTGGGCGCGACCCGCGACGTCGACCGGGTGGCGCTCGACACCGGGGCGCTCACCGAGGCCGACGTGAACTGGGGCCCGGGGCAGCCGTCCGGCGACTACCCGCGCGGGTTGCAGGTCTCGACCAGCACCGACGGCACGACATGGTCGGCGCCGGTGCCGGCGACCGGCTCCGGCCAGATCACCACCGTCGACCTGACCGGCGGCCCGGCCCGCTACATCCGGCTCGAGCAGACCGCCACCGCCGGTTCCTGGTGGTCGGTCGCCGACCTTCGCATCTACACCTGACCCTCTCAGCAAGGAGCGCTGCCGTGACCCGACCTGTCCACCGTCGCCGCCCGCTGCTCGCCCTCGTCGCGGTCGCCGCGACCGTCTCCGGCCTCGTCGCGCCGGCCACGGTCCCGAGGCTGTCCACACCGGCAGCGGCCGCCGACGCCGTGCTGCCCTACCAGGACCCGAGCCTGCCGGTCGCGGCCCGGGTCGACGACCTGCTCGGCGCGGATGACACCGGCCGAGAAGATCGGCCAGATGACCCAGACCGAGCGGTACCAGGTGTTCGACGACGCCTCGCCGATCACGACGTACGGGCTGGGCTCGATCCTGTCCGGCGGCGGGTCGACGCCAGCGACGAACACCCCGAGGCCTGGGCCGACATGATCGACCGGTTCCAGGCCGCCGCGCTGAAGACCCGGCTCGGCATCCCGCTGCTCTACGGCATCGACTCGGTTCACGGCGACGGGAACCTCTACGGCGCCACCGTCTTCCCGCACAACATCGGTCTGGGTGCGACCCGCAACCCAGGCCTGGTGCGCCAGGTGGCGCACATCACCGCGGAAGAGACCCGCGCCAGCGGGCCGCAGTGGACCTTCTCACCGTGCATCTGCGCCGCTCGCGACGATCGATGGGGCCGCACCTACGAGTCGTTCAGCGAGAACCCGGCGCTGGTCGAGCAGATGGAGACCGCGATCGACGGCTACCAGGGGCCGCCCGGCAGCCTGGACGACAACGACCGGGTGCTTGCGACCGCGAAGCACTACGCGGGCGACGGTGACACGAAGTACGGCACCGCCACCGGCGACTACAAGATCGACCAGGGCATCTCCGTCACCAGCCACCAGGACTTCTGGGACGTCGCGCTGCGGCAGTACGTGCCCGCGGTGCAGGACCACCACGTCGGCTCGGTCATGCCGTCGTTCTCCAGCGTCGACTGGACCGACGACAACGCCGGCAACCCGCTCAAGATGCACGCCCACCACGAGCTCATCACCGACGTGCTCAAGGGGCAGATGGGCTTCGGCGGGTTCGTCATCAGCGACTGGGAGGGCATCCACCAGATCACCGACCCGGCCGCCCCGTCCAACGGCGGCCTGACCGCGTACAAGGTGCGCACCGGTGTCAACGCCGGAATCGACATGATGATGGAGCCGAACAACTACAAGGACTTCATCACCCTGCTCACCGCCGAGGTCGACTCCGGTGGCGTCACCATGGCGCGGATCAACGACGCGGTCCGACGCATCCTGACCGCGAAGTTCGAGCTCGGCCTGTTCGAGCACCCGTTCACCGACCGCAGCAACCTCGACAAGGTCGGCTCGGCCGCGCACCACGCCGTTGCCCGCAAGGCAGCGCAGCAGTCGCAGGTGCTGCTCAAGAACGAGCGGGGCACGCTCCCGATCAAGTCCCGGGCCGGCGTCTATGTGGCGGGCAGCAACGCCGACAACATCGGCAACCAGGCCGGCGGCTGGACGCTCACCTGGCAGGGCGGCTCGAAGAACGTGATCCCGGCACGACGATCCTCGATGGCATCCGCGAGCGCAGCCGGCAGGACTCGCGTCACCTACAGCGAGACGGCATCGGCGCCCATCAAGCCTGGCTCCGTCGGCGTCGTCGTCGTGGGCGAGACGCCGTACTCCGAGGGCTTCGGCGACGTCGGCGGACCGCGATGGGGCTACGACCCGGCGGACGGCGGCGTGCTGCGGCCGGTCAAGGACATGAAGCTGTCCGCAGCCGACAAGGCCGCGGTCGACAAGGTCTGCGCCGCGACGCCCAAGTGCGTGGTGGTCGTCGTCTCCGGCCGGCCGCTGGTCCTGGACCCGCAGCAGCTCACCCAGGTGGACGCGCTGGTCGCAGCCTGGCTGCCGGGCAGCGAGGGCGCGGCGTCGCCGACCCGATGTTCGGCAAGGTGCCCTACACCGGCAAGCTGCCGGTCAGCTGGCCGCGCACGCTGGCCCAGGAGCCGATCAACGTCGGTGACGCCGACTACGACCCGCTCTACCGGTACGGCCACGGTCTGCGCACCCGCTAGGTGGCCAAGGCCGTCACCGGTCGCGCAGCGCCTGCACCACCTGGTCGGCGTGCGACTCGGCGTCGCCGCTGGACGTGTCGACGACGAGATCGGCGACCTCGCGGTAGAGCGGCTCGCGGCCGGCGTACAGCCGGCGCAGCGCAGACTCCGGGTCGGGCTGCAGGAACGGGCGGCCGGAGCCGTCCCCCACCCGCTGCACCAGCAGGTCGACCGGCGTGTGCAGGTAGACCACGAACGCGTCGGTGCCGCGCAGGGCAGCCCAGATCGGCCTCCGACTCCACGACGCCGCCGGCCACCCCGGCCACCAGCGGCGGGTCCTCGGCCAGCGCGGACATCAGTGCCTGGGACTCCACGGTGCGCAGGGCCGACGTGCCGCGGCGCTCCAGCAGCTCCGCGGTCGGCATCCCGGCCAGCATCGCGACCGCCTCGTCGTTGTCCCGGTACGGCCAGCCGGTCCGGGCGGTCAGGGCTCGGCCGACCGAGGTCTTCCCCGACCCCATCATCCCGATCAGAAGGATCTTGTCGGTGCTCACGGCTCACGCGTGGACGGGGTGACGAACGGCGGCTTGACCACCCGGAACCTGGCCGGCCGGCCCCGTACGTCGACCACCACCTCGTCGCCCTCGGAGACCGAGCGGTCGAGCAGCGCCAGCGCGATGCCGATCTTGCGGGTCGGCGAGAACGTCCCGCTGGTCACCTCGCCGACCGCTGCGCCGTCGGCGGTGGACACCGCCATGTGCGCCCGCGGGATCCCCCGCTCCAGACCCTCGAGACCCCATGCGGTGCGTGCGGCACCGGCCTCCTTCTCGGCGAGCAGCGCCTCCCGGCCCCAGAAGGCCGGCTTCTTCCAGCCGACGGCCCAGCCGCAGCGCGCCTGCACCGGGGTGATCTCCAGCGACAGGTCCTGCCCGTGCAAGGGGTAGCCCATCTCGGTGCGCAGCGTGTCGCGGGCACCGAGACCGGCCGGGCGCAGGCCGAACGTCTGGCCCGCCTCCAGCACGGCGTCCCAGAACGTGCCGGTGTCCTCCCAGCGCGGCACCAGCTCGTAGCCCCGCTCGCCGGTGTAGCCGGTTCGGCAGACCACGACCGGCATGCCCCGCCACTCGAGCGCGACGAACGACATGTACTCGTGACCGGTCGGCAGGCCGATCGCGGCGAGCACCTCGTCGCTGCCCGGGCCCTGCACGGCCAGCACCCCGTGCCGCTCGTGCAGGTCGATCACCTCGACGCCGTCCGGCGCGTCCGCGGCCAGCCGGCGCACCACCTCGGCGGTGTTCGCGGCGTTGGGGATGAGGAAGACCTGGTCGTCGTCGCGGTAGTAGGCGATCAGGTCGTCGACCACCCCGCCCGTCGCGTCGTCGCAGCACAGCGTGTACTGCGCCTTGCCGGGACCCACCCGGTCGAGGTCGTTGGTCAGCGTGGCGTTGACGTACGCCGCCGCGCCCGGCCCCCGCACGACGGCCTTGCCGAGATGGCTGACGTCGAACAGGCCGACCGCCTCCCGGACCGCGGTGTGCTCCTTGACCACACCGCCGCCGGGGTACTCGATGGGCATCTCCCAGCCGCCGAAGTCCGCCATCTTCGCGCCCAGCGCGACGTGCCGGTCGTGCAGCGGGGAACGTCTCAGGGCCGTCCGGTCGCTCATCGGGCGGACGCTAGCATCGCGACCGTGTCGCGTACCGACGCACGTGCCACCCTGCCGCGTTCCGACCCATCCGCGCCCGATCCCACCCGAACAGGACGGCACTGATCTTGGCCACGGTCACTCTCACCACCAGCAAGCCCGACACCCTCAAGGTCGACGCCCTCGTCGTCGCCGTCGCCAAGAAGAAGGACAGCGGCTTCGTGCTGCTGCCCGGCGCGGAAGAGGTGGACAAGGCCTTCAAGGGCAAGCTCGCCGCCACCGTCGAGGCGCTGGGCAACACCGGGTTGCCGAACGAGGTCACCAAGGTGTCCTCGCTGGGAGCGACCGCGGCGCCGGTCGTGCTGGCGGTGTGCGTTGGCAAGGCGGTCGAGACCGGCAAGGGCTCGCCGTCGTACGACGGTGAGGTGCTGCGCCGCGCGACAGGGGCGGCGGCGCGGGCCCTGGCGGGAACCCGGAAGGTCGGGCTCGCACTCCCGGCCGAGACTCCGGAGGACGCCGCGGCCGTCGTCGAGGGCGCGCTGCTCGGGGCCTACGCGTTCCGGCGCTACCGGGTCACCAGCAGCAAGAGGATCAAGCCGGCCGTCGAGTCGTTCAGCCTGGTCAGCGGCTCCGGACGGGACAAGGCGGTCAAGGCCGCGGTCGCTCGCGCGCACACCGTCGTCGAGGCCGTGCACCTGGCCCGCGACTGGGTCAACGTCCCGCCCGCCGACCTGCCGCCGGCGACCTTCGCGGCCGAGGCGGTCGCCGCGGCCAAGGCGGCGGGGGTGACCGTGCAGGTGCTGGACGAGAAGGCGCTGGCCAAGGCCGGGTACGGCGGGATCCTCGGGGTCGGCAAGGGTTCCTCCCGGCCGCCGTGCATGGTGAAGCTGAGCTACAAAGGCGGCCGCGGCACCACGCATCTCGCGCTGGTCGGCAAGGGCATCACCTTCGACTCCGGCGGCCTCTCGCTCAAGCCGCCGGCGGCGATGGAGTGGATGAAGTCCGACATGGGCGGGGCCGCGGCGATCATCGCGACGATCACCGCCATCGCCCGGCTCGGTCTGGACATCACCGTGACGGCCTGGGCGCCGATGGCCGAGAACATGCCGTCCGGCACTGCCCAGCGGCCCTCCGACGTCCTCACCATCTACGGCGGCACGACGGTCGAGGTGCTGAACACCGATGCCGAGGGCCGGCTGATCCTGGCCGACGGGATCGTCCGCGCCTGCGAGGACAAGCCGGACGTGCTCGTCGACGTCGCCACCCTGACCGGTGCCCAACTGGTGGCACTTGGCAGCCGGACGTCGGCCGTGATGGCCAACGACGACGCGCTGCGCGCCGCGATCGTCGCCGCCGCCGGCGCGGCCGGCGAGCAGATGTGGCCGATGCCGCTGCCCGTCGAGCTGCGTGCCTCGATGGAGTCGACGGTGGCCGACATCGCCAACATGGGCGACAAGTACGGCGGCATGCTGGTGGCCGGGATGTTCCTCAAGGAGTTCGTGGCCGATGGGATCCGCTGGGCGCACCTGGACATCGCCGGGCCGGCCTACAACGACGCCGCGCCGCACGGCTACACCAGCAAGGGCGGCACCGGGCACGCCGTCCGGACCCTGGTGCGGCTGGCCGAGGACCTCGCCGCCGGCGCGCTGCCGCCGGCCTGAGCCCCACCGGGCCCCGGGCTCGGGGCAAAGATCCGGCAAACGGGCGCGACCGAACGGGTGACCGGGCGATCACCAGCGGTAACGAGGGCCTGTCGGGTGGCGATGGGTAGGTGCGCGGCCGGACCCCGGCCGGCAGCACCGACGCTCGGCGTACCCGGAGGACCCTCGTGCTCACCACTCTCGCCACCACCCTGGCCGGTCACCTGCGAGTGGCCTCCATCGCGGTCGCCGCGGCGATGCTCGGCGTGGGCGGCGCCGTCGCCACGGTGGCCACCGTGGCCGACTCGACGCCCACGACCGACCCGAGCGCCGTGGTCGCCACCCTCGAGGTGGACGACGAGCAGGGCGAGGACGGCGACGACCAGGGCGAGGACGTCACCCCGACCGTGGCCGTCACGGCCACCCCGGCGGTCGAGGAAGCCGAGAAGGTCGAGGTCGAGGAGACCCCCGTCGTGGTGGCCCCGACGACGGTGCCGCCGGTGCTGTTCGACCCGGCGGCCTGCGCGGCCGCGGCCAACCACGGTGCCTACGTCTCGTTCGTCGCGCACGCGACCAAGGGCCTGCCCGACCACGGCGCGTTGGTCAGCGCCGCCGCGCACTCCGACTGCGGCAAGGCTGTGAAGGCGGAGAAGGCCGCGAAGGCCGCGAAGGCCCCGAAGGCCGCCAAGACGAAGGTCGAGAAGGTGCACAAGGCGAAGAAGTCGCAGGCGGCCCCGACGGCGAGGAAGAAGGAAGGCAACCGCGGCGGCGCACCGACCAAGGCCGGCAAGAAGGAAGGCAACTAGTCGGCTGACCCACAGCTACGCCGGCGCGCCGTCCGATCCACCTCGGGCGGCGCGTCGCGCGTTCCAGTCCCGCATCCGCTGGGGATAGCCGACCACCGCCGCGTCGTAGGACGGGATGCCCAGGCGGTTGGCCAGGTCGTGCGCCGCGCGCGCGTCGCGGACCCGGCGCCGGGTCCACTCCCCGGTGCTGGCCACGAACACGACCGTCGTGGTCGACACGGCGGTCGGTGGCTCGACGAAGGCCTCGACGCCGGTGTGGCTGGCGGCGAACTGGCTCAGGTGGGCGGTGTCGGCACCGTCGGCCTGGCGCTGGACACCCGGCCGCGAGCGCCTGCGGAACAGTCGCACCGAGCCCTCCCAGTCGTCGCCCGCCGTTTCACCCCCGTAACGGTAGGGCACCAGGCGTTGGTTCCGCCGGTCCGCCGCAGCCCCAGTTGCCCGCAGGCGCGTCAGCGGTGACAGGATGAGTCAGTCAGACGGGTCCCGCGAGACCCCGCTTACGCAGATCGCAAGGAGTGCTCCGTGGCGGACAACGCCGGCACCGTGTACGACGTCGTCATCCTCGGCGGGGGCAGCGGCGGCTACGCCTGCGCCCTGCGGGCGGCCCAGCTGGGCATGCAGGTCGTCCTGGTCGAGAAGGCCGAGCTCGGCGGCACCTGCCTGCATCGCGGGTGCATCCCCACCAAGGCCCTGCTGCACGCGGCGGAGGTGGCCGACTCGTCCCGCGAGAGCGAGCAGTTCGGCGTCCGGGCGACCTTCGAGGGCATCGACATGCCCGCGGTCAACGAGTACAAGGACGGCGTCGTCGCCCGCCTGTACAAGGGCCTGCAAGGGCCTGGTGAAGAGCCGCAAGATCACCTACGTCGCCGGCATCGGCCGGCTGGTCAGCCCGACCGCGGTCGAGGTCGACGGGCAGCGCTACGAGGGTCGGCACGTCGTGCTTGCCACCGGCTCGGTGCCCAAGAGCCTGCCCGGGCTCGAGATCGACGGCCAGCAGATCGTCAGCAGCGACCACGCCCTGAAGATGGACTCGGTCCCCGGGTCGGTCGTGGTGCTCGGCGGCGGCGTGATCGGCTGCGAGTTCGCCAGCGTCTGGCGGTCCTTCGGTGCCGAGGTGACCATCGTCGAGGCCCTGCCGCACCTCGTCCCGCTCGAGGACGAGCAGGTGTCCAAGGCGCTCGAGCGCGCCTTCCGGAAGCGCAAGATCAACTTCGAGCTGGGCTCCCGCTTCGCCGGCGTCGAGAAGACCGAGAGCGGCGTGAAGGTGGCGCTGGAGAACGGCAAGACCATCGAGGCAGAGCTGCTGCTGGTCGCCGTCGGGCGTGGGCCGGTCTCCCAGGAGCTGGGCTACGAGCAGGTCGGCGTCGAGATGGAGCGCGGCTTCGTCAAGGTCGACGCGCACTGCCAGACCAGCGTCGCGACCATCTCCGCGGTCGGCGACCTGATCCCGACCCTGCAGCTCGCGCACGTCGGCTTCGGCGAGGGGATCATGGTCGCCGAACGGCTGGCCGGTCTGGACCCCGCGCCGATCGACTACGACGGTGTCCCGCGGGTGACCTACTGCGACCCGGAGGTCGCGTCGGTCGGCATCACCGAGGCCCGGGCCAAGGAGAAGTACGGCGACGACGGCATCGAGACCGTGACCTACGACCTCGCCGGCAACGGCAAGAGCCAGATCCTCAAGACGGCCGGCTTCGTCAAGCTGGTCCGGCAGAAGGACGGTCCAGTCGTCGGCATCCACATGGTCGGCAGCCGGGTCGGCGAGCTCGTCGCCGAGGCCCAGCTCATCTACGGCTGGGAGGCGTACCCCGACGACGTCGCCCAGCTGATCCACGCCCACCCGACCCAGACCGAGGCGGTCGGCGAGGCCCACCTCGCCCTCGCCGGCAAGCCCCTGCACGCGCACGGCTGAACGTCACCACGCGTCTCCCCCGCCGACCTGAAGGAGAACGAGAGCAGATGTCGACCTCAGTCACCATGCCGGCGCTGGGCGAGAGCGTGAGCGAGGGCACCGTCACCCGCTGGCTCAAGCAGGAGGGCGACCAGGTCAACGCCGACGAGCCGCTGCTCGAGGTCTCCACCGACAAGGTCGACACCGAGATCCCCTCCCCCGCCTCCGGCGTGCTCACCAAGATCGTCGTCGGCGAGGACGAGACCGTCGCGGTCGGCGCCGAGCTGGCCGTCATCGGCGGCGAGGGCGAGGGCGGCGGCTCGGGCGGCGGGCAGCAGGACCAGCCGGCCGAGCAGCAGCAGCAGGAGCAGGCGGCCACGCAGGACCAGCAGTCCGAGCAGCCCGCGGAGCAGGAGCAGGCCGCAGCCGGCCGAGCAGCCGCAGCAGCCCGCGCAGCCCGCCGGGCAGGACAGCGGCCAGCCTTCCGGCGGCGGCGGCAGTGGCACCTCGGTGACCATGCCGGCGCTGGGCGAGAGCGTGACCGAGGGCACCGTCACCCGCTGGCTCAAGCAGGAGGGCGACCAGGTCAACGCCGACGAGCCGCTGCTCGAGGTCTCCACCGACAAGGTCGACACCGAGATCCCCTCCCCCGCCTCCGGCGTGCTCACCAAGATCGTCGTCGGCGAGGACGAGACCGTCGCGGTCGGCGCCGAGCTGGCCGTCATCGGCGGCGAGGGAGGCGGTCAGCCGGAAGAGCAGCCGGACCAGCAGCAGCAGGAGCAGCAGCAGCAGCGCAGCAGCAGCCGGCACCGCAGGAGCAGCCGGCACCGCAGGAGCAGCCCGAGCAGGACCAGCCCGAGCCGGCACAGCCGGCGGCGCAGTCCGCACCGGCGCCGTCCCTGATCTCCGCGCCGCAGCAGGCACCGGCCCCGCAGCAGCAGCAGCAGGCACCGGCCGCCGCAGCAGGCCCGGCAGCAGCAGGCGCCCGCCGCGCAGGCACCGGCCGCGCAGGCACCGGCTCCCGCCGGTCAGGCCGGCGGCGACCCGGCGTACGTGACGCCGCTGGTCCGCAAGCTGGCCACCGAGCACGGGGTCGACCTTTCGACGCTGCGCGGCACCGGGGTCGGCGGCCGGATCCGCAAGCAGGACGTGCTGGAGGCGGCCGCCGCTGCCAAGGCAGCACCCGCACCGCAGGCACCCGCGTCGGCTCCGGCGGCGCCGGCCACCACCGTCGCGCCCTCGCCGCTGCGGGGCACCACCGAGAAGATGTCCCGGCTGCGCAAGGTGATCGCCGCCCGGATGGTCGAGTCGCTGCAGGTGTCCGCGCAGCTCACCACCGTGGTCGAGGTCGACCTCACCAAGGTGGCGCGGCTGCGCCAGCGGGCGAAGGCCGACTTCGAGGCGCGCGAAGGCGTCAAGCTGTCCTTCCTGCCGTTCCTGGCCAAGGCGACCGTCGAGGCCCTCAAGGCCCACCCGGTCGTCAACGCGAGCATCGACACCGAGAAGGGCGAGATCACCTACCACGGCGCCGAGCACCTCGGGGTCGCCGTCGACACCGAGCGCGGCCTGCTCGTCCCGGTGGTCAAGGACGCCGGTGACCTCAACATCGCGGGGCTGGCCCGCAAGATCGCCGACCTGGCCGAGCGCACCCGCAACAACAAGATCACCCCGGACGAGCTGGGTGGCGGCACCTTCACGCTGACGAACACCGGCAGCCGGGGCGCGCTGTTCGACACCCCGATCATCAACCAGCCCCAGGTCGGCATCCTCGGCACCGGCGCCGTCGTCAAGCGGGCCGTGGTCGTCGACGACGAGGACCTCGGCGAGACCATCGCCATCCGGTCGATGTGCTACCTCGCGCTGTCCTACGACCACCGGATCGTCGACGGCGCCGACGCGGCCCGGTTCCTCACCACGGTGAAGGCCCGGCTGGAAGAAGGCGCGTTCGAGTCCGATCTGGGCCTCTAGGGCGGAAGAGAGCGGCGTGAAGGTCGTCCTCACCGGTGCGTCCGGTCTGCTCGGTCCTGCCCTCGCCGCCTCGCTGCGCGCCGACGGGCACGACGTCGTGCGACTCGTACGTCGGCCGCCGACGCGCCGCTGACGAGGCCCGGTGGGACCCCGCCGGCGGAACAGTCGACGGCGCCGCCCTGGACGGGGCGGCCGCGGTGGTGCACCTCGCGGGGGTCGGGCTCGCCGACCGGCCGTGGACCCCGGCGCACCGGCGCGCGGTGCTGGACAGCCGGGTGCAGGGCACCACGACGATCGCCCGCGCGGTCGCCGAGCACGGCGTCCCTACCCTGGTGCTCGGCGTCCGGGGTCGGCTACTACGGCAACCCCGGCGACCAGGTGCTGGACGAGGACTCGCCCCGCGGGTCGACGTACGTCGCCGACATCGCCGCGGCCTGGGAGGCGGCCACCGAGCCGGCCGCGGTCGGCGGCGCACGCGTGGTGCCTGGCCCGGACCGCGGTGGTGCTCTCGGCCAAGGGCGGGGCGTACGGCGCGGCTGCTGCCGCTGTTCCGGCTCGGTCTCGGCGGCCGGCTCGGCTCCGGCCGGCAGTGGTGGTCGCTGGGTCGCGCTGGCACGACTACGTCCGCGCGGTGCGGTTCGTCGCTGGACCGGGACGACCTCGTCGGGCCGGTGAACATCAGCGCACCCGAGCCGCTGACCAACGCCGAGATGACCGCCGCGATGGGCCGGGTGCTGCACCGGCCGACGATCTTCGTCGCTCCGGGCTGGGCGCTGAAGGTTCCGCTGCGGGACTTCGCGGCCGACCTGCTCGGCGGGCAGCGCGTCGTGCCGCGACGGCTGCTCGACGCCGGCTTCTCGTTCGCCCACCCGAGCTTCGAGCCCGCCCTGCGTGAGGTGCTGGCGCAGGCTCACCCGCGCACGACGTCGTAGACCCGCCAGCTCTCGCCATCGCGCGCGAGGACGACCGTCCAGCTCCTGCTGCCACGCCCGGGACGGCGTTCGACCACCGATCCGCGATCGTCGACCAGCCGGTAGGCCGGCATCACGTCGGTGACCGCCAGCCGAACCTGGCCGGCCGACCGGCCCTGCACCGCAACCGCACGTGCGGCCAGCCGCAGACCCTGCGCCCGCAGGCCGGCGTCGGTCAGCCGGCGCAGCACGGCCACGTCCCGCCGCAGGGCCGGGCCGCCGGCGGCGTAGACCTCGCGGAGCCGGCCAGGGTCGCCGGCGGCGAACGCCCGAGACCGGTCGGCGTCCAGGGCGGCCAGGGTGCTCGCCCAGCCCGATTGCGGGGCGCCCACCGACACCACGGCGCGGCCGGAGGTGCCGGCCGCGGGCGTGACGTCGTCAGCAGCAGCCCAGCTGATGCCGGCGGCGACGGCGAGCGCCAGCGCCCCGGCGGCCAGCCCGGCGCCGGCCGCCGCGCGGCCCCGACGACGAATCCCGCCGATCAACGCGCCGATCAACCTGGCGAGCGACCCCGCGAGCGACCCGGCCGGCACGGCCGCCCGGGGCCGGCGGCGCCGCGAGCTGGCCGGCGGCTCCGGCTCGTCGGCGGGCCCGCGGTCGGCGACCTGGTGGGTGGCCGGCACGACCACCTGCCCAGGCCGCGACCTGGTGCCGTCGAGCACCCGCTCCGACGGCCCGAGGCGGACCGGCTCGGCGGGGACGGCGTCGAAGACGGCGACCGCGAGCTGCTCGGCGGACGGCCGGTCGGCTGGGTCGGGCGCGAGCGCCGGCTCGAGGACGTCCAGCAGAGCCCGGTCGCTGCCGGCGGGAACCTGCACCCGTCGCCCCTGCCCGTCGTACGGCGGGAGTCCGGTGAGTGCAGCCAGGCAGGTCGCTGCCAGGCCGTGCACGTCGGAAGCCGGCCCCGGTGCCGCGCCGGCCGCCACCGACGGGTCGAGGTAGCCGCCGGTGCCCCCGACCTCCGCCGCCGGTGAGCCGAGCAGCCGGGCGATGCCGAGGTCGCTGAGCATCGGCCGGCCGTCGGCTGCGAACAGCACGTTGGCCGGGGTCACGTCGCCGTGCACCAGGCCCTGCGCGTGCACCGACGCCAGCGCTTGCGCCAGCGGCACCGCGATCGTCACCACCTCGGCAGCCGGCAGCAGGCGTCGGGTCGCGAGCAGCCGGGCCAGGCTGCCGCCCGCCGCGAGGTCGAGGACCAGGACCAGGGAGTCGCCGTCGCCGTGCACCGCGCGCAGCCGCACCACGTGCGGGTGGTCGACCCCGGCCAGCACCGCGGCCTCGCGGCGCAGCCGGTCACGGGCAGCGAGGTCGGCGCCGGCGCGCAGCCGCTTGAGCGCAACCGGCAGCCCGGTCGCCCGCTCGCGGGCGAGCCAGACCTCGCCGCCGGACCCGTACCCGAGCAGCTCGACGGTGTCGAAGCCGGCCAGCTGCCCCTCAGTCATGTCCCCGAGCCTGCCGCAGCAGCCCGACTGCGCCGTCCGGGTTGTCCACAGGCGAGCCGCGTAGGGTCGCCGGGGTGAAGATCCTCGCGACCTCCGGCGGCTTCCTGCCCACCGACCTCGGCCCCTACCAGTGGCGCCGCGGTCCGCTGATCGAGCACGCCTTCGAGCTGGCCGGGAGCCCGGACCGCCCCCGGTTCTGCTACCTCGGCACGGCATCCGGCGACAGCGTCTTCGGCACCACCGGCGTCTACCGCGCGTTCGCGGGCTCGGACGTGCGCGCCACGCACCTGGAACTGTTCTCGATGCCCAACGTGCCCGACATCCGTGGCCACCTGCTGGCCCAGGACGTCATCTGGGTCGGTGGCGGCTCGGTCGCCAACCTGCTCGCCGTCTGGCGCACCCACGGGCTCGACGAGGTCCTCCGCGAGTGCTGGGAGGAGGGCGTCGTCCTCGGCGGCGTGTCCGCCGGCTCGATCTGCTGGTACGTCGGCGGCCCCACCGACAGCTTCGGCCACGATCTGCGCCCGGCGCTGGGCGGACTTGCCCTGCTGCCCTACGGCAACGGCGTGCACTACGACAGCGAGGAGCAGCGCCGGCCGCTGCTGCACCGGCTGGTGGCCGAGCAGGTGCTGCCGACCTCGCACGCCACCGACGACGGGGTCGGCCTGGTGTACGACGGCACCGAGCTGGTCGAGGCCGTCGCCGACCGGCCGGGACCCGCGGCCTACGTCGTCGAGCGCGGCCCGGACGGCGCGGCTATCGAGACCCGGATCGAGCCGCGCCTACTGACGGCCTGAGCCGGGTCACCCGAAGGTGAGGCCGTACTTCGCCATGATCGGCAAGGTCGCCTCCATGTCGCCCTCGCATCCGTACGGCTCGATGACCGGGCCGAGGTCTAGATCAGGCGAGGCTGTGTCGATGATCCGGAAGGCTTCTTCAAGGCCGCCGGGACTGATGATCTCGAGCACCCGCGCTGGCTGGTCAGCGGCGTTCCAGAAGGTGTGCCACTCGCCGCGCGGCTTGAAAACCAGATCACCGACTGCCGCCGTGAGTTCCTCGCCAGCGGCCTGGTACCAGACCTGGCCCTCAAGAATGAGACTGAACTCGTCCTCCTTGGTATGCCGGTGCATCGGCGCGGCGATCGAGTGCGGCGCCAGCAGGTGCTCGACGACCGCGAACCGCCCGCCCCAGTCCTTCGAGTCCACGAGGAAGCGGTCTCGACAACCGTCTACCGACCCGAGTACTTCACCTTCGCCGGCCCTGATGATCCGTTGGCTCATCCCGGCATTCTCTGCCGAGCCGTTCCCGGGCACCATAGCCCCCGAACCGCAGAGAACCTCGTCCGCCCGTCATCGCCGTGAGCGATGCCCGACGCGTAGTGACAGGGGTCGGCACGAATGTGACCTCGTGACCCGAGGTGTCACGGAGGACGGCTGCGGTCAGCGCTGGCCGACGGGGCGGGACTCGCCGTCGGGTGCGCACAGGTTGCATCGCGGCGCACTGTAGGGCCGGTCCACCTGACGGAGGGTTTCGACCCTCTGGATTCGGGGGCAATCCCGCTGCCGGTGGAAGCGCGAGCGCAAGGGCCGGATCGGGTCGTCGCCGAGAACCTCGATCCAGCCGGTGGGAGAGCTGTACGTCATCGCAGGCCCGCGGAGCTCACCGAATCAGCACGTTGAGCAGGACGGTCAACAACACGGAGGCCACGACTGAGAACAAGATCATGGCAAGGCAACCAGGCCCGCCCCCGAGGGGGCGGACCTGGATGCGAGTGTTTCTTGGCACCGAGGATCAGGTGCGGGGGTCGTTGTCGTGCTCGTAGCTGCCAGCCTTGGCCAGGCCGCGGCTGATCATGTAGCCGACGGTGAGGATGGTGACGTACAGCCACGCCTTGTCAGCGCCGAAGCCCTGACCGTCCTCGTTCTGGTCGACCATCGCCGAGGCGATCAGGATCCCCAGAGCGACCACCACGTAGGCGATCAGCTCGGTGGTCTTGAACGCCGGCTTGGTCTCGGTGGTGGCGGCGTGATGCCGCGTGTGGTTGGTGTCGGTCCGGTTGGCGGTATTGCTAGCCATGTCATCTCCCGGTGAGCAGGAGGAAGTGGTTCGGCACCACTCCCAGAGGACAGCAGCTCCTACTGGAACCGCTGTTGTGTGGAGTGCGCCGATGCTGGACGCAGCCGGGGTATCTCCCAGCCGGCGTACGGCAAACATCATCCGCAGCAGGTCAGATCTGGCTACTTCCCGCGTGCCCCCAGGTCCGCACGATCCCCGGCACTGAGGTCGCGGTCGACCCCGGCCAGGTATCGGTCCACAGCGGACTGCCCCCGGTCGGCCTCGGCAAAGGACTCATCCGGCGCCCCGACTCGGCGTGCCTCGGCAGCAACGTCGCGCAGCTCGGCGGCCCGGTCACGGTCTTCCGCGAGCACGTCCCGCTCCAAGGCTCGTCGGATCAGCGCATCCACGTCGGCCTCTCGACCGGCGACGGCCGCCTCGCGCAGGGCGACGGCATCGTCCCGTCCATCGGCGGCTAGTTCTCGCCGGCTGAGTACGGCTTCGCGATCCGCGACGGTCCTCTGCTCCCCGATGGCCTCGACAATCGCGCAGGCGATGTCTCTGATCTTCCGGTTCTCGCGCATCGAGGCCTGACGCAGCAGCTGGAACGCTTCATCCGCCGTGCAGCCGTGTCGGACCATCAACATGCCCTTGGCCTGATCGATCACCGGTTGTGATGCCAGGGCGCGTCGCAGATCACGAAAGTCGTCATCTGTGGCCGTGAGTCCTTGGCCTGCTTCATCCCGACGAAAGGTCGCCATCATGTCCGTCCAGGGTCTGGGGAGGGCTCGATAGGTGGCTTTTCGAGAGCATGATGAGGCGCGGCCGACCGAAGGTCAATCTGGGTACCGCCTCAGGGCAGCGTCACCACGGCGTTCTCGGCGGCGGACCGGCGGGCCGCATCGAGCACCTCGATGACGGCGACGCCCTCGGCCGCGGTCACCGGCGGCGGCGCCCCGGTGAGCAAGGCATCGCGCACGCCGGCGTAGAAGTCGGCCGGCTCCCCCGGTTCTCGCCGCACTGGCTCGGCCTCCTCGCCGCGGACCAGCCAGCCGCGGTGCTCGGTGTCCCGGTCCAACCAGGCGGTGTACGCCGTGGGGTCGCCGTCGACGTCGGCGACCAGGTAGGTCGCCTGCTGCCCGATCAGCCGCATCCGCGGGCCGGGCGCTCCGGCGAGCGAGGTCGCGCCCAGATGGCTGGTCACGCCCGAGACGTGGCGCAGCGCGATGAAGGAGACGTCGTCCCCCACCGTGGTCACGGCGGCGAGCTCGGCGTAGACCGACTCGGCCGGCCCGAACAGGTCCAATGCGCCGTCCACCAGGTGCGGCTGCAGGTCCATCAGGACGCCACCACCGTCCTCGCTGCGGGACTGCTCGCGCCACCGGGTCTTGGGCACCGGCCGCCACCGCTCGTATCGCGCCTCGTAGCGGATGACCTCGCCCAGCACGCCGGACGACAGCACCACCCGGGCGGTGGGGTGCTCCCGGTCCCAACGCCGGTTGTGGAACACGGTGAGCAGCACACCGCGGGCCTCGGCCAGCGCGGCCAGCTCGCGCGCGTCGGCTGCGGTGACGGCCAGCGGCTTGTCGACGACGAGGGGCAGGTCGTGTCCGAGTGCCTCGCGGGCCTGCGCGGCGTGCACGTTGGTCGGCGAGGCCAGCACGACGAGGTCGACCTCCGCCGCGAGCGGCCAGAGCTCGTCGACTGTCGGCACGACGCTTACGCCGGGGTTCTCGGCCCGAGCGGCCTGTGCCCGCTCGGAGTTGCCGGTGACGACGTGGCTGACCCGAAGCCCGTCGACCTGGCGGAGCAGCGGGGCATGGAAGTCGCGGCCGGCCATCCCGTAGCCGACCAGGGCGACGCGCAAGTCACTCATTGCAGGAGTCTTGCGTACGCTGGCTGGGTGAGCGAGTTGCGGATGGTGCACGCCGGGCTGGTGCCCTACGAGGAGGCCTGGGCCGAGCAGCGACGCGTCCACGCCGCGGTCGTGGCCGGCACCGCGCCGGGCACCGTGCTCCTGCTGGAGCACCCGCCCGTCTACACCGCCGGCAAGCGCACCTCGCCGTTCGACCGGCCCACCGACGGCACCCCGGTGGTCGAGGTGGATCGCGGCGGCAAGATCACCTGGCACGGTCCCGGACAGCTCGTCGGCTACCCGATCCTGTCGCTGCCCGACCCGGTGGACGTGGTCGCGCACGTGCGGCGCGTCGAGGAGGCGCTCATCCTCGCCTGCGCCGACCTCGGCGTGGAGGCCACCCGGGTCGAGGGCCGCTCCGGGGTCTGGGTGCTCGGCGTCGACGGCGCCCAGGACCGCAAGGTGGCCGCGATCGGCATCCGGGTCTCGCAGGGCGCGACAATGCACGGCTTCGCCCTCAACTGCGACTGCGACCTGAGCTGGTTCGACCGCATCGTGCCGTGCGGCCTCACCGACGCAACCGTCACCTCGCTGCAGCCAAGAGACCGGCCGCGACATCACGGTCGCCGAGGCCACGCCGTACGTCGAGAAACGGCTGATCGAGGTGCTCCTCAGCGCCTGAGCGCCGACGACGTACGCTGGACAGCGTGACGATCGCTCCGGAGGGCCGCAGGCTGCTGCGACTCGAGGTCCGCAACGCGGAGACCCCGATCGAGAAGAAGCCGCCGTGGATCAAGACCCGGGCGACGATGGGACCGGAGTACACCGAGCTGAAGTCGCTGGTGAAGCGCGAAGGCCTGCACACGGTGTGCGAGGCGGCCGGCTGCCCCAACATCTTCGAGTGCTGGGAGGACCGCGAGGCGACCTTCCTCATCGGCGGTGACCAGTGCACCCGGCGCTGCGACTTCTGCCAGATCGACACCGGCAAGCCGGAGGCGCTGGACCGCGACGAGCCGCGCCGGGTGGCCGAGTCGGTGCAGGCGATGGGTTTGCGCTACGCGACGATCACCGGAGTCGCCCGCGACGACCTGCCCGACGGCGGCGCGTGGCTGTACGCCGAGACGGTGAAGCAGATCCACGCGCTCAACCCAGGCACCGGCGTCGAGAACCTGATCCCCGACTTCAACGGCAAGCCCGACCTGCTGGCCGAGGTCTTCGAGTCCCGACCCGAGGTGCTGGCGCACAACGTCGAGACGGTCCCGCGGATCTTCCGGCGGATCCGGCCGGCGTTCACCTACGAGCGGTCCCTGGACGTCCTCACCCAGGCCCGCGACTTCGGGCTGGTGACCAAGTCGAACCTCATCCTGGGCATGGGCGAGGAACGGGCGGAGGTCAGCCAGGCGCTGCGCGACCTGCACGCCGCCGGCTGCGAGCTCATCACGATCACGCAGTACCTGCGGCCCTCGCCGCGGCACCACCCGGTCGAGCGGTGGGTGAAGCCCGAGGAGTTCGTCGAGCTGCAGGCCGAGGCCGAGCAGATCGGCTTCGCCGGGGTCATGTCCGGGCCGCTGGTCCGGTCGTCCTACCGCGCCGGGCGGCTCTACCGGCAGGCCGTCGAGGCCCGTGAGAGCACCTCCGCCGCTACCTCCGCCTGAGAAGTTTCCGCCGGATTTCCACCCCCGACATACGCCCGTAACGGTGCTCGGGTCCAGTGGAGGCATGACACGAGCCTTGCCGCCAATGGCGTCCTTCTCCCAGCTCGTCAACACTGCCGTACGAGCTGCCACCTACCACCTCGTGGAGGGCTCGCGGCGCAACGCCCGCGAGGCCCTCGAGGTCCGCTACGACCTGACCCGCCAGGGCTTCGAGGTGGTGGCCGCCCTGCAGCCCCGGCCCTCCGCCGTGGCTGAACTGCCGCCCCGGCAGCGTTCCACGGCCTGAACCCCGCGGGCCCCCGGCCTGCATCGCCCCTACTCCTGCCGGGCCACGTATCCTTCCGGCCATGGCACGCAAGGACACACCGGCCGAGACGCCGAAGAAGCAGGGCCGCGCCGCCCAGATCCGGGCCGCCTACTCGATGACCCGCAAGGTCGACCCGATGGTCGGCTGGGTCACGGCGGCCGCCGGGTTCCTCACGCTGGCAGTTGCCGTCGCGATCGGGTTCCTGATCGGCCACCCGATCTACATGGCGATCATCGGGCTGATGCTCGCCGTCCTCGCGGCCACCGTCATCTTCGGCAAGCGCGCCGAGAAGGCCGCATTCTCCTCCGTCGAGGGTCAGCCGGGGGCGGCCGCCGCCGCGCTGAACATGCTCCGCCGCGGCTGGACGGTCACCCCCGCCGTCGCGGTGACCCGGAACCAGGACATCGTGCACCGCGCGGTCGGCCGCGCAGGCGTCGTGCTCATCGGTGAAGGGTCCCCCGCCCGGGTCTCCGCCTTGCTCGCGACCGAGAAGAAGAAGGTCGCCCGGTTCGTCCCGGACGTGCCGATCTACGACGTCCAGGCGGGCAACGAGGCCGGGCAGGTCTCGCTGCGCAAGCTCAACAACCACCTGATGAAGCTGCCACGCAACCTCAAGGCGCCCCAGGTGACCGAGGTCAACCAACGGCTCAAGGCGCTGGGCACTATGAACCTGCCGATCCCCAAGGGTCCGATGCCGCGCAGCGCACGGATGCCGCGCGGCCCCCGCGGCTGACTGTCCGATTTCTCCGTCTGGTCGGTCCAGACTCACCGGTCTACCGTGACGGGCGACCGCGCTAGGACGTGTCCCTCAGGTGACCCCGCCGGCGACGTACCGGCCCCCTGACGGAGGTCGAGTGCGGCGAAGGGGTTCTCATGACGAGTGCAGCCATCTCCGCCTCCGCAGTAGCCGAGCTCCGCGAGACGCTCCGCGGTCCAGTCCTGGTACCGGGTGATCCGTCGTACGACGAGGTAGCCCCGGTTCACAACGGGTCGATCACGACGCGTCCCCAGGTCATCGCCCGCTGCGTCGACGCTGCCGACGTGATGGCCGCCGTCGCGTTCGCCCGCGGCCTGGACGGCGTCGCGGTAGCGGTCCGGGGTGGCGGGCACAACGGCGCCGGTCTCGGCAGCTGCGACGGACTGGTGATCGACCTCGGCCTGATCGCGGGCGTCCGGATCGACCCGGAAGCGCGGCTCGCGTACGTCGGCGGAGGGGCGACCATCGCGGATCTCGACCACGCCGCACACGCGTTCGAGCTCGGTGTGCCCGCCGGGATCATCGGCACCACCGGCATCGGCGGGCTCACCCTCGGCGGCGGCCACGGCCACCTGACCCGGAAGTACGGTCTGACGATCGACAACCTGGCCTCGGCCGACGTGGTGCTGGCGGACGGCTCGTTCGTGACCACGGACCTCGGTCGCGAGCCGGACCTGTTCTGGGCCCTGCGCGGAGGTGGCGGCAACTTCGGCATCGTCACCCAGTTCACCTTCCGGCTGCACCCGGTCGGCATCGTCGCCGCCGGACCGACCCTGTTCCCGATCGAGCGGACCGCGGAGATCCTGACCTGGTACCGGGAGTTCCTGCCCACCCTGCCTCGAGAGATGGGCGCCTTCTTCGCGACGATGTCCATTCCGCCGGCGGACCCGTTCCCGGCGGAGCTGCACCTGAAGAAGGTCTGCGGCGTCGCCTGGTGCTGGGCCGGAGAGCGGGGTGGGGCGGACCGGCACCTGGCCGAGGTCCGGGCCCTGGGACCGCTGGTCGACGGTGTGGCCGAGATGCCCTACCCGATGTGGAACGGCGCCTTCGACGAGCTCTACGGGCCCGGTGACCAGTGGTACTGGCGCGGCGATTTTGTTCGCGAGATCCCCGACGAGGCAGTTGCGGTACACGCTGACTTCGGCGAGCGGCTGCCGACCTGGAAGTCGACCATGCACCTCTACTCGATCGACGGTGCGGTGCACGACGTTGGCCCGGACGAGACCGCGTTCGCCTACCGCGACGAGATGTGCTCCACGGTCATTGCCGGTGTGGACCCGGACCCCGCGTCGCTGCCGGCATTGCGGGACTGGACCGTGGACTACTGGGAGGCCCAGCACCCGTACTCGGCCGGCGGCGCCTACATCGGCTTCATGATGGCCGAGGGCCAGGAGCGGGTGAAGGCGACGTACCGGGACCACTACCCGCGGCTGGCGGCGATCAAGGCGGCCTATGACCCGGACAACTTCTTCCGGGTCAACCAGAACATCGAGCCGGACCGCAGCATCACGCTGCCCGGCCCGCGGGCCTCGGCGGGGAGGCGTCAGGAGGCCGGCCGGAGCTGAGCCTCAGCGCGCCCGGACCACGACGGTGCCGGCGGCCTTGTCGTGCAGGCCGCGGCCGTCGCGGTCCCAGATGAGCGCGGGGATCAGCAGGCAGAGCAGGAGGGTGCGCAGGGCTGCGCGCGGCAGGCCGATCGGGCGTCGGTCGAGGCGGACCACCCGCAGGCCGTAGGCGAGCTGGCCGGCAGAGCCTGCGGCCAGCCAGGTCAGCACCAGGACCTCGGCGGCGAACACCAGCAGGGTCAGCTGCTGGTCCCGCAGCAGGCCGTAGGCGATCAGTGCGCAGGCCAGCGAGTCGATGAGGTAAGCCACGATCCGGCGGCCGAACCCCGCGGCGGCACCCCGGCCGTGCTCGGGCAGGCCCAGCCGCGCGCCGGCGTACTCCCCAGGAGCCCCGCGGCGCCCTCCCGGGCCCTCCAGCCAGGTCGCGACGTCTCGCCTCTCCACCACCCCGGCAGCGTACTTTGGCCGCAGGGCAGACTGCGCGGAGCCGTAACACCACGGAAACATGAGGGTCACGGCAGGGAAATCCCCTCCCCCTAGCGTCCGTGCAGACGGCAGCCGGCCGCCCGGTAACGAGGAGGATGGATGTTCAGCAACGCGGACGAGGTCCTGCGCTTCATCAAGGACGAGGACGTGCAGTTCGTCGACGTGCGGTTCTGCGACCTGCCGGGGGTGATGCAGCACTTCAACGTCCCCGCCCAGTCGGTCGACGCGGACTTCTTCACCAACGGCCAGATGTTCGACGGGTCGTCGATCCGCGGGTTCCAGGCCATCCACGAGTCGGACATGAAGCTGATCCCGGACCCGGCGACGGCGTACCTGGACCCGTTCCGCAAGGAGAAGACGCTCGCGCTGAACTTCTCCATCGTCGACCCGTTCACCGACGAGCCCTACAGCCGGGACCCGCGCAACATCGCCGCCAAGGCCGAGGCCTACCTGGCCGGCTCGGGCATCGCCGACACCGTCTACTTCGGCCCGGAGGCCGAGTTCTACGTCTTCGACGACGTCCGGTTCGAGACCAAGGCGAACGCCGGCTACTACTACATCGACTCCATCGAGGGTGCCTGGAACTCCGGGCGCGTCGAGGAGGGCGGCAACCGCGGCTACAAGACGCGCTACAAGGGCGGCTACTTCCCGGTCCCTCCGGTCGACCACTACTCCGACCTGCGCGACCAGATGTCGATCGAGCTGGGCCGCGCCGGCATCCAGGTGGAGCGCGCGCACCACGAGGTCGGCACCGCCGGCCAGGCCGAGATCAACTACAAGTTCGACACCCTGCTGCACGCCGGCGACCAGCTGATGCTGTTCAAGTACATCATCAAGAACGTCGCCTGGGCGGCCGGCAAGACGGCCACCTTCATGCCCAAGCCGCTGTTCGGCGACAACGGCTCCGGCATGCACTGCCACCAGTCGCTGTGGAAGGACGGCAACCCGCTGTTCTACGACGAGCTCGGCTACGCCGGGCTGTCGGACATGGCGCGCTACTACATCGGCGGCCTGCTCAAGCACGCGCCGTCGCTGCTGGCCTTCACCAACCCGACGATGAACAGCTACCACCGTCTGGTGCCGGGCTTCGAGGCTCCCGTCAACCTGGTCTACTCGCAGCGCAACCGTTCGGCGTGCATCCGGATCCCGATCACCGGTGCCAACCCGAAGGCGAAGCGGATCGAGTTCCGGGTGCCGGACCCGTCGTCGAACCCGTACCTCGCCTTCTCGGCGATGCTGATGGCCGGCCTGGACGGCATCCGGAACAAGATCGAGCCCGACCAGCCGGTCGACAAGGACCTCTACGAGCTGCCCCCGGACGAGCACGCCGAGATCGCCCAGGTCCCGTCGTCGCTGCCCGAGGTGCTGACCTCGCTCGAGGAGGACAGCGCCTACCTGCTGGAGGGCGGGGTCTTCACCGAGGACCTGATCGAGACCTGGATCGAGTACAAGCGCACCCACGAGATCGACCCGATCCGGCTGCGCCCGCACCCCCACGAGTTCGAGCTCTACTACGACATCTAGGCCCGGCGTCGCTCTGACCTGCACGTTTGTCAGCCGACCACCTCCCTGGTCCGCACAGAGTCCGCACGAGCCGCCAGCACCGCACCAACGGCGGCTCGTGCGGACTCGTCTGCGTCGGGCCAGGTGGCCGTAGGTGTCGAGGGTCGTCTCGCGCTCGCGTGTCGTAGCCGTGCCTGGACGACCTTGACATCCGCACCGGAAGCGATCAGCAACGATGCGAGGTAGTGCCGCAGGTCGTGGAACCGGAAGCCCTCGGGCAGCCCGGGGACACGCGCCCTGGCCGAGCGAACAGCGCGCTCGATCGTCCAGGGCGACGCCGGCCCGCCGGTACCGTCCGTGACGACAGTCTCGCCCCCGAACCGGGCGACTGCCGCTGACAGCTGGAGCGCCAGCTCTGGCGGAATCGGTACCGAGGTCCGTGAGGTCTCCGTCTTGAGCGGCTCACCCGGCCACTGGATCGCCGGTGAGACGACGCCGCGGATGAAGTCGACGTCGGCAACGCGGAGACCGAGCCCACCGACTACCGCGGTGGGGACCTGGTGATGTCGTTCGCCCACCACCGGATCCCGATGCCGCGCGACCGCGGGACCCTCGTCGCGTTCCCCGGCTGGACCGTGCACGAGGTCACGCCGGTGACTGCCGGCGAGCGGTGGAGCCCCTGTGTGAACGGGTGGGGGGCGAGGCTGCGGTGAAGGAAGCTATGCCGGCCGACGACTGCCGTCCGCGGGGCTTCTCACGGCACGACCAGGGTGAAGGTCAGGCTCATGGGAACCGGGCCTCCATTCATAGGCATGTAGAAGGTGTAGACCCCAATCTCGTCCACCGCCCCGGGCGGCTGGTTACAGGTCATCGGGGGGGCGATGGCCACGAGCGGCACGAACCCCCCGCTGTGGTTCCCCGAGACCACCGGCGCGAGCTGGTCGATCGGGACGAAGAAGTCAGGCTCGAGTGTGAGGCAGTAGACGCCGGCCTCCGGCGAGCGCACACTGGCGAATCCCCAGCTGCGGTTCTGATCAATCCGCGCACCACTCGGGAGCCCGCCATCGGGGAACACGTAGGCGACAGCCCAGGCGAAACCTGGTGGACCCTCGGGCCCCTCATCCCCCTGTGGGCCCTGCGGCCCCTCGGGGCCGGCTGGGCCTTGCGCCCCCGCTGCACCTGCCGCGCCGCTTGCACCGCCCGGCCCGGCCGGGCCGGGGACACCGCGTGGTCCGCGCTGGTTCCAGACCAACGGACGTTCACTGGCCTTACAGGTCTGACCTTTGGCCTTGTCGATCACGCGGAGCACGCCGCCCTGCTTTGCGTAGCAGGCGGAGACCTTGCCATCACCGCCGGGAATGGCCGCGAAGGCGATGCCCGCGGTGCCGGCGACCGCGAGGACGAGGAGGCCGGCGAGTCCCGGCGCTGTGTGCAGGAGACGTCGTCCTGCATACCGAAGGATCGAGGATCGGGATCGCATGATGTTGCCCCGCTCTCCTGGCGCACGAACGGCTGCCAGTGACTGCAGAGTCCGCCCGCATGCCATCGCCCACAAGACCCAGTTCTAGGCTGACCCCGAAGGGTCGAGCTCGCCTAGCCGCTGGAGCCGCCCCGTGCCTGCAGGGCTGTGGACGACCCGCCACACGGCTGGGTCGATCCGCGGCAGGATGGGTGGATCCGGGGACGCCCGGAACCTCGCGCCCGGGGGGCCGGGTAGCGAGACAGTATTCACACCACCCGGGACCGCGTCATGAGTCGATTGGCAGGCACCCTGATTTTCGTCGCCGCACTGTGTGTGGTCGGGTGTGGCCCGTCCGGGGACTCTGGCAAGGTGGCTAAGGGCAGGGAGAAGGGTGCCACTTCCGCTGCGGCCGCCGGCCTCTGCGTCCGAAATCCGTGGGCCCAGGTTCCAATCGCCCCCCCGCCGGTCGCAGTGCAACGTCAGGACGGCAAGGCGAAGGCGGGCTTCGGTGCCACCTGGCCGGACTGGGTGGCCTCCCATGAGGGTGGCCTCCAGAGCGCGTGCCCCACGGCCTACGGGGGCGAGTTCAAAGATACCTACTACTTCCCGCCGAAGGTTCACAGGTGGGACGGCGACTACTACAAGTACAGCATCACGGCCTCGCGGACCGGGCGTGTGTTGTCGATAGGCATCGGGTTCGAGAACCCCGGCGGGGCAGGGAACGTCCCGGTTCGTGGTGGGCCGACCATCCCCCCCGACTCAACGACGTACTCCGAAGCGCTGCGCGAGGTACTCGCCCTGCTCCCGGCAGATGCACGGCTCGGCAACGGCTACCCGGTCGAGGAAGCGGAGGGAGACGGGTGCCTCGTCCAACCGGTGTGGAGCGAAGCGCTACGAGCGATTCTTCCCGAGGGCCAGCAGGTCGTGATCCTGTTCTCCAGCGGCTCGGAGCAGTCCTTCCGCAAGAGTTCCGTCAACGGTGCGGGGCTCGGTGTCATCTCACGGGGGAAGCGCATGACTGCCTGCTTCATTGGTTAGGAGGTCAGCAACAGCAAGCATGCTGCCGGATCGCGCCCAATGGTCGTTGCCCGAGCCAGAGCAGGATCAGCCCGACGACGCACAGGCTCGACGTGAGCAGGCCGATGGCCAGAACGATGCGGCCGGGGTGCTCATGGCGCGGGATCACCGACCGGTGTCGGTCTTGACGTAGGCCAGGTCCTGGATCGCCTGCCACCAGTCGCCCAACGGAGCTCGGGTGATCACGACGAGCAGAGCAGCGAGAACGACCAACAACCAGAGGATGTGCTCCAAGCGGATGATCTGTCGGCCAAGCCGGTAGTCGTGGGAGTGCTCGCGGTCGAGCAGCTCGGCCGCCATCTGAAGGCGGAGACCTAACTTGTGCGCCTCGAGAGCGTGGCCATCAGGCAGGAGGGGAGCCGAGTACTTGTGCATGGCGCCTTCGTTCGCGAGCACAGAGGCTGCGGTTCGGCGCACGCGCATGTGTGCTCGTGTCGCCCCCTCCGAACGGCCTCTGAGGCCCGAAGGTAGGCCTGGTTGGTCACTGCGACAAGGGGTCTCTTAGCGGCCGGGGCCCGCGCCGTCACGCACAGCGAACACCTGCTCTCGAACCGTTGACAACCGGGCTTCGCATCACTTCGACCTCGCCCGGCTGTGGCCGTCGCCGGTCGGCCTCAGACTTGGCCTCGTAGCAGGCGTCGCACCGGCAACCGCGATTGGAGTAAGTGCGGACGCTGCCGTGCTGAATCCCCTCGTCCGTAGCGACCGTCGACGCGCGGCGGGCTCGCAGCTCGCGGTGGCGGGCGTTCCAGGTGTCTACGCACCGGTCGCATCGGCAGCCCACCTCGTTGGCGTAGCCCGCGCCGCCGTGCTTCACGCAGGACAGGGCAAGGGCCCGCACCGGCAACCCCCCAGCCCCGGCGCGGGCCCTAAGCACTGCTTGACCGGCCCGTCACACCCTTCGACGGTTCCCCTCCGAACCGTCGTGGGGTGGTGGCTCGACTGTGCGCTGAGGCTCGAGAGCTCACCATCGGCTGACAGGTCATCTATGACTGACCGATCGTCGGGGGACCCCACTGACCGAGAGTGCCCACGCCACCTCGCGGGGGGGATGCGAGGCGACGCGGGCGGTACTCGGGAGTCTGTCGTCGCGTCTTCGAGGGCGGCGGCGAGCGGCGAGCCCAATGCCCGCCGATCTTCGCACGATGCGCCGACCGCGGCTCGGGCGCAAGACCCTCTAAGGCAAAGGATCACCCAGCCGTGGGGGGCCCGCGCCGCCGAACGGGGGTCGGCGACGCGGGCGCCTTGGCGGCCCCCGATGCGTGCTCCGGCCGACCCCCCAGTCGGTCGGATCCCTCGGCCGCAGGCGATGAGTGCCCGGGGATCGGCTGCTGAAACGAGGCCGGGCACGTCGAGCAGATCCTGGCGCAGCGGCACCTGTCCCGGCCGGCCAAGCCGATGTTGCGGGTGCGGAAGGCACCTGCCTGATCGCCGGCTGCGCCACGGTGGCCGAGGTCGCCTCATGACTCGCCCACCAGAGGGCTGCCACCGCCCTAAGCCCTGGAGATTACGGGCCGCGCACAGCTCGCCAGCTGCAGCAGCTCGAGCGCGGCGTCTCACCGCAACCCATCACGGCCCGACTGCTTCGTTGGACACTGCGTGGTGTGGTTTGGGTGACGTGCTTCGGGACATGTCACTGAACGGCCGTGGGCTCGGAACACTGTGCAACTGCACCCACTGGCGCGTCGCTGGTGCTGGCCTCTTCTTCTGACCCGAGTGGAGTGATCATGGCTGTACTGAGCAGGGCGTGGCGGCTGGTGGGTGCCGGTGCGCTCGGGATCGTCCTTGGTGCCGGTTTCGGAGTTTCGGCGGCTTCGGCGGACACCTCGGGCGGCAATGGGTGTGTTGAGCCTGAGCGGTCGGTGTTCGCCTTCCAGCGGGTCGACTCCCACACCTATCAGGTGTCCCTGCGTGAGGCGGGCACTGTGACCTGCACCGCTGTGACCTTCAACGTGGGCTCTTATGTGATCCCCGATACCTGGGACCGCAATGGCTGGAACCCGACCGCGCTGCCCCAGACAGAGTTCGACTACACCACCCTTACGTTCCCGGCCGGGGGCACCGAGGCGGTCACCGCCAGCGTCGGGGTCCCGGCATGCGGGCCGTACCAGACCGATCTTTACATCGGGGTGCGGCTGACCACGCTGGACTGGCCCTCCCCGATGGGGACGAACAGGATCCTCGGGGCGATGCGTGACCAGGAAGCTTGCGCTAGCCCCACCCCGACCCCCAGCGCCACCACGCCTGAGGCCGCAACCGCCACACCGAGCGCGGCACAGAGCACCACGCCGGAGCAGACGTCAGCGACCGCCCCGGCCGCTGTGGCGCCCACCACCGCGACTTCAACGCGGGCACCGGCGTCTGGCAGTGTCCTTCCCACCGAGGCAACTAGGGCCGCAACCCCTGCCAGCCGTCGCCCGGGCACCGCTGTGCTCGGGACCTCCAGCGGCACGCTTCCCCGCACCGGAAGTGGCTCGGTCCCCCTCCTCCTGCTGGCAGTCACCCTGCTCGTCCTCGGAGTCGTCCTGCTCACCGGACTGCCGCGCACCGCGACCGCCAACCGCCGGCACTGACATCGCCAGCTGCTGGCGCCCGGGGGGCTGTGGACCGCGGGACAGAGCCAACACGGACTGGCTCCGAGCTCGCGGGAGTGGAATCGCGCCAGGTTGTCCTGCGGGCCTATCTCGCGGCTGTCGAAGCCATGACCGGCCGGCAGGGTGCACCAGTCCGGGCAGGGGATGGTGGTTTTCGGGGTATCGGTGTCGTGCATGGTCGTTGCCTTCTCGGTCCGCAGACAGTCCGCAAGACGTTCCCTCGCGGTCAACACCGACCAACGGTCGGCAGGTGGATCGAGTTCGAGCTCTACGACGACATCTGAGGTTCGCGCGCCTCTTACCAGCGGGTTTGTCCAGGCGCGTCCTCGATTGTCGGACACGTTTCCGCACGAGTCGCCGGCACCTAACCAACGGCGGCCCGTGCGGAATCGTGTGGATAGGGCCACTGGTCTCGGGACAAGCTGCTCTCTCAACCAGTACCGCGACCGTGTTGCGGGCGGCTGGCGCGGCCATGCCAGTTGATCAGTACCGCTCGCCGCGGTGACACGGCGTGAAAACGGGCGCATTCTTGCCGGGAAGGGGGGCCCATCCCGAGGTGGGCCGACAGCGGGGTGTGAGGGGGGATCGTCGTGGGCTCTGTGAGAAGACTGCTGAGGACGACGCCGGGGGTTGTTGCGGCGGCAGCGGTCGTGGCCCTGCTGGGCGGGTCGGTGGGTGTGGCGTTCGCATCGATCCCCGGCGGCAACGGCCAGATCAGTGCCTGTCACGCGAAGCAGGGAGGTGCCCTGCGGGTCATCGACAAGGCCAAGGGGCAGAGCTGCCGCAGCACGGAGCGCCCGCTGGTCTGGAACCAGCGCGGCGTCCGCGGAGCGACCGGAGCGACCGGAGCCAAAGGGGCGACCGGGGCGACCGGGGCGACCGGGGCGACGGGGGCGACCGGAACGAGGGGTACGGCCGGAGCGACCGGTGCGACCGGAGCGACCGGGGCGCGGGGACTTACGGGCGCGGCCGGCGCCGATGGCGTCGATGGCGCGGCCTCGTTCGAGTACGTCAACCTCGAGATCAGCGTGGGATCGGCGAGCCCCACCGAGTACCCAGTCGCCTGCCCACTCGGGTCGCAGATCATCAGCGGCGGCGTCGTGGCCAGCAGTGACCAGGTGCACGGAGACCTCGGCTACCCCGACCACGTCGGAGATCCCCCGTTCGGCAGCTTTTGGGTCTTCAGCCTCTGGACCGACAGCGCCACCGCTGAGCCGGTGCACGTCCGCCTCGTCTGCGCGACCCTGGGCTAGCCCTTTCGACGAGGTGGGGTCGGCCGTTCGCGGCTACGACTGGGGTCGCGGCGAGCCGATAACTGGGGTATGGACCTGGCCACCGTCATCCCGCTGAACGCCTACTGGATGGATCTTCCGGGTGCCGCCGCGCACGTCGGGGTGCACGTGGCGGACGTCGTGGCGGCCGTCTCCCGCGGGGAGATGTACTCGGTGAACAACCACCTCGGCAGCCCCGAGGTGTGGATGGTGCGGATGGTCGAGGTCGAGGACTGGGCCGAGAGGCGCGCCCGCCTCGCTGGATGACGACATGTTGCGGACAGGCTGGGCTCGAACCCGCCGTATACCTGCCAACGTGCCAGGGGTTCGTGCGGCTGTGCCGCACGGCCCCGTTCACGCTGTCGACGATGACGACCGCGGGTCGGCCCTGTGCGGTGCGGAGATCCGGGCAATCGGCCCGCCTTGGCCAAGGGGCATCGGCTCGCGCTGCCGCCGCTGCGAAGAGCTTGCCCGGATCGTCCAAGCGACCTAGAGACCTAGCGCCGTGAACGCACCATCTTCGGTGCGAAGTCCACCGCCAGCGACTTGTTCGCCCCGATCCTCGTGGACACTCCGGCGAGGTTGGTCCAACTGGTCGTCGTGGCCGGGGTCTTGATCGACACCTTCCTGGTCGGGTTCCAGAAGATGTGCCGCACACCGCCGGAGTACTTCGCAACACAGTGGTACGTGCCGCGGCCATCGCGGGCGCAGGATGCGACTCGAGAGCCCACCAGCCAGTCGTGCACGGTGCCGTATGCCCGACCGGCAGGAGTGAGGGAGCCGCCCGCGTACGTCAACCGCGTGTTGGCGAGCCGCTGCAGTCCCCAGGAGTACCAGAACACCTTCTGAACGCCATTGGCCGCGTTCAGGACGTAGGTGCGCGCAACGTAGGAGGCTTGGCGCTTCTCGGAGATCCGCGCCGCCGTTCCGCCACCACCGGTCTGGAGTCCATAGTTGATCTCGGTGTTCCAGATCGGCTTGTGGACCCGGGCGGCACTGAGCATGCTGCGAGACGCAGCGAGCAGCGCCATCGAGTGCTCCGGCCGCTCCCTCGTCCCCGGGTAGAGGTTCAGCGACACGACATCGATCCAGCGCGCGACCGGCGATCCACCGGTCCGCTGCGCGTAGAACGAGCGCAGCCACTTGCGCTGACCGGAGAGTCGGGTGGCAAGAGCAGGACTGACCACCTTCGCGCCGGCGTCGTTGCTGTTGACGATCTTCGCAGCGACCCTTGTCAGCTCAGCCATCTTGGCGGGGCTCCCGGCCCAGAAGCCGACAACGTTCGCCTCGTTCCAGATCTGGTAGTCGACGCCACGTCCCTTGTACCGACGGACCACCTTGGCGACGTACGTCTTCCAGGACGCCAGCGTCGGCACCGACGCCGCTCCGCGCCCGTAGTAGGACGAGGCGTTGGGCTGGAGGGCATGGAACCGAGGCGTCTGACCCAACACCACCAGAACGCGCGCGCCATGGCTGCGAGCCGCGGCAACCTGGGCGTCCAGCTTGGAGAAGTTGAACACCCCCTTGCTGGTCTCGATGTCTCGCCACGTCGTGCCGGTGTCCCAGAGGCGAACAGCGCCCACAGGCTCGGTCGGCCAGGACGTCGGGTCGTTGTCGGTCATGCCGAAGAACGCCGACTTCACCCGCGGCGTCGCCGCGACAGCCGTCGGTGCGGGCAGCAAGCTCGTCGCGAGCCCGACCGATATGGCCGCGGCGGTCAGGCGTGCCAGCAGGACGGTGCGTGAACGTGTCATAGAGAAACCTCGTGTCTGAAGGACTCGTCTGTGGTGATGCCGGGGTCCGCGGGCTAGGTCACCTAACAAGGACGCCCGAACCCAATGTCCGGTTCCTCCCGATTAGATCACGACTTCGGGTCAGAACCTGGAGCGAACCATCACAGGACGGTAGTCGACGACGACCTTGGCTCGCGACTTGACGCGTGCGCGGACACCGGACACGCCCACCTTGTACGAGGCCCCCTTGGCCGCGATGACGGTGGCCTTCTTGGTCGGGTTCCAGTAGACGCGCTTCACGCCGCCGCTGTACTTGATGACGCAGGTGTAGGTGCCCTTGCTGTCCTTGGCGCACGGCAGGGCGCTCTTGCTGGCGCCGATGAGCTTGCCGCCGAGCAGCCATCCCTGCACGAGGCCGACGGACTTGCCTGCCAGCGTCGGCGTGGCGCGGTCGGCCGGGCTGGTCAGCAGCGTGTTGCCCAGTGTCCCGCCGGACGGCAGGGTCCCCATGTCGTAGCTGTACCAGAACACCCGCTTGACTCCGCGGGACGCGTTGAGCAGGTACGTCCGGATGACGTAGGCGGCCTGGCGCTCGGCCGAGATCGAGCTGGCCCTGGTGCCGCCGTACGCGCCAGTGCGCATGCCGTAGTTGACCTCGGTGTTCCAGATCGGCTTCGAGGCCGGGAGCCCGCCGAAGCCGAGCAGCCTGCGTGCCTTGGCCAGCAGCTCCATGGACTTCTCCGGGGTGCCGAGCGTGCTGCCGTACTTGTCGAGGGGGTAGAGGTTGAGCGACATGACGTCGACGAACTTCCACGCCGGGATGCCGTCGACGCGGGCGAAGGCGAACCGCGTGATGCCGCGGATCTGCTCGTTGATGCGCGCGGCGAAGGCGGGGCTGACGACCAGTGCGCCCTTGTCGACCGCCTTCACGGCGTTCCACGTGGCCTTGGTCAGCTGGGCCATCTGGAGCGGGGTGCCGGTCCAGAAGTTCGTGACGTTGGCCTCGTTCCACACCTGGTAGGCAGCGATGCCGCGCCGGCCGTTCCAGCTCCTGTACCGGCTCACCACCGCCTGCACGTACCGCGTGAAGGTGCTGATGTCGGGGGGCATGGCTCGCGCGCCGCCCGGCGCGTGGAAGTCGGGCGTCATCCCGAGGACGAGGGTCACCTCGACGTTCTTGGCCTGTGCGGCCGTGACGATCTTGTCCAGCCGGGAGAAGTCGTAGACGTTCGGCGACGTCTCGATCTCGCGCCAGGTGGTGCCGGTGTCCCACAGCCGCAGCGACCCGACGACGCCTTTGCCGAGGGATCCGAGCGAGGAGTCGTGCACCCCGAACAGTCGCTTGTCGATCGTCACGGACGTGGCGGCCGCCGGCGAAGCGGGTGTGACCGATACCACGAGCGCGCTCGCGAGAGCGGCAGCCAGAAGTGGTCGGAGGGTACGGCGGGCAAGGCGCATGGGTCGGGAACTTCCTCGGAGGCTGACGGGAGGGGTGGGCGAGAGCCGCGACCAGTGTGCCGTACGCCCGGCGGACGTTGCAGGTAAATGGGACGAATGTCCGATCCGTGCGTGTCCCGGCAGGCGGGGTCAGGCGTCCAGCCGGTAGACCCGGGTCGCGGTCCGCCGAAGCTCCGCGTCCGGCCAGCTGCGGTGGGCGACACCGACCAGGGCCAGGCCGAGCACGGCTGCCCCGGTGACGGAGACCGCGGGCGTGGCGAGGTCGGCGACGGCACCGGAGAGCAGGAACGCCGCCGCGGTGACGGTCGAGAAGCCGGCCCCGGCGAGACCGTTGATCCGGCCGCGCATCGCCGGCGGCGACACCAGGTTCACCGTCGTCATCAGCGGGACCATGAACCCCTGGGCGGCGCCGGAGAGGAACCAGAGGGGCAGCACGACCTGCCAGGGCGGCGCCAGGCTGGTCACCATCAGCGGCAGGCAGGTGGTGACCGCGAGGGGCACGATCAGGCGCACCTGGCGCAGCGGTTCCAGCCGGCCGACCACCCAGGCGCCGATCGCGGCACCGGCCGGCAGGCTGGCCATCAGGGCCGCCCCCACCACCGGCTCCGCGCCCTGGTCGCGGGCATAGGCCAGCGCCACCGCCTCCGGCGCGACGAGGAACACCGCCGCGCTCCAGCCGAGCAGTACCAGGGCGCGCATCGACGGGTCGTCGAAGACCAGCCGCCACCCGGCCCGGAAGTCGCCGATCAGGGTCGTGTGGTCGCCGGGCTCGCGGCTGGCCGGCCGCCACCGTAATGACAGACCCAGCACGGTCGCCGACACCAGGAAGCTCACGACGTCGAGCATCAGACCGGCCCGCTCCCCCACCAGCACGATGACGACGCCGGCCGCGACGATGCCGGCCACCTGGTCGACCTGGTAGAGCACGCGGAGCAGGCCGGTGCCGACGAGGCACTCCCGAGGATCGGGCAGCACGTCGGGGACGACCGCCCGGTGGGCGGCGGCGAACGGTGCGGTGAACGTCTCGGCAACGAGGAGCAGCAGGAGCAGCAGCCACACCGGCGTGCCGTCGACCGCCATCAGCGCGAGCACCCCGACGACCACGGCACGGGCCAGGTCGCAGGCGATCAGCACCACCTTGCGGGGCAGCCGGTCGGCCGCCGCACCCAGCAGCGCCGACCCGAACACCGCGGGCACGAAGCTCACGACGAACGCGAGCACGGCGAAGAAGGCGCTGTCGGTGCGGGCGAGCACTAGCGACGCCAGCGCGACGCGGGCGATGTTGTCGCCCCACTCGCTGAACATCTGGGCGACAGCCAGGCCGCGGAACTCCCGGGAGCGCAGCACGTCCCGGTACGTCGGTGCGGTCCCGCTGCGGATCACGCGCGAAGACCCGGTCACCGGTAGAACACCTGCTCCACCACCGTCCTGGCACGCCGGGTCGCGCGTCGGTAGTCGTCGACCAGCGTTCCTGCCGCGCCCGGAGGGTAGCCCAGGACGCGCGCGACACCGGTGAGCTCGCGCAGGTCGCTGGGCAGGGTGTCGCCGGGCCGGCCGCGTACCAGCAGGGTGGCGTTGCGCACCCGGCTGGCGGTGCGCCACGCGTGCGCGAGCACGCGGGTCTGCTCCTGGTCCAGTAGGTCGGCGTCCTCGGCAGCCCGGAGCGCGGCGAGGGTGCGCGTCGTGCGCAGCTCGGGCACCTGGCCTGCGTGCCTGAGCTGCAGCAGCTGCACCGTCCACTCGACGTCCGCCAGGCCGCCCGGTCCGAGCTTTGTGTGCCGCTGCGGGTCGGTGCCGCGCGGCAGCCGCTCGGCCTCGACCCGCGCCTTGATCCGGCGGACCTCGCGCACGTCCGCCTCGGCCAGGCCGCCCTCGCGGTAGCGCACCGGGTCGACCAGGGCGACGAATTCCCGGCCGAGGGCGGCGTCGCCGGCGATCGGCTCGGCACGCAGCAGTGCCTGGCTCTCCCACACCAGCGACCAGCGTTCGTAGTAGGCCGCGTACGAGGCGAGGGTGCGCACCAGCGGACCCTGTCGTCCCTCGGGGCGCAGGTCCGCGTCGACCACCAGCGGCGGGTCCGGCGACGGTACGGCGAGCAGCCGCCGCAGCTCCCCCACGACGGCGTGCGCGGCCTCTGAGGCGTCGCGCTCGTCGGCACCCTCGCGCGGGTCGTGGACGAACAGCACGTCGGCGTCGCTGGCGTAGCCGAGCTCGTGACCGCCGAACCGACCCATGGCGACGACCGCGAGGCGGGTCGGCAGCTCGCCGCCCCGCGCCGCCGACACCGAGCGCACGGCGACGTCGAAGGCGGCCTGCACGGTCACGGCGGCGACGTCGGTCAGCGCCTCCTCGACCTGCTCGACGGTCGCGATGCCCAGCAGGTCGGCCGCGGCGACGCGGAACAGCTCGCGCCGGCGTACCGCCCGGGCCACTCCCACGGCGGTCGCCGGGTCGTCGTACCGGCTCACCGATGCGCCCACCTCGGAGCCGAGCTCGGCGCGGCCACGCGGCACCAGCTCGGAGTCGTCGGCGAGCAGCCGGACGGCCTCCGGCGCGCGGCCCAACAGGTCCACGGCGTACCTGCTGCTCGCCAGCAGCAGGGCCAGGCGGTGCGCGACGGTCCCTTCGTCGCGCAGCAGCCGGAGGTACCAGTGGGTGGTGCCGAGGGCGTCGCTGAGCCGCCGGAAGGCGAGTAGCCCGCCGTCCGGGTCCGGCGCGTCGGCGAACCAGCCGAGCAGCACCGGCAGCAGGGTGCGCTGGATGGCGGCCCGTCGGCTCACGCCCGCCGTCAGCGCCTCGAGGTGGCGCAGCGCCCCGGCCGGGTCCTGGTAGCCGAGAGCCTCCAGCCGGGTCCGCGCCGCCTCGGGGGTGAGCCGCGCCTCGTCGGAGGCGAGCCGGGCGACCGAGGACAGCAGCGGCCGGTAGAACAGCTTCTCGTGCAGGCGGCGCACCTCGCGGGCGTGCCGGCGCCACTCGCGGTCGAGCTCGACGACCGGGTCCTGGCGCAGCCCGATCGACCGCCCGATCCGCCGCAGCTCGGCCTCGTCCTCGGGCATCACATGGGTGCGTCGCAGCCGGTGCAGCTGCAGCCGGTGCTCGACGGTGCGCAGGAACCGGTAGGCGCGGTCCAGCTCGGCGGCGTCGTCCCGCCCGACGTAGCCGTAGGTCGACAGCGCCTCCAGCGCCTCGAGGGTGTTGGGGCTGCGCAACGTGTCGTCGCTGCGGCCGTGCACGAGCTGGAGCAGCTGCACCGCGAACTCGACGTCCCGCAGTCCGCCCGGCCCCAGCTTCAGCTCACGGTGGCTCGCCGCGGTCGGCAGCGTCTCCTCGACCCGGCGGCGCATCTGCTGCACGTCGGCGACGAAGTCGGGACGGTCGGCCGCCTGCCAGACCATCGGCGCCACACCGTCGACGTAGGCCTCGCCGAGAGCCAGGTCGCCCGCCACCGGCCGGGCCTTGAGCAGCGCCTGGAACTCCCAGGTCTTGGCCCACCGCTGGTAGTACGCGACGTGGCTCGCCAGCGTGCGCACCAGCGGACCCGCCTTGCCCTCTGGGCGGAGCGCCGCGTCGACCGGCCAGATCGTGCCCTCGCCGGTGGTCGCCGAGCAGATCCGCATCATCGTCGACGCCAGCGCGGTGGCGGCCTTGAGCGCGGCAGCCTCATCCGCACCGTCGGCCGCCTCGGCGACGAACACCACGTCGACGTCGCTCACGTAGTTCAGCTCGCGGCCACCGCACTTGCCCATCGCGATCACCGCCAGCCGGCAGCGTGCAGCCGTCTCGCCGACCTCCGTGCGGGCGATGGCCAGCGCCGCCTCGAGGGTGGCCCCGGCGAGGTCGGCCAGCTCGGCGGCGACGTCGGCGACCTCCGCCCCGTCGGCGACGTCGCGGGCGGCCAGCCGGAGCAGCTCGCTGCGGTAGGCGATCCGCAGCGCGTCGGTCGCGGTCGCCACCGGACCTCGTCCGGTCGGTGCCGGCAGGTCCGGGTCAGCGCCGACCTTGAGCAACATCGTGCGCCGCAGCCCGGCCGCGGTGGGCCGGACGTCGTCGGCGGAGCGCAGCTGGCGCCAGTGCTCAGGGTGGCGGGCCAGGAAGTCGCTCAGCTCCCGGCTGGCGCCGAGCACGGAGAACAGCCGGTGCCGCAACGCCTCGTCGGAACCCAGCTCGGTGACCAGTCGGTCGGCGTTGCCGGCGTCGACGTCGATCAGCCGGGCCAGGCCGCGCAGGGCCTCGTCCGGGTCGGCCGTGCCGGCGAGGTCGAGCAGCGCCCCCTCGTCGTCGAGCAGCGGACTGAGGGTGCCGCCGTCGAGCAGCGCCGCCGAGCGTGTGGGGTCGGTGAAGCCCAGGCGCACGAGCCGCCCGCTCGCAGTGGTGCCGCGGCCGAGGGTCACGGCCTCACGCTATCGAGGCGCCGGCGTGCTCCCGGCAGCCGCGAAGTCGCGGACCACGGCGGCGAACGCCTCGGCCAACGGCCGCCAGGTGCCGGCCAGCTCGCTCTCGGCGGCACGGACCTCGGCCACCAGGTCGTCCGGGGTGCGGCCCTCGGCCACCAGCAGCGGGCTGTCCTCGCGCGCCCAGGCGGCGGCGATGTCGCCGGTCACCTCGGGATGGCCCTGGACGCCCCAGGCCGCCTCACCGACCCGGAACGCCTGGTGCGGGTACGCCGGGGACGACGCCAGCCGCACCGAGCCTGCGGGCAGGCTGGATATCTCCTCCCAGTGCCACTGGACGACCCGCGACGGCCCGCGCAGCGCCCCGAACACCCGGTCGTCGGCCGCAGCGGGGTCGAGGTCGATGCCGAGGACTCCGAGCTCGGGGCCGGCCAGCCCTCGGCGCACGTCGCCGCCGCAGCCCAGCGCGAGCAGCTCGGCGCCGAGGCAGATGCCGAACGCCGGCACCCCCGAGGTCACCGCCTCGGCGAGCAGCGCGCGGGTCGCCGGCAGCCACGGGCAGTCCTCGTCGTCGGCCGGGGCCATCGCGCCGCCCAGGACCAGCAGCCCGTCGTACGCCGGCAGCGCAGGCAGCTCGTCGCCGGCGTACGGGTGCCGCACGTCAAGCGCCACGCCGGCGGCGCTGAGCCAGTCGCCGAACCAGCCCGGCCCGGTGTCCGGCTCGTGCTGCACCACCAGCACACGGGGCTCGGTCATGACGTGATCAGAGCAGATCAGAGCACCGAGAGGTAGCGGGTGAGCTCGAACGGCGTGACCTCGCGCCGGTAGTCGAGCCACTCGGCCCGCTTGTTGCGCAGGAAGAAGTCGAAGACGTGCTCGCCGAGGGTCTCGGCGACCAGCTCGCTGCCCTCCATCCGGCGGATGGCCTCGGACAGGTTGGTCGGCAGCGGCTCGATGCCCAGCGCCTGGCGCTCCCCGTCGGTGAGGGCCCACACGTCGTCCTCGGCCGCCTCCGGCAGCTCGTAGCCCTGCTCGATCCCCTTCAGGCCCGCGGCCAGCATCACTGCGAAGGCCAGGTACGGGTTAGTCGCCGAGTCCGGCGTGCGCAGCTCCACCCGGGTCGACTGGCCCTTGGCCGGCTTGTACATCGGGACCCGCACCATCGCCGAGCGGTTGTTGTGACCCCAGCAGACGTATGCGGGGGCCTCGCCACCGCCGAGCAACCGCTTGTAGGAGTTGACCCACTGGTTGGTGACCGCCGTGATCTCGCCGGCGTGGTGGAGCAGCCCGGCGATGAACGACCGTCCCACCTTGGACAGCTGGAACTCGGCGCCGGCCTCGAAGAAGGCGTTGCGCTCGCCTTCGAAGAGCGACAGGTGGGTGTGCATGCCGGAGCCGGGGTGGTCGGTGAGCGGCTTGGGCATGAAGGACGCGTACACGTCCTGGCTCAGGGCCACCTGCTTCATCACGTGCCGGAACGTCATGATGTTGTCGGCCGTGGAGAGGGCGTCGGCGTACCGCAGGTCGATCTCCTGCTGGCCCGGCGCGCCCTCGTGGTGGCTGAACTCCACCGAGATGCCCATCGACTCGAGCATCGTGATGGCGTCCCGGCGGAAGTCGTGACCGATCCCGTGCGCGATGTGGTCGAAGAAGCCGCCCTGGTCGACCGGCGTGGGGGGCTGGCCGCCGGGCTGGTCCCGGAAGAGGAAGAACTCGATCTCGGGGTGGGTGTAGAAGGCGAAGCCCAGGTCGGCGGCCTTGGCGAGGGTGCGCTTGAGTACCTGGCGCGGGTCGGCGTACGACGGCGTGCCGTCCGGCAGCACGATGTCGCAGAACATCCTCGCGGTGCCCGGCGACTCGGAGCGCCAGGGGAGGATCTGGAAGGTGCCCGGGTCGGGCTTGGCCAGCATGTCCGACTCGGCGACCCGGGCGAAGCCCTCGATGGCCGACCCGTCGAAGCCGATGCCCTCATCGAAGGCCCCTTCGAGCTCGGCCGGCGCCACGGCGACGGACTTGAGGAACCCGAGCACGTCGGTGAACCACAGCCGCACGAAGCGGATGTCGCGCTCCTCGAGGGTGCGGAGGACGAACTCCTGCTGCTTGTCCATGCCGGTGATCGTGCCGTCCCGGTGTTACCGGCGTGTTACGGCCGGGGGCTCCTCGGCTGCCCGGTCGAGCGTGGCCGGTTTGCGGTTCACCAGCGGTGCATCGGCTGATCACCATCCTTTGCCGAGTCAACGGGGTCTCATGGAACTTCCATGAGCGAGCAACGCCGATGATCCGGGTGACAACCCTGCCCTCCCCGGGCCTAGCTCAGGAGCTCCCCCATGACCCACGCCTTCACGGCCCGCACTCTGTCCCCCTTCGTCGCCTTCGTCGCCGCTCTCGCGCTTGTCGCCGCCGCCATCCTCGCCGGCCTGCTGACCACGGCCGGGCACGACTCCGCCGGCGCGTCGTGGAACAAGTCCAACCAGGCCGGCGCGTCGTGGAACAAGGCGACCACCGTCGCGGGCGCGTCGTGGAACAAGATCGTCACGACGAACGGCGCGTCCTGGAACTGAGCGCGCATTGACCCGTTCGGGTCAACAGTCCGGCTCGCCGTAGCGACTCGGCTGCGGCGAGTTGGCGCATACCCCACAATCAGGGTGTGCGACGCCCGACGCCTGACAGCCTGATCTGGCTGCTCAGTACCGGCCTGGCCGCAGCGGGACTCCTCCTGTGGTGGTCCGGCTTGTCGCTGCCCGAGCTCGGGCCGCAGCTGTGGTGGCCCGCGCTGGCCGTGGTCTTCGCGCTGACCGAGCGGTTCGCAGTCCACCTTCCCTTCGGAGGTGAGAACCACAGCCTCACGCTCAACCAGGCGCCGCTGGTGCTGGGCATGTTCCTGCTGCCCACCCCCGAGCTGGTGCTGGCCGCGGTGACCGGCGTGGTCCTGGTGCACGTGCTGCGCCGCAACCCGCTGATCAAGCTTGCCTTCAACGTCGGGTCGACGATCGCCCAGGTGACCGTGGCGTGCTTCGTCTTCGTCGCGGTGATCGAGCTCACGGGTGGCACCGCCGCCACGGGGGCCGCCGCCAGCTGGGCGGCGGCACTGCTGGCGACCCTCGCCGCCGACCTCGTCGCCAACACGGCGGTGTTCGTCATCATCAGCCTTCGCCTTGGCCGCCGGCAGCTCGGCGAGCTGGGGCGCACCTTGGTCGTCGCAGCGGTCGGCACGGTCGTGGTCACCGACCTGGCGCTGGTCATGGTGGTCGTGCTCAGCGACAACCCGCGGGCGCTGGCGCTGCTCGGTGTGGTCGCCGTGCTGAGCTTCGCGCTTTACCGCGGCTACCACGTACAACGGCTGCGCTACAGCCGGCTCGAGCTGCTCTACAAGTTCACCCGCTCGGTCGACCGAGCCCTGGCGAGCGAGTCGGTGATGGAGACGGTCCGCGCCGAGGCCTGCGAGCTGCTCCGGGCCCGCAGCGCATCGGTCGTGCTCTGCCAGCCCAACGTCGTCGCCTGGTGGTCCGCGGCCTGCGAGGGAAAGCCGGTGCTGCTGGCCCGCGGCGGCGAGAGCCCCGAGCACGACCTGCTGCGCGCCGAGGGCCGGGCCGACGGTCTTGCCGCACCGCTTCGCGACGGCGGGGAGATCACCGGCGTGTTCCTGGTGAGCGACCGGCTCGACGACATGAGCACCTTCGACCGCGACGACCTCAAGCTGTTCGAGGCACTCGCCGGGCACGCCAGCGTCGCCCTGACCAACTCCGGCCTGGTCGCCCGGGTGCGCGCTGCCGCACAGGAGACCGAGCACCTCTCGCTGCACGACCCGCTGACCGGCCTGCCGAACCGGCTGCACTTCCAGCAGCGTCTCGAGAAGCGGCTGCTCACCGACGGGTCGGCGGCGGTGCTGCTGATGGACGTCGACCGCTTCAAGGAGGTCAACGACACCCTCGGCCACGACGTGGGTGACCGGCTGCTGCGCGAGGTGGGCCGACGGCTCCGTCAGGTCGAGCGCGGCGAGACCGTCGTCGCCCGGCTCGGCGGCGACGAGTTCGCCGTCCTGCTCGGCGGCGACGACGTGCACATCGAGGGCATGGTGGCCCGGATCACCCGCGACATGTCGCGGCCGTTCGACCTGGGCGAGGTCACCCTCGACGTGATGGCCTCGATCGGCATCGCGTCCACACCCCGTGACGGGTCCTCGGCGGCGTTGCTGCTGCGCCGGGCCGAGGTCGCGATGTACGACGCCAAGCATGGCCTGACCGGGGTAGCGCGCTACGCCGCGGACCGCGACCCGTACAGCTCGCGCCGGCTGTCACTGATCGGCGACCTGGCGCGGGCCGTCGAGGAAAGCGCACTCGAGCTGCACTACCAACCGCAGGCGGACCCCGGCAGCGGCCAGGTGACCGGCGTCGAGGCGCTGCTGCGCTGGAACCACCCGCTGTGGGGCAACGTCCCGCCCGACGAGTTCATCCCGCTGGCCGAGCACACCGGGCTGATCAAGCCGCTGACCCGGTTCGTCCTCGAGACGGCAGTGCGGCAGTGCGTGGCGTGGCGCGACGCGGGGACCCCGGTCCTGATGGCCGTCAACATCTCGATGCGCAACCTGCTCGAGCCCGAGCTGGCCGACACGGTTGCCCGGATGCTGGTGCAGGCCGGGCTGCCGGCCGGCCTGCTGAAGCTCGAGGTCACGGAGAGCGCCATCGTCTCCGACCCGGAGCGCGCGGTGCACGCCCTCGACCGGCTGGTCGACCTGGGCCTGCTCGTGTCGGTCGACGACTTCGGCACCGGCTACTCCTCGCTCACCCGGCTGCGCAGCCTTCCGGTCCACGAGGTGAAGATCGACCGTTCCTTCGTCCGGCACCTCGCGGAGCGCGCCGACGACCGGGCCATCGTCCGGGCGGTGATCGGCCTCGGTCACGACCTGGGGCTGCGGGTGGTCGCCGAGGGTGTCGAGGACGAGGCCAGCTGGCGCCTGCTCGAGAGCTTCGAATGCGACCTGGTGCAGGGCTACTACCTGGCCCGGCCGATGCCGGCCGAGGCGATGACCCCCTGGCTGGCAGAACACTTCGCGGCCTACGCGACCCGACTCCGTTCGGAGGTGACCGAGCCGGCCGTCGAGCCCGCGCTGGGCGCAACCGGTGCCGGCAGCCCGCCCGACGTACGCCGCATCAGGCGGGTCTGAACCGGCCCAACTAGGCTCGGGGACGTGGCCCAGCTGCGTCTCGCCCTCGCTCAGATCGACCCCGTCGTCGGCGACCTCGACGGCAACGCGGACCTGGTCGTCGAGTGGTCGAGGCGGGCCGCCGGGCGTGGCGCGCACCTGGTGGCCTTCCCGGAGATGGTGCTGACCGGCTACCCCGTCGAGGACCTCGCCCTGCGTGGGTCGTTCGTCGACGCGTCCCGGCAGGCGATGCAGCACCTCGCCCAGCGGCTCGCGGCGGAGGGGCTCGGCGACCTGGTGGTCGTGGTGGGCTTCCTGGACGGCGCGCCGGACGCCGTACCGGTGCTGGGCACCCCCAAGGGTGCGCCGCAGAACGCCGCGGCGATCGTGCACCGCGGCCGGGTCGCCGGACGGTACGCCAAGCACCATCTGCCGAACTACGGCGTCTTCGACGAGTACCGCTACTTCGTGCCGGGCAGCTCGCTCACGGTGGCGCGGGTGCACGGCGTCGACGTCGCCGTCGCGATCTGCGAGGACATCTGGCAGGAGGGCGGGCCGGTCGCGGTCACCCGGGAGGCCGGCGCGGGGCTGCTGCTGGTCATCAACGGGTCGCCGTACGAGCGCAACAAGGACGACGTGCGGCTCGACCTCGTGCGCCGCCGCGCGGCCGGTGCCGGCTGCGCGCTGGCCTACGTCAACATGGTCGGCGGCCAGGACGAGCTGGTCTTCGACGGCGACTCGCTGGTCGTCGGCGCGGACGGCGAGCTGCTCGGCCGGGCGCGGCAGTTCGCGAGCGAGCTGCTTGTCGTCGACCTCGACCTGCCCGACGCCACGGCGCCGGTCACCGACGAGCCGAGCCACGTCCAGGCACCGGACGGGACGGCGACGACCATCGAGCGAGTGGTGCTGTCGGCCGAGGCGCTGCCGCGCTGGGAGCCGGAGGTCGCCACGGTCGAGGAGCGGGTCGCAGACGAGGCCGAGGTCTACTCCGCCCTCGTGCTCGCCCTGCGTGACTACGTGGTGAAGAACGGGTTTCACAGCGTCCTGCTCGGCCTCTCCGGCGGCATCGACTCGTCACTGGTCGCCGCGATCGCGTGCGACGCTGTCGGCGCCGAGAACGTCTACGGCGTCTCCAACCCGAGCGAGCACTCCAGCGAGGGATCGCGCACCGATGCCGCCGATCTGGCCGAACGAACTGGGCTGAACTTCGACACCGTTCCGATCGCCTCGATGGTGGCCGCCTTTCAGGACTCCTTGCAGCTCGACGGCCTCGCCGAGGAGAACCTGCAGGCGCGGATCCGGGCGGTGATCTGGATGGGCATGTCGAACCAGCACGGCCACCTGGTGCTCGCCTGCGGCAACAAGAGCGAGCTGGCCGTGGGCTACTCGACGATCTACGGGGACGCGGTGGGCGGCTTCGCGCCGATCAAGGACCTGCCCAAGACCTGGGTGTGGCGGCTGGCTCGGTGGCGCAACGCGGACGCCGAGGCGCGTGGCGAGAAGCCCCCGATCCCGGAGGCGTCGATCAGCAAGGAGCCGTCGGCCGAGCTGCGGCCCGGGCAGCTGGACACCGACTCGCTGCCGCCGTACGACGTCCTGGACGACATCCTGGACGACTACGTGGAGCAGGACCGTGGCTCCGGGGAGCTGCTGGCCGCCGGCTTCGACCAGGACATGGTCGAGAAGGTGCTCCGCCTGGTCGACCGGGCGGAGTACAAGCGCCGCCAGTACCCGCCGGGCCCGAAGATCTCGTTCAAGGCGTTCGGACGCGACCGTCGGCTGCCCATCACCAACCGGTGGCGGGAGCACGCGCCGCACCACTGACGGCGGCGTGGCACGATTGGCCGGGTCCGGGGACTCCGCCCAGAGGAGCCTCGAGGCACACCATCCGGAGGTTCCGATGACCGAGGTCCCGTCCGACAGCTCTGCCGAGACACCAGCCCCCTACGGATCCGGACCCGCAGCCACGGCGACGCCGCCGAAGCGGGTCCGGGTGCACCACCTGCGCGCGATGAAGGAGCGCGGCGAGCGGTTCGCGATGCTGACGTCCTACGACCAGCTCACGGCCGAGATCTTCGACCAGGCCGGCATCCCGTTGCTGCTCGTGGGCGACTCGGCCGCCAACAACGTGCTCGGGTACGCGACCACCCTGCCGGTGACCGTGGACGAGCTGCTGCCGCTCGTGCGGGCCGTGAGCCGCAGCGCTCAGCACGCGATGGTCGTGGCGGATCTGCCGTTCGGGTCCTACCAGTCGTCGCCGGAGCAGGCGCTCGCCACGTCGGTGCGGTTCATGAAGGAGGGCGGGGCGCACGCCGTGAAGCTGGAGGGCGGGGCCTCCGTCGCACCTCAGGTGAGCGCGCTCGTCACGGCCGGGATCCCGGTGATGGCCCACATCGGGTTCACGCCGCAGAGCGAGCACGGGTTGGGCGGCTACCGGGTACAGGGCCGGGGTGAGCAGGGCGACCGGATGGTGCTCGACGCCCTCGCGCTGCAGGAGGCCGGCGCGTTCGCCGTCGTCCTGGAGATGGTCCCGGCGGACGTCGCCAAGCGGGTGACGGCCGAGCTCACGATCCCCACGATCGGCATCGGCGCGGGCGTCGACTGCGACGGCCAGGTGCTCGTCTGGCAGGACATGGCCGGCCTGCGAGCAGGGCCGATGCCGAGGTTCGTGAAGCAGTACGCCGACCTGCGCACCGCCCTGGACGGGGCCGCCCGGGCGTTCGCCGACGACGTCGCTGCCCGGGCGTACCCGGGCGAGGACCACACCTACCACTGAGCTTGCGCGCGTCGGGTCGTCGGCTGGGTGCCGACCGGGGCAGCATGGGCCCGTGGACTCCGACCGTGTGCATGCGCTGCGTGAGCTGCTGGGAACCAGCGGGTGGGTCGAACGCACCCGCGCGTTCGCGACGACCCTGCGCCGGTCGAGCACGACTCCCGGCGGCCTGCTGCTCGTCGGGACGCCGACCGAGGAGCCGTGGCACCTCGCGGCGCACCTCGACGACGAGTCACGGTTCGCCGGTGTCCCCGAGCTGTCGCCGACGTTGGTGCGCTGGGCGCCTCCGCCGCAGGCGCCGCCCCACCTGTCGGTGACCCTGGCACGGTTGGAAGCCGCCGGCCGCAACGAGACGGTGTTCGTCGTCGCCCCCGATGCAGCACCGGAGCAGCTCCTGGAACGCGTCGCGGATGCACGACGTATCGGTGCCACGATCCTGTCGATCGACGACGGCGACGACGAGCTCGGATCGATGGCGCACGAACGTCTCGTCGTGCCGTCGGACGACGACTCGCTCGTCGTTGCGAGGTCGTTGCCGACGTCGATGGACATGGAGCTCGTGCAGCACCTGGTCAGCGTCGCGGCCGGTGAAACCACGTCGCGGGCTGGAATGCGCGATCGACTCGCACGATTTCTTGAACGCGTCAGCGGGCCTGCTGCACACCGTTGACGTCGACGCGCTACACGCAGCAGTTGAACAATCTCCCTTTCTGCACAAGGCTTTTCGCGTGATGTGCATGTCGAGTGTGTCGTCGTCAGCGACTACGCGTCGACACGCGACGGAAATGCGGCACAAAACTCGTGATGACGAAATGCTGGTAACACGCGCGTCGTAGTGCGATCTTTTTCGTTGAACACGTCATCCAACGTGGACGACGTACTAGAGCAGGAGGCACGTGTGCCGGCCACAGAGGAAGAGAACACCGCGAAGGTGACAGCAGCGGCGACAAGCTCGACCCGGAAGACGACGACGGCCAGAACTGCGAAGAAGGCCGCGAAGAAGTCGCCGGCGAAGCGCACCAGCGCGGCCAAGAAGACCGCGAAGAAGTCGACCGCGAAGAAAACCACCGCCAAGAAGACCGCAGCAAAGCGCACCACCAAGAAGGCTGCGGCGAAGAAGACCGCACGCAAGAGCGCCGCCAAGAAGTCGACGGCGCGCAAGTCCACGGCGAAGAAGACCACCGCCAAGAAGACTGCCAAGAAGACCACCCGCAAGGCAGCCGCCAAGAAGGCAGCCAAGACGGTGGCGCGCGAAGACCGCAACCCGCAAGACGGCCGCCAAGAAGGCAGCCAAGACGGTGGCGCGCAAGACCGCAACCCGCAAGGCGGCTGCCCGGAAGGCAGTCAAGACCGTCGCGAGGAAGACCGCGACCCGCAAGGCCGCGGCGAAGAAGGCAGCGCGCAAGCGCTAACCGCAGCACCCTCGTCGAAGGGGGCCGCCCGGGACATCCCGGTCGGTCCCCTTCGATGTGTGTGGGGTCAGTCGTCCTTCCAGCGGGGGTCGTTGTCCCAGGCCTCGGTGCGCTCGGCAGCGTGCGAGATGGCGGCCTGGGCCTCTTCCCGGCTGGCGTAGGGCCCCAGCCGTTCGGAGTTGGCGCAGGACTGGCCCTGCTCGACCGTCTGGTGCTTCAGGCAGTAGTACCACTGCTCGTCGTCGTCGCTCATGACCGCATCGTGCCCCGCAAACTAGACTTCTGCACCATGCCCACCCTGACTCCCGGCCGGGTCTCTCCGCCGCGTCCCGTGCCTACGGCGATCGAGCGCCCCGAGTACGTCGGCCAGGCCAGGCCTTCGCGGTACACCGGTCCGGAGGTCAAGGACGCCGACACGATCGATCGGATGCGGGTAGCGGGCCGGATCGCCGCGCAGGCGCTGGCCGAGGTCGGCCGGCACGTCGCTCCCGGGGTCACCACCGACGAACTCGACCGGGTGGGCCACGAGTTCCTTGTCGAGCGCGGCGCCTACCCGTCGACCCTGGGCTACAAGGGGTTCCCGAAGTCGCTGTGCACCTCGGTCAACGAGGTCGTGTGCCACGGCATCCCGGACAGCACCGAGCTGCGCGAGGGTGACATCGTCAACGTCGACATCACGGCGTACATCGGCGGTGTGCACGGCGACACCGACGCGACATTCCTGGTGGGCGAGGTCGCGGAGGAGGACCGGCTGCTCGTCGAACGCACCGAGGAGGCGCTCCGGCGGGCCATCAAGGCCGTGCGTCCCGGCCGGCCGATCAGCGTGATCGGCCGGGTCATCGAGTCCTACGCTCGGCGGTTCGGCTACGGAGTGGTGCGCGAGTTCACCGGGCACGGCATCGGCAGCAGCTTCCACTCCGGCCTGGTGGTGCCCGCACTACGACGACCCGTCGAACGACACGGTGATCGAGGCGGGGATGACGTTCACCATCGAGCCGATGCTCAACCTCGGCAGCCACGAGTGGGAGATGTGGGACGACGGCTGGACCGTGGTGACCCGCGACCGGAAGCGGTCGGCACAGTTCGAGCACACGTTGCTGGTCACCGAGGGCGAGCCGGAGATCCTCACCTCAGTGGGCTGATCAGTCCCCGCTGGAGGCGCGGAGCGGCGCCACCGGGGCGGGGTGCTCCACTCGGGTCTCGACGCTGGCGACGATCCGCTCGGCGAGGTCCCGCAGCTTGACGTTGCTCCGCTGCGAGGCCAGCGACAGGATCCGGAAGGCCGCGGCCCGGGACACCGACGACTGCTCCATCAGGATGCCGACCGCGACGCCGATGACCCGGCTGGACTCCAGGGCGCTCTCCAGGTTCTCACCGTGCTCGTGCTCCGCGGCGTTGGCCATCGCGAGAGCAGCGTGCGCGGCGAACAGGGCACCGATCTGACGCGCGTCGTCGTCGAAGGCCGCCACCCGCGTCGAGTACAGGTTCAGCGCGCCGAGGGTGTCCTCCCGGACGAACAGCCGGAAGCCGACCATGCTGCGGATCCCGGTCGCCTCGGAGGCCCGCTGGCCGAACTGCGGCCACCGCTCATCGGCGAGCAGGTCGGGGGTCTCGACCACCTCGTGGTCGCGGATCGAGTCGACGCATGGGCCCTGCTCGGTCTCGTACTGGATCTCGTCGACGCGCAGGGCGAGCGGGTCGGTGTAGACGGGGGTGTCGATCCGCTTGAAGCTGTGGACCAGGGATATTGCCGCCATCTCGCAGCCGTCGAGCTTGTCGACGGCGAGATCGACGATCCGCTGCCAGGTCTGGACCGGCGTGGTCTCGCTCTCCAACTGGCGGGCCACCGACGCCAGGTCCTCGGCGACCGACCCAACCTTCCCGTGTCTGGTCATGTCATGACATTACTCGCCATAGGTCGATCAGCGCGGGCCGTTGGTCACGCCGGGGCGCGACCGCTGTCGAGGATGCGGCCGCCGACGGCGACGAACTGCCAGGAGAAACCGTCGGGTCGGAGCCGGAGCTTGAGGACGCCGGTCTTGTCGTCCTGTCCCGCGAGTCGGTTCGGGCAGGCTGGCTGGAGCGGATAGAGGCCGACGCCGCCGGTCCCGACGACGAACTGGCGGAGCCCGTCGTGGTCGCGGTGACCCGCCGCGTCTTGCTTGGCGAACCGCTCGTAAGCGTGGTTGTGGCCCGCCAGCATGATGCGCCCCTTCGCCTTCTGCAGCGCGACCCATACCGCGCTGACGTCGGTCTCGGGCGGGTGGATCGTCGAACAGGTGAACCTCGGCTGATGGACGTAGGCCAGCGCCGGCATCCGCGGGTGGCGGGTGAGATCGCGGCGCAGCCAGGTCAGCTGCGCGGACCCGTTGCCGCAGTCGATCTCGCAGTTCAGGGCGTACATCCGCCAGGAGCCGGCGGTCCACGCGTAGTACTCGCGCCCGCCGATCTGGTTCCGGAAGTACCGGAAGTAGCCGGCGGCGTCCTGGTCCCTGTACTCATGGTTCCCGGGCACCGGGTGGGTGATCGACTTGAACCGGCCCCAGGTCGGGTCGTAGTTGCTCTGGTACTGCTCGTAGGTACCGTCCTCGTAGGCGTTGTCGCCGAGCGTGAGAACCGCGTCCGGGCCGATCGAGGCGATCAGCTTGGCCGTGCCACGCCCGTCCTCAGGGTCGCGCGCGATGTCACCGGCCGCGACGACGGTCACCGAGCGCCCGCCGACGTTCACCCCGGCGACCGGAGCGCCCGGCGCCCCACGGTCGTCCGCCCCGCTCGCGACCGAGCATCCGGCGAGCAGTGCGGGCAGAAGCACACCCACCACGGTCGCGGCGGCCGTACGGAGCTGCTGTCCACCAGGCATGCCAACACCCTGTCACGGGAACCGGACCTAGACCTGGTTACCCCGTCCCAATCGCCCACGGGACGCCGCAGCCCGACGATCACCGCCGGCGAGGCGGCGATCGTCAGGTGCGCTGGTCAGCCGGTTCAGGCGGTCGCCTCGACGGCCTGCAGGATGAGGTTGGTCGCGACCTCGGGCTGGGACACGAACGAGACGTGCGACGCCGGGACCTCCACGATCGTCGCGTTCGCGCGCTCGGCCATGTACCGCTGGAGCTCCGGCGGGATCGCCTTGTCCTCGGTACCGAGCAGGTACCAGCACGGCAATGTGTTCCATGCCGGCGGGGCCGACGGCGTGGCTGCGAACGCGGCGACAACGTATGGCCGCTGCGCCGCTGCCATCACTGCGGCCGTCTCAGGATCGACGTCGGCGGCGAAGGCTTCGCGGAAGGCCTCGGGGGCGAGGTAGAGGTCGGTGCCTTCGCTCCCGTCGGGGTTGGTGACACGTCGGTGTAAACTTGAGGGTTCGGCAAGGGAATGTCGGAATCGCTCGGCACCGAAAGAGGAACCCACTGAGTGCGCTTGAAGATGCTCACCGTCAGACGATCCTCTCCGACGGATCTCTGACCTCAACCACGATGCCGATGTTCGGCTTGTCTGGGGTTCCTCCCTGGTAGCACGCCGGGACCGCCAAGAACTGCCCGTCTTCGGCCAGTTCGTCGAGCAGGTCCGACATCTCGGCGGCGTCGTCACGCTTCAGGTAGCCCACCAGCCGCCCGTAGACCACGACGGCCACGGCGTTGGGGTCGTACTGGTTGTGCGGTTCGCGCACCAACAGCGCCGGAAGGCGGCCCTCGGCGGTGGCGAACTGACGCAGGTAGTGCAGGGTTTCCTGGTAGTGGGACTCCCCCACGGCCCAGTATGGGATGCGCTCGCCACGACCGACGTTGACCCCGGCCGGTGGAGCGGTTCGTAGTTAGGGCCGTGAAGGCGTCGGTGAAGTCCGTCTGTTTCGGGACCAACGACTGGACCTGCTTGCGGAACATGCCCGCTCCCCTCGCTCAGAGGAGTGAATCAGTCGGGCGGCTCTGCTGTCCTAGGAACACGAAAGGCCCCAGTGGAGAGCATCCGCTGGGCCGTCGCTGCCCAACCCACCCATGGAGGAAGGGGCCAACACAGGCGCCACCCGCCACAGAACGCGCTGGGCGGCGCCCGGTGACGGCATTGACCGCGTGCTGCTCACAACAGGAAGCCGGTTGCGGCGGTACGCGCTGTCCCGCCAAGGAGGACGCGTCCGGCATCGGTCGTGTTCACGGTCAGTTCGCCGCCGCGACGGGACGCTTGCTCAGCAAGGAGTGTCGGGCCCAGTTGATGGCGCCAGTAGGGACCGATGGTGCAGTGCGCGGAGCCGGTGACCGGGTCCTCCGGGATACCGTAGGCGGGGGCGAAGTAGCGCGACACGACACCGCCCGCTCGGCGCTCCGCGGTGACGATGAGGCCGCCGGCGGACAACCGCGACACCAGCTGCAGGTCCGGGACGAGGTTCCGCACTGCCTCCTCCGACCTGAGGACCGCCAGCAGATTGCGCTCGCCGGGATCGGCGTTCTCGGTGACCCCCACCCAGACGGGGTCCTCGCCCGCTAGCGCGGCCTAGAGGCTGGGCAGCGGCAACGACACCTGCGCGGCGGGGACCGCAGGGAAGTCGAGCACGATCCGGTCACCGTCACGAGCGGCGGTGAGGCGTCCGCTCCTGGTGTCGAAGGTGGCGGCCTCGTTCGTGGAGAGGACGCCGGACTCCCACAGCCAGTGGGCGGAGGCCAAGGTGGCGTGCCCGCAGAGGACTACCTCGGCGACAGGGGTGAACCAGCGCAGCGAGTAGGCGCCGCCGTGGCCGGGGGCGAGAAACGCCGTCTCCGCCTGCTGCAGTTCGTTGGCGACTCCCTGCATCCACTCGGCGTCGGGGAGGGCATCGAGCAAGAGCACTCCTGCGGGGTTGCCCGAGAAGGGCCGGGCGGTCGTGAAGGCGTCCACCAGCGCGAAAGCACTCCCCACGGTCATAGCCCGCCTCCTGCTCGTCGTCTGACAACCGAACCTCGTCTTACAACCGAACGTGGTGCCGGCTAGAACGGCTCCGCTGACCGCTAACGGGCCTGGCCGCGAGTGGTTGCTGTTAGGGCGCTGTTGAGGTCGGCCCAGAGGTCTTCCAGGTGTTCGCAGCCGACGCTGAGCCGGAGCAGTCCGTCAGGGACGTGCTGCTGGCCGGGGAGCTTCGCCCGCCGCTCGATAGTGGACTCCACTCCACCGACGCTCGTGGCGTGGGCGACAACCTGGAGCTGTGCGCAGACGGCGTCGGCGGTGGCGCCGTCGGCGACCTCGAAGCTGAGCACGGCCCCGAACCCGCGCATCTGCCGGGCGGCGCGCGCGTGCTGCGCGTCCTCGGCAAGGCCGGGGTAGCGGACCCGGCCGACCGCCGGGTGTGCCGCCAGCCGGCCGGCCAGCTCGCCGGCTGACTCCTGGGCCTGGCGCAGCCGGACGGCCAAGGTGCGTGCGCCACGTAGGGCGAGGAAGCACTCGAGGGCACCGGGCGTGGCGCCGGCAACTTCGCGGCGGCGGACGAGCCGCGCGTGGTTTTCCGGGCGCCGGCACGCGACCGCGCCGAGCAGCAGGTCGGAGTGGCCGCCGATGAACTTCGTCGCGCTGTGCACCACGAAGTCCGCGCCGAGCAGCAGCGGGTTCTGCAGCAGCGGCGTGGCGAACGTGTTGTCCACGGCCACGAGGGCACCGACTGCCTGCGCCGCACCAGTGATCTGCGCGATGTCGACCACATCCAGCATGGGGTTGCTGGGGGTCTCCAGCCACACCAGGTCCGCCTCGCCCACTGCCTCAAGGAGTTCGCTCTCGCGCGTCATGTCCACGGTGCGCACGCTCCAGCGGCCCCCGGCCGCGGCGCCGTCCTCCGCCAGGGCACGCAGACCGGTGTAGCTGTCCTGCGGCACGACCACCCGGGCACCCACCGGCAGCAGCTCCAGCACGGCACTGATCGCAGCCATCCCCGACGCGAAGCAGACCGCCGGACCACCCTCCAAGTCAGAGAGCAACTGCTCGAACGCCTCCCACCCCGGCGTGCCGTCGTCGCGGGAGTACGCCCGCCCCGCCGCGCCGCTCGACACGGCCCGGAAGTTCGAGGCCGGCACGATGGGCACGTTCAGCGGCTGCCCGGGCCGTCCCTCCCCACGGCCGAGCACCGCCAGCCGGGTTTCCACCCGCAGCTGCGGCGCCGAACTCCCCGTGTCGCCACTCATCGCGCGTCCTCCTGGGCTGGATAAGTGCAGTATGCTGCACTTACAGGGGCATCGTACGGAAGAGGTCAAGGGTGACGCAAGCGGTGGCGGTCAACGCGCGGATCGGCGAGCGACTTCGGCAGCATCGGACCGAGCGGGGTTGGACGCTGGAAGAGCTGAGCGGGCGGTCTGGGGTCAGCCGCAGAATGTTGATCAACATTGAGCACGGCGAGGGCAACCCGAGCATCGCCACGCTGTTGCGACTCAGCGACGCCCTCGGTGTCGGCCTGCCGGTTCTGGTCGATGTCGAGCGTCCCCGCGAGCTGACCGTCACTAGGGCCGGGCAAGCGCCGGAGCTGTGGCGCGGCCCGTCCGGCGGGCGGGCGCTGCTGGTGGCCGGCACCGAGCCACCGGACGTGGTCGAGCTCTGGGACTGGACGCTGCACGCTGGCGAGGAGCACCGCACCGAGGCGCACAGCGCCGGCACCCGGGAATTGCTGCTTGTTCTCGGCGGCGAGGTTGACCTGCGCGTTGGGGACCGCATCGAGCGGCTGTCCGCCGGCGACTCCGCGGCCTTCGCCGGCGATGTCGCCCACGGCTACGCGGCAGCCCCCGACGCGACCACACCGGCCAGGTTCGCCCTCACCGTGTTCGAGCCGAACGTCGGCGGAGGTCACTCGTGACCGAGCACGCCGACGACCCCAGCGCATCGGCGAGGCCGACGGCGGGGGGCGAGTGGCTGGCCGGGGCCACGGTCAACGCCGCGGTGTTCGATCTACGGCCGGACTACCGGGGGCTGCTGCTGACCGCCGACGGTCTGCGCGGCGGCGCGAGCGACCCGGTCAGCGAGCGCATCCTCACCGAGGCTGAGACCGCCGCGCGAAAGCTGCTCGGCGGGCAGCCACCCGAGCAGCTGCCGCACCCGGCGGCCTGGCGGGAGGCCTACCGGGCGTTCGGCGCCAAGCCGCAGCGGACCCGGCCGAGCGTCGAGGCCCTGCTGCGCCGCCTCGACCAGGGTGGCCTACCGCGGATCGACCGGATCACCGACGTGTACAACGCCGTCTCCATCGCTCACCTGCTGCCCATCGGCGGGGAGGATCGCGCTGCCTACGTGGGGCCGGCGCGGCTGGTCCGCGCCCAGGGCACGGAGTCCTTCGACACCACCGCGGGGGGCGAGTCGACCGTGGAGCACCCAGACCCCGGCGAGGTCGTCTGGCGCGACGACGCCGGCGTCACCTGCCGCCGCTGGAACTGGCGGCAGTGCACCCGCACCCGGATCACGCCCGGGACGAGCAGCGCCCTGTTCATCCTCGACGCCCTCGACCCGCTCACCGACGACGGGGTCCACGCCGCGGCCGACGCCCTAACCGCCGCCCTGCTCGAGCTCAGCCCGGACGCCACCATTCACCTGCGAATGCTCACACATCCCGACCGTCACGGCGGAGGAACGACGTGCTGATCCATCCCTGGGATGCCGCTCTCGATGACGACGAGTGGCGCACCTGGCTCACCGACGGCCACGACTTCGGCCAGCTCGTGGCCAACGGCCTGCCCGGACAGCCACCCGCCGTCATCCCGACCCACTTCGTGGTCGAGGACACGCCGACCGGCACCTGGTTGCTCGTCCACCTGGCCCGACCGAACCCGGTGTGGACCAACATCACCTCAGACCCCCACGTCGTCGTCACCGTCATCGACGACTATGCCTACGTCCCCACCACCTGGCGAGCGAAGGCCGGCGGGGCGGACGAGGACGGTGTGCCCACCAGCTACTACGCCGCCGTCCAGCTCGGCTGCGTCGCCGAGATCATCGACGACCCGGCCGACAAGGCCGACCTGCTCACCCGACAGCTCGCTCACTTCCAACCCACCGGCGACCACGCCGAGGTCGCCGTCGGAGTCCCGCCGTATGGGCGAATGCTCTCGGGTATCCGCGGCCTGCGCCTGAAGGTCACCGACGTAGCTGCGAAGTTTAAGTACGACGATCACAACCCCACCGCACACCGCGCCCAGGTCTCATCCCGCCTCACCAGCCGATCTACCGGCCGCGACCTCGGAGCCGCTGACCAACAACAGCGACGACTCGCGCGGATCGGTACCTGGCGCGCCCGGTAGGTGCGCCGCGTTGGGCTAGCAGCCGACCGGGCCGAGCGATCGGCCGCCTACCGGGCGCGGCGCCGACCAACTTGACCCACAGGCGCGAGGCAGCGGGTGCTGACTTCTGCGGACCAGATGCGGACCAACGACAAGGTCTGACCACGTTCCCCAGGTCAGGGCCCAGGCGGCGGACGAGTCGGCCTGTAAGCCGGGTTCTGTCGTGCACCCGAGGGTGCACGGACGGCCATCCATCTAGGGCTGCCGTTGCCGACAGCCTCGTGCGGTCTACCCGGGAGCTCGGGCGGGCCGCCCTCGAACGCTCCCTGTCTGACCTTGCTCCAGGTGGGGTTTGCCGAGCCGCCCGGGTCACCCCGGGCGCTGGTGGTCTCTTACACCGCCGTTTCACCCTTGCCGCCGTCCCGTCCGAGGACGGATCGGCGGCGGTCTTCTCTCTGTGGCACTTTCCCGCGGGTCACCCCGGGTGGGCGTTACCCACCACCGTGCCCTGTGGAGCCCGGACTTTCCTCGGCGGGACCCGAGGGTCCCGACGCGGCCGTCCGGCCGGCTCGTCCGCCGTGCCGCTGAGCCTAGCGAGGTTCAGACGACGGCGAAACGCACCGAACGGCGAGTTACGTCGGCCTCGACCAGCCGGACCCGGATCGGGTCGCCCAGCGGCAGGTTGCCCTCACAGGAGGCACGTACGGCGGGGTCGACGAGCTGCACGGTGCCCCCGCCGCGCTTCGCGTCCAGCTCGACCACCACTGCGTCGAACTCCTGGCCTTCCCGGCCGTGCAGCACGGCGGCCTCCATCAGGGCCACGCACTCGCGCTCCAGTTCGTGGGCCAGCCGGTCGGCCGCCGCCATCTCCTCCGGCAGCCGGGGCAGCGCCTTGAGGGTCCACCCCGGCACCTCCTCCCCCGCGCACAGGGCAAGACAGACCGCCCCGACGTACCGGTCGACGAGCCGGCGCAGCGGCGCGGTCGCGTGGGCGTACTCAGCAGCAACAGCGGCGTGGGTGGCCTGGTCCGGGACTGCGCCGTCGAACGCGGTGTAGCCCGCGCCACGGAGCAGCGACGTCGCCTCCTCGAGCAGCGCCGCGTGGCGGGGGTTCGCCGGGTCGAGGCCGTGCACGACCTCGGCGTACGACAGGTCCTGGGGCCAGGGGACCCCGAGTGCGTGACCGGCTCGTCGGAGCCGGTCCAGGGCACCGTCCGGCGCCTTGGGCAGCGTACGCAGCACGCCGACCTCGCCGTGCAGCATCAGGTCGGCTGCCGCCATCCCGGTCATCAGCGAGATCTGCTCGTTCCAGGACTCGACCGGGACGGTGGTGCGGTAGGCCAGGCTGAACGAGCCGCCGTTCTCCACCACCTCCTGCTCGGGGATCGGCAGGCTCACCCCGCCGCGCTCCACCTCCAGGGCCATCCGCAGCTTGCCCACCTCGGCCAGCAGCTGCAGCCGCTCGTCGGCCCGCCCGGAGTCGACGAGCTGCTGGACGCCGGTGTAGTCGAGCCGGTCGCGCGAACGCACCATCGCACGACGGACGTCGACCGCGGTCTCCTCACCGTCGGCGTCGAGGTCGAGGGTCCAGAGCACGGCGGGTGCGACCTGGTCGGGAAGCAGCGAGGCCGCCCCCTCCGACAGCGTCGGCGGGTGCAGCGGCGTCCGGGTGTCCGGGCTGTAGAGGGTCTCGCCGCGTCGATGCGCCTCCGCGTCGATGGCTCCCCCGGGCCGTACGAAGGCGCCGACGTCGGCGATCGCGTAACGCACGCGGTAGCCGCCGTTGCGCCGCTCCAGGTGCATGGCCTGGTCGAGGTCGGTGGAACCGGGCGGGTCGATGGTCAGGAACGGCAGCTCGGTGAGGTCGTACGCCGGGAGGTCGGGGCTTTTGGCTGCCTGCTCTGCCTCGGCGAGCACCGCGGCTGGGAACTCGGTGGGGAGCCCCAGCTCTTCGCGGACGCGGGCGAACCCGGCCCGCAGCTCGCGGCCTGCCGGCGCATCCTTGACACGCAGGGCGAGATGGCGACGCGGCATCCCGGCAGCCTACGCAACCGGCCAGATCCGCAGACACGTCGCTCATCAAGCAGAGAACCCGGACCTGTGCTCACCCGAGCACGGGGTCGGTGCTCTTGGTGTAGGTCTTGCCGAGCGGGCTGGTCCAGGTCTTGGTCCCGGTGTCCGGGTGGTAGCTGAGCTGCCAGAGGCCGTGGGTCTTGGCGTTGTGGTGCTGCCGGCACAGCGGGCCGAGGTTGACCCGGATCGTCTGGCCGTGGTGGGCGAAGGTGACCACGTGGTCGCAGTCGCACTGGGCGGCTGGCCGGTTGCAGCCGGGGAAGCCGCAGACCCGGTCCCGGGCGGCGATGAAGGCCCGCATCTTCTTCGACGGACGGTAGGTGTTGGCGCCGCGGTCCAGCAGCTGGCCGGTGGCCGGGTCGGTGGTCCACCGGACCCAGTCCCGCTCCCCGGCCATCTGCCGGGCGAGCGGTGCCGGGATCGGGCCGTAGCCGGGGATCTCGCCGGGGTGCTCGGCCAGCCCGAGCAGGGTGGGCAGGTCGAGCACCACGGCGGCGGTCTGCGCGCCGCCGCACGAGCACCGCGGCAGCCGCTCCTGGGTGCCCTCACCGGCGGGCGGGCTGGTGCCGAGGATGGCGTCGACCAGGGCGTCGACCCGCAGCGCGTCCAGCCCGGGGTCGTCCCCGGCGCCGGCCCGCAGCAGCTGCTGGGTGGCCTGGGCCCGGGTGGTCAGGGTGTCCCACACGTCGTTCGCGACGCTGGCCGGCATGGTCATCCAGAACGACTGCATGCCGTCCGGCTGCGGCATCGCCTCGATGGTGCGGGCCGCGACCGCTTTCGGCGGTGCCGGTCGGCGGCCGAGGCCGGGTCGGCGGCCAGCACCGCCCGCCGCGACGGCCCGTTTGAACTCGGCCAGGGTCTGCTCCGGCGCCCGGCCCAGCACCCGGGCCTGCACCGCGGTGGCCTCCTGATCGGGCAGCTCGCGGACCGCGCCGGCCAGGTGCGCGGCCTGCAGGTAGCAGATGTCCCCGGCCCGCAGCGCGGCCAGCGCGGCGGGCAGCCGGTCCCGCAGCTCGAGGGCGACCATGGTCCGGTCGCCGGCGGTGGTGGGCGACAGCCGCAACGCGGCGCCGATCTCGTGCCGGGCCTCCTCCGCCGGCCGGCCGGCGCCCTCGGTCGCGTCGATCACCGCGGCCAGGGCAGCCAGCTTGCGCCCGGCGACCATCGCCTCCACCCGGTCCCAGGCCCGGATCAGGTCCACCCGGCCGTCGCCGTCCAGCGCGTGCGGGTCCACCGAGGCGAGCAGGCCGACCATCGACAGGTCCGGCGCCAGCTCCCCGTCGGCCACCAGAGCCACCACCTGGTCCCACCGGTCGGCAGCCAACGCACCGGCGACCCGGCCGTCCAGCTGCACCGACACCATCGAGGACATGCCCCGAACCTAGAGACAGGGTCGGACACAACCCCCACCCCGGAAACCCTTTGTCCACAAGGGATCCGGGGTCGCGGGCTAGGCTTCCGGGAGCGGGTCGACGAGGTCTCTGAACACCTCGAGCGCCTCCGCGTCTCCCGGCGGGAGAGCACGTAGTCGTGTGCCCAGGCTGCGGCGTCGGGATGGCGCGCTGGAACGGATCCTCTCGGCCGCCGCCACCACGTCGTACCCCGTCCGGCGCAGCTGCACGGTCGGCCCGAGCAGTGCCCAGCACGCTCCCGGCGCGCCGTACGACATTCCGACGCTGCCGGGGTTGACCACCCGGCGCCCGTCGACCAGCCGGTCGAACGGCATGTGCGTGTGCCCCATCACGACGAGCGGCTCGCTGACGCCGTCCAACGCGCGACGCCACACTGCCAGCGGGCTGTCGACCAGCACGAACTCGTCGTCCCGGCGCGGGGTCGCGTGGCAGAACAACGCAGGTCCCACGCCGGCAACGTCGAGCGTGACCGTCAGCGGCAGCCCGTCGAGCAGGTCCCGGTGGTGCTCGTCCAGCAGCGCCGCGGTGGCCCGCGCGCCGTCAGCGTCCGGACCGGGCAACGACTTCCCGTCGTACGCCGTGACGACCTCGCGCTCGCAGTTGCCGTGCACCCACACCGCGCGCTCCCCGAGCGACGCCAGCAGGTCGAGCGACTCGGCCGGCATCGGTCCGAGCGCGATGTCGCCCAGCAGCACGACGCGATCGGCGGCCGCGACGTCGGGCTCGGCCAGCACCGCCTCCAGGGCGGGCAGGTTGCCGTGGATGTCGGCGAGGACGGCGACGCGCATGTCTCGATCCTGTCCCACGTGTTCGGTCACTACGCTCGCGGCATGGCAGACCTGACGGTGGGCTACGCCGCGATGCTCGAGCAGTTCGGTCCTCGCGAGGCCGTCGAGCTGACCGCGCTCGCCGAGCAGCACGGGTTCTCCGGCTGCATGGCCGCCGACCACTTCCAGCCGTGGGTGCCGGCGCAGGGCCAGTCGTCGTTCGTGTGGAACGTCCTCGCCGCTGTCGGCGAGCGCACCACCGGCGACCTCGGCCCGGGCGTCACCTGCCCGTCCTTCCGGTTCCACCCGGCCGTGGTGGCGCAGGCCAGCGCGACCCTGGAGGCGATGTACCCGGGCCGGCACTGGCTGGGCGTCGGCGCGGGTGAGGCGCTCAACGAGCACGTCGATCGGCGGCTACTGGCCGGAGGCCGCCGAGCGGTCGCTGCGGATGTTCGAGGCCATCGAGATCATCAAGAAGCTGTTCGACGCCTCCGTCGCCGGCAAGGACGTCAAGCACCGCGGCCAGTTCTTCACCCTCGAGACCACCCGGCTCTGGACGATGCCCGAGACGCCACCGCCGGTGCTGGTCGCGACCGCCGGTCCGGTCAACGCCAAGCGCACCGGCAAGCACGCGGACGGCATCATCACCGTCGGTGCGCCGCTGGAGAAGATCGGCGGGCTGTTCGACAAGTTCGCCGAGGGCGCCCGAGAGGCCGGCAAGGACCCCGACGCGATGCCGCGCGTCCTACAGCTGCACCTGTCCTGGGCCGAGACCGACGAGCAGGCGCTGGCCAACGCGATGACCGAGTGGCCCAACGGCGGGATGAAGTTCGCCAAGGCCGACATCCGCTCCCCGCACGACTTCGCCGCGATGGCAGCACTGGTGCGGCCCGAGGACTTCGAGGGCCGGATGGTGATCAGCGCCGACCCCGACGTGCACCGCGCGCACATCCAGAAGTTCGTCGACCTCGGCTTCGACCGGGTCTACCTGCACAACGTCGGCCGCAACCAGGCGGAGTGGATCGAGGTCTTCGGCCGCGACGTGCTGCCCAAGCTGGTGCGGTGAGGTCGTGACCGGGCCGCTGGCCGGGCTGCGCGTCGTCGAGCTCGCCGGCATCGGCCCGGCACCCTTCGCCGGGATGCTGCTCGCCGACCTGGGCGCTGACGTCGTGCGCATCGACCGTCCGGGCGGGCCGGCGCTGGCCGTCGTACCGCCCGAGCGCGACCTGCTCGGCCGTGGCAAGCGGTCGGTCGCGCTCGACCTCAAGGACGATGACGACGTACGCCGGGTGCTCGATCTCCTGGAGCGCGCCGACCTGCTGCTCGAGGGCATGCGGCCCGGCGTCGCCGAACGGCTGGGGGTCGGGCCGGATGCTTGCCTGGCCCGCAACCCCCGCCTGGTCTACGGCCGGATGACCGGCTGGGGGCAGGACGGCCCCGACGCCGGGACCGCCGGGCACGACATCACCTACGTCGCGGTCACCGGAGCCCTCGGTGCCAGCGCCCCGCCGTCCGACCCGCCGATGCCGCCGCTCAACCTGCTCGGCGACTTCGCCGGCGCCACCTACCTGGTGGTCGGGCTGCTGGCCGCGCTGCACGAGGCCCGGATGTCCGGCGTCGGGCAGGTGGTGGACGCCGCGATGGTCGACAGCACCGCGCACCTGACGACGATGTTCCACGGGCTGCTCGCCGCCGGCGCCTGGCAAGACGAACCGGGCCGCAACCTGCTCGACGGCGGCGCGCCGTTCTACGGCAGCTACCGGACGTCCGACGGCGGCTGGATGGCGGTCGGCGCCCTCGAGCCGGCCTTCTACGACGAGCTGCTCGCGCGCCTCGGCATCGACCCGGCCGAGGGCGACCGGACCGACCCGTCGAGCTGGCCGGCTCTGCGCCGTCGGATCGCCGACACCTTCGCTACCCGGACCCGCGACGACTGGGCCGAGGTGTTCGCCGGCAGCGACGCGTGCGTGGCCCCGGTGCTCGGCCTGGGCGAGGCGACAAGGCACCCGCACCTGGTTGCCCGCTCGACGTTCGTCGAGCGGGACGGCGTCGTGCAGCCCGCCCCGGCGCCACGGTTCTCGCGGACCTCCGCGACTCTCGACCGGCCTCCCCCGGCCGCCGGCCAGCACACCGACGAGGTCCTCGCCGAGTGGCTCGGCTAGAGCAGGTGAGCGGCGTCGTTGAAGCGGCGTAGCGAGGCCTGGCCGCCGTCGTACCACTGCACCTCGGTCAGCGTCGCCGGGGACAGCTCCATCCGGTACAGCGCCGACAGCGGGGCGTCCAGCGCGTCGGCCACCAGCACCTTGGTCGGCGTCACGTGGGTCACGACCAGCACGGTCTGCCGCGGGTAGCGCGCCAGCAGCTGGTCGCGGCCCCGGAGCACCCGTCGCCGTACGTCTGTGAACGACTCACCGCCGGGCGGCGCGGCCTTCGGGTCTCCCATCCACGCGCCGAGCGCCTCCGGCCAGCCCTGCCGGACCTCGTCGAAGGTCAGCCCCTCCCACTCGCCGAACGCGCACTCGCGGAACGCGTCGACCTCACGCACGTCCGCGCCCAGAGCCGAGGCGACGGCGTCGGCGGTCTGCCGGGTGCGGCGCATCGGGGAGGCGAGGACGACGTCCACGCCTCCGGTGGCCGCGAGCCGCTCGGCCACCGCCGCTGCCTGGCGGAGCCCCGCCTCGGACAGCTCCGGGTCCTGCCCGCCGGCGCCGCTGAACCGCTTCTCCGCCGTGTGCGGTGTCTCGCCGTGGCGCAGCAGCACCGTGGTGGTCGGCGCCCCCAGCTCGGCGTCCCAGCCGACCAGCCGGGCCCGCGGTGCGGCCGGTGCCGCATCGGCCCGGGCCGCGGTCGCGTCCTGGCTGCGCAGCTCGGCGGTGCTTTCGGCCGGCGACCACGCCTCGCCGCGGGCCGCCGCGTCGAGGGCCTCGTTGGCCAGCCGGTCGGCGTGCTTGTTCTGCTCCCGCGGCACCCAGGTGTAGGTCACCTGCGCCGGCGGCAGCACCTCACGGGCCCGTAGCGCGAGCACCCGCATGTCCGGGTGCTTGATCTTCCACCGTCCCGAGAGCTGCTCGACGACGAGCTTGGAGTCCAGCCGGGCCTCGACCGTGGCGCTGGGATCCAGCTCGCGGACCGCCTGCAGACCGGCGATCAGGCCGCGGTACTCCGCGACGTTGTTGCTCGCCGTGCCGATGTGCTCGGCCAGCTCGCGCAGCACCGCACCGGACTCGGCATCCTTGACGACGGTGCCGTACGCCGCCGGCCCCGGGTTCCCACGCGACCCGCCGTCGGCCTCGACGACGAACCGGCTCACAGCCCGGACTCGGCCGTGCGCACGAGGATCCGGCGGCACTCCTCGCAGCGCATGACCTCGTCGGGGTCGGAGTCGCGCAGCTGGTTGATCTCGACGTTGTTCAGCTCGAGCCGGCAGCCGCCGCACCGGCGCTGGCGCAGCTCGGCCGCGCCCACGCCGCCCTGCTGCTCGCGGATCTTCTCGTACAGCGTCACCAGGTCCGCGTCGAGCGACCCTGCCTGGGTGGCGCGCTGCGACCGGAGCTGCTCGACCTCGGCGTCGATCTCGCCGGTCGTGGTGTCACGGGACGCCGTCAGCTCGGCCGCCCGGGCCACGGCGGCCGTCTGCTGGGCGGCCAGCTCGGCACTGCGGCTCTGCGACGACTCCAGCCGCTCCATGATCTCGAGGACGACCTCCTCGAGGTTGCCCTGGCGGTTGGCGAGGGTGGCGATCTCGTGCTGCAGGCCCTCCAGCTCTTTGGGCGAGGAGACCTGGCCGGCGTCCAGCCGCTTCTGGTCGCGCTCGGCGCGGGCCCGGACCTGGTCGACGTCGCCCTCGGCCTTGGTCAGCTCGCGGCCGAGGTCGCTCTGCTCGGTCTCGGCCCCGACCAGCTGGTCGCGCAGCGCGGCGAGCTGCTCCTCGAGCTCGGCCAGCGCGGCGTGCTCGGTCAGCGTGCGACGCCGGTGGGCGAGCTGGTCGATCCGGGTGTCCAGGGCCTGGACGTCGAGCAGGCGATGCTGGTCGGAGGCGGCGGCTTTCAGCGGGGACTCCTCGCTCGGGGCGGCGGTGCGGGTGGTCCACGGGTCGGTGACGAGCCGAGACACCCGCGTCTCCACCGTATCCGCCCGGTCGCCGAGCCCGCGGCGGAGCAGCCGTTCGCAGTCGGCCAGCCAGGGCCACTCGCTGGCCCAGTGGCTGACGTCGACCAGGCCGGGCGCCCCGTGCTCGAGGGCCTCGGACGCCGGGTGGTGCCGCAGGTCGGCGGTCACGTAGGCGTCGGCGCCGGCTGCCCGCACGGCGTCGAACAGGTCGTCGCCCGCTCCCCCGCAGACCGCCACCGTGCGCACCGCTCGGCCCGGGTCGCCGCCCACCCGCACGCCGCCCGGAGTAGCCGGCAGGGCGCGCGCGACGTGCTCCGCGAGCTCGCCCAGCGTCCCGGCGGCCGGCCACCGGCCGACCCGCCCGATCCCGCGGCTGCCCGGCAGCGCCGCCAGCTCGAGGAGGTCGAACGCGGGCTCCTCGTACGGGTGCGCCGCCCGCAGCGCGGCCACCACCGCGGTACGCCGGGCGCGGCTGACCACCATCTCGATCCGGGTCTCGACCACCTGCGCACGGGTGCCGACCTCGCCGACCGCTGGGCTGGCGCCGGCGAGCGGGGTGAACGTCCCGGTGCCGGGCGAGGTGAAAGCGCACCGCTCGTAGTCACCCAGCCGACCGGCGCCGGCCGCGGCCAGCGCGTCGACGACCCGTTCGGCATCAGCCTCGGGGACGAACGTCACCAGCTTGTCCAGCGCGTCGGCGGCCGACGGCCGCAGCGGGCTGAGATCGGTGAGGCCGAGCGCACCGGCCAGCGCGTCGGACACACCCGGGTCGGCCACGTCGGCGTTGGTGTGCGCGACGTGCAGCGCCACGCCGGCTCGGACCAGCGCCGTCACCGCGCGGCCCTTGGGATGCGGGCCGGCCACCGAGTGCACGCCGCGCAGCAGCAGCGGGTGGTGGGTCACCAGCAGGTCGGCCCCCCAGTCGACGGCCTCGTCGATGACGGCCTGCACCGGGTCGACGGCCAGCAGCACCCGGCGTACCGGCTGCTCGGGGTCGCCGGTGACCAGGCCGACCGCGTCCCAGTCCTCGGCCCAAAGCGGGTCGTAGAGCCCGTCGAGCACGCCGAGCGCGTCGGCGAGGGTCAGCCCGTCGGTCACTCGGCGGCCCGCACCTGGAACGGCCGGACCCAGTCCTCGTGGCTGTCGCCGTCGATCGACAGCTTCCAGGTGAACCGGCCGGGGGTGATCGGGAACGGTGGGATCGACACCACGAAGGCGAAGTCGATGTCGCTGCCGGCTGGCAGCCCGACCGGGCGGCCGACCTCGAAGGTGCCCTCGGCCCGGACGCCGCCGCTGTCACCGGCCGGGACCGCCCGGCCGTCCTGGTCGACCAGCTCGAGGATGAACGTGTGCTGTGTGCCTGCCCCGCTCCACGGGACGTCGAGCTTGATGGCGATGGCCATCGGGGGCAGGTCCGGACCGGTGACGGACCAGCCGCCGCCGAGCACGTAGAGCTTCCCGTTGACCTCTTGCGCCGCATCGGCCAGCAGCATCGTGACGCGCATGGCGCCGACCCTATGCGCTGCCCGGGGACGGACCCCTCGTCCGGGCCATTGACGGCCACCGGCCGACCGGCGTACCACAGGGGGCATGAAGCATCTGCCCGAGGCGCACCAGTCGATCGCGCCGGACCGCACCGTCGTCATCATCCTCGCGGCCATCGTTCTGACGATGGCCGTCATCTGGGTCGTCGTCTCGCTCGCCGACTGAGCCCTTGCTGTAACGCCGCGACGGCTTCCCCCGATGGGGGACCTGAGCGGTCCAGCAGGCAGGCCGCGCGAGCGGGGCTCGCGCTGCCTCACCTGAGGGTTCACGGGGGGTCCGGCAGCGCGAGCCCTCTGCTCCCGTGACCCGCACGGTTCGACCGGGTAGTCCGTTCCGGGACGCGACATAGGTCCGTTCGACCGATACCCCCGCCGTCGTCCGCGGGCCACCCTGAGACCGTCGCTCCAGCGGAGGGGACAAGACAGCAGAGGCTCGCTTCGAGCGTTTGCCGGGGTCCGCAGTTGGGGGGGATGGTCCGCGCCCTACCGGGGGGTCTCCATAGGTGGGGCGCGGACCCATGCGCGCCCGGAAACCACCTGATGGGCACCCGTTCTGCCTGACCGTGAGCGACCCGGCCTAGGCCCCCATCTGGGTTGCCCGGGACGGGGCGTCGATCACCGCCCAGACGACCTTGCCGCCTTCGGTGTGGGAGAGCGCGCCCCACGCGCTGGACAGGCCGGCCACGATGGCCAGGCCTCGCCCATGTTCGCCCGTGACGCCGACTTTCTCGACCGGCAGGTCGGGGCTGCCGTCCCGGACGGCGACCCGGATGTCCTGTCGGTGCTCGGAGACGGTCAGGTGGATGTCTGTGCCGGCGTGCGTCATGGCGTTGGTGACCAGCTCGCTGACCACCAGGCAGGCGGCCGGCAGGTGCTGGCTCATTCTCCAGTCCAGCAGGGTCCGGCTGACGAAGTCGCGGGACGCCCGCGGTGCTGTCGGGTGCGGGGCGAGTCGCAGCGACTGAGCTGCCGGCAGGCTGGCCTGCAACACCACGGACAGCGCCTGCCGGACGGACGCGGTCACCATCAGATGGCTGCCGAGCGGCTTGCGGCTCAGAGCGTCGCCGCCGCGCTGGGCCGAGGCCAGCTATCGCCAGCGGACGCCCCAGCTATGTCCAGGACCACGACGTGACCCACCGAGCGAGCCCGGACGAGGCGTCCGAGAGCTGCGGGAAGGATGGGAACCGACCGACCGGAGGTCCAGAGGTCTCGGACGGCAGCCCGGACAGGGGGGTCGCCGGGCCGCTTGGCTTTGCCTGCCATACCGCAGAAAACCTTCGGTCGTCCTGACCCACCGGACGATCCACCAGGGTCGACGTGCGGCCGCAGTGTTGAGCGAGCGCCACCGGGGTCTGGGGAGGCACTGTCGAGGGACGGTACGCCGCAATCCCGCCGATACCAACCGAGTCGTGGACGGCTAGGGGCATCGGGGGTCGGTCCGGGCCTTGCCCGGGGGGGTTGGGCAAGGCCCGGACCTGTCCCCCGGGAGGCCGTGGGAGGTTGGCGACCCGAGGTTCGCCGACACCATTCGCCACTCGTGCCCCATCAGTCAAGAGCTTCCGGAGGATCGGGCTTCTCAATGACGTCCTATCGCCCGTTTCGCGAGGTACCTACCGGCGCGTCGTCGGTGGGCGCCGGTGGGCGCAGACGGACTCGAACCGCCGACATCCTCCTTGTAAGGGAGGCGCTCTGACCAGCTGAGCTATGCGCCCTCGTCGGGCAACCCTAGAGGGCCGCGATCGCCTTCTTGTAGTCGTCGATGTCGCGGGCGTCCGGGATGTCGTTGACGATCGACCAGCGCACGACGCCGTCCCGGTCGACCAGGAAGGTGCCGCGCAGAGCGATGCCGACCTGCTGGCTCAGCACGCCGTACGCCGAGGCGACCGCGCCGTGCGGCCAGAAGTCGGACAGCAGCGGGAAGCTGAAGCCGTGCTGGTCGGCGAACGCCCGCAGCGCGTACATCGGGTCGGTCGAGATGGTGAGCAGCACGACGTCGTCACCGACGATCTCGTCCTGCTGCTCCTCGAGCGCCTGCAGCTCGCCACCGCACACGCCGGAGAAGGCCCAGGGGTAGAAGACGACCAGCGCCGCCTTCTTGCCCCGCAGCGACGAGAGCCGGACGGACCGGCCGTGCTGGTCCTTGAGCTCGAAGTCCGGCGCCACGTCGCCGATCGCCAGTGTCATAGGTCCTCCGTCCACGCTGGCAGGATGACCAGTGTGTCAGGACCGACAGCGCTGCTGGTGCCCGCCGAGGGCGAGCTCGGCCTGGCCTCGTGGGAGCCCGCCGACCTCGCGGACCTGGTGCTCCCGGCCTGGGACGAGTTCCTCGCGATCGCCGCCGAGCTCGACCTGGACGGCCCCACCCGCCTCGACGGCTGGCAGGCCCGGCAGGTCTGCGTGCACCTCGGATCCTGGCCGGGCAGCCGGTCGCTGCACCGGATGCGCGACGAGGCGGAGCAGGACGACCTGGCCGACGCCGCCGACTGGGCCGACCACCGCGCCTCGACCTTTGACCAGGACGCGCACAACGAGGCGGTGCTCGAGGCCCGCCGCGGCGCCCCTCGAGCCGCGGTGCTGGCCGCCCTGCAGACCTCGCGGGACGACGTCGCCGAGTTCCTCGCCAGCCCGGACGCCGTGGTGCTCGGGCGCCGGCAGATCCGTTCGGTCCTCGGACCGCTGCCGCTGGGCACCCTCGTCGCGGCCGGTGCCTACGAGCTAGCAGTCCACACCCTGGACCTCGCGCCGGCCGGGGCCCGGGCACCCTCGCCGACCCTGCTGTCCGCCGGGCTGGCAGCTCTCGTCGACACGACCGGTGGCCTGGCCGCCCGGCACGGCATCACGGCCGGGGCCGGCTGCGTCTCGCCGGAGGGCGGCTGGGCCTTCGCCGCGGCGACCGGTGCCTGGACGACGCTCGAGCTGCCCGCCGTCCCGCCGTCCTGGCCGGCCGTCCAGGGTCGGGCCGCCGACCTGCTCGACGCCTCCGCCGGGCGGCGTGCGGTGCCGCCGATGCTGGCCCGCCGCGACCTGCGGCTGCACCACGTGACCGGACTGCTTGCGCTGGCACCGATCGTCGAGGCGGTCCCCGGGCTGCCCGGCGGGAGCGCGCTGAGGTCGGCCGTGCGCAACCTGCGCGGGGTGACCCGGCTGGTACGGCGGCTGCCCGGCGTACCGGGCTGACCACTCCGGACGGCGGCTAGCGACCCGACCGGCGGGTCACCAGGCGGGTGCCGGACCAGTCCGAGGCTGCCGAGATGCTGCTCGTCTGGTGCAGACCGGCCGTGGGAGCGGCATCACCGATGTCGCCCGGCTCGACATGCCCCGGCCGGCCAGCCTTCGGGGTGAGCAGCCAGACCACCCCGCCGTCGTCGAGGGAGATCAGCGAGTCGACCAGCGCGTCGACCAGGTCACCGTCACCCTCCCGCCACCACAGCAGCACGACGTCGACCACGTCCTCGTGGTCCTCGTCGACCATCGCGTTGCCGGTGTGGGCCGCGACGGCCGCCCGGAGCGACTCGTCGCAGTCGTCGTCGTAGCCGAGCTCCTGCACGACCTGGCCTGGACTCAGCCCCAGCCGTCCGGCCAGGCGATCCCCTCCCGCGTTGTCCGCGGTCGCAGTCACCCGGTGCCTCCCTCGTTGACGTGCCGTGCCCGACCGCCGCGCGGCCGGGTTCTTGGCGGGTAGTCCACACGTCCCCGGGCCGCGGCGCAAGCCGTTCCCACGGACGCGCCGTCAGCCGGACAGGAAGGACAGCCGGACCTGCCGCACCGGGTTGTCGACGTTGAGGTCGACCAGGCACACCGACTGCCAGGTGCCGAGCGCCATCCGGCCCTCGACGACGGGCACCGAGGCGTACGGCGGGCACAGCGCCGGCAGCACATGGTCGCGCCCGTGGCCGGTCGATCCGTGCCGGTGCCGCCACCGGTCGTCCGCGGGGAGCAGCTCGCGCAGGGCCGCCAGCAGGTCCTCGTCGCTGCCCGCGCCGGTCTCGAGGACAGCGAGGCCGGCGGTGGCGTGCGGCACCCAGACGTGCAGCAGCCCCTCCGCCGCGTCGACGGCGTCCAGGAACTGCTCGCACTCCCGGGAGAGGTCGAGGACCACCTCGCGACCACCGGTCCTGACGTCGACCACACGGCTGTCCATCCGCGCAGTCTGGCGGACGGTTGTCAGGCGTGCCGCACGGGCTCCACGACGGCGTCCGGGCCGGGGTACATCAGGGTCTCGTGGCCGTCCGGGTAGCGCACCAGGTACGGCGGCGCACCCTCGGGTCCGCGGACCTCGAGGATCTCGCCGATCTGGTCCTGCTGGCCCACGATCCGGGCGTGGACGTGCAGGTGATCTCCGGCCGATGCCTGCATGGCCGACCTCCTCAGAATGGGTCCGGCGCCGTGTTCCCGTCGCCTCACAGAGTCGCCCCGTCGGCGCCCGAGGGGAAGGGGTTACCGGGGGGTAGGGATGCGGCGGCCGGGCTCAGGTAGGACGATGGCGAAATGACGTCACCGCAGGAGCGCCCCGCGATCATCAGCGACGGCCTGCCGAGCCAGCTGCCCGACATCGACCCCGCCGAGACCGCCGAGTGGCTCGAGTCGCTCGACGCGGTCGTCGACCACGCAGGGCGCAACCGGGCGCGCTATCTCATGCTGAGCCTGCTGCAGCGGGCCCGCGAGAAGCAGGTCGGGGTGCCCAGCCTGCGCAGCACCGACTACATCAACACGATCCCGCCGGAGAGCGAGCCCTGGTTCCCGGGCGACGAGCACGTCGAGCGGCGGATCCGCGCCTACACCCGGTGGAACGCGGCGATCATGGTGCACCGGGCGCAGCGACCCGGGGTCGAGGTCGGCGGCCACATCTCGACGTACGCCTCGTCGGCGAGCCTGTACGAGGTCGGCTTCAACCACTTCTTCCGCGGCAAGGACCACCCCGGCGGCGGCGACCAGATCTTCTACCAGGGCCACGCCTCCCCCGGCATGTACGCCCGCGCGTTCCTCGAGGGCCGGCTGACCGAGCAGCAGCTCGACGGGTTCCGGCAGGAGCTCTCGCACCCGGGCGGCGGCCTGTCGTCGTACCCGCACCCGCGGCTGATGCCGGACTTCTGGGAGTTCCCGACCGTCTCGATGGGCCTGGGCCCGATCAACGCGATCTACCAGGCGCGGTTCAACCGCTACCTGCACAACCGCGGGATCAAGGACACCAGCCAGCAGCACGTCTGGGCCTACCTCGGCGACGGCGAGATGGACGAGCCCGAGTCGCTGGGTGCGATCGGCCTGGCGGCCCGCGAGGAGCTGGACAACCTCACCTTCGTCATCAACTGCAACCTGCAGCGCCTGGACGGCCCGGTGCGCGGCAACGGGAAGATCATCCAGGAGCTCGAGTCGTTCTTCCGCGGCGCCGGCTGGAACGTCATCAAGGTGATCTGGGGCCGCGAGTGGGACGCGCTGCTCGCCAAGGACACCGACGGCGCGCTGGTCAACCTGATGAACACGACGCCCGACGGCGACTACCAGACCTACAAGGCCGAGGACGGCGCCTACGTCCGGGAGCACTTCTTCGGCCGCGACCCGCGCACCCGGGCGATGGTCGAGCACCTCTCCGACAAGGAGATCTGGGGCCTGTCCCGCGGCGGGCACGACTACCGGAAGATGTACGCCGCCTACAAGGCCGCGACCGAGCACACCGGACAGCCGACGGTGATCCTGGCCAAGACGATCAAGGGCTGGACCCTGGGGTCGCACTTCGAGGGCCGCAACTCGACGCACCAGATGAAGAAGCTGAAGAAGGACGACCTGATCGGCTTCCGCGACCGGCTCTTCCTCGAGATCCCGGACGAGGCGCTGGACGAGACGCTGCCGCCGTACTTCCACCCGGGCAAGGACTCGGCGGAGATGGAGTACATGCACGAGCGGCGGATGGCGCTCGGCGGCTACCTGCCCTCGCGCCGCTCGACCTCGACGCCGCTGGTGCTGCCCGGCGACCCGGTCTACGACGTCATGAAGCGCGGCTCCGGCAAGCAGAAGGTCGCCACCACGATGGCCTTCGTCCGCCTGCTCAAAGAGCTGATGAAGGACAAGGAGATCGGCTGGCGGCTGGTGCCGGTCATCCCCGACGAGGCGCGCACCTTCGGCCTGGACTCGCTGTTCCCGACCGCCAAGATCTACTCGCCGCACGGGCAGAACTACACCTCGGTCGACCGCGAGCTGGTGCTGTCCTACAAGGAGGACAAGACCGGCGTCATCCTGCACGAGGGCATCAACGAGGCGGGGTCGACGGCCTCCTGGACGGCGGTCGGCTCGTCGTACGCGACGCACGGCATCCCGATGATCCCGATCTACATCTTCTACTCGATGTTCGGCTTCCAGCGGACCGGCGACGCCTTCTGGGCGGCCGGCGACCAGATGGTGCGCGGCTTCGTGCTCGGCGCCACCGCGGGCCGGACGACGTTGAACGGAGAGGGGCTGCAGCACGAGGACGGCCACTCACCGCTGCTCGCCTCCACCAACCCGGCCTGCGTGTCCTACGACCCGGCGTTCGGGTTCGAGGTCGCGCACATCGTCAAGGACGCGCTGCGCCGGATGTACGGCGACAAGCCGGAGGAGATCTTCTACTACCTCACGATCTACAACGAGCCGTACGCCCAGCCGGCCGAGCCGGAGAATGCGGACGTCGAGGGGATCCTGCGCGGCATCCACCGCTACTCCCCCGCCGCCGAGGGCGACGGACCCAAGGCGCAGCTGCTGGCGTCCGGCGTCTCGGTGCAGTGGGCCCTCGAGGCGCAGCGGCTGCTGCAGACCGACTGGAACGTCCAGGCCGACGTCTGGTCGGTGACGTCGTGGAACGAGCTGCGCCGCGACGGCCTGGCCATCGACGAGCACAACTTCATGAACCCGGACGGCGAGCTGCGGGTGCCCTACGTGACGAAGGCCCTGGAGGGAGCCGCCGGCCCGTTCGTCGCGGTGTCCGACTTCATGCGAGCCGTCCAGGACCAGATCGCACCGTGGGTGCCGGGCGAGTTCTCCTCGCTGGGCACGGACGGGTTCGGCCTGTCGGACACCCGGGGCGCGCTGCGGCGGCACTTCAAGGTGGACGCCGCGTCGATCGTCGTGAAGGTGCTCGGCGAGCTGGCGAAGCGGGGCGAGGCCAAGCCGGAGGCGATGCGCGAGGCGATCGACCGCTACCGGCTCGGCGACGTCAACGCGGCACCGACCGCCGAGGCCGAGGGCGGCGCCGAATAGGTCCCGCTCCCCTGGGTGAAGCCCTACGGTGGGTGCTCGGGGGGTGAGGGCCGTGAGCGAGGCGGACACCCGTGCGGCGCCGCGGCCGGAGGGTCCGGTCCTTACCGACTGGGCGGCGCGCAGCCTCGACGCGGTCCGCTGGGTCGCGATCGTCGTGCTGGTGGCGGACGTCCTGCTCGGCCTCCTGACGATCCCCCGCGACTCGACGTTGGGAGAGCTCAGACGGGACCTGGCCGACGACCGGGTCCAGAGCCTGTCGGTCGTCGCCCCCACCGACCTGAGGACGACCCACGTTCTCGCCGGCTGGCTGCCGTCCAACGACGACGACATCAGGGTGCTCTGGCGGGTCGGTGAGCTCGGCTACCGGGTGGCTGTCCTCCCGGGCGCCTCCGCGGACGCTCGACGTGACGTCGTCGACGAGGCGATGTCGGCCACCCCGGACGCCGTCGGGCACGACCTGCTGCTGCGCTGGAGCGGCGCGGGCACGGCGGTGCTCGTGGTGCTGGTGCTGGTCCTCATGTTGGGACCGCAGCCGCGACGCGCGACGAAATGGGCACTGTTCTGGCTGGTGCTGATGCCGCTGAATGCCGGGATGATCTGGGCCTTGCTACGCGAGGCACCCTGGTCGTCGGCCGCCCGCGCCTGGCCGGCGCCGGCACCGCACCGGTTCCAGCCGGGCGATCGGCGGCACACAGGTGGGGCCAGCTTCGTCTGGCTGCTGCTGGCCTGCCTGCTGGGCCAGATCGTCCTGCACGGCTTGGCCCAGCACACCTGGTGACTGCCGGTAGCCCGTCAGTGGGTCGTCCTAGCGTGGGGCCATGACCGACACGACACCCGAGAAGCCGCTGCTCGACCTGATCATCCTGGACTGCCCGGACGCCCTGGCGCTGGCGCAGTTCTACGGCGCGGTGCTCGGCTGGCCGCTCGAGGACGGCTCCGACCGGGACTGGGCCACGCTGATCCCGTCCGGTGGTGGCCTGACGCCCGACAACCCGGGCGGCCGGCCCGCGCTGGCCTTCCAGCGCATCGACGACTTCGTCACGCCCACCTGGCCCGGCGGGGCGCACCCGCAGCAGTTCCACCTCGACCTGTGGACCGGCGACATCGACGCGCATGAGCCGGCCGTGCTGGCCGCCGGGGCAACGGTGCACGAGCACCAGCCCTCGGAGAACGGCGGCTTCCGGGTCTACACCGACCCGGCCGGGCACCCGTTCTGCCTGCTCGGCAACCCATCCTCCTGACCCGCCGGAGACTCAGGCTGCGAGGCCGGCGTGCATCTCCCAGACCAGGACCTCGGCGCCGGCCGGACCCGCGGTGACCAGCTGTCCGGCGCCGCCGGTGATCCGGGCGGCGTCACCGGTGCCCAGGGGGCCGGTGCCCTCCAGCTCGACGGCACCGGCGGCGACGAACAAGTGCACGAACGGTGCGTCCGGGACCGCCACGGTCCCCCCGGGGGCCATCCGGGCGGCGTGCAGTGCGGCGTGCTTCTGGGCGATCGAGATCGCGGCGGCGTCCTTGTGCTCGGGCCGGCCGCTGGCGACGGGGACCAGCCCACCGCGCAGCAGCGCGTCGTCGATCTCGAGCTGCTCGTAGCCGGGCCGGATGCCGTTCTCGTCGGGGAGGACCCACATCTGCACGAAGTGCACCGGGTCCTTGTGCTCGTCAGCGCCGGTCAGCCGCCAGCTGTCGTTCTTCTCCGAGTGCAGGATGCCCGTGCCGGCGCTCATCCGCTGGGCCAGGCCGGGGTAGATCAGTCCGTTGTGGCCCTGCGAGTCCTGGTGCACGAGCTCGCCCCGCAGGACCCAGGTGACGATCTCCATGTCCCGGTGCGGGTGGGTCTCGAAGCCGCTGCCCGGCGAGACGACGTCGTCGTTGTTGACCAGCAGCAGGCCGAAGTGGGTGTTGCCCGCGTCGTAGTGCTGGCCGAACGAGAACGAGTGCTTGGAATCGAGCCAACCGATGTCGGTCGCCAACCGGTCGCTCGACCGGCGTACGTCGACCGAGGGCGTCAGCAGTGCCATGGGTCCATCCTCCCGGACTAGGTAGTTGCCCACGCAACAACTGTCCGCTGCGCCCTGTTCCGTCAGCCGTGGCGGCCGGCCCAGGCGAGCAGGCCGTCCACCGGCCGGGTGTTCACCACCCGCTCGGCCGGGACACCGCACTCCTCGGCCCGCTCGCAGCCGTAGGGCTGCCAGTCCAGCTGCCCGGGGGCGTGCGCATCGGTGTCGATCGAGAACAGGCAGCCGGTCTCGATCGCGAGGCTCAGCAGCCGCCGGGGCGGGTCCAGCCGCTCCGGCCGGGAGTTGATCTCGACAGCGACCCCGAACCGCTCGCAGGCCGCGAAGACCAGCTCGGCGTCGAACGCGGACTCCCCCCGGGTCCCCCGGCCACCGGTCACCAGCCGGCCGGTGCAGTGACCCAGCACGTCGGTGTGCGGGTTCGCGACCGCGTTGACCATCCGACGCGTCATGGCCTCGGCGTCCATCTTCAGCTTGGAGTGCACCGAGGCCACCACGACGTCGAGGCGGCCGAGCAGCTCGTCCTCCTGGTCCAGCGACCCGTCGTCCAGGATGTCCACCTCGATCCCGGTGAGCAGCCGGAACGGGGCCAGCGTCTCGTTGACCTCGGCCACCAGGTCCAGCTGGCGCCGCAGCCGTTCCGGCGACAGGCCGTTGGCCACGGTCAGGCGCGGCGAGTGGTCGGTGAGCACGACGTACTCGTGGCCGAGGTCGCGGGCCGTCCGGGCCATCTCCTCGACCGGGCTGCCGCCGTCGGACCAGTCGGAGTGGGTGTGCAGGTCACCGCGCAGCAGCGCGCGCAGCGCCGCTCCGCCGGCGGTCACCGGGCCGTCGGCCGCCGCCTCGAGGGTGGCCAGGTACTCCGGGACCGCGCCCTGCACGGCCTGCACCGCCACCTGGGCCGTCTTGGGACCCACGCCCTTCAGCTCGGTCAGGGTGCCGGACCGGGCCCGCTGGTCGACCTCGTCGGCCGGCAGGGCCGCCAGCGCGTCCGCCGCCCCCCGGTAGGCCTTCACCCGGTAGGTCTCCTCCCGGGCGCGCTCCAGCAGGAAGGCGATCCGGCGCAGGGCGTCCACGGGGTCGACTCGGGCCACGGCACGACCGTAGACGACCTCGCCCAGCCGGCGTACGGACTGACCGGGGTTGTCGCCCTTGGACAACTAGGCTGATCAGGTGCCCAAGCGCTCGGCGGTCACGGTGCGCCGCCTCGAGGCCAGCATGGGCGCGCTCGCGACCGCGGCGATCGCGCGCATGGACGAGGTGCTGCCCTGGTACCGCGCGATGCCCGCGGAGAACCGGTCCTGGGTGAACCTGGTGGCGCAGGCCGGTGTGGCCGCGTTCGTCGAGTGGTTCCGCCAGCCGGACGCCCCCCAGGCGATCAGCGCCGACGTCTTCGGCACCGCGCCCCGCGAGCTGACCCGCTCGGTCACCCTGCAGCAGACCGTCGAGCTGGTCCGGGTGGTGATCGCCGTCGTCGAGGAGCAGATCGAGCAGATCGCCCCCGGTGACGAGGACGTGGTCCGGGAGGCGGTGCTGCGGTACTCGCGGGAGATCGCCTTCGCGGCCGCCCAGGTCTACGCCGAGGCGGCCGAGGCCCGCGGTGCCTGGGACGCCCGGCTGGAGTCCCTGGTGGTCGACGCCCTCCTGCGCGGCGAGGCCGACGACTCGTTGCGGTCCCGGGCCGCCGCCCTGGGCTGGGGCAGCCACGACTCGGTGGTCGTCGTGGTGGGGAACACGCCTGACGCCGAGCCGGAAGCGGTGGTCGACGAGATCCGTCGGGTGGCCCGCGCGGCCCACCTCGACGTCCTCACCGGCGTCCAGGGCGACCGCCTGGTCGCCATCCTCGGCGGCCACGTCGACCCGGTCCGGACCACCCGGCTGCTGGTCGCCCAGTTCGGGCCCGGCCCGGTCGTGGTCGGCCCGGTCGTCCCCGACCTGCTTGCGGCCGGCGAGAGCGCGGCGGCCGCCGTTGCCGGGCTGCTCGCCGCTCCGGCCTGGCCGGACGCACCGCGCCCGGTGCAGGCCGACGACCTGCTTCCCGAGCGGGCCATCGCCGGCGACGAGCTGGCCCGGGACCGGCTGGTGCGGGAGATCTACCGGCCGCTGCAGTCGACCGGGACCGCTCTGGTCGAGACGCTGGCGGCCTTCCTCGAGCAGACGTCGTCGCTGGAAGCCACCGCACGGGCGCTGTTCGTGCACCCCAACACCGTGCGGTACCGGCTGCGCCGGGTCACCGAGGTCTGCGGATACGCGCCGGCGGACCCCCGGCAGGCCCTGGCGCTGCGGATGGCGCTCGCCCTGGGCCGGCTGGCCGATGCCCGCGCTCCCGACACGATATTGTAGGAACCCTACAAAGACCGGGCCGTTCTTTCGTCCACCTCCGCACCCCTCGTGTCACGCTGCGTCCGAAAGGCTGGGTAGGTGCTGGTCATTGTTGCTCCCGGTCAAGGCGCCCAGGCGCCCGGATTCCTCGCGCCCTGGCTCGAGCTCCCGCACTTCGAGGACCGGCTGCGCTGGCTGTCCGCCTGCGCCGGCCTGGACCTGGTGCACTACGGCACCGAGGCCGATGCGGAGACCATCCGCGACACCGCCGTCGCGCAGCCGCTGCTGGTGGCCGCCGGGCTGGTCGCCGCGCTGGAGATCTTCCCGCACCCCTCCGACGCCTTCCACGCGGTGGGCGCCGCCGCGGGGCACAGCGTCGGCGAGATCACCGCTGCCGCCGGTACCGGTGTCATCTCCGCGGAGCAGGCCATGGTGCTGGTCCGCGAGCGCGGCCGGGCGATGGCCGACGCCGCCGCCCGCAAGCCGACCGGCATGACCGCGGTCCTCGGCGGGGACCCGGAGGAGGTGGCCGCCGCACTCGAGCGGCACGGCCTCACCGCCGCCAACAACAACGGCTCCGGCCAGGTCGTCGCCGCCGGCACCCTCGAGCAGCTGGAGGCCTTCAAGGCCGACCCGCCCGCCAAGGCGCGGCTCATCCCGCTCTCGGTGGCCGGCGCGTTCCACACCGAGCACATGGCTCCCGCGGTCGAGACCCTCGCGTCCTACGCCAGGGCCGTCAGCGTGCACGACCCGCGCACCCGGCTGATCTCCAACCGGGACGGCTCGGTCGTGCAGCAGGGCCAGGACACGTTGGCCCGGATCGTCACCCAGGTGAGCAACCCGGTCCGCTGGGACCTGTGCATGCGCACCATGGGCGAGCTCGGCGTCACCGGGGTCATCGAGGTGCCGCCGGCCGGCACGCTGACCGGCCTGATCAAGCGGGCCCTGCCCGGTGTCGAGACGGTCGCCCTCAAGACGCCGGCCGACCTCGAGGCGGCCCGTGACCTCGCCGCCCGGCACGGCAGCGCCGCGCCGCAGGACGGGTCACCGTCCTGGCGGATGCTGGTCTCCCCCAGCAAGGGCACCATCCGGGTCGTCGACCTGCCGGAGGGCACCATGATCGAGCCGGGTACCGCGGTGGGCACGCTGGTGACCTCCCGCGACGAGCAGCCGGTAGTGGCGCCGTACGGCGGCACCGTGGTGGAGTGGCTCGTCGAGGACGGCGACCCGGTCTCGCCCGGCCAACCCATCATCCGGCTGCACCCAGAGTCCAACGAGGCGATGCACTGATGACCGCCATCCGCGCACCCAAGGGTGCCGAGCACGCGCGCATCCTGGGAGTCGGGGGCTACCGGCCGTCCCGGGTCGTGACCAACGCCGAGATCTGCGAGCGGATCGACTCCTCCGACGAGTGGATCCGGGAGCGCTCCGGCATCGAGAGCCGGCGCTGGGCCGCGCCGGACGAGAGCGTCATCGACATGAGCGTGGCGGCCGCCGGCAAGGCGATCGCGCAGGCCGGCATCCGTCCCGAGCAGGTCGGCGCCATCCTGGTCGCGACGGTCACCCACCCGCTGCAGACGCCCTCGGCCGCTGCGGCCGTCGCCGAGCGGCTGGGTGCTGCGGATGCCGCCGCCACCGACCTCTCGGCCGCCTGCGCGGGGTTCTGCTACGGCGTCTCGCTGGCCAACGACATGGTCCGTGGCGGCAGCGCCGACTACGTCCTGGTCATCGGCTGCGAGAAGCTCTCGGACTTCACCGACTCGTACGACCGGTCGACCGCGTTCATCTTCGGCGACGGCGCCGGGGCAGTCGTCATCGGCCCGTCCGACGAGCCGGGGATCGGCCCGACGATCTGGGGGTCCGACGGCTCGCAGTACGACGCGATCACCCAGAAGGCGTCCTGGATCGACGTACGCGACCACAACGTCGACTTCCCGAACCTCACTATGAAGGGCCAGGCGGTCTTCCGCTGGGCGGTGTGGCAGATGGCACCGGTCGCGCTCCGCGCGCTCGAAGCCGCCGGCATCACGCCGGACGACCTGGACGCGTTCATCCCGCACCAGGCCAACATGCGCATCACCGACTCGATGATCAAGACGATGAAGCTGCCCGCCCACGTGCCGGTCGCGCGGGACATCCGCGAGACCGGCAACACCTCCGCCGCGTCGATCCCGCTGGCGATGGAGCGGATGCTCGAGAGCGGCGAGGTGAAGAGCGGGGGCACGGCGCTGCTGATCGGGTTCGGCGCCGGTCTCGTCTACGCGTCGCAGGTCGTCGTCCTGCCCTGAGCCCCAGACCTCCCGCGCAGCAGCGCGGGTGCACGTCCGACCGACCGCACCACCCAACGAGTAGAGGGAGCTGGAACCACATGGCCGCAAGCGAGCAGGAGATCCTCGAGGGTCTCGCCGAGATCGTGAACGAGGAGACGGGCATCCCCACCGGCGACGTGCAGCCGGACAAGTCCTTCACCGACGACCTCGACATCGACTCGCTGTCGATGATGACCATCGTCGTCAATGCCGAGGAGAAGTTCGGCGTCCGGATCCCCGACGACGACGTCAAGGGGCTCAGCACCGTGGGCGACGCCGTCTCTTACATCTCGAAGGCGAGTGCCTGACCCCGACGAGATCGTTCGTTCCTCGCGATTCCGCGGGGACCCCGACAGAAAGCTTGATCTGATGACTGACTCCGAACTGACCGACTCCCAGCGCGTGGTGGTGACCGGCCTGGGTGCGACGACGCCACTCGGTGGCGACGTGGCGTCGACCTGGGCTGCCATGCTGGCCGGCCAGTCCGGGGTGCGGGTCCTGACCGAGGACTGGGTCGAGACGCTGCCCGTGCACATCGCTGCGCGGGTAGCGGTCGACCCGTCCGAGGTGCTGCCGGTCCCGATGATCCGGCGCACCGACCGGTCCGGGCAGTTCGCCTTGATCGCTGCCCGCGAGGCCTGGGCCGACGCGGGCACCCCCGAGGTCGACCCGGAGCGGATCGGCGTCGTGATCGCCTCCGGCATCGGCGGTGTCACGACGCTGCTCTCGGCCTACGACACGCTCAAGGAGAAGGGCGCCCGTCGGGTGCTGCCGATGACCGTCCCGATGCTGATGCCCAACGGGCCCGCCGCGCAGGTGGGCCTGGAGCTGACGGCCCGGGCCGGCGTCCACACCCCGGTCAGCGCCTGCTCCAGCGGCGCCGAGGCCATCGCCTACGCCGTGGACATGATCCGCGGCGGCCGGGCGGACGTCGTGGCTGCGGGCGGCACCGAGGCCGCCATCCATCCGCTGCCGCTGGCCGGCTTCGCCGCCATGCAGGCCCTGTCCACCCGCAACGACGAGCCCGAGCGTGCGTCGCGTCCCTACGACAAGGGCCGCGACGGCTTCGTGCTCGGCGAGGGCGCCGGCGTGATCATCCTCGAGACGCTCGAGCACGCCAAGGCCCGCGGCGCCACCATCTACGGCGAGATCGCCGGCAGCCGGCATCAGCGCCGACGCCCACCACATCGCCCAGCCCGACCCGGTCGGGGCAGGGGCGGCCCGCGCTATGGCCAAGGCGATCGAGTCGGCCGGCGCGACGCCGTCCGACGTCGTGCACATCAACGCGCACGCCACCTCGACCCCGGTCGGCGACGTCGCCGAGGCCGAGGCGATCCGCAAGGCGCTCGGCGACGCCGCCGACGGGCTGTGCGTGTCCGGCACCAAGTCGATGACCGGTCACCTGCTCGGCGCTGCCGGTGCGGTGGAGACGATCGCGACCATCCTCGCCCTGCGCGATCGGAAGGCACCCCCGACGACCAACCTCGAGGACCCCGACGACGACGTGCACCTCGACGTCGTCAACGGCGAGCCGCGCGAGCTGCCCGCCGGCGACCTGCTGGCCCTCAACAACTCGTTCGGCTTCGGCGGCCACAACGTCGCCTTGGCCATCAGGAGCGTGTAGATGACCGCCACCGCGTCCGACCCGGCGAAGGTTGTGGTCGCCAAGGCGGACGACCCGCGCAACCCGCTCACCCGGCTCGAGCAGCTCTTCGACCCGGGCACCGTCGACCTGGTCACCCCGGAGGACGACTCGGGGATGCTCGCCGCGATCGGCCGGATCGAGGGCGCCACCTCGGTGGCGTTCTGCTCCGACGCGACGATCCAGGGCGGCGCGATGGGTGAGGCCGGCTGCCAGGCCATCCTGGTCGCCTACCGGCGCGCCCTGCTCGAGGGCTGCCCGGTCATCGGCCTCTGGCACTCGGGCGGCGCGCGGCTGCGCGAGGGCGTCGTCTCGCTGCACGCGGTGGGCGAGGTCTTCGCGATCATGACCCGCGCGTCGGGGAAGGTGCCGCAGATCTCGGTCGTGCTCGGCCCGGCGGCCGGCGGTGCGGCGTACGGCCCGGCGCTGACCGACGTGGTCATCCTCGGGCCCGAGGGACGGGTCTTCGTCACCGGCCCGGACGTGGTCCGCTCGGTCACCGGCGAGGACGTCGACGCGCTGCGTCTCGGTGGCCCCGAGCCGCACGGCCGGCGCTCCGGCGTCGTGCACGTGGTGGCGCCCACCCAGGAGGACGCGTACGGCGAGGCCCGCCGCCTGGCAGCCCTGCTCGGCGACCAGCGCGAGGTGGGCCCGGTCCAGGACACCGACCTGGCGGCGTTCCTGCCGGACTCGCCGAAGCGGGCCTACGACGTGCACCCGATCGTCGAGCACCTGCTGGACGAGGGCACCGCCCTCGAGCTGCACGCCAAGTGGGCACCGAACGTCACGACGACGCTGGGCCGCCTCGGTGGGCGCTCTGTCGGCGTGATCGCGAACAACCCGCTGCGGCTCGGCGGCTGCCTGGACTCGTCCTCGGCCGAGAAGGCCGCGCGGTTCGTGCGGATGTGCGACGCGTTCGGCGTCCCGCTCGTCGTCGTGGTCGACGTGCCGGGCTACCTGCCGGGGGTCGGCCAGGAGTGGGACGGCGTGGTCCGCCGCGGCGCGAAGCTGCTGCACGCGTTCGCCGAGGCCACCGTGCCCCGGGTGACGCTGGTGACCCGCAAGGCGTACGGCGGCGCGTACATCGCGATGAACTCCCGCTCGCTGGGCGCCACCCGGGTGTTCGCCTGGCCGAGCGCCGAGGTCGCCGTGATGGGCGCGGTCGCGGCGGTCCGGATCCTGCACCGGCGCCGGCTGGCCGAGGTGCCGGCCGACGTGCGCGGCGAGGTCGAGCAGGAGCTCGCGGTCGAGCACGAGAAGCTGGCCGGCGGGCTCGCCCGCGCCCAGGAGATCGGCGTGGTGGACGAGGTCGTCGAGCCGACCAAGACCCGGTCAGCGCTGGCCGCCGCGATCGCCGCCGCCCCCGCCACCCGCGGCCACCATGGCAACATCCCGCTCTAAGCAGACCAACTGCCCTTCGAAGTTGATCACGCTGGCGTGATCAACGGTGCCCGACCGCGGTCAGTTCACCGCTGTCGGGCATCGTTGAGCGCTGTCGGGCTCTGTCGGGCGGCTCAGACCACCTGGTGGAGCCAGCGGACGGGGGCGCCGTCACCGGCGTACCGGAAGGTCTCCAGCTCGTCGTCCCACGCCTTGCCGAGCAGGGCCTGCATCTCCTCGACCACGCCGGTCGCGGGGTCGGTGGCCGCCCGGGCCAGGGCGGCCCGCAGCCGGTCCTCACGCACCAGGATGTCGCCGTGCACGCCGGTGGTGGCGTGGAACATGCCCAGGGTCGGGCGTGGCGGACCAGCGCTCCCCCTCGGCCCCGGCGCTGGGCTCCTCGGTGACCTCGAACCGCAGGTGCATCCAGTCGCGCAGCGCGGAGGCCAGCCGGGCTCCGGTGCCGGCCTCGGCCTGCCAGGACAGCTCGCCGCGCAGGGTGCCGGGCGCGGCCGGCTGCGGGGTCCACTCCAGGGTCACTCGGACGCCGAGGACACCGCCGACGGCCCACTCGACGTGCGGGCACAACGCAGGCGGTGCGGAATGGACGTAGACAACGCCACGGGTCGCCACCGGTACCTCCCTTGCTCGACGCGAGGTGCGCCTTCCCCAGCGGCCTCGAGCGAGCGGGACGGGTCCCGCGCAGCGTTCTGGCTACGATCATGCCACAGGCGTCACTTGCGCACCAGGAGGCGCCCGAACGGGCCGGTCGGATCGCCCGGAAGGTCGATCCCCTCTCGTCCTGAAGTCCGACCCGAGTCGCGCCGATAGAACCCCTGCAGGCACCCAGCCGCGACGAAAGGCGTTCCGTGCACAACCCCGAGCTGCTCATGGCTGAGGCGTACGACGAGGGTGTCGTCTCGGAGGTGATCCGCCCCGCGGCGATCATCCCGGAGGAGTCGGCCCGCGCCGTCCTGGTGGAGCTGGCGCTGCGCGACGTGCAGAACGGTGGCGTCTGGCAGTCCGAGCCATCTCTGTGGAGCCGCTACGACCGGTCCTGGGAGGGCTACGGCGCCCCGGGCGGCGCCGAGCTCATCGGCACCATCCAGGTCGCCTACGGGACGCCCACCCGCTACGAGATCACGATCTACCGGGTCACCGTCACCCGGTTCGGCACCGACCAGGGCTGGACCGTCACCTCGCTGTGCGACGAGGCCCTCGGGTTCGGCAACCTCGACCTGGCCGGCTGCCCTCGGGCCACCCTCGGCGCTCCGCCGAAGCCGTTCCGCTTCTAGAGCGGTCCGTCCCGGCTAGCTCAACCCGCCGTGACCTCGACCCGGACCGTCGTCGTCGCCTGCTCCTCGACCGGCGCCCCGTCCACGCAGGTGTACGACGACACCCCCACCGTCACGGTGTAGCTGCCCGGCTCGGACCAGGTGTGCTCGGCCAGGTATGAACCGCTGGCCGGCACGGCTGGAGTGCCGGAGGCCGCACAGCGGCCCTGGGCGAGCGAGCTGGTCCCGACCCCGTCCCCCCAGTCCTCGGTGGACCCGCTGAAGATGCCGTCGCCGTCCGCGTAGCGCACCGTCAGCTCGGCGGCCTGCCCGGCCTGCACGACCGCCGGGACGTCGACCTCCAGCGTGAGCGGCGCGGGACCGGTTGGTGCGGCGCGCCGACGCGCCCGGGTCGGTGGCCACCACGTCGGCGCCCTCGTCGCCGCGCAGCGCCAGCCAGCCGCCACCTGCGACGACGAGCACCAGGCCGAGCGCAAGACCGTGCTGCACAGCGCGGCGCAGCCGGAACCGGGACGGGGCGGCCGGGAGCGGGAGCTGCCCGATGTGGTCGACCGGCCGGTCGACGACCTGCTCGGCCGGGGCGCCCGTGAGCACGATCTCGGGCAACCGCTCGAGCTGCGGTCCCCGGGTGTCCTTCGTGTTCATGCTCCCTCTCCTGCGGCTGGGCGGCTCCCAGGCTAGGGCGAGGACGTGACTCTGCGTGGCGGATCAGCGAAATCGGGAGGTTCGGCCCATCCCGACGGTCACCCTGCGCAGCCGGTTCAGCGGGAGGCGACCCGCGGCCGCAGGTCGACGACGACGGGGGTGGGCGGGCAGCAGGTGGCGATGTCCGCCACCGACGCGGTGACGTGCAGGCGACGGGTCAGGTGCATGAGGTCGAGCACCCGCAGCACGGCCGGCTGGTCGGCCACGAAGTGCACCTGGCCGCCCAGCAGCCCTTGCCGGTGATGGATGCGCAGCAGGCTTCCGACGCCGGTGGAGTCGATGAAGGTCACGCCCCGCAGGTCGACGACCAGGCTCTCGACGCCGCGGTTCAGCTGGCCGAGCAAGAGGTCGCGCATGGTCGGCGCGGTGGCCACGTCCAGCTCGCCGGTCACTCCGACGACGGTGTGCGGGCCGACGCGCTGCGGCTCGAGAAGACTGATCATCTGTCCACCACGGGGGGTCGGATGGCGGGAGCTGGTCGCCAGCTGCTTCAGCGCCGCCCCGAGGGTAGCCCGGTCGGACTCCGGGCGGAAGATGCCGGGGCGACCCTTTGCGCAGACCGGGGAATCCGTTGGCCAGCCTGGCTTCTCCGGCGACCTCGCGTTCATCCGCTGGTACCTGGCGACGGATTCCGAAGATCCGTTGTCGACGTCAGGGCCGCCGCCGCTCGCGCCGCTCCCGCCTCACGCGGCGGGCCGCCCGGTCGCCGAACGGGTCGTCGATGCTCTGGTAGCCGGTGCCGATCTTGCCGGCCAGCCGCAGCGATGCGCGCCGCTGCGCGTGGTCCCGCCGTCAGCCAGTCGTCGAACGGGGCGCCGGTCACCTGCTCCAGCAGGCGCACGTCGTCGGCCACCCGAGGAAGCAGGGCCTCGCGGTGGTCGCGCTGCAGCGGCCGCCGCAGGTGCTGCTCGCGCTGCAGGTGCCGCGACAGCCAGTCGCTCGACCGGCGTCCAGGCCGGCCGGAGGCGGCCGTGCCCGACCCGCGCGCCGGCCCGCAGTGCGGCGCCGATCACCCGGTTGCGCGCGTTGTCGCTGACCTGCGTCGTGACGTTCTCGGCCGGGATCTCCGGTGACCACACCGGTGTCGACGCCGAGGAAGCCGAAGATGACGTCGAGGGTCTCGGTCGGGCGCTCGCGCAGGTCCCGGTAGCGCAGCACGAGGACCTGCTCGCGGGGCACCACGTCGTACAGACGCTGCAGCTGACCGCCGTACCGCCCGAGGTCGAGGTACCGCCAGAACGGCGCCCAGCCGCGGCCGGCCCGGCGTTCCTCGAGGTCGCACGCGCGCAGGAAGTCACCCTCCGGCTCGAGGCCGGCCGACCACAGGTGCGTCCAGTTGGAGTGCGCCCGGTCGATCGGGTCGCGCAGCAGCGCGATCATCCGGGCGTGCGGCACCGCGTCGACGATGCGTCGCTGGGCGTCGTGGTCGTACAGGTAGAACGGCGTGGACTCCCCGCGCAGCGTGCCCTCGGGAGCGACGTCGAACAGGGCCTCGTAGTCGGTGCGCCGCCAGACCTGCTCGCGGAAGGTCTTCGCGTCGCCCGGTCCCCCACCCGACGGTGGCGGCCCGTCGGTGAGGAAGTGCTTGGGCTCCTTGACCCGCGACATGAACAGCCGCGGATGCTGCGCCAGGGCCACGTGCAGGGCGGTGGTACCGGCTTTGGGTGCGCCGATGACGAAGAAGTCCGGAAGCGGCATCAGGGGTCCCTGAGGTCGGCGGCGGGATCAGGTCGCGGGGACGAGGACCGTGCGCAGGTCGTGCGCGCCGTCAGCACGGGTGACCTCGACGTAGAAGCGGGTGCTGCCGTCGGCGAGGCCGACGACGCTCACGTAGCGGAGCCCGCCCGGCCCGTACGGCGACACCCCGGCCGGCCGGTCACCCACCGCCTGCAGGCGGCCCGGCGCCTCCACGGTGGCCAGACCGGTCTGCTCCTCCCAGTTCTGCTCAGCGGTGGCCCGGCCGTCGTACCAGGCGAGCGGCCGTGGCCCGTCCAGGCGAACGGCGCTGACCCGGACGCCGCGGGCGTCCCACTCCCCGTCCCGGCCGGCGAGCGCGGTGCCGTGCCACGTCCAGCTGACGCCGTCGTCGCTGGTGGCGTACTCGGTGGTCATCCGGTCGGTGGCCTCGGGGTCGTCCAGCGGGTGACAGGACGCCCAGGCGTGCCAGCTGCCGCCGTGCCGGACGATCACCGGGTCCTTGACCGCCAGCCGGTCGCTGCCGGGCATCACGGTGCGCGGGCTCGCCGCGGCCAGCCCCTCCGGCGTGCATCCGCCTCGAGCAGGTCGACCCGCCAGTGCTTGGTGCCGGGCGTGGCGACGCTCACGTAGAGGCGCCAGCGGCCGTCGTCGGTGACGACCAGGGCCGGGCGTTCCAGCGACTCGGCGCCGAAGGTGTCCTTGCCGACCGTCGCGACCGTGGTGAAGCGCACGCCGTCGGCCGAGCGGGCCACCACGTTGGCGTAGCCGCGGCCCTGGCCCGACCGGGCGGCGCAGCCGGTACGCGAGGAAGATGTCGTCCCCGACCCGCAACGCGCACGGGGCACCGGCCCACGCGCCGGGGCCGGGATGCTCCGGGGCGACCACGACGGCCGCGGTGTCGAGGTCGCCGAACGGTGCGTCGGCGGCTGTCGGACGGTCGACCGTCGTCCCGGTGCTCATGGCGCAACGGTATTCCATGTCGAGTCGATGGACAAACAGGTGAACCCGACCCTGATCTCACGGTTCGGGGTGACAAGGATGGCTTTGTCCACCCTGCCCCGCTAGGTTGCTGGTGCATGACGGACGGTGGTGGCAGCGGCGAGCGGTCCAGCAGGGCGGACCCTGCCGACGGCGAGCCGCTGGTCGTGATGGACAAGGTCAACAAGTACTTCGGTGACCTGCACGTGCTGCGTGACGTGGACCTGACCGTTCACCGCGGCGAGGTGGTGGTCGTGCTCGGCCCATCGGGGTCCGGCAAGTCGACCCTGTGCCGCACCATCAACCGGCTCGAGACCATCGATTCCGGCAGCATCACGCTCGACGGTCGGCCGCTCCCTGCCGAGGGCAAGGACCTGGCCCGGCTGCGCTCGGACGTGGGCATGGTGTTCCAGGCGTTCAACCTCTTCGCCCACAAGACGGTGCTGCAGAACGTCACCCTCGGGCCCCTCAAGGTCCGCGGCATCGACAAGGCGCAGGCCGAGACACGTGGCCGCGAGCTGCTCGACCGGGTCGGGATCGGCAACCAGGCCGACAAGATGCCGGCCCAGCTCTCCGGCGGCCAGCAGCAGCGGGTCGCCATCGCCCGGGCACTCGCCATGGACCCCAAGGTCATGCTGTTCGACGAGCCCACCTCGGCCCTCGACCCCGAGATGATCAACGAGGTGCTCGAGGTCATGACCAGCCTCGCTCAGGACGGCATGACGATGGTCGTGGTCACGCACGAGATGGGCTTCGCCCGCCGGGCCGCCGACCGGGTGGTCTTCATGGACCTCGGCGCGATCGTCGAGCAGGCCGACCCCGAGACGTTCTTCACCTCACCGCAGAGCGAACGCGGCAAGGACTTCCTGTCCAAGATCCTCAGCCACTGACCCACGGGAAAGGACTCACCATGTCCGCACGACGACCGGGAGCGCTCGCCACCGCGGCCGCCCTCACCCTCGCCCTGGCCGCCTGCGGCGGGGACGACGAAGCCTCCACCGACGTCGCTGGCGAAACCGACTTCAAGGCCGGCACCACGATGGCGAAGCTCGCCGACAAGGGCAGCATCACCATCGGCACCAAGTTCGACCAGCCGCTCTTCGGCCTGCGCGGACCGAGCGGCGAGCCGGAGGGCTTCGACGTCGAGATCGGGAAGATCGTCGCCGCGAAGCTCGGCATCGAGCCCGACAAGATCAAGTGGGTCGAGGCGGTGTCGGCCAACCGCGAGCCCTTCATCCAGGACGGCAAGGTCGACATCGTGGTGGCGACCTACACGATCAACGACGACCGCAAGCAGGTCGTCGACTTCGCCGGGCCGTACTTCCAGGCCGGCCAGACGATCCTGGTGAAGGAGGCGAACACCGACATCACCGGTCCGGACGACCTCGCCGGCAAGACCGTCTGCAGCGTCGAGGGTTCCACGCCGGCCGCGAACATCGAGACGAACTACCCCGACGCCAAGCTCGAGCTCACCGACGCGTACAGCAACTGCCTGGAGCCCCTGCGCAACGACCAGGTCGACGCCATCACCACCGACAACGTGATCCTCGCCGGCTTCGTCGACCAGAACGAGGGCGAGTTCAAGCTCGTGGGCGAGCCGTTCACCGAGGAGCCCTACGGCATCGGGCTGAAGAAGGGCGACACGGCCTTCCGCACCTTCATCAACGACGTGCTCGAGGAGTCGTACGGCGACGGCTCCTGGGAGAAGGCCTGGGAGGACACCGCCGGCGCCGTGCTGGACACGCCGAAGCCGCCCGCCGTCGACCGCTACTGACCGCACCATCGGTGACGGGTGGGCCGCTGACTCAGCGGCCCACCCGCGCGTGGACCAGGCCAGGACCAGGACGAGGGCCCGGAGGTGACCCCGTGGATGCGCTGCTCGACAACCTGCCGCTGATCCGGGACGGCTTCCTGACCACCTTGCGACTCACGCTGGTCTCGGCCGCGATCGCCCTCGTACTCGGCACGGTGCTCGGCGCCTGCCGCGTCGCTCCGGTTCCGACCTTGCGGTGGTTCGGCACCGTCTACGTCGAGCTCCTGCGCAACACCCCGCTGACGCTGGTCTTCTTCTTTTTCGTCTTCGTCGCGCCACAGGTCGACATCAAGCTTCCCTTCGACGTGTCTGCGGTGGTGGCGCTCTCGCTCTACACCGCCGCGTTCGTCTGCGAGGCGGTGCGGTCCGGTGTCAACAGCGTCGGCGTCGGGCAGGCCGAGGCGTGCCAGAGCCGTCGGGCTCACCTTCACCCAGAGCATGCGGCATGTGGTCCTTCCGCAGGCGCTACGTACCGTCGTTCCACCGCTCATCAACATCTTCATCGCGCTGACGAAGAACACCTCGGTCGCGGTCGGCTTTTTCGTGACCGAACTGATGGCCGTCGGCATCCGGCTGGCCAGCCGAAACGCAGCCGACGTGGTCGTCATCCTGCTAGGGATCGCCGTCTGCTACCTGATCATCACCATCCCGGCCGGGATCCTGGCCGGTCGCCTGGAGCGCAGGGTGGCGTTCGCCCGATGAGCAGCATCCTCTTCGACGCTCCGGGGCCGCGGGCCCGCCGGCGCACCCTCGTCTGGTCGGTCGTCGCCGGCATCGCCCTGCTCGCACTCGTGGCGCTGGCGTTGCTGCGGTTGGTCGACCGAGGCATCTTCGACGCCGAGCGGTGGGACATCTTCACCGAGGACACCGTGACGTGGGAGGCCCTGGTCCGCCGCGGTCTCGGCGCGACGCTGCGGGCCGCGGCCGTCGCCGGCGCCATCTCCCTCGTGGCCGGCGGCCTTGTCGCAACGGCCCGCTCGTCGCAGCACCGGTGGTTGCGGCTGCCGGCCGCAGTCTGGATCGAGCTGTTCCGCGGCCTGCCGGTCATCCTGCTGATGTTCTTCGCCCTGCTGGCGCTGGACTTCACGCCGTTCCGCGCCGTCGTGGTGGGCCTGTCGCTCTACAACACCGCCGTCATCGCCGAGATCCTGCGGGCGGGGCTGCAGTCGCTGCCCGCCGGTCAGCGCGAGGCCGCGCTCGCGATCGGACTGACCCCGGGGCAGGCCATGCGGCTCGTCCTGATGCCGCAGGCGGTCCGACGGATGGCACCGTCGCTCGTCAGCCAGCTGGTCGTCCTGCTCAAGGACACATCGCTGGGCTACATCGTCAGCTACGTCGAGCTGCTGCGGGTGAACCGCGAGCTGCGCGACTTCTTCGGCAGTCGGTACATCTTCTCGCTGTTCCTCGTCACCGCGGCGCTGTACATCGGGGTGAACTTCACCCTGTCTCGCATCGCGGTCTATCTCGAACGACGTGGCACGACCAAGGCAGCCGGCGGCGTGGCTCCGGCCCAGGTGGCCGGCGACCTGGAGACCGGCAGAGCCGTCTGACCCACTGGCGCACCCACTGACCGTCACTCGTCGGCCGGCGCCTCGTCGTACCGTTGGCGTCTGAGCTGCTCGGCCGCCGCGTTGGCCTCGTCCCCGAGCCGTCGCTGCACCCCTGCCCGGGACACGAGACCCCGACGGACGTCGGAATCACAGGACGCTGCCAAGCGCTCCAGCCGGGACGCCGCCGCGTGGTGCTCCGCGGCGGTCTCGACCAGGAAGAAGACCTGCATCCAGGTCTCAAGGCTCTGCGTGTGCGCCATGTCCGACTCGCTCTCCCGCCAGGACTGCTCGAACCGCCCGTCCATCCGGCAGAACGAGCGCTCTCCTGAGAGGTCACGTTGACCACTTCCGCCTCACCCGTTCGGCGGCACGTCGTCGCCCACAAGGGTCAAGGTTTCGTATCGAACAATCGGGGCCGCACGGGTGGGTTCCATGATCTGCGCATGGGGTTCCAGCAGTCTCGGCAGGACTCGTCCAAGCCCGACCGAATTCAGCTGAAGGTCATCGACGACAAGCACTTCCAGCTGATCAACGGCTTCACCTACATGGCCGAGAACGACGAGGTCGTCGACGTCCCGCCGCACGACCCGCACGACCTCAAGGACACGACCGACCTGGCCTCCGTCCCGAGCCTGCTCTGGGGGCTGCTGCCCAGCTATGGCCGGCAGCTTCGGGCAGCGCTGATGCATGACCACCTGTGCAACCTGGTGAACCGCTACCCGGCCAACCAACGCAGGAAGGCTGCCGAGGCGCGGCGCCGAGCCGACGAGCTCTTCCGGGAAGCCATGCGCAACCCGGTGATCGGGACGGACTGGGCCCCGCAGAGCCGCGTCCCCTGGTTCCGCAGCTGGCTGTTCTGGGCCGGTGTCTCCTTCGGGCGCATCTGGAAGTTCCACAAGCTCGGCGGGCTGCTGCTGACCGCGCACGTGCTGGTGGGGATCGTCGCCCTCTACGTGTTCGGGTGGATCCTGCCGGTGAGTTGGGTGCACGACCTCGTCCCGTTCGGGCTCGGCGATGACCGGCTCGGCTACGGGGCCATCTACCTGGCACTGGTGGCGCTGTCGTTCGCCTGGGTGGGGAACGCTCGGGTACCCCTGATCGGCCTCCTCATCGGACCGGTGCTGGTGCCCGTGCTGGTCGTCACGTTCGTCGCGCAGTACCTGATCGCAGTTCCTGACGCGATCAACAGCTTCTTCCGGAACGAGAAGGAGCCGGCGCCCAACTACGGGCCGGTCATCACCGGCCTCAAGAAGGCCTGAGTCCTCAGGCCGCCTGGGCGTGCGACTCGTGTCGCACCAGCCGACCGGAGACGGCGCCCGGGTCGTTGAGCCGGACACCTTTGCCGCCGCACGGGCAGGCGAACTCCACGACCGTGCCGTACCGGGTCAGGGTGCGGGCACGAACGTGCTGGTCGAAGACGAGGACCTTTTCGTCCAGGGACGGGCAGGTGACGTGGAACACGGGAACCTCCTCGGAGCACCGGAGGTCGGTGCTGACCTGACCACAGTCGCGTCCGATCGCACCCCCCGGCATCCGTGGCGTCACCTGTCCGGTCACGGTGCCTCCGACTAGGGACGGCACTGGTGCCGAAAGGCCCGTGTATCCCTCAGTGATGTCACGGATGCCCCAGTGGCAGGGCTGGGCGACCTTGGGTGGCGTACCCCGAGGAGGCCCCCATGACGACCGACATCGAGTTCGACGCTCACTGCCCCACCTGCGGCGAGGTTCGCCTGACCGGTGACGAGCTGTGGCTCGTCCTGACGCCCGGTGACGTGACCGACCATTTCGCGTTCCGTTGCCCGCGGTGCTGCGACCACGTGCGGTGCCCCGTCGACGACGAGACGGCCGAGGTGCTGGCCGAGCTCATCCCCGTCGAGGAGCTCGCGGTGCCGGAGGAGGCCCTCGAGCAGCACTCCGGTGCGGCCCTGACGGAGGACGACCTCATCGGCTTCGGCGCCGAGCTGGCTCGGTCCGACTACCCGGTCGCGGCGATCCTGCCGTCGGCTGCCTGAGCGACCATGGTCGCGGCTGTGTCGCTGCCGGCGCCGCTGGGGCGTCGGGTGGGGCGACGGGTGTGGCGCTGGCTGCCCGAGCTGGCGCTGCTGGCCGCCCTGTACGGCGTGTACATGGCCGCTCGTGCGGTGATCGGGGTTCCGGTCGCCGAGGCGGAGGACCGCGGGGCGAGCATCCTGCGTCTGGAGGAGCTGGCCGGCCTCGCCGTCGAGGCACCGCTGAACGAGTGGCTGACGACCGTCCCGGCCGCCGGCCTGGTCGCCGCCTACCTCTACGCGACGCTGCACTATCTCGTGACGCCCGCGGTACTGCTCTGGACGGCGCTTCGGCGGCGGACCGGGTACCGGGTCGAGCGCAACGCGCTGCTCGCCGCGACCGTCCTGGGCCTGATCGGCTACTGGCTGCTCCCGACCGCCCCGCCCCGCCTGATCGACGCCGGTCTGACGGACACGATGGCCGCCTTCAGCGACATCGGCTGGTGGGGCGATGCGGCCAGCGCCCCGCGCGGCATGGAAGGGCTGAGCAACCAGTACGCCGCGATGCCCTCGCTGCACGTGGGCTGGGCGGTCTGGGTCGCGCTGTGCGTGATGCGGCACGGCATCCAGCCCGTTCGTACGGCGGGCGGTCTGGATCTATCCAGCCCTCATGTCCCTGGTGGTGATGTCCACCGCTAATCACTACCTGCTCGACGTCCTGGGTGGCGCAGCGTGCGCGCTGGCGGGTGCCTGGGTCGCTCGAGCAGTCGACCGGAGGAGACAACGATGAGCACCATGGAGCCGCCGCCGCGCCCCACCAGCGTCGAGGCGCCCACCCGTCGCACCTGGACCCGGATCGAGCCCTGCATGAGCCCTCGCGAGCTGGCGGTGTGGCGCGGTATCGCCGCCGCCATCGGCTCGCTGCTGGTGCTCGGCGTGCTGCTCGGGGTCTCGTTTGCGGCGACCTGGGCCTTCCTGCTGCTGGTGCCTGCCCTGCTGATGGCCGACAACCGCGCGCCGTGGTGGGTCCGCCGGTAGCCGGTGTCGCCGTCAGGACGCCGCGGACACCTGCAGGTCCTGGGCGAAGAGCCGGACCAGCTCGCCCCGCGAGGCGATCCCCAGCTTGGGGTAGGCCTTGTAGAGGTGGTACTCCACCGTTCGCGGGCTGATGAAGAGCTGAGCCGCGACGTCGCGGTTGGACGAACCCTGGCAGACCTGCCGGACGATCTGCAGCTCCTGTGGCGTGAGCTGGTCCACCACGCTCGACCGATCCCGCTTGACGGTCTCCCCGGTGGCCCGCAGCTCGCCGGCGGCCCGGTCCGCCCACGGCTTCGTCCCGAGCTGCACGAAAGCCGCCAGTGCAGCCTTGAGGTGCTCCCGCGGCGCGCTGCGTTGCCGCTGCCGGCGCAGCTGCTCCCCCAGCAGCAGCTGCGTCCGCGCCCGGTCGAAGGGGTTCCCGCCGGTGTCACTGTGCAGCTCCAGGGCGAGCATGAACTCCGCCTCGGCGGACTCGCCGTCGGCCAGCAGGCCACGGCAGCGCGCCGCCAGCGCCTGCGCCCAGACGGCTCCGCTGGCGTGGGCGAACTCGTCGATGACGACGAAGGCCGACTCGGCGTCCTCGCGGTGCCCGGTCCGGACGGCGGCCTCGACCAGGTCGGGCGCCGAGTTGATCACGTAGTACGGGATGGCCGAGCCCGGGCGAGAGCGCCGCGAGGGCACAGAGCCGCGCGACCGTCTCTTCAGGGCGGCCAGCCGATGAGGTCGAGCAGCGCCAGGGCCCATTCCGCGATCGAGTAGGCGATGCCGTGACCGCTCTGCCGCGCGGTGGCCACGACCTGCGCCGCCCGGGCCCGGCAATCGTCCTCCTCACCCTTCACCGCGTCGAGCCAGGACAGCGTCGCCAGGTGAAGGTTCGCGGCGTTCGGCAAGCCGGCCTGCCGGGCGAGGGTGAGCCCCTCGGTCGCCTCCCCGGCCGCCTGGAGGTTGCCGGAGAGGAAGCCCTGGATGGTCGAGGACTCGAGGGCGACGGTGAGCCTGTCGACGGCGCCTGAGCCACGGGCCAGCGCCACGCTGCGCTCCAGCAGCGCCGCCTCCATGGCTGCGTCTCCGGCGACCTCGGCGGCGATAGCAGCCCAGACGAGGACCCGCTGGTCGTCGGAGTCGACGGCCCGTCGTACCGACTCGGCCAGGGTGGGGATGTCGCGGACGGGCAGGTTCATGCTGAGCCGGATGCTCCCGAGCAGCACGTCGTACAGGTGCGAGTGCGGCGCTCGGACCGGTCGCGGGACCTCTGCGGCCGCCTCGCCGATCTGCGCCATCAGGCCGAACTCGCCCGCGTCCCACGCGGCCAGCCCCCCGTCGGCGAGCATCTCCAGCGCCTTCGTCGGATCGGTCCACCGCACCCGGTCGGCGCCCTGCAGCAGGCTCTTGGCGGCTGCGGGGACCGCGCCGCACCGCCAGCCGATGACTCCGCGCAGGTTGTCGGTCTCGGCCCGCAGAGCCTCGTTCTCGACGACCTTCCGGGCGCGGTCCAACAGCGTCGTCGCCCGGGCCGCCTGCCCGGCCTGCCACGCCTGGCCAGCGGCGCCGACCAGCCGGCGGGCGCTGGCCGCGGTGTCCGCGCTGATCTCGGAGGCCCGCTCCAACGCGACCGACGCCGCCGCGTGCCCGCTCCGGAACCGCGCCCGCTCCGCGGTGGACTCCAGCTCGGCGGCCACCTGCTCGTCCTTGCCGACCGTCGCGGCCGCCCGGTGCCAGGCGGCCCGGTCCGGGCTCCCCTCGTGCTCGGCCGCGATGGCCAGGCCGCGGTGGGCCCGCTCTCGCTCGGTGAACGGGGCGTCGCGGTAGACGGCGGTCCGGACCAGGGGGTGCCGGAAGACGATCGACTCCGGGTCGACCCGCAGCAGACCCGCGGTCTCCGCCGGGGCCAGGTCGGACATTCGCATGCCCAGCTGGGCGGCGGCCCCTTCGACCGTGGAGCGCTGAGCCGTTTCCTCCGCCGCCGCGAGCACGAGAAGGGCCTGCGTCGTAGGCGGGCAGCTCGTGTATCCGGGCCAGGTAGGCGCGCTCGACGGAGGTGGCGGCCGGCAGGGTGCCGGTCAGCGGCTCCTGGCCGGCGAGCTGCCGGCTGTTGAGAGTCGCCGGCAGCTCGAGCAGGGCCAGCGGGTTGCCTCCGGAGCTTTCCACCAGCCAGTCCAGCGCACCCTCGGCGACGGCGGTGGCGAGCCGCTCGGCCAGCAGGGTTCGGGAGTCGGCAGATCCCAGCGGTCGCAGTCGCAGCTCCGGCAGGCCGGGTGCCACCAGCACGGAGGCCTCGTCGTCCCTGGTGGCGAACAGCAGCACCACGGCCTCCGCGTCCAGCCGGCGGGCGGCGAAGACCAGCGCGTCCACCGAGGCTCGGTCCAGCCACTGGGCGTCGTCGACCAGGCAGAGCAGGGGGCCGTCCTCGGCGACCTCGGAGAGCAGCCCGAGAACGCCGAGGGACACCCGGAAGCGCTCGTCGACCGTTTCGCTGGTGAGCGCGAAGGCCGCCCGCAGTGCCGCCGCCTGCGGCTCGGGCAGGCGCTCGATCTTGCCGAAGGCCGGTCGCAGGATCTGGTGCAGCGCTGCGTACGCGAGCTCGTACTCCGACTCGATGCCGACGCCGCGCAGCACAGTGAAGTCCGCGGCGCGCTCGGCGGCGTCCGACAGGAGCGCGGACTTGCCCAGGCCGGCCCCGCCGCGCACCACGAGCACGCCGCTGCGGCCCTGCCGTGCGGCGGCAAGCAGTGCGTCGATCTGTGCCGTCTCGGCCGCCCGACCCACGAGCGTGCTCGGCTGCACCATGTCCTCACCTCCTGGCAGTTGCGATGTCCAGCGATCGGTCGACGCCGGCGGCCCCCGGGCCCGCAGTGAGCCGGTCCTGCGGGCGGGCGATCAGCAGGTACGCCGTGCCCGCGGCGGCGATCACTGCCAGCACGAGCACCGCGGCCCACACCTGGTACGCCGGCGCGCCGGGCGGTGCGATGGACACCCGCGGCCAGGCGATGTTGATCGTCTCGATGCTCAACCAGACCACCGCGAGGACGTTCGACACCAGCCCGAAGCGACCCAGGCGCACCCGGCCGGCCGGCCGCCAGGTGCCCCGGGTGCGGGCCACGAGGCTCGCCACGGCGAGCATCAGGAAAGCCACGTAGATGCCGGCGGTGCCGAACGCGATCAGCGACCCGATGGCCGCCGAGTCCAGCCCCAGCAGCAGCCCGGCCCAGGCCACCAGCGCCGTGACGGCCAGGGCCGGCCGGGGGACCTGCCGATGGTCGACCCGGCGCAGCATCCCGGACGCCGGGAGCACGCCGTCGCGGGCGACCGAGTAGATGGCCCGGGCGCTGATGCTCTGCGCGGCGAGCCCGCAGGCAAGGAACGCGGTCAGCGTGATCGCCGCGAAGGGCCGCTCGAACCAGCCGCCCAGCGAGGTCACGACCGCCGTCGACACCGGGTCCGGGTCGCGCCCGTCGACCACGGCCCCGACGTCGGGGTGCGCCAGGGTGATCGCGACGGCGTTGAGGATCACGATCAGGCCGACACTGAGCATCGAGATCCAGACCGCCCGCGGCACGGTGCGAGCGGCACCGCGGGTCTCCTCGGAGCTGAGCCCGCAGGCGTCGAAGCCGATGAAGACCCAGCCACCGATCGCGAGGGCGGCCAGCAGGGCCAGCCCGGTGGACCCACCGGACGACGCCTCAGCCCCGAGCGTCTCCCCCAGCAGCCCGAAGCCGTGCTCCCGGAACGCCACCAGCAGGAGCACGCCGATGGCCACCGACGCGATCGCTTCCGCGGTGATGCCGACGACCAGCGCGACCTTGAGCGCATCGATGCCGAGCAGGTTGACCGCAGTAGTCACGGCGACGAAGACCGCGGCTGCGGCGACCGTCCGGCCGGGCGTGGCCTCGACCCCGACGAGGCGCAGCGCCCACGGCGCGGCGAGGTAGGCCACCGTGGTGTTGGCCACCGCGTAGGAGCACAGCCCTACCCAGCCGTTCAGCCAGCCGTAGGTCGGACCGAGCAGGCGCCGGCTCCACTGGTAGGTCGCGTTGGCGACCGGGAACTCCGACGCCAGCTCTGCGTACAGCACCAGGACGAGGCACTGCCCGGCCAGCGCGACCGGCAGCGCCCAGACCCACGCACCGCCGGCCAGCGCCATGCCGACGCCGACGACTCCGTACAGGGCGACCACCGGCGAGATGGCCGCGAAACCCATCGCGGCGTTCTCGAACCCGCGCAGGCCTCGTTTGAGCTCCTGGTCGTAGCCGAGCTCGCGCAGCCGCGCTGCGTCCTCGTCGGCGAGCAGTCGCATGCCGCCATCCTCGTCCCGGTCGGCGACGTGCGTCACGGGTCGGAGCGGCACGTTTCCCGGCCCAGACCGGGCATCCCACCCATTCTGGGCGGACGCCGTCCGCCGGTCAGGCTGCGGTCTTCAGCTCCTCGGCCACCACGGCGCGCTGGACGGTCTCGCGACCAATCGGCTGCGACGGCGTGGCCCCGGGGATGCGGGCGCGCAGCGGGAGCGTGACCGGACGGTCACCGCTGATCTCGACGTCTTCCCCGGCGTGCCGGATGACCACGGCGTCCTGCCGCGCGTCGCGCAGCCCGTAGGTCACCTGGGTGCCGTCGACGGCGACGTCGAGCAGCGATCCCCGCCAGCGGACCGAGAAGGACACCCGCGTGATCCCGGCCGGCAGCGCCGGGTCGAACGACAGGACCCCGCTGTGGTCGCGCAGGCCACCGAATCCGGCCACCACCGTGCTCCAGGCCCCGGCCAGCGACGCCATGTGCAGGCCGTCCTTGGTGTTGCCGTGCAGGTCGCGCAGATCGACCAGGGCAGCCTCGTGCGCATAGTCGTGCGCCAGCTCGAGATGGCCGACCTCGGCCGCCATCACCGCCTGGGTGCACGCCGAGAGTGAGGAGTCCCGGACCGTCCGCGCTTCGTAGTACCCGAAGTTGCGGGCCTTCTGCTCGGGCGTGAACGCGTCCCCGCACCACTGCATCGCGAGCACCAGGTCGGCCTGCTTGATGACCTGCCGGCGGTAGAGCTGGTGGTAGGGCGCGCTCATGAGCAGCGGGTACCGGCCGCGGTAGCCCTCGAAGTCCCACTCCTGGTGGCGGGTGAAACCCTCCGCCTGCGGGTGCACCTGCAGGTCCTCGTCGTAGGGGACGTAGACAGCGGTGGCGGCCGCCAGCCAGGCGGCCGACTCGTCGTCGGTGACCCCGAGCTCGGCGGCACGCTGTGGGTGCCGGTCCGCCGCCGCGGCGGCGGCCCGCAGGTTGCGCGCCGCCATCAGGTTGGTGAAGACGTTGTCGTCGGCGACCGCGCTGTACTCGTCCGGCCCGGTGACCCCGGCGATGTGCCAGCGCCCGGCAGCATCGTGGTGGCCCAGCGACCTCCACAGCCGCGCCGTCTCCACGAGCAGCTCCAGCCCGACCTCCGCCTCGAAGTCCACGTCGCCGGTGGCGGCGCAGTACCGCACGACAGCATCGGCGATGTCGGCGTTGACGTGGAAGGACGCGGTGCCGGCCGGCCAGTAGCCCGAGCACTCCTGCCCGCGGATGGTCCGCCAGGGGTAGGCCGCCCCCTCGTGGCCGAGCGCTTGAGCACGGGCCCGCGCGAGGTCCAACGTCGAGTGCCGCCAGCGCAGTGAGTCGGCAGCCGCACCCGGGACGGTGTAGGTGAGCAGCGGGAGGACGAAGCCTTCCGTGTCCCAGAAGGTGTGCCCGTCGTAGCCGGGACCGGTGAGGCCCTTGGCCGGGATGCATCTGCGCTCGGCCCGCGCCCCGGACTGCAAGACATGGAAGAGGCCGAAGCGCACGGCCTGCTGCAGCACCTCGTCGCCCTCGACGCGCACGTCGGCGGTGTCCCAGAACGTGTCCAGGTAGTTGCGCTGCTGCCGCACCAGCCCGGCGAAGCCGGTCAGCCGCGCGCCGGCGAGGGCGGCGCTGACCTGGTCCCGCAGCGACGGCGTGGAGCGCAGGCTCGACCAGCCGTAGGCGACCAGCTTGACGAGCCGCAGCCGCTGACCCGGCTGCAGGACGCAGGCGACACTGGTCCGCGCCCAGTCAGCGCGGGAATCAGCCTCGATGGTGACCGTCCCCGGGCCGTCGACCAGGTGGTCCATCGCCGCCGCCACCGTCAGCCCGCTCGCGCGGGTGCGGTGGACCAGCAGGGCCGACCGGTCGAGGCTGTCGTGCTCGACTGCTTGCAGCGGGTCGTCCAGGACGGCTGCCGTCCGGGGATCGTCGCTGGCCCCGGGCTGCGCCTCGTTGGCCACCAGCTCGGACTGGAGGATGACGCGGACCGCGGAGCCGACGGCCTCGACCTCGTACTCGATCGCGACGACGGCGCGCTGCACGAAGGACACCAACCGCCGCGAATGCACGCGAACCCGCTTGCCGGCCGGCGACGTCCAGTCGGCGTGCCGCTCCAGGAGACCGGCCCGCATGTCCAGCACCCGCTCGTGCGCGTGCAGGGTGCCGTAGCGCACGTCGAAGGGCGCGTCGTCGACCAGCAGCCTGATGATCTTGCCGTTGGTCACGTTGACCATCGTCTGGCCGGACTCCGGGTAGCCGTACCCGGCCTCGGCGTGCGGCAGCGGACGTTGCTCGTAGAACGAGTTCAGGTAGGTGCCAGGGATGCCGTGCGGCTCGCCCTCGTCCAGGTTGCCGCGGATCCCGATGTGCCCGTTGGACAGCGCCAGCAGCGACTCCGTCACGGCCAGCCGGTCGAGGTGGAGACCGGTCTCGCGGACCGCCCACGGCTCGACAGGGAAGAGAACGCTCGCTCATGCCGCTACCTCCTGGCGGATCAGCAGGTCGGCCAGGTCGGTGACGACCAGGTCGGCCCCGTGCGCCAGCAGGGCCGCCCCCTGGTCCTCGCGGTCGACCCCGACCACGAAGCCGAAGCCGCCGTCCTTGGCCGCAGCGACACCGGCCAGCGCGTCCTCGAAGACCGCCGCCCGCGCCGGCTCCACGTCCAGCCGGCGGGCCGCCTCGAGGAACGCGTCCGGCGCCGGCTTGCCGCGCAGGCCGTGCTGCAGGATCGTGACCCCGTCGACCCGGGCCTGCATGAACGCGGCGAGCCCGGTGCTCTCCAGCACCTCCCCGCAGTTGGTGCTCGACGACACGACGGCGCGGCGCAGCCCGGCGCCGCGGGCGGCCTCCAGGTAGCGCAGTGACCCGTGGTAGACGCCGGCCCCGTTCCGGCCGATGCGCTCGAGCAGGAAGCGGTTCTTGAGGTTGCCCAGCGCCTGCACGGTCCCGAGCCCGGGCGGGTCGTCGAGACCGCCCTCGGGGAGGGTGATGCCGCGAGCGGCCAGGAAGTCGCGGACCCCGTCAGCCCGTGGCTTGCCGTCGACGTAGGCCAGGTAGTCCCAGCGGCTGAACTCCCGGGCCGGCTCCCCCGTGCTCGCAGCATGGTGGGCGAGGAAGTTGTCGAAGGCCTCCGCCCATGCCTCCGTGTGCACGGTGGCGGTGTCGGTCAACACGCCGTCCATGTCGAACAGTGCGGCGGCAACAAAGTCAGGCAGGCCCAGCATCGGATCTCCTTCATCGTGTCCTCGGGGTCTGGTCCGACGATGACTGCTGGCGCACGGACCGGCATCAGTGCCGCCACGGGCCACCCCACTGGTGCTCGCTCCCTGCCCGCGCCGTCAGGGCGACGGCCGGCCGAGTGGTGGCCAGTGGTCCCCGTGGTCCCTGGTGACGACACCAGTGGGGACACGGATTCCACCGGACCCGCGCTGGACTTTCCTGGGGCCATACCAAGGAGGCGACCCCAGATGACTCAGACCCGGATCCAGACCACCCGCAAGGCAACCGCGCGCCCCACCGTGGAGCTCGACCTGCGGACCCCGTCCGGCCGGGCGCTTCCTTACTGACCAGTCACCAGGAGCACAGATGAGCTTGATCGACACATCGGCCGACCCGGCCGCTGCTGCCCCTCGACCGCCGGCGGCACCCCGCCCCGCGGTCGACATCACCGAACTCACCGTCCGCCGAGGCACAAAGCTGGTCATCGACGGCATCAGCACCCAGATCGCCCAGGGCAGCCTGACCGCCCTGCTCGGCCCCAGCGGCTGCGGCAAGACCACCTTCCTGCGGGCCATCGTCGGCGTGCAGCGGATCCAGTCCGGGTCGGTGACCGTCCTCGGCCGGCCTGCGGGGGACGCCGCGCTGCGCCGCTCGGTCGGCTACGTCACCCAGGCACCGAGCGTCTACCTCGACCTGACGGTGCGGGAGAACGTCCGCTACTTCGCCTCGCTGCACGGCCTCAAGGCCAAGGCCGGCGACGACGCGCTGGCCGAGGTCGGACTGACCGAGGCCGCGGGCCAGCTCACCGCCCAGCTCTCCGGCGGCCAGCGCAGCCGCGTCTCGCTCGCCTGCGCCCTGCTGGGCAAGCCCGACCTGCTGGTGCTCGACGAGCCGACCGTCGGTCTCGACCCGGTCATCCGCCAGGAGCTGTGGGCCCGCTTCACCGACCTCGCCGCCGGAGGCACCAGCATCCTGGTGTCCTCCCACGTCATGGACGAGGCAGCCCGCTGCGACCGGCTGCTCCTGCTCCGCGACGGCCGGCTGATGGGCGACGACACCCCGCAGGCGATCCGCGCCGAGGCCGGCACCGACGACCTCGAGGAAGCCTTCCTCCGACTCATCCGCCGCGACCAGGAGAGGCAGGCCGCGTGATGTCCGCCCGAACCACTCTCAGCACCGCCGGCCGCATCCTGCGCCAGCTGCACCACGACAAGCGCACGGTCGCGATGATCCTCGTGCTGCCCGCAGTCCTGCTCACGATCGTCCGCGCCATGTACTCCGGCCAGGACGAGACCTTCGACCGCGTCGGCCTGACGATGCTCGGGATCTTCCCGTTCGTCATCATGTTCCTGCTCACCAGCATCGCGATGCTGCGGGAGCGCACGTCCGGGACGCTCGAGCGGTTCCTGACGTTGCCGCTGGCGAAGACCGACCTGCTCTTCGGCTACGGCCTCGCCTTCGGCGTCGCGGCCGTCGCGCAGGCCGGGGTCGCCACCGGGCTGGCGTACGGCGCTCTGGGGCTCGACACGGAGGGCAGCCCCGGGCTCACCATGCTCGTCGCGGTCACCAGTGCCTTCCTCGGGGTGGCGCTCGGCCTGCTGTGCAGCGCCTTCGCCCGCTCGGAGTTCCAGGCCGTGCAGTTCATGCCTGCCGTCGTGCTGCCGCAGCTGCTGCTGTGCGGACTGTTCGTCGCCCGCAGCGACATGGCGGGATGGCTGGAGGGCATCAGCAACGCCCTGCCACTGACCTACGCCGTGGACTCGCTCGACGAGCTCGGCGCCAGCAGCAGTGCGACCAGCGACATGTGGATCGACCTCGGCGTCGTCTTTGGTGCGGCTGTCGCCGCTCTGGTCGCCGCCTCGGCCACCCTGCGTCGCAAGAGCGGCTAGCTGTTCGCGACGTACGACATCTGACAGGGCCACCGCCGGGACCGCCGGTGGTGGCCCTCGTCGTCGTCGTCACGGACCACGTGGTCGCGGCCCTAGTGATGAGGCCAGTGACGTTGCGGATTCCACGTGGTCGCCGCATCCGCATCCTCGAGGTCAACCAGTTCCGTTCGTTCTCCCAAGGAGTCCCGAATGACCAGCACTCCCGACGCGACCGCCCGTCAGAAGGGCGCTCTCGCACGGCTCGTCCGAGCCTGCGCCGAGCACCCCTGGCGGACGGTCGGCGTGTGGCTCGTGATCGTCGTCGCGGTGTTCGCGGCGAACGCCTCCTTCGGCGGCAAGCTCGTCAACAACACCACCATCCCCGGCTCGGAGGCCCAGGCGGCCACCGACCTCCTCGAGGAGCGCTTCCCCGAGGTCGCGGGTGACGCCGCCCAGATCGTCTTCTCCTCGGACACCCCGTTGACCGACGCGGCGGGCCGCGAGGCCGTCGCCGCCGCCACCGCGGCAGCCAGCGAGGTACCCGGCGTCATCGACGTCGGCGACCCCTACGAGCAGCGCGCCGGCGCCCTGAGCGAGGACGGCACGATCGGCTTCGTCAACGTGCAGTTCGACGAGAAGGCCTCCGAGCTCGACAACGAGCAGATCGCCCAGCTCCAGGAGGACGTCAGCGCAGCGACCGAGGACTCGTCCGGTGCAGGTCGAGCTCGGCGGACCGGTCATCGAGGCCGAGCTCGTCGAGACGGAGACTGCTGACGCGATCGGCTTCGGCGGCGCGATCCTCGTGCTGCTGATCGTGCTCGGCACGGTCGTCGCGATGGCGCTGCCGATCATGCTTGCGCTGGTCTCGATCGGCGTCGGCATGTCGCTGCTCATGCTCGCGGCCGCCGTCTACGACTTCCACACCATCACCCCGATCCTCGCGGTGATGATCGGCCTCGGCGTCGCCATCGACTACGCGCTGTTCATCGTCATGCGGTTCCGGCAGGAGCTGGCCCGCGGCAAGAGCCCGGTCGAGGCGTCGGTCATCGCCGGCTCGACCGCCGGTCGCGCCGTCATCTTCGCCGGCGCCACGGTCGCCATCTCGATCTCCGGTCTCGCACTCGTCGGCATCCCGTTCGTCGCGCTGATGGGCTACGGCACCGCCATCGCCGTCATCGTGGCGGTCCTGACGGCTGTCACCCTTCTCCCCGCGGTTCTCGCCAAGGTCGGGCACGGCATCGACAAGCTCCGGCTGCCGTGGGTGAAGAAGCAGCAGTCCGTGTCGCGCAACGGGCCTCGTCGGGGCGATCGCCAGCGGAGTGGAGCGCCGGCCGCGGCTGGTTCTGCTTCGGAGCCCTCGCGTTCGTGGCCACGATGGCGATCCCGGTGCTCTCCATCAACATCGGCACCGCCGACGCCGGCACCGCTCCCTCGTCGACCACCCAGCGTCAGGCCTACGACCTGCTCGCCGAGGGCTTCGGTCCCGGCTTCAACGGCCCGCTCTTCGTGGCCGTGGACCAGGGTGACGACCCGGAGGCCACCGAGGCGCTCGCCAAGGCCTTCTCGGAGACCGAGGGCGTCGCGAACGTGGCACCGCCGGTCGTCAACGAGGCCGGTGACACCGCCCAGATCGCGGTCTACCCGACCACCTCGCCGCAGTCGGAGGAGACGGCCGCACTCGTCGAGACCCTCCGCGACGAGGTCGTGCCCGACCGCTCTCGAGGGCTCGACGGCGGAGGCCTACGTCGGCGGCACCACGGCCGCCAACGAGGACATCGCCAGCAAGCTGGTCGACCGCTTCCCGCTGTTCCTGCTCTTCATCGTCGGGATCACCGCCCTCGTGCTGACGATGGCCTTCCGGTCCATCGTGATCGCGCTGAAGGCTGCCCTCACCACCGGCCTGTCGGCGCTCGCCGCCTTCGGTGCCCTGGTGGCGGTCTTCGAGTGGGGCTGGCTGCAGGGCATGGTCGGCCTGGACCAGACCGGTCCGACCGCGTCCTTCCTGCCGGTGATCGTGCTGTCGATCCTCTTCGGTCTCTCCATGGACTACGAGGTGTTCCTGGCCAGCCGGATCCGTGAGGAGTACGTCAAGGGCGGCGACGCCAAGGCGGCCGTCAGCGAGGGCGTGCGCGGGCGTCGGCCGGGTCATCATGGCCGCCGCCGTGATCATGGGCGTCGTCTTCACGGCGTTCGTGCTCACCGACGACCGGACCGTGAAGTCCTTCGGCTTCGGTCTCGCGGTGGCCATCCTGGTCGACGCGCTGATCGTCCGGATGCTGCTCGTGCCGGCCATCATGCACCTGCTCGGCGACCGGGCCTGGTACATCCCGCGCTGGCTCGACAAGGTGCTGCCGCGGCTGACCATCGAGCCCGAGGAGCACGACGAGGAGACCTCGTCCGACTCCGCCTCCGACGAGCGCGAGGAGGACAAGGAGCTCGTCCCGGTCGGCTAGCCCGGCCCACCGCCGCCGGCTCCTCGCGCGACCTGCCCGTCGCGCGGGGGGCCGGCGGCTCCCCCGCTCGCCCCACACCTCACGGAAAGAGACACCGACGTGCTCATCACGGCACCCACGCCCACCCGGCTGCCCGACCGCACCGCGCGGAACGGGACCCTGATCCTCGGCGGTGGCTTCGGCGGCGCCCACGTCGCCCGGTCGCTCGGCCGGGCCGGGGCGACGATCGTCAGCCCCGAGAGCTCGCTGCTGTACACCCCACTGCTGCCGGAGGTGGCGGCCGGCGCCATCGAGCCGCGGCACGTCTACGTGCCCCTGCGGATGATGTGCCCGGACGCCGAGCACCTGCGCGGCCGCGCCGTCTCGGTCGACGAGACCGCGAAGACGGTGACGGTCGAGACCGACCTCGGGCCGGTGCAGGTCGGCTACGAGCGGCTGGTCGTCGCGCTCGGCTCGACGGCCCGGATGCTTCCCATCCCCGGACTCGCCGAGCACTCGATCCCGTTCAAGGGACTGGGTGACGCCATCCACCTGCGCAACCACGTGCTACGCCGGCTGGACCTCGCCGAGGCCGACCCGGCCAACGCCGACCGCTACCTCACCTTCGTCTTCGTCGGCGCCGGCTACGCCGGCGTCGAGGCGTGCGCCGAGCTCTTCCAGCTGGTGCACGAGACCCGTCGGCACTACCCGGCCCTGCGCGACCTGCCGCAGCGCTGGGTGCTCGTGAACGCCGGCCCGAAGATCCTCGCCGAGGTGCCCGAGCGGCTCGGCGAGTACGCAGCCCGCCAGCTGGCCCGTCGGGGCGTGGAGATCCGGCTGGGCACCACGGTCGTCGCCGCCGAGGCGGGCGCCGTCCAGCTGTCCGACGGGTCGCGCATCCGCACCGACACGCTGGTGTGGACGGCGGGCGTCGTGCCCAACCCGGTCGTCGCGGGGCTGGGCCTGCCGCTCGACGAACGCGGACGGATCGTCGTCGACGACACGTTGCGAGTCGAGGGGCGCGATGACGTGTGGGCGCTCGGCGACTGCGCCGCGGTACCCAACGCTGCGACACCGACCCGCACCGATCCCCCGACCTGCCAGCACGCGCTGCGGCAGGCCCGCCACCTGGCGAAGTCCCTCTCGGGCAGCTCCCGGGCGTACCGCTACAAGAGCCTCGGCGAAGGTGCGACGCTCGGCCGCGACAAGGGCATCGCCCGCGTCTTCGGCGTGCAGCTGCGCGGCCTGCTGGCCGCGACCGTCATCAGGTGGTACCACCTGCGCCAGGTGCCCCTGCTCTCCCGTCGGCTGCGCATCCTGGCCGACGGCACGATCTCCGCGCTGTTCCGGCGGGACATCGCCGAGCTCGGCACCATCGAGCCGCGGCGGGCCGACGCGTGACCGCGACCATTCCGGTCCAGCCGGCCTTCTGCGATTTGCTGCGGGACCAGATCGAGGCGGCGCGCGACGCCGCGCTGGCCAACGACCTCATCGGCGAGCGAGACCTCGCCGACTGGTGGCGCTGGCGCGCCGAGGACCTCAGCCGCTACCTCGTCGACGGCAGCGGCGACCCGGGACTGCACGCCGCGTAGGGCGGCCCACAGGAAGGCGACTCCATGACGACCGCGTTCGTGCTGCAAGGCGGGGCCAGCCTGGCCGCGCCGCAGGTCGGGATGCTGCGGGCGCTGCTCGCGGCCGGGGTACGGCCGGACCTCATCGTGGGGTCCTCCGCCGGCGCGCTCAACGGCGTCGCCTTCGCGCAGGACCCGACGGAGCGTGGCGTGGCCAGGCTCTGGGACACCTGGAGCCGGGTACGACGTCGGACCGTCTTCCCGATCCGCCCGGTCGGCGTCGTGGCCGGGCTGCTCGGTCAGCGCGCCGGCCTCGTGCCGGCCGGACCGCTGCGGTCCTGGATCGCGGCCGGTGTCTCCATCGACGACCTGGCCGAGGCGGCCGTCCCGGTCGCCGTGGTGGCCACCGACGCGGACACCGCAGCGGCGGTGCCACTGGTGTCCGGGCCTCCAGTTGAGGCGCTGCTCGCCAGCTCAGCGGTCCCCGGCGTCTTCCCCGCCGTGACCATCGGCGGCCGTCGGCTGGTCGACGGGGGGATCGCTGCCGATGTCCCGGTGCGGGTGGCGGAGGAGCTCGGCGCCACCACCTGCTACGTGCTGCCCCGGGCCGCTATCCCGCGCGCCCAGCCAGGCCCGGTGGGGGTGGTGGACGCGTTGGTGCGGGCCGCGCACCAGGTCCTCGACCGTGCCTCGGAGACCGACATCGCCGGGGCGAAGGTCGACGTGCGTGTCCTGCCGGCGCCGACCAGCGTGAGCAGCAGCCCCTTCGACTTCCGGGACAGCGAGCGGCTGATGCGGGCCGGTCACGACCTGACCGCGCAGTGGCTGGCGAGCAACGCCCCGTGGGACGGTGCGAGCGCCGCCTCGGTGGCTCTCGCCGCCTGACCCGCTGGGTCAGTGCCGCGCCGTAGCCGCTCAGCGCCGGGCGGCCCACCCAGTCTCGTAGAGGCGGATGCAGTGATGGCACGCAACGGCCCGCGGGGCAAGCTGCCCCGCGGGCCGTCGTCGGCTGAACAAGGATCAGGCGCTGGTGGAGCAGCCCGATCCGTCGAACGTGGTGCGGTATGCGGTGGGGATGGCTGCCAGCTCGTCGTCGACGTCCGCCAGGTTCTCCGAAGCGGTGTTGTCGCCGGGCAGGTCCTGGATCGCGTCGTACAGGTCGTCGTACGCCTCGGTCAGCTCGTTGTCCTCGGCGTTGGCCCAGTCGGCTGCCTCATTCTCGACGTGGTACCAGGCGTCGGCGATGTCGTCGGACGCGCGGTCCATCTCTTCGTTCGTCGCGGTCTCCGGGTCCAGACCCTGGTAGTTCATCGCCGTGCTGGAGAACTCGTCCAAGCTGTCGCAGAAGTTCGCCTTCGCGGTTTCGGTGCTCTCGCCGCACGCGGACAGTGCGCCGACGAGGGCGATGGCACTGATGCCGACGGCAAGGGTCTTGATCCTGTTCATGAAGTGTCCTTTCGGCTGGATGGAGATCTAGGTTGGGACACATCAGCGATTCCCGAATCAGTGACATCACTGGTCGGGTGTAACCCCGAGATCCGCCCGAGGCACGTCCCCGAACGGCCGTAGCGCCGTCCTGTCAGCGGGTCGTGCTGTCCGTGCGGACATCGATGTTCGCCTCGGGCCGGGCCGTGGGCAGTGTCACGGTGGCTGGCAGAAAATTGAGGTAGACCCCCCGCCGTTGGTGTGCTCGGCGATCCGGTCGCGGAAGCTCTTGCCCCAGGCGATGTTGGCCTCGTCGTCGGCGGCGTCCTCCCACACCGCGAACGGGTGCGTGATCCAGGCCGCGACCGGGCGCTAGGGGTGATCTGGCGGCCGTCGGCGGTCACCAGGTCGACACCCGACCGCGGGTGATCGCCAGAACGTACTGCTCAGTCGCGGCGCCAACTAGTGACCTACTGGGGCCGCCACGGATTCGAAGCACCACCGCACCGCACGAACCTGAGAACTGCACGGCACCGGCCGTACGCCGCGTCCGGATCGCTAGCTGACCAGGAAGGGAACTCGCATGACCCGCATCCTCTACCGGCTGGGTCGCTTCGGCGGCCGACACCCGTGGCGCCTCCTCGCGATCTGGTTCGTGGTCATCGTCGCCGTCCTCCAGCTCAACGGCCGCATCGGCGGGTCCACGAACGAGACCTTCCAGCTGCCGGGGTCGGAGTCGCAGCAGGCGGCCGACGCCCTGGAAGACCGGTTCCCCCAGCAGTCCACCCACACGTCCAACGTCGTCCTGCACGCGCCGGACGGCCTGAGCGACCCAGCGGCGAAGGCCGCAGTCGCCGACGCGCTCGACCGGCTCGCCGACGTCGACCACATGCTCGGGGTCTCGGACCCCTACGCGGACGGCGGCCAGAGCATCAGCGCGGACGGCAGGACCGGCTTCGCCCGCGTCGCGCACGACGTCAACCGGCTGGAGGTCGCCGACTACGACGCGGCGATGGCGGCCCTCGAGCCGGCCGAGGCGGCCGGCGTACGCATCGAGGTCGACGGGCTGCTGGGCGCGGCCGAGCCGCGCACCGAGGCCTCCAGCGAGATCATCGGGCTGGCGATCGCGGTCGTCGTCCTGGTCATCGCCTTCGGGTCGGTCGTCGCCATGAGCGTGCCGCTCGCCGTGGCGCTGATCGGCCTCATGGTCGGCAGTGCCGGCATCGGCATCCTGGCCGGCTTCTTCACCATCCCGGAGATCACCACGATCGTCGGGATGATGATGGGCCTCGGCGTCGGCATCGACTACGCCCTCTTCATCCTCGCCCGGCACCGGCAGCATCTCGCCGAGGGCATGCCGGTGCCCGAGGCGGCCGGCCGGGCCAACGCGACGGCCGGTCTCTCGGTCCTCTTCGCCGGCCTCACCGTGATCGTGGCGATCGCCGGCCTGCAGCTCACCGGCATCCCGATGCTCACGATGATGGGCTGGGGCGCGGCCGTGATGGTGCTCGTCACCATGCTGGCGGCCATCACCTGCTGCCGGCCGTGCTCGGCGTCATCGGCCACAAGGTCAACGCGCTGCGCATCCCCTTCGTGCGGACCCGCCCGGTCGACGTCCGCACGCACGCTCTCCGGCCGGTGGGTGGCCCGGGTGGTCGCCCGCCCGGTGCGCTACGGCGTGACCGCGGCAGTGCTGCTCGGCGTTCTCGCGGCTCCGGTCTTCGCACTGCGCATCGGCTTCCCGGACGCAGGCAACGAGCCGCGGTCCACGACGACACGGCAGGCCTACGACCTGCTCGCTGACGGCTTCGGCCCCGGCTTCAACGGACCCTTCCAGGTCGTCGTCGACCGCAGCCAGTCACCGGACGACGAGGCCGTCCTCACCGCGATCGGCGACGCGCTGGCCGCCACGCCCGGCATCGCGTCGACCTCCGGACCAGACATCAGCGCGGACGGCGACCTCGCGGTGTTCTCGGCGTCGCCGACGACCGGCAGCCAGGACGACCAGACCTCCGACGTGCTCGACGACCTCCGCGACGAGGTGCTACCCGCTGCAGCGCAGGGGCACGACGTCGACGTCATGGTCACGGGCGACACCGCGTTCGAGACCGACGTGTCCAACCGGATCCAGCACCGGATGCTGTGGTTCATCGGCGCGGTGATCGGTCTGGCCTTCCTGGCCCTGACAGTCGTCTTCCGCTCGGTGGTCGTGCCCCTGAAGGCGGCGGCCCTCAACCTGATCAGCATCGGCGCGGCCTACGGCGTCGTGGTTGCGATCTTCCAGTGGGGCTGGGGCGCGGAGCTGATCGGTGTCCACGAGACGGTGCCGATCATGCCGATCGCGCCGCTGTTGATGTTCGCGATCCTCTTCGGGCTGTCGATGGACTACGAGGTCTTCCTGCTCAGCAGGGTGCGCGAGTACTACCTGCGTCCATGGCGACCCGAAGCGCGCCGTCGTCGAAGGCACCGGCTCGACCGCCCGGATCATCACGAGCGCCGCCCTGATCATGATCAGCGTGTTCTTCGCCTTCGTGCTCAGCCCGGACGCCACGACGAAGCTCTTCGGCGTCGGCCTCGGCGTCGCCGTCTTCCTCGACGTCACGTTGGTCCGGATGGTCCTCGTCCCGGCAGCGATGAGCCTGCTCGGGTCACCGGGCCTGGTGGCTGCCGGACTGGTTGGACCACATGCTGCCCCGCATCGACCTCGAGGGTGGTCGCGGCCCAGGCCAAGCCAGATCCATCGCGGACCGCGACGATGCTGATGACACATCAGCCATGGATGACAGGACTCCGGCCCTCAGGTGACTCCCTCAAGAACCAGCGCATGCCGCATGAGCTCCGAACGTGAGGCGATACCAAGCTTCGTGAACACCTTGCTGAGGTGGTACTCCACGGTCCGGGGACTTAGGAAGAGGTGGGCTGCCACGTCCTTGTTCGACTCCCCGTCGCGGACGAGGCGGGCGATCTGTTGCTCCTGCGGGGTCAGCGTAGCCACGGCCTGCGGCTCGCGGCCGCGGCTGGTCTCTCCCGTCGCCCGCAGCTCCGACCTGGCGCGTTCGGCCCACCGGAGGGCACCCAAGGAATCGAAGCCGTCGATGGCGCTTCGCAGATGTTCCCGCGACGCGACTCGGCGCCGCTGACGGCGCAGGTGCTCCCCGAAGAGCAGCTCGGTGCGCGCCCGGTCGAAAGGGCGATCCCAGGACAGGTGCAGCTTGAGCGCATCCTCGAAGTGCTCATCGGACTCGGGCCCGTCGGTGAGCAGCGCCCGGCATCGGGCCACCAGGGCCAGTAGCCACGCGGGCGCGGTAGCTGGGTCGAGAGCCGCCAGGACGGCGAATGCTCGCTCCGCTCCGTCGTGACTGCCGCCGCGCACGCTGGCCTCGACGAGGTCGGGAGTCGACAGGACGAGGATCTGCGGGTCACCGGCACCTGCGGCGGCTCCGTGCAGGCCCTCAAGCCTCTGGATCGCCTCCGCCGGCCGCCCGTGGCCAAGCTGGCTGAGCGCCATCGACCACTCGGCAACCGCGTGCGCGAAGCCTGCCCCATTCGCGCGGGCCAGCCTGATCGCCTCCGTTGCCTGCGCCTGACAGGTGTCCTGGTCGCCTCTGATGGCGGCGAACCTGGCGAGAGCCGCGCAGTGCAGGCTCATGCCGTTGGACAGCCCTGCCTCCCTGCCGAGCCGGAGTCCTTCCTCCGCATCCGCGGCGGCGGACGTCCTGCCTTCGAGGAGGCCTAGTCCGGCGACCACCTGAAGGACGAGCATCAAGGTGTCCACAGCTCCTGATGCCCGGGCCAGGGTCACCGCCCGCCGGAGCAGTGCCGCCTCCCGGGCGTCCTGTCCCACCGCCCCTGCGCCGACGGCGGCCCAGACCAGCCACCTCGGGTGGTCGAAGTCGTCCGCCCTGGCAACGACGTCGAGAACGGCCGGGACCCCTTGCTCCGATTTGCCGGCGATGAGCCCGCCTACCCCGATCAGCAGCTGAGCGAGATACGCCTCGCCGGGGGTGGAGCTGGCGGGGAGGGCCGCGACCCGATCGACGATTCCGCCGAGGACGGCATGGTCGCCGGCCCATGACGCTGCCTCACCGGCGTCGAACAGGATCTCCAGAGCCTTGCCAAGGTCGCGCGGTGCCGTCGCGCCAGCGGCCGCTATCAAGATCTGGCAAGCATCGAGCAACCGGCCGCATCGAAGCTCGACGATGCCGCGCAGGTGCTCGACCTCGGTGCGCTCCGCCGGCGACGCGACCAGCGTGCTGGCTCGGTCGAGCAAGGCAGTGGCGCGAGCCGGCTGGCCTGCGTGCCAGGCCGCCGTGGCCGCGGCCAAGAGTCGCCGCCCCGTGGCGTCGAAGTCGACGCTGAGCTCCGCAGCCTTCTCTAGAGCCGCCGCCGTCGCCGAGTGGCCGCCACGCAGGCGGGCTCGTTCGGCGCTGCTCTCCAGTTCCATGGCCACCGCTTCGTCGGGGCCTTCAGCGGCGGCGGCGCGATGCCAGGCGCGCCGGTCCGAGTCGACATCTCTCGACATCGCCTCAGCGAGCGCGTCGTGCGCCGAGCGCCGCTCGCTCGACGAGACTCCTTGATAGATCGCTGATCGCACCAGGGGATGGCGGACCTGGATCGTGTGGCCGTCGACAACCACCAGTCCGGCTCGTTCGGCCGACACGAGGGAGTCGGTGTCGATGCCGAGCTGATCAGCCGCGCGCATCACCGCGGCGAGGGAACCGCCGTCGTCCGCGGCGACAACGGTAAGTAGCCGCTGCGTCCCCTCCGGTAGCTGGCGCACCCGCTGGAGGAAGAGCCGCTCGACGTCGCGCGGCAACGGCAGGGCAGGCGGCAGAGGATCGGCGCCGGTGAGTTGCCTTGCCGAAAGGGCGGCTGGAAGCTCGACGAGGGCGAGCGCATTGCCCGCCGCCTGATCGACGAGATGGTCTCGGACCAAGGGATCGATCTCCGCATTCAACGAGTCCACCAGCTGTCCGGCGGCCTCTACGGCAAGGCCACCGACCTGCAGGTCGTCGAGCCCCGACGCTTCGAAGTGCTCAGTCTCGCTGTCGCGGCAGGCGAGGAGCAGGGCGACCGCATCAACGTCGAGCCGGCGCCCGGCGAAGAGCAGAGCATCCGCGGACGACCGGTCGAGCCACTGCGCATCGTCGATGAGGCAGACCAATGGCGATTCCTCGGCGGCCTGGGTAAGCAGGCCGAGCACCCCTATCGCCACCCGGAACCGGTCGTCCACCGTGTCTGTGGTCAACGCGAACGCGGCACGCAATGCGAGAGCCTGGGGCTGAGGAAGCCGGTCGATGGAGGGAAAGATCGGTCTGAGCAGCTGGTGCAGCCCGGCGAAGGCCAGATCCGACTCGCTCTGGACACCAACGGCCCTCAGCACTGTCATGTCGTTTGCGTGTTCTGCGGCATATGCGAGAAGGGCGGACTTGCCGATCCCCGCCTCACCGCGCAACACGAGCGAGGCACTACGGCCACCGCGGGCGGTCTCCAGCAGGTCGTCGATCAGCGCGGTCTCCGCATGCCGACCGACCAACATGACCGCGATGTTAGAGCGCGCCCCCGATGGCGTGAAGGAGTGCGCAGGCCCCGAGCGAGGCTGCTGCTCGCGGTCCTCTTCTGGCGACGATGGACTACGAGGTTGCGGGTCGCCCACGCCGGACGCGGTCGGTGGCCACGGGGACTCGACCAGCGGCGCGACTGGTGGGCCTACTGATGCCATTCACCGCGCGGCGGAGCACTCTCGACCTGTCCGGCTCCGCACCGGAGCCCAGTACAGAGGATCCCGCCATGTTCGCCCTGATCTTCCTCGCCTTCGCCGTCGCCGTCGTCGCCCGCCTGGCCGTCGTCGTACGTCATGACCGGCCGATGGCCCCGCCTCGCTCGCACACCTACGAGCTCGAGCCGGGCGGCGATCGGTTCCGGGTCATCTGACAAGGTCTGCTTATCGCAGGTTCGGAGAACCTCTGCGCTGCTGGACTACGAGGCCGCTGCGCCGTCGGCGGCGAGGTCCTGTGCGACGAGCTCCGCGCGCGAGGCGATTCCCACCTTTGTGTACACCTTGCTGAGGTGGTACTCGACCGTCCGTGGACTCAGGAAGAGATGAGCCGCGATCTCCTTGTTCGACTCTCCCTCACGGACAAGCCGAACGATCTGCAGTTCTTGCGGAGTCAACCGCCCGAGAGCTGTCGGGCCGCGCGGGCCGGAGGTCTCGCCGGACGCACGAAGCTCACCACGCGCCCGCTCGGCCCAGGGAGTGGCCCCCAAAGCCTCGAAGGTCTCGAGGGCGGCGCGAAGGTGGCCGCGGCAAGCAATTCGCTGCCGCCGACGTCTGAGGTGCTCTCCAAAGAGAAGTTGGGTCCGCGCCCGGTCAAAGGGACGCTCCCACTCGGAGTGCAATCGGAGGGCTTCGGCGAATTCCTCCCCTGCGGTGGCGTCGTCGGCGAGCAGCGCGCGACATCGCGCGGCCAGCGCCAAGGCCCACCCAGGCGCGCCGGTTCGCGCGAAGTCTGCGACGACCTCGTACGCCGACCGAGCCTCCCCGACGCGACCTGTACGAACGCAAGCCTCGACGAGATCCGGAGCGGAGTTCAGGACGATGTACGGGTGCCCCACGCCGGGTGGGGCCGCCCGCAAAGCGGAGAGGCGGGTAGCGGCGGCATCGGCTCGCCCCCCGGTGAAGTCGTTCATCGCAAGACCCCACTCCGCCAGGGCGTTTGCTAAACCGAGCCCGGTCGCTCTCGCTTGCTCGATCGCAGCAGCGGCGTGCAGGCTGTCTCCTCGTCTTGGCCCCTTAAGGCCGCAAACCATGCCAGCACCCCGAGGTAGATCCCAGTTGCGTTGCTCAGCCCCGCCTCAGTTAGCCGCCCCGGACAGCCCCGACAAGACGGTGCTGATCATCGACGCCAACCCGTTCATGATCGGCTCCGAGTTCCACCCGGATGCGATCTACAGCATCCACATCGACAATGACGGCGATGTGGAAGCCGACGTGGTGTTCGGCTTCGTGTTCTGTGTTTCCACTGCGCCAGCGTCCACCGTCCACAGAGCGCCGCAACGACTAGGGTGAGGAGGTGTGGTCGGGCTTGATGCTCTCCGTCGCGATGCTGCTAACGGCCCGGCTTGCCTGGAGCGGCCGTCTCGCTGCAGCTGTGGCACTCGTCCTGCAGGCCGGCGTGTGGCTCGAGGTCGACAGCGACTTCGAGGGACCACACCTCATCTCCTTCTCCAAGCACCACGGCCTTGTCGTGGCGGACCTGGTCGCGGTCGTGGCGGTGGCTACGGCGGTGGTCGCTTGGCGCAGACGGCGCCGTCAGCCTCCTCTGTCCAAGCCTCAGGTGGGATCCGCAGCTTCCTCCGCCCGCGGCGCGGTCGGCGCGCCGATGGTCCTCATGATGGCCCGCAGTGGGTGGCGCCGTCGGCGACGCCTGTAGAGAACGACCCCGATAACGTCGTCGCGTCGGAAGTCTTCGAGTACGTGCTCAAAGCGAGCGCGGGAGGCCCCGGTCGGACCGACGAGGACGACCCCCCACTTCCCACCGCGGATGCTCAACAGGTCGACTGGAGTGGAAACATCTGCCACGACGATGGACTCCTCCGATCCCGACGACGCCTCGGCAGCCTCTCCTCTCCGCTCGCGCACCAGGCCGTTGACGGCCTCTTCGGCTGCCGAATCCCCGAGGTAGACCGTCGGTCCGTTGACGGCCAGGACGATCGCCAGGACATGAGCGGTCTGCTCGCGCGCCGTGGCGTCCCTCTGGTCTCCGACGACAAGTACGGTCCGGACGCCCGAGGCGAGCACCATGCGGGCCAGCCGGGTCGCCCCGGGCGCCTCTTCGGGGAGCACCTGCCCACCCTCTCCGCGTGGAGGAAGCGTGATGATCCCCAGGCCGGGCAGAGCTAGCTGATCGACGACGTACTCAGGCGCGACGATCGGTCGCCGGACAAGCACCAGCATGAGGAGCAATCCGAATCCGAAGACAGCCCCGGCTGTCCCACCGATCACGACTGCCAGCGGCTTGCCCAACGGCGGGCTGACGGGCTGGCTCGGCGGCGTCGCCCTGCTCTGGACCGAGAAGACTCCTACCGAGGTGCCACCCTTGTTCAGCTCGGCGACAAACGCCTCTGCTCCGACGTTCGCCAGTTGAGCTGCGCGCCGAGGGTCCTGGTCTCGGCCAACGACGGAGAAGATCAACGAGTCCTGCGGTGTCACCGCGCTGAGCTTGGCCGGGATAAGGTCCTGCGGCCTCAACTTCAGCTCGTAGGCCACCCGGTCGCGCACCGCACCTGACAAGAAGATCGTCTGACCGAACCTGGGCAGCGCGACGACGCTCTGCGAGAACCGCTGGGTCACGACGAGCGAGGTTGCCTGGTATGTCTTCGCCTGCGAGGCAGCGGCTGCTGGGACGAGCACGGAACCGAGGGCGCACACCAGCAACAGCACCCACCAGAATCGTCGGAACACCCAGCGGTAGGGCAGTACGGAAGAGTGCACGCGCCATCCCTTCATCCCGCCGACAAGGGAGCTGCTCCTGTAGCCGTCCCAAGACTAATCGACCTCGCCATCTGGGGCAGGGCGACGACAATGTCTCACCCGCGTCGTGGCACGGGATGCCGCGCGCCGGATGCCCTTCCTGGCGGCCTGCCCAACATCGAAGAAGAAGGGCCACGGGTCATCCCCAGCCCAGATCGCGTGGAACACGGGCCCTCGGAGCGATCCGAGCCACTGGCGTGGCGTGAGCGCCCCGCGCCGCCAGTCGTGCATCGCCGACTGGAGATCCCTGCGGACATCGAGCCATTTTGCCCCTCCGTACTGCTGCACAGTCCTCGCTGGCAGCGGCAGTCCGACCACGTCGCAGTACATCGTCCAGAGCAGGTCGACACCACCCGCCTCGGCGATAGCCGATCTGCCGGTTGGCCGGCCGATGTTCGGCTCGATGACGAAATGTCGGCCCGTCCGAGGGTCGCGCTTCATCTCCAGATAGGCCAACCCTCGGTAGCCGAGTCCACCGAACAGCCTGATCGTCGCCTCCAGCACGACGTCGTCACGGCACTCCACCCCCGACGCACTCGTCCCGGTCTCCGGTGGCCATTGGCGCACCTTGCGTGCCACGAAGGTCACGAGCGGGGTTGAGGACGCATCAAAGTAGGCGTTGCAGGAGACGAGGCAGTCGTCCCCGCCAGGGATCCACTGCTGAGCAAGGAGCAAGGGCGCCCAAGCCCGGGTCCGGTCGTACGTGTCCAGCAGCTCGTCTCTCCCCGCGACGACGATGGCCTTGGCTTTCGTGTGTCGGGTCCATGCCTCTGCCTTGATCGGCGGCTTCACCACGGCCGGGAATGTGAGCTCGTCCGCTGCACGCTCGGCGTCCGCGCGCTCGGCAAGGACCGCAGTGTCGGGGACGTCCAAATCCGCCTCGGCGGCGTATCGGGCGAAGGAGATCTTGTCCATGAGCAGCTCGACGACGCGGTGATCGGGCATCGCCCAGCGGTAGAACGGTTCGAGCCGATCGCGATGACGGGACACGAGGGCAACGCTCAGGTCGGTACATGGCACCAGCACGGCCCCACGGAGCTCTGGGCCCCAGGCCTCGAGATCATCGACGAGTCGCTCAGCTCCCACCACCGAGCGTCGGATCTCTCGGCAGACCCGCGTGCGCGCGGCGAAGTGACCAGGATCGGACACGACACCGACGACGGGAACGCCATGTCCAGCCAAGATGCGGGCGGTCTGGAGGCCGGTCATGCAGTCAAGTCCGAGCAGAACCGCCGGCACAGTCGCCAAGGGCGCGTTCAGGTTGATACCCCCGGCGCTCGTCCCGTGCCGTCCTCCAGCTTGATCATCTCGGCGGTCCCGACGAGCTCGAACACGTGGTCGACGGGGGCGATGCTGCCGTCGACCATCGCCGGCTTTCGCTCGCGGCGCAATGTCTCGAGGGTCTCCTCCATCGCCTGGACGGCCGCTCTCATGGGTTGGTTGGCGAGGATCATCATCTGGAATCCCTTGGCGTACAACTCCTCGGCTGTGTAATCGGGGAAGAGGGTAGGAACGGCGACCAGCGGAGTCGAGCCCAACCCCTTCCATGCAGCCAGAAAGCCCTCGATCTCGGCCAGTGACTTGTCCTTGGAGTGGATCAGGATCGCGTCAGCTCCCGCGTCGACGTACGCGTCGGCCCGACGGCATGCGTCTTCGACCCCCTGACCGGCGATGAGCGCCTCAACGCGCGCGAGGACCACGAACTCGTCCGATGCTTGCGCCTCCTTACCCGCCCGGATCCGTCGCGCCTGCTCCTCGACCGGGACCAGATCGCGCTTGGCGTCCCCCTGAAAGAGGCTGTTGCGCTTGGGGAAGAGGTTGTCCTCGATGCAGATCCCGGCAATCCCCGCCCGTTCGAACTCGATGACGGTCCGGACGACATTGCTCAGACCACCGAAACCGTTGTCGCAGTCAGCCACGACCGGCAATGTCGTCGCAGCATCGATCCGCACGGCGGCCTGCAGGGTGTCCGTCATGGTGACCAGGTTCAGGTCTGGTAAGGCGAAGCCCATCGTCGAGACGCCGAACCCACTGACCCACACTGCGTCGAACCCGTAGCGCTCGATCAGCAGACTGCTCATCGCGTCGTGGGCACCGACCATTACCACCGGCGTTGACGCCGCCAGCCCATCACGCAGCGTTTGCCTCTTTCGCACTGCTCGATCCATGGTTCCCTTTCCGCGGAGTGGTCCTTCAGGCCACTGTCTCGGCCTCTGTCGTGGTCTCGTCCAGGGTGCCGTCGGAGTAAGCCTTGAGAAGCTCACAGACCCGGAGTCCGATGAGCCGCTGTGATTCTGACGCCATTGCTCCGATGTGCGGTGTCAGGACGACGTTCGGCAGGTCTCCCAACAACGAGACGGTGCCCTCGCCTTCGCGTTCGTGAACGTCGAGCGCCGCGCCGGCCAGGTGCCCACCGCCAGTCAGCTCACTCAGCAGGGCCGATTCGTCGACGACGCCGCCACGAGCCATGTTGACGAGGTAGGCGCCCTCCTTCATCCGTTTCAACTCGTCGAAAGAGATCATGTGTCGCGTCGAGGCGTCGAGGGGTACGTGAAGGCTGAGGAAGTCTGACTGTTCCAGCACGGTGTCGAAGCCGGTCATGTCGATGCCCCGTCGTCCCAGCTGATCAGCCAGCGCCGACGATGGGTCGGCCACACATCCGAGCACTCGCATGCCCCAGGCCGCACCCATCTCGCCCACCCGTGACCCGATGTTGCCCGCACCCACCACGCCGAGCGTCTTGCCATGCAAGAGCGGTCCAACGAGCTCGGACTTGGGCCAGTGGCCCGATCGAAGCAGGGCGTCGGCGCGGTTGACGTGGCGGGCTACGGACAGCATGAGTGCGAACGTGAGCTCGGCGACGGGTTGCGCCGAAGATCCGGCAACGCGCAGCAGCCGGACGCCCGTCGTCCGGGCGCGCTCGATGTCGACGTTGTCGAGGCCGGAACCGGCGCGGATGAGCAGTCGGAGGCGAGGGGCGGCAGCCATTACCGCTGACGACACCCGCACCCCACTGCGGAAGATGATCACTTCGCGGTCCACTGCTGCTGCGCTGAGCTCGGCCTCGTCCACGTTGATCGCAGCGGCGACGTCGTGATCGCGATACAGGGCATCCATCGTCTCCCCGTCGATGGAGCTGGCGATGAGGATCTTCACGGCGGGTTCTCCTCCATGAGCTCGGTGATCAGTCTCACGACGTCGTGGGTCACGTCGTCCAGCGGCTGGGTCGCGTCCACGACAGCGAAGCGGGGAACGAGGTTCGCTAGCTGCAAGTAGTGATTCCGCCGGCCATCCAGCCACTCGGGACTCCCCTCTCCCTTCCGGCCGAACAGGACGTGACCGGGGGCATCGAGGCAGATCACCAGGTCGGGCCGCGGGTACGTGCCCCGGAGCAGCGCTTCGTGAAGTCTCGCCGGCCAACGACGAGGCTCGTCGCGTTGGCTGCTGACATAGTCGGCCAGGAAGTGCCGGTCGAAGACAACCACCGCGCCTCGGCGGGCCGAGCGGAGGGCAGCGGCCTGTCGGAACCACTCCTCTGCCAGCCACAGGGCGAGGCGCAAGGCGTCCTTGACGTCCCGCGCGCGGCGCGCGAACAGGCTCGCTGACGGCTGGGCGCCAGGTACCCGCATCGTCATGTCGGTCGCGCCACCGAGTCGGCCCCGGACCACCATTGCGAGTCTTGTCGTCGGCAGCATCATGGCGCTGGCTTCGAGGTTGACACCCATGTAGATGACCTTCACCGGCCAGGCGAGCGGCAAGGCCTCGAGACGACGGCTGATCGTGCTCTTGCCGGCGCCGTCAGGACCCACCAGGGCGACAGTCACCACAGGGAGTCGGCATCTCTTTGTTGCGGGTGAGCACGCCACATTGTCGGCCCGCACATGGCGTTCCTCCCCCCCAGGACCTCAGCGGCGCTCCCCCCGGCGGGCCGCATCCTCAGATGGTCCGAGCCTACAGCGACTCGCGGCGACGCGCCCAGTCTGCCGTCATCGTCGATGTCTCAGTGCCGGCCCGCGGGGTAGCCGTAACGCAGCAGCAACGGCCAGGTGAGGGTCTGCACGGCGACCCGGTCGCGGACTCCGAGGCCGGCCCGCCAGGCCGCATCCTCGCGGATCTCGACGTCCCCCCCGTTCCGGAAACGGTCCGGGTTGCCGGCCACCGTGTGGTTGCGTCCCAGCGCCACCACCCCCCGGTCCGAGACGGGGCTGGCCGCCGGGTCCTGACCCAGGAAGGCGAGGACGCCGCGGATGGTGCCGTCCGGCTCGCGTGCGAAGTCTTCGTAACGCACGAAGAGCTGACGGTCCGGCCGGATGCGACGGCGCAGCATCTCGGCACTGAGGGAGTTCTCCACCCAGCGGACCGCACTGGCCGGGGCCGTGCGCCGGCTCAGGACGGGTGCCTCGTCGGAGCTGGGGTTGGCCTTGACTCGCTGCCAGGAGTAGGCCACCGCCCGAGGATCACGGACGACGTGCAAGAGGAAGTGGTTGTCACCGGCTACCCGATTCGCGACCGCGGCATCGATCGCCCGCTTGGAGGTGTCGATCACCACTCGCGCACCCGAGACGTCACAAATCGCCCGGTAGACCAGCGACATCACGTCGGCGTACCGCCTCATGTCGTCAGGTGCTGGCGAGCCCGGCCGGGCGCCGGCCAGCACCCGAGCACGGACCGATCTCCGACCGATCCGGCGTTGAAGATCGACTACCTCCGCGGGCGGCGGCAGCCGAGGCCCGGCGGCCCGCAGAACCTCCGACCAGAGGGGACAGTCGGGCAACGCCTCGCCGCACCCGCAGCGCCGGCGCTCCGTCAGTCCGCGTCGCCAGATCCAACGCAGCTCCCCCGCGTCGAAGACGCCCTCGACCTCGCCCAGGATCTCACCGAGCACCGTCGTGCCGCTGCGTCCCGGTCCCACCACGGAGACGATCGAGCCCGCCTGCGCGGCAACCATGCATTCCCCCCTCGTCCCGGACCCCGTCCAGGAAGCCTACGGCCGCTCAGCGGGCATAGCGGCCGAACCCCGCAGCCCTGGTCGTGCCGGGGTGGAAGGAGGCACAGGCCGTCGAGTCGAAGCTGGGCACGACCTTCTGCTGCCCGCCGCGGTCCTCGATGCGACTGCCGAACCCGGGGTCGCTGGCCAACGCCCGGGGCCCCTGCGCCCAGCCGTTGTCCCAGGCCGCATTGCCCCGTCCGTCGAGACGGAACCCGCGGATCAGCGCCTTGTCCTGGGTGCGCACCACGAGGTTGCGGTAGATCTTCGAGGCGTGCGTTGCGCTCCCGACGATGATCGCCGGCTTGAAGGTGTTGTAGATCGTGTTGTAGCGGATGGTCACGTTCGCAGAGCCGCTTGCGGCGTCCGGGCCTGCGAGCTTGATGCCCTTGCCCTGCGGTGCATTGAAGATGAGGTTGCGTTCGATAACACCCGCTCCTGCCTGCACCCCGCTGTTGACGTACAGCAGCTGGTCCTTCGCGGTGCCGTGTGACGGCAGTCCGTAGTTGTCGTGGATGCAGTTGCCGCGTATCGCCCACCCGGCAGGCTCGCCCGGCACGTCAGAGGTGACGTTGACGTTGGCGTAGCCTCTCGCTCCCCAGATCTCGCTTCGCTGGAACACCCATCCTCGGCCATTCTTCAGGCGCACCATGTGCTGGCCCGAGCGGTCGGCGGCGTCCCACGTGACGCCGATGTGATGGAAGGTCCAGTAGTCCATGCCGGTCACCCAGAAGACACCGCGCACGACGGGCCGCTCGCCGGGGTAGTTTCGTACGGTGATTCGTCGGGTCGGGGTGCCAGGCGCCACCCGGAGGTAGGAACCGGAGCGCCCGGTGACCCGCTGATCGTAGGTGCCCCCTCGGAGGTAGAGGGTGTCACCGGCATGCAGCGCCGCCATGCCTCGAGCCACGGTCCGCCAGGGGTGCGCCTGGGACCCGGTGGCGGAGTCGGACCCCGTGGGCGAGACATATCGCGTACGGGACGAGGCAGCGGCATCCGGCAACGTGCAGAACACCGATCCGGCTAGGATCAGGCAGAGCAGAACGATCTTGTGATGGAACACCGTGCGGGACGTCCAATCCACACCCGGCGCCTGTCAGGACAAGGCATGCAGTCCTGCGGGACCGGCGACGAGTCGCCAGGCGGCGGAGGCGCGGGGCTCGCGTCAACTCGCCACAAGGGGTGTTTGAGGGGGGCAGGGTCTGTGGCGAACGTGCTGCTGGTGGGGAAGGGTGACCCGGAGCACGGTGGGATCCCGTCCTTCATCGACATGGTCATGTGCGACCGGTTGCGCTCCGAGCACCGGGTCGACTTCCTGAATCTGACGCGCGCCACGCCTCCTCAGGGAGGCAGAGCGACTCTCGCAAACTTGCTGCGAACCGTCAAGGACACTGTGGCCGTCTGGAGATCGTCACGCGGCCGCGATGTCGTACACCTGCATACGGCGCTCGCCCCGGGCGTCACAGCAATGCGTGCCGGCCTCCTCTGCGTCGCGGCTCGGGTCCGTGGGGCTCGCGTGCTCCTTCACGTACATGGCGGCCGGTTGCCTCTTTGGGCCCGCGGCCAGGTCCACCGCGTCATCCTCGCGGCCGCTATGACCCCGACGGCCCTCGTCGTCTCGGTGTCGGAGGCGGTGGCCGAGACGCTGCGCGACGCCCCGGGCCACCGAAACGTGATGGTGCTCCCCAACGGCGTCAACGTCGACACCTTCGTGCCCCGGTCCGCGCGATCCGGAGAAGTCACACGAGTCCTCTACGTCGGGCTCCTGACGCCGCGCAAGGGCATCGTCGACCTGCTCGAGGCCAGCAGGTCGCTGCATCAGGAGCGAGTGGTTCACGAGCTGATCCTCGTCGGAGGGACGCCGGACGAAGGCGAGCAGGCCGAGCGAGAGGTACGCGAGCACCTCGGTGACGACGTGCATCTCGCCGGGACAATGACCCACGCCAAGATGCCTGACGTGTTCCGTGAGGCGGACGTCTTCTGCCTGCCGTCCTGGTATGAGGCGATGCCGCTCTCGGTGCTCGAGGCGATGGCATGCGGTCTACCCGTCGTCGCCACGGACGTGGGCGACGTCGGCCGGCTCGTCATCGACGGGGAAACGGGGCTCGTCGTCCCCCGGCAGGATCCGGCCCGACTCGCGGAGGCGCTGGGGGTGTTGCTTCGGGATGCGGAACTGCGCGCGACAATGGGAGCGGCCGGACGGGCCCGTGCGGTGGCCGAGTTCTCGGCCGACGTGCTCATCTCCCGGTTGTCCGACCTGTACACCGAGCTGGGAGCTCGCCGCCCGTGACAATCCTCTGCTACCACTCGGTCCAGGACGACTGGAAGTCCCCGCTCGCCGTCGGCCGCTCTGACTTCCGCGACCAGGCGCTGTGGCTGAGCCAACACGCTCGCGTCGTCAGCCTCGACGACGCTGTGTCGTCGCTGGACGCGTCGGGTCGGCTCCCAGCCGACACGGTCGTGCTCACGTTCGACGACGGATTCTCGGCGCTGTACGAGAACGTCCTGCCGATTCTGAGCGAGCTCGACCTGCCGGCGACCATCTTTCTCGTGGCGGAGACGCTCAGCGAGACGGGCCGGCAGGTCGACTGGGTCGATACGCCGCCAGCGTTCCCCCTGAGAACGCTCACTCGCGACCAGGTGGCTGAGATGGGCACAGCAGGGGTCAGTTTCGCCTCGCACAGCTACTCTCACCACGACCTGACGGCGCTGTCTTTCGCCGAGTGCGTCGCCGACCTGCGCCGCAGCAAGGAGCTTCTCGAGAACCTGCTGGGCGCGCCTGTCCCTTTCCTGGCCTACCCCAGAGGCCGCCACGACGCCAGCGTCCGTCGAGCCACCGCAGAAGCCGGCTACACGCACGGCTTCGCGCTGCCCCAAGGACCCGAGCCCGCTGGCGCCTTTTCAGTTCCCCGCGTCGGCATCTTCCCCGGCAACGGCCGTCGAGCGATGTACCTCAAGACCCGCAGGGCCTACCTACCGGTCCGGCAGAGTCGGGCCTTCCCGATCCTCAAGAGAGTCGCGGGACGCCGCTGAAGCCCAGCCGGTCACGAGATGAGGCGACCCACGAGCGGTATACGGGTCACCTCGGGGAAGGTCTCGCTCAACCGAAGGTCGCGACGACTGATGCGCAGCAGGACCAGCCCGACCAGCGCGGTCACCGCGATAGCGACGATGAGGCCGGGATGGAAGATGAGCTCGACCGCCACCAACGCCGCCACACACACCAGCAGTCGGACGTAGGCAAGGAGGTAGCTGCGGTCGACCAGGCCCGAACGCAGGGAGCGAGCGAGGACAGCCTGATTGGCGAGGTTCAGACCGATCATGGTGCTGCAGTTGGCGACAGCGATCCCGTTCGCACCCCATCTGGCCGCGACGGCTCCCGAGAGAACCAGGTTGAAGAGCGCCGCGCCGATGTTCGCCCACACGATGAACCTCAGCTTCCCCAGCACCTGCAAGGTGTAGGCGTTGAATCCAAGAGCCGAGTTCACGGCGTAGCCCGTTGAGAGCAGTGCCAGCACGGTCGCTGAGCCTGCATATCGCTCCCCGAACAACGCCACCGTGGTCGCATGAGCGAAGGGCACAGTCATGGCGAAGATCGGGAACGAAAGCACCGCCAGCATGTACGCCGTGTGCCAATAGGCGACCTTCAGACCGGGCAGGTCCTTACGGGCTGCCAGCCGCGCCGCCATCGGCAGGAACAGCGTCACAAAGCTCGCAAAGATGAACTGGTTGAGGTGCGCTGCGGGGAAGACGGCGCGGTAGCCGGCCACCTCGGTCACTCCGCCGAACTTCCCTAGCAGAAGCACGCTGCCCGCGGTGGTGGACAGGAACACCAGCTCCCCCGTCAACGTGGGGATCGTGAACGACAGGACGGGGCGAACGGGGATGACGAGGCGGTTGATCCGCAGATGGCTGCGTAGCCCTCGCTCCCGGAGAACGCGGTCCAGCAGAAGCAGGTAGACAGCCAGACCGATGATCCCGGTGACGAGGTAGCCGGTCGCGAGGAACACGGCGTCCTGGTGCAGGATGACGAGCAGCACGACGACGATCAGGCGCAACGTAGGTGTCAACAGGTACTTGCGGAAGACGATCGACCGTGGCCGCGAGAAGACTGCAAAGAGGGAGACGAACACCTGATCCAGTGCCTCTAGCGGCGCGAGAAAGATCAAGATTGCCAGCACTGCCACCGCGGTCGGGTTGTCGATGGCCGAGGAGGCGAGCTGGTCGCGGAAGACGAGGACGCCGGCGATGGCGAGCGTGCTGGTGAACGCAATCGTCGCGACGGCCATCAGCATCGTGCCGAACATCCGGGCGTAGTCGTGCTCCTCCTCGTACTTGGCCATGAACCGGCTGAGCATCTTGCCCTGTCCGAGGCTGAGCACCGAGCGGCCGGCGAGGACCAGGACGAAGGCGTAGGCGAATGCGCCGTACTCCTGCTTCGTGAGGGCCCGCACCACGACGACCTGCGCCGCCGTCGCCAGCAGCACGGCACCGCCTCGGCCAGCGAGCAGCAGCATCGAGCCGCGCAGCTGACGACGGCTCATGGCGGATGCGTCCGCCTGCGCCTTCGGCGTTGTCATGCGTCACCCCTGCCCACCCATGCGGTGAGGGTCCCGGACCCCCGCCCATGCTAGGTCCCTCCATCTCACCATTCCCGGGGAACCCGAGGTGATCCTCGTCGCCATGGGAAAGGATGGCCTGATGTGACCGTGGGTTGCGTGGGACGGCCGACCGGGAGGGGGGAGACGTGCCCATTTTCCTTGCGGCAGCGCTGATCGCGATCGTCCCGTGCGCAGTCGCGCTCGTCATCGCCGGAGCTCGGTCGCCCGAGCGGGTCGTCCTGCCCATCTACGCCGCCGCGGCGCCATTCGGGTCAGGGGCCGCGCTGCCCCTGGGACTGCCCAGGCAGTTCACGTCGGTGTCGTCGCTGCTGCTACTGATCCTGCTGCTCGGTCTAGTCGTGCAGCTGACGCTGTATGGAAGCGACGCTCAGCGCCCGGCGCTCCCGACCCCCGCATGGTTGGCGATGCTGGCCCTGCTGATCGCGAGCGCGGCATGGAGCGTCAACTCGAGAACCACGCTGCAAGCCCTCCCCATCATCGCGAGCCTGATCGTGCTCTACGCGTTGTTGGCCCAGCGTCAGGTCAGTCCCGATACCGTGCGTCTGGTCGGCAACGGGGCACTCCTCGGCGGAGTCGCCGCCGCGTGCTACGGCATCTACGGAGCGGCGACCGGGACACTGCAGGCTGCCGACACGGCCTCGCCACGTTTCGGCAGTGACCTGCTGGGTGCGAACCACACAGCTGCCGCCCTGATGCTGCCCTTCGCGCTCGCACTCTGGCGCTGTGTCGACGCCCCAACGAGTCGCACGCGGCTCCTGTACCTGCCCATGGTGGGCCTGGTGGTGGCAGCCATCGCCCTCACAGGCTCCCGCGGGGGCATTATTGCGCTGGGGGCGACCTACGTCACGGTCACGATGCACGGGCGGCGCCCGGCCCGGGCACTCGCCGGCGGAGCGGTGCTCGGCGCTGCGATCCTGGCCGCCTCTTTCTACAGCTCTGCCGGCATCGGCGCGCGTGACACGGCGTCGAGCTCGGGTCGCCTGGACATCTGGCGGATCGGGCTCGCCGCATGCCCTGACTACTGCCTACAGGGCTCCGGGTGGGGGACGTTTCCTGAGGTGTACGGGACCTACGCCCCCAGCGTGACGTCAGCCAAGGTCCTACGCCGCGGAACGGCATTCGAGTCGCACAACGTACCCCTGCAGTTGCTGGTGGAGACCGGGCTCGTCGGCCTCCTGCTGTTCCTCCTCGGCTTCGCTCTCGCCCTTCGGCAGGCGTGGCGCATCCCCCGTTCCCTGCGTGGGCCTCCGTTGGGAGCCCTTGTGGGGCTACTCGTCACCTCGTGCCTCCTGTCCAACTTCGAGTTCAAATACTTCTGGTTGGTGCTCACCTACGCCACTCTGTGCGCTGTCTCAGCTCCCCGGCGGGACAGACTTACCGGCTCGCCGCTGCGAAGCTCCGCGAGCCTGGTGGGTCCGATCACTGTGGGAGGGGACTCGTGACCGACTCACCAGGACGTTCGGGATCCGAAGAGGGCCCCATCTTCGTGGTCGGCAGCATGCGGTCGGGAAGCACCCTGCTGCGCCTGATGTTGGACAGCCACGAGGCCATCGCCATCCCGCCCGAGACGGGCTTCATGGGCGCGCTCTCGGCCACCCGCAAGATCCCGAACTTCAAGTACGGCGACACCTGGTTCGAGCGGATCGGCTGGTCGGCAGCGGAGCTCGACGACCGGCTCCGGGACTTCTACGCGGAGATGTTCTCGCGCTACGCGATCGCGCAGGGCAAGAGTCGGTGGGGGGAGAAGACGCCCTCCCACACCTGGCACCTCGCGGCTATGTCGGAGGTGTTCCCCGACGCTCAGTTTGTCGCAATCGTGCGGCACCCGGGAGCAGTGGCGGCATCGCTACGTGATCGGTTCCACTACACGTTCGCGGACGGGGTCGCCTACTGGGACGAGATCAACCGTGAGCTGCTGCGCCGCGCCAGCGAGCTGGGTCCGCGGATCCTTCTCTGTCGGTACGAGGACCTCGTGCACGAACCTGAAGCCGTCCTGCGGCCGATGCTCGCCAGGCTCGGAGTGCCGTGGTCCGCTTCCGTTCTCGCCCACCACGAAGTGCAGGCCGAACGTGGTAGCCCGCGGATGTCCGACGGGAGCACGATCAGCCGGGACTCGGTAGACCCTGAACGGGCCTCGACGTGGGTCTCGCTGTTGACGGACGGCGATCGCGAAGTGCTCATGGAACGAGCCGGGCCGCTGGCGGACCTGCTCGGCTACGACGTCAAGCACCCCGTCACCGGCCCGGGTGATGACCCGCTGCGGGACGGAGTCGGGATCGCAGCCCAGCTGGCCGACGCCGACTTCGACCTGGGAACCCGCCGTCTCGTTGTGGAGCCCGATGCTGACCCGGTGGATCTTGCCCGGCGGCTCGACCTCGCTGAGGCGGCGCTCGCCCGGCTACGCCGCCGTCGCATCGTGCGGCTGGGTGACGCGGTGCGACGGGTCCAGCGCAACCGTTCGCTCAGCGACCTACGCGATGCGTTCCATGTCCTGCGAGAGCGACCACGACGGCCGTGACCAGACACGCCCGATGGATCATCGGAACCGCGCTGGGTGTGCTGCTCGCTGCCTGTACGAGTGCACCGGCCGACCGCGGAGGCCCGTTGCCGCCTCCCACGGTGCCGACAACGACCGGTTCCCCTCAACGCTCCTTCTACGTCAGTCCGCGCGGCAGCGACGACTCGCAGGGGGGGAGGTCCGCACCGTGGCAGACACTGAACCACGCCCTGCCCATGCTGCGTCCGGGAGATCAACTCACCGTGATGGGCGGGACCTACCGTGAGCAGGTCACCGACGTCCAACTGCATGCCGGGACCCCGAGCAACCGCATCGTCGTGCGCGCGGACCCAGGGCACCGGGCCGTTGTGCGGGGGCTGATATGGCTGGACCGGCCCTCCTACTGGACGGTCGAAGGGCTCAACGTCACGTGGGACGTCGCTCACAACGACTCCCGTCAGCACCTGGTCAAACTGACCGACGGCGTGGGCTGGGTTTGGCGCAACAGCGAGATCTGGGGAGCACGGTCCTTTGCCGATGTCCTCGTTGCCAGCGATCGCCCGAACGAGCCCGCCAACTGGGCGTTGGTGCAGAACTGCATACACGACACTGTGCCCACCAACGGACCCAGCCAGGACAGCAACATCTACGTCGGGGACATGCAGAGCGCCGGCGCAGGCCTCATCGAACGCAACCTCGTGTTCGGTGCACCCAACGGGCGGAACATCAAGCTTGGCGGGGGACGGACCGCCGATGACACCGGGCCGGTCAACGTCACCATCCGGTACAACACCCTCGTGGACTCGGTCGTGCCCATCGTCGTGGCCGGTGGGGCGAGCGACATCGCGATCGAGCACAACGTGCTTGGCGAGGGGCACCGCGGCTACCTCGTGCGCGGGTTCCGGCTCTCTGGAAGAGGCGTCTCGGTTTCCCACAATCTCGGGTTTGGCGCCGCGTCGTTCTTCGCACCGGGATCGGGCTCGCTGGTCCAAGGGCCCGACAACGCGCTGCTCGACCGGTCACCCCTGCGAGGCCCGATGTCGTGCGATGGGTTCCGCCCTGCGAACGCGCAGGGGAAGACGGCAGGGCGGTACGCCGAGGCGGGCCCCTCCTCGTGACGAGGGGCGGCACCGTCCCGACGCGGACGGTCCCGGCCATCCGCCCGATGTACCCGCCCGGTATGGCGGGGATCGCCAGGAGCGCGCGATGGAGTGCAGGGCCGCCCTTGCCCTCACCACCTGGGGCGCTAGTCAGCGGAGAAGGGCGCCGGGGCAGGCGCAGCGGCCCCCGGGGCGCCGGACAGCCACGGCGGCAGAGTCACGTTCGCCTGCCTGGCAGTCAAATGGTCGGCCAGTCGCTCGTTGTGCGGGACGTAGAAGTCCCGTAGCAGGGACAGCACGTGCTCGTCCCGGCGCTGCTCGCTTTGCTCACGGTTGACCGAGTAGTAGAGGCGCCGTAGCCGACGTTTAACTGCCAGGTGCTCGCCGAAAAAGCGTTCCGCCCGTCGGTTGACGCCCAACGCGGCGCGCTGCAGGCTCTTGCTGCGGTACTGCTCCGTCTTGTTCTCCACGTCGTACCGGAACTCCGCGGTGACGTCCGGGTCGACGCCCAGCCAGCGGCAGAGTTTCGCCGTCGTATGTTGCGGCTCGCGCGTCAGGTCCTCGAAGAAGATCACCGTGAAATGGTCTCCCAGAATGTCGTACCAGGAGTCGAGCCATTCGTCGTAGCAGCCGCCCCCGATGCCCCAGTACGGCTGGTTCTCGACCGTGCCGTCGGCACCCGACGCGCGCAGTGCTAGGCAGCCTTCGACGTACTGGGCGAAACCAAGGCGTTTGTCCACACGTGCCCGGCTGCGCATGAAGTTGTACCAGGACCAGCACCGCTCGACCGGGTCGCGCAGGCTCACGACAACCCGGACGTCCGGCAGCGTCTCGGACAGCCCTTTCGCCAGCGCCCGCCCGCCGTAGAAGTACCCGGGTGTCGACTCCATGGCGTAGCGCTCACCTGAGCGCCCCACGAAGTGCGCCTCGTACTGGCTCAGTGGTTCGAGCTCACCGCCGTAGCGCAACGGTTGGAAGTACCGCAACTCCTTGACATCGGACGGAAATATCTCGGGATGCTGGGCAAGATAGCGGAACAGAGACGTCGTCCCGGCTTTGGTGACACCGGCGATCACCAGGTTCGGAAGGTTCGCCGGGGACGGCGTCGCCTCCCTGGGCAGTTGAGCGCTCATCGGTGCACCCACGCATGCACGGGTTGGTACAGCGACGAGATGGCGACTGGGTAGGGATGCCGCAGCCATCCCGCGCGCGCAGGGACGAGTTCCTGCAACAGCGCCGCCTCTCGCTCGCCAGCCGTCTCGACGACCGGACTCGACAGGTCCGGAAAGGCGAACCGGAACTGGTCGTAAACCTCATCAAAAGGCCGACGTTCGAAGCGAAGTGAGGCCCGCATTCGTCGGCCGACGTCGGTGCCGCTGATCTCGTTGACCAGGGACTCGGGCGAGTCGTGGATCGAGGTCAGCAGGACGTCGTCGACCCGGCCACTGGGTGCCATCCGCGCCGCTCCGAAAAGGTCGGCCGGCGGTACCTGGACCCACTGCTGGCGCTCCACCAGATTGCTGGCGCGTCGAAACAACGACGCCATCGGGCCGCCTAGCTCCGCGGCCCGACCGCTGTTCGAGGTGGCGAGGTCGAGCGCGCGGAGACGTCCCCTCTGGCTGGGACGCAGCCTCGCCCATGCATCAGGCATCTGTCGAAGCTGCCACAGCCACAGCCGGATCGGCTCCGGCACCCCGAACATCGCCCCTCCCGGCGCCAGGTAGACCCACTCGTCGCCGATGTACCGGGCACCACGAGCCATGAAAGACAGCAGGACTTCCGTCTTGCCACCCTTCGCCCATCCGCAGACCACGGTCCCTCGACCTTCGTGCTCGAACGCGGAGGCGTGCAGGGGAAGCACGCCGTTCGCCAGCGCACTGAAGTTCACCATGGCCAGCAGCAGGGGTACCGACGGCATGGCGCGTTCACAGACGATCTCTGGGCGCCCGCCCGCGTCATGCAATGGCAGTAACGCCTTGGCCACGACACCGCCTTTGCCCCGAAGCAGGTAGAGGCCGCGCCGGTTGAAGGCAGCGACCCCTCGACCGACCGACGTGAGCGGGCCCTCCGGTTCGAGGTCCTCCACGAACCGAATGGTGATGTCCGGCTCGCGGTCAAGGGTGGCGACGATGGGCCCGAGCTGGCGCACCACCTTGGCGACATCATGGGGCTCGGCTCCGATCAGCCGGACGCCGACGAAACCGTGAAGGTCGAGGTCTACCTGACGCCGGTCGGACAGCGCATGCTCGCCCGCGGGAGCCATCACGGCGTCAGCCTCACGCCTGCTCAGACCGCCTCCGCTGTTGTGTCGGAGGCCTCAGTACGTCGAACAGTCCCTGCCAGAAACCGACACCCCAACCGATGTGCATCGCCACAAAAGCCGGCACGAGCCACGAGCGCTCACGGATCCCTGTGACGCGGCGGGAGGTGATGCCAGCGGCGATGACGGTGCCCAGGAAGTAGGGAGCCACCATCTTGGTGGCGATTGCCGGGCGGCGCACGCCGATCAGGCCAGCTAAAGCCATGCCCGCGACCAGTGCAGGTGCGACGAGGTGCCGCAGCCGCACTGAGGAGGGGTGCTTCTTCATGACGAGAACCTTCCCCCGCCCATAGCGGCGATATTGCCGGTACAGGTCGGGGATCTGTTGGCGGCACTGCCAGTCGATCGTCAGTTGCGGGTCGAACAACAGGCGGTGCCCGGCCTCGCGGAGGCGGTGGTCGAACTCGAAGTCCTGGTTGACCCGGAGCTCCTCGTCCCAACCGCCCAGGGATCTTGCGACGTCCACGCGGTAGGCGCCAAACGGAACATGCTCGACCTCGGTCGCTTCCGTCGCGTAGTGATAGATCGAGTTGCCGACGCCGAACCTGCTGCCCATCGCCGCCGCGATCGCTCGGCCAGCGGGTGTCCTCCCGACGCCGTCCTTGCGACCACCCACGCCGGCGCACTCCCCTCCGCGGAGCCGGCTGACGACGTGCCGCACATATCCGGAAGGAACCGTCGAGTGCGCATCGATGCGGACCAGCCATCGGCCGCGCGCCGCGGCCAACCCAAGATTGAGCGAGACCGGGATGATGGCCCTCGGGTTGGTGAGCAGCTCGACCCGCGGGTCGTCACGCGCAATGGCGCGGACTAGGTCCGCGGTTGCGTCGTGGGAGTCCCCGTCCACAACGACGACCTGGAGGCTGGCGTAGTCCTGCTGCAGGACAGAGCGGAGACAAGCCTCGATATGGGCTTCCTCGTTGCGCGCCGGGACAACCACCGTCACCAGACCGTCGCCGACCCACTCCTCGGTCATCGCCAGGTCTGCTTTTGTGACGTCAGGGCACACGGCATCGACCTGGTCAGCCGATCGCCACCGCGGCTTCGTCCAGATCGCCACGGTAGAAGTCGCCGCCGGTCTTTCCCCCGTTCTTGGAGCCGATGGTGAGGACCTTGCTGTTGCTGACCGATCCAAGACTCACGAAGGCACTCTTGACGACACCGTCAACCGTGGTGGACCAGACGTTTCCCGACCTCGAGCATCTGATGACGTGCCACTGCCCGTCCGCGAGGCTCGTGGAGTGTGTCCCCTTGGCGATGTGCCCCGCCGCGTCCTTCGCCAGGCACCGTGCGCGAGCGGTGCCCTTCACGTTTGCGACTTCCATCTTGTACTCGCCGCCGGTGGACGACGAGATGCCCTTGCGAAGGACGTCGTAGGTGTCTCCGACACCCGGCACCACCGTCAGTCGAACAGCGGCTGTGTACGAGAAGTCCTGTGCCCCCGGATTCAACGACGACGACGACTGAACAACGATCTTCGAGTCGGTCCCATTGAAACCGAACCCCGATCCGACGAAGCCCGGCCGGCCGAGAGTCACATTGAACAATGTGCCGTCGTTCCCGTTGCCCGACGAGTCGTGGGCTGACGGTCCTGTCGACTCGTCCATGTGCCATAGGGCACCTGTAGTCACGGCGGCAGCGGGTGGCGCCAGCGTAAGAAAGGGGACCACAGCAGTTGCCAGCGCGACCAGTCCCCGCCTGGTGAAGCGTGTCATATCATGTACCCCCTACGTTGCTTACCCGCTTTCTGATCGTACGTAGCGTCGGCCCACTCGACTAGAGCAGGAACAAGATCTCCTGGCCCAGCTCGGGACCTCCGTTGTGGTTCGGCTCCGCTGTCGCCTGACGCCAAGCCTCGGCGGCCGATCGCGTTCACAGGTTCAGGCGGATGTGGCGACGAGGCGTCATGTCCACGCTGAGAACATCTCCCGTGAACGACTGAGTCGAGGTGACCGTGATCAGACCCCCCCGGACCCTCGTTCGGTCCAGGACCCGGTCGCCCTTGAGTAACCGCACCTTGGTGCCGGCCTTGACGGTGGTGTGACACGTCAGTTGTTTCCGGGCCCCCACCTTCTTGACGGTGCAGTGCGAGATCTTTGCCACCGGGACAGCCAATTCGGGACTGGGGGCAAGCCCCGCGAAGGAGGAGAGCCGGACCCGCAGCGCCTTGATCTTGGCGACGCGCTTCCAGGTGACTGTGTAGGTCCCCCCGACGACCTTCGTGCGGCCGACAGTAGTCCAGGTCGTCCCTGCCCGAGCCCGACCCTGGAGTACGACGGTCGCGCCGTTCAGCTTGCGAGTCGACTTCAGGCCGGCAGGACTTGCGAGTCCGACCGCCCCACTCACGGACGCGGGGAGCAGCGCTCGGTGCGGCTTGGGTCGCCGTGCGGTGATACCAGTAGCGATCAGCGAACCGGGACCAGGTCGCACCACGCCCGGAGGCGGAGCGGACGCTCCCGGCGCTGCCGGCCCGACGGTGAACGGCCGCGTTGTGCTGACCATGGCCCCGGAGCTCAGCACGGCGGTGGCGCTGGCGGTGTAGCTGCCCGGACCGATCGAGAATGAGGCGGTCCAGCCGCCGACCGGGTCGACGTCCGCTCTCACCGTGAGCCCGCCCACCGTCACGGAAACGTCGGCGATGCTGTCGGGCTGCGAGGAGGTCACACTGGTGGCCAGTGCCGCGGGATTGGCCACCAGGTGACAGGTTTCGCCGGTGGCCCCCGCTAGAGCCGCGAGGCCGGAACCGCCGTCGCACGCGTCTGGGTTCGAGCTAATGGCGAAGCTGCGCAACTTAACGCCCGAGGCCTGAAGTCGCGTCGTGGGAAGGGTGTCGTCTGCGCCGGAGCCGTCCGAGACCAGGATGATCAACTTGGGCCCGGCTTGCGCAGCTGTCAACGTGTCCAGCGCGGTGTTGACGGCGAGACCAAGGTTCGTCGCCCGGCCACCGAGGTCGACGTCGGTGAACTGCAGGATCCTGGTGCGGTGAACGCTATTCGCCACCGTTCGCAGCCGGCTCTGCACGTCACCCCCCGTGAACCCGGCGGGGATGAACGGTGGGGCGCTCGCCGGGCTCGGGTCCAGGTCCGCAGCCGCGGCGCGCTCGGAGAACGCTTCGAGTCCCGTCATGAGTCCCGGCGACGACCCGACCAGGCTGGCGTCCACGGCGTTGATAGCGGCGATCTCGCAGTCCAGCGTGTCCCCCACCGCACCGTCACCGTTGAGGTCGTCGGCCGACGTACTTGATCCGTCGCCGTTGCAGTCGGAGCCAGCGCCGTTCTTGGTCGACCCGGATGCGTCCATCACGTAGAGCACGGTCGGCGCGCCGGTCGTACCGGGCGAGACCGCACCACGCAGTCTGACCGTGCCCGCTGAGGGCGAGCCAGGATCAGCGATCGTGATCGACGCCCCGGCTGCAAGCACCGTGGGCGCGCTTGGCCCGGGTATGACCAGAAGCCCGGTCGTCGCGACGACAGCGACCGCCCTCGCTGTCCAACGTGACTCTCGATGCATTGAGAACCTCCCCGTGATCGACATTGCCTGCGTGAGCTGTCGCGCCGCCAGCTCGTCCGGTACCGGCCGCTGGAGCGCGCTCCGTATCAGCCGACCGGGCCACCCTGAACTCATCATCCGCCGCCCGCCCGCACCACCTGCCCGATCGTGCGGAGCAGGATCTTGCAGTCACCCCAGAGCGACCAGCCCTCGATGTAGTAGTTGTCGAACCTCGCCCTGTCCTGGATCGATGTGTCTCCTCTCAGGCCGTGGATCTGCGCCCATCCGGTGAGGCCCGCAGGCACGCGATGCCGAGCGACGTACCGGGGGAAACGCTCAGCGAACTGCGAGTCGAACACGGGCCGTTCGGGTCGAGGCCCGACCAGGCTCATCTCCCCGATCAGGACGTTCCACAGTTGTGGTAGCTCGTCCAACGAGGTCTTCCGCAACATCCTGCCAACGCGACCTATCCGCGCGTCGCCGCTCACGTTCCAGAGAGTTTGTGACTCGGTGTCGCCCGAGGGCGTGAGAGTGCGGAACTTGAGGATGGTGAATGGGCGACCGTCCACGCCGACCCGGTGCTGACGGAACAGCACGGGGGTTCCCGACTCCCAGCGAACGAGGAGAGCGCAGAGCGCCAGGACGGGGGACAGCAGAACGAGTCCGGCGGTGGCCCCGAGGACGTCCACGGCTCGTTTCACCTTCCATGCCTGCGTCCGGAACGCCGCCCGGTGCAGGCGCACCAGCGGAATGCTCCACGCCATGTCGACCCGGTCGTCGATGGCCTGCAGCTCGTAGAAGCGTGGGATGTAGAAGATCTCGCAAGAGTGTCGATCGCAGGTCCGAACCACGTCCACGACCTGAGACTCGCGCATCGACCCGAAGGCGACGACCACGTTGGCCGCGTCCACGCCCTTGATCACTGACACGAGGTCAGCGCTACCTGCCAGGTGCGGGACGGGGCACTCGTCGGGCCGCAGCAAGGGGTCGTCGTCGACGAAGCCCACCGGCAACATGCCGAGCTCGCGGTGCTCCAGGAGGACACTCGCCAGCTCACCGGCGACCTGGCCGCCACCGACAATCAGAGTGCGATGCTGGATAACGCGTGTCTCGCGCAGATGGCGGACGACGGAGTATGCGGCCCATCGGGAGGCGATCAGCATGGCCGCCGCGACCCCGGCCGCGGGGAGGGATGCGTAAACCCTCCCCCCGGCGAGACTGGTGACCCCAGCCACGAGGGCGATCCCTACGGCCAGCCGCCCGATGAGTGCGGGTATCTGATCGAGGATCGAGAAGTTCAGCCGTGGCCGATACAAGCCCGCGTTCGAGTACAGAGCCATCACCACGACCAGGACCGCCAACGGGACAACACTGTGCACGACGATGGCTGGGGCAGCGAGCGACACAGCGTCGGTGGCCATCAGGAACGGCGCCAACCCTAGCCGCGCGAGGACGACAGCGGCCCGGGACAGCGCCCGTTGCTCGGCCGCGGTGCCCGCGTCGACCGACCCGGCCGTCACTGCCAGCGGATCCTCGGAACCTTCAATCGAGATATCAGCCGGCACATGATCGACCGTGACCTCAAGGGGTGGTGATGCCGACGACGGCGACGCCTCGGAGTACGCAGTCATCGCCCCCCCTCAGACCGCTGGTCCCCTCAAACCCTCCGCCTTGACTCCTACCCTCGGTGGCTCACGCCGTCAACCCCCAGCCGGGGAATGGGTCGCGGCCACCCCCCGTCGGCCGCGAGGCGTTCGTGCAGCGGATCGACAGGTACTGAACCTCGCGGTCGGAGCGGTGCACCACCCCGCTGACCTCATGGGGTCCCCGCTGGCGCTGCCACAGGGCGTGCTCGAGCGCGTCCAGCGCGAGGTCCGCGCGCGAGGTGGACACCCGCCAGCCAACGATCCGGCGGGAGAACAGGTCGAGGACGAACGCGACGTGGGCGAACCCCGACGAGGTCGCCAGTTGGGTGATGTCGGCGACCGGCGACGGTTCGGCACCGGGGCGGTGAGGTCCTGCTCGAGCAGGTCCCAAGGCCGGCCGGGATGGTGGGTCGTCCAGACCCTCAGCCTCATAGCGGGCCGCCACCCGCGCAACACCTGCCGGCTGACCCGCCACTGGCGGCCACTTCCGTGACCGTGCGCCCCTCGGAGATCACCTCCAGGACCGCCCGATTACCGCTGCTCAGCCACGCTTGACTCCCTCAGGCCGGGATGGCGTGCGCATGGAGCCTCGGGGTGCGGCCAGCCACGAGTTGGTAATGCCGGAAGACGTGGTTTGTGCTGGTCATCGGCGAACCGCCAGTCCGCCAAGTGTCGGACTCTGCTCTGCCCACAGATGCCAGTCAGTACGGTCCCGTCTCGGTCCCATGATCTTGGCCAGGTCGCCACCCCACACCGCTGGTGAGGCCCGAGGAACAACGCGATGAGCAGGTCGAGGCTTTCCTCCTGGCGGACCTCTCCCACGATGATCCGCGACGGGCGCATCCGCAGGGCTTCCTTGACCAGGCGGCGCAGCTTGATCTCCCCGGTCCCTTCGAGGTTGGGCTGCCGGCACTGCATCGACACGACGTCGGCCAGCGGGATCTTGAGCACGAGCAAGCGCTGGTTGCACAGGTGAGTCAGACTGCCAACAGCCGTGCGCCTCAACGTGCGGGCAATCCCTCAGCCGTGCTGCTCAGGGCTATCGCGGTCAGGTCGACATGCTGGGCGACCTCGGCGATCGTCGAGCAGGCGGCGACGAGGTAGGTGCCCTTCCGGACCCGCAGCATCTGCCGTGGCGGCCGAGAGCCGAGATAGGTGCTGCCGCACCAGGATTTGATCGACCCGGTAGCCGTTCGGGGACACCATGGCGTTCACGGCGAGGAGCCTTAACGGTGGAAGTGGTGCGCGAACAACTGCACCGTGTTGCCGTCTTGCTCGAACACCGTCCAGCCGGTCGCGCGTCCGTACATCTCGTTCAGGTGTGACTGCCAGCGGCCCATGTTGAGCGAGCCCTTGTTGTGGTCTGATAGGGGTGCTTCGGACACGGGCACGGCGGTTGGTTGGGCTCGCTCACGGCTAATCCTCCATCGGGTGAGCGCAGGCTAGTTTCGTTTTGCAACTGCGAACGCCGGACCCGCGAGGGAAATTGAACGGCCGTCTTGATGGCGGAGGGTGCGGGGCCAGCAGCGGCGGACGACCGGGGAGCGCACAACCCGGCGCCGCCTTCCGTGAGGGCGGCCGGCGGGCGGCTGAGTGGGGCGAAGTCCGTTCTACACTCGCCGCTGGTGCTCCACGCAAGGTCGGTGTCGCCCCATCTCAATTGAGGATGAGGCGACACCGAACCTTTGATGATCACTCGAGCACGAGCGGATCACTCGTGGGTGTGCCCGCGATGAGCTGTCAGGCGGCGAAATTGGCGGTGACCGATCTGGCCTCGCTCATCACAACGGTGCACGTCGGTCCGACCGTGCCGGCGCATGCGCCGCCCCATCCCGCGAACGAACTACTGGACGGCGGGACGGTCAGCGTGACCGTGGAGTCCAGAAGGAACGGCTTGGTGCAGAACGAGCTGGTGTTGCTGAAGCAGGACAGCCCCGCGGGGGCACTGACCACTCCCCCCGACCAGGGCACCGTGCGGTAGCACGTTTCGAGACCGTTGAGGGGTTCCCGTCGCTACAGGTGTAGGCCTCCTGACGGTTCGTGCCCTGAAGACGAACGCTCAATGACCTGGTCGCAACCGAGCAGGTCATCGATATTCCGGAACCGTTCTGAGGCGTGGCATAGGTGATGGCTACGGTCCCTTCGCTGGCCTGGCCGACGTTGCATGCCAGCCCTTGGAGAGAGCATCAAGATTGGCGATGCCCCCACCCGCCGGCCCGGGTCACCCTGGTCACCCTTCGGCCCCGCGGCACCGGTTGCTCCGGGCTCACCTACATCGCCCTTCGGGCCCGGGTCACCCGGATTTCCCGGTTCGCCTTGGTCGCCCTTGGCCCCAGCCGGACCCTCTGGTCCGGTCAGGCCAGCTTCACCGGGCTCCCCCTGGGCACCCGCCTGCCCTGCAGGGCCTTGGGCGCCTGCCGTGCCGGGCACACCTGGTTGGCCGGCGGCGTTCCAGGAGATACGAGTCTCGCCGGCCAGACACTGCTTGCTCGAGTCGATGACTCGCAGGTTGCCGGTCTTGAACTTGGAGTCGTAGCAACCAGTGAAGGTGTTGCTGCCGTCAGGGATCGCCGCGACGGCCAGGCCGGCCGCAGCAAGAACTAAGACGATCGTCGCCACTGCAGCCACTCCGGACCGCATAAGTTTTTCGAACGCGCCATGTGTGCCATCTCCCCGCGTTTGAGGCGTAACTCCCGGACCAACCCAAGAAACGCCCGCTCCCGACATCAACTCCAGCGAAACAGCAAAAAGCGCATTGCTTGATCACTGTGAGTGGCCGTCGGGCAGCCGCTTGCCGGCCCGGAAACGAGAGCGCATCCTGGCCTGACCGCCACCTCAAGGAGTCGTCATGAAGGAACTGGTGTGCCGTGAAGCCGGATTCGACTGCGACGCCGTGGTCCAGGGTGAGTCGACAGACGAGGTCATGGGCCAGGTCGCTCCTCATGCGAAGGAAGTCCACGGCGTCGAGGTCACACCAGAGTTACGGGACCAGCTGGTCGGGCTGGTGAGAGACCGCTAGCCCTCCGCACTGCCACCCCCTTGATCGCCTAAAGCACCGCGGCGCGGGCTACGCCTACGAGCGAGGCTGCCGGTCGAGGTGTGCGTCGAGACCTGGAACGCCCGGCACCGCAAGCTGCGGGCCGTCGCCGCTTCCTCACGCGCCGTCCGAGGAGGTCGACCCGGGCGCTCGCTGAGGATCGTTGCCACTTGCTGCTCCGCTACAGAAAATGCGACGTCGCAGGTCGTGGGCCCTGCCCCCTGACGCATGACGGTTCGGCCAGCGCTAGGAGCGTCAAGGGCGCATCACGCGTCGCTGCGCGATCGAGCAAGCTCGACCCCTGACCCACCGACCGCTGACCCTCTGCGGCAACTATCAGGAGGACGCGGCAGCGTGGGTCAACTAGCCGACTACTTGTTCGCTTGGGCGACTCCCCCTGCCGTCCGGCCAACCGCGACCACCACCCAACGACGTAGAACCTGCCCGGCGCAGGTCCCGAGTCACGTCGCTGACTTCAAGTCAAGGGCGCGTCGGAGCCTTCGGCTCCGCCCCGCCGTCTTCACTCAGCTCTTCGATCGCTGGGTCGCCCGTTGACCACCAGATTGGGGGCCACTCAGGCGCCGGGGGTGCCATGCCTAGGCGGTTTGCCACTTGTGCCAGCGGACGATTCGATGGTCGAGGAATCTGAACGCATCTGGAACCGCGGTGGCCGCTGTTACCAAGTAGCCGACCCCGTCGTCTACTGGCAGCAAATCACCAAATCATGATCTGGAGCAATTCTGCGTCGCCTGCCCGCCACACCCATCTCGTAAAGGTTCACCTGCCCCCATGCTTGGACGAACTGGTGGCTCTGACTGGCAACGAAGGCTTGCCACGCTTCTCCACCACGTCCCGGGCCGAGCATGTCCTCGGCAATCGTCCATACGACGCGTTCAACTTCACTTGATTGCCGCGGAGCACTCGCTTGCGGCGGGGGATCAGGGTCGTCGGTTCGCACGTTGCGCCGGCCGATCGAGCGGCTAACGAGGCAGCGCCCTTCAGGTCTGTTGCCTACGTGGTGTCCGTCGGGTCCGTTGTGTTCGCCCAAAGTCCTCGCAGCACGTAGCCGAGGACAACGAGTGTCCCCGCCCAGATCAGCAGGCCGCCGCCATCGGCGAAGGCCTGCGCGCAGACCACGCCGGCCAGGAGAAGCGGAGCGGGCCACCAGGAAAGCAAGCCCGCCCGCCAAGCGGCCAGCAGCGCGACCGGCAGCGTGAGCAAGAACCCGAAGATGCCGGTCAGGAACATGATCCCCGCCCCGGGCAGCTCCTGAATCCGGTCGTCGACTGCCTCCCAGCTGCGCCCTCCCAGCTCGCCGTAGATCGCGATGTCGTAGAAGTCCACCAGCAGGAAGCCGGGCAGGGTCGTCATCCCGAGGAAAGCGAGAAACGCAGCGACGTTCGCCCACCAAGCGCCGCGGCCGCGCACGGCGACGATCAGAGCAACCGCCGGGATCGCGAGCAGGGCGAACGCGAAATGGAACGCAAGCGCCGAGACCTGCTCACGCCCCGGGTGCGCAGCGTACTCGGCCGCCACCTCGCGCCCAGACTTCCCGGTCGCCGGATCGAGGAAGAAGCCCGCGACGATCAGCAAAGCCGCGAGCACGGGCGCAGCCACGATCGCCGCACGCCGAACCTCCAACGCAGATACCACGGCACGAATCGTAACGACGGGTCAGGCCGCGAGGACCACGGCGAGCTCGAACGCCTGAGCCATGACAGGAGGTTGCCTCCTGGTGTCTCAACGAATGGCGGGCTTGCCGGCTTGGGTGCCCGCCGGACACCAGGATGTTCAGCCGCGAGCAGACGGCGGCCTCGAGGAACCTGGCGCACTGGCTGGACACCGTGCCCAGCTGCACGAGGTCGTCGAGGTGGGTCGCGCGCACCACGAACTTGCGGACATTCACCGACCAGTGCTGCCGGGTGATGTCCGGGATCGCCACGTGCAGCCGCGAGCCGTCGGGCAGCATCGCGTCGCAGAATGGGCATAGACCCGTCGCGCGTGAACAGTTGCTCGCGCTGGTGCTCCACCGTGGCATAGAGGAGCGCTTGCGATCTCGTAGCAGGCTTGCCCGATGCCGAACTGGTCGTCGATCTGGCCGGCCGCGGTGACGACGAACCCCCTGCTCTGCCGGGGGTTCGTCGTCACGGGAGTTGCAACTTCGGGTTAGAACCCGCAACTCCCGGGGTTCGGCGCATCGATCCTCGGTGCCGCACCGACGGGCACGTCGAGATAGGTGACGTAGAGCTCGGTGTTCGTCGAGCCCTCGTTGCGCCCGATGTGCACGTGACCGTAGCCGGCATCAACGAACACCTTGCCCACGGGATCCGCGGGACTAACCGAGTACGTCGTGCCGGTGCATGTCTGATGGTCCGCGTCGTGGTCGTCCGCGTCGTGGTCGTCCGCGTCGTGGTCGTCCGCGTCGTGGTCGTCCGCGTCGTGGTCATCTGCTTCGGGGGCGTCGTAGACCGTGAACGAGCCCGACTTGACGATCACGATCGCCGGCCCGGGATGGGTGTGCCAGCCGGTTGAGCCCCCCGGCGCGAGAGTCACCTGCTGGACAACGACATCACTCTGACGCGACGAGTGATGCAGCTTGATCTTGACGTGGCCGTCCAGCGTCCCACGGGCGAGTATCGGGGCACCCAGGACGCCAGAGCCCGGGGTCGCCACCGCAGCACTCGCGGCCAGCACTCCCAACCCCACGACCAGCGCAACCAGCATCACCATCGTGTTCTTCGCCTTGTTCTTCATCCTGTTCTCCTCTCAGGCGCTCACGTTCGCGGCGCGCTCGATGCATCCGAGCTGCTCCATGACGGTGAGCAGGTCCCAGTTGACCCATGCCTCGTCGATCCCGCCGTCGGCCACGCGGAAGACCGCCGTGCAGGTCGCTTCCCACGTGCGACCGGTCGCCGGACACCCCTGGAACGCGCCGCGGTGGGTGCCTCCCCCGGTCAGGTGGACGGCCACCAGGTCGTCCTGTACGACGACCACGTCGGTCGAGACCCGCAGGTCCGGGAAAGCGGCCAGAAAGGTGGCGACCCGGTGCCTGAGTGTCTCGTCGGTGATCAAGGTGCCGGCGCTTTCGGGCCTGCTACCCCCCAGCACCTCAGTCATGAAGCGTTCGACGACCCGTCTCGATGCCGTCGCGTCCATGCTCGCCTCCAGCGGTTGCCGGCCACGCTAGGGAGGTGAGGGTGCGCGATGATGAGCGGCCGATGAGACTTCGATGAGAATCCCTGGTCGGCTCCCAAGGGCTCCGGCTACGGAGGGCGGACTCAGCTCAGGTGGGTGCGCCAGTCCGGGCGCAGGCGGTACCCACAGCCACGTACGGTCTCCACGACAACAGCCTCGTCGCCGAGCTTGCGCCGCAGCGACCGCACCACCGCGTCGACGACGTTGCTCCCACCGGTGAAGTCCGTGCTCCACACCTCGCGCAGGAGCTCCTGACGGGTGACCGACTGGCCTTCGCGGTCGCGCAGGTTGCGGAACAGCCCGAACTCCAGCGGTGTCAACGGGAGTCGCTCACCCTGCACCACGAGCTCCCGGGTGTTCTCGTCGAGCTCGCGCCCTGCCGCGATCCCCAGCTGGGCTCCGACCAGCCCGGAAAGCCAGCCGTCGACCGAACCGGGGCCGAAGTCGAGCATCACGCTGGTGAACGTCACCCCGTCGAGGCACACGGCACCATCGGGCAGCGGGCGGAAACCGAGCTCCTCGACGACCGGCCAGTACGTCGGGACGTCCCGGACGACGACGTAGATCCGGCGCAGGGCCGGGCGCAGCGCCATGTAGGTGCGCTTCACGTCGAGCCAGCAAGCGGCCTGCGATGCACAGGGCAGCTCGCCGCGATCCGCGTCGAGCCAGCGCCGGAGCCCCAGCGCGACCTGGCCTGGCGGCAACGGGCTGTCGCGCAGGTGCCGGGACCAGAGCGCGACGACCGGATCGTCGGGCACCGGCGACCGGCGCATCAGCCGGTGATCGAGCAGGCTGAAGAAGCTGGTGACCTCACCGTCGCGGTCGCGCACCACCGAGAAGGTCTGCGGCGCCACGTCCCACCACCGCTCGAGGACGGCAGCGGCTTCCGCGCCCTCGTGCCGCCGCGCGATCGACCGCACGACGGCGATGTCGTCCGCACGCGGCGGCTCGACCGCGAGCGGCTGCGTTCCGCTGGGGAAGAAGGCTTCGCGGACGACGGGGTTGTCGATGAGGTAGAGCATGTCGGCCGTGTAGCGCCACAGGTCGCCCGAAGCCGCCCCGCGGGCCTCCGCCACGAGCTCTCTCCAGGCGGCGCTCCGGTAGCCGAGGTACCGGAGGGGGTTCGCGCCGCGCAGGAATTCCGCGACCGCGTTCTTCACGGCTTCGTGCACGACGAGTCCGTCGCGGGCCGTGTCCACGAACGGCTGATCGAGCAACCGGCTCAGCGCCTCGTCACCGTCGCAGTCGGCAAGCATCGCCGAGAGCACCGGACCCGTGGCCCGTCGGACCACCGACGATGCCTCGAGAGCCCGCCGGGTCAGAGGGTCGTCGATGTCGTTGAGGTACAGCCGCGCGAGCTCGTCGACCACGCGGGTCATGGCCGCGTCCTCGAGGCCGAGCTCTGGGTGCTCGACGACGCCCGCCGAGCCGAGGGTGAGAGCCAGCGGGTGCCCGCGGGCGACGCGGTTGAGCCGCACGGCGTCGCCGGCGCCCACACCCAGGCGGTCGAGCAGCAGGAGCGCGTCCGCCTCGTCCAGGGGCCCGAGGGGGAGCGTGCGGAATCCCGGGAGGGAGAACCAGCCGGCTACTGGTCTGGTACGCCCGGACAGCAGCACGCTCACACCGGCTGACAGCTGGGGCACCAGCACCTGGCGAAGCCAGGAGTCCATTAGCCGGAAGACCTCGTAGTGGTCCAGCGCGAGCACGGTCGGCGCCGGCAGTTTCTGGAGGTGCTGGACCAGGTCGTCGACGACGTCGAAGCCACCGGCTGCATGCAGCAGGCCTCGCTCGGTCGGCTCCACCGCCCGGCAGTCCAGTTCTACTACAGTCGCGCCGGCATCGCTGGCCTGATCGAGGAACCGCCGCAGCAGGACCGACTTGCCCATCCCCGCGATGCCGTGCATGTAGCCCACGTGGTGCTCGCCGGCGGCAACGAGGTCAGCGAGTACACGAAGCTCCGCTTCGCGACCGACGAACGAGCGGACGTACGCGGGATGAGCTGCCGTGCCCACGGCTCCACTATGCAGCAGCGACCGCGAACGGGACAGCCTCGAGCCATGACTGCATGATCACCGGGGAGGGGGAGCGCGGCGGCGAGCCCCTCCATAGAAAGCGATGCCGGCAGCCATGCCGGCGTTGAGCGTCTCGGCGGCTGAGGTGATGGCGATGCCTACGACCTTGTCGCAGTTCTCGCGAACCAGGCGTGAGAGTCCCTTGCCCTCCGAGCCCACAATCAGGATCAACAGCTCGGCCACCGCCACGACACAGTCGCACTGGCGGAGGCGGCGGCCTCGAAGCCCGCCGGCCTGAGCCGGGCTCAGATCAGCTGCACGGCCGCCTCGACCCGGCGCTGCGCCGCGACGTGGCCTTTACGCCGGTAGCGGTCCAGCGCTTGCGCGTACGCCTCCCGGGCACCCACGCGGTCGCCGCCCGCGGCCAACGCCTCGGCCAGGACGACGTAGCGGTCGCCGATGCCGTCGAGCTGGTCGCCGCGCTCCGCCCAGGCAACGGCCTCGCGGGCTGCCCGGACCGCCTCGTCGTGCTCGCCGTCCCGCGTCAGCAGTTGCGCGTGCAGCGACCGCCACCGCGAGTTGGAGTCGATGTCGAGCGGTGGGGCGATCTCGCGTGACCGCCTGGCGAGCTCGCGTGCCTCGTCAACGTCACCGCGGGCGAGCCGGATCTCGCCGAGCATTGGCAAGAACGTTGACAGCCAGCCGACCTCCCCCATCCGCTCGAGTGCGGCGATGGCATCGCGGTGGTAGTGCTCGGCCCGGTCCAGGTCACCAAGGAGCACGTAGCCGTAGCAGAAGCCCATCGTCCGCTGGGACGTCTCGAGCCGAAGCTCATGCATGATGTGCTCGGCCAGCTCCAGGTCGTGCCGCCCCTCGTCGTACCGGCCCAGCATGGCGAGCATGACGGCGCGCACGAAGCGGGAGTTGACCTGCAGGTCGCGCGAGGACAGCAGCGGGTCGGCGAGCAACGCGTCCGCGACGCCAAGTCCCTCGGCCGCCGGCGTAGGCCCCCACAGGATGCCGTCGATGCGCCCGAGCCGGCTGACGGCGACGAGCAGCGCGTCGCCGCGTCGGTGGCCGATCTGCTCGAGCATGCCCTCGTACCCGGTGTTCTCCTCCCAGGTCGCCCGCTCCGAACCACGGTTGAGCAACGCGACGAGGACCTCGACCAGGGCCTCGTCGTCGTCGCGGTAGCGCTCGAGGTAGCTCTCCAGCTCGTCGTCGGAGGTCGCAGGCAGCCCGAGCTCCGGCATCTGGCTGGCGAACGACTGGCTGCTCACCCGGACCATGTCGACCAGTCGCGGGTCGCCCGACTCCTGTGCCGCTCGCGCTGCCTCCTGCAGGGCCGGGAGACTGTCCAAGAGTTCGGTGGCGCGTCGCAGGACGAGCGACCGGCGCAGGTGCAGCCGGGTCCGCTCGGCCGGGTCGTCGCTGATGCCGGCCGCCCGGTCGAGCAGCGCCGCGGCCCCACGCTTGTCGGTCATCTCGACCCGGCACGCTGCGCGCCGGAGCACCTCGACCGCCTCCCGCGCAAGGTCGTGGGTCTCCGGGCCGCGTGCCCCGATCGCGTCCCGCAGCTCGACCGCAGACGCGAGATGGTGCCCGACGAACGCGTCCACCGTCGGGGCTGCCTCGGAGCGCTTCGCCAGCCAGCGCGCGAGCCGGACGTGCAGCTGCGCGCGCGTGCTCTTGGACATCGCGCCGTACGCGACGTCCTGCACGAGCAGGTGCACGAAGCGCAACGCCGACTCGCTGTCGATGTCGGACTGCTCGGGCCGGACGAGCTGCCGGCGCAACAGCGAGCCCAGGGCGGCATCCACCTCGGCCGGGTCCAGGTCCTCGGCGAGCTCGACGACGGCTCCGCGGTAGAACACCTCGCCCACCACGGCGGCCGCCTCGAGCACCAGACGGCTCGCCCGGTCGAGTTGGTCGAGCCGTGCTCCGAGGATCGCCGCGATCGTCGGGGGCGCAGCGAGTCGGCCCTCGGCGCCGTCGGCCCAGGCCCAGGTCCCGTCGACCTCGCGGATGCGACCTTGCTCGACGAGCATTTCGAAGAGGTGCTCGGCGTAGAGCGGCACGCCGGCGGCAGCCGACACCAGCGACGCGGCCAGGTCGCGTTCGAGCCGGCCGCCGCCAGCGACTGCTACGAGCAGGTCGTCGGCGGCGGCGCCGCCAAGCGGCGAGAGCAGCAAGCTGGTGGCGTTCACCCGGCCGCCGCCCCAGGTCGGCCGGTCGTCGAGCAGCTCGGGCCGGGCGACGCACACCAGCAGGAGTGCGGCGTCGCGGGTCCAGTCTGCGACCTGTTCAAGCACCGCGACGAGTTCCGGGTCGGCCCACTGCACGTCGTCGACGACGACCACCACCGGCCGGGTCCGGCCGAGCGCCTCGAGCAGGTTCCGGACCGCCCACGACGTCTCCTCGCGCGTGGGTGGTGACCCCGGCAGGCCGGCGACCACACCGAGGCGCTCGACCAGCGCAGGCGCATCCTCGACGCCCGCGAGCAGCGCCGAGAGCCGGCTGGGCAGCTGGGCGTCGTCGACGTCGCCGTTGAGCGTCGCAGCACCCCGCACCACCTCGCGAAGGGGCCAGAGCCCGACGGCGTCGCCGTACGGCAAACAACGCCCGCGCAGCACGACGGTCTCGGCCGGCAGTCCCTCGACCGTGGCGCTCACCAGCCGGGTCTTGCCGACCCCGGGGACGCCGATCAACGTGACGAGGTGGCAAGCCCGCTCGGCGTGCGTGCGCTCAAACGTCCGCTGCAGCAGGTCGAGCTCGAGGTCGCGGCCGACCAGCCGGTGCCCGGCCAGGCGCCGCTCCGCCGTCCGCTCGTCGAGGAGTCCATCGAGCCGCCATGCGGCGACCGGCTGCACCTTGCCCCTCACGGTGAATGGCTCCACGGGGCTGCCCAGCGCCACTTCGCGGACCAGCGCCCACGCGGTCGGCCCAACGAGGATCTCGCCAGGCGACGCCGCCTGCTCGAGCCGGGCGGCGACGTTGACCGCGTCCCCGGTGGCCACCGTGCCCCGCGAGCCGACACCGACGACGACCTCGCCGGTCTCGACACCGAGCCGGACTGCGAGCCGCACGCCCTGAGCGCGCTCGACCTGGTCGCTCAGGCCGGCTACTGCGGCCCGGGCCGCATCGGCGGCCCGCAGCGCGCGGACCGCGTCGTCCTCGTGCAGATCTGGCACGCCGAAAATGCTGACAACCGCGTCACCGATGAACTTCTCGACCGTGCCGCCGTAGCGCTCCATCGCCTCCCGCACGACGGCGAAGTAGCGCATGACGATCGAGCGGATCAGCTCAGGGTCGTTGGACTCGCCAAGGCTGGTTGAGCCGGAGAGGTCGCAGAAGACCGTGGTGACGGTGCGCCGCAAGGTCGACTCGGCCGTGACGTCCGCCGGACCGGACGCGACCGGGGCACCGCACGACGCGCAGAACCGCCCGGCTGATGTCAGCTCGGCACCGCACGCGACGCACCCCGGCACGACGCGCAGCCTACGGGTGCACCCGCGCCGGCACGCGGCCTCTCTGGTGCTCCCGACCGAAGGTCAGGCGATGCGGCCAGGCGGCGCGCCCCTGGTGACCCGTTCCCTCCGTGCGATCGATGTAGCGGCGACCCGGCCTCGCGGGGCGGAAGTAGCTCCGGTGGACGCAGGTCGTGCGTCCAGCCGAAGGCGCCACCGGCAAGCGCGCCGACCACTGTGCAGATGTCTCGCGCCGTCGGATCTACCACCTGTTACCCCCAGCACTCATCTCCCAACGCAACTCGCCCAGGTGGCGGTCACCGGTCGTTGATCCACGTCAACGAGCGATCAGACACACAGGTCCAATGCCCGTGGTAGCGGTGCTGCCAGCCAACATCCACTGCGAATCAACTTCGCACCCGCGGTCTCGACGTACGCGACCGACTGCTCTGGAGGGAGGTCCAGGACCCCCGCCGACCTGGAGCGGGAGACGAGATCTCCCGGCGGCGCGATCTACGGCACCTCTTCCAACGGTGCGCGAGCGGCCCTCCTGCGCCCAGCGAACCGCTCCCCGGTACCTGGACTGTTCCTGGTCGGCGGCTCGGCCCATCCCGGCGGCGGGCTTCCCCTCGTCGGGATGTCGGCGGCGATTGCTGCGGGCCTTGTCTGGCCCCGCCTGAGCGTGGCATGTTCTGACTGCCCCGATCAGATGCGACCACGGCAGACGGGAGTCCCAGATGTCCGACCTCCGCGACACCGGCTCGCGACGCGAACTCCCCCTGCTCACCGTCCACGGCGGGCGGAGCCGGCTGACGTGCCTCTACCGCTGCGGGAACGCGTGCGACCACCCGGTGCCCAACACCAGCGACAACCCCTACTTCGGCGACATCCTGGCCGAGGGCATCAGCCGGCGTAGCCTGCTGAAGGCGGGGGCTCTCACTGGCCTCGTCGTCGGTGTGGGTGGGGTCTCCGGCGGGCAGCCGGCCGCCGCCGCACGGGTGCCGACGGCCACGGCGGCCGAGCGTCGAGCCCTGACGTTCACACCGGTTACCCCCAACCGGCTCGACGACATCGTCGTGCCGCGGAACTACGGCTACCGCGTCGTCGTCCGGTGGGGTGACCCAGTCCTTCCAGGCGCCCCGCCCTTCGACCCCCGTCACCAGACCGCAGCCGCCCAGGCGATGCAGTTCGGCTACAACTGTGACTACCTCTGCGTGAAACCGTTCCCGCGCAACACAGAACCGGGCACTGCTGTTCGCCAATCACGAGTACACCGACGAGCAGCTGATGTTCTCCGGCGTCGCGACCGGTACCGCTGCGACAACCGACGAGCAGAAGCGCATCGCGATGGCCGCGCACGGCCTTTCGGTCGTGGAGATTGAGCGGGTGGGCACGACGGGCGCGTGGAGGCTGTCGTCGCGACGGCGCTACAACCGGCGCTTCACCACGAGCACACCTTTCCGGTTCACCGGGCCGGCCGCGGGTTCCCCCTTGCTGCGGACCGGACCCAACCCGAGCGGAAGGAGGGCACTCGGCACGCTGAACAACTGTGCTGGCGGGACCACCTCGTGGGGCACCGTCCTCAGCGGTGAAGAGAACTTCAACCAGTACTTCGGGGCGTCGGCCACGGGTCGCGGACCCCGAAGGTGCCTACCGGCGCTACGGCATCACGACCTTCGGCCCGAGCGAGCGCAAGTGGGAGACGATCGACCCCCGCTTCGATATCGCCAAGGAGCCGAACGAGCCCAACCGGTTCGGCTGGATCGTCGAGGTCGACCCCTTCGACCCTGACTCCATGCCCAGGAAGCGCACCGCGCTCGGGCGCTTCAAGCATGAGGGAGCAACGACGACGCTCTCCGAGGACGGTCGTGTCGTGGCCTACATGGGAGACGACGAGCGCTTCGACTACATCTACAAGTTCGTCTCGACGAAGAAGTTCCGCCCCGGTAAGAGCAAGGCCGCCCGGCGACATAACCTGACCCTGCTGGACGAGGGCGACTTGTACGTCGCGCAGTTCACCGGCGACACGCCGGACGAGATCGATGGCAAGGGGACGGTGCCATCTGACCGCAACTTCGACGGCCGGGGGCGGTGGATCCCGCTCATCAAGAACGGTGTCAGCATGGTGCCAGGCCGGGCGGTCGACTGGGTCCTGGTCTACACCCGGCTGGCAGCCGACGAGATCGGCAAGGCCGACCCGAGCCTGGCACCGACGAAGATGGACCGCCCGGAGGACGTCGAGCGCAACCCCGTCACAGGACGCGTCTACGTCGCCCTGACCAACAACTCCAACCGCACCACCGGTCCCGACGAGGCCAACCCGCTCACCCAGTCCCGCACAGCCCGGGGTGTGGAGAGGGGCAACCGCAACGGCCACGTGATCGAGTGGCGGGAGCACCGCAACGACGCCGCCTCCGAGCACTTCGGGTGGAACATCTTCCTCATCGCGGGCGAACCGCTGGCCCCGGAGTCCTACTTCGCCGGTTACGACAAGACGCAGGTCAGCCCGATCTCCTGCCCGGACAACGTCGCCTTCGACCCGGTGGGCAACCTCTGGCTTGCCACCGACGGCAACGTGCTGGGCTCCAACGACGGACTGTTCGCGACCCAGGTGAAGGGGCCCGAGCGCGGGCATCTGAAGCAGTTCCTCACCGTCCCGTTCGGCGCTGAGACGTGCGGGCCGGTCGTCACCGCCGATCACCGCTCCGTGTTCGTCGCCGTCCAGCACCCGGGCGAGACGGACGGGTCGACCTTCGACCGGCCCTCGAGCACGTGGCCGGACAAGCTGCCGACCGGTGGGTACCCGAGGCCGAGCGTCGCCTGTGCGTTCAAGGCCAGTGGGTCAGGACGGATCGGCAGCTGAGGCGAGTTTCGAGGTCAGGCCGTCGGTTCGAGCAGGACGAGGGCGATGTCGCGAGAGGTCCGGGACTGGTAGGCGGCGTAGTTCGTGTGGTCTGCCACCACACGCGGCCATAACCGGTCTCGCTCGTCTGCGGTCGCTACGCGCGCCTGCATGTCGACAGTCGGCTGACCTTGCAGCCGCACAGCCACGGTGGGGGTCTCCTGCAGGTTGAGCAACCAGGCGGGGGGCCTGTCGTCGCCGCCGCGGGATGCGACGACGACCAGGGTCGTGCCCTCCTGCAAGGGCGACGTGAGCATGACTGCTCGTGGGCGGCCGCTCCTGCGGCCAGTCGTGGTCAGCCTCAGAACGGGCATGTCCCAGGCGACCCACCCCGCGCGCCCGCGGCTGACCGTGAGCACGGTGCGATGGATCGCGTTCATGGCCTTGAGGGCAAGGTCGCTGGGCATGCACCGAAACTACTTCGGGATGAGCAGGTCGCGCAGGCCGCCGCCGAGGCCGCCGCGGCACTGGTCCCGAGGGCCGCGACGCGGCCTGATGTCAACGAATCCGTTGACATCCTGTTGACATCAGGCGACATTCCGGACACCCGAAACGATCTTCAAAAGGCCAAAGGGCCAAAGGCCCAGGTCGGAAGGTGTGGGGTGGGCGGGACTCGAACCCGCGACCGAGGGATTATGAGTCCCCTGCTCTAACCGGCTGAGCTACCACCCCGGGCCGGCGGCGGACCGGCGACGAGCAGAGCTCCCGCATCTGGACTCGAACCAGAAACCTGCCGGTTAACAGCCGGCCGCTCTGCCAATTGAGCTATGCGGGAAGGGGCCGGACCCGGTCCGACCGACGCTCGGACAGGTTATCGCAAGGTGTTGGGTGCACGTGCCAGGGTAGGGACGCAGGCGACCGCCACCGACGCAGATCCTCGGAGCAGACCATGCGCACCAAGGCCACCTTCCTCGCCGGCTTCGCCACCGGCTACGTGCTCGGCTCCCGGGCCGGGCCGGGCCCGCTACGAGCAGATCCGCGAGGCCACCCGGTCCTTCATGGCCAACCCGACCGTGCAGTCGACCGCGTCGACGCTGCAGCACCAGGCCGGCGACGTGCTGACGACCGCCAAGGACAAGGCCGCCGACACCCTCGGGCGACAAGCTGGGCGAGAAGAAGCCGGCCTGGCTCGGCTCCGGCGGCGAGCACAGCGACCCACGGCGAGCACAGCACCCACGGCGCAGGCACCACCAACGGTCACCGGGCCTGACCGCGCGGTCACGGGGGGAGGACGACGTGCCGCGGCTTCGCCGGGTCGACTGCGCCGGGCCGGGCATCGCCCGGGTGCGCCGCGGTCGCGGCTTCTCCTACCAGTGGTCCGACGGCCGCAAGGTCGACGACCCGGTGGTGCTCGCAGCGCATCGCCGACCTGGTGATCCCGCCGGCCTGGAACGACGTCTGGATCTGCGCCCACCCCCGCGGGCACATCCAGGCCGCTCGGCACCGATGCGGCCGGGCGCCGGCAGTACCGCTACCACGACGAGTGGCGGGTGCAGCGCGACGCCGAGAAGCACCAGCGGGTGCTGACCTTCGCCCAGCGCCTGCCCACGGCACGCGCTGAAGGTCGCCGACGCACCTCGACCAGCGCGGCCTGACGAAGCAGCGGGTGCTCGCCGCTGCGTTCCGGCTGCTCGACCTCGGCTTCTTCCGGGTCGGCGGCGAGTCCTACGCCGAGGAGAACGGCACCTTCGGCCTCGCCACCATGCGGCGCAAGCACGTCACCGTCACCGGCGACATCGTCGTCTTCGACTACATCGCCAAGAGCGGCAAGCACCGCGTGCAGTCGGTGGTCGACGACAGCGTGCGCAAGGTGGTGGTCGCGCTGCTCAAGCGCGACGACCCGAGCAAGGAGCTGCTGGCCTACAAGGACCGCACCGGCTGGCACGACATCACCAGCTGCCGACATCAACGCCTACCTCCGTGAGGTGATGGGCGCGGAGGTCAGCGCGAAGGACTTCCGCACCTGGCACGCCACCGTGCTGATGGCGGTCGGGCTGGCCGTCTCGACCGCAGGCGCCGACCTCGGAAAGCGCCCGCAAGCGAGCGGTGAACCGGGTCGTCAAGGAGGTGTCCGAGTACCTCGGCAACACCCCCGCGGTCTGCCGGTCGTCGTACATCGATCCCCGGGTCCTCGACCTGTACGACGACGGCGTGACGGTCGCGTCCTCCCTGGAGCGCCTCGGGGCGGAGGCCGACTTCGGTCAGCCGGCCACCCACGGCATGGTCGAGGCCGCGGTCCTGCGGCTGCTGCGGCGGCCGGCCAAGGCCTCCAGCCGGCGGCGTCCCACCTCGCCGGCGAAGGCCGCCTGACCCGGTCAGCCCAGCTCGGACCGCAGCTCGGCGAGCACGGCGTCGACCCGCGCGCGCACCGCGGGGTCAGCCAGGTCGGTGCCGGCGTCCGGCACCACCTGCCACACAGGTCTCGTCCGAGCCGCCGCGGCGCGGCCACGATGCGAGCCGCGCCGCCGGGCAGCGGCACCCGCCGGCTGAGCACGATGCTGGCCATCACCCGCTCGTGCACGGTCTCGGGCACCCGGCCGGGCTCGGCGAGCCGGAGACGCGACTGCCGGCCCGGCGCCGGGAGCGAGGTCCATGGTGAGCACCTGCTCCTCGTCGTACCACTGGGCGTGCACGACGTCGGTCCACGGCGTGCGCCGACCCTGCGCGATCAGCGCCTGGTCGGTGGCCGCCACCCAGCCCTCGGCGCCGTCCCGTGCCGTGGCGACGACCCGCTCCCCCGGCTGCACGGGCAAGCCCGGCGCGCACGTCGTCGGGCAGCCGGGCAGCGCGTCGGAACCTCACCCGAGGAGGCTACGTCGCGCGCTGCGGGCTCAGGTGCCGAGGTAGTCGCGCAGCTGGGCCGACAGGTGCGGGTGGCGCAGCTTCGCGAGGCTCTTCGCCTCGATCTGGCGCACCCGCTCGCGGGTGACCCCGAACGCGCGGCCGACCTCCTCGAGGGTCCGCGGCTCGCCGTCGGTGAGCCCGTAGCGCATCCGGACGACCTCGCGCTCGCGGTCGCCCAGGTGGGTGAGGACCGCCTCGACGTGGCTGGCCAGCAGGCCGGCCGAGACCAGCTCGGCGGGAGGCACCGACTCGGAGTCCTCGATGAGGTCGCCGAGCTCGGAGCCCTCCTCCTCGCCGACCGGGGAGTGCAGCGACACCGGCTCCATCGCCAGCCGCTTGATCTCCTCGACCCGCTCGGTGGGCATGTCGACCTGGGCAGCGATCTCGGCGGCGCTGGGGTCGCGGCCCAGGGTCTGCACCAGCATCCGCTGCGCGCGCAGGATCCGGTTCACCGTCTCGACCATGTGCACCGGGATGCGGATGGTGCGGGCCTGGTCGGCGACCGCGCGGGAGACCGCCTGCCGGATCCACCACGAGGCGTAGGTCGAGAACTTGAAGCCGCGGGTGTAGTCGAACTTCTCGACCGCGCGGATCAGGCCGAGGTTGCCCTCCTGGATCAGGTCGAGGAACGGCAGACCGCGACCGGCGTACCGCTTCGCGATCGACACGACCAGCCGCAGGTTGGACTCGATGAGCCGCTGCTTGGCGCGCTGCCCGTCGCCGACCACGGCGAGCAGGTCGCGGCGGAGGTCCAGGTCGAGGCTGGTCGCTCTTCTCCAGCTCGGCGAGCGCTCGGCGCGCGAAGACCCCGGCTTCCACCCGCTTGGCGAGGTCGACCTCGTCGGCCGCGGTGAGCAGCGCCACCCGGCCGATCTCGCGGAGGTACACGCGCACCAGGTCGGCCGAGGCCGACGGCCCGACGTCGTCCAGCGAGGGCTGCTCGGTCTCCTCGACCTCTTCGGCCTTGAGCTCCTCGACCGACGGCTCGTCGGCGACGACCTCGACGCCGGCCGCGGCCAGGCTGCGGACGATCTCGTCGACGCTCTCGGGGTTCAGGCCGGACTCGGTGGCTGCGGACGCGACGACCTGCGCCGGAAGGAGACCCGCTCCATCGCCCTTGGCGCGGAGCCGGGTCACCACCTCGTCGACGGGATCCGGAAGGACCACAACATCCCCCACGACGGCCAGTCTGCCCCCGAAGGGGACGAAGCGCAGCCAATTAGGAAGTGGATCTACAGTTCGGTGACTTCTGTCCGGATGTTGGGCGTCACAGCGTGCCGATCGAGCGCTCGCGCAGGGCCCGGCGGTGCGCCTCGAGCGCCACCAGCTCGCCGAAGAGCCGGTTGTACTCCCCGCTCTGCTCGACCGGGTTGATCCGCTGCAGCCGCGACTTCACCTCGGCGATCCGACGGGTGGCGGCCAGCTCCTCCAGGCGGGCGAGCACCTCGGTGGCGTACCGCGTGAGGGCCTGGTCCTCGGAGGGCAACGGCTCGACCGCCAGCTCGCGGACCAGCCGGCGTACGGCGTCGTCCGTGGCCGCCTCGTCGACCTTCGTGACCCACTCCCGGCCGCCCTGCCCCGCGCTCGCCGCGCCGCCTGCCGCCGCCACAGCCGCGTGCAGCGCGGCGTAGGCGGGCGCGGTGAAGACGGCGGCGTCCAGGTCGTCGAAGCCGGTGGCCAGGGCAGGTGCCTGCAGCACGACCTTGAGCACGTCCCTTTCGTACCGGAACGCCGGGTCCCGCGGGTCGGGACCCTGGTCGGACGGTGCGCGCTGCTCGGGCGGGCGCCGGCCGACGTCGCCGACGTCGCCCCGCGCGGCCCGGACCAGCTCGTCCGGGTCGGCCAGGCCCACCCAGCCGGCCAGCGAGCGGGCGTAGTTGGCCCGCAGCGAAACGTCCCGGATCCGCCGGACGACCTCCATGCCGGCCCGGGTCGCCTGGGTGCGGCCCTCGGCGGTGTCCAGGTCGAAGGTGCCGATGCTGGTGCGGATCGCGAACTCGAACAGCGGCACGCGCCGGGCGACCAGGTCACGGACCGCCGGGTCGCCCTTGTGCTGGCGCAGCTCGCAGGGGTCCATGCCACTCGGCTCGACGGCGACGAAGGTCTGGGTGACGAACTTCTGGTCGTCCTGGAACGCCTTGAGCGCGGCCTTCTGCCCGGCCGAGTCGCCGTCGAAGGTGAAGACCACCTCGCCGCGGAACTCGGCCTGGTCCATCAGCAGCCGGCGGAGGATCTTGATGTGCTCGTCGCCGAACGCGGTGCCGCAGGTGGCGATGGCGGTCGGTACGCCGGCCAGGTGGCAGGCCATCACGTCGGTGTAGCCCTCGACGACGACGGCCTGCAGGCGGCGGGCGATGTCGCGCTTGGCCAGGTCGAGGCCGTAGAGCAGCATCGACTTCTTGTAGATCGGGGTCTCCGGCGTGTTGACGTACTTCGCTTCGATCCGGTCGTCGTCGAAGAGCCGGCGGGCCCCGAAGCCGACGACGTCCCCGCCGATGTCGCGGATCGGCCAGAGCAGCCGGGCCATGAACCGGTCGATCGGGCCGCGCTGACCCTCGCGCGCCAGGCCGGCGGTGACGAGCTCTGCGGTGGTGAAGCCACGGCCGAGCAGGTGCTGGGTCAGCTTGTCCCAGCCGCGCGGCGCGAAGCCGACGCCGAAGGTCTCGGCGGCCGCCTGGTCGAAGCCGCGCTCGTCCAGGAACTGCCGGCCGGCGGCGGCGGCAGGGGTGGCGAGCTGCTCGAGGTAGAACTGCGCGGCGATGTTGTGCGCGTCGACCAGCCGGGTGCGCTGGCCGGGCTGGCGGTTCGTGGCCGGGCCGCCCTCGTCGTACCGCAGGGTGATGCCGTAGCGACCCGCGAGCCGTTCCACGGTCTCGGCGAACGACAGGTGGTCGATCTTCATCACGAACGAGATGACGTCGCCGCCCTCACCGCAACCGAAGCAGTGCCAGCTACCCACCGACGGTCGCACCGAGAACGACGGGCTCTTCTCGTCGTGGAACGGGCACAGGCCCTTGAAGTTCCCGCCGCCCGCCGGCTTCAGGGTGACCACGTCGCCGACCACCTCGGCGATGTCGGCGCGCTCCTTGACGAGGACGACGTCCTCGTCCCGGATCCGGCCTGCCACGGGACGGGAGTCTACGTGCGGATCCCCGGCCGGGCCGACGGTCACCCACACCCCGCGGAGCGCTCTCCGTGGTGATCATGCAGTCTGGCCGTTGGCCACGGCCAACGGTCAGCGGCGTCAGGTGGTGAGCCGGTCGACCACCGACCGCACCCGGTCGGCCGGGATGGCGAAGCCGATGCCGATGTTGCCACCCCCGAGGCTGGCGATCGAGGTGTTCACACCGATGACGCGCCCCCGGCGGTCGATGAGCGGGCCGCCGGAGTTGCCGGGGTTGATGGACGCGTCGGTCTGGATTGCGGTCGCGCGGGTCGAACCGAGCCGGACCTGGCGGCCGGTCGCGCTGACGATGCCGGCCGTTACGGTACCGGCCAGCCCGAGCGGTGAGCCCACGGCGATCACCTCGTCCCCGACCGCGGTCGGCAGCGAGGCATCGGCCAGGGGCAGCGGGTCGACCCCGAACGGCAGCCGGACCCGCAGGACCGCGAGGTCGTCCTCGGTGCTCAGGCCGAGCACGTCGGCGTCGGCCGAGGCGCCGCTGGAGAACTGCACCCGTACGTCGACAGGCCGGCTGCCCACCACGTGAGCGTTGGTCACCACGACGCCATCGTCGACGACGAAACCGCTGCCGGTGGCCCGCCGGCCCCCCGACCGCACCTGAACCGAGACCACGCTGGGCAGTGCCTGGTTGGCGACCTGACCGATCGACAGCTGGGCCGAAGGCTGCGACGACTCCTGCGGCCGACCGGCAGCCGCGTCGTCGCGTCGCAGAGCCGAGACGCCGCCGGTCGCGCCGACCGCAAGCGACGCGCTGACCACGGCGACGACCAGGTACCCGCGCCAGGAACGGCCCCTCGGTCGTGGCGATGACGGCAGCGATACGGGTGGGTCAGAACGCTCGGGCGTCGCCTCGGATCCGGCCGACGGTGTCGGCCGGCTGGTGACCGTTCCCGGGACGGCGCGTCTCATCGGTGGCGCCGCGGGCACGGTACGCCGGTACGCCACCGGCGCGGCCGGTCGGGACGGTCCGGCGACGCCGGCGGGCCGCCGGAAATCCGGCCCGGTCACGGCAACCGCCCGGTGAAGCGCAGCGACGTGAGGGCGGCGAGCAGCGCCGCCACCAGGCCGAGCCCCACCGCCCACGAGGTGATCTCGGTGCGCTCGACGCGGTACCCCAGCGAGCTGCCGAGGTCCCGGTAGACCCCTCGCAGCTCACGGGCACTGGCGGCGCGGTAGGCCCGACCGCCGGTCTCCGCCGCGATCGTCCGCAACGTCTCGCGGTCGACCGGCACGGGCTGGGTTCCCAGGACGCCACGGTTGGTTCCGTATGCGATGGTCGAGACCCGCACCCCCGCACCGACCGCGGCCTCGATGCCCTCCTCCACCGGAACGCCGCGGGAGTTGGCGCCGTCGCTCAGCAGCACCACCCGCGACGGGATCCGCTCCGCGCCTCCCCCTTCCCCCACGGCAGCACCCGAAGCGGCTGACGCGCCCCCCACCCAGTCGCCGATGACCCGCTGCGCCGCCTCGGTCGACGCCACCATCGCGTCACCGATGGCAGTGGCCCCTCCCGGCTCCAGCTGCATGATCGAGTCGATGACGAGGGCGTGGTCCGTCGTCGGCGGCACGGCGACCGTCGCCGACGTGGAGAACGGCACCAGACCGACGCGGTACTGAGCGGGCAGCCGCCGGACGAACGCCGCGGCCGCGTTGCGCGCCACGCTGAACCGGTCCGGGGAGACATCAGTCGCCCGCATCGAGTCGCTGATGTCCAGCACCACGACCACCGTGGCCTGCTCGCGCGGCACCCGCATGTCGGTCTGCGGGCGGGCGAACCCGGTGACCAGCGCGGTCAGCATCAGCAGGAACAGTGCTGCGGGCAGGTGGCGGCGCCAGCCGGGACGGGGAGCCACTCGCGCCAGCAACGGCAGCGCGGCGTACCGCACCGCGTGCCGGCGCCGACCGAACTGAGCCAGCACGTACGCGACCAGCAGACCCAGCACGGCCAGCAGCAGCCACAGCCGGTCCGGGGACAGGAAGATCATCGGGATGCCTCCGGTCGGGGCATCAGGGCGAGGGAGGGCCGGCCAGCCGCGGCGACCGGAGCGGTGCCGCCGCCGAGACGGGGGTGCCGGGCCCCGACCACGAAGCGGACCAGCGTGCGCAGCCAGTCCTCGCCAGTCGACACGACGAGGTGCTCGGCGCCGGCTCCGCGGACCGCGGCCGCGTTGGCCGCCCGCTCCTCCCGGGCGGCGGCCGCGAAGCGGCGGCGGACCTTGCGCGAGGACGTGTCCACGTCGTGGGTGGAGCCGGACTCCGGGTCGAGGAAGGTCACCACACCGACGTCGGGGAGGTCGAGCTCGCGCGGGTCGATCACCTCGACGACGATGACCCGGTGTGCCGCCGCCAGGCCACGCAGGGCGCGGGCCCAGACGTCCCGCTGCGGGTCGAGCAGGTCGGACACGACGAACCGCAGCCCACGGCGACGGTGACGGGCGAGCGACTGGACCCCCGTGGCGAGTCCCGGCGGGTCGCCGTACCCCTTGCGGGGCGCCTCGGCCAGCTCGCGCAGCATCATCAGCCGGTGCGTCCGGCCGCTGCGGTGCGGCCAGGACAGCACGCCGTCGGTGGTCAGCACGTGCACGCCGAACTGGTCGGCGCCCCGGTTGGTGACGTACGCGAGCGCGATCGTCACGGCAGCGGCGAGGTCACGCTTCTCCATCAGCGCGGTGCCGAAGTCCATCGACGCCGTCGCGTCGACCAGTGCCCACGTGGTCAGCTCCCGATCGGCCACCTGGTCTCGCACATGCACCTCTCCGGTGCGCGCCGTGACGTCCCAGTCGATCCTCCGGACGTCGTCCTGGCCGCGCTGGTAGATGCGGGCTTCGGCGAGCTCGCTGCCCGGGCCGAGGCCGAAGCCCGGATGGTCGCCGCTGAGCAGCCCGTCGATGCGGCGCCCCACCGACAGCTCGAGCCGCGACAGGGCAGCCTCCGGCGACAGGTCGCGCAACGGGACCACCGGGGTGTTCGGCGGGTCGGTGCCGAGCGCTGGGCGTGGCATCAGGCTGCGCCGGCCTCGCCCTGTGCGGGCGCGACCTGCGGCTGGGGGGTGCGGGCGATGACCTCGGCCACGACGGCGCGCGCGTCGACACCGTCGGCCAGCGCGTCGAAGGTGAGCATCAACCGGTGGGCGATGACGTCGACGGCAAGGTCGGCCACGTCCTGCGGCAGGACGTACTCCCGTCCGCGCAGCAGCGCGAGCGCTCGCGACCCGGCCACCAGGGACAGCGTCGCGCGCGGGCTTGCTCCCACCGCCAGCAGCGTGGCCAGGTCGCCGACGCCCGGCCGGGATGGGTCCCTGGTGGCCACCACGAGGCGTACGGCGTAGTCGGCGACGGCGTCGTGCACGAAGACGCCAGCCGCGTCCTTCTGCATCCGCGCGACCTCCTCCGGGCCGAGGATCTGCTGGACCTGCGGCACCTGGACCCCGACCCGGTCGAGGATGCGCCGCTCCTCCTCGTCGCTGGGCAGCTCGACGACCACCCGCATCATGAAGCGGTCCCGCTGCGCCTCGGGCAGGTGGTAGACGCCGTCGGACTCGATCGGGTTCTGGGTCGCCAGCACCAAGAACGGGTCGGGCAGGCGGGTGGTCCGGCCGCCGACCGAGACCTGCTGCTCGGCCATCGCCTCGAGCAGCGCCGACTGCACCTTGGCCGGCGCCCGGTTGATCTCGTCGGCCAGCACCAGATGGGACACGATCGGGCCCGGCTCGATGGAGAACATCTCGCTCGACGGGTGGTAGACCCGAGTGCCGACGATGTCGGCCGGCACAAGGTCAGGGGTGAACTGGATGCGGGCGAACGACCCGCCGACCACGTCGGCCAGGGTCCGCGCGGCGAGCGTCTTGGCCACTCCCGGCACGCCTTCGAGCAGGCAGTGCCCCTTGGCCAGGAGGGACACGAACAGCCGTTCGACGAGCCGGTCCTGGGCGACGACGACGCGCTTCACTTCGAGGAGGGCGCGTTCGAGGCGCAGGGTGGTGTCGGGCAGGTCCTGGACGGCGTGCACCGGCTCGTGCGCGGGCTGACTCTGCTCACCGGGCTTGTCGGCCGGGCCGTGGGTTCTGGTCATGATGCGCAGTCCATCGCGCCACCGCGAAAGCCCCTGACAAGCAACACTTTCGCTCGATTTTCTCCCCACTCGGGGCGGTCAAGACCGTGTCTATCCTGTGGGCATGCGCGTGCTGGTCGTCGACGACGAGCAGGACCTTCTGCGCCCGGTGGAGTTCGGGCTGGAGGAGGCGGGGTTCGCCGTCGACCGGGCCACCACGGGGCTGGAGGCGCTGCAGAAGGCCCGCCTCGTGCCGTACGACGTCATCCTGCTCGACCTCGGGCTGCCCGACCTGGACGGGCTCGAGGTCTGCCGCCGGCTGCGTCATGACCTCCGCTCGGCGGCTCGCATCCTGATGCTCACCGCCCGCGCCGGCGTGGTCGACCGGGTTCGAGGTCTGGACGAGGGTGCCGACGACTACCTGGTCAAGCCGTTCGCGTTCCCCGAGCTCGTCGCGCGGGTACGCGCCCTGCTGCGGCGGGACATCGCCCAGCCCGACCTGGTGATCGATGTCGGAGACCTGCGGCTGGACGTCGCCCGGCACGAGGTCTGGTGGCACGGCGAGCTGGTCGCGCTGACCCGCAAGGAGTTCGGCGTGCTGGAGTACCTGCTCAGCCACCAAGGCGCGGTGATCTCCGCCGAGGAGCTGCTCGAGCACGTGTGGGACGAGAACGCCGACCCCTTCACCCAGACCGTCCGAGTCACCGTCGGCACGCTGCGCCGCAAGCTTGGCGCCAGCGGTCGCGCGGCGCCGCTGGAAACCGTGATCGGCCGGGGGTACCGCTTCAAGGAAACCGCATGAGACGACCGCGGCGACCGCCGTGGATGAGGTCGCTGCGCTTCAACCTCGCACTGCGGTGGTCGCTGGCGCTGTCCCTGATCGCAGCGCTCGTGGTGGTTGGCCTCAACCTCGCCCTCGCGCAGGCCGTCGGCGACCCGCCGCCCGCAACTACCTACCGCGCGGTCGAAAAGGTGCGCACGGAGTCCGGCTACCGCACCGTGCGCGAGCTCGAGCTCGGCGTGGTGGAAGACATCGAGGCGATCACCACGGCGCGCACCCTCGACACGCTCCATGTCTACTCCGGCTACGCGCTCGGCGGTCTGTTCTTCACCAGCCTGCTCGTCGGCTGGCTGCTGGCAGGCCGGGCGTTGCGGCCGGTACAGCGGATGACGCAGGAAACGACTCGGGTCGATGCCCGGCACCTGACCCGGCGGATGTCGGTTCGCGGCGACGACGAGATCGGGTCGTTGGGTCGCTCGATCGACGAGATGCTCGGGCGGCTCGACAAGGCCTTCGCTAGGCAACGGCAGTTCGTCGACGACGCCTCGCACGAGCTCCGCACGCCACTGGCCGTCATCCTGGCGAACGTCGACACCGTGCTGGACCGTCCGGACGTGGACCCCACCGACCGCCGGACCGCCATCACCACGACGCGGCGCGCCGTGGAGCGAATGACGACGCTGGTGGAGGACCTGACAGCGTCGTCTCGCGCGTCGGCCCAGGAAGAGCTGCAGGACGAGATCCGGCTCGACGAGCTGGCGCGGGACGAGGTCGTCGAGCTGGCGATGGTGGCAGATGCCCAGGACGTGGAGCTCGCCGTGCGGTCGACGCCGGTCAGTGTGCGCGGGCACGAGCTGGCGCTGCGCCGGGCGGTGGACAACCTGCTGGCCAACGCGATCCGGCACTCCGCCACCGGGGCGCGCGTCGTTGTCGACGTCGGGACGGCCCCCGGCGGCTGGGCCTACGTCGCCGTGACCGACACCGGTCCGGGCCTGTCCGCGGCGGACGCGGCACAGGTGTTCGACCGGTTCTGGCGCGCCGACGGCCAGCCGTCGCACGACGGGCACAGCGGGCTCGGGCTGTCGATCGTTCGACAGGTCGCCGAGAGCCATGGCGGGCTCCCGCGGGTGCACTCCGAGCCCGGCCTGGGCAGCACCTTCGTGCTCTGGTTGCCCACGACGCCGTCGTCGCGTCCGGAAGTCGACCCGCCCACCGTGAGCCCGGTCGGCTAGGGCCGGGCGGCCGGCCGCCTCACGCGGACAGGCGGGCGTGCAGGCTGGCGGCGGAGGTGTCGGTCAGCTGGGCCACCTGGTCGATCACCACGCGCAGCCGGCCGGCGTCGTCGGGGGCGGCGAGGAAGTCGTCGCGCAGCAGCGGCTCGAGCCCGGCGGGGGCGCCGCGCAGCAGGGCCTCGACCAGCTCGTGGACCAGGGCACGCTGGTCGACGTACCGGCGAGCCGCCTCGTCCCGGGACATCACGTAGCGGTCGGCCACCGCCTTGAGCACCTCGACCTCCAGCCGGGCCTCCCGCGGAACGACCAGGTCGGCGTCGTAGCGACGCAGCGGCCGGTCGCCGAACGCCACGTGGGTGGCGTGCTCGGCGGCCTGGCAGAACCGGCCGATCAGCTGGCTGGTCGCGTTCTTCAGCGCCGCCAGGCTCCGGTGGCTGCCGTCGTACGACGACGGCCAGAACGGCAGCGCCAGCAGCCGGTCCAGCGCCTCCTCGACCTCGGCTGCCGCGACGCCGGCCACCCGGGCAGTGGTCAGGGCCGTGAGCTGTTCGCGTTCCCCCGGGTCGCGCAGCACGTCGAGGCGCAGGTGCCCGGCCTCGAGCGCGTCCTCCAGGTCGTGCACCGAGTAGGCGATGTCGTCGGACCAGTCCATCACCTGCGCCTCGAGGCAGCGGCGCCCGTCGGGGGCGCCCTGGCGGAACCAGTCGAACACGTCGAGGTCGTCGTCGTACACGCCGTACTTCCGGCTGCCCTCCTGCCGTGGCCACGGGTACTTGCTCGCGGCGTCCAGGGCCGCCCGGGTGAGGTTGAGCCCGACGCTGCGCCCGGCCGGCGAGAACCTCTTGGCCTCCAGCCGGGTCAGGATCCGCAGGCTCTGCGCGTTGCCCTCGAACCCGCCGGCGGCCTGCGCCACCTCGTCGAGCGCCGCCTCTCCGGTGTGGCCGAACGGCGGGTGCCCCAGGTCGTGGGCCAGGCAGGCCGCCTCGACCAGGTCCGGGTCGGCACCCAGCGCCTTGCCGAGCTCACGGCCGATCTGGGCGCACTCCAGCGAGTGGGTGAGCCGGGTGCGCGGGAAGTCGCTCTCCCCCGGGACCACGACCTGGGTCTTGGCCGCGAGCCGGCGCAGCGCCGAGGAGTGCAGCACCCGGGCCCGGTCCCGCTCGTACGCCGTGCGGCCGGGCCGCTTGGGCGGCTCCTCGACCCACCGTTCCTCGGCCGCCGCGAGCCCGTCGTCGGGGCTCATACCGCGTTGGACCCGTGGTCCGAGCTGCGGCCGAACAGCTTGTAGAACAGGTACGCCCCGGTCTCGCGGGCGATGTAGCGCAGCTGGGTCGACCGCTGCCGGACGGCCGGACCCTGCCGGGTCGGCGACATGACCGCGTCGATGCCCTGGTCGCTGGCCATCGCCCGGGTGCGCAGCGCGTGCCACGGGTCGGTGACCACCACGGCCGTCGACCACCCGCGGGCCCGCATCCGGGTCTCGACCGCGTCGACGCTCTCCAGGGTGTCGCTGCCCGTCTCCACCGTGACGACCCGGCCGGCGGGTACCCCGTGCTCGACCAGCCAGCGCTTGCCGGCCGAGGCCTCGGTGAACCGGTCGCCCTCCCGGTTGCCGCCGACCGTGATGATGCGCGGCGCGACGTCTTCGCGCCACAGGTCCCGGGCGTGCACCAGCCGTGCGGTGAACACCGAGGACGGCCGGCCGTCGAACTGGGCGGCGCCGAGGACGACGATCGCGTCGGAGGTACGGCGGTCGTCCTGGCGGGCGAACCACCAGACCCGGCCGGCCGTGCCGAGCGACGACGACCAGGGCGAGCACCAGCACCGCCGCCAGAGCCTTGACGGCGAGACGGAGCAGGGTCACCGAACGGTCACCTGCTGTCGCTGCCTTCCGTCGCCAGCGCCGCCCGGCCGGCCTCGAGCCGGGCCACCGGGACGCGGAACGGCGAGCAGGACACGTAGTCGAGGCCCACCTCGTGGAAGAAGTGCACCGAGGCCGGGTCGCCGCCGTGCTCGCCGCAGACCCCGAGCTTGAGGTCGGGCTTGGTCGCGCGGCCCTGCTCGCAGGCGATGCGCACCAGCGCGCCGACGCCGTCGACGTCGATCGACTCGAACGGCGACACCCCGAAGATGCCCTTCTCGAGGTACGCCGAGAAGAACGCGGCCTCGACGTCGTCGCGCGAGAAGCCCCACGTGGTCTGGGTGAGGTCGTTGGTGCCGAAGGAGAAGAAGTCGGCCGCCTCGGCGATCTGGCCGGCGGTGAGGGCGGCCCGCGGCAGCTCGATCATCGTGCCGATGAGGTGGGCCACCTCGACGCCTTCGCGCTCGCAGACCTCGGCGCAGACGCGCTCGGCCTCCTCGCGGACCAGCTCGAGCTCCTGCACGGCGTCGACCAGCGGGATCATGATCTCGACCCGCGGGTCGCCGCCGGCCTTCATCCGCTCGGCCGCCGCCTCGACGATCGCCCGCACCTGCATCGCGAACAGCCCGGGCACGACGAGCCCGAGCCGGACGCCGCGCAGGCCGAGCATCGGGTTCTGCTCGTGCAGCCGGTGCACGGCCTGCAGCAGCCGCAGCTCGTTCTCGTGCTCCTCGCCCCGCGCCTCGGCCATCGCCACCCGCACCGACAGCTCGGTGAAGTCGGGCAGGAACTCGTGCAGCGGCGGGTCGAGCAGCCGCACGGTGACCGGCAGCCCGTCCATCGCCTCGAAGATGCCGAGGAAGTCCTCGCGCTGCAGCGGCAGCAGCGCCGCCAGCGCCGCCTCGCGCTCCTCGTCGCCGTCGGCCAGGATCAGCCGCTCGACGTGCTGGCGGCGGTCGCCGAGGAACATGTGCTCGGTCCGGCACAGCCCGATGCCCTCGGCGCCGAACCGGCGGGCCCGCTCGGAGTCCTCCGGGGTGTCGGAGTTGGCCCGGACGCCCAGCCGGCGGGCGGCGTCGGCGTGGCTGCATGAGCCGGTGCACGGCCTTGACCAGGTCGGTGTGCGGGTCGCTCTCGTCGACGGTCGGCCGGGTCCAGGTTGCCCTCGAAGTACTCCACGACCGGGGACGGCACGACCGGCACCTCGCCGAGGTAGACCTCGCCGGACGTGCCGTCGATGGAGATGACGTCGCCCTCCTTGATCACCTCGCCGCCGACGGTCATCTGGCGGCCCTTGGTGTCGACGTCGAGCTCCTCGGCGCCGCAGACGCAGGTCTTGCCCATGCCGCGGGCGACGACCGCGGCGTGGGAGGTCTTGCCGCCGCGGCTGGTGAGGATGCCCTGCGCCGCGATCATGCCGTCGAGGTCGTCGGGGTTGGTCTCGCGGCGGACCAGGATGACCTTCTCCCCGGAGCGCGACCACTTCGACCGCGGTGTAGGAGTCGAAGACCGCCTTGCCCGACGGCCGCGCCGGGCGAGGCGTTCATGCCCTTGGCGATCTGCTCGGGTGGCCGCGCTCTCGTCGAACCGCGGGAACATCAGCTGGGCGAGCTGGTCGCCGGTGACCCGCTGCAGCGCCTCGTCCAGGTCGATCAGGCCCTGGTCGACCAGCTGGGTGGCGATCCGGAACGCGGCCCCGGCGGTGCGCTTGCCGACCCGGGTCTGCAGCATCCACAGCTTGTTGCGCTCGATGGTGAACTCGATGTCGCACAGGTCGCGGTAGTGGTTCTCCAGCGTCTCCATGATCTCGAGCAGCTCGTCGTACGCCGGCTTGTCGATGCCCTCGAGGTCCTGCAGCGGCAAGGTGTTGCGGATGCCGGCGACGACGTCCTCGCCCTGGGCGTTCTGCAGGTAGTCGCCGTAGATGCCCTGCTGGCCCGAGCCGGGGTCGCGGGTGAAGGCGACGCCGGTGCCGGAGTCCATGCCGAGGTTGCCGAACACCATGGAGCAGACGTTGACCGCGGTGCCGAGGTCGGCCGGGATGCGCTCCTGGCGGCGGTAGAGCACCGCGCGCGGCGCGTTCCACGAGTCGAAGACCGCGCGGACGGCGAGGTCCATCTGCTCGCGCGGGTCGGTCGGGAACTCCCGCCCGGCGTGCTCGCGGACGATGCCCTTGAAGGTGTCGACGATGCCGCGCAGGTCGTGCTCGTCGAGGTCGAGGTCGTTGTCGCGTGCCCCGGGCCTTCTTGGCCGCGTCGATGGCGTCCTCGAAGTGCTCACCGTCGATGTCGAGCACGGTCTTGCCGAACATCTGGATCAGCCGGCGGTAGGAGTCCCAGGCGAACCGCTCGCTGCCGGCCTGCTTGGCCAGGCCCTGCACCGACTCGTCGTTGAGCCCGATGTTGAGGACGGTCTCCATCATCCCGGGCATCGAGAACTTCGCGCCCGAGCGCACCGACACCAGCAGCGGGTCGTCGGCGTCGCCCGAGCGCGCGGCCCATCGCCTGCTCGAGCGCCGCGAGGTGGCTCGCTCACCTCGTCGCGCAGCTCGGCCGGCTCCTCGCCGGTGTCCAGGTAGGCCTTGCAGGCCTCGGTGGTGATCGTGAACCCGGGCGGCACCGGCAGGCCGAGGTTGGTCATCTCGGCGAGGTTGGCGCCCTTGCCGCCGAGCAGGTCCTTCATGTCCCTGTTGCCCTCGGTGAAGTCGTAGACGTACTTCGTCACGGTGGCACCCCTCGCATGATCGTCGTCGATCCGGCAAGCCTCTCTCGCGGAGCCTACCCAGCCTCTGCGGCCGGGCCACCCTGCCGACCGGCCGGTGCGAGGATGCGGCCGGTGCCGAGCCGCCCGACCCCCTGGTGGGGGCTGCTGTCGGCGGCGGCGGCGCCGGTGCTGCTCGTCGGCGGCTGGACCTGGGCGGCGAGCCGGCAGCGCGGCGGCTTCGACCCGGCGGTCGAGACGATCAGCGCCCTGGCCGCGCACGGCGCCGACGACCGGTGGCTGATGACGACCGCGCTGGCCGGGCTCGGGGCCTGCCACCTGACGACGGCGCTGGCCCTGCGCTCGGCCGCAACGCCGGGCCGGCGTGGTGCTCGGCGCTCGGCGGGGTGGCGACCGTGCTGGTCGCGGCCTTCCCGCAGCCGGCCGACGGCGGCGGCTCGGCCGCGCACACCGCGGCCGCCGGGGTGGCGTTCGTGTCGCTCGGCGGGTGGCCGCTGCTGGCCGGCCGGCCGGGGTCGGCGGCCTGGCCGGCTGCGGCCGGCCGCCTCGGTGGCGGCAGGCGCGGTGCTGCTGGGCTGGTGGCGTGGTTCTTCGCCGAGCTGGTCGCCGACAGCGGCCGGGTCGGGCTGTCGGAGCGGGTGGCCGCCGGCGCGCAGGCGCTGTGGCCGATGCTGGTCGCCTGGGGTTCGACGGACGGCTCGAGGATCAGAGGTGAGCAGCAGTCCGCTGGGGAGTGATCGGCACCGGGGGGATCGCCTCGGCGTTCGTCGAGGACCTCGCGGCTGCTGCCGGACGCCGAGGTCGTTGCGGTCGGGATCGCGACGGCAGGCAGCCAGCGCCGAGGCCTTCGCGCGGGAGCACGGCGTGCCGAAGGCCCACCCGTCGTACGCCGGGCTGGTCGCCGACCAGGACGTCGACGTCGTCTACGTCGTCCACGATCCACCCGGGCCACCATGACGCCGCGATGCTCGCGATCGAGGCCGGCAAGGCGGTGCTGCTGGAGAAGCCGTTCACGATGGACGCCGCCGAGGCCCGGTCGCTGGTCGACGCGGCGCGGGCCCGCGGCGTGTTCCTGATGGAGGCGATGTGGGCCCGGTTCGTCCCGCACATGGTGCGGGTCCGCGAGCTGCTCGCGGCCGGCGCGCTGGGCGAGGTCCGGCTGGTGATCGCCGACCACTGCCAGTGGTTCCGCGACGACCCGACGCACCGGCTGCTCGCACCCGACCTCGGCGGCGGCGCGCTGCTCGACCTGGGCATCTACCCGGTGTCGTTCGCCTCGATGGTGCTCGGCGAGCCGGCCGCGGTCACCGCGGTGAGCACGGCCGCCGTTCACCGGTGTCGACGCCACCACCTCGATGCTGCTGCAGTACGACGGCGGGGCGCAGGCCGTGCTCACCACCACGCTCTCGGCGGTCGGACCCAACCGGGCGGCCGTGGTCGGCACCGAGGCACGGCTGGAGATCGACTCGGTGTTCTACGCGCCGACGTCGCTCTCGCTGACCCGGCGGGACGGTTCGGTCGAGCGGTTCGAGCAAGCCGCACGAGGGGCTCGGCCTGCGGCACGAGGCGGCCGAGGTGATGGCCTGCCTGCGCGACGGACGGCTGGAGAGCGACGTCATGCCGCTGGACGAGACGGTCGCGATCATGCGGACGATGGACGAGGTACGCCGGCAGATCGGGCTGACCTACCCGCCGGCCTGACCGGTCAGGCATCGAACCCGGACAGCACTGCGACGGTGTCCGGACCGAGCCGTCCTAGGTCGTAGCCACCCTCGTGGACCAGCACTGTGGGCAGGTCCAGGCCGGCGAGCAGGTCGACCGGCCCGGCGGAAGCCGTCGGTGCTGACGTCCAGCGGGCTCTCCGGGTCGGCGCCGGCGGCGTCCACACCGAGCGACACGACGAGCGCCTGCGCGCCGTGCGCAGCGGCCCGGTCGCAGACGTCTCCCAGGGCGGACAGCCAGCGGTCGTCCCCGGTGCCCGGGGCGAGCGGTCGGTTGCAGGTCGCGCCAGCACCCGGGCCCTCGCCGGTCTCGTCCGCGTACCCGACGACGTGCGGGAACCAGCCGGCCGCCGGGTCGACGTGCAGCGAGCCGTAGAACACGTCGGCGCGCAGCCAGAACACCGCCTGGGTGCCGTTGCCGTGGTGCGCGTCGATGTCGACCACGGCGACCCGGTCATGGCCGTGGTCGCGCAGCGCCTCGGCGGCGACCGCCGCGTTGTTGAGGTAGCAGGAGCCGCCGAACGCGCGCCGGGTCGCGTGGTGCCCCGGCGGGCGGACCAGGGCGTACGCCGCCGGTGCTCCGGCTGCGACGAGGTCGGCCGCAGTGAGAGCGACGTCGACGGCTGCCCGGGCCGCCAGCCAGGTGCCGGGACCGACCAGGGTCATCGTGTCGTAGCACCAGACCCCGGCCCGGGCGTGCGTGGCGGTCGGCGGGGTGAACGGGAGGCCGTCGAGCATGCCGGCGGTCGGGAAGAAGTACGGGACCACCCGGTCCTGCCCGACGAGTGCCTGGTACTCCCCCGCCGCCCAGTCGTCTGCCACGGTCTCGAGGTGGAGCAGCATGCCGGGGTCGTGCACCCGGCGCAGCAGCACGTCGTCGTGCGGGCGGGACAGAACGACGTCAGCCCCGGCTGCCGTGACCGCGTCGAGCAGGACCTGCGCGCGGCCCGGCACCTCGGTACCCGGCGTGCTCACCCCCACCCAGATCTCGGCGCCGGGCTCGTGACGCAGCACGTCGGGCGACCAGACCACGGATGGCAGCGAGCCCATGTGGTGCATGCTGTCACGCGTGCCTCGCGCTGCTGATCTGCCAGTCAGGATCGGGCTGCTTCCCCCGGGCCCCACGTCGTCGGTCCTCGACGTCCCGGGCGTGGGTGTCGGGCACCTGACGGTGTGGCGCGACGAGCCGGCGCCGCCGCGCGGTCGCGGGGTCGCGCGCACGGGGGTGACCGTGCTCGACCCCGGCGGGAACTGCTTCCGGTCCCCCGTGCCGGCCGGCGGCGCGGTGCTGAACGGAGCCGGCGAGTGCACCGGTTTCCTGGCGATGCAGGAGTGGGGGCTGGCCGAGACGCCGGTGTTCCTGACCTCGACGATGCAGGTCGGCCGGGTCTACGACGCCGCGTGCGAGCTGCTCGCCGAGGAGGAGCCGGCGATCGGCGTGGAGGACGTCGTCATCCCGCTGGTCGCGGAGTGCGACGACTCGTTCCTCAACGACGCCCGGCGGATGCAGGTCACCCGCGACGACGTCCGTGAGGCACTGTCCGCGGCCCGGGCCTCGGTGGGCACCGTGCTGCCGCCCGACGAGGGCGCGATCGGTGCCGGCACCGGGATGTCGTGCTTCGACTGGAAGGGCGGCGTCGGGTCAGCATCGCGGCTGGTGCCGTCCGGGCACGTCGTCGGCGTCCTGGTGCTCGCGAACTTCGGCGACTCCGAGCGGCTGACGGTGGCCGGGGTGCCCGTCGGCGCCCGGCTTCGCCCGCCGGAGGGTGCCGTGGCCGGACCGGCCGGGTCGTGCGTCGTGGTGGTCGTCACGGACGGCCCGCTGGACGCCGCGGCCTGCCAGCGGCTCGCCCGACGCGCCGGCCTCGGGCTGGGTCGGACCGGCAGCACCGGCCACCACGCGAGCGGCGAGATCTTCCTGGCGCTGGCGACCGGGCTGCGCGCTCCGCGAGACAGGTCGTCCCCCGGTACGCCGCTGTCCGGCCGCGCCCTGGACCCGTTCTTCGCCGCCGCCGTGGAGGCGACCGAGGAAGCGGTCCTGAACGCGCTGTTCCAGGCGACCACGACCGTCGGCGTCGCCGGGCACCGCTCCGAGGGGCTGCCGTTCGACGAGGTGGCCCGGCTGGTCGCGCGGGCGCACGGTGGCTGACCCCGCCGGCGAGGTCGGGACCGCCGAGCGGGTCTTCATCACCATGCCGGACGGCACCCGGCTGGCGACCACGCTGTTCCTGCCGGCCGGCGAGGGACCGGTGCCCTGCGTGCTGGAGGCCCTCCCCTACCGCAAGGACGACCTCACGGCGACCTACCGGCCGGAGTACGTGCGGCTGCGGGACGAGCACGGCTATGCCATCGCCCGGCTGGACGTCCGCGGCACCGGTTCCTCCGGCGGGCTGGCCACCGACGAGTACCCCGAGCAGGAGCAGCGCGACCTGTGCGACGTCATCGCCTGGCTGGCCAGCAGCCATGGTGCACCGGCGCGGTGGGCATGTACGGCACGTCGTACTCCGGGTTCAACTCCCTGCAGGTCGCGTGCGAACGGCCGCCTGCATTGAAGGCCATCATCGCCATCTATGCGACCGACGACCGCTACACCGACGACGTGCACACGATGGGCGGCTCGCTGCGGCTGCTGGACCTCGTGGACTACCCGGCGTACATGGCGGCGATGAACGCCCTGCCACCGGTTCCCGCACTGGTCGGCGACGGATGGCGGGAGGACTGGCGGCGCCGGGTCGAGCAGCACGAGCCGTGGCTGCTGCGCTGGCTGGTGGAGCAGCGTGACTCGGCGTACTGGCGGCATGGTTCGGTACGACCGGCGTACGACCGGATCACGTGCCCGACGATGCTGGTCGGCGGCTGGGCCGACGGTTACCGCAACAACACCTTCCGCACCGTCCAGGCTCTGCGCGAGAACGGCACGCCGCACCGGCTGCTGCTCGGGCCGTGGAGCCACATGTCCACCGCCTCGTCGCTGCCCGGGCCGCACGTCGACCTGGTGCCGGTGATGGCCCGCTGGTGGGACCGGTGGCTGCGCGGCATCAACGACGGGTACGACGACGAACCGGCGTTGACCTGGTTCCAGCAGGCATCGACGCGCCCCTCCCCCGACCGGGCAGTGGTCGACGGCGAGTGGCGGACGGCGCCTCAGTGGCCGCTCGCCGGTGCGCAGGAGGTGGAGCGCGACCTGGGTGACGGCGAGGTGTCCTACGTGGTGTTGCCGGACGTCGGCACCGCGGCCTGGAACAGCTGCGCGGGCTCCCTCCCGTGGGGCCAGCCGACCGACCAGCGCTACGACGACGCGGCGTCGCTGACCTGGGAGTGGCCAGCGCAGGGGGTCGAGCTTCTCGGCCACCCGCGGCTGCGGATGCGACTGTCGTCGTCCACTCCAGTGGCGACCCTGTCGGCCAAGCTCTGCGACGTCTTCCCGGACGGGACCTCGTCACTGCTGAGCCGTGGGCTGCTCAACCTGACGCACCGCTCGTCCTCGACCGACCCGCAGCCGCTGCCCGTCGGCGAGTGGGCGGATGTCGAGATCGAGCTGGAGGCGATGTCCTGGACGCCGGCGCCGGGGCACCGGTTGCGGCTCTCCGTCGCCGGCGTCGACTGGCCGAACACCGTCGCGCCGCCAGGGCCGGTGACGCTGCGGGTCGACCGGTCGGCGTCCAGCCTGGTGCTGCCGGTGCCCGGTGAGTCGGCTCCCGCACCCGCCTGGCCTGCGGCACCGGCTGCACCTGTCGACGGCCCGGGCGACGAGGTGACCTGGCGGGTCGAGCGCGACGTGCTCGGACGACGGACATCGTGTCGGGTCGACCACGGCTCGGCGTACGACATCGAGCTGGGCGCGGTGCGCGAGCACTACACCGGCTCCGTCGAGGTCGACACCCGGACGTTCGGTCAGCGCGCCGAGGCGACCGCGGAGTTCGAGGTGACCTGGGCGGACACGACGGTCGTTGCCCGGGCCGAGGTCACCTTCGAGGCGGGACCGTCGACGTACGAGGTGACTGTCGTCGTGAGCACCCGGCAGGACGGCGAGCCGTTCGCGAGCCGGCAGTGGCGCCGGAGCATCGCCCGGGACCTGGGCTAGGCGGCCACCGGCGTCAGCACGAAGACGGGGATCTCCCGCTCGGTGCGCTCCTGGTAGCTGGCGTAGTCCGGGTAGGCAGCGACCGAACGCTCCCACCACACGCCCTTCTCCGCGCCGCTCACCTCACGGGCGACGTAGTCGCCGCGGTCCGGGCCGTCCTGCAGCTCCACGAGCGGGTTGGCCTTGAGGTTGTAGTACCAGACCGGGTGCTTCGGCGCGCCACCCAGCGAGGCCACCACGGCGTACTCGCCGTCGTGCGCCACCCGCATCAACGCGTTCTTGCGCACCTTGCCGCTCCTGGCCCCCACCGAGGTCAGGATGACGACCGGCATCCCGCGCAAGGTGGTGCCCTTGGTGCCGCCGGACTCCTCGTAGAGCTCGACCTGCTTGCGGGTGCGGTCCGACGTGCTGGGTTCGTACTCCCCGATCACTGGCATGTGCACAAGAACGTCTCGACCGGCGGCTTGCTTCCCTCCGGCAACGCGGTCACGACGATCACTGGGGCGAAGGATGGGCGGCTTGTTCCACTGGTGTCGCAGCAACGACCCTAGGACCCGGCACGCTCTGGTGATGTCGCCGTGGTCGGCAGGACGTTCTGGTTGCGACGGAAGAGGTTGTCGGGGTCGTAGACCGCCTTCGCAGCGACGAGGCGGTCCCAGGTCGCCCCGGGGTACGCCGCGCGGACCCGGTCCGCCCCCTCGTCGCCGAGGAAGTTGACATAGGCCCCGTCGTCGCCTTGGTGCAGGTCGCCGGCGAGACCGCTCACCCAGGCCTCCTTGGCCGGCCGGTCGTCGGCGCCGTCGTAGAACGCGGCGACGTTGACCATCAGCCGGCTGGCACGGTGGGCGTACGCCGTCGCGTCGGCAGGCACCCGCGCGACCGCCCCGCCGAGCGCCCGGATCTGCACCACACGAAGCGGTGCGTTCGACGCGACCAGCTGGTCGACGATCCGTGCGGCGGTGTCGAGGTCGACGGTGCTCGTGAACATCGTCCGGGACACCGCGGTCGGGTGGTAGTCGGGGTCCTCCGGGGGATACATCTCCGGGTAGGGGATGGGGCGGACCAGGTCGGCGAGCGGCTCGGCCAGCGCCCGGAACGGCGCCATCGCCGCCGCGCCGGACTCCGGGTCGCCCGACCAGCAGACCTGCGCCAGGATGACGATGCTGCCGTGGTGCTCCTCGGGGACGAACGGCATCGGCGGGCAGTTCATGACGTTCGCGATGGTGGTCAGCTCGTCCGGGGCCGCCTCGGCGGCCGCGACGAAACCGGCGACCGTCTCGGCCGTCGCCGGCAGGACCAGCATCCCCCCGAGCACCTGGTTCACGTCGGCCAGGCGGAACTGGAAACGGGTGGCGACGCCGAGGTTGCCGCCGCCACCGCGGATGGCCCAGAACAGCTCCGGGTCGGACTCGGCGTCGACCCGGCGCACCTCGCCGTCGGCGGTGACCACGTCGGCGGCTAGCAGGTTGTCGATGGTCAGGCCGTGCTTGCGGGCCAGGTAGCCGACCCCGCCGCCGAGGGTGATGCCGCCGATGCCGACCGACCCTGTGTCGCCGAAGCCCACGGCGAGGCCGCGCTCGGCGGTTGCAACGGTCAGCTCGCCGGCGGTCAGACCGGTCCCGGCCCACACCGTGCCGCCGTCGGCGTCGATCTCGACCGCGGTGAGGTCCCGGAGGTCCAGGACGATCCCGCCGTCGCAGGTGCTGTGCCCCGCGCCGCTGTGGCCTCCGCTGCGCACGGCGAGCGGCAGGCCGGTCTCGCGGGCCAGCGCGACGACCTGCACGACGTCCGCGTCGTCAACCGGCCGGACGACGACCATCGGCCGCGCGTCGGGGTCGCCGTACATGGTCGTCCGGACGTCGTCGAAGTCGGCGTCCTCCGGCCCCACGACCCGACCCCGGATCCGGGACTTCAGATCTGGCAGGTCGAGCGTCTGGCGGTCGGTCGAGGTCGACATGGGTTCTCCTCAGCGTCGCGGCGAGCTCGGTCGAGCCTGGACACTGAGACCCCCGGACGCAACAGAAATCATCGGTCAGGCATGCAGTCCGCCGTCGCGGTAGGCGCGAGCGACGGTCGCGACGAACTGGTGCACGGCGTCCTCATTGGGAGCGAGCGGGCCGGGGCTGAAGTGCGGTGAGCGCCAGCCCACGCTGCACCGACTCGCAGGCGGCCCAGTCCTGGCGGTTCGTCGTGTCCCAGAACTCCACGGCGTACGACGGGTCGACGCCCGCGCCGCGGCGAAGTACCAGGCGCACTCCACCCAGGTCTCCCCCGGCGCGAGCGGCACCATCCGATGGGTCATGACGTAGTCGGGGTGCATCGAGAGCAGCAGGTTCGGCAGCAGCCCGAGGTAGAGCACCTTGCGTGGGTCGACCCCGTCGAGGATCCGGCCGTTGCTCCGGCCGTCGAACGACATCGGTCTGGGCGTTCTCCCGCAGGTCCATCGAGCCGCCGACCCAGGCGCCGGGCAGGTCGAAGTTCTCGCCGCTGGTCGGCGGCGAGACCTCGCAGAGCTCGGGGTGGATCAGCGGGCAGTGGTAGCACTCGTGGTAGTTCTCGGTGATCACCTTCCAGTTCGCGCGCACGACGTACTCGTGGCGCTCCCGCAGGACCAGCGCCTCCGGCCGGTACGGCGCCACCAGGTCCGACCAGGCCACCGATGTGGTCGGCAACGGCGCCGCGCCGCCGAGCGCGTTGACGAACACCCAGCCGTGCCACACCTCGACCGGCAGCCGCACCAGACCGTGCGCAGCAGGGTCGAAGGACGCCACCTCCCGGAACCCCGGCGCCGCGATCAGCGACCCGGACAGGTCGTAGCTCCAGGCGTGGTACGGGCAGACCAGGGCCCGCTTGGTCGAGGTGACGCCGTCCGGCAGCAGCTCGTGGCCGCGGTGCCGGCAGGTGTTCGCCATCGCCGCGACTGACGCCGGCCGGCGTCGCGCGCGAGCACGACGGGGATGTCGCCGACGGTGGTCGCGACCTGGGTGGCGCCGTCGGCGAACACCGCCTCGACGCGGCCGACGCAGGTCCACGACGCCGGCGAACAGGTGCCGGCGCTCCCAGGCCAGCACCGCCTCCGACGTGTACGCCGGGGCCGGCAGCATGGTGCCCTCGCCGAACGGCAGCAGAGCCTGGGCCAGCGACTCGGCCGACACCGGCGCAGCGGTCATGTCACTCCTCCTCAGGTGCGCAGCACATAGGGTCCGGGCATGGCCCGACGCGACGGTCGCGGTGCGCCGCGAGGAGATCCTCCGCGCGACGGTCGACGAAGTGGTCAGGCGCGGCTTCGCGCACACCCGGGTGGCCGACGTCGCGGCCGCGCTCGGCATCAGCACCGGCCTGGTCTTCTACCACTTCGACTCCAAGGACGCGCTTGCTGTCGGACGCGTTCGCGTACGCCGCGGAGCGCGACCTCGAGCGACTCGACCAGGCCGTCAGCGGGCGACGGCAGCACGGCGCGCCGGCTGGCCCGGATCCTCACGATGTACGGCCCGGAGGACACCGGCGCCGGCTGGCCGCTGTGGATCGACGCCTGGTCGACGGCCCTGCGCAGCCCCGAGATGGCCGAGGTCTCCCGGCAGCTGGACGTGCGGTGGAAGGACACCGTCGCTGCGCGTCATCGCCCAGGGCGTCGAGCGCGGCGAGCTGACCTGCGACGACCCGGCGGCGGCGCCGCCTGGCGCATCACCGCGATGCTCGACGGGCTCGCCGTGCAGGCCACCGTGCACGCGGGCGTGGTGAGCCGCCGCCAGGTCACGGCCTGGGTGCGCCGCACGGCGGCCGCCGAGCTCGGCATCGACCCGTCGGCGCTGCGCTGCGTAGCCGGCGTCACACCAACCAGCTCACCGGGTGGCCGGCCTCGACCAGCGCCGGGCGGTCCGGCGCGAAGGCGCTGATGTCGCTGCCGGTCGGCGCCGTCGAGCACCAGGTCGGCCAGCACCCGGCCGAAGCGTCGGCGCGAACTTGAAGCCGTGCGCCGGCCCCGAGCCCGACCAGCACCGCTGGGTGGCCGGGCAGCGGCCCGACGACGAAGTCGCGGTCCGGAGTCAGCGTGTAGAGGCAGGTGACCGTGCGCGCACGGCGCGCCGAGCCCGGGCAGCAGGCCGCGCGCACGAAGCTCGCGCGAGCAGGTCCAGCGCCGCGGGGTCCGGCGTCGAAGCGACCGGCCGCGGGCCGACGTCCGGCGCCGCCGCAGTCCTGCGCGGCCTTCACCAGGGCACCGTTGCCGCCCTCGCCGTACGTCGGGAAGCCGTAGAACGACGGGTCGTCCATCCAGATCCACACCGGGAGCCGGTCCGGGCGCGAACGACGCCGGGTCGGCCGGCGCGAAGTAGGTGACCTGCTCCCGGGTCACCGTCAGCGGCAGCGAGGTGCCGAGGTGCGCGAGCAGCGTCGTTGGTCCAGGCGTCGGCGGTGAGCACGACCCGGCGGGCCAGGAACGCGCGATCGGCGGCGCCGTCTGCGACGACCGTCACTCGCGCCGTCGTCCTCGACGGTCAGCGACGTCACCGGCGACCGGTCGTGCAGCCGGGCGCCGGCCCCGCGGGCCAGCCGCGGCCATCGTGGCCGTCGCGCGGCCGGCCGGCACGATCGACGTGTCGGCCTGGTGCAGGCCGACCGTGCCCTCGGGCACCCGCAGCGCCGGCCAGCGCGGCCGAGATCCCGGCCGCGTCGAGCTGCTCGAACGGCACGCCTGCCGCCTTCATGCTGGCCGCGTAGTCGGTCGCCGGGATCGCCGCGCCCGGCGGGAAACAGGTCGACGCCGCCGGTCGTGGTCACGAGCGTCCTCGCCGCTGGCGCGCTCCAGCTCGGCCCAGTCGGCGTACGCCTCGCCGGCCAGCCGGACGTAGGCCGGCGTGTGGTAGCTGCGGCGCAGGATCCGCGAGGTGTCGTGCGAGGCGCCGCGCGGGTGCCCGAGCTCGAACTGCTCGAGGCCGACGACGTCGCAGCCTCGGCGCGCGAGCTGCCAGGCCGTCGCGCTGAACCGAGCCCGCCGAGCCCGACGACCACGGTGTCGACGCGTCCTCCGGGCGCGGCGCGCTCACGGCTGCTCCAGCCGCGGCAGCAGCCAGCGGCGGATGTCCAGGCTGGCGTCCTCCATCGGCGCGAACCAGCCCTGGGTGTAGCGCGCGCGACGACATGCCGCGCTGCACGGACTCGCAGACCGCCCAGTCCTGCCGGTTGACGGTGTCCCAGAACTCGGCGGCGTCGGTGGGGTCGAAGGTGTCCCGCGCGACCTCGTCCGGCTCGAACAGCAGGTCGCACTCGATCCGGGTGCGGTCGGCTGCGGTCGGCCGCAGGGTGAACGCCGCGACGTGGTCGGCGGACAGGCTGAGCATCAGGTTCGGGTAGAGCAGCTCGCCCTTGTGCCGCACCCGCTCGTCGTCGTCCAGGCCGGGGAACGGCGCGCGGGTCGACGTCCCGGACGACGTGAACGTCCACGCGCCCGTCCCGGTGCGGGATGCCGGCCTCCCAGTCGAGATCGCCGCCGCCGCGGCCGAACGCCGGCACCAGCCGGACCAGCTCGGGGTGCACACCGGCGCAGTGGTAGCACTCGTTGTAGTTCTCCAGCGACCACCTTGTAGTTGGCGCGCGACGTCGTAGGTGAGGCGGCGCCCGACCACCAGCGACTCCAGCGGGTAGCGCTGCAGCGCGCCCGGCGAACGGCGCCCAGCGACTCGAGCAGCGGCGGCGGCGGCGCCGCCGGGGTGAGGTGCAGGAAGAGGAACCCGCCCCACGTCCCGGCGGCCACCGGGTGCAGCCCGAAGGCCGCCGGGTCGAAGTCGTCGACCTCGTCGGTGTGCGGCGCCCGCAGCAGTCGCCCGGCGAGGTCGTAGGTCCACGAGTGGTACGGGCAGCGCAGCGAGCCGGCGGCGCACGGGGCCGGCGGCTCGGCCCCGGGTCGACCGGCACGACCTGGGAGCCGCGGTGCCGGCAGACGTTGTAGAACGCGTGCAGCCCGCCCTCGAGGTCCTGGGTCACCAGCACGCTCTCGCCCGCCACGTCGACCACGGCGAGCCGCTGCCGGCTTCCCGGGCCGAGCCCGAGCTCGGAGAGCCGGCCGGCGCAGAACCATTCGCGGTGCAGGACCTGCTCGCGTTCACGACGCCAGTGGGCCTCGTCGATGTAGTACGGCGCCGGGAGCGCGGCCTGCAGGGTGGCCACGACTCACCCCCCGGGACGCCTGGGCCGACGCAGCCGGTCGCGGCGCAGGTCGTGCAGTACTTGGCGCACGACGTTACGCCCCGGGATGCCGGTGACGCCGCCGCCACCGTGGGTGCCGGAGCCGGCCTGGTAGAGGCCGCGCGACCGGCGTCCGCAGGTCGGCGTAGCCCGCCGCCGGACGGGCGTGGAACAGCTGCGACGGCGACAGCTCGCCGTGGAAGATGTTGCCGCCGACCAGGCCGTACTCGGTGCTCCATGTCGTGCGGCCCGATCACCTGCCGGTGCAGCACCGAGGACGTGAAGCCCGGGCGCCACCTCGTCCATCCGCGCGACCACCGCGTCGGCGTACGCCTCGATCTCGGCGCTGTGCGGGGCGGCGGACCAGTCGTGGGGCACCCACTGGGTGAACATCGACACGACGTGGTGACCGGCCGGCGCCAGCGAGTCGTCGAACACCGAGGGGATGCAGATGTCGGCGAACGGCCGCCGCGAGGCACGACCGGTGACGGCGTCCTGGAAGCCGCCCTCGATCTCGTCCAGCGACTCGGCGAGGACGATGGTGCCGCCGTGCACGGCGGGGTCGAAGCCGGGCTTCGCGGTGAACTCCGGCAGCCGGTCGACCGCGAGGTTGATCTTGACCGTGCCGCTGCGGGTGCGCCAGCGCTCGATATCGGTGACGAAGTCCGGCGGCAGGTCTGCGCGGTCGAGCAGCCGGAGGAACGAGATCGCCGGGTGCGCGGTGGTGACCACGTCGCGCGCCGCGAGCTGCTCGCCGCCCTCCAGCAGCACGCCGGTCACAGCGCCCGTCGCGCGTGCGTGATCTGCGCCGACCGGCGCCGTCGGTGCGGATCTCGACGCCGAAGGACCGCGCCGCCGCGGCCATCGCCTGGGTGACCCCACCCATCCCGCCGCGCGGGAAGCCCCAGACGCCGGTGGCGCCGTCGACGCAGTCGCCGATGTGGTGGTGGGCCATCACGTAGGCGGTCCCGGCGGATCGCGGGCCGGCCCAGCGTGCCGATCACGCCGGACACCGACAGCAGCGCCCGCACGGCGTCGGACTCGAAGTGGTCGTCGACGCAGGTCGGCGATCGACATCGAGAACAGTCGGTCGACGTCGACAGCCGCGCGCTCGTCGACATGCCGCGAGCTGGCGCAGCAGGCAGAGCCTGGCCGAGCAGGTCGGTCGGGTCGCAGCGAACCGACCCGGGGCGGTATGACGGCGAGCAGCGGGCCAAGCAGCGAGGCCAGGTCGGCCAGCCATGCGTCCCAGGCCGTCGATGGCGTCGGCGTCCTGGTCGGAGAACTTGGCGACCTGCTCGCGTGCGCGCGGCACGGGTCGTCCGGCAGCGCGAGGTAGCGGCCGTCGCGTCGCGGCGCGAAGTACGGGCCTTGCGGGTAGACGTGGTAGCCGTGCCGGTCCAGCGACAGGTCGCGTGACCAGCGCGGGTGGCAACAGGCTCACGACGTAGGACAGCGACGTGACCGTGTAGTCGGGGCCGAACGGGTGCTCGGTGACGGCGGCGCCACCGACCACGTCGCGCGCCTCGACACACGACCGTCGCAGGCCGTCGCGGGCGAGGTACGCCGCGGCGACCAGCCCGTTGTGACCACCACCGACGACCACGGCGTCGTACTGCGTCACCGTCCGACCACCTCCCTTACTGACTCATCAGTCAGTAAGCATGCCCTGTCGTGCCGCTGAGAGGAAGCAGGCGCAGGCATGTTCCTGCATCGGCGGGCAGCACCGGCAGGAGCTGCGTGCGGCAGGCGTCGGCGACCCCGGCCTCGTCCGCCGCGCCCGAGGCGAGGGCCGGGCAGCGCGGGTGGAAGCGGCAGCCGGCCGGGATCCGGGTCGGGTCGGGCGGCTCCCCGGCGAGCACCACGGGTCCACGTGCCGGCTCTCCGGGACCACCGAGAGCAGCGCCTGCGTGTACGGGTGCGGCGGCGTCGGCCAGGACCTGCTCGGTGGGGCCGACTCTCCACGATCCGGCCGAGGTACATCACCGCGATCCGGTCGGCGATGTTCCAGGCCAGCCCGAGGTCGTGGGTGACCACGAGCACCGAGAGGCCGAGCTCGTCGCGCAGCCGCAGCAGCAGCGCGAGGATCTCGCCGCGGACCGAGGCGTCCAGCGAGGACACCGGCTCGTCGGCGACGAGCACCTGCGGGTCGAGCGCGAGGGCGCCGGCGATGACCACCCGCTGGCGCTGGCCGCCGGACAGCTCGTGCGGGTAGCGCAGGAAGAAGCGCTCGGCGGGCCGCAGCCCGGCCCGCGACAGCGCCTCGCGCGACCAGCGCCTGCTCGTCGCCCGCCGACGCGGTGGATCCGCAGCCCCTCGGCCACCGCCTCGTAGACGGTGTGCCGCGGGTTGAGCGAGCCGGTCGGGTCCTGCAGCACCAGCTGCACCCGGCGGCGGTAGGCCTTGCAGCGCCCGGCCGTCGTAGCGGAGCGGCTCGCCGTCGAAGACGACCTGGCCGGCCGACGGGCCGCTCCAGCCCGAGCAGGGTGCGCGCCAGCGTCGTCTTGCCGCAGCCGGACTCGCCGACCAGCGCGACGATCTCGCCGCGGCCGAGCGTCGAGGTCGACGCCGTCGACGGCGCGCGCCGGACCGGCCCGCCGCGTGCCCGGAACGTGGTCGACAGCCCGGCCGCCTCGAGCACCGGACCGATCGCTGCTCACGGCGAGACCTCCGACCGCACGTGCACGCAGGCGGCCGCGTGCCCGGGCGCGGCCGGCCGCAGCCGGACGTCGTCGACCGGGCAGGCGTCGACCGCGTCCGGGCAGCGCGGGTGGAACGGGCAGCCGGTCGGCAGGTCGCCGGGCCAGGGCGGGTCACCGGGCAGGCCGCTGCGGCGCGAACCGCGCCGCCGGGTCGCCGATGGTGGGGAAGGCGCGCGGACAGCGCCCGGGTGTAGGGGTGCCGGGCGCGGTCGAGCACCTCGGCCGCCGGGCCCTGCTCGACGACCCGGCCGGCGTACATCACCGCGAGCCGGTCGCAGGTCGTGCCGAGGACCGACAGGTCGTGGCTGATGATCACCAGCCCGAGCCCAGCTCGCGCACCAGACCGGTGAGCAGGTCGAGCACCTGTGCCTGCACCATCACGTCCAGCGCGGTGGTCGGCTCGTCGGCGACGATCAGCCGCGGGTCGCAGGCCAGCGCCATGGCGATCATCACCCGCTGCTTCTGCCCGCCGGAGAGCTGGTGCGGGTACGACGCGGCGAGCCGGGCCGGCAGGCCGACCTGCTCCAGCAGCTCGCCGACCCGGGCGTCGGCGTCCCGCCGGCGTCGCCGCCGGTCGTGCAGCAGGATCGGCTCGGCGATCTGCTGGCCGACCCGCTGCAACGGGTTCAGCGAGTGCAGGGCGCCCTGGAAGACGATCGACGCCTCCGCCCAGCGCACCGCGCGCAGCCGGCCCAACGACATCGTCAGCACGTCCTCGCCGTCGAGCAGGACCTGGCCGGTGACCGTGGCGGACCGCGGGCTGCAGCCGCAGCACCGTCGGGGCCAGCGTGGACTTGCCCGAGCCGGACTCGCCCGCCACGCCGAGCGTCGTCGCCGGCGTCGACGTCGAGCGTCGACGCCGCGTACGGCGGGCACCGGCCCGTCGGCGCGTGCGGTAGGTCACCGACAGGTCCTCGATCCGGAGCAGCGTCATCGTCACGCGCTCCCGGGGGTCGAGCACGTTCTCCAGCGCCCGGCCCGACCAGCGTGAAGGCCAGCACCACGGCGACCACGCAGAGGCCCGGGCGGCAGCAGGTACCACCAGGCGCCGGAGCTGATCGCACCCGCCGCCGAACGCGTCGTCCAGCATCGAGCCCCAGGACACCCGGAACGGGTCGCCGAGGCCGAGGAACGACAGGGTCGTCTCGGAGAGGATCGCGATCGCGACCGTCAGGGTGGTGTTGGCGAGCACCAGCGGCATCACGTTGGGCAGCACGTGCCGGGACATCTGGTGCCAGTGCCCGCCGCCGAGCACCCGGGCCCGTTCGAGGTAGGGCCGGGCCTCGACCGACAGGGTCTGCGCCCGCACCAGCCGCGCCGTGCCCGGCCAGGAGGTCACGCCGATGACGATGATGACGTTGAGCAGCGACGACCCGAGCACGGTCGCCAGCACGATCGCCAGCGGCAGGAACGGGATCACCAGGAACCAGTCGGTGAGCCGCTCCAGGACCGACCCCGACCGAGCCGCCGAAGTGCCCGGACGCGATGCCGACCAGGGTGCCGATCACCATCGAGATGACCGTGGCGGCGATCCCCACGAGCAGCGAGACCCGGCGCCCCACACCACCAGGGCCAGCACCGAGCGGCCCGACTCGTCGGTGCCGAGCGGGTAGCCGCTGGTCGGCCGGCCGAGCACGTCACCGGTCGCCTCGGTCACCTTCAGGTCGTCAGCGGAGAACAGCAGCGGCGCCAGCGAGCGCCAGCACGACGAAGACGCCGAGGATCAGCGAGTCCGGCCATGCCGCCGCGCTCCCTGCGGAAGGCGGCCCGAACGAACCTGGCCGCGCGCAGCCGCGTCGCCGGATCCGTCGCAGGCTCGCGGCCTGACGCCGGTGACACGGTCGCCGGCGGCGCTCACGTGCGCACCCGCGGGTCGACCGCGGCGACCACGATGTCGGCCACGATGTTCGCGACCACCACCGCGAGCGAGAACAGCAGGAAGATCGCCTGCAGCAGCGGGACGTCGGGGCCGCGGAGCGCCTGGTAGCTCAGCAGCCCGAGGCCCGGCCAGGAGAACACCGTCTCGACCGTGATCGCGCCGGAGACGACGAAGCCGATGTTGAGGAAGACCAGCGTGATGGTCGGCAGCAGCGCGTTCGGCACCGCGTGCCGGCGGCGCACCAGCTTGTCCATCAGGCCCTTGGCCCGCGCCGTGGTCAGGTAGTCCTGCCGGATCTCGTCGACCAGCGACGAGCGCATCACCAGCGCGTACTCCGCCAGGTAGGCCAGGGTGAGGGTCAGGCAGCGGCAGCGCGAGGTGCCAGGCCTGGTCGCGGATCCCGTGGAAGGACCACGGGTCCAGGCCCGGCGTGATGGTGCCGCCGCTGGGGAAGATCCCCGGGAAGATGCCGACGCCGGTGCTGAACAGGATGAGCAGCACCATGCCGAGCCAGAACTCCGGCATCGCGTAGAGGGTGAGGGTGATCGCCGGTGCTGGCCCGGTCGAACGTGCTGCCGCGCTTCCAGCCGCCGCGGATGCCGATGGCGATCCCGATGACGGCGGACAGCACGGTCGCGGTGCCCAGCAGCACCAGCGTCGGCCAGACGTAGTCGCCGATGACGTCCCACACCGGCCGGGAGAACTGGGTCGAGTCGACGCCGGTCGAGAACGGGTTGCGCAGGTAGTCGAGGAACTGGGTGCCGATCGGCTGGTTGAGCTGGCGGCGCAGCTCTCGCAGCTGCTCGCGGTCCATGTTGCGGCCGCGGGTGTAGAGCGCGATCGGGTCGCCCGGCAGCAGCCGGAACAGGAAGAAGTTGAAGACCAGGACGAACGCCATCGTCCCGGCTCCGGTGAGCAGCCGGCGCGCGGCGTATCCGGGCCAGTCCGCCGGACCGACGGCCGCCCGTGTCCGGGTCGGATGCGGCGCGCGACGTCCGCGGGCGCCAGGGTCACCGGCGCCCCGGAGACCTATTCGACATCGTGCTCCGGCCGCCGCCGGCGCGGCGAGCAGGAACCCGCCGCCGCCCAGGAGCAGCGCCGCGAGCACGACACCGCCGATGAGCAGCCCGAGCCGCCACCGTCATCCGTCGCCGCGACCGGGTCGGCGCCCTCGGCGCAGTCCCCCGAGGTCGTCGTCCTTCGCGGTCACCGGCCCGATGTTCTGGTAGCTGTGCGTGCCGTACTGGAACAGCAGCGAGCCGTCCGGCGCCGGCTGCGGCTGGAAGCCGGTGAACCGGTCGGAGCGGTAGGCCTGAGGTTGTCGTAGTAGGCCGTCACGACGTACGGCGCGCTGCGTCGTAGAGCATCTTCTGCATCTGCCTTGACCGTCTCCGCGCGCTCCGCCGGGTCGATCTGCTCGGACTGCTGGGCGTACAGCGGCGTCGTACTCCTTGTTGCAGTAGAACGAGTCGGACAGGTTGGCGTAGATGCTGCCGCCGTCCTTGTACGACCGGTTGGCGCAGGTGAACGTCGGACAGCTGGTAGTTCGGGTCGGGCTCGACCACCCAGCCCCACTCGAACATGTCGAAGTTGCCCTCGCCGATGATCTCGGTGAGGGCGTCCTCGGACACGATCTTCGGCTTCACCTCGATGCCGATGTCCTCCAGCCAGCCGGTGACGAACTGCACCGTCTGCTGGCTGGTCTGCGAGCTGCTCCGGCCGAACAGCCGGAACGACAGCTTGCGACCGCCGTTCGGCATGGTGCGGATGCCGTCCGGCGCCCTCGGTGTAGCCGGCTTCGTCGAGCAGCGTCTTGGCCTTCTCCGGGTCGAACGTGTAGGCCGTCGTCGCCCGGGTCGTAGTGCAAGCGACTCGTAGAGCGGCGGGATGACGCTGCGTGCCCGGGCGTGCCGTGCCCGCCGAGCACCCGCTCGACCAGCGTCTGGCGTGTCGATGGCGTAGGACAGCGCCTGCCGCAGCTTGACGTCCTTCAGCGCCGGGTGGCCGTCGCCGATCGGCGTGCCGTCGTCGAGCGCGGCGCCGGTGTTGAAGGCGATCTCGTCGAAGCCGGAGTACGTCGCCGGGAAGGTCGTCACGCCCTCGGCGTCCTTCGAGGCTGTCGAAGACGTTGGACGTCGAGGTCGTCGGCGAAGTCGATCTCGCCGCGCGCGCAGCGCCTGGGCGAGCGAGTCCTGGTTCTGGAAGACCCGGAACACCAGCTCGTCGATCTTCGGCGCGCCCTTGTAGTAGTTCTTGTTGGCCTCGAGCCGGATGAACTGGCCCTTCTTGTGCTCCTCGACGGTGAACGGGCCGGACCCGACGGTGCCGTCCGGGCCCGGGCTCGTTGGCGAAGCTCTTGACCTCCTTCTCGTCGATGTCCTTCCAGATGTGCTCGGGCAGGATGTAGACGTAGAGGTGCAGCATGATCGGCGTCGGCTTCTTGACCGTCATGACCACGGTGCGGTCGTCGGTCGCCTCCACCGACGTCATGCGCGCTCACGTAGTTGCCGAAGTTGGTCTGCTCGTACTTGCCGTCGCGGATCCGGTTGAACGTGTAGGCGACGTCGTTCGCCGTCAGCGGCTCGCCGTCGGACCAGGTCAGGCCGTCGCGCAGGTGGTAGGTCCAGGTGAGCCCGTCGTCGGAGACGTCCCAGCTCTCGGCCAGCGCCGGCTGCGGCGGAGAAGTCCTTGGCCCCGTAGTCGGTGAGCGTCTCGTACTGCAGCTGGTAGATCTCGTAGGCCGAGGACACGATGCCGGTGAACGGGTTCAGCGAGTCGACGTCCTGGGTGATCCCGACGGTGAAGGTGACCTTGCCGTCGGCGGCCGCCTTCGTCCCGGCGCCGGCAGTGACCGCCGTACCCGACATGGCCGCCGCGGCCAGCAGGAGCACCGCCGTCCCCGCCCCGAGGATCCGTCGACCGCGCATGGGACCTCCACCGTCGGGCTGCGGATATCGCGCCTCCAGAGGCGCGCGGCAGCGGTTTTCCGTCGTGGCCGCATCATGATGGGTACCGATCCGTTTGTCACGCCTTCTGCTGAGTCACGAGTCAGTAACACCGGGGCGGGCGCTACGGTGCTGCCCGTGCCCGCCGCCCCGCCGCCCAGCGCGCCCCGCCGGCCGGCGGCCCGGGTGCTGCACGGCGAGCAGGTTGCCGACGACTACGCGTGGATGCGACGCACCGACGACCCGGCTCTGCTGGCCTACCTCGAGGCCGAGAACGCCTGGTGCGATGACCGGACCGAGCGCCTCAGCGACCTCCGGCGGAGCCTCGCGGCCGAGCTCGCGGCCGCGCTGCCGGACGAGGACCTCTCCGCGCCGTGGCTGGCCGGCGGCTGGGAGTACCGCAGCCGCCGCCCGGCCGGCGCCCAGTACGCCGTCCTCGTTCGCCGGCCGGCCGGCTCGGACGCACCGTACGAGGTGCTGCTGGACGAGAACGCGTTGGCGGTGGGGCACGACTTCCTCGAGCTCGGCGTCTGCGAGCCCAGTCCCGACGGGCGCGCTGCTGGCCTACTCGGTCGACCACGAGGGCAGCGAGGTCTACCGGCTGCGCGTGCGCGACCTGTCGACCGGCAGCGACCTGCCGGACGAGCTCGCCGGCACCTACTACGGGCTGGGCTGGGCGGCGGACGGCACGAGCTTCCTCTACACGACCCTGGACGACGAGCTACCGGCCGGACCGGGTGTGGCGGCACGTTCTCGGCACGTCGCAGGCCGACGACCACCTCGTGTGGCACGAGCAGGACCGGCACTTCGAGCTGGAGGTCGACTCGACGCGCAGCGGTGAGCTGCTCCGCCTCGTCGCGCGCAGCCGGGACACATCCGAGGTGCGCCTGGTTCCTGCGGCCGCGCCGGACGCGACGCCGCTGCTGGTCGAGGCCAGGGTTCCGGGGCGCGAGTACTCCGTCGACCACCAGCCCGGGCCGGACGGCGGTCGGTTGGTGCTCCTGACCGACCTCGACGCCCCGGAGTACCGCGTCATGACGGCGCCGGTGTCAACGCCTGGTGCCGCCCAGTGGACCGAGCTGCTGCCACACGACCCGGCGGTGCGGGTCGAGGGAGCGGACGTGTTCGGTGAGCACGTCCTCGTGTCCGAGCGTCACGAGGGCGTGCTGCGGATCCGGGTGCTCGACCGTGCGGGCGCCACCCGACGTCTGGTGGAGCCGGATGCGGTCGGCGAGGTGGTGCGCCTCGGTCGCAACGACGAGCAGGACCTCCGGTCGGTCCGGCTGGTGCGCGAGGGATGGGTGCGCCCACCGGCCACCGTCGACCACGACCTCGCGACCGGCACCGAGACGCTCGTGCACGAGCAGGCCGTGCGCCGGCCGCTGGACGGCTACCACTGCGAGATCGTGCACGCGGTCGCCGACGACGGCGTCCGGGTGCCGATCACGGTGGTTCGGCGCGGCGAGCCCGCCGGTCCGGCACCCTGCCTGCTCTACGGATACGGCGCCTACGAGTCGAGCCTGGACCCCGAGTTCTGGCCGGAGATGCTGCCCCTGCCGGACCGTGGCGTGGCCCTCGCATTCGCGCACGTGCGCGGCGGCGGCGAACTGGGCCGCGACTGGTGGCAGCAGGGCCGACTGCTCCGCAAGCGGGCGACGTTCACCGACTTCGTGGCCTGTGCACGGCACCTGGTGGCGACGGGGATAGCCATCGCCGACCGGCTCGCTGCCCGCGGCCTTAGCGCCGGCGGGCTGCTGATGGGGGCCGTCGCGCACCTGGCTCCCGAGGACTTCGCGCTGATCGTCGCCGAGGTCCCGTTCGTCGACGTCGTCGGCACGATGCTCGACGACACCTTGCCCCTCACCGTCGCCGAGTGGGATGAGTGGGGCGACCCGCGGATCCCGGAGCACTACGCCTACCTGCGCGGCTACTCGCCGTACGACAACCTGCCCGGACCACGGCGCCCCGCTCTGCTGGTGACAGCCAGCCGCAACGATGCTCGGGTCTCGGTGCACGAGCCGGCCAAGTGGGTCGCGCGGCTGCGCGCTGAGGAGGAGAAGGCCCCTGCCGAGCGGGATGCACCGCTGCTGCTGCGTACGGCGATGGGCGGCGCCGCGCACACCGGCCCGGCCGGGCGGTACGACGCCTGGGCGCACGAGGCCTTCCTGCACGCGGTCACGCTGGACCGTCTCGGGCTCGGCGCCGACGTGGTGGGCACGACCCCGCAGGACGGCTGACCGTCCGGTCGGGTCAGCCGCCCGAGACGGCGAGCTCGGCGTCGGCGTCCAGGACGCCGCCCGAGCGGCCGGCCAGCCAGCCCTCCGGCAGCACGACCCGGCGCGGCGAGCCGGCCCGGCCCCGCGGGGCGCCGACCGACACCGTGGGGAACGGCTCGTCGTGCGCCAGGGTGGCAAGGAGGTCGTCGAGCTCGGCGAGGGTGGACACCAGGGCGAGCCGGTTCCGGGTCTCGCCGCCGACCCCGAAGCCCTTGAGGTACCAGGACACGTGCTTGCGGAACTCGCGGCAGCCCTTGTCCTCGCCGAGCCACCCAGCCATCAGCCCGGCGTGCCGGCGCATGACGGCGGCGACCTCGCCGAGGGTCGGCTGCGGGTCGCCGGGCAGCCCGGCGAAGGCCCGGTCGAGCGACCGGAACAGCCACGGCCGGCCGAGGCAGCCGCGGCCGACGACCACGCCGTCGCACCCGGTCTCGCGCATCATCCGCAGCGCGTCCGCGGCCTCCCACACGTCCCCGTTGCCCAGCACCGGGATCGAGGTGACGTGTTCCTTGAGCCGGGCGACCGCGGACCAGTCGGCCTGGCCGGAATAGGCCTGCGCGGCGGTCCGGCCGTGCAGCGCGACGGCGGTCACGCCCTCGTCCTCGGCGGTGCGGCCGGCATCGAGGTAGGTGAGGTGGTCGTCGTCGATCCCCTTGCGCATCTTCATCGTGACCGGCACCGGGCCGGCCGCCCGGACGGCGGCGCGCAGCACGGCCCGCAGCAGGTCGCGCTTCCAGGGCAGCGCCGCTCCCCCGCCGCGGCGGGTCACCTTGGGGACCGGGCAGCCGAAGTTGAGGTCGATGTGGTCGGCGCGGTCCTCGGCGACGATCATCGTCACCGCCTCGCGCACGACGGCCGGGTCGACGCCGTACAGCTGCAGGCTCCGCGGCGTCTCCTGCGGGCCGAACTCGATCAGCCGCATCGTCTCCGGGTCGCGCTCGACCAGCGCCCGGGTGGTGATCATCTCGCTGACGTAGAGGCCGCCGCCGTAGTCACGGCAGAGCGTGCGGAACGGCTGGTTGGTGATGCCGGCCATCGGGGCCAGCACGACCGGGGGCGTGACGACGTGAGGTCCGATGCGCAATGGCTGCGCCTTGGCCTGCACGGTGGTCATCCCACCATTGTCTCAGGACAGCGTGATCTTGATGACCTTGTCGTCCTTCGCACCGGGCGCACCGCGGCCGTCCCGGTTGGACGTGGTGATCCACAGCGAGCCGTCGGGCGCGGTCATGACCTGCCGGATCCGGCCGAACCGGCCGTGGAAGTGCCGGCGCTTGACGCCGGAGTCCGGGCCGCGCAGCGTCACCGAGTAGAGGCACTCCCCGCGCAGGGCACCGAGCCAGGCCCGGCTGTTCGCCACCGCCACACCGGCCGGCGAGCAGACCGCCGTCGGCGACCACTGCGCGAGCGGGTCCCGGAAACCGCCGGCGCCGTCGCTCCCCTCGACCCGCGGCCAGCCGTAGTTGGCGCCGGCCTCGATCTGGTTGAGCTCGTCGGCCTCCTTCTCGCCGAACTCGCTGGCCCACAGGGTGCCGCGGGCGTCGAAGGTGATGCCCTCGACGTTCCGGTGGCCCATCGACCAGGTGTAGTTGTCGAACGGGTTGCCCGCGGGCACCTCGCCGTCCGCGGTGAGCCGCAGCACCTTGCCGCCGAGCGACGTCCGGCTCTGGGCCCGGGAGCCGACCTCACCGTCGCCGGTGCTGGCGTACAGCAGGCCGTCCGGGCCGAAGACCAGGCCGCCGCCGTTGTGGTGCACGTTCATCGGGATGCCGGCCAGTACGACGTGGCTCGCCCCGAGCTTGCCGTCGGCGAAGCGCATCCGCACGACCCGGTTGTCGTTGCTCGTCGACAGGTAGGCGTAGACCAGCCGGTTGCGCGCGAAGCCCGGGTGCACGGCCAGACCGAGCAGGCCGCTCTCGCCGGCTCGGGACAGCTGGCTGAACACGTCCAGGCTGCCTACTCGACGTCGTCCGCCACCACGGCGTACGACGTGCACGTCGCCGCTGTCGCGCTCACCGACCAGCGCGTTGCCGTTGGGTAGGAACGCCAACCCCCACGGCACGGCCAGGTTGCTGGCCAACGTCCGGCTGACCCGGGGAGCAGCGACGGCTGGCGCCCCGGCGCCGGTGCCGACCGCGAGGGCGAACCCTCCAGACGTCGCGAGGCCCGCCTTGAGCAGGGTCCGGCGGTCGAAGCTGGCCATGGTCGTCCTTCCGTCAGACGCAGTGCGTGTTCGGGCGCGGCACCACGCGGTTCCCTCTGATGGCGAGCTCCCGCATGCTCTCGTTGTTCTCGTTGTTGGTCTCGGTGAGCTGGTCCAGCGGGTCCACCACGGTGTGCAGACAGTAGATGCCGTCCTCGAGCTTCTTCGGAAGCGGGAGGTACTGGCCGGCGAGGAAGCTCTGGTAGATGTCCATCCAGCCCACCGAGATGCCCTGGGCAGCTTTCCGCGAGCAGGCGCCGTAGGTCACCGGGTAGTCCCAGCTGCCCATCCAGGCCGGCACCCGGGCGCTGTCGCGCAAGCAGAAGCTCACCTTGCGACGCACCGAGACCACGACCGGTTCGACCTCGCCCGGGTCGAGCAGGGTGTAGCGCGCGGACGCCTTGAAGTGCCAGTGGTCGTGGAACGGGTGGAAGACCATGCAGCCGGCCGGGCGCCGGGCGAGGCCGGTGTCACGCCGGGGCTCGTACGTCCCGTTGCCGTTCGCGTCCCGGAAGATGACCTGGGTCGAGTTGTGCTGACCGGCCGGGCAGGGGCGGTTCTGGTTCGGCCGCACCTCCAGCGGGCCCGACCCGACGTTCCCCAGCGAGGACGTGAACCGCAGCCGGCGCCCGTTGCTGCGCACCGAGATGGCCAGGTGCTGGGCCCGCAGGGCCACCACGTCGGGCCGGAGCAGGTCATCGACCGGCGTAGGCGTGGGCGTGGGTGTCCCGGTCGGGGTGGGGCTGGGGCTGGGGCTGGGGCTGGGATATGCGGTGTCGGTCGGGGTGGGCGTGGGGCTCTCGGTCGGACCGGACATCGCGGCCGGTGAGCTGTACGCCGGTGTGCTGCTGACCAGGCCTACCACCAGGGCCGCCGCTGCGACCGCGCCGAAAGTAGCCCCGGCCACGCTCCACCCGCGCGCCATCCGTTCTCCTGACTGATTTGTGCCGTCTGCGTCGGAGATCAGAGGGTAACCGAGCGGCTGCGCAGGGTCGGCGCGGCGCGCCGCGCCGGTGCGCGGCCGGCGGCCTCACAGCCAGCCGCGCCGCTCGGCGATCAGGGCAGCCTCGGCCCGGGTGCGGGCGCCGGTCTTCCCCATCGCCGAGGACAGGTAGTTGCGCACCGTCCCGTCGCTGAGCACGAGGAGCCGGGCGATGTCGGCCACCGTCCCCCCGTCGCGCGCCGCGACCAGGACGTCGCGCTCCCGGCCGGTCAGCGGCGACTCACCCGTGGCCAGCGTCTCGGCGGCCAGCGCCGGGTCGACCACCCGCAGGCCGGCGTGCACCCGCCTGATGGCGTCGGCCAGCTGCTCGGCGGGCGCGTCCTTGACCAGGAACCCGCTGGCCCCCGCCTCCATCGCGCGGCGCAGGTAGCCCGGTCGGCCGAACGTGGTGACCACGAGGACCCGGCACGTCGGCAGTGCGGCGCGCAGGGCTGCGGTGGCCGCGATTCCGTCCAGGCCGGGCATCTCGATGTCCAGGACGGCGACGTCGGGCCGGACGTCGAGGGCGGCGGGGACCACCAGGTCACCCCGGTCCACCTCGCTCACGACCTCGAGGTCGTGCTCGAGCGAGAGCAGGGCGGCAAGGGCGCCGCGGACCAGGCCCTGGTCGTCGGCCAGCAGCAGTCGGATCACATCGGGCTCGAGGCGATGCGTGAGGTGGTCATGCAGGCACCTCGGCGTACAGGCGGAACCCGCCGCCGTCCACCGGCCCGGCGTCCAGCCGACCGCCGACCTCGGCGAGCCGCTCCCGGAGCCCGGTCAGCCCGCTGCCGTCGGCCGCCGTCGACGCCAGGGTCCCGTCGTCGACGATCTCGACGGTGCGGGCCGAGACCGACACCCGCACCCGGCGGGCGTCGGAGTGTCGCACCACGTTGGTGACTCCTTCGCGCAGAACCCAGCCGAACAGCTCGCGCCGCTCTCCCGGGACGTCGTCCACCGCCGAGGGCAGGTCGGCGTGCACGCCCGCCGCGTCCAGCGCGGACCGGGCCGAGGAGATCTCCGCCGCCAGGGTCACACCGCGGTATCCCGCGACGGTGGCGCGCACGTCCGCCAGCGCCTCCCGGGACAGCCGCTCGATGTCGGCGACCTCGGTGGCGGCGCGCTCCGGATCGCTCGGCATCACCCGGCGCGCGAGCTCGGCCTTGACGGTGATGACGGTGAGGCTGTGGCCCAGCAGGTCGTGCAGGTCCCGGGCGAAGCGGGCGCGCTCCTGCTCGACGGCCATCTCCTTGAGCTGCTCGTGCGCGTGGGACAGATCGATGTTGCGCCGGATCAGGCTGACGATGCCGAAGACCGCCGCTGACGCGGTCGCGATCGGCAGGTCGATCCAGAAGGTGTTCGGCCACGAGGGCACCACCACCTGCAACGCCGGGGCGAGCAGCAGCAGGCCGGCCACCACGGCCAGCGCGGGACGGGTGTCGAGCAGCGTGATGGACACCACTGCGACGAAGACGTACATGCTCAGCCCGGCCTGACCCGTCAGCGGGAGCAGGGCGGTGGCCAGGCCGAACATCGACGCCACGAAGACCGGCCGGCCGCGGTCGGGCAGCCGGCCCTCGAGCAGGTACGGCGGCAAGAGGATGTAACCCGCGCAGAACGTCGCGATGCCCGCCAGTCCCACCGACGTGAGGAACCACGACTGGTCCCTCGTCACGACCTGGACGACGGCGTCGGCGAGGAACACCAGCCACAGGGCGCTGGCCAGCCGCCACCGAGGTGCGTTGCGCCCCGCCAGGACGCGCTCGGCGGCCGCCCGGTCCGTCAGCTGCGGATCGTCCGCAGCGGCGGGGGCACGGCTCGACCTCAAGGCCATGGCGCGAACGCTAGCCGTCACGCCGCGCGCAGGTCGTCGCGTCGGTACCCGCGAGCTGCGAGCCGGGCGCCGATGGCCACCCAGACACTCAGCACAACCCAGCCGCCCACCGCCGGCCACGCATGCGTCACCGGTGCTCGCGTGATCTGCGTGATCCAGTACGTCGGCATGGCGTGCGCCGTCAGCTGCATCCACTGCGGCGCCGCCGCGGTGATCGGGAACCAGATGCCGCCGAACATCGACATCAGCATGATCGTGCCGCCGTTCACCGCCTGGGCGTTGTCACCTGAGGAGAAGTAGCCGAGCCCGACGCCCACGACGGCCATCGGCAGGATCGCGACCCAACCGAGCCCGATGACCTGCGCCCACTGCAGCGTGTTGAGGTGGACCTCGCCGGTCAGCCCACCGGCCAGGCAGACCAGCACCAGCGCGGGCAGTGCGACCAGCATCCCGGTCAGCACCTTGCCGGCGACGTAGGCCAGTGGCGGCAACGGTGTCAGCCGGAGCTGGCGGTTCCAACCGCGGTCGCGCTCGTCGGCGATCCGCGCGCCGACGCCCAGGACGGCTCCGGTCGCGCCGAACACACCCATGTTCACCATGTACCAGGTCTGCGCGGACACCCCGAACACCTTGCCCTCGAAGGCGTGGCCGATGACGAGGAAAAGGATCACCGGGATGCCGATCGTGAAGAACAGGTAGCGAGGGTTGCGGTAGACGCGGCGCAGCTCGATCAGCAGGTAGGTCGTGGTCATGCGAGTGCTCCTCCGGATCCGGTGAGGGCGAGGAAGGCGTCCTCGAGGCCGGCGCCCCGGACCTCGAAGTCGCGGGCCGCGGGCTCGGTCGCCACCAGGGCGCGCAGCGCGACGTCGGCGTCGTCGCAGGTCAGGATCACGGCGTCGCCCTGCCGCTCGACGGTCGCTACTCCTGGGAGTCGCCGGAGCCGCGCGAGGTCGGCGGCCGGCAGCGTCACGCGCACCCGGCGGACGTCGACTGCGGCCTTGATCTGGGTCGCCGGGCCGTCGGCGACCACCCGGCCGCCGGACATCAGGACGATCCGGTCCGCGGTCTGGTCGGCCTCCTCGAGGTAGTGCGTGGCGAACAGCACGCTGCGGCCTTCACCGGTGAGCTGGCGCATCGCCGCCCAGAAGGCCCGGCGGGTCTCGACGTCCATCGCGACCGTGGGCTCGTCGAGCACCATCAGGCTCGGGTCCGGCACGACAGCCAGCGCGAAGAGCACCCGCTGCTTCTGGCCGCCGGACAGGGTGTCGACCCGCCGGGAGCCGAGGTCGGCGATGCCGGCCAGCTCGAGCACCTGCGGCACCGGCATCGGGCTCGGGTGCATCGCGGCGACCAGGGCCACGGTCTCGCGCACCTTGAGGTCGCCGAGCAGGCCACCGGACTGCATCATCGCGCCCACCCGCCCGGACCGGACGGCCGTCACCGGGTCGAGCCCGAACACGGAGACGGTGCCGCTGTCCGGCCGGCGCAGGCCGAGAATCAGCTCGATCGTGGTGGTCTTGCCCGCCCCGTTGGGGCCGAGCAGCGCGACCACCTCGCCCGCGGCGATGCTGAGGTCGACACCGTCGACGGCGATCACAGAGCCGAACGTCTTGCGCAGGCTTGTGACGTGCACCGCGTGCCCCGGTTGCCACCTGCAGGTCTGTCGTCATGACCCGAGAGTCGCGCCCGGCAGGAACGACCGGCAGTGGCCGCCGTCAGGACCTGTCGGTGACAGACGTCATACCGGCCGCCCGGGTGAGCCACACCGCCGGGTCGCCGGCGTGGTAGACCCGCTCGTCCGGCTCGATGTTGTCGAGGAAGACCCGGTAGATCAGCGCCTGGCGCAGTGCCGCGACCGGTGCCAGCAGCTCGGCGGCGCGGTCCGGGTCGCAGCCGGGCACGGCTTCCCGCCAGAGCGCCGACCACGCCGTCCGTACGGGTTCCTGCTGGTCGTCGTCGAGCCGCTCGAGGAAGGCTGCCTGGTCGAGGAGCGGGTTGCCGATGCCGCAGTCGCCCCAGTCGAGCAGCACGCTGCGGCCGTCGGCGGCGGACGACCCTCTGGTGTTGCCGGGATGGAAGTCGCCGTGCACCAGGGTGTCCGGGACACCGCAGCCGGCGAGCTGCTCGAAGCGCTTCGGGAGCCCGTCCACCAACCGACGTACGGCACGTGTGGTCGCGTCGTCCAGTCCCGGCGACCCACGACGCACCAGCTGCTCTGCAGCCCCGACGAACGGCCCGGACCGCCAGTCCGGAGCCCCGACCTGCTCGAGCTCGTCGACCCGGTCGATCCAGCCTCGCTGCAGGTCGACGAGCATGGCGAGGACGCGCAGCAGCACGGGCAGCGAGCCGCCCCAGTGGTCCTCGCCGGGCACGTCGTCCAGCAGCACGCGCGGTCCGTCAGCCGCGATCAGCGGCGGCACCACAGCGGGGTCGAGGCGCTGGAGCATCGCGCCCTCGTGACCGAAGAACGGCGGCACCACCTTGAGCCAGGCCGATCCCTCGGCGGTGGGCAGCCGCCAGATGCTCGAGAGGTTCCAGGTCCGGACCTGCACAGGCGGCCCGGTCCTCGGCCGGCCGGCTGCGGTCAGCCGACCGTCGGCCCAGGCCAGGTCCAGAGCAGGGCCACCCGGCCTGGCGTACGGCAGCCGCAGCGGGTGCTCGACGAGCGGGTCCGGCGCGGCGGCCGGCCACGGCGTGAGCCCGCCCGGCGCCGGGCCGTGGGTCTCCGCGAGGTAGGTGACCGGACCGCCGGCGGCGTTCTCGGCGTCGCTCCACCCGATCAGGCGCAGCACGGTCACGTCGACACCGTGCAGCTCCCGGGCGCCGGACACCACGTCGCCCACCTCCTGCCACCACGGCACAGTGACCTCGAACGGCGGCAGGGTGCCGAGCAGCCGCCCGGTGCCGTCGCAGAGCAGCAGCGTCACCTGTCGGGGCGGCGGCCGCTCCATGACGGGCACCGGCGGGTCAGCAGCCGAGGAGGCGCTGCGCCAGCCAGCCGGGGACCGCGTCCAGCCCGACCCGCTCCTGCTGCATGCTGTCCCGATCGCGAACCGTCACGGCCTGGTCGTCGAGGGTGTCGAAGTCGACCGTGACGCAGAACGGCGTGCCGATCTCGTCCTGCCGGCGGTAGCGGCGCCCGATCGCGCCCGCGTCGTCGAACTCCACGTTCCAGCTCTGCCGCAGGGTTGCCGCGAGGTCCTTCGCCTTCGGCGTGAGGTCGGCGTTGCGCGACAGGGGCAGGACGGCCACCTTGACCGGCGACAGCCGCGGGTCGAAGCGCATCACGGTGCGCTTCTCCATCACGCCCTTCGAGTTCGGCGCCTCGTCCTCGGTGTAGGCGTCGAGCATGAACGCGAGGGTCGCGCGGGTCAGGCCGAGTGCGGGCTCCACGACGTACGGCGTCCAGCGCTCGCCCTTCTCCTGGTCGAAGTAGGACAGGTCGGTGCCGGAGTGCTTGGAGTGCGCGGTCAGGTCGAAGTCGGTGCGGTTGGCGATGCCCTCGAGCTCGTCGAACTCCTTGCCGCCGAAGTTGAAGCGGTACTCGATGTCGACGGTGCGCTTGGAGTAGTGCGACAGCTTCTCCTTCGGGTGCTCGTAGAACCGCAGGTTCTCCTCGCGCACACCGAGGCCGGTGAACCAGTCCCACCGGTGCTGCAGCCAGTACTCGAACCACTCCTCGTCGGTACCCGGCTCGACGAAGTACTCCATCTCCATCTGCTCGAACTCGCGGGTGCGGAAGATGAAGTTGCCCGGCGTGATCTCGTTGCGGAACGACTTGCCGGTCTGCGCGATGCCGAACGGCGGCTTCTTGCGCGCGGACGTCATCACGTTGAGGAAGTTGACGAAGATGCCCTGCGCGGTCTCGGGCCGCAGGTAGTGCAGGCCCTCCTCGCTCTCCACCGGGCCGAGGTAGGTCTTGAGCAGGCCGGAGAACTGTCGCGGCTCGGTGAACGCCCCCTTGGTGCCGCAGTTGGGGCAGTTGACGTCCTTCAGGCCGTTCGGCGGCGGCGAGCCCTTCTTCGCCTCGTACGCCTCCTCGAGGTGGTCGGCCCGGAACCGCTTGTGGCAGGACTGGCACTCGACCAGCGGGTCGCTGAACGTGTCGACGTGGCCGGAGGCCACCCACACGTCGCGCGCCAGGATCACCGCGGAGTCGAGCCCGACGACGTCCTCGCGGGTCTGCACCATCGACTTCCACCACTGCCGGCGAACGTTCTCCTTGAGCTCGACGCCCAGCGGACCGTAGTCCCAGGCGGAGCGGGTGCCACCGTAGATCTCGCTGCTCGGGTAGACGAAGCCCCGGCGCTTGCTGAGGCTGACGATCTGGTCGTTGCGCTGGCTCTCGCTGCTGCCCTTGGCCACGATGGCCTCCATCCGGCTGGTTGTCGGCGGGTGAAGGTGTGGAGCCTAACTGCTGGTGACGACCTCGAACGCGCTGGGCTCGTGCACGGCGTACGCCATCACGGCAGGTGCGGTCATCTTCACGTCGTACGCCGAGAGCGCCCGGCGGTAGGCCCCGACGCCCTGCCACGCGGTGGCCAGCACCCAGAGGTCCTGGTCGTCCGGTGCCCGCCCCAGCGAGCCGTGGTCGAAGCCCGGCAGCCCGGAGAGCAGCCGGAGCAGGTCGTCGGCCGCTGTCCGGAACGCGTCGGAGTCGGCCTCGGGCACCCGGAACCGCGTCATGACCAGCACTGCTCCACCGTAGCGAGGCCGGAAATGAAAATGGTTGTCGTTTTGATGTAGGGTCCTCGCCATGCCCGTGCTCTTCGCCTTGACCGCCGTACTGTCCACCGCCCTCGGTGGCGTGATCGCCCTGCGCAGCCGGGACCGGCTGCACCTGGTGCTCGGCTTCGCGGCGGGAGTGATGCTCGGGCTGGTGGCCTTCGACCTGCTCCCCGAGCTGTTCGAGCTCTCCGACGCAACGTTCTTCGGCGTCCCGGCAGTGATGGTGGCTTTCGCGGCCGGCTTCCTGCTGCTGCACTTCGTCGAGCGCTCGGTGGCGATGCACGGGGCGCACGAGGGCGAGTACGGCGCGCACCACCACAACGCCCCCACCGTCGGTCTTGCGTCGGCGGGCGCCCTGGCCGCGCACTCGTTCCTCGATGGCGTCGGCATCGGGCTGGCGTTCCAGGTCGACGACAAGGTCGGGTACGCCGTCGCGCTGGCCGTGATCGCCCACGACTTCGCCGACGGGCTCAACACCGTCACGATCATGCGCGCCACCGGCAACTCGCAGCGGCGCCAGGTCACGCTGCTCGCGATCGACGCGGTGGCACCGGTGCTCGGTGCTGTCTCGACTCTGTTCTTCAGCGTCGGTGACCACGTGCTCGCCCTGTACCTCGGCGCCTTCGCGGGCTTCCTGCTCTACCTCGCCACCGCCGACATCCTGCCCGAGGCGCACGCCCGCCACCCCTCCCGGCTCACCCTGGTCAGCACGCTCGGCGGCGTCGGCCTGATGTGGTTCGTCGTGGCGGCCGGATGACCACCCGATGAGCCGCCAGCGCAGCGCGGTCCGCGACGAGCTGTCCCGCGACCCGGCCTTCCGCAGCGCGCAGGAGATCCACGCCAGCCTGCGCGGTGTCCGGCCACCGGATCGGCCTGACCACCGTCTACCGGGCGCTGCAGAGCCTGGCGGACGCCGACGAGGTCGACGTCCTGCGCAACGACGACGGCGAGTCGACCTACCGGGCTTGCTCCGCCGGGCACCACCACCACCTCGTGTGCCGCACCTGCGGCACCACGGTCGAGGTCGAGGGCAAGGCGGTCGAGACCTGGGCCGACCGGGTCGCCCGCGAGCACGGCTTCGTGGACATCGCGCACACGGTCGAGGTGTTCGGGACGTGTGCCGGGTGCGCGGGCCTGGACCGCTGACCTCCCGCTTTGCTCTCGTCCCGCGACAGCAATAGCGTCGAGTAACACCGCACCACGAACCACGGGGGTCCCTTTTCGTGCCCGCTCGACCTGCTCTCGGCCTGCTGCTGGCAGCCGCCACTCTGTTGTCGGGCGTTCTCGTTCCCGCTGCCCCGGCCCAGGCCGGCACCTCGTGCGTGCCTCCGCCGGTGGCGCACCGCGGCGACTCGGCGCGCGCGCCGGAGAACACCCTTCCGGCGTTCCGCAAGGCGCTCGCGATCGGTGTGCATCGGTTCGAGCTGGACGTCCGGTTCACCAGCAGCGACGTGCCGGTCCTGATGCACGACTCGAGGGTCGGTCGGACGACCAACGGCACCGGTGCTGTGACCAGCCTGTCGCTGGCCCAGGTGCGCGCCCTGGACGCCGGCTCGTGGTTCTCCCGCGAATACCGCGGCACCAAGGTCCCGACGCTCTACGAGGTGCTGAAGCTCGCCAAGAGCAATGACGCCAGCGTCCTGGTCGAGCTGAAGACGAGTCCGACGCCTACGCAGATGACGCAGCTGCTCAACCGCATCAGGTGGTCGTCGATGGAGTCGGGCGTCACGGTCACCAGCTTCCTCGAGGAGGCCATCACCGCCGTCCGGGCGGCGGCGCCGGCCCTCCGGACCGCGATCATCGACTGGCCTCGCTACCGGTCGCCGGAGTCCGTGCTGCAGTTCGGCCGCACCTACCTCGTCAACGCCGCGTCGCTGACGGTCGAGCGTTCAGCGAGGTGGCACCAGGCCGGCATCTCAGTACGCCCGTGGACGGTCGACACGGTGGAGGGCTGGCGGCGGATGGCCTACGACAAGGCTGATGCGACCCTGACCAACCGGCCGGCGAGCTACCTGGCCTGGGCACGCCAGCGCTGCCGGTGACACCCCGGACCTTCAGGTGACGGTGTTCGGCAGCGCACCGCCGTACCTCCGGTCCCGGTGCGCGTAGGTCTCGATCGCCTGCCAGAGGTGCCGGCGGTCGAAGTCCGGCCACAGGGTGTCGAGGAAGACCAGCTCGGCGTACGCCGACTGCCAGAGCAGGAAGTTCGAGGTGCGCTGCTCCCCCGACGAGCGGACGAACAGGTCGACGTCGGGGATGTCCGGCTCGTCGAGGTGCCGGGCGACGGTCCGCTCGTCGACCTTGTCCGGGTCCAGCCGACCGGCGGCGACCTCGCGGGCGATCGCTGCCGCAGCGTCGGCGATCTCGGCCCGGCCGCCGTAGTTGACGCAGAACTGCAGGGTGAGGACGTCGTTGTGCCGGGTGCGCTCCTCGGCCTCCTCGAGCTCGCCGATCACGCTGCGCCACAGCCTTCGTCGTCGACCCGCCCAGCGCACCCGCACGCCGATGGCGTCCAGCTCGTCGCGGCGGCGATGGATGACCTCCCGGTTGAAGCCCATCAGGAAACGGACCTCGTCCGGCGAGCGCTTCCAGTTCTCGGTCGAGAAGGCGTAGGCCGACAGGTGCTTGACGCCGATCTCGACGGCGCCGTGGATCACGTCGAGCAGCGCCGCCTCGCCGGCCTCGTGACCCTGGGTCCGCGGCAGGCCGCGCTCCTTGGCCCACCGCCCGTTGCCGTCCATGACGATCGCGACGTGCGCCGGCACCAGCTCGGCAGGCAGCTGCGGCGGCCTGGCGCCGGACGGGTGCGGCGTCGGCGGGACCGGGTCTCGTCGAGCCGCTCGCTCGTCCTTCGCCGCCCGTCGTGCCACGCGAGCGACCCTACCGACCGCCGGCCACGCCGCTGTCAGTCGCCGGACCTTCGGTGGACTGCTGCCACTCGCAAAGCCCGGGCGGAGCAGGTACCTCGCACTATCCGACGGTCTGGTCGGACGGCTTGCGGACGCGGAAGCGGAGAATGGTGGCGTCGCCCGACCGCCTGCTGCTGAGCGGTTCCAGCTGTGTGGTCGTGACGCTCGGGGAGGAGAAGCGGATGCCGTCGCCGAGCAGGACCGGCAGCACGTACACCAGGATCTCGTCGACGAGCCCTTGCTGCAGGCACTGGCCGGCCACGTCGGCGCCGAGGATTTCGAGGTTCTTGCCGCCCGCAGCGTCGAGTGCCGTAGCGACCGCTTCCCCGATGTCGCCGGTGAGGATCGTGACCTCCGGCTCCGGCGGCTCCAGCGGCCTGTGGGTGAGGAGGAACATGGGCCCAGAGACCGGGTAGTCGGTGCTGCTCGGCTCCTCGGCCTTCATCCTGTCGCCCACCTCCCAGGTCCGCCGGCCGACGAGCATGGCGCCGGTGGCCGCCGCGATCTCCGCGATGTCGTCCGGTGCCACGAAGTCGGCGAGAGCGCGACCACCGCCCCAGTCCATCGAATGGCCGGGACCGGCGATGAACCCGTCAAGCGACATACACCTGTTCACGACTACCTTGCCGCTCATGTCACGACCCTTCCGTCCTCGTGTCCTCACCGCTCGTTGAGCCCTCAGGCCGTTCGTGAGCCGACACCGCCAGATCTTTGGGCGATGTCCGGTTCAGATCATTCCGCCGAACGTGGCCATCCGGGAAGTCACGCCACCGAATCGTCAGGCCCTGGCCGCATGTCATGCCGCCAGCGATCCCCGGACCAACACCCGCATGACCACCCCCGGGAACTGGGAGCGATGAGTTTCCTCCCGGCGTCGCCAGGCGAGCGGGTTGACGCGGGCGCACCGACCAGCAATAGTGAACCTTATGGTTCACCGTCAGTTCGCAGCGCTCGGCGACCCGACCCGCCTGGCCATCGTCGAGCGGCTCGCCCGCGGGCCGACGTCCGCCAGTGACCTCGCGGCGCCGACGACGATCTCGCTGCCCGCCGTGCTCAAGCACGTCCGCGTGCTCGAGCGGGCGGGCCTGGTGACGACCGTCAAGCGCGGCCGCGTGCGCGAGTGCCGGCTGCGCGACGACGCCCTCGTCGCCGTGGCCACGTGGACCGCACAGCAGCAGGCGCTCTGGTCGACCCGGCTGGACGCTCTCGGCACCCTTCTGGAGGACACGTGACCACCGCCCCGCTCCTGTCGTTCGACCTCGACCGCACGTACCCCGCGCCGCCCGAGCGGGTCTGGGCTGCCTGGACCCGGGCCGACCTGCTGCAGCTCTGGGCATGCCCCGACCCGGACTGGCGGGTGTCGACCTGCGAGGTCGACGCCCGCGCGGGCGGGGGCTACCGGCTGCGGTTCGGCCCGCGCCCGGCCGGCGACGCGTACAGCGAGACAGCGACCTTCGCGGTCTTCGAGCCCGTGGAGCGCCTCGTGCTCGACGTGCTCACCGAGGGCGAGGACATGGCCGAGAGCTCCCGCTGCACGGTGCTGCTGCTGCCGGTCGAGGGCGGGACCCGGCTCGAGCTCACGGTCGAGGGCCTGTCTGGCGCGCAGGCGGCCGAGAACATGCGGGTGGGCTGGCAGTGGTGCCTGGAGGGCATCGCCGAGCACCTCGGCGCCGCCGCCTGAGCACCCGCAGCCCTTCCAGGAGCCCCGATGACCACGTCCACCTCGGTCCCCACCCGCCGCTCTGCCGTCAGCCTCGGCACGGCGCTGAGGACCGGCGCCGTCGCCGGTGTGATCGCCGGGGTCACGAACGTCGTGATCTCCGCGATCACCCGCGGCCCGCTCGGCGCGAGCGACGACTTCGTCCCGCTCACCCCCGGCCCCGTCGTCATGTGGACGATCCTCGGCGCGATCATCGGTGCCGTCGGATGGCGCCTGATCGTCAACAGGTCCGCCCACAGCCGCGGCCTGCTCGCCACGCTCGTCCCGACCGTCCTGGTCCTCTCACTCGTCCCGGACGTCGCACTGCTGGCCACAGACTCGGTAGCCGGGCAGACCACCGCGGGCGTAGTGGCCCTGATGGTCATGCACGTCGTCACCGCAGTGATCGCAGTGACCGCCTACCGCAAGGTGATGCCCGCCAGCTGAGGCGCCAAAGGTCACAGTGTCGGCTGCGGTCAGGCCCCTACTGCCACTGGGCGTCCGTCACCTTTAGCGGTGCCGGGCAGCCCCGGCAGGGCGGTGAGCGCCAGGGCGGCGGACAGGACGGCGACAGCAGCGCGGGGCACGGCTACTCCTCGGTGGGCGACACGAGGCTCAACGACGGCGGCCGGGTCAGGTCACGCCGGCGCCAGCCGACTGGCTAGCTGCGCTCGACCATCGGCAGCGAACGCAGGCCGCGTTCCAGGTGCCACTGCAGGTACGCCGCCACCAGACCGCTGCCTTCGCGCCGGTGCCGCGGGTCGCTGGCGTCGGCGGTCGCCCAGTCGCCGGTGAGCAGCGCCGCCAAGAGGTCCAGCGTTCCTCGGGCTGGCGACACCGAGCCGGACACCCGGCAGGACCCGCACACCGCGCCGCCCGCCGAGATGTTGAAGAAGGGGTGCGGACCGGGGCGCGCGCACTGCGCGCAGTCGTCGAAGGACGCGCCGTACCCCGCGACGGCGAGCGAGCGGAGCAGGAACGCGTCCAGCACCAGGCCGGGCGCGTGCGCAGCGTCGGCGAGGGTTCGCAGGCCGCCGACGAGCAGCAGGAACTGCTGGGTGGCCGGCTCCCTCTCCTCCGCCGTGAGCCGCTCCGCGGTCTCGAGCATCACCGTGCCGGTGGTGTACCGCGCGTAGTCGTCGGCGATCCGGTCGCCGTACGACGCGATCGTCTCGGCCTGCTGCACCACGTCGAGCGAGCGCCCCTCGTAGACCTGCAGGTCGACGTGGGTGAACGGCTCCAGCCGCGCCCCGAACTTCGAACGGGTGCGCCGGACGCCCTTGCCGACGGCGCGGACCCGGCCGTGCGAACGGGTCAGCAGGGTGATGATGCGGTCAGCCTCACCGAGCTTCTGGGTACGAAGCACGACTCCTTCGTCCCGGTAGAGGCTCACCGCCCCATTGTGGTCGATCGATGGTCTGATGGCCGCATGACGCGGCAGGCGATCGTCGACGTGACCCTCCTCGGCGGGGATCGGGTCGACGTCGTCCTCGAGGGCGAGCGGGTGCTCGGCGTAGGCCCAGGGATCGGCGCGGAGGTGGCGGACCGGGTCGAGGGGTCCGGGGGGCTGCTCCTGCCGGCGTACATCGACACCCACGTGCACCTGGACAAGGTCATGATCCGCGACCAGCTGGTCGAGCACGACGGCACCCTGCGCGGCGCAATCGACGCGATCCACGCAGCCAAGCGGACCTACACGGTGGCGGACGTCCGGCGCCGCGCCACGGCCGTGATCGAGAGCTCGGTGCTCACCGGCACGACCCGGCTGCGGTCGCATGTCGACGTCGACACGATCGGTGGCCTGGTGCCGCTGGAAGGCGTGCTCGCTGCCGCCCGGGACTGCGTACGGATCGCCGAGGTCCGCACCATCGCGTTCCCGCAGGAAGGCATCCTGCGCGACCCCGGCGCCGACGACCTGATGGTGGCGGCGATGGTGGCCGGCGCGGACGTCGTCGGCGGCATGCCGCACTGGGAGCAGGGCGAGGACGACCAGCGGGAGCACGTCCGGTTCTGCTTCGAGCTGGCCCGCCGGTTCGACGCCGACGTGGACATGCACGTCGACGAGACGGACGACGGATCGGTGCGGACGCTGGCGATGGTGCTCGAGGAGACCGAGCGGACCGGCTGGCAGGGTCGGGTCACCGTCGGCCACGTCTGCGCCCTGTCGGCCGCCGACGAGGAGTACGCCGCGCGGGTCGTCGACGGCTGCGCGCGCAACGGCGTCACCGTGGTGGCCAACCCGGTCACGAACCTGGTGCTGCAGGGCCGGGGTGACCGCGGCCTGGTGCGCCGCGGCACCACCCGGGTCCGGGAGCTGCTCGCCGCCGGGGTCGGCGTGGCCTTCGGCCAGGACTGCGTGCAGGACGGCTTCTACCCGTTCGGCCGCGGCGACATGCTGGAGGTGGCCCTGGTGTCGGCGCACGCCGCGCACCTCACCACCGCCGAGGAGCAGCTGCAGGCCCTGGCAGCGGTGACGACCGTCCCGGCCACGGCCTGGCGGCTCGGAGCGGCGTACGGCGTGCAGCCCGGCGCCCGGGCCGACCTCCAGCTCTACGCCGCCGCCAGCTGGCCGGAGGTCCTGCGGCTGCAGGACCCACCTCGACAGGTGTGGTTCCGCGGCGGCACCGTCGCGCGCACCACGGTGCAGCGCGAGCTGCTGCGCTGACCCGGAAACCGGGCAGCGACCGGGCCACCGAACCGCCACCCGTGCACAGGCAAGAAACCTATGCACAGCAACGGTTTCCGGGTTCCACGCCGCGTCGATCTGCGCTATGATTCGAACATGTGTTCGAGCCTCAGCGCGGGAGTCGAGGTGGACGTCGCCTCCGCCGACACCGCGCTGACCCGCGCGCTGCACGACGGCGTCGAGCACCTGGGCCACGACCAGTTGACCGCCCTGCTCGGCCAGCTGCGGGTGCTGACCGCCAAGGCCGACGCGCTGACCCTGGCGCTGGTCGGGCGGGTGGACGCCGACGGCAGCTACGCCCTCGACGGTGCCCTGACGGCCGGCGGCTGGCTGCGGGCGGTCGCCCACCAGACCCCCGGGCAGGCCGCCCGGACCGTGCGCACCGCCCGGACGCTGCGCTCCGGGGTGCTGCCCAACACCACCGCGGCCCTGGCCGCCGGGGCGATCTCCGGGCGGCACGCCGCGGTGATCGCCGACGGCGTCAAAGACGCCCCGGCCGGTGCCGTCGCGCTGATCGAGCCCGAAGCGGTCTCCTACGCCTGCGAGGGCGACGTCCGGGCCACCGCGCACCTGATGCGGGCCTTCGGGCAGGCCCTGGACCCGGACCAGGCGGATGAGAAGGCGCTGCGCCGCTACGAACGGGCCGGCGTCACCTTCTCCCCGACTGCTCGACGGCGGGTTCGCCATCACCGGCACCGCCGACGAGACCACCGGCGCCGCCCTCGTCGCCGCGATGCAACGCCGCCGCACCACTGACCACCGGCGACCAGCGAAGCCCGGCCCGGCGCCGCCTCGACGGGCTGCACACCCTGGCCCGGCACTGGCTCGACACCGCCACCCCCGACCGGGACACCGCCGACCGCACCGCCCGACGCACCAGCCGGTCCCGGGCCCGACTCGTCATCACCCTGGACGCCGCCGGCCTGGCCGGCCAGACCTCACCCGGCGGCACCCTCACCTGGGCCGGACCCATCGCCGCCGCCACCGCGCAACGACTCGGCTGCGACAGCAACGCCACCTTCGTCCACCTCGACCCCGACGGCAACGTCGTCGAAGCCGGCACCCAACGCCGGTTCTTCACCACCCCCCAACGGCTCGCGATGATCGCCCGCGACGGCGACACCTGCGCCACACCCTTCTGCGACCGGCCCTCCGCCTGGTCCGACGGCCACCACCTCATCCCACGCGAACACGGCGGCCCCACCACCATCGCGAACGGCGCACTCCCCTGCGAAGGCCACCACCTCCAGCTCCACGAAGGCCACTGGGTCCTCGAACGCCTCCCCGACGGCCGCTACCTCATGCGCCACCCCCAGACCGGCAGAACCCTCGGACCCGAACCACCCCGACCCGGCCACAACAGACCACCACCCGAGTAACCCTGCCGCGTAGCGGCACCTATGCGCGGCCCTTGTGCACAAAGGTGATTCACACTGCCGCCTGCCGAGCGGCGCCGGCCGTGGACCGGACCGCCCCGGCGAGGTAGGAATGGGCTATGGACACCAGGACACTGGGACAAGGGCTTGAGGTATCCGCCCTCGGGCTCGGCTGCATGGGCATGAGCCAGTCGCTCGGTCCACGACCACCCCGGGACGAGATGATTACCTTCGTCCGCGCCGCGGTGGATCGGGGCGTCACGCTGTTCGACACCGCAGAGGTCTACGGCCCCTTCCACAACGAGGAGCTGGTGGGTGAGGCACTGCAGCCGGTCCGCGAGAATGTCGTGATCGCCACCAAGTTCGGGTTCGCCTTCGACGAGAACGGCAAGCAGACCGGCGTCACCAGCAGACCCGATGACATCCGCGCCGCCGTCGAGGGCTCACTGCGTCGCCTGCGGACCGATGCGATCGACCTGCTCTACCAGCACCGCGTCGACCCGGACGTTCCCATCGAGGACGTCGCCGGCACCGTCAAGGAGCTCATCGAGGCCGGCAAGGTCCACCACTTCGGGATGTCCGAGGCCGGCGTCGGCACGATCCGCCGCGCCCACTCGGTGCAGCCCGTCACGGCGCTGCAGAGCGAGTACTCCCTGTTCTGGCGCGAGCCCGAGGACGAGATCCTGCCCGCCCTCGAGGAGTTCGGTATCGGCTTCGTGCCATTCAGTCCGCTCGGGCGCGGGCTCCTGACCGGGCAGATGACCGCCGAGACCCAGTTCGCCGAGGGAGACATCCGCGCCACCCTTCCTCGCTTCCAGCGTGAGGCACTCGAGGCAAACCTCGCCCTCGTCGACCTCATCACCAAGGTCGCCGAACGCAAGAACGCCACCGTCGGCCAGGTGGCACTGGCCTGGCTGCTCGCGCAGCAGCCCTGGATCGTGCCGATCCCCGGAACCAGGCGGCTCGAGCGCCTCGACGAGAACCTGGGATCGGCGGACCTCGACCTCACCCCCGAGGACCTCGAAGAGCTCGAGAGCGCATCAGCCAGCGTGCAGGTACAGGGCGACCGCTACCCCGAAGCCATGCAAAGGATGATCGACCGCTGACGCCTGGCAGTTGAGTGCCCCTGGCGTCGGGAGATGCCGATCATGGCACGAGGAGCTCCCACTCCTTGACACGCAGCACGTTCCCCGCCTCATCCGCGTCATCCGTCTCCCGCACCATCGAGAAGCCCGCCTTCTCGAGGACGCGGCCGCTCTGCGGGCGCTCAAGCGGAGTGTGCGCCAGGATGCGACGCACCCCAGAGGCCGCACGCGCCTTCGCCACGAGCGCCTCGATCGCCGCGGTCGCGTATCCGTGGTTTCTCTGCGACTCGACAATGGCGTAGCCGACCTCGATCGAGCCCTGCTCGTCGACGAACGCGCCACCGATCTCGCCCACGACAACATCGTCGTCAGAGCGGTGAACGAGGAAGGGACCGAACTGACCCGCGGCGCCTACGCACTGCGCCACGCCGACTGAAAACTCCGTTGGATAGTCCTGGGCGACGCGGACGTCATGGGGCGGATCACCCGCGAGGATGGCATCGGCCGCCTCGCGCGACATCTCGCGGAGCCTGACCGTCATCCCGCGATCCTATGGCGGGGTGGGTGTTGTTAGCCCGCCGAGCAGGTGCTCCGTCGCAGCACTTACCGAGCGCGTCCGTCATGGCCTCGGCGTGCTGGCAGCTAGAACCCCGCCAGCCGACCGCGCTCATCGGCCTCGGAACGAGTGAGGGCAAGGTAAGGGTCGTCGCCGGTCAGGCTGGCCTTCTTCGCATCGAAGGCTCGGGTCCACAACCCCGCCGCCCAGGCTGCGCGGACTTCGTGGGCGGTCCAGGAGCGTCCGGATGCGTCCATATAGGCGTTCAGGAAGTCCTCGCTCTGGGTCAGGTTGGCGACCTCGCCTGGCTCACCGGTGCCCGGCCAGATGGCGGCGGCGTGACCGGCGATGGCGGCTTCGGGCTGGGCAATGACGCTGTCCCAGTCGTGTACGACGCGGAGGCGCCGATGTGTCCAGCGGAGGTTCGCGGAGGACCAGTCACCATGTCCGATGACGAGTGGCTGGTCTAGCGCCAGGAGTTGGTCGCGGGCTGCGGCGCCCACGTCGTCGAGCCAGCGACGGCGATCGTGAGTGTTCAGGTCACCCGGTCGGTCATCCGGGTCGGGCCACAGCCGCGTCGCCTTGTGATCCCAGCCCACCCATGCCGGGGACGGGTCCAGTGAGCTCACCGATTCCACCCGGGGAGCCTCTTGCACCAAGAGGTGTAGAGCTTCCGCGAACTGGGCTGCGGAGCCCGAGTCCGTCTCGAGCAGTTCGCCGCCGTCAACGAGCGTTTCGGCGCTGATCGCGAAATCGCCTTGCTGTGTAGTGGACACCAGTACCTGGGGGGCGGGGAACCCCTTGCTGTGTAGGTGCTCCTGCACCTGCCCGCAAGCGATCAACCGCTGCTGCCAGGGCCGCACCTTCACGACCAGTGCACGCCCGTCCGTCAGCCGCAACCCCAGAACCTGCGACAGGTGACCCGTCTCGAACAAGACCACTTCGGGATCCGCGGCGAACTTTTCTCGACACCACCGGAACACGGCCGGCAAGTCCAACGGCGCACCCACAGACATGTGACCATCGTCCCCCGATCGGGGAGCTCTCAGCGGACGAAACGCGGAGCCACAACGCCGCCTCGACGCGCCGCCCCGAGCCGCTCGGAATGCCGGATCTGTTCGACCAGCGCAGACTCTCACCACGCCACAAGGCCGCCCGCGGCCGGGATCCGCGGTTGTTCCATAGTTCGCGTCACGGTGTCATCAGCACGCAACCGGTCTGAGAGTCGAGATGAGGGCCACACAGGTCACCATCACCGCACTGATGTCGACGCAGCACGGACGACTCAGGGAGGAATCGGCCTGCGTTGCCTCAGGCCGCCCGGTTGACGGCCGACACGACGGCCTTGAGCGAGGCGGTGACGATGTTCGCGTCGATGCCGACGCCCCACAGGATCCGCTCGCCGATGGCGCACTCGACGTAGGCCGCGGCCCGCGCGTCCCCACCGGAGGACAGCGCGTGCTCGGCGTAGTCGAGCACCCGCACGTCGTGCCCGATGCCGGAGAGCAGCGCGTCGACGAACGCGGCGATCGGCCCGTTGCCGATGCCGCGCAGCGCCCGCTTCTCGCCGTCGAGGTAGACGTTGACCTCGAGCTCGTCGTCGGTCGCCGTGCGGCGGAGGACGTGTGGTGGCGTGTTCAGCGCGATCGGCGTACGCCGGGCCAGGTACTCGGCCTCGAACGCCTCCCACATCTGGGCCGGCGAGACCTCGCCGCCGTCCAGCTCGGTGCGGGCCTGGATGACCTGGCTGAACTCGATCTGCAGCCGGCGCGGCAGGTCGAGGTGGTGCTCGGTGCTGCATGATGTAGGCCACGCCGCCCTTGCCGGACTGCGAGTTGACCCGGATGACGGCCTCGTAGGAGCGGCCGACGTCCTTCGGGTCGATCGGCAGGTACGGGACCGCCCAGCGGAACTCGTCGACCGGCACGCCGGCCGTGGCGGCGTCGCGCTCCATCCAGTCCAGGCCCTTCTTGATGGCGTCCTGGTGCGAGCCGGAGAAGGCGGTGTAGACGAGGTCGCCGCCGTAGGGGTGCCGCTCGTGCACCGGCAGCTGGTTGCAGTACTCGACGGTCCGGCGGATCTCGTCGATGTCGGAGAAGTCGATCTGCGGGTCGATGCCCTGCGAGAACAGGTTCAGGCCCAGCGTCACCAGGCAGACGTTGCCGGTGCGCTCGCCGTTGCCGAACAGGCAGCCCTCGATCCGGTCGGCGCCGGCCAGGTAGCCGAGCTCGGCGGCGGCGACCGCCGTGCCGCGGTCGTTGTGCGGGTGCAGCGACAGGACCACCGAGTCGCGGTGCGCGAGGTTGCGGTGCATCCACTCGATCGAGTCGGCGTAGACGTTCGGGCGTCGCCATCTCGACGGTGGCCGGCAGGTTGACGATCGTCTTGCGGTCCGGGGTCGGCTGCCACACCTCGTTGACCGCGTTGCAGACCTCGACCGCGAACTCCAGCTCGGTGCCGGTGTAGGACTCCGGCGAGTACTCGAACAGGACGACGGACTCCGGTGTGTCGCGCACGTGCTTCTCGGCCAGCTTCGGCACAGCCGCGCGCCCTGCACCGCGATGTCGACGATGCCTTCCTTCGGCAGCCCGAAGACGACCCGGCGCTGCAGCGTCGACGTCGAGTTGTACAGGTGCACGATCGCCTGCTTGGCGCCGCGGATCGACTCGAAGGTCCGCTCGATCAGCGCGTCACGGGCCTGGGTGAGCACCTGGATGACGACGTCGTCCGGGATCAGGTCTTCCTCGATCGAGCTGGCGGACGAAGTCGAAGTCGGTCTGGCTGGCCGCCGGGAAGCCGACCTCGATCTCCTTGTAGCCCATCCGGACGAGCAGCTCGAACATCCGCTTCTTGCGGGCCGGGCTCATCGGGTCGATCAGGGCCTGGTTGCCGTCCCGCAGGTCGACCGCGCACCAGCGCGGCGCCTCGGTGGCGATCGCGGCCCGGCCAGCCGCGGTCGGCGAGGCCGACGGGGGTGAACGGCGGGATAGCGGTGGATCGGCATGCCGGACGGCTGCTGGGGATTGCGGCTCGTGCTGGGTCATCGTGGGCCACTCTCGGGGTCTCGCGCGGGCTGCGACCGGAACAGGCGAGCACTCCGCGGCGAGGGGACCGGCCTCTAGGAGAGTGCCTCGCCGCGGCAGCCGAGAAGGAGCAGGCCGAGCCGCATGGCGGAAGCGTACGCCGGTGAGCGCGGCCACGTCTTCCCCTTCGGCCGGCCCGGTCCGCATGATGGACCGCACGGCGGGCACCGCCGGACAGCACCGCGGCGAGCCGGGCCAGCGACCGGAAACCCGGTGGCGGCACCGGCTGGGCCGGGTCAGGCTGAGCGGCATGGGTGACGGGTCGGTGCGGTGGATCAGGTCGAGCGGGTCGACGTCCACGACGACGACGTGATGTCGGCCGCGTACTCGATCTGGCGAGCCGCCTACACCGAGGAGTTCCCGGACGACCCGCTGCCCACCGCTCCCGAGGTCTTCGCCCGGGCCCGCGGCCCCGAGGTCTCCGGACGTCACGAGTACTGGCTGCTGCGGGACGGCGGCGTGCCGGTCGGCGTCTACGAGCTCGAGCTGCCGCTGGCGGACAACACCGACCTGGTCGACCTCTCGCTCGCAGTGGCCCCCGAGCACCAGCACCGCGGGCCACGGCCGGGTCCTGCTGGACCACGCGCTCCGGCGGATCGCGGAGCTCGGCCGGCACCAGGTCATCGGCAGCGTGAACGAGCCGGCCGACGGGTCGCAGAACCGGCCGATGCGGTTCGCCGCCGCCGCGGGCGCCAGCAGGTCGCTCGGCGAGATGCGCCGCATCCTGGACCTGCGCGACCCTCGACCAGCGAAGGCTGGCCGCCCTGCGGCGTGCGGCCGAGCGCGCCGCCGAGGGCTACCAGCTGGTGGCCTGGACCGGGCCGTGCCCCGACGAGCTGGTCGACGGCTACGCGGCGCTGGTCGCGCGGATGAGCACCGACGCACCGATGGGCGGCCTGGACATCGAGCCGGAGCACTGGGACGCGGCCCGGATCACGGGAGCGGGAGCAGGTGATGGCGACGCAGGGCGGGTGCAGGTGGCCACCGCCGCGAGGTTGGGACAGTGACGGACCGCTGGTCGCGTACACCGACATCGTCACGACCCGGCACGACCCGGCGAACGCCTTCCAGTGGGACACCCTGGTGCTCAAGGAGCATCGCGGCCACCGGCTCGGCGCCCTGGTCAAGGTCGCCAACCTCGAGCGGCTCCGCGCCGAGGCCCCGGACGCCCGACGGGTGCACACGTGGAACGCCGACGAGAACACCTACATGATCTCGATCAACGAGGCGATGGGCTTCGTCCCGGCGCAGCGCGAGTCGGCATGGCGCCTCGACCTGCCGCGCGACGGCGGTGCGGGCAGGTGAGCACCGCGACGCTGACCTTCGACAAGGTCCAGGCCGACGACGACACCACGCTGCGGGAGTGGTTCGACCTCCGCCGCGCAGTGCAGGACGCCGACCTGCCCGGCGACCCGGCGCTGGGCTGGGCGCTGCACGCCGGGATGCTGCGCCACCCCTGGCCCGGCTCGGAGAACCAGGTGTTCCTTGCCCGGCGGGACGGCGTGCTGGTCGGCTGGCTCGGCCTGAGCCTGCCGCAGACGGAGAACCTCGACACCGTGACGGTCGACGTCGAGGTCGGACCGGCGTACCGGCGGCAGGGTGTCGGCCGGGCCATGCTCGCCGAGGCCCGGCGGCTGGCCGTCGAGCTCGGGCGCGGCCGGCTGCTCAGCGAGGTGAGCGGCGAGGCCGGTGAGGCGTTCGCGGCCGCACACGGCGCCCGGCGGGTGCTCGCCGACACCCAGCGCCGGCTCGACCTGGCCGACGCCGACGACGCCCGGCTGGACGACCTGCTGGCCGACGCGGTGGCCCACTCGGCCGGCTACTCGGTGCTGCAGTGGGTGGGCGCGACCCCGGAGGAGCACCTCGCGGCGGTGGCCGCGCTGGAGAGCCGGATGACCACCGATGCCCCGATGGACGACCTGCAGTGGGAGCAGGAAGTCTTCGACTCCGAGCGGATGCGGGTGCGGGACGCCGTGATGACCGCCCGGCAGAACCGCGCCTACACGACGGTCGTCCGGCACGACGCCAGCGGCGACGTCGTCGGCAGCACGATGATGACGGTGGCCGACGGCGTCGACGACGCCGCCGGGCAGTGGCAGACGATCGTGGCGCCGGAGCATCGCGGCCACCGGCTGGGCCTGCTGCTGAAGATCGCCAACCTGCGGTACCTGCAGCGTCACGAGCCGGCGGTCACCCGGATCGACACCTGGAACGCCGACTCCAACGCGCCGATGCTGCGGGTGAACGTCGCGATGGGCTTCCAGCCGGTGCGCCAGTGGGCCGAGTGGGAGCTGGTGCTCTAGCAGGGATGCTCGTTCAGTCCTCGTCCCACGGCCCCGGCGCCGCGACGGCGTACCGTCCGGTCTCCAGCCGCACCCTCTCCAGCTCCTCCCCGTCGCACGGGCAGTCGATGCGGTGCGGCCAGTCGCTGCCGACGTCGAGCCGGAACCACACCTGCTTGCCGCGGGGCATCGGAACCACCCCCCACTCTCGCGCCACCAGCTCGACGAGGTGCAGGCCGCGGCCGCTCTCGCCGGTGAGGCCGAGCGGGCGCGACTGGGGTGACGAGACGGACCGGTCGGCCACCCCGACCTCTGCGACGCCGTCGGCCACCGCGACGGTGACCGTCACCTCGGTGCGGGCGTGCAGCACGAGAGTTGGTGACCAGCTCGCTGGTCAGCAGCTCGGCGTCCGGAACCAGCGACTCGCAGCTCCCAGCGCTGAAGGGCGTCCACCACGAACGTGCCGCGCGTCGGCCACCGCGGACGGTGGCGAGCGGAGCTCGCGGTTGACCACTCGGCACATCGCACATGCTCCTGTCCTGCGGCTCGCTGCCGAACCCTCCGGTCGTCCCCTGCCCGGGCCTGCCGGGTTCACTCCCCGAGCGCGCCCGGTCGATCCGACCAGGCTCAGAAGCCGAGCTTGCGCAGCTGCCGCGGGTCGCGCTGCCAGTCCTTGGCGACGGTGACGTGCAGGTCGAGGTAGACCGGCGTGCCCAGCAGCGCCTCGATCTGCCGGTCGCGCTCGGGCTGCCGATGTCGCGCAGCCGGGCGCCCTTCGGGCCGATGACGATGCGCCTTCTGGCTGTCCCGCTCGACGTAGAGGAAGGCGTGCACGTCGAGCAGCGGCCGGTCCGCCGGCCGGTCCTCGCGGGGCAGCATCTCCTCGACGACGACCGCGATCGAGTGCGGCAGCTCGTCGCGGACGCCCTCCAGCGCCGCCTCCCGGATCAGCTCGGCGACGAGCACCAGCTCCGGCTCGTCGGTGAGCTCGCCGTCCGGGTAGAGCGGCGGCGACTCGGGCATCAGGGCGGCGAGCAGCCCGGCGAGCAGCTCGACCTGGCTCGCCGGCGACCGCCGACACCGGCACCACCTCGGCCCAGTCGACGCCTTCGCTCCCGACCGAGCTCGGCGACCGCCATCAGCTGCTCGGCGACCCGGTCGCGGCTCACCCGGTCGGTCTTGGTGACGACGGCGACCTTCGGCGACCCGGCCGAGCGCGGCGAGCTCACGGGCGATGAACCGGTCGCCCGGGCCGATCTTCTCGTCGGCCGGCAGGCAGAAGCCCGATCGACGTCGACCTCGGACCAGGCGGCCCGGACCTCGTCGTTGAGCCGCTCGCCCAGCAGCGTGCGCGGCCGGTGCAGTCCCGGGGTGTCGAGCACGACCAGCTGCGCGTCCGGCCGGTGCACGATGCCGCGCACGACCCGCCGGGTGGTCTGCGGCTTGCTCGAGGTGATGACGACCTTCTCGCCCACCAGCGCGTTGGTCAGCGTCGACTTGCCCGGCGTTCGGCCGGCCGACGAACGCGACGAACCCGGCCCGGTGCGGCGCCGGCTGCCGCGTCGGCGTGCTGGTCACGACGTGACCGCCGGGTCGGCGGCGGCGCCGGCCTCCTCGTCCGAGCCGCTGCCCGGCGCTCACCCGCGAGATAGGTCGCCACCACGTTGATGATCGCGGTCAGCGGCACGGCGATCAGCGCGCCGAAGATGCCCGCGCACGAAGCCACCGATGGCGATCACGACGACCACGGCCAGCGGGTGCACGCGGACCAGCCGGCCCATCAGGAACGGCTGCAGGACGTGGCCCTCGAGCTGCTGCACGCCCACGACGCCGGCGAGCATGATCAGCGCCTGCACCGGACCCTCGGACGACCAGCGCGACGGCGACCGCGACGATGCCGCTGATCGTCGCGCCGACGACCGGGATGAAGACGCCGAGGAAGACCAGCACGGCCAGCGGCACGACCAGGGGCAGCCCCAGGATCCAGCGCCACCAGGCGCGATGCCGATGGCGTCGACGGCGGCGATCACGCACCGTCGCCCGGACGTACGCCGTCAGGACGGCCCAGGCCCGCATCGCCGCTGCCCTGCACCCGGCCCCGGGCCGGCGTCGGGGAAGAGCCCGACGATCCAGCGCCAGATGCCGCGACCGTCGTAGATGAAGAAGATCGTCGAGAACAGCGCGATGAACAGCCCGGCGACCAGGTGGCCGGCGGTCGTGGCGGTCTTGACCACCGTGCCGCCGAGGTTGCCCTGCCCGGACGCCGACGCCGTCGCGGACCCGGTCGAAGAAGTCCTGCAGCTGGTTGCGGCTCAGCCCGAGGTCGGCCAGGTAGCGCTCGAGCTCGCCCAGGCTCCGGTCGAACTGGTCACGCAGGTCGCCGAAGCCGGACGAGAACTGCTGGGCGACCAGGGCCACGAGCGCCGCGATCAGCGCGAGCCCGGTCAGCGACGACGAGCACGGTGGCGACGCCGCGCGGCAGCCCCCACCGCTGCGAGCCGGTCCGCGGCCGGCGACGCGACGGCCGACAGCAGCAGGCCGATGATGACCGGGACCAGGACGACGGACAGCAGCGCGAACAGCCTGCAGCAAGACCCAGATGCGCGGCGACGACGAGCAGCAGCCGCCACGCCCAGGCGGCGGCGAAGCGCAGCACGTACGGGCGTCTCGACGCCGTCCGGCGGGCCGGGCGGCGTCGGGACGGGCACCGGTACGACGGCGACCGGCTCGCGACGGCGTGTCGGCGCGATCATGGCGCGACGGTAACCGTCACCGGTCACGCAACGTGCCGTCGGCGCCGGCGAGCAGCACGGTGGCGACCCCGAGATCGGCGAGCACCGCGCGGTCGCCATCGCCCAGGGCGTCGCAGTCGCTCACCACGACAGGCGGCCTCGAGCCGGTCGCGCGCCGCTGGAGACGGCCGCGGCGACCGCCGCCTGCAGCGGCGCTCAGCCGCAGCGAGGGCAGGTCGACCGAGGCCGCGGCGTAGGTGCGGCCCATGTCGTCGCGGACCGCCGCCCCCTCGGCGGCCCCGGCGCGGGCCCGGGCGGACCGCGCCAGGGTCAGCAGCTTCGCGTCCTCGGTCCGCCAGCGCCGGCCGTCGCTCAGGCGTCGCGGACATCCGGTCAGCCTCGGCAGCTCGGCAGGCGCTCCGTCGGCTCGCCGTCGCCGACCCGGCGGACGAGCACCGTGCCGATCCGGTTGCGCCGGCCGTGCGCGCTCTCGGCCGTGAGCTCGACGCCGTGCGACCCACGACCTGCGCGCCGGGGATCGGCACCCGGCCGAGGTGCTTGGCCAGCAGCCCGCCGACCGTGTCGACGTCGTCGTCCTCGAGCTCGACGTCCAGCCGCTCGGCCAGCTCGTCGACGTGCAGCCGGGTGCTGACCCGCAGCGACGCCGTCCGGCAGCTCCTCGACAGCGGCGTCTCGACGTCGTACTCGTCGGTGATCTCGCCGACGATCTCCTCGAGGACGTCCTCGATGGTCACCAGCCCGGCGGTGCCGCCGTACTCGTCGACGACGATCGCGACGTGGGTCTGCTGCGCCTGCATCTCGCGCAGCAGCTCGTCGACCGGCTTGCTCTCGGGCACGAAGACCGCCGGCCGCATCACCGACTCGACCCGCTCGACCGACTCGCCGTCGCGGTGCACGTAGGTGCGGCGGACCATGTCCTTGAGGTAGGCCACGCCGACGACGTCGTCGGTGCCGTCGCCGATGACCGGGATGCGGCTGAAGCCGCTGCGCAGAGCGAGCGAGAGCGCCTGGCGCAGCGTCTTGTCGCGCTCGATGAACACGACGTCGGTGCGCGGCACCATGACCTCGCGGACGATCGTGTCGCCGAGCTCGAAGACCGAGTGGATCATCACCCGCTCGCGGTCCTCGATCAGCTGGTTCTCCTCGGCCAGGTCGACCAGCTCGCGCAGCTCGGCCTCGGACGCGAACGGGCCCGTCGCGGAAGCCCCTTGCCCGGGGTCAGCGCGTTGCCGACCAGGATCAGCAGCTGCGGCAGCGGGCCGAGCACGCGGGCCAGCGGGTGGACGAAGCGGGCAGCGACCAGCGCGATCGGCGCGGGGTGCTGACGACCGAGGGTGCGCGGCGAGACGCCGATCGCGATGTAGGACACGACCACCATCGACGCCGACGCGACGAGCACCGCCTGCCAGCGTCGGTCGAACAGGTCGAGCATGGCCACCGTGACCAGGACGGTCGCGACGCAGCTCGCAGGTCACCCGCAGCAGGGTGAGCAGGTTCAGGTAGCGGGCCGGGTCGGCGAGCACCTGCTGCAGCCGCGCGGCGCCGCGGCGGCCCTCGCGCTCGCAGCTCCTCGGCCGCAACCCGGGAGACCCGGGACAGCGCCGCCTCGGCGCCGGCCGACCAGCCCGCCGAGCGACCACGAGCAGCGCCGCGACGACGAGCAGCGACGCGGTCGCGTCATCCGGCGGCTCCCGGCCGACGCGACTCGGCCGCCAGCGGCCGCAGCAGCTCGCGTCTGCAGGCCGAACATCTCGCGCTCCTCGTCGGGCTCGGCGTGGTCGTAGCCGAGCAGGTGCAGGATGCCGTGGGTGCAGAGCAGGTCGAGCTCCTCGCTCGGTCGAGTGCCCGGCCGCCGGCGCCTGCTCGGCGGCGACCGCGGGGCAGAGCACGACGTCGCCGAGCAGGCCGGGCTCGGGCTCCTCGTCGTCGTTGCCGGGGCGCAGCTCGTCCATCGGGAAGGACAGCACGTCGGTCGGGCCCTCCTCGTCCATCCACTGCACGTGCAGGGCGGCCATCGCGGCGACGTCGACGAGCGAGGACCGACAGCTCGGCCTGCGGGTGGACGCGCAGCGCGGTCGAGCACGAACCGGGCCAGCGCGGCGAGCCGTTCGCCGTCGACGTCGTCGCCGGACTCGTCGTTGACCTCGATGCTCACCGACGGTCACCGCCGACCGGCGGTTCGAGCCGGCCCTGGCTGCGCCGCGACGCCGGCGTCCTGCTGGATCTCGTCCCAGCGGCCGTAGGCGTCGACGATGTCGCTGACCAGCCGGTGCCGCACGACGTCCTGGCTGGACAGCCGGCAGAAGTGCACGTCGTCGATGCCGTCGAGGATCTCCTGCACGACCCGCAGCCCGCTGGGCGTGCCGCTCGGCAGGTCGACCTGGGTGACGTCGCCGGTGACCACCATCTTCGAGCCGAAGCCGAGCCGGGTGAGGAACATCTTCATCTGCTCGGGCGAGGTGTTCTGCGCCTCGTCGAGGATGATGAACGCGTCGTTGAGCGTCCGGCCCCGCATGTACGCCAGCGGCGCGACCTCGATGGTGCCGGCCGTCATCAGCCGCGGGATCGACTCGGGGTCGATCATGTCGTGCAGCGCGTCGTAGAGCGGCCGCAGGTAGGGGTCGATCTTCTCGTACAGGGTGCCGGGCAGGAAGCCGAGCCGCTCCCCCGCCTCGACCGCCGGGCGGGTCAGGATGATCCGGTTGACCTGCTTGGCCTGCAGCGCCTGCACGGCCTTGGCCACGGCGAGGTAGGTCTTGCCGGTGCCGGCCGGGCCGATCCCGAAGGTGATCGTGTTGCGGTCGATGGCGTCGACGTAGCGCTTCTGGTTGAGCGTCTTCGGCCGGATGGTGCGACCGCGGTTGGACAGGATGTTCAGGGTCAGCACCTCGGCCGGCCGCTCGCCCGTCTCGGTGCGCAGCATGGCGACCATCCGCTCGACCGCCTCGGCGGTGACGCCCTGGCCGGTGCGCAGCACGGTCGACGAGCTCGTCGTAGAACCGCTCGACGAGGGCCACCTCGCCGGGATCGCCGGCGACGGTGATCTCGTTGCCGCGCACGCGAGATGTCGGTGGACGGGAAGGCCTGCTCGACGACCCGGAGGAGCTCGTCGCCGCGCACCGAGCACGGCCACCATCGGCTGGCTGGCGGGGACGACGATGGTCGTCCGGGTCTGAGGTGACTCGGTCATGGTCCGGCCGTGGTCGGCCTGATCGCCCTGCTTCCGTCTCGGCCGATGCGTCCGCTGCACCTGCTGGGGCAACCATGCTAGGCGATCGGTCCGGCGCCGGCCCAGCGCAAGCCACCCGCGAACGGCAGCGGGCCCTGGTCAGGTCCCGAAGACCCGTGGCTCGCGGGTGACCGGATAGGTGGCCCAGTAGAGCCGGTCGACGGTGCCGTCCGTCCGGCGTACGACGCGGAGCAGCTCGCCCTGCGCGCGGCCGGACACCACCCGGAACCGGTCGGCGCCCTCCTCGACCAGCACCGACGGCTCCGCCGACGGGGCGGCGCCGACCGCCTTGATCTCCAGCTGACCCGCGCGCGCCGAGAAGGCGTAGGCGGTGCCCTCCGACCACCACTGCCCCAGCAGCTCCTCGACCTGCGGCGGCACCGGCGGCCCCGGCCGCCATGTCGGCGCGGGTTCCGGGTCGTCGTCGACCACCCGCAGCGCGAGCTCGACGGCCAGCCCGCCGGGGTCTGCGGCGGCCGACGTGTTGGCCAGCACGATGGCCCCCACCTGCTCCTTGCGCCGGACGGCGAGCCCGGCGAGGAAGCCGGGCATGGCCCCGTCGTGGCCGACCAGAACCCGGTCGCCGCGCCGGTGCAGCATGAAACCCAGCCCCCAGGCCAGCGCCCAGCTGTCCAGGTCGTACATCACCTGGGGGTGGCACATCTCCTCGACCGTCTCCGGGGAGAGCACGGTGGCATCCGGGTCGGCGACGAACGCGGCCCACCGGCCGAGGTCGTCGACGGTCGACCACAGCTCGGCGGCCGGCGCGAAGGCGTTGCCAGGAAACTCCGGCTCGGCGAGCAGGCGGTCGGCGTACGGGTCGGTGAGGTAGCCCTGGGCGTACGGCGGTGTGCGGCGCGGAGTCGTCCTGGCCATGCCCAGCGGCTCCAGCACCCGGGCCCGCAGCGCGTCCTCCCACGGCTGGCCGCGGAGCCGGGCCACCACCTCACCGAGCAGGGCGTAGGCGAGGTTCGAGTAGTGGTGACGGTCGGCCGGCGGCAGCACGGCCTCGGCGTCAGTGAGCCCCTTGAGCAGCTCGTCCCTCGACGGTCCCTCCGGCTTCTCCCACACCTCGCCGACGGGCTCGCGCTGCAACCCGGAGCGGTGCGCCAGCATCCGCCGGACCGTGAGGCCGCCGTGCGGGCTGCCGGGCAGGTGCGTGTCCAGCCGGTCGTCGAGGTCGAGCAGCCCGTCGTCGCGGCACTGCAGGACGAGCACGGCGGTGAACGTCTTGGTGATCGAGCCGATCCGGAACTGGGTGTCGGCCGTCGGCCGGGCGTGCTGGTCGGCGGCGTCGGTGGTGCCGACCAGGCCGCGCCAGACCGGCTCCCCGTGGCGGACGACGGCCGCGGCGAGACCCGCCGACCGCCAGTCGGCCTGCTTGCCGGCCAGCGACCGGTCGAGCCGGGCGACGGTCGCCTCGGGCAGTGGCCGGCTCACCCGGGCGGCCAGCTGAGGTCGCGTCCGGCGAGCACGTGGCCGTGCACGTGGAACACCGACTGGCCGGCCCGCGGCCCGGTGTTGAACACCAGCCGGTAGTCGTCGTGGCCCTCGGCGGTCGCCACCTGCCGGCCGACCGCGACGAGCTCGGCCAGCGCGGCCGGGTCTGCGGCCGCGAGCGTGGCGACGTCGGCGTGGTGGTCCACCGGCACGACCAGGACGTGCGTCGGGGCCTGCGGGTTGATGTCGCGGAAGGCGAGCACCGTGTCACCGCGGTGCACGATGTCCGCGGGGATCTCGCCGGCCACCACCTTGCAGAACAGGCAGTCGTCAGACATATCGGGAACCTTAACGAACCAGTCGCCACCGGCGTACCGTGCGAAGTCGACCGACGTCCGCCAAGTGGCCGGCGCCTTACACAGGTCCGGGAAGCGGGCGTACGCCGTGCAGAAGCCGCGGTTCGTCGTTGTCTGCGTGGCCATCCTTCCGGTCGCCCTGATGACAGCCATCACCCTCACGACTCCGGCGACGGCCTCCGGGCCCGGCGGCTGGGACCACCTCGGTGATAGTGGCACCCAAGGCAGCGACTCGCTGAACGGCAAGGTGTCCGCTCTTCACGAGGGCCCGGGCGTCCTGTACGTCGGCGGCGTCTTCACCGACGCGGGCGGAATCACCGCTGCCGACCGCATCGCGTCCTGGAACGGCACCAGTTGGAGCGCCATCAGTTCCGCCTCCTCGCAGATCAGCAACGGCGAGGTGCTCGCGCTCGCCTCCAGCGGCGGCAACATCTACGCCGGTGGATCGTTCGCAACTACCGGCGGCAATGGCGCCACCAATCTCGCGCGGTGGGATGGTGCGACCTGGTCACCGTTCTGCGCCACGCTCACCGGGAACGTCACGGCCCTGCAGGTCGTCGGTTCGACGCTGTATGTCGGCGGCTCGTTCCAGGACGGCGCCGGGATCGGCAGCGCCGACTACCTGCTCGCCTGCGACCTGGCGACCGGGACTCCGAGCTCGACGGTCGTCGATGCCGCCCGCCCGTTCTCCGGATCGGTCTACGCGCTGGCCGCCGACGCCAACGGGGTCCTCTACGCCGGCGGCGGCTTCACCAACCTGATGGACATCGAGGCCGCTGACTACGTCGCCTACCTCGAAGGCGGGGTGTGGCACGCGATGGGCGCCGGAAGCGGGCCGTGCGGCTGCGCGGTCACCACCTTCGTCCGCAGCCTGACGACGGCGGGTACCGACGTGTACGTCGGCACCGATGCCCAGGACGTCGCTGGCATCCTCCAGGCCGACAACGTCGCGCGGTGGAACGGCTCGACCTGGTCTGCGCTCGGCGCGAACCGCGCGGGCACCGACGGATGGTTCCCGCCCGGGACCATCGTGAACGCCCTCACCACGTTCCAGACCTACACCGTCTTCGCCACCGGCTCGTTCCTGGACGCCGACGGCAGTGGGTATGCAGACAACGTCGCGCTCTTCTACCGGGGGGAGTGGCATCCGGCCGGCTGGGACGGCGCCGCGAACGGCCCGTGGTCGGGGACCGGTCTCGCGCTCGCGGTCTTCAACCGCCTGGACATCCCCTTCCTGCAGGAGCTCTACGCCGGCGGCACGTTCACCAGTGCCGGCGGTGACCCGCAGGCGCGCTCGGTCGCCAGGTTGCCCATGAGGAACGTGATCTCATTCCCGGTGCCGACGCCGTCGTACACGCCGCCGCCACCACAACCGACGCCGACACCGACGCCGACACCCGACGTCGCCGCCCCGCAGGTGCGGGTGCCGGATCTTTCCGTCAGCAGGTTCCGGGCAGCGACCTCCGGACCTGCCTTCGCCGCTGTCCGGGTCGGCACCGTCGTCCGCTTCTCGCTGTCCGAGAAGGCATCGGTGCGGTTCACCGTGCAGCGGCCTACGGCGGGGCGGAAGGTCGGCGGCAGCTGCGTCAACCCCACCGCGGGCAACCGCACCCGACCGAGCTGCACCCGGTGGGTCACGGTGCCGGGCTCGGTCACCAAAGCAGGCAAGAAGGGCGCGAACGCGATGACCTTCCGCGGCCGGATGGGCGGGAAGACGCTGAAGCCCGGCGCGTACCGGCTGCGGATGCAGGCAACCGACGCCGCGAAAAACGTCTCGGCGTACAAACAGCTGCCGTTCACCATCGTCCGCTGACCCGCCGCGCGTCGGTCTGCCGATCGGGCCGCCCCACCGTGTAAACCGGACGGGAGCGCTGCACGTCGTAGGCGTGTGGCTCGACTTCTGGCAGCGGCGGCACCGCCGGCACCCGTGACGGCGAGGGGAACCATGAGCAGCACCGCAGCCGTGCAGGCCTGGGGCGCCGACGAGGCGGTGACCCACCTGTACGCCGCCCACTACCGCGGGCTGGTGCGCCTCGCCGCGCTGCTGCTGCGCGAGACGGCGCACTGCCGAGGAGGTCGTGCAGGACGCGTTCATCGCGATGCACGGCGCCTGGCGGCGGCTGCGACGACCCGGACCGGGCGCTCGCCTACCTGCGTCGGTCGGTGGTCAACGGGGCCCGCTCGGCGCTGCGGCACCGCGGCGTCGACCCAGCGGCACGCCCCGGCGCCGATGCCCGACGCGGCCAGCGCCGAGCACGGCGCGATGGTCGCCCTGGAGCACGCCGAGGTCCTGGCCGCGCTGCGCACCGCTGCCGGTGCGCCAGCGCGAGGTGCTCGTGCTCCGCTACTACGTCGACCTGTCCGAGGCCGACATCGCCGACGCGCTCGGCATCAGCCGCGGCGCCGTGAAGAGCCACGCGTCCCGCGGCATGGCCGCCCTGCGCACCGCACTGGAGGCGACCCGCGTGACGACCCACTTCCCTGACGACGACTCCCACGACCCGCTGGCGGCGCGACTGCGCGACGCCCTGAGCTCGGAGGCCGCGATGGTCCAGCCCTCGGACGACGGACTGCAGCAGATCCGCGACGGCATCGCCCGCACGGACCGGCCGTGGTGGCGACACCCCGGCGGCGCTGGCCGTGGCGGCGGCCGTGGTCCTCGGCGTGGCCGTCGGTGCCGGCGTCGCGTTCCTCGGCGGCGACGACGACAGGCGGCAACGTGGTGGCGGGAACGTCGGACAGCCCCACCGGCTCGGCCAGCGAGTCGCCCGAGCCCAGCGACTCCCCGACCTCCGAGTCGCCCACGCCGATCCCGGTCGAGGGCGACGTCTACGTCTACTACGTGATGGACGACGGCCAGGGCCCGCGGCTGTACCGCGAGCAGCGGCCGCAACCCCGGCATGGACCCGGTGACAGCCGCGCGTGTCCACGATGCTCGCCGAACCGGCGATCGACCCCGACTACACCTCGCCCTGGCCGCAGAACACCAGCTCATCTCGCGACTACTCGGTCGCCGGCGACACCGCGACCGTCGACCTGTCGAGGTTCGTCCAGGTCGGCGCGGACGCCGAGACGGCCGCCGTGCAGCAGCTCGTCTACACCGTCACCGCGAACGACAAGGCGGTGAAGAAGGTGCGGCTGCTGGTGCAACGGCAAGGCGCCGGCAGTCCGGGCACAGCGACTGGTCGCAGCCGGTCGCACGCGCCCCGATGCTCGACGTGCAGGGCCTGATCTGGCTGCTGACGCCGACCGAGGGCGCCGACGGTGTCGTCGCCGGTGACAGATCACCGGCTACGGCACCGCGTTCGAGGCGACCGTCAGCTGGCAGGTCTACCGCGACGGCGCGATGGTCGACGAGGGGTTCACCCAGGGCGGCGCCAACGGCGAGTTCGGCGAGTTCGCCGACACCGTCGACCTGGCGCCCGGCACCTACGAGCTGCGGGCCTTCGAGTCCTCCGCCGAGGACGGCCGGCCACTGCACGCCGACACCAAGACCTTCACCGTCGAGTAGCCGGGGGGTCAGCGCCAGCGGGCGGTGCGGGAGAGCACGGCGGCCAGGGCGGCGGTGCCGGCGGTCGAGGTGCGCAGCACGGTCGGCCCGAGGCGGTACGCCGTGGCGCCGGCGGCCTCGAAGGACGGCCAGCTCCTCGGCGCTGAGCCCGCCCTCGGGGCCGACGACCAGCGACGACCTCGCCGGCGGCCGGCGGCTGGACAGCCGCGCCAGCGGCGTCGTCGGCCTCCTCGTGCAGCACGACGCCGGCCGCCGCCCGGCGCAGCCGGTCGACCACGTCGCGGGTGCCGGCCAGCTCGGCGACGACCGGGAACCGGGCCCGGCGGGACTGCTTGGCGGCCGCCTGCGCCGTCGTACGCCACCGGGCCAGCGCCTTCTCGCCGCGCCGCTCGCGCCACCGGGTCACGCAGCGCGCCGCCGCCCACGGCACGATCTCGTCGACGCCGACCTCGGTCATCGTCTCGACCGCGTGCTCGCCGCGGTCGCCCTTGGCCAGCGCCTGCACGACGACCAGCCGCGGCTGCGGCGCGGGCTCGTCGACGACCGAGGCCACGTCGAGCTCGAGCCAGGTCCTTGCCGCGCACCGCGGACACTGCGCCGGCCGCCGCGGCGACCGCGCCCGTCGACCAGCTCGACGTGCTCGCCGGCGCGCGAGCCGCCGCACGGTGGCGGCGTGCCGGCCCTCGGCGCCGTCGAGCACGACCCGGTCCCGACAACCAGCTGCGCCGGTCGGCGACGCACGAAGACCGGCGGCGCTCATGGTCGGCTCAGCGCTGGTTGAAGGCGTCGCGGAGCCGGGTGAAGAAGCCCTGCTGCTGGCCGGTGACCTGACCGACGTCCGGGCCGTCCTCGCCGCGCAGCGCGGCCAGCTGGCGCAGCAGCTCCTCCTGCTCGGGGTCCAGCCGGGTCGGCGTCAGCGACCTCGACGTGCACGAGAGGTCGCCGCGGCCGGCGCCGCGCAGGTGGGTGACGCCGAGGCCGCGCAGCGGATCACGGTCTGCCCGGACTGGGTGCCCGGCCGCGAGGTCGACCGGCGCGCGGACCGTCGAGGGTCTCCAGCGTCACCGTGGTGCCCAGCGCGGCCGCCGTCATCGGCACCTGCACCGTGCAGTGCAGGTCGTCGCCGCGGCGCTGGAAGAGCGGGTGCGGGCGCTCCGACGATCTCGACGTACAGGTCGCCGGCCGGGCCGCCGCCGGGGCCGACCTCGCCCTCGCCGGCGAGCTGGATCCGGGTGCCGGTGTCGACGCCCGGCCGGGATCTTGACCTTGAGCGTGCGGCGGGTGCGGACCCGGCCGTCGCCGCCGCACTCGAGGCACGGGTCGGGGATCACGGTGCCGAAGCCCTGGCAGGCCGCGCACGGCCGCGACGGTCATGACCTGGCCGAGGAAGCGAGCGGGTGACCTGCTGCACCTCGCCGCGGCCGCGGCACATGTCGCAGGTGCGCGGCGAGGTGCCGGGCGCGGCGCCGCTCGCCGCGGCAGGTCGGGCAGGTCGACGGCGGTGTCGACCTGGAGCTCGCGGGTGGCGCCGAACGTCGCCTCGGCCAGGTCGATCTCGACCCGGATCAGCGCGTCCTGGCCGCGGCGCTGCCGCGGCCGCGGGCCGCGGGCGGCTCCGCCGCCGGCGCCGAAGAACGCGTCCATGATGTCGGTGAAGCCGAAGCCGGACCCGAAGCCGCCGCCGGTCGAGAACGGGTCGCCGCCGAGGTCGTGCAGCTCGCGCTTCTGCGGGTCGGAGAGCACCTCGTAGGCCTTGGTGACCTCCTTGAAGCGCTCCTCCTCGGCCGGGTTGACGTCCGGGTGCAGCTCGCGGGCCAGCTTGCGGTAGGCCTGCTTGATCTCCTCCGGCGTGGCGTCGCGGGCGACGCCGAGGACCGCGTAGAAGTCGGTCTGCTGGCCGGCCACCTATGCCTCACGCCACGATCTGTCCGACGTACCGGGCCACTGCGCGTACCGCTCCCATCGTTCCGGGGTAGTCCATCCGGGTCGGGCCGAGGACGCCGAGCTTGGCCAGCATCTCGCCCTCCGCGCCGTAGCCGACGCTCACCACCGAGGTGCTGGTCGAGCCCTTCGTGCGGGTTCTCGTGGCCGATCCGCACCGGCAGCACCGACGGGTCGGTGGCCTCGCCGAGCAGCCGCAGCAGCACGACCTGCTCCTCGAGCGCCTCGAGCACGGGCTGGATCGTCTGCGGGAAGTCCGGGCCGAACCGGGCGAGGTTGGCGGTGCCGGCCAGCACCACCCGCTCCTCGTGCTCCTCGACCAGGCTCTCCAGCAGCGCGCGACGAGCACGCGGCCACGGCCGGCCGCTGGTCGTCGGTGAAGCGGTCGGGCAGGTCGGCCAGCGCGGCCGGCAGCGTCGGCGAGCCGCACGCCCGACCGTCGCGGCGTTGAGCTGGGCGCGCAGCTCGGCCGAGCAGGCTGTCCGGCGACCTCGGCGCCGGCACTCGACGACCCGCTGCTCGACCCGGCCGGTGTTGGTGATGAGCACGACGAGCAGCCGGCTCGGCGCCGAGCGGCACCAGCTCGACGTGGCGCACGCGTCGAGCGGGACAGCGAGGGGTACTGGACGACCGCGACCTGGCGGGTGAGCTGGGCGAGCAGCCGCACGGTGCGGTCGACGACGTCGTCGAGGTCGACGGCGCCGTCGAGGAACGGACTGGATCGCGCGGCGCTCGGCCGCGGACAGCGGCTTGACCGACGAGAGCCGGTCGACGAACAGCCGGTAGCCCTTGTCGGTGGGGATCCGCCCGGCGCTGGTGTGCGGCTGGGCGATGTAGCCCTCGTCCTCCAGCGCGGCCATGTCGTTGCGGATCGTGGCCGGCGAGACGCCCAGGTTGTGCCGCTCGACGAGGGCCTTGGAGCCCGACCGGCTCCTGGGTGGAGACGTAGTCCTCGACGATGGCGCGCAGCACGTCGAGCTTGCGGTCCTCGAGCACGCGCACCTCCTCGACGATGTGGTCGGCGACCCCGGAGCGGGCTGGCACTCCGCTGGGCCGAGTGCCAAGTGTACGTCGAGCGTCCCGCCTGGCGGCGACTCCACGCCCGACGGTCACGGCGGCGCGCCTGCGGGACGGGTGGCTGCCGGACCGAGCAGGCTGGCGCCGGTGGACAGGTACGGCGGCGACGTGCTCGCCGCCGACCGACAGCGGCGACCGCGACGCTCGCCGCAGGTCGAGGCCGAGCCCGGCCTGGTCGTCGAGGACGCCGAGACCGGCTTCTGCGGCGCGGTGGTGCGCGTGCGAGAAGACGGCCGGCGGCCTGCACCGTGACACCTCGAGGACCGCCGCGGCCGGCACCGGGTCTTCCCGCTCGGCCCGGGGTTCCTGGTCGACGGCGCGCCCGGTCGCGCCTGGTCCGCGCCGACGCGCGGCCGCCGGCTCCGGCCGCCCCGGCGGACGGCCTCGGGCTCGCGTCGCGGTGCACGGCGCGCCGCGCCCGGGTCGCGCGGGGCAGCCGGATCTACGTCGAGGGCCGGCACGACGCCGAGCTCGTCGAGAAGGTGTGGGGCGACGACCTGCGCGTCGAGGGCGTCGTCGTCGAGCACCTCGGCGGCGTCGACGACCTGCCGGCTGTCGTGCGCGGGTTCGCGCCCGGCGCCGGGCCGCCGGCTCGGGCGTGCTGGTCGACCACCTGGTGCCCGGCAGCAAGGAGTCCGCGCGCTGGCCGCGCAGGTGCGTCTCGCCGCACGTGCTGGTCGTCGGCCACCCGTACGTCGACGTCTGGCAGGCGGTGCGGCCGGCCGCGCCTCGGGCATCGCCGCCTGGCCGGAGGTCCCGCGCGGCACCCCGTGGAAGGAGGGGGTCTGCGCCGGTCTCGGCTGGCCGGTCGACACCGCCGCGCAGCCTGGCGGCGGATCCTCGGCGCGGTCGCGACGTACGCCGACCTCGAGCCCAGCCTGCTGGGCCGGGTCGAGGAGCTCATCGACTTCGTCACCGGCCCTGGCGTCCACCCCTAGCCTGGGCGCCGATCCCGATAGGAGACCCCATGACCACCAGCCCCCCCGAGCCGCCCGACGACGGCCGCCCGCCGGCTCCGCCCAGCGCACCCGGTGGCTCGACGCCTCCGCCTCCGCCGCCGCCCCCGCCCGGCGGTGGCTACGGGGACCCGCCGCCGCCCGCGGCCGGTTACGGGACCCCGCCGCAGCCTGGCTACGGCGCGCCGCCCGGCGGCCAGCCGATGGGATACCCGGCCGGTGCGGCCCCTGCGCCCGGCGGTCCCTACGCCGACTGGCCCAAGCGCGCCCTGTCCGGCCTGATCGACTGGTTCGGCCCCGGCCTGGTGGCCGGGCTGATCTACCGGGGCAGCTCGGGGCTCGGCTTCCTGCTGTGGGCCGCGGCGCTCGCCTGGGCGCTCTACAACGCGTACCTGGCCGGGCAGACCGGCCAGTCCTACGGCAAGAAGATCGCCGGCACCCGGCTGATCTCGGAGGCCACCGGCCAGCCGCCGGGCGGCGGTCTGGGCATCGGCCGGCACTTCGTGCACATCCTGGACGCGATCCCGTGCTACCTCGGCTTCCTCTGGCCGCTGTGGGACAGCAAGCGGCAGACCTTTGCCGACAAGCTGCTCAAGACCGTCGTCGTGACGGCGTGACCGGGACGACCCGATGACCCAGCCACCGGAACCCCCGGAGCCGAACTGGTCGACGCCGGACCCCCCGGAGCCCCCGCCCGACGCGACCGACCCGTACGCCACTCCGCCGCCGGACTACCCGCAGCAGCCCGGGTACGGCGCCCCGCCGCCCGGCTACCAGCAGCAACCGGGGTACCCGCCGGGTTACCAGCAGCAGCCGCAGTACGGCCAGCCGGCCTACGGCCAGCCCGGGTATCCGGCGCCGTACACCGACCCGCAGGCCAAGTCCAAGATCGCGGCCGGCCTGCTGGGCATCTTCCTGGGCGGGTTCGGGGTGCACCGGTTCTACCTGGGCTTCACCAAGATCGGCATCATCCAGATCGTCGTGACGATCTTCACCTGCGGCATCGGCAGCCTGTGGGGGTTCGTCGAGGGGATCCTCTACCTCGTCGGCGCCAACGGCTGGACGACCGACGCGTCGGGTCGGCCGCTGCGCGACTAGCTCAGACCAGGTCCCGCACCACGGCATCGGCCAGCAGGCGGCCGCGCAGCGTCAGCGCTGCGCGGCCGTCGGCGTTCGCGGCCGGGTCCAGCAGCCCGTCCGACACCGCCCGCTCCGCCGCCCGCAGGCCGGCCGGACGCAGGTCCGCGAGCGGGTGGCCCTCGCGCAGCCGGATCCCGAGCAGCACCCGCTCGACGCGCCGCTGCTCCGGCGGTGAGCACCTCCCGGGCGTGCGCGGGGCTGTCCCCGGCCGCCAGCCGACCGGCGTACGCCGTGGGGTGCGCGCACGTTCCACCACCGGGTGCCGCCCACGTGGCTGTGCGCGCCGGGGCCGACGCCCCACCAGTCGTGCGCCGCGCCAGTAGCCCTCGTTGTGCCGGGCCCGCTGTGCCTCGCCGCGGGCCCAGTTGCTCACCTCGTACCAGTCGAAGCCGGCCGCGGCGAGCACCTCGTCGGCGAGCAGGTAGCGGTCGGCGAGCTCGTCGTCGTCCGGCGCCGCGATCTCGCCGCGGCGGACCTGGGCCGCCAGCCGGGTGCCCTCCTCGACGACCAGGGCGTAGGCGCTGACGTGGTCGGGTCGGGTGTCGAGAGCCGCCTCGAGGCTCGCGCGCCAGTCGTCCTGGCTCTCGCCCGGCGTGCCGTAGATGAGGTCGAGGCTGATGCCCTCGAAGCCGGCCGCCCGCGCCCACTCGACGACCTGCGGCACCCGGTCCGGGTCGTGGGTGCGGTCCAAGGTCGCCAGCACGTGCGGGACCGCCGACTGCATGCCGAACGACACCCGGGTGAAGCCGGCGTCGCGCAGGGCCGCAAGGGAGGCCGCGTCGACGCTGTCCGGGTTGGCCTCGGTGGTCACCTCGGCTCCCGGCAGGATGCCGAGCTCGTCCCGGACGGCGGCCAGCAGCTGGGCGAGGTCGCGGGGCGGGAGCAGGGTCGGCGTGCCGCCGCCGAGGAACACCGTCGCGGCGGGGACGTCGACGTCGCCGAGCACCCGGCGAGCAAGCCGGACCTCGGCGATGGCGGTGCCGGCGTAGGACGCCTGCGACGCGCCGCCGCCCAGCTCGGTGGCCGTGTAGGTGTTGAAGTCGCAGTAGCCGCAGCGCGTCGCGCAGAACGGCACGTGCAGGTAGACGCCGAACGGCCGGGTGCCGAGCCAGGCGTACGCCGAGGCGGGCAACGACCCGTCCCGCGGGACGGCCTCCCCCTCGGGCAGCGCGGACGGCATGCCCCCATCCTCCCCCGGCGAGCCGCGGCCCGCCGCGGTGCCGTCAGCTGGCGGGGTACATCTGCTCGATGACCTCGACGTACCGCTGCTCGACCACCTTGCGCTTGACCTTCATGCTCGGGGTGATCTCGCCGTCCTCGATGGTGAGGTCGCGGTCGAGGATGCGGAACGACTTGACGGTCTCCCACCGGTTGAGCTTGGCGTTGACGCCGTCGATGGCGGCGCTGACCTCGGCCTGCACGTCCGGGTTCCGGGTGAGCTCGGCGTAGCTCGCGGTGACGCCGCGGTGCGCCGCCCAGGCGGTCAGCGCGTCCTCGTCCAGGGTGACCAGTGCGGTGATGTAGTTGCGTCCGTCGCCGTGCACGACGATCTGGCTGGCGAGTGCACACGCCCCCTTGAACAGGACCTCGATGGTCTGCGGCGCGACGTACTTGCCGCCCGAGGTCTTGATCAGGTCCTTCTTGCGGTCGGTGATGCGCAGGAAGCCGTCGTCGTCGAGCTCGCCGATGTCGCCGGTGTGGAACCAGCCGTCGGGCTCCAGCGCCTCGGCGGTCTGCTCGGGCAGGCCGTGGTAGCCCTGCATCACGCCAGGACCCCGCAGCAGGATCTCGCCGTCGTCGGCGATGCGCACCTCGGTGCCGGGGAAGGCGAGACCGACGGTGCCCAGGCGGTAGTTCTCCGGCCGGTTGACGAAGGTGCCCGCGCTGGTCTCGGTCAGGCCGTAGCCCTCGAGGATGAGGATGCCGGCGGCGTGGAAGAACTCCGCCACGTCCGGGGAGAGGGCCGCGCTGCCCGAGACGAGGAAGCGCAGCCGGCCGCCGAACCGGGCGCGCAGCTTGGTGAACACCAGCTTGTCGGCCAGTGCGTGCTGGGCCTTCAGCACCGGGCCGGGTGTCTCGCCGGCGAGCCGCAGCCGGCTCACCTCGCGGCCGACGCCCATCGCCCAGGTGAAGACCTTCAGGCGCGGGCCGCCCTCGTCCTGGGCCATCGTGACGACCCGGCCGCGGACCTTCTCGAAGATGCGCGGCGCCGCGGCCATGAACGTCGGCGAGACCACCGCGAGGTTGTCGATGATCCGCTCGACCCGGCCGTCGACCGCGGCCGCCGACCCGGTCGCGAGCTGCGCGGCCAGCAGCACCTTGCCGAACGAGTGCGACAGCGGCAGCCAGAGGTACTGCACGTCGTCCTCGGTCAGCAGCCCCTCGGAGTCGACGGCGACTCCCTCGTAGACCCAGCAGTCCTGGCTGAGCCGAACGCCCTTGGGGCGCCCGGTGGTGCCACTGGTGTAGATCAGCGTCGCGAGGTGGTCCGGCTTGATCGTCGTCGACGGTGCGGCGGACCAGGTCCGCGTCGTCGGCCAGGCGCTGCTGCCCGGTGGCCGCCAGCTCGTCCAGGCTGATCACCCAGTCGCCGTCCGGCGTCCCGTCGAAGGTGACGACGGTGCCCAGGCGAGGCAGGTCGGCGCGGTGCTCGCGCAGCTTGGCGATCTGGCTGTCGTCCTCGGCGAACGCCACCACCGCACCGGAGTCCGCGAGGATGTAGGCCACGTCTTCCGGGTTCGTGGTCGGGTAGACCGTCGTGGTGGCGGCGCCGGCGCAGAGCATGGCGAAGTCGGCCAGCGCCCAGTCGACCCGGGTGGAGGAGATCAGCGCGACCCGCTCCTCGGGCCGGACGCCGAGGTCCAGCAGGCCGGCCGCGATGGCCTCGACCCGCTCACCGGTCTGCCGCCAGGTGGTCGACTCCCAGCCGTCGCCGACCGGCCGGCGGTAGGCCTCCCGGTCCGGGGTCGAGGCGACCCGGTCGAGGAACATCCGCCCCACCGAGGGCGGACGGTCGGCCAGGGCGTCAGCACTGCTCGGCGTCATGCCCCGACCGTAATGCCTCCAGTGGCGCGTTCACGCAGGAACGCGCACCGAGAACCTGTCGGAACGCGCCACTCGTCAGGTTCCACAGGAGCGGAAGGAACCCCGACCCTCCACAGCCGGCTTGACCAGGACCACAGGGGCTGGCATCGGGGCCCACTCTGCGGTGATGAGTACGGCCCAGCTCTCCGCGGTGCTCGTCAGAGAGATCGGCCGGGGCAGGACACCGGGCCCGCTCCGTCGCGTGGAGTGGCAACGGCTCAGCCGCGGGCTCTACGTCCCGCGCGTGGAGCACACACTCGTGGAGACCGCGGCCGCCGTCGCCCTCGTCCTGCCGCGAGACAGCGGCTTCGGTCACCTGACCTCCGCGGCGCTTCGGGAGTGGTGGGCGCCGAACCGGCTGCCACCGCATGTCTTGCTTGCCACGACCCGCAGCGGGGTGCACGTGCAACGGACCGGCCTCTATGTACGTCGGTCACGCGTCGCCGAGTTCGAGGACGTCGGCGGCCTCCGTTGCGTGACAGCAGCCCACACCCTGGTAGAGCTCGCTCGCGACCTCACTCTCGTCGACCTGGTACCGATCGTCGACTGCGCCCTGCGGTCCGGCGTCACGGCGGAGCAGATCCAGGCCGCGGTCACCCGTCGATGTCGTGGCGCCGCCACCCTTCGGCGCGCTCTTGCACTGGCCGACAATCGCAGCGAGTCGTGGTGGGAGTCGATCCTGCGCCTCCAGCACGTGCTGACCGGCCTCGGTCCTGTCGAGTGTCAGCCCGACATCAGGGCCGACGGCCGCTTCGTCGCGCGTGCCGACCTGCACCTGGTCGGCACGAACCGCTACCCGGAATGCGACGGCGGCGAGCACCGCAGCCGCGACCGGCATGCTCAGGACCTTCGGCGGGACAAGGCGATGGCACGGCTCGGCCTCGAGCGATACGGCTACACGACCGCTGAGCTCGCCTGGCGCCCGGACCTCGTGATCCGGGACGCCGAGGACGCTCGCGGGCTGCCCCACGACGACCGACGGATGCAGATCTGGTGGCGGGCGGCCCGGCTGTCCACCCTCACCGGCTCAGGGCGAGCCAGGCTGGCCGGCCGACTGGAGCGCTACCGCCTCGCCGCAAACCGTTGAGTGGCGCGTTCCGACAGAATTCAGTCATCCAGATCTGCACGAACGCGCCACTCGACAGGAGAGGGTCAGCGGGCACGGGCGGACAGGTCGCGACGGACCGCGTCTTCGAGGTCCGGCGCCAGGTCGGGCAGCTCGTCGAGCAGGCGCTGCAACCGCGGCGTGGCCACCCGACGGATCAGGAACACGTCACCGACCGTCACGCCGTGCGGCGGCCGGTCGGTCACCGTCACGCTGTCGCCGGCTCCGACGGTGCCCTCGCCGACGACGCGGAGGTAGGCACCCGGTGCGCCGTGGTCGGTGAACCGCTTCACCCAGCGCGGCTCGTTCATGAATCCCTGGAAGGTGGCGCACGGGATGCGCGGGCTGGTCACCTCGAGCACCAGGCCGTCGTCGCCGACCTGCCAGCGCTCGCCGATCACGGCGCCGGTGACGTCGACCCCCTCGGTGTCGAGGTTCTGCCCGAACGACCCGGGCGCCAGGTCGCGGCCCAGCTCGGCGGCCCACCAGTCCCGGTCCTCGGCGGCGTAGGCGTAGACCGCCTGGTCCCGCCCGCCGTGGTGCCGGGTGTCGACCACCTGGTCGCCGGCCAGCCCGACCCCGGCCGGGCCGGGTGCGCGGACGGCGACCCGCTCGGCGACCGGACGCTTGTCGATGGCGGTCTCGTCGAGGTCGCCACGCAGGTCCGGCACCAGGGCCTTGACGACGTTGACGGCGGCGATGCGTGCGAGCACCCGCTCGACGCTACCTGCGGCCGCCACCTACTTCTTGGCCTTCTCGCCGAGGGAGTCGGTGGACAGGGCGGCGATGAAGGCCTCCTGCGGGACCTCGACGCGGCCGACCATCTTCATCCGCTTCTTTCCTTCCTTCTGCTTCTCCAGCAGCTTGCGCTTACGGGTGATGTCACCGCCGTAGCACTTCGCGAGCACGTCCTTGCGGATCGCCCGGATGCTCTCGCGGGCGATGACCCGGGACCCGATCGCGGCCTGGATCGGCACCTCGAACTGCTGCCGCGGGATCAGCTCGCGAAGCCGTTGGGTCATCTGTACGCCGTACGCGTAGGCCTTGTCCTTGTGCACGATCGAGGAGAACGCGTCGACGCCCTCGCCCTGCAGCAGGATGTCGACCTTGACCAGCGCCGCCGCCTGCTCGCCCTCGACCTCGTAGTCGAGCGAGGCGTAGCCGCGGGTCCGGGACTTCAGGTTGTCGAAGAAGTCGAAGATGATCTCGGCCAGCGGCAGCGTGTAGCGCAGCTCGACCCGCTCCTCGGACAGGTAGTCCATGCCGAGCAGGGTGCCGCGCCGGGTCTGGCAGAGGTCCATGATCGCGCCGATGTAGTCGCTCGGCGCGAGGACCGTGGCGCGCACGACCGGCTCGTGGACCTCGGCGATCTTGCCGTCCGGGAACTCGCTCGGGTTGGTGACGACGCGCTCGGAGCCGTCGTCCATCACGACCCGGTAGACGACGTTGGGCGCGGTCGCGATCAGGTTGAGGCCGAACTCGCGCTCCAGCCGCTCGCGCACGATCTCGAGGTGCAGCAGGCCGAGGAACCCGCACCGGAAGCCGAAGCCGAGCGCCGCCGAAGTCTCCGGCTCCCACACCAGTGCGGCGTCGTTGAGCTGCAGCCGCTCCAGGGCGTCCCGCAGGTCCGGGTAGTCGTCACCGTCGACCGGGTAGAGCCCGGAGAACACCATCGGCTTCGGGTCCTTGTAGCCGCCGAGCGGGGTCGACGCGGGCTTGACCGCGTTCGTGACGGTGTCACCGACCCGCGACTGGCGGACGTCCTTCACCCCCGTGATCAGGTAGCCGACCTCGCCGACGCCGAGCCCGGTCGAGGGGACCGGCTCCGGGGAGATGACGCCGATCTCGAGCATCTCGTGCTGCGCCTTCGTCGAGAGCATCAGGATGCGCTCGCGCGAGGACAGGTTGCCGTCGATGACCCGGACGTAGGTGATGACGCCGCGGTAGGCGTCGTACACGCTGTCGAAGATCATCGCGCGGGCCGGCGCGTCCGGGTCGCCGACCGGGTGCGGCACCACGCGGACGATCTCGTCGAGCAGCTCGCCGACGCCCTCACCGGTCTTGGCGCTGACCCGCAGCACGTCGGCCGGGTCGCAGCCGATGATGTGCGCGAGCTCCGCGGCGTACTTCTCCGGCTGGGCCGACGGCAGGTCGATCTTGTTGAGAACCGGGATGATCTGCAGGTCGTTCTCGAGTGCCAGGTACAGGTTGGCCAGCGTCTGCGCCTCGATGCCCTGCGCCGCGTCGACCAGCAGCACGCAGCCCTCGCACGCGGCCAGCGACCGCGACACCTCGTAGGTGAAGTCGACGTGCCCCGGGGTGTCGATCATGTTCAGGGCGTAGGTGCGTCCGTCCTGGGCGGTGAACGGCAGCCGGACGGCCTGGCTCTTGATGGTGATGCCGCGCTCGCGCTCGATGTCCATCCGGTCCAGGTACTGCGCGCGCATCGTCCGGTCGTCGACGACGCCGGTCGCCTGCAGCATCCGGTCGGCCAGCGTCGACTTGCCGTGGTCGATGTGGGCGATGATGCAGAAGTTGCGGATCACCGAGGGGGGTGTGCGGTGCGGCACCTGAGCGGCGTTCGGTTGGGGCTGACGGGCACGCAAGATCCAATGCATCGGTGGTACGGCGGGGAAGCGCGCCTATCCTCCCATGCGACGGTGCCCCGGGCGGCGGCGAGCGGGCAGGAGCACGCCATCTCGGTGGTCCGCGGTTGCGGCGGCCGGGATCATCGGGTCATGCCCTCGCCCGCGGTGACCCGTCGACCGCCCTACGACCGGACCGCGGAGCGGCCGGCCTGGGCTGCGCTGCCAGCTGGCGTGCGGGCAAGGATCGCGGACCTCGCCGGCGCGCCGGTGATCGGCGCAGCAGCCGCGGGTGGCGGCTTCACCCGAGGCTTCGCAGGGCTGCTCACCCTGGCCGACGGCACGGAGGTGTTCGTCAAGGCCGCCTCGTCCGAGGTAGGACCGGTGGCCGCCACGTCGTACCGCACTGAAGCACGGGTCCTGCGCTGCCTCCCGGCCGCGGTTCCGGCCCCACGGCTGCGCTGGACCGACGACGTCGAGGGCTGGGTCGTCGTCGGGATCGAGCCGGTGCGCGGCCGGATGCCGGGCCTGCCGTGGACCGCGGACGACGTCGCCGGCGCGGCGCGGGCCTGCGAGGCGGCGGCGGCCGCGCTGGAGCCCGCACCGGCCGGCCTCGAGCTGACCCGGCTGGCCGACGACCTGGGTGGCGACGAGCCGTGGCGGCGCTGGTACCTCGACGTGGCGCGCGGCAGTCGGCGGACCGACCTGCTCAGCCCGTGGGCACGGTCGGCGCTGCCCGACCTGCACGCGCTGCTGGAGATGGCGCCGGCTGCCATCGACGGCGACGCCGCCTGCCACGGTGACCTGCGGCCGGACAACATGATCGTGGACCGCGCCGGCAAGGTCTGGATCTGCGACTGGAACTGGCTCTCGCTCGGCGCCCGGTGGACCGACCTGGTGGGGCTGCTCGTCACCGTCCACGGAGGCGGCGGGGACGCGGACGCGGTCCTGCGTACTTCGTGGTTGCTCGACGGGGTCGACCCCGAGGCCGTCGACGCCTGGCTGGCGCTGATCGCTGCCTTCATGTGCGGGCAGGCCGGCGACGAGACACCTGCCTTCGCGTCACCCTGGCTGGGCCAGCACCGCGCCTACTTCGGCACCGCCGCCCTGTCCTGGTTGGAACAGCGCCGCGGCTGAGCCGGGGACCGGCGTCGGCTACCCAAGGTCGCCAGCCTTCACTTCGAGTAACCAGTTGGTCATCTTTTGGGTGGCATCTCTTGACGTCGAGGTTCCCAGGCCGCAGTGTTCCCTCGACCTGCCGGGCCTACATGGTCCGGCTTTTTGTGGACTGAGAGGCAACCCTCGTATGCGCGCACTGTTGAATCGGCGGACAGCCCGTTACCTCGGGCTCGTCACCGCCGCAGGACTGCTGTCGGGTACGGCGCTGACCACGGGGACGGCTACCGCCGCACCCTCGGGCCCCACCGCCCAGCAGGCCGCCAGCCGTCCGGCCACGGCCGCCTACAAGGCGGGCCGCTACATCGTCACCTTCGCTGAAGACCCGGCCGCGTCCTACGACGGCTCCCGCGCCGGCTTCGCGGCCACCCGCCCAGCTCGCGGAAAGAAGCTCGACAGCGACTCGCCCGCCGTCCAGGCCTGGCGCGGTCATCTGACCGCCCGGCACGACGCGGCACTGGAGCAGGTCGGCGCCACCAAGATCTACGACTACACCGTGACCAACAACGCGGTGACGGCCCAGCTCACGGCCAAGCAGGCGACCCGGCTGGCGAAGACCTCCGACGTCATCAGCCTGGAGAAGGACGAGCTCCGCACGCCGGACACGACCGCCTCCCCGAGCTTCCTCGGGCTGGACAAGGCCGGCGGCCTCTGGCAGCAGCTCGGCGGCAACAAGAAGGCCGGCGCGGGCACCGTCGTGGGCATCGTCGACTCCGGCATCTGGCCCGAGAGCGAGGCCTTCAAGGGCGGCACCGGCATCCCGGTCCCCGCTCGGTGGTCCGGCAGCTGCCAGTCCGGCACCAACTTCCCCGCTTCCACCTGCAACGACAAGCTGGTGGGTGCGCGCTACTACGTCGCCGGGTTCGACAAGCACAACATCGCCAAGGCGGAGTTCCTCTCACCCCGTGACGGCTCCGGGCACGGCTCGCACACCGCGTCGACCGCTGCCGGCAACAACGGCACCAACGTCACCATCGACGGCAAGGCCATCGGCACCGGCTCGGGCATGGCGCCCGGAGCCAAGGTCGCGGCCTACAAGGTCTGCTGGGAAGGCAAGCCAGGCGTCAACCCCGGCTGCTTCAGCTCCGACAGCGTGGCCGCGATCAACCAGGCCGTGCTCGACGGCGTCGACGTCATCAACTACTCGATCGGCGGCAGCTCCGAGTCCGACGTCCTCGACTCGGTGGAGCAGGCCTTCCGGGCCGCCTCCAACGCGGGGGTCTTCGTCGCCAACTCGGCCGGCAACAGCGGTCCGGGCACCAGCACTCTGGACCACCCGAGCCCGTGGCTGACCACGGTCGCTGCAGGCACGTTCCGCCGCGCGTTCCAGGCCGTCCAGCTGGGCAACGGAGCCCGCTACGTCGGCGCATCGACGACGCCGTCGCTGACCACCGCGGCTCCGCTGGTCACAGCGGTCGCGGTCAAGGCGGCGTCGGCCACGGACACCAACGCGGCACTCTGTGCCGCCGGCACGCTGGACCCGGCCAAGGCGGCCGGCAAGGTCGTGCTCTGCAACCGCGGGGTCGTCGACCGGATCGAGAAGGGCTTCGAGGTCAAGCGGGTCGGCGGTGTCGGCATGGTGATGGCCAACACCTCGGCCAACTCCCTCAACGGCGACTACCACCCGGTGCCCGCCGTGCACATCAACCACACCGACGGCGCAGCGGTGCAGGCATACATCGCCGCAGCCGGCGCGGCCGCGACCGCCAAGATCGTGCCGCTCACCGCAGCCGAGCTGGCGGCCGCCCCGCAGGTCCCGGAGGTCACCGACTTCTCGTCGCGTGGTCCCTCGACGACCACGGGTGGCGACATCCTCAAGCCCGACATCACCGCACCCGGTAACGACGTGGTCGCCGCGGTGGCGCCCCCGTCGAACCACGGCCGGTCGTGGGACTTCATGTCCGGTACGTCGATGTCCTCTCCGCACATCGCGGGTGTCGGCGCCCTGATGAAGGCCCTGCACCCGACCTGGCTGCCGTCGGAGATCAAGTCGGCGCTGATGACCAGCGCCAGTGACACCGTGTCCAGCAAGAACGACCCGTTCGCACAGGGCGCCGGCTGGGTCCAGCCGAACGGTGCCGGCAACCCCGGCCTGGTCTACCCGACGACACCGAACGAGTACCGGCAGTACATGGTCGGGCTGGGCGTGCAGTTCGCGCCTCCGTTCGACACGCTGACTCCGATCTCGGGGTCCGAGCTCAACCAGGCATCGATCGCGGTCGGCAAGCTGGCCGGCGTCACGACCCTGCAGCGCCGGGTCCGTAACGTCACCGGTTCGGCAGCCACCTTCACCGCCGCTGTGTCGGTCCCCGGGTTCGATGTCACGGTCACGCCGAAGAAGCTGACCCTGGCGGCCGGCGAGACGAAGGCCTTCGAGGTGAAGCTGTCCCGCGCCACCGCGACACTGGGCGCGTGGGCCAAGGGCTCGCTGACCTGGTCCAACAAGGCCTACAAGGTGCGCTCGCCGATCGCCGTACGGCCGGTGGCCATCTCCGCGCCCACCGAGGTGCACGGGGACGCAAGCGCGTCGGGTTCGAAGGCCTACCAGGTGACGCCGGGCTTCACCGGATCGCTGACCAACACGGTCGCCGGTCTGGTCGGCGTCACGCCGGAGGCAGGCAGCGTGGCCGCCGGTCCGTTCGACACGGCGGCACCGGTGGACGACGCCGCGACCAACAAGTACACGGTCGCGGTGGCTGCGGGCAGCAAGGCCGCCCGGTTCTCGCTGGACTCCGACGACGACACGGCCGACCTCGACCTGTTCGTCTACAAGGGCGGCGAGCTGATCGCCCTGTCGGCGTCGGGAGCGGCTGACGAGCAGGTCACCCTGCTCTCCCCGGAGGCGGGCTCGTATGACGTCTACGTCAACGGCTTCGCCACTCCGGGGGGCTCCACGGCCTACCACCAGAGCAACTTCGTGGTCGGCTCGGCCAATGCGGGCAACGCGACGGTCACCCCCAACCCGGCAACCGTGACCAGCGGCACGCCCGCCACGCTCACGGCGAACTGGTCCGGGCTGGACCCGGCCAAGCGCTGGCTGGGTGTCATCTCGTACGGCGGTGCGGCGGACGTGACGCTGCTCTCCGTCGGGTAGCCCGCGGCAGAGGTGAGAACGACGGAAGGGCCCGGCGGCACCGCTGCCGGGCCCTTCCGGTCGCACCCGGACGCCGGGTTTGGGCCGGACGGCAGTCTGTTGCTACCCTGATCCCTCGCAGCCGCGCTGAAGGTGCGCGCGGGCGCACCTCCGACCGACCCCAGACATCTCGAGGCTTCTTCGTGGCGAACATCAAGTCCCAGCTCAAGCGGATCAAGACGAACGAGAAGGCACGGCTGCGCAACAAGGCGGTCAAGTCCTCGCTCAAGACGTCGGTCCGCAAGTTCCGCGAGGCCGCATCGGCCGGCGAGCGCGACACCGCCCTCGAGGCGATGCAGGTCGCGTCGCGCCAGCTCGACAAGGCCGCCAGCAAGGGTGTCATCCACACCAACCAGGCCGCGAACCGCAAGTCGGCGATGGCCAAGCAGCGTCGCCTCGCTCTAGGCACGTCCCGCCGCTCTGCGGCGTCGCACGAGGGCGTCACCCGTCGAGGGTGGCGCCCTTCGTCGTCCCCGGACCGGGACCTCAGCCGTGGGACCGGGCTTCGACGATCGCGACCACCGCCCGCTCCAGGGCGTAGACCGGGTCGGTGCCGCCGCCCTTGATCTGCTCGTCCGCCCGGGCCACCGCGACGATCGCCGCCGACACCCCGTCCGGGGTCCAGCCGCCGAGCTGGCCACGCGCCTTGCGCACCTGGAACGGGGCCAGCCCCAGGTCCCGGGCAATGTCATCGGGCCGCGCCGACCGGGACGCGCCGGCCACCTTGGCCAGGGTCCGCAGGCCGGCGGCGAACGCCGCGTTGACCGGCACCGGGTCGGCGCCGGTGGCCAGCGCGTGCCGGAGCAGCCGCAGCGCCTCCTCGTAGCGGCCCTCGACCGCGGCGTCGGCGACCTTGAAGCCGGTCACCTCGACCCGGCCGGCGTGGTAGCGCTCCACCACGGCACGGTCGACGGTGCCGTCGGTGTCCGCGACCAGCTGGGCGCAGGCGTTCGCGAGCTCGCGCAGGTCGCTGCCGAGCGCGTCGACCAGCGCGACCGCGGCCTCCGGCGCCACCCGGCGTCCGGCCGCCTTGAACTCGCCTTGCACGAACGACACCTTGTCGCTCTCCCACTTCACCGCCTTGCACTCGACCACCACCGCGTCCGCCTTGCGCGCGGCGTCGAGCAGCGACTTCCCCTTGGCGCCGCCCGAGTGCACCAGCACGAGCACGACGTCCTCGGACGGCGCGGCCATCACCGCCTTGAGCTCGTCGGCGATCGCCTCCGCCGCCTCGCCGACGTCGCGCACGACGATCACCGTGGCGCCGCCGAACAGCGACGGGCTGGCCAGCGCGTTGAGCCGGCCGGGCTCCAGCCCGACGGCGGAAAGGTCGTTGACCTCGGCCTCGGGGTCGGCGGCACGGACCGCCGCGACCGCCGTGGCCACGGCACGGTCGCGCAGCAGTGCTTCAGGGCCGGTGACGAGGGTGAGCGGCGCGGGACCGGGGGCGGCAGGCATCGCGGCCACGCTACCCGTCGGCCCGGACGAGTCGGAGCCGCCGCGGGGTCCCGACGACCGCCAGGGTTCCGTCGGTGTCGGTGCGGCCCACCAGCGCGCCGCTGCGGCGGAGGGCCCGCAGGGTCGACGGCGCCGGGTGCCCGTAGTCGTTGCCCGCTCCCGCACTGACCAGCGCCAGCCGGGGGCGGAGGACGGACAGCAGCCGCGGCTCCTGGTACGCCGAGCCGTGGTGGGCGACCTTGAGCACGTCGACGACCGGCAGCTGCATCTGGCCCAGCAGCGCCCGCTGCGCCGGCGGCTCGATGTCGCCGGTGAGCAGCAGCCGGAGCCCGTGCGACCGCACCAGCAGCACCACACTCGCGTTGTTGGGCACCGATTCCTCGTCGATCACCCGGGTCGGCCAGAGCACCCGCCAGGACACCGGTCCGACCGTCATCCGCTGTCCTGCAGCGACGCCGGTCACCGGCACGTCGGCATCCGCCGCCCAGCGGCGCACCCGGGCCAGCTCGCCGGCCGGTTCGTCGTACCTGCCGACCACCACCTCGCCGACCCGGCGGCCGCGGAGCACACCCGGCAGGCCCTCGACGTGGTCGGCGTGCAGGTGGGTCAGCAGCACCATCGGCACCCGGCGGACCCCCAGCCGGCGCAGGCAACGGTCAACGGCGGGCGGGTCCGGCCCGGCGTCGACGACCACGGCGGTGCCGGCCGAGACGGCCAGCGCCAGGGCGTCGCCCTGCCCGACGTCGCAGACCGCCAGCACCCAGCCGTCCGGCGGCCAGCCCGGTGAGGTGGCTGGCACGACCAGCGCCACCACCAGCACGACGGCCGCCCCGGCTGCCGGCAGCGGGCCGCGGGCGGCCAGGCTCCGGACGACGACGACCGTCAGGACGGCAACGACGGCGAGCAGGGCGGCGCCCGCGACCGACCCCGGCCAGTCGACGGCCGCCCCCGGCGCCGCGGCCGCCCGACGGGCCACCCGCACCAGCCACCAGACCGGCACACCCGCGGCGAGGGCGAGCAGTGCGGCGGCGCGGTCGCTGACCGGCGCGACCACCGTCGTGAGCACGCCCAGCACCGTCGCCGGCGCCACCGCCGGGGCGGCGAGGAGGTTCGCCAGCACGGCGACCAGGCTGACCTGACCGCTGAGCAGCACCAGGACGGGAGCACAGACGAGCTGGGCGGCGACCGGCACCGCCAGGGCCTCGGCCAGCGGTCGGGGCAGGCCACGGGCGGTCCAGGCCCGCGCCCAGCCCGGTGCGAGCAGCACCAGGCCGCCGGTCGCCACGACGGACAAGGCGAACCCGTACGAGCGTGCCAGCCACGGGTCGGCGAGCAGCAGCCCGAGCACCGCTGCGCCGAGTGCGGCGAGGCTCCGCCGTCGGCGGCCGGAACTCATGGCGAGCAGGGCAACGGCACCCATCACGGCGGCCCGCAGCACCGACGGCTGCGGCCGGGCGAGCACGACGAACGCCACCATCGCCACCGCCGCGGCGGCAGGCAGCCACCGCCCCCGCAGCCCTGCCCACCGCCCGACAAGCAGCACGAAGCTGATGACGATCGCGAGGTTGGCGCCGCTGACGGCCGTGAGATGGGTCAGGCCGGCGGTGCGGAAGTCGTCGACCAGCTCGACCGGCATCCGTGAGGTGTCACCGAGGACCAGGCCGGGCAGCAGACCCCGCTCGGCCGGGGGCAGCACCGTCGCGGCTCGCCGAAGGCCGGCCCGGAGGTCGCCCGCGACCCGCTGCACCGTCGGCGCGGCGCCGACCAGCCGGGGTGGACCGCGGACGGTCACCACGGCAGCGACCGGCCCGCCGGCCCGGGCCGGTCCGAGCCGACCCGACAGCACCACCCGCTGCCCGGGCAGCAGGCCCAGCCAGCGCCGGTCGTGCGCCAGGACGAGCGTCGGTGCGCGGGTGCGCAGCGTACGACCACGAACCTCGACCCGCTCCAGCCGGACCGGAACCACCACCAGGTCCGCGCCGCGCCGCTCCCCGTGCACGGCAGCCGGATGGCGGCCCGGGTCGGCGGTCAGCGTGCCGGTCGCGCGGACCGTCGCGCCGTCGGCGGCGAACCCGGCCAGACCGCTGCCGCGAACGGCTGTCAGGTGCAGCGCGCCGACCGCGCAGCCGGCCCCGAGGCACAGGACGAACAGCATCGCGGCGGCCGATGCCGACCGCCGGCCCCGGGTCAGGCTGCGTGCACCGACGGCCGCGGCGAGCACGCCGAGCGCCCCCACCGCCAACCACCCCGGCGTACGGCCGGGTGGTGAGCCGGTCGCGACGAAAGCACCCGCCCATATCGCGGCAGCCGGGCCGACCAGCCGGGCGTCCGGGCGCTCACGCCGCCGATCGTCCGGCGGCTCGGCCGGCGGGCCGGCCGCCCCTCGGCTCACACCGTCACGACCGGCCGCAGGTCGGCCAGGGTGGCCTCACCGATGCCGGAGACCTCCCCGAGCTCGTCCACCGAGCTGAACCGGCCGTTGGCGGTGCGCCAGTCGAGGATGCGCTGGGCGAGCACCGGCCCGATGCCGGGCAGGGCGTCCAGGGCCTCCTGCGTCGCGCTGTTGAGGTCGACCGGGCCGGGCGGCGGGGTCCCGGCACCGGACGCGAGGTCGGGTGCGGCAGCACCAGGTGCCGGGACGAGCGCTGGTCGACCGCGACGCTGCACCACCAGCTGCTCGCCGTCGACGAGCAGCCGGGCCAGGTTGACGCTCGCCGCCCGGGCGCCAGGGGTGGTGCCGCCGGCCGCCGAGACCGCGTCGGCGACCCGGGACCCGACCGGCAGGTGCACCAGGCCCGGCCGCTGCACGGCACCCACCACGTGGACGACGACCTCGACCGGTGCAGGTGCGCCGGTTGCGGTGTTCCCGGACGCCGCCACTGGTGTCGCCACCGATGGTGTCACCGCCGAGGTGGCGCCGCTGCGGCGCACCACCGGCGCCGCTTCGGCGGACGGCTGCGCCCGCCAGACGATGAGCACCGCGACGAGCACGGCGACCAGCAGCACGACGGCCAGCCCGATGACCGCCCGGCGCGCCGGTGCCCACCGGACCCCGGCCGGCTCGGCGGCGGCCGCGGTCCGGCCGCTGCGGGACCCAGCCACCGTCCGCACTCGTGACCGGCCCGGCCCGGCCCGGCGTTGCACCGAGCCGGGCCAGCAGCCGGGAGGCAGCGTCGTCGGCCGGGTCGGGCCGGCGGTGCCGCGCGGGTCGGGTGCTCACCCCTCGACGCTAGGAACGCGACGCGCACCCGCGGGTCAGGCAGCCGAGATCGGTGGACGACCGGCCGGCCCCGTCGATCTGTGGACGACGGCCCGGCTCAGCGCGGCGCGACGATGACCGCGAGCATCCCCGGACCGACGTGCGCGCCGACCACCGCACCGACCTCGCTCACGTGCAGGCCCGCCAACCCGGGCAGCCGGGGCCGCAGCCGGTCGGCCAACGCCTCGGCCCGCTCCGGCGCTCGCCAGGTGGTGGACCGCGACGTCCACCGACCTCGACCCGGCGTGACCGACCGCGATGTCCTCGAGCCGGGCGATCGCCTTGGCCGACGTGCGCACCTTCTCCAGCGGCTCGATGTGCCCGTCGACCAGGTGCAGCAGCGGCTTCACGGCCAGCGCCGAGCCGAGCATCGCGGCTGCCGCGCCGATCCGGCCGCCACGCCGCAGGTACTCCAGGGTGTCGACGTAGAACACGGCGGTGGAGGCGTCGGCCCGGTCCCGGGCCACCCGCGCGACCTCGTCGGCGGGCCGTCCCTCGGCGGCTGCCGTGGCCGCCGACACGACCGCGAACCCGAGACCCATCCCGAGCGATCCCGAGTCGACGACCTCGACCGGCACCGGAGCGTCCTTGGCCGCCAGCCGGGCCGACTCGACCGTGCCGGACATCTGCGACGACAGGTGCACCGACACCACCGCGTCGCAGCCACGCTCGGCGGCGGCCTGGTAGGCCTGCAGCAGCGTCGCGGGCGCCGGCCGGGACGTGGTGACCGGCTGCCACGACCGCAGCGCGTCAGCGACCGAGGCTGCCGACGCGCCGGACCCCTCGTCGTACGACGTGCCGCCGATGACCACCTGCAGCGGCACCACCTCGATGGCGTGCTCGCTCACCAGGTCGGCCGGCAGGTAGCTCGTCGAGTCGGTGACGACGGCGACGCGGGCGTCCGGGGACATGGCGAGAGGCTACCGACCCCGAGCCCGGCCGCTAGGCCGGCACGACGTTGACCAGCTTCGGCGCGCGCACCACCACGGTGCGCACGTCCCGGCCGTCCAGCGCCTTCTGCACCGCCTCGGACGCCAGCGCGCGCGCTCGCAGCTCGTCCTCGGTGATCGACGGCGGCACCTCGATGCGGTCCCGCACCTTGCCGGCCACCTGCAGCACCGCCGTGACCTGGTCGACCACCAGCAGCGCCGGGTCGGCGGCCGGGAAGTCGACGTAGGTCAGCGTCTCGGGGTGGCCCAGCCGGGACCACAGCTCCTCGGCCAGGTGCGGCGCCAGCGGCGCCACCATCAGCACCAGCGCCTCGGCGACCTCGCGGTGCATCACGCCGGACTTCACCACGTGGTTGTTCAGCTCGGTCAGCCGCGCGATCGACGTGTTGGCCCGCAGCTCGTCCATGTCCCTGCGCACCGTGTCGATGGTGCGGTGCAGCAACCGCCGCGTCTCGTCGTCCGGCGGCCCGTCGACGACCCGCAGCTCGCCGGTCTCCTCGTCGACCACGTTGCGCCACAGCCGCTGCAGGAAGCGCTGCGAGCCGACGACCGCGCGGGTCTCCCACGGCCGCGACACGTCCAGCGGACCCATCGACATCTCGTACAGCCGGAAGGTGTCGGCGCCGTAGCTGTTGCAGATGTCGTCCGGCGTCACCATGTTCTTCAGGCTCTTGCCCATCTTCCCGTGCTCACGGTTGACCGGCTTCCCCTGCCAGGTGAACGCGCCGTGGCCGTCCTCCTCCACCTCCTCGGCGGGGACGTACGAGCCGCGCTCGTCGGTGTAGGCGTAGGCCTGGATCATCCCCTGGTTGAACAGGCGGTGGAACGGCTCCTCGCTGGACACGTGGCCCAGGTCGAACAGCACCTTGTGCCAGAACCGGGCGTACAGCAGGTGCAGCACCGCGTGCTCGGCCCCGCCGACGTACAGGTCGACACCGCCGGTGTGCTCCGGCCCCTGCGGTCCCATCCAGTACCGCTCGACCTCGGGGTCGACGAAACGCTCGGTGTTGGTCGGGTCCAGGTAGCGCAGCTCGTACCAGCAGGAGCCCGCCCACTGCGGCATCGTGTTGGTCTCCCGGCGGTACTGCTTCGGCCCGTCACCCAGGTCCAGCGTCACCTCGACCCAGTCACGCTTCCGGGCCAGCGGCGGCTCCGGCTCGGAGTGGTTGTCGTCCTCGGCGAAGGTGCGCGGCGAGTAGTCGTCGACCTCGGGCAGCTCGACGGGCAGCATCGACTCGGGCAGCGGCGACCGGCAGGTCGTGCTCGTCGTAGACGACCGGGAACGGCTCGCCCCAGTACCGCTGCCGGCTGAACAGCCAGTCGCGCAGCTTGTAGGTGACGGTCCGCCGGCCGGTGCCCTTCGACTCCAGCCAGTCGATGATCCGGGCCTTGGCGTCGCCGACCTCCAGCCCGTCCAGGCTGATCTCGTCGTTCGCCGAGTTGATGGCCGGCCCCTCACCGACGTACGCCTCGCCCTCCCAGCCCTCGGGCGGGGCGACGGTGCGCACGATCGGCAGGCCGAACCTCTTGGCGAACTCCCAGTCGCGCTCGTCCTGGCCGGGCACCGCCATGATCGCGCCGGTGCCGTAGCCCATCAGCACGTAGTCGGCGACGAACACCGGGATCGCCTCGCCGGTGACCGGGTTGGTCGCGAACCCGCCGGTGAAGACGCCGGTCTTGTCGCGGCCCTCGGTCTGCCGCTCCAGGTCGGTGCGCAGCTCGGTGGCGCGCCGGTAGGCCTCGACGGCGTCCCGCGGGGTGGCCGCTCCCCCGGTCCACGACGGTCGGGTACGTCGGCCGGCCAGGCGCCGGAGGCCAGCGTGTCGACCATCGGGTGCTCCGGCGCCACGACCATGAAGGTGGCGCCGAACAGGGTGTCCGGCCGGGTCGTGAAGACCTCCATCGCCCCGCCCTCGCTGGGGAACTGGACCCGCGCGCCCTCGGAGCGGCCGATCCAGTTGCGCTGCTGCAGCTTGATCGAGTCCGGCCAGTCCAGCCGGTCCAGGTCGGTCAGCAGCCGCGGCGCGTACGCGGTGATCCGCATCATCCACTGCCGCAGGTTGCGCTTGAAGACCGGGAAGTTGCCGCGGTCGCTGCGACCGTCCGCGGTGACCTCCTCGTTGGCCAGCACGGTGCCCAGCCCGGGGCACCAGTTGACCGGCGAGTCGGACAGGTAGGCCAGCCGGTACGCGTCGACGACCCGGCGGCGGGCCACCTCGTCCAGGTCGGCCCAGGCAGCACCCGGCTGGACGCCAGGTACGTCGGGCGGCACCGGCCGGTCGCCCGCGGCCAGCAACGGCGTCAGCTCGGCGATCGGCCGGGCCCGCTGGGCGTCGTCGTCGTACCAGCTGTTGTAGATCTGCAGGAAGATCCACTGCGTCCAGCGGTAGAACTCCGGGTCGATCGTGGAGACGCTGCGGCGCTGGTCGTGCGCCAGGCCCAGCCGGCGCAGCTGCGCGCGCATCGTCGCGATGTTCGCCTCGGTGGTGATCCGCGGGTGCTGGCCGGTCTGCACGGCGTACTGCTCGGCGGGCAGCCCGAACGCGTCGTAGCCCAGCGCGTGCAGCACGTTGTGCCCGGTCATCCGCTTGAACCGGCCGTAGACGTCGGTGGCGATGTAGCCCAGCGGGTGTCCGACGTGCAGGCCGATGCCCGAGGGGTACGGGAACATGTCCAGCACGTACTTCTTCGGCCGGCCGGCGACCTTGTCCGGCTCGGCCATCGGGCCGGCCGGGTTCGGCGCCTCGAAGGTGCCCTCGGTCTCCCACCGGTCCTGCCAGCGGGCCTCGATCTCCGCGGCCAGCGCGGCCGTGTAGCGGTACGGCGCCTCGCGCTCGCCGCTCGGGCTGTCGGGTCGGGCTGTGTCGGTCATCGCTCGCGCCTTCTGCTGGTCTCGACCTGCTCCGGACATGAAGAAGCCCCTCGCACAGGAGGGGCCGCCGCGCTGACGTGGTGCTGGGAGGTCAGCGCGGCCCGGTAAGGAGCAGTCGGGTCATCCGCACCTCACCACCATAACGGACCGGTGGAGTGGCGCGCTCGGGTCAGCTGCTGCTGTCGCTCGCCGGCGGCGATTCGGCGGCCGCCCGGCGGTGCGGGAGGGAGCCCGCCTCCTTGCGCAGCGAACGGCGCAGGTACATCTCCTGGTCGGCCTTGCCGAGCAGCGTCTCGAGGGTGCCGGAGTCCCACGGCGCGAGCATCGCTCCCCCGGCGCTGACCCGCACCGGCCAGACCTCGGCCGGCACCTCCGAGGCGAGCACCACGCCGTCGCGCACCCGACGCTCCAGCTCGAGCGGGGCCATGCCGGGTCCGGGGCCGACGACGCAGAACTCGTCGCCGCCCCACCGGGCCACGATGTCGGTGCCCCGGGTGGCGCTGCGCAGCGCCTCCGCCACGGCGACGATCACCTCGTCGCCGATCGCGTGGCCGAGGGCGTCGTTGACCCGCTTGAGGCCGTCGATGTCGACGAAGATGCAGTGCACGGCATCGCCCTGGCGGCGGGCCTGCTCGACCATCTGGCTGCCGACCATGGCCAGCCCGCGCCGGTTCGCCACCCCGGTGAGGTGGTCCCGGACCGCGGCGGCCTCCGCGGCGGCCCGCAGGTCGGCGAGCTCACGGACGCTGGCCCGGCGCAGGTGGTTGACGAACACGGCCAGCAGCGTCGCGCAGGCCATACCGATGACGTAGTGCGGCCACTGCTCGCGGGACCCGACGAGGAAGGCGCCGACCCCCCAGGCGCCCCAGGCCAGGTAGAGCGTCGCCGCCAGCCAGCGCAGCGAGAGCAGGAAGGCGCCGGACGCGACGACCACCAGCATCACCGTGCTGGTCTGCCGCGGCTGCTCGGTGAGCACCAGGTGGGCGACCGCGTTGCCGATGGCGACCAGCATCAGGCCGGCCGTGGCCGGCTGCGACAGGTGGTCGGGCAGCCGGCGGTGGCGCAGGGCCAGCGCGAAGGCCCCCAGCGCGAGCGCGCTGGTCGCGGCGCAGGCGACCATGGCCAGCCGGGCCGTGCCGTCGAGCAGCAGGGCATGCAGCGGGATGAAGGCGGCGTAGAGCGCGGCGAGGCCGGCCGTGAGGCCCGGGAGAGCAGCCGTCACCGCCGCGTCGTACGTCTCGTCGGGCGTCAGCGACACTCCGACACTTTCGACACGACCTGTCGCCACCTTGACACCGTACGGCGAGCGGCCGCCGCGCGGCAGGGTGTTGGGCACCAGGACGCCCGTTTGCCCAGGCTGAGCGGGTCGACGGGCGTGATCCACTCCCCAGGCGGGCGACTCGTCCCTTCAGTGGTGGAGCCAGGCTCCCTAGCGCCTGGCCGTGTCCACGTGCGTAGATGAGCCGGGTCGAGGCGCCGCGTACCCCCCGCCCTCAGCACGTCGTCGTGACACGCCAGAAGGACGATCATGGGGGTCGTGCAGCTCGACGTGCGGCAGCGGCATGGCTGCCGCGAGCAGCGCGTCGATGGCTGCCGCGGGGACGGGCCGGGAGAGCAGGAAGCCCTGGCCGAGTGTGGCAGCCCATCGCCCTGAGCCGGGAGAGCTGGTCGAGCTCCTCGATGCCCTCGGGGATGACGTCGAGGCCGAGGCGCTGGGCCATGGCCACGATGGCTTCGAGCAGCGCGTTGCCCGGGGCTGCCGGCGTCGGTCGCCGGAGACGAACGAGCGGTCGATCTTGAGGATGTCGACGGGGAGCTGGCGGAGGTAGCCGATCGAGGAGTAGCCGGTGCCGAAGTCGTCGAGGGCGACCCGCACGCCCGGTCGCGCGCAGCGGCGGCGAGCGTCGCCGCCGCCCCGCCGGCGGGATCGGCGAGAACCGACTCGGTGACCTCGAGGACGAGGCGGGCGCGGGTCGAGCCCGGTTGCGACGCGAGCACGTCGCTCGACCTGGTCGGCGAAGCCCGGCTCGTCGAGCTGGCACACCGACACGTTCACGCGACAGCCAGAGCTCGGGGAGGCCGTACCGGCGCTGCCAGTTCTGGACCTGGCGCGGCGGCGGTCTCCAGGACCCAGGCGCCGATGTCGATGATGGCGCCGGTCTCCTCGGCCAGGCCGATGAAGGCCGACGGGCGGGAGCAGACCCCGGGTCGGGTGCTGCCAGCGCACCAGTGCCTCGAGGCCCGGCGAGCATGCCGGTGTCGAGGTCGACGATCGGCTGGTAGTCGAGGACGAGCTCGCCGCGGCCGGCGGCGCCGGCCAGATCCGCCTTGAGCGGCATGGCGGTCGACGGCCATGTCGTCGAGGCCGGCGTCGTAGCGCTCGACGCGGTTCTTGCCCTTGCCCTTGGCCGCGTACATGGCGACGTCGGCCTCGCGCATGAGGGTGTCGGATCGGTGCCGTCGCTGGCGCATGGCCAGGCCGACGCTGGCGCCCACGTGGACCCAGGTGCCGCCGATCTCGACCGGTTCGGCCAGGGCGGCCACGACCCGCTCGGCCGACGGCGAAGGCGACGCCGGCGTCGGGGAGGCCGTCGAGCAGCAGGGCGAACTCGTCGCCGCCGAGGCGGGCCACCAGGTCGCCGGGTCGGACGGCGTCGCTCAGGCGCGCGGCCACCACGCGCGAGCAGCTCGTCGCCGGCGGCGTGGCCGAGGGTGTCGTTGACGTCCTTGAAGTCGTCGAGGTCCACGAACAGCACGGCCTGGGTGCCGCTGCGCCGGTCGGGCCGGGCCAGCGCGGCTTCCAGCCGGGCGCGGAACGCGGCCCGGTTGGCCAGCCCGGTGAGCGAGTCGTGGTTGGCCTCGCTGGTCAGGGTGCGCTGGCTGCCGGCGATGGCGTCGGCCATGGCGTTGAAGCTGACGGCGAGCTCGCCGAGCTCGTCGGCCCGGTCGACCACGACGCGGTGGTCGAGCTCGCCGGCGGCCAAGCTGGTTGGCGGAGTCGCGCAGGACGCCCACGGGTCGGAGCACCTCGGTGGACAGCCGCCGGGCCAGCCGCAGCGCGAGCACGATGGCCAACAGCACCAGGAGGGCCAGGGCCACCATCGTGTCTCTCTCGGTGGTCGCGGCACGGGCCAGCTGGTCGTGCACCGCGACGCGATTTGCCGAGCCCGCCCGGTCCAGCAGCGCCAGGACTTCTGGGGCTCCGGTGGACACCGCAGCGCCCCGCACGAGCTCAGTCGGCGGGACGGCCCGGGGTCCCCGCCGCGGCGACGATTGCCTGTCCCACCGCACGAAACACTTCGCGAGCAGGTTCCGTGCCGTGGTCGTGACCTCGCCGGCGATGGCCGCTGTGAAGTCATCCTGCAAAGTGGTCTGGGCCGCCACCACCTGACGTTGCTGGGCGACGGTGGTCGGGCTCGTGACAAGGATGGAGTAGGCGATGACTTCGGCGCGCAACCGCGCGCTGGTCGTAGCCTCCTGCTCCGCCAGAACCGCAGAGCCGCGGAAGTTCTCGACCAACAGGCGAGTGCCGAGCAGGCCGGCCAACCCGCTGAGCAGGACCATGATGGTCGAGCAGGGCGAACGCGCGGTTCCACCGCGAGCGCAGGCTGATCACCAGAGTCGGTTGAGCCAGCACGGCAGCCTTCAGCTGGTTCGCGGTCGTTGCCATCTCTGGACCCCCCGGTTGGTGTGCACGTAGGCGACGGCTCGCCGCAGGACGAAGAACGCACCGGCCGCCAGCAGGACGAGGAGGGCGCCGACTGCGACATACACCGTTCCGGGGCGGCTGGACCCGGTGGCTGTCGGACGTGATGCCCCGAACGCGGGGAAGGTGATTGTCGCCTGCCCAGTGAGGCTGATCAGGCCGCTGCGCAGATCGATGCGTGCATCCCACGGGCCCGCGGGCAGCTGCTTGTCGAGGGTGACCGTGACCGCCTCCGTGGCGCCGATCGCCAGCGAGGTGCCCAGGGTCGCCGGAAACGGGCCGGCGCTGACTCCACCAGGGCCGTCAGAGAGCCGCAGGCCTCCACTCATGTCCAGCGCCCGGCCGCCGGAGTTGTGCACGGTGGCGACGACGGTTGGCCGCCCGTCAGCTGAGCGGACGGCGGTCAGCGAGTCGATGGTGAAGTCGGCAGCGGGCGCACCACCGGGTCCGACGGAGAGGTAGATCCGGATGCCGACCCGGCTGACCTGAGTCACGCCACCGACGGATGGCGCCGTGCGAACCTCGGCCCAGACCACGCCGTACCGCTCGCCAGGGGCCGCGTCGTCAGGAACCGTGATCATCACGGTTGCCCTCACGGTGCCCCCCGACTGCTATCGCGGAAGCGCGCGGGCGCACGGATGTCCAGGTGGACGCCTCGTTCGGGGTATGGCCGGCGGCCCCGAGGAATGCGCCGTTCGCGATGCTGGCCGCGGTTGGATAGAGGACGACCTGCACAGTGGACGCCGTGGAGTTGGACACCTCGACGTGGCGGCGGATCACAGTCCCGGGTGCCACATGGTCCACGATGTAGATCTGGGCGCGGGGATCATCGCGTGCGGTGACCGGGGCGTCGAGCAGTCGGAGCCCGACGCCGCCGGTCGGTTCCGAGCCGGCAGCCTGCGCCGCGGTGGCGGCCATGGCCGGGGCCGCCACGGCGACCGTGGCAAGGGTGAGAGCAGAGACCAGGCATCGCACCAGCCCAGGGGCATGCCGCACGCCAGGGAGTTCTCGGCGCCGAGAGCTAGACAACAGAGTGCGTGATGGTCGCCGAGTAGACGCCCGCAGCGGAGCCGCCGGGGATGGTCACGTTGATGGTCGGGTTCCAGCTAGCGGAGTTGTCGCCGGTGATCCCGGACGCGGTGACCGCGGGTGCCACGGCAGTGAGGTCCGCCGGATCGTTCGCCGTGACCGTGGCCGTGCCGGTCTTGGTGACGGCCCCGACCGTGTAGCTCACGGCGCTGGCGGCGATCGCCGGTCCTGACGGCGGGGTGAAGGCGGTGGAGATGACGCTCGCGACCCAGCCAGCTCCCGGCGGGCGCGCTGCGAGCGTCGTTGACCTGTACCACGCCCAGGGAACCGCTGATGGTCCCTCCGGTCACGGTGTTGGCCCGTGATCCGAGGCTGCCCGCGGCTGGGGGCGCGGTGATGGACAGCGATCCGCCGGTCACCGTCACCGTTGCGGTCGTCGTGTCTGCCGCTGCAGGAAGCGCGGTGACGAGCGTGAGAAGTCCAGCGGTGATCAGTACAAGGCAACGGCCAGTGCGCATGTCGAGTCCTAGGTCCAGGGGGACGCGGTCTGCTCACTACAACGACATCCGCTGACCTCCCCAGCAGAGGCGAAGGTCCCGACGTTGCTCGGGACCTAGGGCCCCTGGACGCGTGGATCCATGGAACGAAAGGGGCACCGAGACGAGCACTGGGCGCTCCCTCCGAGGAGGGAACGCCCAGGTCACGTTGGGTGGAGCTGAGGGGACTCGAACCCCTGACCCCCACACTGCCAGTGTGGTGCGCTACCAGCTGCGCCACAGCCCCAGGACACGCATGTCGTGCACCCGCCGTGCGGGCCGAGCCAGTCTAACGGTCAGCCCGGCGTCGCACGAATCGCCCCGGCGCCCCCCGGCAGGGCCGGCTCACTCCTCGTCGGCCATCACCGGCTCGGGCAGGCTGCCCGCGTTGTGCTCGACCAGCCGCCACCCCCGGCCGACCTCCTCCAGCACCGACCAGCAGCAGTTCGCCAGCCCGCCGACCACCGCCCAGCGGTCCAGCGGCAGGTCCAGCAGGGTGCCGATCGCGGCCCGAGCCGAGCCGCCGTGGGTGACCACGACGACCGTCCCGCCGGGCGGCACCCCGGCCACTGCGTCGGCGATCGCCGGGACCACCCGGGCCGCCACCTCGCTGCGCCGTTCACCGCCACCGGCCGGCACGTCGGCACCGGAGCGCCAGAGCAGGTAGGCCTCCCGGTCCAGCTCCAGCAGCTCCGCGACGGTGCGGCCCTGCCAGCTGCCGCCGAAGGTCTCCCGCAACCGCTCGTCCGGCCGCACATCCAGCCCGACCAGCCGGGCCAGCGACTCGGCGGTCGCGCGGGCCCTGGCGAGGTCGGAGGAGACCACCGCGGCCGGTACCAGGGAGGCCAGCAGCCGGGCGGCCCGGTCGGCCTGGCCGCGACCCACCTCGTCCAGCTCGACGTCGGTGCTGCCCTGGAACCGGTCCTCCAGGTTCCACGCCGTCTGGCCGTGCCGCCAGAGGACCACCCGGCGGGTGCCCTCCGGTGCGCTCAGGACGCCGCCCCGGTCACGTCGTCGCGCCGGTCGGAGCCAACCCGGGTGCGGCCCCGGCGGACCTCCTCGGGCAGCTCGACGGTCGGGCAGTCCTTCCAGATCCGCTCGAGGGAGTAGTAGACGCGTTCCTCCGCGTGCTGCACGTGGACGATGATGTCGACGAAGTCGAGCAGCACCCACCTGCCCTCGCGCTCGCCCTCGCGGCGCACCGGCTTGGCGCCCAGCGTCCGCAGCCGCTCCTCGATGCCCTCGACGACCGCGCGCACCTGACGGTCGTTGGACGCGGAGCAGAGCACGAAGACGTCGGTGATCACCAGCTGGTCGCCGACGTCGAACGCCAGGATGTCGTCGGCGAGCTTGTCGGCGGCTGCCTCGGCGGCAGCGACCGCGAGCTCGTGGGCGCGGGGTGAGACGGTCACGGGTGCCAGTTTCTCACGGGCTCGTCCGGGCGCTCACTTGGCGAAGTCCTTGCCGAGGATCACGATGACATCAGCGACCGTCTGACCACGGTCCGAAGGCACGACGGCGCCGGCCGGCAGACCCAGCGAGTCGGCCACCCGTCGCCCGCGTGCCGTGCTCTGCGAGGTGCCGTCAGGCACCAGCACGACGCTCTCGGCGAGGCCGAACTCCGAGGAGTTGCCGCCGTTGACGAACCGGAAGCCGTCGTCGACCAGCTTCGCCCGGGCCTGCTCGACCAGGCCGGGTGTGCCGACGCCGTTCTCGACGAGGACGCGCAGGGTCTCGCCCGCGGCGTCCTTCTGCAGGGAGCCGGGGAACATCGAGCGCATGGCGGCGGCAGCCTGGCCGGTGTCCAGCGCGAAGTCCGTCACGGTCCCACCGGTGTCGAGCGCCTTGACCGGCAGGATGTCGGAGACCAGCGCCCCGTCCGCGGCAGCCGCCCGCAGCACGAGAAGCCGGTCCGCGAGAGCCGTCGAGTCCAGGGTCGAGCGGGAGCCGTCACCCAGACTCGCCAGCACGGTGACGAGCGCGGCCCGGTCCTCGGGCAGGGCGGCAGCGACCGCGGAGAGTACGTCGTCGAACCGGGCGAGCCGCGACTCCTCGGTGTCGCCCTCGGGGAGGAACGTGCCGTACGCCGCCGCCGACCGGCCGTCCAGCTTCTGGTTGCCGGCCCGGACGACCACCGTCTGGTTGCCCTTGGCGTCGGTCGAGACGACGTCGCGGTCGACGGGCACCTGGACCCCGCCGACCTTGTCTACGAGCGCGGCCAGCCCGGCAGGCGTGAGGACCCAGCTGTCTTTGACGGACACACCGAGCAGGTCGGTGAGCGCCGCGGCCGACGCCGTCGGCTCGTCGAGGGTCACGGCCTCACCGAACGGCATGTCGCCCGCGCCGGCGACGTCCACCAGCAGTCGGGAGGGCACCAGCATCGACACCGCGTCACCGTCGGCCTCGGTGGTGCCGACGAGCGCACTCGCGGCGGCGGTGCCGTCGGCTCCGGTGACCTGGATCAGCGTGGTCCGTTGGCGCGCCGCCGGGTCGGCCGTCGTCGTCGTGCCGTCGCCGTCGCCGCGCAGGATGAGCCAGCCGATGCCGCCCACCAGGGCCAGCAGCACGAGCCCGCCCGCACCCAGCAGCCAGCGCCGGCGAGCGGCCCGCCGGCGAGCGGCTCGTTCGGCCGCCCGGTTGCGCCTGGCCACGACCGTCGGCCCGGGTGCGGCCGGCGCGGTGTGGATCACCGGGCCGAGGGACAGCCGTTCTGCGACGTCGACGTCGGGGATCAGGTCCGGCTCCGGCCGGCGGTGCCGCCCGCTCATCGGCGGACCGGGTACAGGCGGTGCTTGGCGACGTACTGCACGACGCCGTCGGGCACGAGGTACCAGACCGGCTCGCCGCGGGTCACCCGTTCGCGGCAGTCCGTCGACGAGATGGCCATCGCGGGCACCTCGAGCAGGCTGACCCGGTCGGCCGGCAGGCCGTCGTCGGTGAGCGTGTGCCCGGGCCGGGTGACGCCGATGAAGTGCGCCAGTGCGAAGAGCTCCTCGGCGTCCTTCCAGGTGAGGATCTGGGCGAGCGCGTCGGCGCCGGTGATGAAGAACAGCTCGACGCCAGCACCCCGCTGTGCCCGCAGGTCGGTGAGGGTGTCGACGGTGTAGGTCACCCCTGGGCGGTCGATGTCGACCCGGCTCACCGTGAACCGCGGGTTCGACGCGGTCGCGATCACCGCCATCAGGTAGCGGTGCTCGGCCGTCGTCACGTCCCGCGCCTGCTTCTGCCACGGCGTGCCGGTCGGGACGAAGACCACCTCGTCGAGGGCGAACTGGGCAGCGACCTCGCTGGCGGCGACGAGGTGCCCGTGGTGGATCGGGTCGAAGGTCCCACCCATGACCCCGAGGCGGGACGACGGGGCCGGGTCTGCGGTCGGCACGGGCTCAGGGACCTCGACGTCCTCGCGGGTCCGGCTCAGCGGTCCTTGCCGAAGGTGAGGGTGACCGCGAGCAGCACGCACAGCAGCACGAACGCGCCCACGCCGATGGCCCAGGGCTCGAGGGGCAGGTCGCGGCCGGAGGTCTCGCCCTCGACGGCGAGCAGTCGGACGGCGGCAGCGGTCATGACGGGGGCACTCCTCGCAGGTGGTGTCGGCGGGTCACGCGTCGCCGCAGTCTCCCACGCCCGGTGCCCACCCGGTGAGAAGGGCGCGGCGGGCGTGCCGTCAGAACGGCCGGACGCCGCCGGCGGGCACCAGCGCCGGCGCCGGGCTGTCCATCGCGCGGCGCTGGAAGGTGGCCCGGTCGACCACCTCGAGGCCGGCGACCCGCCACGGCGGCAGGCCGGCGGTGACTGCGGTGCTCGCCCCAGAGCCGCAGGGCGAGGGCCGCGGCGTCCTCCAGGTCGCGGGCCTCCTCCCAGTAGCGCAGCTCGGCCCGGTCGGCGGCGTAGCGGGCGGAGAGCAGGAACGGGCGCTCGTGGGTGAGCCGCTCCAGGGCCGACCGCACCTCGGCCGCCTCCACGGCCTCGCCGACCACGGTGAGCGTGACGTGCCACATCGGCCGGGCGTCCGGCGGCGGGATGCGGCGGGGTGCCACGGCCTGCTCAGCCACGTGCCTTGCCCACCCTCCGTGCTCGCCGGTTCGCTCACCTGCCCAGCAGCACGATGTCGTCGCGGTGGACGACCTCGCGACCGATAGGCCGGCCCGAGCTCCCGGGCGAGGTCGCGGGTCGAGCGACCCAGCAGACCCGGGCAGTTCTGTCACGTCAAAGTTGACCAGTCCGCGAGCCACCGCGTGGCCGTTTTCGTCAAGGAGGTCCACCGGATCCCCGGCCACGAAGTCCCCCTCGACCCCGGTCACGCCGGCCGCGAGCAGCGACAGCCGGCGCTCGACCACCGCGCGCACGGCGCCGGCGTCCAGCCGCAGGCGGCCGCGCGGCGGTGGTCGCGTACGCGAGCCACAGCATCCGGGTGGGCAGCCGGGTGGTCGCCGGGCGCGAAGGACGTGCCGACCGCGGCGCCGGCGAGCACCTCGCCCGCCGCGTCGGCGGCGGCGACCACGGCGCGTATCGCCGGCAGCGGCGGCGATCCGGGCTGCGTCCACCTTGCTGGCCATGCCGCCGGTCCCGACGCCGGTGCCGCTGCCCCGGCCCAGCCGGACGCCCGCCAGGTCCGCGTCGCCGGCGCACCTCGGCGATCTTGCGGGACGTCGTCCGGCGCGGGTCGCCCTCGTAGATGCCGTCGACGTCGGAGAGCAGCACCAGCAGCTCGGCGTGGACCAGGTGCGCGACCAGCGCGGCGAGCCGGTCGTTGTCGCCGAACCGGATCTCCTCGGTGGCGACCGTGTCGTTCTCGTTGACGACCGGCAGCACGCCCAGCTCGAGCAGCCGGTAGAGCGTCCGCTGGGCGTTGCGGTAGTGCGCCGCGGCGGACCACGTCGTCGGCGGTCAGCAGCACCTGCCCGACGGTGATGCCGTGCCGGGCGAACGACTCGGTGTAGCGGTGCACCAGCAGGCCCTGCCCGACGCTGGCCGCCGCCTGCTGGGTGGCCAGGTCGCGGGGCCGCCGCGGCAGGCCCAGCGGCTCGAGCCCGGCAGCGATCGCGCCCGAGGAGACCAGCACGACCTCGCGGCCCGCGGCGTGCGCCGCGGCGAGCGCGTCGACGAGCGCGTCGACCCGTGCCGGCGTCCAGCCCGCCGTCCGGCGCCGGTCAGCGACGACGAGCCGACCTTGACCACGACCCGGCCGCGTGCCGGCGTCGCGTCGGTCGTGGCGGCTCATCGTCCTTCGAGGCGCAGGTCGTGGCCGCGCCGGCCGTGCAGCAGCTCGGCGCCCGCCTGCATGGTCGGCTCCCAGTCGAAGATCACCGCCGCGCTCCCCCTCGCCGATGACCACCGTGTCGCCGGCCTGGGCGCCGGCCTTGACCAGCGCCTCCTCGACGCCGAGCCGGGCCAGCCGGTCGGCGAGGTAGCCGACGGCCTCGTCGTTGGAGAAGTCGGTCTGCCGCACCCAGCGGTCCGGCTTGGCGCCGCTGACGACGTACCGGTCGCCTCCTCGGCGACCACCGTGAAGCCGGAGTCGTCGACCGCGGTCGGCCGCAGCACGATGCGGGCGGCCTCCAGGTCCGGCGCCGCCGCCCGGGCCTGGCGTGACCAGCTCGGCCATCGCGAAGGACAGCTGCCGCAGGCCGCTCGTGGGTGGCCGCGCTGACCTCGAAGACCTGCAGGCCGCGCGCCTCCAGGTCGGCGCGTGACCATCTCGGCGAGCTCGCGTGCCGTCGGGCACGTCGACCTTGTTCAGCGCGACCATCCGCGGCCGGTCGTCGAGCCCGCCGTACTGCGGCGAGCTCGGCCTCGATCACGTCCAGGTCGCTGAGCGGGTCGCGGCCCGGCTCGAGGGTCGCGCAGTCGATGACGTGCACGAGCGCGCTGCAGCGCTCGACGTGCCGCAGGAACTCCAGGCCGAGGCCCTTGCCCTGGCTGGCGCCGGGGATCAGGCCGGGGACGTCGGCGACGGTGTAGCGGACCTCGCCGGCCTCCACGACGCCGAGGTTGGGCACCAGGGTGGTGAACGGGTAGTCGGCGATCTTGGGCCGGGCCGCGGAGAGCGCGGCGACCAGGCTGGACTTGCCGGCGCTCGGGAAGCCGACCAGCGCGACGTCGGCGACCGTCTTGAGCTCGAGGACGATGTCGTCGCGTCGCCCGGCTCGCCCAGCAGGGCGAAGCCGGGCGCCTTGCGGCGGGCCGAGGCGAGCGCGGCGTTGCCGAGGCCGCCGCGGCCGCCCTGGGCGGCGACGTACGTCGTGCCGGCGCCGACCAGGTCGGCGAGCACCTCGCCGGTCGAGACCCGCTTGACGACGGTGCCGTTGGGCACCGGCGAGGACCAGGTCCTGCCCGTCGGCGCCGCTGCGGTGACCGCCCTGGCCCGGCTTGCCGTTGGTGGCCCGGCGGTGCGGGGAGTGGTGGTAGTCGAGCAGCGTGGTCGTGCTGGGGTCGACCACGCAGGAGCACGTCGCCGCCGCGGCCGCCGTTGCCGCCGTCGGGCCCGCCGAGCGGCTTGAACTTCTCCCGGTGCACCGAGGCGCAGCCGTGGCCGCCGTCGCCGCGCGGCGACGTGCAGGACGACGCGGTCGACGAACGTGGTCACGGTGTGCCTCGATTCGGTCTCGATGAAGCAGAGAGGGGACCGCGGCCGAGGCCGGGTCCCCCTCTCGAGTCGAGACCCGGTGTGCCGGGCCCCGGTGGTCAGCTGGTGGCGTCGGCCAGCTCGGCCGGGACGATGTTGACGACCCGGCGGCCTCGGCGGCTGCCGAACTCGACGGCGCCGGCGGCCAGCGCGAACAGCGTGTCGTCGCCGCCACGGCCGACGTTGAGGCCGGGGTGGAAGTGGGTGCCGCGCTGGCGGACGATGATCTCGCCGGCGTTGACGACCTGGCCGCCGAAGCGCTTGACGCCGAGGCGCTGGGCGTTGGAGTCGCGCCCGTTGCGCGTGGAGGACGCGCCCTTCTTGTGTGCCATCGGACTACCTTTCGACTACGTGCTGCGGTACGCGGGAGCGGGTCGGGCTACTTCTTCTTGGAGCCGGTCTCGATGCCGGTGACCTTGACCTGCGTGTGCTTCTGGCGGTGGCCCTGCCGCTTGCGGTAGCCGGTCTTGTTCTTGTACTTCAGGATGTCGATCTTGGGGCCCTTGGTGGCGGCCGACGACCTCGGCGGTGACGGTGACCTTGGCGAGCGTCGGCCTTGTCGCTGGTGACCGTCGCGCCGTCGACGAGGAGCAGCACGGGCAGCTCGACGGTGGCGCCCGGCTCGGCCTGCGAGCCGGTCGATCTCGAGGACGTCGCCGACGGCGACCTTCTCCTGGCGGCCACCAGCGCGGACGATCGCGTACACCATCGCGGACTCGGCTCACTCTCTGCGTTCTCGTCGGGGACTCGGCGCCGGGGCACGGGCACGCGAGCACGACGGCGCCGCTCGGCGCCGGGCGGTCGAGACGGTCAAGGGTACGAACGGGGACGCCACCGGGTCAAACCGGCAGCCGCCGCCGACCCGGGCTCAGAGGGTCGTGACCGGGCTGCTGGCCTTGCGGCGGCGCCGCGGGGCCTTGGTCGCCGCCTCGGCCGGCCGCGGTCGTCGAGCCGGCTCGGTGCCCGAGCGTCGGCGGCTGGACCGGTCGGCCGGCTCGACCGGGTCCTCGACGGCCACCGGGGACGCCGTCGACCTCGGTCGCCTCGGCGGCGCCGCCGCCGGACCGGCCGTGCCCTTGCGACCGAGCCGCGGCTGCCGGCCGCCGCGGCGCGGCCCTTGCGCTCGCCGCCGCCGTCGCCGTTGCCGCTGTCGCTTCTCGACCGGCTCGGTGTGGATGTGGTAGCCGCGGCCGTTGCAGGGCTCGCAGGTCTCGGCGAACGACCTCGAGCAGGCCCTGGCCGACCCGCTTGCGGGTCATCTGCACCAGGCCGAGCGAGGTGACCTCGGCGACCTGGTGCTTGGTGCGGTCGCGGCCCAGGCACTCCAGCAGCCGGCGCAGCACCAGGTCGCGGTTGCTCTCCAGCACCATGTCGATGAAGTCGATGACGATGATGCCGCCGAGGTCGCGCAGCCGGAGCTGGCGGACGATCTCCTCGGCCGCCTCGAGGTTGTTCTTGGTGACGGTCTCCTCGAGGTTGCCGCCGGCGCCGGTGAACTTGCCGGTGTTGACGTCGACGACGATCATCGCCTCGGTGCGGTCGATGACCAGGGAGCCGCCGCTGGGCAGCCAGACCTTGCGGTCCAGCGCCTTGGCGAGCTGCTCGTCGATGCGGTGGGCGGCGAACACGTCCTCCTCGCCGGTCCAGCGGGACATCCGGTCGCGCAGGTCGGGGGCGACGTGCCCGACGTACGGCTCGAGCATCGTCCCAGGCGTCGTCGCCGGAGACGACGAGCGTGGCGAAGTCCTCGTTGAAGATGTCGCGGACGACGCGGATGGTCAGGTCCGGCTCGCCGTAGAGCAGCGCGGGCGCCGAGCGCCGTCTTGCGCCTTCTTCTCGATGTCCTCCCACTGCGCGGTGAGCCGCGCGACGTCGCGGGAGAGCTCCTCCTCGCTGGCGCCCTCGGCGGCGGTGCGCACGATGACGCCGGCGTCCTCGGGCACGACCTTCTTGAGGATCGCCTTGAGCCGGGTGCGCTCGGTGTCGGGCAGCTTGCGGCTGATGCCGGTCATCGAGCCGTCGGGCACGAGACGAGGTAGCGGCCGGCGCAGCGAGACCTGGCTGGTGAGCCGGGCGCCCTTGTGGCCGATCGGGTCCTTGGTGACCTGCACGAGCACGGAGTCGCCGGACTTCAGCGCCTGCTCGATGCGCCGGGGCTGGCCCGTCGAGGCCGGCCGCGTCCCAGTTGACCTCGCCGGCGTAGAGGACGGCGTTGCGGCCCTTGCCGATGTCGACGAAGGCCGCCTCCATCGACGGCAGGACGTTCTGCACCTTGCCGAGGTAGACGTTGCCGACGACCAGGCCCGAGCTGCTGCGCGGTGCTGACGTAGTGCTCGACCAGGACGCCGTCCTCGAGGACGGCGATCTGGGTGCGCTCGCCGGTCTGGCGGACGACCATCACCCGGTCGACGGACTCGCGGCGGGCCAGGAACTCGGCCTCGGTGATGATCGACGGACGGCGGCGGCCGGCCTCGCGGCCCTCGCGGCGGCGCTGCTTCTTGGCCTCCAGCCGGGTCGAGCCCTTGACCGAGCGCACGCCGTCGTCGTCCTCACGGTCGCCGCGGTCGCGCGCCGGTCGTCGCGCGGGACCGGCTGCTCTTGCGCGGCTCGCGGACCCGCACGACGGTGTTCGGCGGGTCGTCCGGCGGTGGCCTCGTCGGCCGTCGTCGTCGGAGCCGCCCCGGCGGCGGCGACGGCGCCGCCGGCGGGTGCCGGTCTCGCCCTCGACGGTGTCGCCGACGTCGTCGGTCTCGGCCGGCATCGGCGTCGCCGGCTCGTCCTCGGTCCTCGCGGCGTCCTCGGCCGGCGCGTCCTCGCCGGTCGTGCCGCGGCCCCGGCCCCGGCGGCCGCGGCCGCCCCGCGGCGCGCGGCGGCCGGTGCCGCCCTCGTCCGTCGGCCTCGTCGGAGGCGGCTCGGTCGCCTCGGGGTCGAGCTCGTCGTCCTCGTCGTCCAGCGCGGGGGCGGCGGCCTTGGCGGCCGCCCGGCGCCGGGCCGGCGCGGCGGTCGCCTGCGGGGGCTGGAACAGCAGGCCGGGCGGACCGGCCGGCGGTCGGCCTCCGACGTCGTCGGTCCGCGGCGTCCGCGACCGGCTCGGAGCTGGCCGGCCTTCTTGGTGCTGCGCTTGCGGGTGGCCTTCCTGGCCGGCGGCGCCTCCGCGGACGGCGCGTCGGTGGCCGGGTGCTCCTCGGCCGGCGCCGGCCGGCGCGGCGTCGGCGGCTGGCGGTCTTCTTGGCCGCGCGCTTGCGGGTGGCCTTCTTGGCGGCCGGGGCGCCTCGGCGGGGGCTGCGGCCTCCGCGTCGGAGCCGGCCGCAGCGTCGGCGGCACCGCCCGCGCTGGGCGGGCCGGCCGGTCGGCTGGCCGCTCGGCGCCGGCGGCGGGGCGGTGCGCCGCCGCTGTCGTCGCCGGTCGGCTCGGTGCTGGTCGTGGTGGCGTCGGCGGGGCCGGCGCCGGTGGGCTCGGTGTCGAGCATCCGGGTGTTCTCCCGTCACGCTCCCGGGCGCCGGGTGCGAAGGCTGGGGCCGTCCGGTCGGACCGGTCGGCCCCCCGCAGCGCCGCGCGGGGGCTGTCGTGTGGGTCCGCCCGCAGCGCGGGCAGACGTCCTGCGAAGTCTGGTGGTGCGCCCTCGCGCCTCGCAGCCGGGGCGGCGCAGAGTCGCTTCAGGCGCCGACGACGTCCCGGTCCGGTGCCAGTGGGTCGGACACCGTGCCGGCCGACTCGTCGAGGGGGCCTTGCGCCAGCCGGGTGACCGCGGGGGTCGAGGGCGGCGCCAGGTCGCCGATCGTGGCGAGTCCGGCGAGGACATCGTCGGGTCGGACAGCCGGTGTGACGTGGCGTACGACCAGTCGCAGTATCGCACACGGACCCGCCCCGGGCGCTCCGGCGCGCGAGTCGCGGCCGCGGCCTCCAGGGCGACCACGGCCTGCCGGGCGTCGAAGGTCCGGACCCCGTTCTTGGTCATCCGGGACACCTCGGCGCGCTCGACCGCGAGGAAGGCGGCGACGGCGGCCCGGGCGTCGGCCGGCTCCACGCCGGGCAGCAGCACCTCCCACACCGAGGCCTCCAGCCGGTCGGCGAGGCTCTCGGCCTTGACGTTCTCCGGCGGCGGAGCGACCTCGACCAGCTCGATCACGTCGAGGTCGTCGGGCAGCGACGCGTCCAGGGCGGCCCGCAGCCGCTCGGGGTCGCAGCGCTCGCGCCAGCGCCGATCTCGAGGTACTCGGCCTCGCTGGCGACGCCGGTGGGCGCTGCGCCGGCGTAGCTCACCTTCGGGTGCGGCGAGAACCCGGCCGAGTAGGCCATCGGCACCGCGGCTCGGCGCAGCGCCCGCTCGAAGGCCCGCTGGAAGTCGCGGTGGCTGGAGAACCGCAGCCGGCCGCGCTTGGTGTAGTGGACCCGCAGCCGCTGCACGGTGGGCGGCGGCGGCGGGCCCTCAGGCTTGCGCGCCACGTCAGGCCTCCTCCGGTACGGCGGCCAGCGCGGCCGAGACCAGGGTGACCGGCACGACCCGCTCCCGGTCGTACTCGTACCGGACGATGTCGGCCGCCGAGGCGGTGAGCTGCCCGAGCGGGGTCCGGACCCGGTCCTCCACCCAGTCCGCGAGCCCGGAGCGGTCGGCGACCGGCGCGGCGAAGTGCAGCAGCGTCGACCACCAGGTCCCGCGCCGGTAGCTCGCCTCCCGCCGGCCCAGGTCGTCCAGCTCGCGCCAGCACGGCCGCCCGGAACGCGTCCGCCGCGTCGTCGACCGGCTCGGCGAGCGCGAGCACACCGCGGTCGGCCAGCGCGAGGCCGGTGAGCTGCCAGCGCAGCGGTGGCGTCCGGGCAGCGACGTCGGACACGCACGCCGGCGAACCGCCGTACCGCCGGGTCGTCCGCCTCGATCGCGCCGATGCGGTGCGCCTCGAGGTAGGTGACCGTGAGATGCGCGGCGCCGCGGCTCCCGGTGCTGCCACTGGCCCGGGCCGGCGAGGGCTGCCGCCTGCTCGGTCAGGTCGCTGCAGCCGGTTCTCGGCCGCCTGGTCAGGACGGATCACCAGCGAGAGCCCCCACCGCGAGCCACGCCGGAGCGGGCGGGACGTCGAGGACCTCCCGGCCGGCGAGCAGCGCCGCCCGGCCGCGCTGGTGGATCGTGTCCGGTGTGCCGGTCACTCGGCCGGGCTCGCGGCGAGCACCTGGTCGCGCGCCGAGTTGAGCACGGTCAGCGGGATCAGGGTGGCGCCGGTCGGGCCCAGCTGGATGTCGGTGCCCATCTGCGGGCAGACGCCGCAGTCGAAGCACGGCGTCCAGCGGCAGTCCTCGACCTCGGTGCCGGTGACGGCGTCCTGCCAGTCCTCCCACAGCCAGTCGCGGTCCAGGCCGGAGTCGAGGTGGTCCCACGGCAGCACCTCGGCGTACTCGCGCTCGCGCGTGGTGTACCAGTCGACGTCGACCGGCTCGCCGGCCAGCGCCGTCTCGGCCGCCGACATCCAGCGGTCGAACGAGAAGTGCTCGCTCCAGCCGTCGAACCGGCCGCCGTCCTCGTAGACCGCCTCGATGACCTTGCCGACCCGGCGGTCGCCGCGGGAGAGCAGTCCCTCGACGATGCCCGGCTTGCCGTCGTGGTAGCGGAAGCCGATCGCCTTGGCGAACTGCTTGTCCGACCGGATCGCGTCGCGCAGCTTGGCCAGCCGGCGCGTCGGTCGTCCTCGTGGCCGAGCTGGCCGACCCACTGGAACGGCGTGTGCGGCTTGGGCACGAACCCGCCGATCGAGACGGTGCAGCGGATGTCGCGGCGTGCCGGTGACCTCACGCCCGGTGGCGATGACCTTCTTGGCGAGGTCGGCGATCTGCAGCACGTCCTCGTCGGTCTCGGTGGGCAGCCCGCACATGAAGTAGAGCTTCACCTGCCGCCAGCCGGCCGAGTAGGCCGCGGTCGACCGTGCGGATCAGGTCCTCCTCGGTGACCATCTTGTTGATGACCTTGCGGATCCGCTCGCTGCCGCCCTCGGGGGCGAAGGTCAGCCCGGAGCGGCGGCCGTTGCGGGTCAGCTCGTTGGCGAGGTCGATGTTGAACGCGTCGACCCGGGTCGACGGCAGCGACAGCGACGTCTGGGTGCCCTCGTAGCGGTCGGCCAGGCCCTTGGTCATCGGCGCGATCTCGCTGTGGTCGGCGCTGGACAGCGACAGCAGCCCGACCTCCTCGAAGCCGGTGGCGGCCAGCGCCTGCTCGACCATCTCGCCGACGCCGGTGATCGACCGCTCGCGCACCGGGCGGGTGATCATGCCGGCCTGGCAGAACCGGCAGCCGCGGGTGCAGCCGCGGAAGATCTCGACCGACGCCCGCTCGTGCACCGACTCGGCGAGCGGCACCAGCGGCTGCTTCGGGTAGGGCCACTCGTCGAGGTCCATGACGGTGTGCTTGCCGACCCGCCACGGCACGCCGGGCCGTGTTGGGCGCGACCCGCTTGATCCGGCCGTCGGGCAGGTAGTCGACGTCGTAGAAGCGACGGGACGTAGACGCCGCCGGTGCGGGCGAGCCGCAGCAGCAGCTCGCGCCGCCCGCCCGGGCCGACCCGTCGGCCTTCCAGGCCCGGATGACCGCGCTGATCTCGAGCACGGCCTGCTCGCCGTCGCCGAGCACGGCGGCGTCGATGAAGTCGGCGACCGGCTCGGGGTTGAACGCCGAGTGGCCGCCGGCGATCACGACGCGGGTGGTCCTCGGTGCGGTCGACCGCGCGGCGCGGGATGCCGGCGAGGTCGAGGGTCTGCAGCATGTTGGTGTAGCCGAGCTCGGTGGCGAACGAGATCCCGAGCACGTCGAACGCGCCGACCGGCCGGTGCGCGTCGACGGTGAACTGCGGGCACCCCGTGCTCGCGCATCAGGGCCTCCATGTCCGGCCACACGGCGTAGGTGCGCTCGGCCAGCACGCCCTCGGCCTCGTTGAGCACCTCGTAGAGGATCATGACGCCCTGGTTGGGCACCCCGACCTCGTAGGCGTCGGGGTACATCAGCGCCCACCGGACGTCGCAGGCGTCCCAGTCCTTGACCGTGGAGTTGAGCTCGCCGCCGACGTACTGGATCGGCTTGCTGACCTTGGGCAGCAGCGGCTCCAGTCGCGGGAACAGCGACTCGACAGGCATGGCAGCAGACCTACTTCCGAGGGGGACGTGGAGGACCACCCAGGGTAACCCGGCCCGCTCGCCCACCCGCCCCGTCCACCACCCGCCACCCTGGCCAAATGATCACGTGGGCGTGGTCAACAGTTGCCAACAGCGGTGAATTCACCGCGGTCGGGCACCGTTGATCACGCGAGCGTGATCAACTGCGAGGCGCGTGGGCGTCAGGTGTAGCGGCGCATGTGCACGTTCTGGAGCAGGCCGACGGCCAGCATGTTCGCGAACATCGAGGAGCCGCCGTAGGAGACGAACGGCAGGGGTACGCCGGTCACCGGCATGATCCCGAGCGTCATCCCGATGTTCTCGAAGGACTGGAACGCGAACCAGCAGAGGATCCCGGTGGCCACCAGCCGGCCGAACAGGTCCTCGGCGTGCAGGGCGATCCGGGCCGCCCGCCACAGCACCAGGCCGAGCAGCAGCACCACGCAGAGCGGCCCCGACGAAACCGAGCTCCTCCCCCGCGACGGTGAAGATGAAGTCGGTCTGCTGCGCCGGGACGAACTTGCCCTGCGTCTGCGCGCCGTGGAACAGCCCCTGGCCGTCGACGCCGCCCGAGCCGATCGCGATCTGCGCCTGCCGGACGTTGTAGCCGGCGCCCTTGGGGTCGGCGCTCGGGTCGTAGAAGGCCCGGAACCGGTCCAGCTGGTAGTCCTTGAGCACGCCGGTCTGCACGGCGACGAACGCGACCAGCGCTGCCCCGACGACCAGGCCGACGACCCAGCGCAGCGGTGCCCCGGACACCGCGATCACGCCGAGCACGATCGCCGCGACGACCAGCGCGGTTCCCAGGTCGGGCTGCAGCATGACCAGGGCCAGCGGTACGGCGGCGAAGGCCAGGGCGAGCATCACGTCGACGTCGCGCGGGGTGTCCTCGGCGTCGCGCTTCTCGGACAGCAGCATCGCCATGCCGACGACCAGCGCCACCTTCGCCAGCTCCGACGGCTGGATCGAGAAGCCGGCCGGCAGCACGATCCACGAGTGCGAGCCGTTGATCGTCGACCCGAGCGGCGAGAGCACCGCGACCAGGCCGGCGATCGAGAGCACGTAGAGCACCGGTGCGTAGGCGCGCAGCATCCGGTAGTCGAACACCGAGGCGACCACGCCCAGGCCGAGGCCGATCGCGACGTTGAGGATGTGCTTCTTGAGGAACGCCGTCGGGTCGCCGCCGGTGTCGAGGGCGGCCTGCCGGGTCGCCGACCACACCAGCGCGCCGCCGAGCGCGCACAGCGCGAGGACGGCGAGCAGCAGCGTCCAGTCGATCCGCCGCAGCGCCGAGTCGCGGCGCAGCAGCCGGGCGCTGCGCCGCTCCGGCGGGACGGTGTACGGAGTGGGTCGGTAGCCGACGGCCATCAGTCGCCGCCCTCGTCGCGCCGGTACGCCGGCAGCTCGGGGCCGAGCAGGTCGGGCACCCGGTCGGCCGCCGGCCGCCGGCTCTCCGGCGACAGCACGGTCCCGTCGGGGCGGACGACGGGCAGCACCGTCGTGGGGTGCCCGCCGGGGGGCTGCGCCTTGGCGAGGTCGACCTTCTGCCCGGAGACGCCGAACAGCGTCTTGTAGAGCTCGGCGACCGACGGCCCGGACGACTCCGGAGCCGGTGCCGCCCTGGCTGACCATCATCACCACGGCGTACTGCGGCTTGTTCGCCGGCGCGTAGGACGCGAACCACGAGGTCGTCTGCTTGCCGTAGACCTCACCGGTCCCGGTCTTGGTCGCCACCGGCACCTTCGCCAGCGGGAACGCCGGCACGCGAGAACGGTCCGAAGCCGGTGCCACCCTCGGTCACTCCGCGCAGGGCGTGCGCGCAGCCAGCTCAGCGTCGCCTGGCTCACCGGGACCCGCCCGGCCGGCTTCGGCTCGATCCGGCGGACCAGCTCGCCCTCCGGCGGTGACCACGGCCCGGCCGATGTGCGGTGTCACCAGGGTGCCGCCGTTGGCGACCGCGGCGTAGACCCGCGCCATCTGCAGCGGCGTCGTCGTGGTGTCGCCCTGCCCGATCGCGAAGTTCGCCGCGTCGCCGCCGCGGTAGGCCCAGCCGTCGACGCAGTTCTCCTTCGACAGCTGCAGCAGGTACGCCGCGCGCTGCGGGTCCTTGCTCGCGACCTCCGGGTAGCCGGTCTTCGCCTTGGCGCAGTAGAAGTCCTTGGTCGCCTTCCAGTAGGCCCGCTTCCAGGCCCGGTCGGCGATCCGTCCGTCCGACTCGCTCGGCAGGTCGAGGCCGGTGGGACGGCCGAGCCCGAAGCCCTTGGCCATCTCGGTGAACGGGTCCTTCGCGTTCTTCTTCGGGTGCAGCCCGCCCATCCGCAGCCAGGTCTCGTAGGCGAACTTGTAGAACACCGTGTCGCAGGAGACCTGGATCGCGCGGTACATCGGGATCACGCCGTAGCCCTGCGACTCGTAGTTGCGCTTCGGGGTCCCGCCGATCGAGTAGGACGACGGGCAGTTGTAGGACCCGTTCACCGAGTAGCCCGGCCTTCACGGCGGCCGGCAGGGTGACCGCCTTGAACGTCGAGGCCGGTGCGAACTCGCCCTGGAACGCCCGCGACTGGTTCGGGTAGTTGTGCTTCTTGCTGGTGATCGACTTGTAGTCCTTGCTGCTGATGCCGCCGACCCAGATGTTCGGGTCGTACGTCGGCCAGCTGGCCATCGCGACGATGCCACCGGTCCGGACGTCCATCACGACCACGGCACCGGAGTCGGCCTTGAGCTTGGTGGCGTAGCCCTTGTTGATGTCACCGGTGTTCCGGGCGCGCATGATCGCGGCCTTCAGCTGCTTCTCGGCCTCCGCCTGCACCTTCGCGTCGATCGTCGTGACAAGGTAGTTGCCGGGTGTGGGCTGGGTCTCGGCCAGCACCTCGCTGACCCCGCCCTGGTGGTCGACCGCAAGGGTCTTGACCCCGGGGCGTCCGCGCAGGTCGTCGTCGTACTGGCGCTCGAGCCCGGCCCGGCCGATCAGGTCCGTGCGCTGCAGCACGGTCTCGTTCTTGGCGCCGCGCCGGGAGTTGTCCATAGCCCGGGCGGCCAGCTCGTCGTCGGTGACCGGGCCGAGGTAGCCCAGCTCGTGCGCGGCGTTGGCCGCCAGCGGCTGCGGGTACTCGCGGACGGCGGTGAGCTCGGCGGACACGCCGGGGAAGTCCTCGCGACGCTCCATGATCTGCAGCGCCATCGCGGTGCTGGCCTCGTCGGTGACCGGGATCGGCTGGTACGGCGAGCCGTTGAAGCAGCGCGGCGCGGGCGGCGCGCCGGCCGACCCGCAGAGCCGGGTCTTGTCCCACACGTCCTCGAACGGCTGCCCGATGACGGCAGCCACCTTGGCGACCAGCTCGCGGCCGCCGTCTCGCTGGTGCAGCAGCGCGGTGCGGCTGATCGAGACCACCAGCGCGGTGCGGTTGCGGGCCAGCGGCCGGCCCCGCGAGTCGAGGATCATGCCGCGCGCGGCGGGCGTGATGATCTCCCGGGTCCCGTTCTCGGCCGCGGCGGTCTTGTAGTTCTCCGCTGCCACCACCTGCACGTACCAGAGCCGGCCGAGCAGGGTGGCGAGCAGCGAGAGCACCAGGACCTGCAGCACCACCAGCCGCAGCCTGCTCTGCTCGCTCATGCGTAGACCATTTGCTCAGGCTCGGCCCGGCCGGCCAGGGCGAGCACGCCGGGAACGACGAAGGCGCTCAGCACCACGTCGTACACGACCGCGGTGGGCAGCAGGGCCCGGACGGCCTGCCAGGTGACGTTGGGGTCGTCCATCAGGGCACCGAGCCCGGCGTACAGCAGCACCGAGCCGGCGCCGGCGACCGCGACGACCAGCAGCGGGACGAAGGCGGAGCGGCGGGTCTCGGCGCGCGCCAGGCCGGCGAGGTACCCGACCAGGGTGAGGACGAGCGCCCAGCGGCCGACCTCGTGGTCGGCGGGCGGCACCAGGTCGGCGGCCAGGCCGGCCGCGAAGCCGCAGGCCAGCCCGAACCCGGGGCCGTGGGCCAGAGCCAGCGACACCACCACGAGCAGCAGCAGGTCGGGCGTGGCTCCGGGCAGCGGCAGCCGCGACATGAGCGTCACCTGCAGGGCGAGGGCGACCGTGACCAGGACGACGGCGAGGACGGCGCGGGCGGACGGCATGTCAGCCGCGCGCCGTCGGGCTCGGGGTCACCGTGACGGTGACCGTCGGTGTCGGTGTCGCGCTCGGCTGGGGCGGCAGGACGGCGTCGCGTGGGTCGCGGCGCGGCGGCTCGATCACGACGCCCACCAGGTCGAGCGAGCTGAAGTCGACGTACGGGGCCACGACGGCGGCGCGGGTCTGGGATCCCGGCGTGCCCTGGACGGAGACGACCTCGCCAACCGGGACACCTGGGACGTAGGGCGTGGCGCCCTGGGAGCCGAAGGTCACCAGCCGGTCCCCGCGCTCGACGGTGGACTGGCCGTCGAGCAGCTGCAGGTCCAGGTCGCCGTCGTCGGCGATGCCCTGGCCGGTGGTGAAGCCGACCTCCATCGAGCCCTCGAGCCGGACACCCACCGACGACTCCGGGTCGACGGCGAGCAGCACGGTCGCGGTCGAGGGGCCGACCGTCTTCACCCGGCCGACCAGGCCGTCGCCGTTGAGCACGGTCATGTCCGGCCGGATGCCGTCCCGGCTGCCGGCGTCGAGGGTGACGGTCCAGGAGAAGGTCTGCGCCGACCCGATCGCGATGACCTGGGCCGGCAGCACCCGGTAGCGCCCGGCACCGGCGAGGTGCAGCAGGTCGTCGAGCTCCTGAACCCGGTTCCGGTCGACCCCGCTGGTGCGCAGCCGGCGCTTGAGCTCCTGGTTCTCCTTCGCCAGCCGGTCGGCCTCGCCACGGCCGTCGCCGATGCGGCCGACGCTGTCCACCGCATCGCTGACCGGACTCGCGATGGCGGCGGCCACCCGCTCCACCGGGCCGAACACCGCCGCAGCCAGCGACCGTACGCCGTCCAGCGGTGAACGCTCACCGCCGCGGTAGTCGATGGTGATCAGGCTGATCGAGGTGACGAGGAGCAGCGCGAGCAGCACCCGCGTGCGACGCGTGTCCCTGTTCATCTCGTCCGGCGTCGCCGACAGTTACGGCTAGTGCCGCGGCTCGGAGATCAGCACCTGCTGCAGCGCCTCGAACTCCTCGACGCACTTGCCGGAGCCCATGGCGACCGAGTCCAGCGGGCGGTCGGTGATGTGGATCGGCATCCCGGTCTCGTGCCGCAGCCGCTCGTCGAGCCCCTTGAGCAGCGCACCGCCGCCGGTGATGACGATGCCGCGGTCCATGACGTCGCCGGACAGCTCGGGCGGGCACTTGTCCAGCGTGGTCTTCACCGCGTCGATGATCGAGTTGACCGGCTCCTCGATCGCCTTGCGGATCTCTTCTGCGCTCACGACGATCGTCTTCGGCAGCCCGGAGACCAGGTCCCGGCCGCGGATCTCGGCGTGCGGCTCCTCGGGCGACGGGAACGCCGACCCGATCGCCATCTTGATCTCCTCCGCGGTGCGCTCGCCCAGCATGAGCGAGTACTCCTTCTTCACGTAGGTGATGATCGCCTGGTCCAGCTCGTCGCCGCCGGTGCGGATGGACTGGCTGGTGACGATGCCGCCGAGCGAGATCACGGCGACCTCGGTGGTGCCGCCGCCGATGTCCACGACCATGTTCCCGGTCGGCTCGTGGACGGGAAGCCCGGCGCCGATCGCCGCGGCCATCGGCTCCTCGATGATGTAGACCTTGCGCGCCCCGGCCGCGTAGCCGGCGTCCTTGACCGCGCGCTGCTCGACCCCGGTGATGCCGCTCGGGACGCAGACCACGATCCGCGGCTTCGCCAGGTGCCGGCGCTTGTGCACCTTCTGGATGAAGTAGCGCAGCATCCGCTCGGTGGTGTCGAAGTCGGCGATGACGCCGTCCTTGAGCGGTCGGATCGCCACGATGTTGCCCGGCGTACGGCCGATCATCTTCTTGGCCTCGGCCCCGACGGCGAGGATGCCCGCCGGTGTTGGTGTTGATCGCGACCACCGAGGGCTCGTTGAGCACGATGCCCTTGCCCCGGACGTAGACCAGCGTGTTGGCCGTCCCGAGGTCGACGGCCATGTCCCGGCCGATGAACGACAACTTGTTACCCATGAGCAGGGAGGCCTTCCCGAGTAGCGTCAGCTGTGGATCGTGCGGCGCAGGCGGCCGCGGTGGAGGAACCGCCCGAAAGCGGCTACGACGTCGTCATCGTATCGGCGCGACAGCGCCCAAACCTGACGGCACACGAGCGTGCCGGCTCAAAGTTCGGGGAAGAAGATCGCTATCTCGCGGGCGGCGGACTCGGCTGAGTCCGAGGCATGGACCAGGTTCTCACGGTTCGACAGGGACAGGTCACCACGGATCGTCCCGGGCGCGGCGACCCGGCCGTCGGTGGCCCCGTTCACGGCCCGCACCACGGCGATCGCCTGGTCGCCCTCGAGCACCATCGCCACCAGCGGGCCGGAGGTGATGAACTGCCGCAGCGGGGGGTAGAAGTCACGCTGCACGTGCTCGGCGTAGTGCCGGTCGGCGGTCTCGCCGTCGATGGTGCGCTGGTCCAGCGTCACGATCGACGAGGCCCTTGCGCTCGAACCGGCCCAGCACGTCGCCCACCAGGCCGCGGCGGACGGCGTCGGGCTTGATCAGCACCAGGGTTCGCTCGGTCACGGTCGGCAAGGCTACTGACCCGGCTCGTCGGCGACCCGGGCGGCCTGGATCCGCTCCACCTTGCGGCCGAGGTGCAGGGCGAAGAACCACAGCCCGGCGAACACCAGGCCCAGGAAGAACATCACCGGGACGACGAGCCCGGCCGCCACCAGGGCCACCTGGAACACCGAGCCCGCGAGGTACGCCCAGCGCCAGCGCAGCAGCCCGGCAAGCAGCAGGGCGAGCACGGCGCCGGCGCCACCGACCGCCCAGACCGTGCCGTCGCTCACGTCGGAGAGGTCGAGCGCGACCAGGGTGGCGAAGAAGATCACCATTCCCTCGAAGACCAGCACCGCGGCGCAGATGCCCCGCACGTCAGCTCCGGCCCAGCAGAGTGCGCGCCTCGGCGACCGTGACGATCGAGCCGGTCACGAGGACTCCGGAGCCGCCGAAGTGCCCCTCCTCCTCGGCGAGGGTCACCGCCGAGTCGATGGCGTCGTCCAGCCGGGGGGTCACCTCGACCCGGTCGGCGCCGAAGACCTCCACCGCGATCACCGCCAGCTCGTCGGCCGGCATCGCCCGGCCGGACGTCGACTCGGTGATCACGACCTCGGCCAGCACCGGCTCCAGCGCCTCGAGCATGCCGCGCACGTCCTTGTCGGCCATCGCGGCGAAGACGCCGACCAGCCGGTTGAACCCGAACGACTCCCCCACCGCCTCGGCCGTGGCCCGCGCGCCGGCCGGGTTGTGCGCCGCGTCCAGCACGACCGTCGGCGAGCTCCGGACCGTCTCCAGCCGGCCCGGGGAGCTGACGCCGGCGAACGCCGCCCGCACCAGCTCGACGTCCAGCTGGCCCCGCTCGGCGTGCGCGCCGCCCAGGAAGGCCTCGACGGCGGCCAGCGCGCAGGCCGCGTTGTGGGCCTGGTGGGCACCGAGCAGCGGCAGGAACACGTCGCCGTACTCCCCGGCCAGGCCGCGCAGCGAGATCAGCTGGCCGCCCACGGCCAGGGTGCGGCCCGTCACGCCGAACTCCAGGCCCTCCCGGGCCACGATGGCGTCGACCTCGACCGACCGGCGCAGCAGCACCTCGGCGGCATCCGCCGGCTGCTCGGCCAGCACGCCGTACGACCCGGGCTTGAGGATCCCCGCCTTCTCCCCGGCGATCTCGGTGATCGTCGAGCCGAGGAAGTGGGTGTGGTCGATGGCGATCGGGGTGACCACCGCGACCTGGGCGTTCGCGACGTTGGTGGCGTCCCACGCGCCACCCATCCCGACCTCGACCACCGCCACGTCGACCGGGGCGTCGGCGAACGCGGCGTACGCCATCGCGGTCAGCACCTCGAAGAACGAGAGCGGGACATCGTGCCGCGAGTCGACCAGGTCGAGGTAGGGCGCCACGTCGTCGTACGTCGCGATGAACCGCTCCGGGTCGATGGGCTGCCCGTCGAAGCTGATGCGCTCCCGGATCGAGTGCAGGTGCGGACTCGTGAACCGCCCGGTGCGCAGGCCGAACTCACGCAGCAGGGCCTCGACCATCCGAGTCGTGGACGTCTTGCCGTTGGTACCGGCGACGTGCACCACCGGGGCGGCGTCCTGCGGCGAGCCGAGCAGGTCGAGCACCTCGCGGATCCGGTCCAGCGACGGCGTGAGGTCGTGCTCGGGGGCGCGCCCCAGGATGGCTCGCTCCACCTCGCGCAGCCGGCTGAGGTCACCCGTCTCGGTCACCCCCGGAGTCTAGGCAGCCGCCGACCGTAGGATTCGGGCCCATGGGACAGCAGACGACCGAAGCCTCCGCGGCTGACGCCGGGGCCCGCGACGCGCGGGTGCCGGACAAGCCGACCGTCGACGGGCTCGAGGACCGCTGGACCCAGGTATGGGAGGAGAACGGCACCTACCGCTTCGACCGCTCCAAGGCCCGTGAGCAGGTCTTCTCGATCGACACTCCCCCGCCGACCGTCAGCGGCTCCCTGCACGTGGGGCACGTCTTCTCCTACACCCACACCGACATCGTGGCCCGGTACCAGCGGATGCGCGGCCTCGAGGTGTTCTACCCGATGGGGTGGGACGACAACGGCCTCCCGACCGAACGCCGGGTGCAGCTCGACTTCGGCGTGCGGTGCGACCCGTCCCTGCCCTACGACGCCGACTTCACGCTGCCGGAGAAGCCGGACCCCAAGCGCCCACTGCCGATCTCGCGACGCAACTTCATCGAGCTCTGCGAGCGGTGGACCGAGCAGGTCGAGAAAGCCTACGAGGACCTCTGGCGCAGGGTGGGTCTGTCGGTCGACTGGACCCACAAGTACACGACGGTCGGGGAGGCCTCGATCGCGGCGTCGCAGCGCGCGTTCCTGCGCAACCTGGCCCGCGGCGAGGCCTACCAGGCCGAGGCGCCGAGCCTGTGGGACGTCACCTACCAGACCGCCGTCGCGCAGGCGGAGCTGCAGGCGCGCGAGTACCCCGGGCACTACCACCGGGTGGCCTTCCACGGCCCGAGCGGCCCGGTGCACGTCGAGACGACCCGCCCCGAGCTGATCCCGGCTTGTGTGGCCCTGATCGCGCACCCGGACGACGAGCGCTACCAGGGCTTGTTCGGTACGACGGTCCGCTCGCCGTTGTTCGACGTCGAGATCCCGGTGCTGGCGCACCCGGCCGCCGAGCCGGACAAGGGTGCGGGCATCGCCATGTGCTGCACCTTCGGCGACCTCACCGACGTGATCTGGTGGCGCGAGCTGGACCTCCCGGTGCGCTCGGTGGTCGGCCGCGACGGTCGGCTGCTGCGCGAGACGCCGGAGTGGCTGACCAGCGAGGCCGCGGTGTCGGCGTACGCCGAGCTTGCGGGCAAGACCACCTTCTCGGCCCGCGCCGCCGTGGTCGAGCAGCTGCGGGGCAGCGGCGACCTCGACGGCGAACCGACGCCGACAACCCGGATGGCGAACTTCTACGAGAACGGCGACAAGCCGCTGGAGATCGTCACCAGCCGGCAGTGGTACATCCGCAACGGTGGCCGGGACGAGGAGCTGCGCACGACGTTCATCGAGCGCGGCCGCGAGATCACCTGGGTCCCGACTACATGCGGCACCGCTACGAGAACTGGGTGTCCGGCCTGCAGGGCGACTGGCTGATCAGCCGTCAGCGCTTCTTCGGCGTGCCCTTCCCGGTCTGGTACCGCCTCGACGAGGAAGGCCAGCCGCTGCACGATCAGCCGCTGCTGGCCGACGAGACCGATCTGCCCGTCGACCCGGCGTCGGCCACTCCTGCCGGCTTCACCGACGACCAGCGCGACGTGCCGGGCGGCTTCACCGCCGACCCCGACGTGATGGACACCTGGGCAACCTCGTCGCTCTCACCGCAGGTCGTCTGCGGCTGGGAGCGCGACCCGGACCTGTTCGCGCGCACCTTCCCGATGGACATGCGGCCGCAGGCGCACGAGATCATCCGCACCTGGCTGTTCGCCACCATCGTGCGATCCCACTACGAGCACGGCACGGTGCCGTGGTCGCACGCCGCCATCTCCGGCTTCGTGGTCGACCCGGACCGCAAGAAGATGTCCAAGTCCAAGGGCAACGTCGTGGTGCCGACCGACGTGCTGGAGCGCTACGGCTCGGACGCCGTGCGGTGGCGAGCAGCAGGTGCCCGGCCGGGCACCGACAGCCCGTTCGACGAGACGCAGATGAAGATCGGTCGCCGGCTGGCGATCAAGGTTCTCAACGCGAGCAAGTTCACCCTGTCGCTCGGTGCCGTCGAGGCGCCCGACGCGGTCAGCGACCCGCTGGACCGCGCGCTGCTCGCCACCTTGGCCGGTGTCGTGCGAGAGGCCACCGAGGCGCTGGACGCCTACGAGTACACCCGCGCGCTCGAGGTGACCGAGTCGTTCTTCTGGACGTTCTGCGACGACTACGTCGAGCTGGTCAAGGATCGGGCCTACGGCGCCCGGGGCGAGGCGGCGGCCGCCTCGGCGAAGGCGACGCTGGCGGCGGCGCTGTCGGTGCAGCTCCGCTTGTTCGCGCCGTTCCTGCCGTTCGTGACCGAGGAGGTCTGGTCCTGGTGGCAGCCGGGCACGGTGCACCGGTCGGCCTGGCCGGTCGCGGACGAGGTGGCGGAGCCTGGCGCCCGGCGCCGAGCCGGCCGTGCTCCGCGACACCTCGGTCGTGCTCGCGGCGGTGCGCAAGGCGAAGTCCGAGGCGAAGACCTCGATGCGCACCGAGGTGAGCGCGGCGACCGTCACCGGGCCGCAGGCGGCGCTGCACCGGGTCGCCGAGGCCACCGCCGACCTGCAGGCCACCGGGCGGGTCGGGGAGCTGGTCTTCCGGGCCGACGACGGGCCGCTGGCCGCCACCGTCACGCTCTGACCGACGATCCGGTGGGCTGACGGCTCAAGATCGGCCCGGCGGACGCCGACGCCTCGGGGAACGTCACCAACGGGGGGATCTCCCATGCCCGAGCAGACCCAGGACAACGCTGTGCCGGGCGCGGCCATCCCGCCGCCGGCCCGGCCGCCGGTGCCCGACCTCGGCTTCTTCGCCGGCCCACCCGCCTCCACCGTGGGTTCGGGCGGCTTCGGCGGCACCGTGCCGTCGCAGTTCGGCGGAGCAGGATCCTCGCTCGGGCCCCCCGCCGTTCGGGACACCGGCCGCCTCGCCGTTCGGGACACCGGCCGCCTCGCCGTTCGGTACGCCGGCCCCCCGGGCCGCGACAACCGGTAGCCGGCCGGTCCGGTCCGGCCTCACGACCGGCTGGAAGGCCGCTGCCCTGGTGGCAGCCGCCGTCGTCCTGACAGGTCTCGTGCTCGGTGGCCGGTTCGGCTGGCAGCAGTTCGTCGCCGACCCGGTGGTACCCGACACCTTGCTGGGGATGCCGAGGGTGGGCGACGTCTCCGACGAGGAGATCAAGAACATCCAGGACGGCTTGTCCGACGAGCTCTCCACGGGCAGCGCGGCGAAGGTGGCGCTGTACAGCGACGGGCAGGGGACCGGATACATGCTCTTCGCCGTGCGGGGTGGCTCGAGTACCAGCTCAGGCAGCGGCGACGACGCGTTCGCCAGCTGGACCAAGACCGAGCAGGACGGCACCGCCTGCTATAGCAAGCCGGCTCAGGCCGCGGCCGGCGTGGGTGCCACGATGTGCATGAACGGCTTCTGGCGCCGGGGGGTCATCGTGCTGGGGATGGGGCTCACCGCGCCCGACCCGGCGACCGTCGCGCGGGCGACGAACGAGGCCTGGGACGCGCAGTGAGGAGGCCGTGGGCCGGTCGCGCGTACGGCCCGAGCTAGGCGGACTTCTCGCGGCGCTCCCGCTTGGGGGTCTCGCGCGGGACCAGCGTCGGGTTGACGTGCTCCAGCACGACCTCGCGGGTGATGACGACCTTGGCGACGTCCTTGCGCGAGGGCACCTCGTACATCACGGAGAGCAGGACCTCCTCCATGATCGCCCGCAGGCCGCGGGCGCCGGTGCCGCGCAGGATCGCCTGGTCGGCGACCGACTCGAGGGCGTCCTCGGTGAACTCCAGCTCGACGCCGTCGAGGTCGAACAGCCGCTCGTACTGCTTCACGAGCGCGTTGCGCGGCTCGGTGAGGATGCGCACCAGCGCGTCCTGGTCGAGGTTGCGCACGTTGGTGATGACCGGCAGCCGGCCGATGAACTCCGGGATCATGCCGAACTTCAGCAGGTCCTCGGGCATGACCTCGCCGAACACGTCGGCGTTGTCGCGGTCGGCCTTGGTGTGCAGCGTGGCGCCGAAGCCGAGGCCCTTGCGGCCGATCCGGCCCTCGATGATCTTCTCCAGGCCGGAGAACGCGCCGCCCACGATGAACAGCACGTTCGTCGTGTCGATCTGGATGAACTCCTGGTGCGGGTGCTTGCGCCCGCCCTGCGGCGGCACCGACGCGGTGGTGCCCTCGAGGATCTTCAGCAGCGCCTGCTGCACGCCCTCGCCGGAGACGTCGCGGGTGATCGACGGGTTCTCGCTCTTGCGGGCGATCTTGTCGACCTCGTCGATGTAGATGATCCCGGTCTCGGCCTTCTTGACGTCGTAGTCGGCGGCCTGGATCAGCTTGAGCAGGATGTTCTCGACGTCCTCGCCGACGTAGCCGGCCTCGGTGAGCGCGGTGGCGTCGGCGATCGCGAACGGGACGTTGAGCATCCGGGCCAGGGTCTGCGCGAGGTGCGTCTTGCCGCAGCCGGTGGGACCGATCAGCAGGATGTTCGACTTGGCCAGCTCGACGTGGTCGTCGCGGCCGGGCTTGCCGGACTCGCCGGCCTGCACCCGCTTGTAGTGGTTGTAGACGGCGACCGCGAGGGCCTTCTTCGCGACGTCCTGGCCGACGACGTACGAGTCGAGGAACTCGCAGATCTCGATCGGCTTGGGCAGCTCGTCCCACTTGAGGTCGGAGCTCTCGGAGAGCTCCTCCTCGATGATCTCGTTGCAGAGGTCGATGCACTCGTCGCAGATGTACACGCCGGGGCCGGCGATGAGCTTCTTGACCTGCTTCTGGCTCTTCCCGCAGAAGGAGCACTTGAGCAGGTCACCACCGTCACCGATGCGTGCCACGCGGAAGCCTCTCCCTCTGCCGACTCTCGCTGACCGGTCGGGTGACCGGGCCGTACGTGCCACGACGGTACCCCGGCGGGGCCGTCTGCGCCGCTATTCCGGGCCTGAGCGGCCTGGGCGGGCGCGTCGCCCCGCGTCCCGGCCTGGGCCGGCCCGCGGGGCGGTCGCTCAGTTGCCCCGGGTGGTGAGCACCCGGTCGACCAGGCCGTACTCCACGGCCTCCTCGGCGGTGAGGATCTTGTCGCGCTCGATGTCGCGCTCGACCTGCTCCAGCGTGCGGTTGCTGTGCTCGGCGAGCATCGCCTCCAGCTGCTTGCGCATCCGCAGCACCTCGCGCGCCTGGATCTCGATGTCGCTGGCCTGGCCGCCGCCCTCGGTGGAGGGCTGGTGGATCAGGATCCGGGAGTTCGGCAGCGCGAACCGCTTGCCCGGCGTGCCGGCCGCCAGCAGGACGGCCGCCGCCGAGGCCGCCTGCCCCAGGCAGGTGGTCTGGATGTCCGGCCGGACGAACTGCATGGTGTCGTAGATCGCCGTCAGCGCGGTGAACGAGCCACCGGGCGAGTTGATGTAGATCGAGATGTCGCGGTCGGGGTCGTCGACTCCAGGCGTCAGCAGCTGGGCCATCACGTCGTTCGCGATGGTGTCGTCGATCGCCTGGCCGAGGAAGATGATGCGCTCCTCGAACAGCTTGGCGTACGGGTCGATGCGCCGGAAGCCGTACGACGTGCGCTCCTCCATCTGCGGGAGGTAGTAGCGGGAGCTCGGCTGGTACAGGTCGCTCATCTGGGCTCGGTCTCCTCGCGGGCCGCCGACGGGTGGGGGGAAGGTGTCGTTCATGCCGTGCCGCCCGAACCGGCGACCTGCCCGGCGCTGGCGACGACCTGGTCGACCAGGCCGTAGTCCTTGGCCTCCTCGGCGGTGAACCAGCGGTCGCGGTCGGAGTCGCGCTCGATGGTCTCGATCGTCTGGCCGGTGTGCTGGGCGATCAGCTCGGCCATCTTCTGCTTGGTGTAGAGCATCTGCTCGGCCTGGATCCGGATGTCGGACGCCGTGCCGCCGAGGCCGCCGGACGGCTGGTGCATCATGATCCGCGAGTGCGGCAGGGCGTAGCGCTTGCCGGGCGCGCCGGCGCAGAGCAGGAACTGCCCCATCGAGGCGGCCAGGCCCATCGACACCGTCGCGACGTCGTTCTTGACGCACTGCATGGTGTCGTAGATCGCCATGCCGGCGGACACCGAGCCGCCCGGCGAGTTGATGTAGAGCCAGATGTCCTTGTCGGGGTCGTCCGCGGCCAGCAGCAGCAGCTGGGCGCAGATGGCGTTGGCGTTGGCGTCCTCGACCACGGAGCCGAGGAAGATGATGCGCTCGCGCAGCAGCCGGTTGTAGACCTGGTCGTCGAGGCCCATCCCCTGCGGCTGGGGCGAGCGCCCCTGCGGGGTCTCGAGGCCGGGGGTGATCAGCTCGCTCACTCGGGTCACCTGTCTCGCGTCGTGACGATGTGTCTGTCGTGTCTGACCGGCGCTCCCGCCGATCACTGGTGCCGACACTAACGCGGGGCCTGGACACAGAACTCCCCGCCGGGCGGGTGTTCGCTGTCGGCGCACGCGCCTCACCCGGACGCGCGAAGGGCCCCGGCCGGGGTGCGGCAGGAGCCCTTGGCGAGGTACGGCGGGTACGACGGTCAGCCGTGGTCGTGACCGGCGTGGTCGTGACCTTCGTGGTCGTCGTGGTCGTGACCTTCGTGGTCGTGACCCTCCTGGTCGTCGTCGGCCACCTCGACCAGCTGGTCGGCCGGGGCGTCCTCGCGCAGCGCCTCGAGGTCGACCTCGCGGCCGGACTCGTCGACGACCTTGGCCCGCTCGAGCACCAGGGCCAGCGCCTTGCCGCGGACGACCTCGCTGACCAGCACCGGCACCTGGCCGCCCTGCACGATCTGCTGGGCGAACTGGTCGGGTCCCATGCCGTAGCGCGACGCGCTCCGGATGATGTGCTCGGTGAGCTCCTGCTCGTTGACCGACAGCTGCTCCTTCTCGACGACCTTGTCGAGGACGAACTGGGCGGCCATCGCCTCGCGGGTGCGCTTGTCGATGTCGGCGTCGAACTCCTCCTCGGACTGCCCCTCGGCGGCGAGGAAGTCCGTCTTGGTCATGCCGGCGGCCTCGAGCTGGTGGGCGAGGTTGTGGTTGCGCGCATCGATCTCGGCCTTGACGACGCCCTCCGGCAGCGGGAGCTCGACCTTGGCGAGCAGCGCATCCAGCACGCGGTCGCGGGCCTGGACGCCCTGCTGCACCTTCTTCATGCCGTCGACCCGGGTCCGGATGTCGCGCGCGCAGCTCGTCGAGGGTGTCGAACTCGCTCGCGGTCTGGGCGAACTCGTCGTCCAGCTCGGGCAGCTCGCGCTCCTTGACCGACTTCACCTCGGCGGTGACGGTCGCCTCCTCGCCGGCGTGGTCGCCGCCCACCAGCGTGGTGGCGAACTCCGCGGACTCCCCCGCGGCCAGCCCGGTGACGGCGTCGTCCAGGCCCTCGAGCAGCGAGCCCTCGCCCACCTCGGTAGCTCAGGCCCTTCGCGGTGAGGTCGTCGATGGCCACGCCGTCGACCGTGGCGGACAGGTCGAGGGAGACGAAGTCGCCGTCGGCGGCCGCCCGGTCGACCCCGGTGAGGGTGGCGAACCGCTCGCGCAGCCCGTCCAGCTGCTCGTCGACGTCGGCGTCGGTGACCTCCGCGTCGTCCACGGTGACCTCGAGGCCGTCGTACTCCGGCAGGTCGAACTCCGGCCGGACGTCGACCTCGGCGGTGAACCGCAGGTGCTGGCCGTCCTCGAACTCGGTGACGTCGACCTCGGGCTGACCCAGGACCTTCAGGTCGTTGCTCTCGACGGCCTCGCCGTAGAACCGCGGCAGCGCCTCGTTGACCGCCTCCTCCAGCACGGTGCCGCGGCCGAACCGCTGGTCGATCACCCGCGGCGGCACCTTGCCCTTGCGGAAGCCGGGGATGGTCACCTGGCTGCCGATCTTCTTGTACGCCGCGTCGAGGCTCGGCTCGAGCTCCTCGAACGGGACGTCGACGGTCAGCTTCACCCGGGTCGGGTTCAGGGTCTCGAGCTCGCTCTTCACGGTCGGGGGCTCCTCGTGGATCACCGGATGGGGCATCGCGGACGTGCGGGTGGACGGACAGCGGGTGCGCGGCTCGCGCAGCGGGCGCCAGCAGGCCATGACGTGACGTGGTCGGGGCGGGGAGACTCGAACTCCCGATCTCCTGCCCCCAAAGCAGGCGCGCTAGCCACTACGCTACGCCCCGCAGCGCTCATGGCATCCTAGAGCCGATGCCTGCCAGGGGCTAACCGGCGCCTGCGCAGGCCCGCTGCGCCCGCACCAGGCGGGCACGCGGGTGTAGCTCAATGGCAGAGCTCCAGCCTTCCAAGCTGGCCATGCCGGTTCGATCCCGGTCACCCGCTCAAGTTGCTGGCCAGCGACGATGTCGTGCGCGCTTCCTCTCCAGAGACATAACCGCCGGGTTGTGGAATTCCACGGCGGGACATTCCTGTACAACGTCTTCACGCGACGGTGTTAGCTCCAGCTGATGCCGAGACGGCTCCGCCCGCGGAGCCCCGACGTTGACGCTGAGGACAACCACTTGCCCGAAGTTGAGGCCCACGGCAGAGCCGCCGGGAGCCATGACAGAAGTCCCGCCAGGGCTCCCGCTCGCCGCCCGAGGCTGCCGTCAACCCGCTTCCGAAGAACCGGTCAACGACCTACGGCTCGTCCGCGGCCGACGTGGCGAGCTGCGCGCAACGTTGACGACTTGGCACCGGCATTAGCGATGAACGGCCCATCGAAGAAGATCACACAGTCGCCGAAGCCGGTCCCCACACCTGGCACGCCGCACCTCTCCCGCGCCGACGAGCCTGGGACGGCCCTGCTGGCGGCCAAGATGTCCGGCCAGTCGAGTAAGGATGCGCCCGTCCCCGGTCTGACGGATCGAGGGCGGCCCGGGTCATTGTTCCCCGGCTGTGACCAAGTGCAGGGCGCTCTCTCACGTCGGTGATGGTTGAGTCGGTCCAATCACGAGTGCCGTTCCCGATCAGGCGCGGCATCTGAAAAGCTGCAACCTCAGAGACGGCCATCTGGAGGTCGTTCCGCGGCTTAGTGTCGCGGTCCGCGGCCACGGAGGCTGGTTCACCCGAACGGCGGATCGAGTTCCGCACAACTCGGCACACAAACACTCAATGTGACGGGGTCGCAGGTCGAGAACACCTCCATGTCCTCAGCCGATCACGCGTGTTCGGCCGGGCCCTTGGTCGGGTCCGGGGTGCTGGGTCGGGTGGCGCCTTTCGCGCTGACTGCGCTGGGTGGGACCGGGGTGCTGGCCGTTACCGACCTGCGTCGCCCTGGGGTCTTCGGGCTGGGCTGTCTGCTGGCCGCCTTGATCATCGGCGTGTCGGTGCTGGTGCCGTGGGACCGGCTGCCGGCGGCCGCACAGAACGTGCCTCCATTGGCGTTCTTCCTCGGAGTGGTAGTGCTGCGTCACGCCGGTGGCGGCGCGGAGTCGGGGGTCGCACCGATGGTGCTTCTGCCGGTCTGCTGGCTCGCGCTGTACAGCGGCCGCGCCGCCCTGACAGTTGCGTTGGTCGCGACCGGTGCGGTGTTCTTCGGGCCGTGGCTGCTGATCGGCGGACCCGAGTACCCCGATGTGGAGTTCCGCCGCGGGCTGGTACTGATGCTGGTCGCCGGGCTGGTCGGCTTCGCCGTCCAGAAGCTGGTGCGCGCGCTACATGAGCACGGCGCGGCGGCGACGTCTGCCACATTGTTGGCGGCCGCGGCGGCCGAGCAGCTCGCGGCGGTGGCCGAGGTCCGGCACAGCATGCAGGTCAACCAGGACCCCCGAGATGTGATCTGCGAGGGTGCCAGGGCGCTATCGCAAGCGACGATTGCCTTCCTGCTGGAGCCCGAGGGTGACGCTGCGCTCTTGCGCACCGCCGGGGTGGGCTTCGAGCAGACCGCAGCGCGGGTGCCGTTGGACCCGGCCCGCTCGGTCGCCGCCGACTGCCTGCTCCGAGGCCAGCGAATCTTCGTCGCTGACGCACGCACCGACCCGCGGATCCCGCACGCCCTTCTCGCCCAGGTCGGCGCGACCAGCCTGCTGTACGAGCCGGTGGTGCGCCGCGGCCAGGTGGTGGCCGTGCTGGTCGTGGGCTGGCGCCAGCTGGTCGTATTGAGTGACGCGGCCGTGGCCGCTGTGAGCCTGATGGCGGTCGAGGCTGCGGTCGCTCTCGAACAGGCCGACCTGCTGCGCACGGTCCAGGTGCTGGCCCGGACCGACCAGTTGACCGGCGTCCCGAACCGCAGGGCCTTCGACGAGTTGCTGCCGGCCGCCCTGTCAGCCCCGATGGCGCCGCTGTGTGTGGCGCTGCTGGACCTAGATCACTTCAAGGCCTACAACGACACCCTGGGGCATCCGGCCGGCGACCGGTTCCTGCAGGAGGCTGCTGACGCGTGGTCCCGCCAACTCCGCGGGACCGACGTCCTGGCCCGGTATGGCGGCGAGGAGTTCGCGGTGGTCCTGGGCGACTGCGACCTTGCCGGAGCCGTCGTGGTCATGGAGAAGCTTCGCCGAGCCACCCCGGGCGAGCAAACAGTCAGCATCGGGGTCGCGCAGTGGGACGGCCGGGAAGGCCGGCAGGCTCTGATCCAACGGGCCGATGACGCCCTGTACGAGGCGAAGCACACCGGACGGAACCGCCTCATACAGGCAGCCTGATCAAAGCGTTCCGCAGCGCGGTCCCGGCGCCCTCGCCGTCACGTCGCCCGGCCCGCCCTCAAGAGTAGGCGCCGGCTACGGCGGCGAAGAGTTCTCGATGGTCAAGGGCGGCGCGACCTCAAAGGCGCCGTCGCCGTCCGGCGAGGCTGCGCCGCGCCACCCCGGCCGAGGAGACCGCTGGAGGGCGGCCCCAGCATGGTGAGGGACGGGCCCGGCTGAGTCCAGTGTTCGCCCTGAGCATCATCGGGGCTGGGGGCTCGGTGGTCGCGGTCGGCGCGCTGGCGTTGCAGGCTCGGCGCCAGGGCGGGCCGCGACGCGAGTGGATCTTCATCGGGCTGGCGGGGACGCTATGGCGCCCCCAGCCGTCCACGAGACGGCGCTTCACTGCGGCAAGTCGGCTATGGGGGCAAGCCCGGTGGGGTTGCGGGAGTAGCGGACCAGCACCGCGCCAAGGAAGCCTCACCCTGCCGCCGCCTACCCTGACTGACGTGACGACCGTGATCGCTTTCGACGTCAACGAGACGTTGCTCGACCTGCGCGCGCTCGATGCCTCCTTCGAAGAGGTGTTGGGCTCGGCCGCGCTGCGCGGACAGTGGTTCGCCCAGATGCTTCAGCTGTCCTTCGTCGGTGGCCTGACAGGGGAGTACGTCGACTTCAGCACCGCGCAGCATGCCGCGCTGCTCATGCTCGCCGAACGCCAGGCGCGCACCATCACCGCGGCGCAGGCGACCGAGATGGTCGACAAGATGAGCTCCCTACCGCCGCATCCTGAAGTCGCCGGCGCCCTCGCCCGACTTCGCGGGACGTCTCTCAAGGTGGTCGCCCTGACAAATTCGGTCGAATCGGTTGCGGAGGAGCAGCTCACCAACGCAGGGATCCGCGGCTACTTCGACGACGTCATGTCCGCCGACGCCGTCAAGCGGCTCAAACCCGCCCCCGAGCCCTACCAGGCGGTAGCCCGAGCATTCGGAGTCGCGACCGGCGACGTACGGCTGGTCGCGGCGCACTCTTGGGACGTCTCCGGTGCCTTGGCGGCCGGATGCCAGGCCGCCTTCGTCGCGCGGCCCGGCATGGTGCTCAGCCCGATCGGGCGCCGGCCCGACATCGTGGGCGCCGACATTGCCGAGGTGGTCGAGCAGATCCTGGCCGGCGAAGCCGCCGAATGAGTGCGGCGGAAAGGAGGCGCGGTGTCAGCCGGGCTACTGCCTCCAGGGCAAGGTGACCATGCGGTACAGATGGTGTTGGCGACGTTGTGCGCGATGGCGACCGGCCAGATGCTGCCTGACCGGTCCCGGAGCCAGGCATGGAACACGCCGGCACGTAATGGTCGCCACGACGATCGGGGCGACGATGAGCCGGTTCCTACCTCGTCATAGGTCGTGGTCAACAACAGCACGGGCAGGTGGAACGCTCCGTGGAGGAAACCGGTCCCCACAGCGGCCTTGCGCCGGGTGGTCAAGACCTGCAGGGGGGCAGCAGGAATCCACGCCACCCAATCTCTTCACCGAGGATCAGCACGGTTCCGAGGACCAGCGTGATCACCAGGTCAGGCAGAGTCAGCACCAGCCCGTGCGCTCCTCCGTTGCCGGACATCGGTGGCGAGCGGGGTTGACCGATAGGTGTTCGACTCATCAGCGGGGCCACGACAGTGACCGTGGGCGCTGCGCCCGAGCGAGCAGGTCAGGCGTTGGGGTCGCGGCCCGGGTCGCCACCAGCCAAGCGGACGGCGAGGCGGCCGAGGTACATCTCCCAGCCGCCGGTGTGGTGCTGGCGCTGCTCGTCGTCGGGCAGGTCGTGGTGACGAAGGACGACACGGGTGCCGCCTGCTTCGGGCTCGAGGGTGACGACCACCCGGGTGCTGCCGGGTGGGACCGGCGGGCCCTGGGTCCAGCCCCAGGTGAACACGAGGCGGCGGGGCGGGTCGACCTCGAGGAACTCTCCGACGGTCTCCACGCCGTCGCGCATCCGAACCCGGTAGGTGCCGCCGGGCACCGGCTCGAGATCAGCGTCGGTGCCCATCCACAGGACGTACCGGGCGGGGTCGGTGAAGTAGGGGAACACCGTCTCGGGCTGGGCGGCGATGTGCACGCTGACTTCCAAGAGGTCTGGCTCGGCCATGTCCGCTTCGGTCATGTCCGGTCCCGGTTCTGCTCGGCCTCAGCGAGCTCCTTGACGCGGGCCAGGCCGGTGCGCCAGTGCTGTTCGACGACGGCGCGCAGGGGCCCGAGCGCCGCCTGGTCGGCGCGGTAGATGCGGCTGTTGCCCTCGCGGCGCTCGAGCAGGAACCCTGCTGAGCGCAGCACGGTCAAGTGCTGGCTGATGGCGGACCAGGAGACGTCGAACTGGGCGGCGATATCCCCGGCCGAACGCTCGCGGTCCCACACGAGCTCGAGGATCCGCAGCCGCCGCGGTGCCGCGATCACCTGCAGAGGCTCCACGACGACTGGCCCTCCTCGCTGGTACCCCACGGCAAATTGTGGACGCATCGGCGCCTCCACTTGACCTGGGATCTATTTTAGACGAACCTAAAGCAGATTGTCCATCTCTGGAGGAGACCATGGCTCGCACCACCCTGGCCGTCGACGCAACTGCGGACGCCGACCACGTCTTCGAGATCCTGTCTACCACCGAGGGTCAGCGCGGGTTCTGGACCGCCGACTGCGACCTGTCCGGCGAGCGCGCCCGGTTCGGCTTCGCGCAGGCCCCGGTCGACCTGGAGGTCGACGTGACCACCGAGCCAGCCAAGCTCGTCCGCATGCAGGTCACCTCCGGCTTCCCGTTCTGGGAGGGCTCCATCTGGGAGTGGGAGCTCGGCCCGGCCAGCAGGGCCGAGATCGGCACCGGCATCCTGTTCCGCCACTACGGGTTCGCCGACGGCTATCCCGAGACCGACCTCGGGCACACCGCGCAGACTTGGGCGATGGTCATGGACCGGCTGGCCAAGTACGCCGACACCGGAACGCCGCAGCCGCTGTTCCCCGAGACCAGCTAGGACCCCTGACAGCACCTGGAAGGAGTGCGCGTGGCTGTCGACGTCCGGCCGGTCGTGCTAGTCCGCCGGCCTCGGCCCGAGGTGGCGGCGTTCATGTTCGACCCGGCCAACGACCTGCGCTGGACCGGCGGCATCACCTCCAGCCGGCCGGACCAGCCCGGTCGCCTGCGTGAGGGCGCCTCCGTCGTGCGCACAGCGCGGTTCCTCGGCCGCACCTTCGACTACGGCTACCTCGTCACCCGGGACGATCCGGACCGGCTCGTCGAGATGCACGTCGAGCGTCCGTTCCCCATGCGGGTGACCTACGAGCTCGAGGACGCCGACGGCGGCACGTCGGTCGCCATCAGCGCGGCCGGCAGCCCGGGCCGCTTCTTCGGCTGGGCGACCCCGCTGATGACTCGTCAGGTCCGGCGCAGCATCACCGCCGACCTCGAACGGCTGCGGGCCTGCCTCGAGAGCTGACCTCCTCGGATCTCGGGGTCGTTGCCGCTGTCGGTGCCAACGGCGAGACTGAGACCGGTCCCTAGTGGCGAGAGGAGAGCGCGATGGCGTACGACGAGACGCTGGCCGACCGGATCCGCGAGGTGCTCGCGAACAGCCCGGACGTGAGAGAGCAGAAGATGTTCGGCGGGCTGGCGTTCCTGGTCCGCGGGCACATGCTCTGCGGTGTCGTCCACAGCGACCTCATGCTGCGTCTCGGCCCGGACCGGGCGAAGGCCGCGCTCTCCCGACCCCACGTGCGGCCGATGGACTTCACCGGCCGCCCCATGTCGAGCATGGTCTATGTCGAGCCGGCCGGCGTCGTCGGCGAGGCGCTCGACGACTGGGTGCACGCCGCCGTCGCCCACGCCGACCAGCTGCCGCCTAAGACGAGCACAACCCGCCGCAGAGCCCGCAACGCCGCGACGCGGTGACCGTCCCCCCGACCGACGTGAGGAGACGACTGTGACCAGAGCCGTTCGCTGCGACGGCGGTTGGCAGGCCGACGGCGACGACGACGAGCTGGTGGCTACCGTCCAGGAGCACGGCCGCACCGTGCACAGCATGGACGTCACCCGCAAGCCGGCGCTGGCCATGGCTGAACCAGCGTGACCGGAGCCGACCTGCAGCCGGCCACCCTCGCAGATGCCCAGGCTTGTCATATCGAACAGCACTTGTCCCGACAAGCTCTCTGAGTGCGACCTCAAGATCCGAGACCTCAGGCGGTGATGTCGCCTCTGGGGCCTCCGACTCGCTGGCTAGAATCGCTTGAGGAAGGCCAGCGCCACCTCAGCGACGTCGCGCCAGCCATCGTCGATGGTGAGCGCGTGTCCTCGCTGCGGGATCTTGACGAACTCGGTGACGCCGGGGTTCTTCAGTTGCCGCTTGTAGGCGGCGTTGGACAGGGTATGCAGGACTGTGTGGTCTTGCTCGCCGGAGATCACCGGCGGGCCGCGATCGGGGTTGTGGGTGTCCACCTTCAGACTTTGGATGACCTCCTGGCCCCGGCCGGCGGCACCTCGTTCGGATGCCTGGGAGTTGCGACTTGGCCGGCCGACTGATGTGGTCAGTGCCCCCGTGGCGGTCGACGAACCAGCGCTATCCGCTGTGAGCGTTTACGTGGGCGGCTAGCTTGTCGAGCGCCATCGCCCATCCGGCGGCACCCGGGGAATCGGCGGGAACGCCGGCATGGGTCAGCACCATCTTCGTGCGGCCACCGACGTCCTCGAGCTCGACGCGAATCTCGGTTGTGCTGGGATGCCCTGCGGGCATGCCCGGATCCGAGGGCGATACCACGTTGCCGTTCTCATCGGACATGGACTCGGTGTAGACGAGTCGCTCGTTCTCGACGACCTCGCGGTACTCGCCGGTGAACCACATCTGCGTCGGACCGTCCGGGGTCTGCATCTCCATGCACACCAGTCGGGTGCCGCCGATGTGCACGTCCATCTTCGCGACGGGAATGGTGGCGGCGTCCGGGCCGTACCAGGCCTTGAAGTGTTCCGGGTCGGTCCACATCTGCCAGATGAGATCCACCGGTGCATCGAAGCTGCGTTCGATGGTCACCGCGTCCTGGAAGCCGCTCTGGTCCGTCATCGTGGTCCTGACTTTCGTTGCTGGAGCTGGGTGAGGTAGTCATCCATCCGGTCGAAGCGGGCCTCCCAGACGGGCCGGTACTGCTCGGCCCAGGTCGAGACCTCCGCGAGTGGTGTGGCGTCGAGCGCGCACGGCCGGTACTGGGCTCGTTGACCCCGCCTGACCAACCCAGCCCGTTCCAGCACCTTGATGTGCTTCGAGATGGCCGGGAGCGTCATCTCGAACGGCTCGGCGAGCTCGTTGACCGTCGCCGCCCCGTCGGCGAGACGGGCCAGGATCGCTCGCCGCGTCGAGTTGGCCAGGGCGCCGAAAGTGTCGCTCAACCGGTCCCGGTCGATCGCTGTCGTCACCGCTGGCCCTGTACTTTCCCGAGTGGCTAATTAACTAACACGGAAAATATAATCCTTTGTGCCGGCTGTCAACAGTGCGCGACGGCAGGGTGCCTCGCGTCGCTCCTATGCCCCGATGACGATGCCGTCACCGGCGCAGCCCCCCGAGCGGTGGGTGAGTCAACCGTTGAACGCGAATCCCTCGATGAGGGGCAGTCGCCCCGGAACGAATTTGAGGCCCCGCCACTGGGCGCCGTGGGGATGCCTTTCCTTCGGCGCGGTTGGACGGAGTCGCTACTCGCGACCGCTGCAACCAGCTTCGTGCAGGTAGGAGTACCCAACAAAGGGCTGCCCGTAGTCCGCTGCTGACCGACTCGGCTGCCGCAGCGACTGGACGGCGCCGCTGGCCGGCGATCTCGAGTGCTTGCCGAAACGCTTGCCGGCCCGCATCAAGCCGAAGGCAGTCGGCAGTCGTCCGCCGACAGGACGCGGAAGTTCTGCAACGTGCCACCTGGGCCGGCGGGTCCCCAATTCGGACTGCCCGGCGGCCCTCATGGAGCGGGGGTGCCGTTGGGGGTGACGACGAGCCACCGCCCGCCGAACTCGGTCACGTCGTGGCAGAGGACCTGGTTCGGGTCCTCGTGTGCGTAGTAGTACAGCGGGTGCCCGGCGTAGGTGACTTGGCTGGAGCCATCGGTGCGTTCGGTGGTGCCCAGCAGCATTTCCCGGACGGCGCCAGCCGCGCGCGGGTGACCACGCGTGAGCACGGGAGGCCACGCGCTCGCGCACGCGCCGTAGCACTGCGGCCGCCGCGTGGTCTCCTTGTCGAACAGGTAGATGGCCTGACCGGTCCGGTCGAACAGCATTGTGCCGAAATCGCTTGCCGCGGTCGTGATGGCGAGGCCTCGGGCGGAGCCGGCGCTGGACGAAGACGCGGTCGCAGAGGCCGTGGAGGCCGGATCCGATGCGTTCTCAGACGCCGTCGCGGACGTCGTCGATTCGCGTGATGCGGTGTTCTCCCGGGTGCTGGGGTCACCGCTGCAGCCGGCGACGACAAGCCCTGCCACGGTCATGGTCGCCGCGATGGTCAGGCGTCGAGAGTTCGGTGGCATGTCGGTGGAACGCCTCGGCGCGCAGCCACGTGCCCGCCCGTCGTAGGTCGCGCCGTACCGACGAAGCTCGCGAGCGGCTCCGTTGACGGGAGCCCATCCAGTTAGTGGGTCTAGATCTTGTCGATGCCGCTCGTGGGTGCTTCGCTGGCGTCTCCCACCACGAGTAGCGAGGCTGGGCATGGCTGAGAACGCAAGCGCCTGGCGCTTCGATGGTCTGCGGGCGATGTTCATCAACTGCACGCTCAAGCCGTCGCCCGAGATGTCTCACACCCAAGGTCTGGTCGATGCCAGCGCCGACCTCATGAGGCGGCACGGCGTCGAGGTCGACATCCTCCGGGCGGCTGACCATGACATCGCCACCGGCGTGTGGCCCGACATGACCGAGCATGGAGTTGCGACCGACGAATGGCCGGAGATCTTTCCCCGGGTGCTGGCCGCGGACATCCTGGTGGTGGCCGGCCCGATCTGGCTGGGCGACAACAGTTCGGTGACCAAGCGGGTCATCGAACGGCTCTATGCCTGTTCCAGCCTGCTCAACGACGCCGGACAGTACGCCTACTACGGCCGGGTCGGGGGATGCCTCATCACCGGCAACGAGGACGGCATCAAACACTGTGCGATGAACGTCCTCTACAGCCTGCAGCACCTCGGCTACACGATCCCACCGCAGGCAGATGCCGGCTGGATCGGGGAGGCCGGGCCCGGGCCCTCCTACCTTGACCCAGGATCCGGTGGGCCGGACAACGACTTCACCAACCGCAACACCGCATTCATGACCTGGAACCTCATGCACGTCGCGCAACTGTTGAAGAGCGCCGGCGGCATCCCCGCCTTCGGCAACCAGCGGGCCGCGTGGGACGCCGGAGCCAGGTTCGACTACGAGAACCCCGAGTACCGCTAACCCGCGCTCAGGTACATCAGCTGCACAGGGGCACGGCGGGCTCAGGCAGGGGCGTGCAGCCAGGGTTCCCGCAGGTCGAAGAACTCGGGTTCGCCCTCCGACAGGGCAGCCATCTCCTCCATCTGTGCCTTGAGGTTCTCGGGCATTTCCTTCTTCTCGCCTTCGCGCGCTGCCTCTTCGGAGGTGAAGTACAGCGCCATCGTGTAGGCGCCACCCGGGTGGCCCACCCCGAGGCTGCCGAGGATCTCGGGCCGGAAGGCGGCCCAGGCCTCGGAGTCCTGCGCCATCAGCTCACGAGCACGCTCGGGGTTGTTGCCGCGTCCCTTCATGATCTGGACGAACCCGGCGCTGTCCGGGTCGCCGACGATGTCGAGAGTGACATCGCTGCTCTCGCTGAACGTCGGCTCTCCGTCGAACAGCTTCGCCGTCTGCGCCCACCACTGGTCCTGCTCGGGCCGATCGCTGTTCTCCCGCGCAACCTGCTCGGACTCGAAGCGCACCACGGCGATCGCGCGCCCGTCGTCGGTCACGCCACCGGTCGAGCCCAGCCAGCCCGTTGCCCCGGGCGCAACCTGCTGGAACCATTCGTCAATCGCGGCCCGCAAGGCTGCCGCATCCTGGACGCGTCCCTCGATCACCTGAACGAACATGTGGCCCTCCTCGGGCGCGGTGGGGATATCCGAGTCGATCGAGGCTACGTCGTGGCGGTGGCGGCGTCGAGGGTCACTGACATCCAACTGCTGCGAGCGGGGTGGGTGCGAGAGCACGCCTCGCGGCCGCGAGGTCGAAACTCGCGCCCTGTCCTTAGAAGCCCGGGATCGGCCCTGGGTCCGCGTGAGGGAGTGCGACGTGACCACGATGGACCAGCAGACGAACACGGCCACGGTGAACGACATGGATGCAGCGGTCGAAGCCCAGATGGGCAAGATCATGACCGAGTTGGGCGACGCCCTGGGCGTACTGGTCACCGCGCTCGGCGTGCGCAGCGGACTGTGGGCCGCCCTGGCCCGAGCCGGCCCGCTCACCGCCGCGGAGGTTCTTCGCCGGGTCAGTGTCAACCCTTGGTCCGGGAGTGGCTACGGGCCCGGGCCGCCGGTGGATACCTGACGTACACACCGGCGACCGAGAGCTTCACACTGCCCGAGGACGTGGCCGCCGCGACCCAGTTCGGCCCTGGTGGTCCGCTGGTCGACGCCTGGGCGTCGATGCTGACGTCCATGGGGTGCGACCTCAACCGGTTAGCGCAACACCTGTCGAGTCTGAGGCCTACGTCTGGCTACAGCTCGACGGTGTTGATGCCGGGCGTCTGGTCGGCCCTGGTGAACTCGACGAACTCGGCGTCGTCGTCGATGTGGGCGTTGTGGCCGGGCCTGATGTAGTAGGCCTGCCCGGCGGTGAGGACTTCGGTCTCGCCGTCGCTGTACCGCATGGTCACCTTGCCCTGGAGGCAGTAGCCCCAGTGCGGCTCCTGGCATGCGCCGCCGGGCAGGTCGGCGAACCATTCGGCGGTGTCGAGTCCGGCGTTCCACCGCTCGAGGGCGATGGTCATCCCGCCCGCCTCGGCACGGTGCTGCTGGCCGGCCCCGTCGATGTCGACGGCGAGCTCGGTGTCGTCGCGGGTGAAGGTTCCCATGGCGTCCCTCCCGGGTCTGGTGACCGGCCTTCCCGGTCGTCATCAGGAAGGTAGAAGTTGAACTCGGGTGCAATGTCAAGACCTTGACCTTGCACGTGGGTGCAAGGTTTACCGTGGGCGGGTGCGAATCTCTCAGCTCGCCGATTCCGCAGGGGTCCCGACCTCGACGGTGCGGTACTACGAACGGGTCGGGCTGATGGCTGTTCCGGCTCGTACCGCATCCGGCTACCGCGAGTATGCCGACGATGCGGCCGCCCGCCTGCGGTTCATCACACGGGCCCGCCGGATGGGGCTGAGCTGCGAGCAGATCATCGCGGTGATCCCGGTCTGGGCCGGCACGAACTGCGGCGCCGCGCACGAGCGGGTCGGAAGGCTTGTCGCTGAGAAGCAGGCGGAGATCGCCGAACGGATCGCCGAGCTCCAGCAGTTCTCCGCCCAGCTCGACGCCGTCCGCGCTTCGCTTGACGCCGAGCCCCCGTTGGCGCAGTGCCGCAACGACCTCACCTGCTGCGTTCCGGAGTCACCCGGGCGACCGGTTGCGATCGAGCTCGTACCGCGCCGCTGACAAGGATTGCGGGCCCGGCGTCTAGGTCCGGACTGATTCGGGCGTTCACCCGCCCGCGGGCGGACGAGACCACCGGCGGCTGAACGGGACGGCGAAGGTGACCTGGGCGAACGAGACGGGGCGGAGCTTCGGGACGGTCAGGCGGTCTGGGCCTGGGTCGCCACCGGCGAGGGGGACAGCGAAGCGACCGAGGTATATCTCTCAGCCGCTGCTGTGGTCCCAGCGTTGCTCGTCGTCGGGGAGGTCGTGGTGGCGGAGCATGACTCGTGTGCCACCTGCCTCGGGTTCGAGGGTGACGACGACTCGGGTGCTGTCGGAGGGACCGGCGGGCGTTGGGTTCAGCCCCAGGTGAACACGAGGCGTCGGGGCGTGTCGATCTCGAGGATCGGCTATGCGCGGCGTGCGGTGATCAACCACATGGCGGAGCCGAACGTCACGCCTTCGCCGCTGTCGTGCTCCTGCATCGTCTGCATCAGCGCTCGCAGTGCTGCCTCGCGACGCGTGTCGTCGAGGTCGGCCAGCAGCCAGCCCAGCTGGCCGAGGACGAAGTTGTGGGCCTCGCGGGCGTCGACGCCGAAGGTCATCGGGTGCCGGGCCTCGCTGAGGACGACGTCGTCGAAGCCGGCCGTGCTTAGCAGCCCGGATACCCGGTCCGGGTTGCTCATCGAGAACGGGTGTGGCGCGTCCGGTGGCGGGGCCGGTAGGCGGCGCCCGGCGAGAGCGCTGGTGAACGCGGTGAACCACTCGTTCTCCGACGTTGCCTGCCAGACCGCGAGCGCGAGACGGCCTCCCGGTCGCAGCGCGCGGGCGATGTTCGCGTACGCCGCCGCCGGGTCGCCGAAGAACATCGTGCCCGTCCGGCTGATCGCCAGGTCGTAGGACGCCGGCTCGAACGGGTGCACCTGGACGTCCGCGTGGAGGAAGGACACGTTGCGCACACCCTCGTGCTCCGCCCGGGTCCGTGCCACCGACAGCATCGCCGAGGACAGGTCGACCCCGAGCGCGGAGCCGGCGACGGCCAGCCGTGCCGCATCACGCGTCGTTTGGCCGGTGCCGCACCCGACGTCGAGGACCCGGTCGTCCCGGCCGATGGCAGCGAGGTCCAGGAGCGCGCCGTGGTAATCGGTGACCGAGGCGTCGTACCTGTCCGCGTGCGCGGCCCAGTACTGCCCCTCGCTGCCGTCCCACGCGGCGAGCTGGGAGGTGTTCGACTCGGCGACCCGGGATGTCGTGGTGTCGTTCATGGACGTCTCCTCGGTATAGTCCCAAAGGGACTAGTTCCGTTGGTAGTCCGGAAGGGTGGTCATGTCAAGGAGTCGCGGCCTCACCACCACGTCGTACGCCCTGCTCGGCCTGCTCGCGATCAGGCCGTGGAGTTCCTATGAGCTGACCCGGCAAATGGGGTGGAGTCTGAGCCGGTTCTGGCCGCGGGCGAAGAGCAAGCTGTACGAGGAGCCCAAGAAGCTGGAGCGTCTCGGGCTGGCGGTCTCGCGGCGGGAGGCCACCGGGCAGCGGGCGAGGACGATCTACGCCATCACCGCAGCGGGTCGGCGCGCGCTCCGGGATTGGCTCGGCGAGCCGACGACGGGTTTCGGCCTGGAGGCCGAACCACTGCTGCGGGTCTTCCTGGCCGACCAGGGCACCCGGGCCGACACCCTGTCGACACTCGCGCACGCACGTGCCTGGGCCGAGGAACGCAACGCTGGCAACCTCGCCGCGGGTCGCGCGTTCCTCGCCGGCGGTGCCGAGTTCCAGGCGCGGGCAGCGACGACCTTGCTGGTGGGGGCGTTCCTCACCGACTTCTACAAGCTCGTCGCCGACTGGGCCGACTGGGCCAGCGAACAAGTCGCTGACTGGCCGGACGATCCGGCCGACGCCACACCCAACAGGGACGAGCAGCGCGCCATCGTGGCCCGCGCCGGGTGGAGCGAGCAGTGAACGCCCCCACAGCCCCCCTTGTCGCAGTCATCCGGCGGTGCTACGTCTAGTGCGATCGCGCCGCCCACCCGCTACCTGATGAGGGCCGACATGGCAGGCATCGACAGCAAGAGCTTCGACCAGCCCGACGAGACGCGCACCCCGGACAAGACGCGAATCGACGTCGTGCGGCTCGGCGACACCGAGGTGGGTCGCTTCACGTTCGCACCGGGCTGGCGGTGGTCGGAGTGCATCAAGCCCGTGGTGGGCGGCGAGTCCTGCCAGGTCGACCACGTCGGGTACGTCGCCTCCGGCCGCCTCGGCGTCACCCATGAAGACGGCTCGCAGACCACGCTGTCACCCGGAGACGCCTACCGCATCGCCCCGGGGCATGACGCGTGGGTCGAGGGCGAGGAGGACTTCGTCGGCTACGAGTTCAAAGGCGCCGCCACCTACGCCAAGCCCTGAGGCCAGATCAAGGGTCGTACCCCCCGGCGGTGCGAGGCGTCCACCATCCTGCTTCGCGTTGCAGCGCACGGTCAGCGGCATCCTGAAGGTCGACCGCATGGTCGCAAGTCCGGCGCATCGCGGCAGCCCCAAGCGACGATCGGATCACCGAAGTCGAAAGTCCAGGCCGCAGGACCGGCAGGCTCCCGAGACCCATCCCAATCGACGATTCGCCTCGAAGAATCAGCGGGGAGCCTTCGGTGCGAACTTGCCCAGGTTTCGGACCGCGCATGAACGCTTCCACGGCGGTAGATCCGGTAGTTCGGGAAGCGGTCAACGAGTTGCTGCTGCCGTCTCCAGGCCAGCGACGAATTCGGTCAGGTCGGTAGCCACTCGATCCGGCTGCTCCCACAGAACCAGATGCCCTGTGTCCTGGTACACGACGAGACGTGAGCCCGGTATCGCGGCGGCCAACTGTCGCTGGTCCTCGCCCGCCAGGAGGTCGTCGCGGTCCCCCCAGATGATGAGGGTAGGGGCGGTGATCGTTCCTGTGTCGGTCGGCGCCGGCGCCGTGATGAGCCCGTTCAGTGTGTCTCGCCAGACGTGCGCGGGCAGGCAAAGCCCATCCCGAACGCGGTCCTCGATATACCAGTCCGGTACGTCGTGGAAGCGTGGAAACCAGGTCAGCGACTCCCGCACCCACGCCGGGTCGACCGGGTCGGTGAGTCGCTCTACTTCGTCCGCGAAGGGCGGCCGTCCGTGCAGGCTGCCCGGTGACCCGACAAGGACGAGACCGGTCACTCGACTGGGGCTGTCCAGGGCCACCTGTTGGGCGACGTAGCCGCCACTGGACGATCCGACGAGCACGGCGGCAGCCACGTCAGTTGCGTCCATGAAGGCCTCGACGTCCGCCGCGAACGCCGCGAGCTCATAGCCGCCGACCGGCTTCTCGGCCCGACCGTGGCCACGCTGGTCCAGACTCAGCACGCGCCACGAAGGCGGCAGCAAGGCAATGAGCCGGTCAAAGCAGCGCAGCGACTCTCCCCAAGGATGTAGCAGCAAGACCGCCGTACCCGAGGGATCGCCCTGCTCGAGGCAGCGGAGCGTGACCCCCGTGGCGAGCTGAACCTCGCGAACGACGGGCTGCTTGGCCACCACGTGATCGTATCCTTCGCTTGTCCCGACAGAGCCCGACGGCGGACGGATCGTGTGCGGTGCGCCGCACGAGCGGGTGCATCTCGGGCGAGCTATTGCAGTGTGATCCCAACGACGATGACGCTATGGCGAACAGCAGCCAACCAGCCCAGCAGGTTGGGCTGAGGCGAGAACCGAGAGGGCGCGTGAGGTCATGACTACCGCGGCCGAGGAGCATCGACTCATCGCGGGAGGCTTCACCGACCGCGTCCACGCTGTCCGTCAGGGGGCTTGGGACAACCCTGCGCCGTGTGAGGGTTGGGTAGCTCGGGACGTGGTGCGGCACCTTGTCGAATGGTTCCCGGGCTTCCTGAAGGCCGGCGCCGGAGTAGATCTGCCGAAGGGGCCATCAGTCGACGACGACCCGGTGGCGGCGTGGACGGTGCACAGCGACGGGGTGCAGGCACTTCTCGATGCCCCGGCGACGGCGGCGCGGGTGCTGGCAGACCCACACGTCGGCAAGCTCCCGCTGGACCGGGCGGTCGACCAGTTCTACACCGCCGACGTCTTCCTCCATACCTGGGATCTGGCGCGGGCCACCGGCCAAGACGAGCACCTCGACCCTGACAAGTGTGCGGTGCTGCTAGGAGGGATGCTGCCGCTCGACGACGCCCTGCGCGCAAGCGGGCACTACGGTCCGCGGGTTGCGGTGACCGACGACGCCAACGCGCAGACACGTTTGCTCGCCTTTATCGGCCGGACCCCCTGAGAGGCATTGCCAGACCCGCACTCGACCAGCGGCGAGCGGAAGCTTCAACGATGGGTACGACAACCCAAGCCGCTTGGGCTCACCACACCGGTTTCGGCCGATGACGAGGTCGGACGGGCGGTCAGTTCGGCAACAACTGCGTCTTGAACGCTGTCTGAAGCCAGGTGCGGAACTGCTGTTGGCTCCAGCCGCGTTCCCCCGCGAGCCGGTGGTCGAGGCTGGCGTCGATGAGAACCCCGACTATGTCGCCGGCGGCCGGATGGTCGAGGTCGGGGGCGCAGGGGGCCTTTAAGCACGCAACAGCCCCACGAAGCCTCGGGCACCCTTGAGTCGCACCCGCTGGATCTGCTGCCAGATCGCACGCACCTCGAGGTTGCTGACGCTGGTGGCCCGGAAGACCTCGTAGTGCGCTGGACGTCGGTGGTGATCAAGGTGCGGTCGGATCGACCCCATGATGAGCGACACGGATATCGGCGGGACCAACGACTCCGCCCACGCGACGACGAGTTGCCCCGACTTCGTAGTTCCGTGACGATCTCGACGCCCTGACTCGGTCCTGCTGCACGGAGTGGCCGTCGGAACAGGCTGTGGTCGCTCCTCACGCCGTGCAACGCTAATGCCGATTCGCCCTGCGACTGAGAGTCGTCTGGGAAACGGCCTCAGTCGACAGATCGAGTCTCCTCGGCGTACAGCTGCTCGTATGCCCGGTTGCGCGTCCGCAGCACACCCGCGGCGAGCGCCGCGGCGAGCACCGAGCCGGCGAGGACAGCGACCTTGACGTGGTCGTCGCGCGGCCGTTCCGGCGCCGAACGCGAGCTCACCGATGAGCAGCGAGACGGTGAACCCGACGCCGGCCAGCAGCGCCAGCCCGAGGACGTCCCACCAGGACAGGGACGTGTCCAGCCGGGCGCTGGGTGAACCGGGCGACTCCCCAGGTGGCGGCCAGGATGCCGACCGGCTTGCCCACGACGAGGCCCAGCGACGATCCCGACGGCGACCGGGTCGCGCAGCGCATCCGTCGAGTCCGTCGAGGCCGCCGACGCTGACCCCGGCGGCGAAGAACGCGAACACCGGGACGGCGACCGACGCGGACAGCGGTCGCCACCGGTGCTCGAAGTGCTCGGCGAGCCCCGGCCCGTCGCCCGCTGGCTCGGCGCACCACTGGCACGGCGAACCCGAGCAGGACGCCGGCGACGGTGGCGTGCACGCCGGAGGCGTGGACCAGCGTCCAGGTGGCGCCCGCCAGCGGCAGCAGCAGCCACCAGGACCGGATCCGGTGCTGAACGGCAACGGTGAACAGGGCCAGCGGAACCAGCGCGAGCAGCAGCGGACCCACGGACAGGTCCCGGGTGTAGAAGATGGCGATGATCACGATGGCGAGCAGGTCATCGACCACGGCAAGAGTGAGCAGGAATGTGCGCAGCGCGGAGGGCAGGTGTGAGCCGATGACGGCCAGCACGGCGAGGGCGAACGCGATGTCGGTGGCGGTCGGGATGGCCCAGCCGCGAGGTCGCCGGTCGCTGCGGCCCGGTTCACCGCCGAGTAGAGCAGCGCCGGCACCACGACGCCGGCGAGCGCGGCGGCGACCGGGACGGCGGCCCGGGCGGGGTCGCGCAGGTCTCCGGCGACGAACTCGCGCTTGAGCTCGAGGCCGGCGACGAAGAAGAAGATCGCCAGCAGTCCGTCGGCCGCCCAGGCGCCCGAGGCTCAGGTGCAGGTGCAGGGACTCCGGACCGATCTCGACGGTCGCGCAGGGACTGGTAAGTAGTCCGACCAGGGGGAGTTCGCCCACACCAGCGCGGCGACGGCGGCGGCCAGCAGCAGCGCACCGCCGACGGTCTCTTTGCGCAGGACGTCGGCGATGCGTGGGTCTCGGGCCAGGACCCGCGGCTCGAGGAGCCGCGCGTGGCAGCGGTGGGCTGGGTCATGATGACGTCCTCCGTCGGTGGAGTTGGGCTGGTCGACGACGGTCCGCTGGGCATGGCCAGGCCGGCTGGATCAGCCGGCGTAGTAGCGCAGCCACAGGTAGAGCCAAGCTGATGGCGATGGTGACCACCGCGACGATCGAACCGTACTTGGTGAACCGCCAGAACGAGATCGGGTGACCGTTGCGGGCGGCGATGCCGATGATGACGACGTTGGCGCTGGCGCCGACCGCGGTGGCGTTCCCGCCGAGGTCCGCGCCCAGCGCCAGCGCCCACCACAGCGCGTTCGCCTCGGCCGGCGCCGTCACCGGCGTCGACCAGGTCCTGCACGAGCGGGGTCACGGTCGCCACGTAGGGGATGTTGTCGACGATGCCGGACAGCAGCGCCGATCCCCACAGCAGCGACGAGGACGCCAGCAGGTACCGGTCGCCGACCGCGTCGGTGACAGCTTCGCCGAGCCGGCCGATGACGCCGACCTCGACCAGGGCGCCGACCATGACGAACAGGCCCATGAAGAACACCAGCGTGGGCCACTCCACCTCTTCGAGGAACTGCGGGCGGGTCCAGCCTGGACAGGGCGACGAGGGCACCCGGCACCCAGCAGCGCCACCAGCGAAGGCTCGACGTGCAGCGCGGAGTGCGCGACGAACCCGACCATGACGGCGACCAGCACGAGTGCCGGACCGCGATCAGCAGCCCGCGGTCGCGGATGACCTCGCGCTCGTCGAGCGCCATCAGCGCGGCCACCCGGTCGGGGTCGTAGGTGAACGCCGACCGGAACAGCACCCGGCACAACCCGATGAACACGACCATCAGCACCACCACGATGGGCGCCAGGTTGACCAGGAAGTCGTTGAAGGTCAGGCCGGCCCGGCTGGCGATGATGATGTTCGGCGGGTCGCCGATCAGGGTGGCGGTGCCGCCGATGTTCGACGCGAGCGCCTCAGCGATGAGGAACGGTACCGGCGGCAGGCCGAGCCGTTCGCAGACCAGCAGGGTGACCGGGGCGATGAGCAGCACCGTGGTGACGTTGTCCAGCAGCGCCGAGGCGACCGCGGTGATGACCACCAGCATGACCATCGTCGGGAACGGGCGACCGCGGGTGCGTTTCGCCGCCCAGATGGCCAGGTAGTCGAACACGCCGGTCTGCTTGAGCACGCTGACGATCACCATCATGCCGAGCAGCAGGAAGATGACGTTCCAGTCGACCCCGGTCCGCTCGCTGAAGAACGCCACTTGCGCGTCGACGACCCCGAGCAGCACCATCGCCGGCCGCGCCAGCCAGGGCGGCCGCGACCCGGTGGATGCGCTCGGTGGCGATCAGGACGTACGCGGCGACGAACACCGCGACGACGAGAACCTCGGTCATGACGTGCGGGCGAGCCGGCAGCAGGTGCTCGAGCAGCCGGCTGACGGTGATGGCGCCACCACCCGATCGCGGTCGCCGCCATCGTCGTCGACGACAGCGACCAGCGGGCTGTGCATGCGCGCCATCACCGCAGCCACCTCGAGGCTGGTGGCGTCGGCGTCGACCACCGGCAGCTCGTCGACGTCCTGGGGCCGCGGCAGCAGATCCCGCACCGTGCTGCGCACCAGCTTGCGGCACAGCTCGTCGGACAGCCTCCTCGTCCAGCGCCCGGGCCAGCGCCGGGTCGTCCTGGATGTAGGCGGGGATCAGGAACCGCAGCACCTGCGAGCCCGGCAGAATCGTGTACGGGCGCCCGTCGTCGTCGCACACGATCAGCCCCGGCAGCCGTTGCCCGGCCATCGCTCTGGCCGCGACCATCGCGTCGGTGTCCGGGGTGACGATCGGGAAGGCTTCGGCGAGGTCGCGGGCGCGCATCGGGGCTCCTGGGTCAGGGCGGCGTCATGGGTCTTGCCGACCAGACTTCCCGGCGCTCCGGCACAGACCCTACCGCGTCATGCTGCGCCCTCTCCCTACAGGCCCGGCGGGCGATGTCTCCTACAACTCGCGTAGCCGGCGCACGCCCATCCAGGCGCGCTGCGACTTCTGCTGCAGCCCCGTCGGCAGATACCCCTGCGGGGTCACCAGCGCTATCCATCCCGACCCAGCGGCCGCGGCAAGGAACCACACCGTCGATCCGCCCATCCGGGCGGCGATGGCGAGGACCGGCATAGACACCGCTCCCCAAACGGCGGCGCTCCCCAACTTCCGCCAGTCCAACGGTCGACCGGCGCAGAGGGCGCGCGCATACACGCACGCCCACGCCGCGATCAGCGCACCCGCCAGCAGCCAGCCGACCAAAGTCCCGAAGCCCGAGTCGAGCACAACCAGGCCATCGGCCATCAGGGCAGCAGTCAACGCGGCCCGTCGGACAGTCCCTACTCCGCCGCTCACCGGCGCCCCTTTCGTAGGAGACTCCGCCCGGGAGCCTATCCCTCTCACCAGTCGGGGACCGGTTCCAGCGCGTTTGTGGCCTGTTGCACAGTGGCGCGCAGCTGGTCGCTGCTGCTCGGGTAGTACAGGGGTCCAGCGCCGTCGGTCAGCAGCAACTGCACCTGCGCGATTCCGCGAGCCGGCAGCGGAGCCGGGACTAGGAGCTGGTCGACCAGCTCCGCGGCATCCGTGGCGGCCCAGACACTGGCCCGTTGCGCCGGGATGAGACAGCCTCGGGGACACGGCGCGGGCCGGAACGACTCCGTGAGAATGTCAGTCAGCCGGCCCGCCAGCGCCCACCGGACCGCGGGGCGGACGAGCCGGTCGGCACGCACCGCCAGCAGGGCATGCCCGTCCGGGGAAGCGCCTGCCGCGAGCTGCCGGTCCAGCCGTCCCGACCAGAACCGAGTCAGGGCACGCTCCCATCGCGTGGGCTTGTGTGCAGTGACATGTCCGTCGCCCGCGGCCAGCACAATGAGCATCGAGACTCCGAAGGTCAGAACATGCAGTCCTAGCCCAGTCTCCGCCGCGACCGGGCATCTGGGAACTCCCTCCAGCACTCACGGGCATAGAGGTTCGCGGACCTAGCCCTACATCGTCGAGTTCGACCGCGGTCCTTGTGGACGGAACTGCAGGCGATGGCCCCGGACGCTGCCGAGGCACCGACACCCTTGGCAGCCCAACGATCGACTGAATCGGCGCGCAATCCAACCCGGACCGGCCGGCATAACCGAGGCGGTCCAGCCTCGCTTCGGGCTCACGCCTATCGATGACGCATCGGCATTTCCCTGGCGCCGTCGACGCTTGGGCGAGGACGAGCACCCCGGTGTCCTGACCTGGGTTCCGCGACGCTGGCCCGACGGCGGGGCGTACACCGCGGTGCTGCCCTAAGCCATTCTTGACCCTATGTCCCACGTGAGGATGAGGTCACCCGCCGAACCGGCAAGACGACTCCATCGCTGCGCTGAGGGCGTTGGTGAGTGTGTGGTCGCGTGCTGTGCGGGCGTGCAGGTAGATCAGGGCGGCGGCGGGGGTGGTGTGGCCGAGGCGGGCCATCAGCTCGGGCAGGGTCGCGCCGGCCTCGGCGGCGAAGACCTGGGCGACGTGGCGCAGGTCGTGGAACCGGACCTGGGGCACGCCGGCCGCGGCCAGGGCCCGGCGGAAGGTCATGTTCAGGTTCGACCGGGCCGGCACCGTGCCCCGCGCGGTCGCGAACACCGGCGCGCCCGGATGGTCGGGCACGAAGGCCGCCAGGTGGGCCGCGAGGGCGTCGGCGAGCGGCCCGGGCAGGCTGACTGTGCGCACCGACGCCGCCGTCTTCGGCAACCCGGCTTCGACGGTGCCGGCGTCGCTGCGTCGGACCCCGCGCCGGACCCGCACCACCGCCGGCACCGCGGTCAGGTCGAGATCGGCACGGGTCAGGGCGAGCAGCTCACCCTGGCGTAGCCCGGACCAGGCCGCGGCCAGCACCATCGCCCGGTACCGGGGCGGCATCGCCGCCGCGACCGCCGCCACCTGAGCCGGGGACAGCAGGCGCTCGGCCACCTGCGGGGTCCGGCCCAGCACCCGGCGGGGGCTGCCGGCGCCGGGGATCCGGCACGGCTGGGCGTCGATCACCCCGTCGGTGACCGCAGTGTTCATCGCCGCCCGCAGCAGCCGGTAGGCCTGCGCCTGACGGGACCGCCCGTCGCTGACCGACACGGCCGAGGCGTCCCGTCCCCGGGCCCGCAGAACGGCGCGGCGCCGGTCGGCATCGGAGGCCAGCCGCTCCCCCAGCGCGAAGTGCCAGCGCCGGACCCGTTCCGGAGTCAGCTCCACCAGCGGCCAGCGGCCCAGATCCGGGCCGATGCAGGTCCGCAACAGCCCCGCGTAGAGCTCCTTGGTGCTCGCCCGGGCGCTCGGATGCTGGACGGTCCACTGCCCGACGTAGTCCCCCACCGTCGCCGAGCCGCGCCGCCGCGCCGGCGCCTTCCACAGCCCCCTCACCAGGTCAGCCCGCTGCACATCCACCCACACCGCCGCATCCCGGCGGGACTCGAACGTCGACGGCGCCGACACGTACCGGCCGTCCGGGCCCAACACCCGGGCCCGGAACCGGCCCGATGGCAACCGCTCCACCGCACCAAACCCGCGCCGCCGCCGCCGGGCAACCGGCAATTTGTCCCGGTTGACCGTGTCTCGTGGTGTCATTGTCCTGACCTCCGCGCTCAGGGGATGCGGCCGCCACCGCTATCCCACGACTGCTCCACGCAGGTGTGCACCCGGCTCCCCCCAAACCGAATTCATGCAGGTCAACGCAACAATCGACCCCGACAGACCGCTGTCCTTCCAAGCTGGTCATGCGGGTTCGATTCCCGTCACCCGCTCCACGCCCCGCTCCGGGCTCAGGCCCCGGAGCCTCTACCGGCCCGGACGCCGGGATCCGTCGCTCGCTGGCGCGGGACCGCACGGGCCGGCTTGGCCAGGTAGAGGTGGGTGTCCGCCCGGGACAGGCAGGCCTCGAACGACTCCTCCGTCCGCCACTCGGCGACCCCCGCCGACCAGCCGATCGGGCTGCCGTCCCGCAGCCGCGAGATCACCAGGGTCGCCTGGTGGTGGTCGGTCGCCGGCAGCAGCAGGACGAACTCGTCCCCGCCGTGCCGCCCGATCACGTCACAGCGGCGCAGCCGGAGCCGCCACAGGTCGGCCAGCTCGACCAGCATCTGGTCACCTGCCGCGTGGCCCCGCCAGTCGTTGACGGCCTTGAAGCCGTCGAGGTCGATGACCACCAGCGCCACGGGGACCCCGGTGCGCAGGGACAGGGCGTGCTCACGCTCGGCGGCCGCCCGGAACCCGGAGCGGTTGAGCAGACCGGTGAGCTGGTCGGTCGCGGCGTGCTCACGCAACCGGGTGGTGAGGTTGGACAGCACCGTGACGGCCACCCAGATGGTGGCCACGACGATGACGTACGCCGACGGCGCGATGGGTCCGTCATTGACCCAGAGGGCGACCCCGAAGCCGACCGTGATCAGGGCGGTGTGCCGCCAGGCCTCCCGCCGGCCGAAGAAGTGGGCGGCGTACACCCCGACCCAGAGGTAGCCGAACGCCGTGACGATCTCCCCCTGGGGCGTTGCCGCAAAGGCGATGAGCAGGCTCTTGATGCCGATGCTCGCCGCCACTCCCAGGTGCACGACAGGCCGAGTCACGGCCGCACCGAACAGCCACAGCGCGGCAGCCACCAGTGAGTTGACAGCAGCGACGACCCAGATCAGCAGCTGCGGTGCCTGGTCGGACATCGGGAAGGCGGCGGCGATCATGCAGCCGACGGCACTGGCTGCGTAGAGCAAGGCCAGCGTCCAGATCTCGGCCGGCCGACCGGCGGCGAGCACGGCAAGGCCGCCCCGCAACCGCGCTGCCTCGATCACCTCGACCCCTTCGCGTCCAGGGGATCATCGGTCACGCTCGCTGCCGTCTGAAGCAGCGACTCGCCGTTCGAGACGGCTATTCGCGCCAGATGAGCACGACGGCGCGGTCGTCGTTGTGGGCTGCCGCGACCCGGTCGATGAGCTTGCGGGCACCGTGCCGGAAGCCCTTGGTGACCAGCCGCTCGGCTTCGCCGAGCAGCTTGTCGATGCCGACCGAGATGTCCTGGCCAGGCTTCTCGATCAGCCCGTCGGTGAACAGCAGCAGGGCGTCGCCGCGGTCCAGCCGGCCGCGCTCGGAGACGAACTTGGCGTCCGGGAAGATGCCGAGCAGCGGGCCCTCGCTGGCCTCGGTCATCCGCCAGCGGCCGGACCCGGCCGCGAACTGGACGGCCGGCGGGTGACCCGCGACCGAGACGACGTACTCACCGGAGACGAGGTCGATCATGACGTGCGCCACCGTCGCGAAGCCCTCGTCCCAGTGCTGCCGGATCAGGTAGCGGTTGGTCGCGGGCAGGAAGTCCTCGTGCGGCACCGAGCCGAGCAGCCCCCCGAAGGCACCGGAGAGCAGCAGGGCGCGGGTGCCGGCGTCCACGCCCTTGCCCGACACGTCGACGAGCGCGACCTCGAGGGCGCTGCCGTCGTCGGACCGGGTGGCGACGAGGAAGTCGCCGGAGAACGAGGCGCCGCCGGCCGACCGCAGCACCACCTCGGCGGACCAGCCCTCGGGCAGCTCCGGCATCTCGCCCTGGGCGGTCAGCCGGTCTCGGAGGTCCACCAGCATCGAGTCGCCGCGGGTGCCCTGCACGCCCAGCCGGCCACGCGAGCGGGCCAGCAGGTGCACGATGGCAGCCGTCGCCGCGACGACCAGCACCGCTCCCGGCGAGACGCGGGGGTCCAGGCCCTGGGCGACCTCCAGCAGCACGACAGCACCGACCACGAGGTCCAGCAGGACGAGGCTGCGCACCGAGAGCAGGAAGCCGCCGGCCAGCACCACCACGGCCAGCCAGGAGAGCGGGAACCAGGTGCGTTTGACCAGGAACAGCGCGCCGAGCCCCGCGGCGCACAGGCTGAGAGAAGCCAGCGCGAACGCGTCCGAGCCCAGCAGGTAGCGCCGGCTCCACGCCCGAGCACGCCACCGGACCGCCCGCCGGACGCGACGGGTCGAAGCGGTGGCTGCCATGGCGACGACAGTAGCGACCGTGCCGGAGGGTCACGGCCAGAAGAGGCGAACCCCCTCAGAGGACCGAACCATTGCGGTGGCCCGCCCGGACCCGGCTCTGGTAGGCACCTCCCATGAGCAGCGACCGCCCGACCTGGCCCGTGCGCACCCTCGGGGAGGCCGACTGGCTGGCCTTCATCGAGCTGGACTCGCACGCCTTCGGCAGCACCCCTCCCCCCGAGGTGCTCGAGCCGGAGCGCGAGACGCACGAACCGGGCCGGGACATCGGCGCCGAGGACGGCGACCAGCTGGTGGGCATCGCCTCGGCGTACTCCTTCGACCTCACGGTGCCCGGGCGCACCGTGCCGGCCGCCGCCGTGAGCTGGGTCGGCGTGCTGCCGACCCACCGGCGTCGCGGGGTGCTCCGCGCCCTGATGGACCACCAGCTCGGCTCGGTCCACGAGGCCGGCCGCGAGCCGATCGCCGTCCTGTGGGCGTCCGAGCCGCCGATCTACGGCCGCTACGGCTACGGACTTGCTTCGCGGCACTGGTCGCTCACCGTCCCGCGCAGCCCGACCGCCCTGGTCCCCGACGCGCCGAACGACGCCGACCTGCGGCTCCGGCTGGTTCCGCCGGGCGACTGGAAGCTGACCGCCGGCGTCTACGACACGGTCGCGGCCCGTCGTCCGGGCATGTTCGCCCGCGACGAGCGCTGGTGGCGGCGCGCCGTGATCGACCTGCCGGTGATGCGCGACGGGAGGTCGGAGCTGCGCTGCGTCGTCGTCGAGGACGGCACCGAGGTCCGCGGCTACGCGCGCTACGCGACCAAGCAGCTCCTTCGGCGCGGACTTCGGCCAGGGCAAGGTCTCGGTGCGCGAGGTGATGGCGGTCGACCCGGCCGCCCTGGCGACCCTGTACCGCTACCTGTTCGACCTGGACCTGATGGGCAGCACCGAACCTGTGGAACGTGCCGGTCGACGACCCGCTGCTGCACTGGCTGCAGAACCCGCGCCTGGCGAAGCCGGAGGGCGGCGACGCGCTCTACGTCCGGCTGGTCGACCTGGCGGAGGCTCTCGGCGCCCGTACCTACTCGGCCGACGTCGACCTCGTGCTCGACGTGGCCGACGCGAGCTGCCCGTGGAACGCCGGCCGCTGGCGGCTGTCCGGGGGCACCGACGGAGCCACCTGCACGCGTACCGACGATGACGCCGACCTGACGCTCGACGTGCGCGAGCTCGGGGCGGCCTACCTCGGCGGCACGTCGCTGACCGAGCTGGCGGGCGCCGGCCGGGTGACCGGGTCACCGGATGCGCTGCAGGCGGCGACCACCGCGTTCGCGCACAGCCCGGCGCCGTGGTGCCCGGTGGTCTTCTAGTGCCTCGGCCCGGCTACTCGAGCTGCTGGGGTGCGGGCAGCTCGGGAAGCTCCGACGTCTGCTCGTAGTGCGCGATCATCTCGATCCGCCGGGCGTGCCGGACGTCGCCGCTGAACGGGGTGGTGAGGAACCGCTCGACCAGCCGGGTGGCCTCGTCAGCGGTGTGCATCCGGGCGCCGACGCTGACCACGTTGGCGTCGTTGTGCTCCCGGCCGAGGCCGGCCGTGTCGTCGTTCCACGCCAGGGCCGCGCGCACGCCGGGGACCTTGTTGGCGGCGATCGCCTCGCCGTTGCCGGATCCGCCGATCACGACGCCGAGGCTGCCGGCGTCGTTGACGACCGCAGCCGCCGCCCGCAGCACGTACGGCGGGTAGTCGTCGACCGGGTCGTACTCGACCGGCCCGTGGTCGACGACCTCGTAGCCGAGCTCCTGCAGTCGCTCGGCCAGGTGGGCCTTGAGCTCGAAGCCGGCGTGGTCGGAGCCGAGGTGCACGCGCATGACGGGCAGTCTGGCAGGGCGGCCGCATGACCCGCGTGCTCGGGGTGGACGGCTGCCGTGGCGGCTGGGTCGGGGCCCTCGTCGAGGGCGACCGGGTGGCCTGGCGCCGATTCCCCGACATCGCTGCGGCTCTCGCGGTGCCGGCCGATGTGGTGGCGGTCGACATGCCGGTCGGCCTGCCGGCGCGCGGTCGGCGGGACTGCGACCTGCTCGCGAAAGCCGCTGCTCGGTCGGGCCCACTCGCGGGTGTTCCTGGCCCCGCCCCGCGGCGTGCTGGCGGCCGGCAGCTACGCCGAGGCCGGCCGGCTGCACCGCGAGCTGACTGGCGGCCTGGGCCTGTCGGTGCAGACCTGGCACCTGGTGCCGAAGATCCGCGAGGTCGACGCGGTCGCCGCCGACCCCCGCCTGGTCGAGGTGCACCCCGAGCTCAGCCTGGCCGAGCTGGCCGGCACCGGCCCGCTGCCGCCGAAGAAGACCGCTGCCGGGAGGGCGGCGCGGGTGTCGTTGCTGACCGGGTGGCTGCCGGACCTCGGCGAACTGCCCGCCGGCGACGACGGGCTGGACGCGCTGGCGGCGGCCTGGTCCGGTGGGCGCTGGCTGGCCGGTCGGGCTCGCACGCTGCCCGAGCACCCGGCGTACGACGAGGTCGGCCGCCCGATGCGGATCGTGACCTAGGACCCGAGCGGGCTCAGGCCGGCGCGGCGGCGCCGGGCTCGAGGTCGACGGTCACCGGTGCTTCGTCTCCCGAGCGGGGCTCGGGCACCTCGACCGTGCCGGTGGCCCGGTCGTGCGGATGGTCCGAGTGCCGCAGCGGGGGCACGACGTAGACCGGGTCGACCCCGACCCACGAGCAGCGGTCGACGTCCCAGTAGCCGGGTCGCGCGTTGATCACCGGTCTCACCCTCCTCGAAGGGGACCAGCATGCTCTCGCGACCGGCCCGCTGTCAGCGGAATATCCGCCGGCGGGCTCGCGGCGACCTCAGTCGAAGATCGGGTCGCGGGTCCGGGAGCGCTTGAGCTCGAAGAAGCCGTCGGTGCCGGCGACCAGCCGGACGCCGTCCCAGAGCCGGCCGGCGGCCTCGCCGCGGGGCACCGGCGACACCACCGGGCCGAAGAAGGCGACGCCGTCGACCGAGATGACCGGCGTGCCCGACCTCGAAGCCGACCTGGTCCATGCCGGCGTGGTGCGACTTGCTTGCAGCGCCTCGTCGTAGGCGTCGGAGTCCATCGCGTCGGCCAGCTCGAGCGGGAGGCCGACCTCGGCCAGGGCGTCCTCGATCGTGGCGCGGTCCTTCGGGCGGCCGCTCGTGGTGGAAGCGGGTGCCCAGCGCGGTGTACAGCGGGAGGGCGACCGTCGTCGCCGTGGGCCGCGACGGCCGCCACGACGACCCGCACCGGCCCCCAGGCCTCGTCCATGACCGCGCGGTACTTCTCCGGCAGGTCGCGGCCCTCGTTGAGGTAGGACAGCGACATCACGTGCCAGCGGACCTTCACGTCGCGGACCTGCTCGACCTCGAGCATCCAGCGGGACGCGATCCAGGCCCACGGGCAGATCGGGTCGAACCAGAAGTCGGCGGTGGCGGGGGCGTTCTCCGGCAGATCGGACGGAGTCGTCGCGGGGGAAGTCACAATTCGCGACAACCTCGGCCGTCCGGGGGCATTCCCTGGCCGCGAGGCTCGGGCCTGCGTGCGAGGATTCCTGGACTTCCTGCTGACGAAGGAGACCTGTCCGTGCTCAGCGCCGCCGCCCGCATGAACCTCACCCGCGACGAGGCCCAGCCCGCGCGCGGCTGCTCGTCCGTCGAGTCGTACGACGTCGAGCTCGACCTGACCGAGGGCGAGGTGACCTTCCGGTCGACACGACCGTCGTGCGTTCCGCTGCACCGAGCCGGGGGCCAGCACGTTCATCGACCTCGTCGCCGACCGCTCGACGAGGTCACGCTCAACGGCCGGCGCGCTGCGACCCGGGCCGAGGTCTACGACGGCACCCGGATCGCGCTCGCCGACCTGGCCGCGGACAACGAGCTGCGAGTGCGTCGCCGACTGCCGCTACATGCACACCGGCGAGGGCCTGCACCGGTTCGTCGACCCGGTCGACAAGGCGGTCTACCTCTACACCCAGTTCGAGGTCGCCGACTCCCGGCGGATGTTCGCCGTCTTCGAGCAGCCCGACCTCAAGGCCACCTTCGCGTTCACCGTCACCGCCCCGGCGGACTGGCAGGTCGTGTCCAATGCCAGCCGACGCCCGAGCCCGGAGCCGGTCGGGCTGGGCAACGCGACCTGGCGGTTCGCCGCCGACCGAGCGGATGTCGTCCTACATCACCGCGCTGGTCGCCGGGCCCTACCACCGCATCGACGGCGAGTACCGCGACGGCGACCGGGTCATCCCGCTCGGCGTGTACTGCCGGGCGTCGCTCGCCGAGCACCTCGACGCCGACGTGATCTTCGAGGTGACCCGGCAGGGCTTCGAGTTCTTCGAGCGCATCTTCGACTGCCCGTACCCGTTCGAGAAGTACGACCAGCTCTTCGTGCCGGAGTTCAACGCCGGGGCGATGGAGAACGCCGGCTGCGTGACCTTCCTCGAGGACTACGTGTTCCGCTCGCGGGTGCCCGAGGTCGTCCTACGAGCGCCGGGCCGTGACGATCCTGCACGAGATGGCGCACATGTGGTTCGGCGACCTGGTGACGATGACGCTGGTGGGACGACCTGTGGCTCAACGAGTCGTTCGCCGAGTACGCCAGCACGCTCGCGGCGGCCGAGGCGACCCGGTGGACGCTCGGCGTGGACGACGTTCGCCAACACCGAGAAGACCTGGGCCTACCGCCAGGACCAGCTGCCGTCGACCCACCCGATCGCCGCCGACATCCACGACCTCGAGGACGTCGAGGTCAACTTCGACGGCATCACCTACGCCAAGGGCGCCTCGGTGCTCAAGCAGCTCGTCGCCTGGGTCGGGCCGCGACGAGTTCCTCGACGGCATCCGGCAGCTACTTCCGCGCCTTCGCGTGGGGCAACACGACGCTCGCGCGACCTGCTCGGACGAGCTCGAGGAGACCTCCGGCCGCGACCTGAAGGCCTGGTCGGCCGAGTGGCTGGAGACGGCCGGCGTCAACACGCTGCGCCCGGAGTTCACGGTCGACGACGACGGGCGGTTCACGTCGCTTCACCGTGGTGCAGGAGCGCCCCCGAGCAGTGGCCCACGCTGCGGTCGCACCGGCTCGCGATCGGCCTCTACGACCGCACCGACGGCGGGCTGGTGCGGCGCGACCGGGTCGAGCTCGACGTCACCGGCGCCCGGACCGAGCGTGCCCGAGCTGGTCGGGGTGGCCCAGCCGGACCTGGTGCTGGTCAACGACGACGACCTGACCTACGCCAAGATCCGGCTGGACGAGCGGTCGCTGGCGACGCTGACCGAGTCGATCGGCGACTTCGAGGACACCCTGCCGCGCTCGCTGTGCTGGTCGGCGGCCTGGGACATGACCCGCGACGCCGAGATGTCGACGCAGGACTACCTCACGCTGGTGCTCCGCGGCGTCGGCCGCGAGACCGACAGCTCGGTGATGCGCACCCTGCTGCGGCAGGCCGAGACCGCGGTCATCCTCTACACCGACCCGGCCCGGCGGGACGAGACCCGACGGCGGCTGGCCGACGGCCTGCTCGACCTGGTCCGCGCCGCCGAGGCCGGCAGCGACGCCCAGCTGCAGCTGGCCCGGGCGTTCGCCTCGGCCGCGGTGACCGACCAGCACCTCGCGGTCGTCCGCGACCTGCTCGACGGCTCGGATCGACTGCCCGGCCTGAGCATCGACACCGACCTGCGGTGGCACCTGCTGCACCAGCTGGTCGCGGCCGGTCTGGCCGACGAGGCCGAGATCGACGCGCGAGCTGGACCGCGACGACACCGCGACCGGGCGCCGGCAGGCCGCCGCCGCGCTGGCGGCCCGGCCGACGGCGGACCGCCAAGGCCGAGGCGCTGGGACCTCGGTGGTGGACGGCGACGAGCTGCCCAACGCGATCCAGACAGCGATCATCGGCGGCTTCTCCCAGGCGGGCCAGCTGGACCTGCTGCGGCCCTACGTCGCGCCGTACTTCGAGTCGCTGACCCGAGGTGTGGGACGAGCGCACCAACGAGACCGCCCAGAACATCGTCATCGGGCTGTTCCCGACGCTGCTGGCCGAGCAGTCCACCGTCGGCGCGGCCGACGGTGGCTGGCCGCGCACGCCGACGCGGCGCCGGCGTTGCGCCGGCTGGTCGGCGAGTCCCGGGACGGCGTGGCGCGCGCCCTGCGGGCCCAGGCCCGCGACGCCCGCGGCTGACCCGGCCGACAGATCGCGCCAAGCTCTACGGGGTGTCGGTGTGCAGCGACCGCGGCGGTCTGGGCCTGCTCGGCCAGCGCCAGCACGCCCGAGGCGATGCCGCCGGCCAGGTCGCCGGCCTGGAAGGCCGAGGTCATCGTCATGGCCGCGAGCCCGGCGGCCCGGTCGTCCAGCCGGCGGCGGACCTCCGGACCGGTCACGACCTCGACCCGGCGGGCCCCGGGGTCGACGGCGACCAGCACCGACTGGGCGGCATCCTCACCGAGAGCGCCGTGCAGCAGCAAGGCGGTCGCGCGGCTGTCCCCTTCAAGGGTGCCGACGTAGACCGAGACGCGCAGGTCGGACTGCTGCCGGGCGAGCCGGATCGCCCGTACCACGTCGTCCTGCTGCCGGGCCGAGAACGCCTCACCAGCGGGCACTTGCGCCACCTCCCCCAGCAGTCGCGGAGGCCTTGCGCACCGCGGTGTCGGCGTCGTCGGGCCCGTTGAACCACACCGGCGCCGCCCACCAGCCCAGGCCCGGCCGGTAGCGCGGTCCGCGGGCCCGGGACGGCGCCGACACCAGCACGACGATCGCGAGGAACAGCGCCGCCGGGATGCCGACGAAGTAGAGCAGCGTCTCGAGCACGCTCAGACCCGCTCCGCTCTCACCGCCGTCGTCGGGATTCGTGGCGGCGAACGCCGGTGTGGGCGAGAGCAGGACCAGCGCCGTGGTGACGGCGACCGTGGCGCTGCGCAGGGCGGTTCGAGCGGTCACGGGGAAACCGTACTAGGCGGAGCCCCTGCCGCGGACTGCGGCAGCCAGCTCGACTGCGAAGGGCGACCCGACCAGGTCGTCCAGCAGCACCGGACGCCCCGTCGCCGTCGGCCAGCGGGAGCTGCCAGTTCGGGTACTCGTCGTCGGTCCCGGGCTGGTTCATGGCGCGCACGGTCGCCGACGGCGTCGGTGAGGGCGACGCCGAGCAGCCGGCTCGGCGTCGCCGCGAGCGCCCGGTGCAGCGCGACGGTGACAGCACGGAGGTCTTCCCGGGCCTCGGCGGCGAGCCAGCCGCGCTGGACGAGCAGTGCGAGCCATGACTCACGGTCGGCCTCGTCGACCGCGCCGCTCCTCCTCGACCGGCCGGGTGAGCAGCCCGAGGTCGTCCCGGATCCGGATGTGCTCGCCGGCCAGGTAGCCGGCCGTCGGCGGCAGGTCGTGGGTGGTGACCGACGCCAGGCACAGCTCGCGCCACCTCTCGGGCGGCAGCGCGACGTCTGCCTCGTAGTCGCGCTCGAACCACAGGATCGACGTGCCGAGCACGCCGCGCTCGGCGAGGTAGTCGCGCACCCACGGCTCGACGGTGCCGAGGTCCTCGCCGACGACCACGGCGCCCGCCCGCCAGGCCTCCAGGGCGAGGATCCCGATCAGCGCCTCGTGGTCGTACCGGACGTAGGTGCCCTCGGCCGCCGGCCGACCCTCCGGCACCCACCACAGCCGGAACAGCCCGATGACGTGGTCGACCCGCACCCCGCCGGCGTGCCGCAGCACGGTGCGCAGCATGTCGCGGTACGGCGCGTAGCCGGCCTCGGCCAGCCGGTCCGGGCGCCACGGCGGCTGCGACCAGTCCTGGCCCTGCTGGTTGAACGCGTCCGGCGGCGCGCCGACGGTGACCCCGCGGGCCATCACGTCCTGCAGCGCCCAGGTGTCGGCGCCGTCCGGGTGCACGCCGACCGCGAGGTCGTGCACGACGCCCAGCGGCATCCCGGCGCCCGGGCCCGCCGCTGCGCCGCGTCGAGCTGCTCGTCGAGCACCCACTGCAGCCAGCAGTAGAAGTCGACCCGGTCGGCGAGCTCCTCGCGGGCCGTCGGCCACCGCCGGTCGAGCGCGGGTCCTGCAGCTCGTCCGGCCAGTCGCTGCCACACGTCGCCCGTGCACCTCGGCCAGCGCGCACCAGGTGGCGAAGTCGACCAGGCCCGCGCCCTCCCGCTCGAGGAAGCCCTGGTAGGCGGCCTCCCGCGCCGGGACTGCGCGGCACCGCGTGCACCAGCGTCGAGCGCCGAGCGCTTGGCCTCCCAGACCGCGTCCCGGTCGAGCAGGTCGGCGAGGCGCTCATCGCGCGCTGCAGCAGCGCGGTGCGCTCGATCTCGGCCCGCACCGCGCCGGTCAGGTAGGCGTGCTCCGGCACCTCCTCGACCCGCAGGTAGAGCGGGCTGACGAACCGGCGGGTCACCGGCAGGTACGGCGACGGCTCCACCGGCGCGGTCGGCGACGGGGCGTGCAGCGGGTTGACCAGCACGAAGCCGGCGCCCAGCTGCTGCGCCGCTCCAGCGGGCCAGCTCGGCCAGGTCGTCGAGGTCGCCGTGGCCCCAGGACCGGCGGGACCGCACCGAGTAGAGCTGGGTCATCAGCCCCCAGGTGGCCGGTCCGTCGGCGACCGCGGGCGGCAGCTCCGAGCCGGTCGGGCGTGACGACGAGCGGCACCCGCGCGCTCTCGACGTACCCGTCGCCTGACCGACGCGACGCAGCTCGTGCCAGCCCAGCGGCAGGTCGCCGGGCACGCTGAAGGTCGCCTCGCCGATCCGCCGGCCGTCGACCGTGCGCGGCTCGACCCACCGGTCGGTCTGCGCCAGGTCGACGCGGCCGCCCGTCCTCGAGCTCGGCGTGCACCCGCACCGACCTCGCCGTGCGGGACGTGCACCGGCGACATCCGCCGGGCGGCCGGCCCGCGACCACCACGCACGGGCGGCAGGGTCCGCCGCCAGGGCGCGTCCCGCGCCTGGCCGAGCGACGCCCGCACCGACTCCTCGGTGTGCGCCGGGACGCCGAGGGCGGCCAGCACCGCCTCGATCGACTCCCGCGGGACGACGACGTGCTGCCCGCGCCAGTCCCAGAAGTCGGTGGCGACGCCGTGCGCGGCCGCCAGCTCGTCCAGCTCGGGCGAGGGGACGGCGGCGGCGGGGTCGGGCCCGGCGGCAGGCAGGTGCTCGGTCATGGCGGGAAGAGTGTGCCGCACCCCGCGCGGCGCGCTGCCCGGCGTCCGGAGGTGACCGTCAGGCAGAGACGACGCGGGCGACGCGCTGGCCGCCGTACGCCTCGAGGTAGGGCGCCCAGCCGGGTCGGACCGGCCGGTGCCGAGGATCCGCCAGGCCGTGCCGGTCGGCTCCTGCGGCGGGTGCAGCCGCCAGCCGAGGTCGGCCACCGTGCGGTCGGCCTTGACGTGGTTGCAGCGCCGGCAGGCCGACACGACGTTGCCCCACTCGTGGCGGCCGCCGCGGCTGCGCGGGACGACGTGGTCGATGCTCGTCGCCGGCGCCGCCGCAGTAGACGCAGCGCCCGCCGTCGCGGGCGAAGACCGCGCGCCGGGTGAGCGGGACCGGGCCGCGGTAGGGGATGCGCACGTAGCGGGTGAGCCGGACGACCGACGGGCGCGCGGACCTGCAGGGCGGCGCTGTGCAGCACGAGGTCCGAGTCCTCGACGGCGACCGCCTTGCGCATGAGCACAAGCAGCAGGGCGCGCCGTGCGGGCACGACGCACAGCGGCTCGTACGTCGCGTTGAGCACCAGAGCGTGACCCATCCGCGCCTCCCGGTCCAGGGCCCGGCACGTGGCTCGCGCCGGGTCGGCTCCGGCCAGTGTGACGTGCCGAGCCGCTGACCGCCAACACGGAACACGGTCCCGTCTACAGTGACCGCCATGACGCGCCCCGCCTATCCCGAGGCCCGCCGGTCGGACGACGCCGACACCCTGCACGGCACCGTCGTGGCCGACCCCTACCGCTGGCTGGAGGACCCCGACGACCCGCGAGACCGCGCGTGGTCGCGCGGCGCAGGACGACCTGCTCGCGGCGCAGACCGGCGACCTGCCCGGCCGGGACCGGCTCGCGCGACCGGCTCGCCGAGCTGCTCGGCGCCGGCATCGTCGGCGCGCCGGCCTGGCGCGGCGACCGGCAGTTCTTCATGCGCCGCACCGCCGAGCAGGAGCACGCCGTGCTGCTCACCGTCGACCCCGACGGCACCGAGCGGGTGCTCGTCGACCCGATGGCGCTCGACCCCACCGGCACCACCACGCTGGACGCCTGGCAGCCCTCCAAGGAGGGCCACCTGCTGGCCTACCAGCTCTCCGCGGGCGGCACCGAGGAGTCGGTGCTGCGGGTCATGGACGTCGCGACCGGCGAGCCGGTCGACGGCCCGATCGACCGCGCGCGCTACTCCCCCGTCGCCTGGCTGCCCGGCGGCGAGGCCTTCTACTACGTGCGCCGGCTCGCGCCCGACGCTGGTGCCCGACGGGCGAGGAGCAGTACCACCGCCGGGTCTGGCTGCACCGGGTCGGCACCGACCCGGACGACGACGTCGCTGGTCTTCGGCGACGGGCTGGACAAGACCAACTACTACGGCGTCACGGTGTCGATGGACGGCCGCTGGCTGGTCATCGGCGCCTCGGCCGGCACCGCGCCGCGCAACGACCTCTGGCTCGCCGACCTGTCGCCACGGCCGCCTGGACGCGCCCGACGCTGCGGGTCGTGCAGGAGGGCGTCGACGCCAGCACGTCGCTGCACGTCGGGCGGGACGGGCGGGTCTACGTCTTCACCGACCGGGACGCGCCGCGCGGCCGGCTCGTGCGTGACCGACCCCGGACGACCCGGCGTACGAGCACTGGACCGACCTGGTGCCCGAGGACGACGAGGCCGTGCTCGAGGGCTACGCGATCCTCGACGGCGCCGAGCTCGGCGGACGCCGGTGCTGCTGTGCGCCTGGACCCGGCACGCGGTGAGCGAGGTCACCGTGCACGACCTGCGCACCGGCGCGCGGACCGGCACCGGTGCCGCTGCCCGGCCTCGGCTCGGTCAGCGGGCGTCGCGAGCGGCCCGAGGGCGGGCACGAGGCGTGGTTCGGCTACACCGACCACGTGACGCCGTCGTCGGTCTACCGCTACGACGCGCGCACCGGCGAGACGTCGCTGTGGGCGACCGCGCCGGGGACGGTCGAGGTGCCGGAGGTGCACGCCGCGCCAGGTCGAGTACACCTCGGCCGACGGCACCGACCGTGCGGATGTTCGTGCTGTCGCCGACCAAGGAGCCCGACCAGCCGCGGCCCGACCGTCCTCTACGGCTACGGCGGCTTCGGCGTCCCGCTGACCCCGGGCTACTCCGCCGGCGCTGCTCGCCTGGGTCGAGGCCGGCGGCGTCTACGCGGTCGCCAACCTGCGCGGCGGCTCCGAGGAGGGCGAGGAGTGGCACCGCGCCGGGATGCGCGAGCACAAGCAGAACGTCTTCGACGACTTCCACGCCGCCGCCGAGCGGCTGGTCGCCGACGGCTGGACGACGCGCGGACCAGCTGGCGATCTCCGGCGGCTCCAACGGCGGCCTGCTGGTCGGCGCGGCGCTGACCCAGCGGCCCGACCTGTTCGCCGCCGTGGTCTGCTCGGCGCCGCTGCTGGACATGGTGCGCTACGAGCAGTTCGGGCTCGGCGCGACCTGGAACGACGAGTACGGCAGCGCGGACGACGCCGAGGAGCTCGGGCTGGCTGCTGTCGCTACTCGCCGTACCACCACGTGCGCGAGGGCGTCGACTACCCGGCGGTCGCTGTTCACCGTGTTCGACGGCGACACCCGGGTCGACCCGCTGCACGCGCGCAAGATGTGCGCCGCCCTGCAGCACGCGACGGCCGGCGACACGGCCGGTCCTGCTGCGCCGCGAGAGTGACGTCGGTCACGGCGCGCGGGCGCTGAGCCGCACGGTCGCGCTGACCGCGGACACGCTGGCGTTCGCGGCCCGCTGGACGCTCTCGACCTCGGCTGACCGGCAGGCCCGCGCCGTGCGGGGACACCCGATCGCCTAGCCTCGGACGGCGTACCCGACGTCTGCCCCTGGAGGCTTCACCGTGCCGTTCGCGGCCATCCTGTCCACCTCGCCGAGCGAGCTGATCCGGTTCCGCAGCTGTGTCGACGACCAGCAGACCGGCACCTTCTGCGACTGGGTCTACGACACGACCGACAACAAGTGGCTGGCCGAGTCCTCGGACTGGCTGCTCGCCAAGCCGACGTCGATCGTCCTCATCCTGCTGCTCGCCGGGCTGCTCCGGTTCCTGGTCCACCGGGTGATCCGGCGGGTCGCCGCCGGCGCGGCCGAGGGCACCGTGCCGGGCGTGCTCGCCAAGGGTCACGCGGGCAAGCTGCTGGGCAACCCGCTGCTGTCCGAGCGGCGCAGGCAGCGGGCCGAGACGATGTCGCTCGGTGCTGCGCAGCATCGACCACCGGCGTGATCGCGAGCGTCGCGGTCGCTGATGGTGCTCGACGTGGTCGGGCTGCCGATCGGGCCGCTGCTCGCCAGCGCCGGCATCGTCGGCGTCGCGCGTCGGCTTCGGCGCGCAGATCGCTGGTGAAGGACTTCCTGTCCGGCATCTTCCTGATCCTCGAGGACCAGTACGGCGTCGGCGACCTGGTCGACACCGGCTGGGCACCGTCGGGACCGTCGAGGCGGTCGGCCTGCGGGTCACCCGGCTGCGCGACGGCAGCGGGGTGGTCTGGTACGTCCGCAACGGCGAGATCCTGCAGGTGGGCAACCACAGCCAGGGCTGGTCGACCGGCATCGTCGACGTCGTCCGTCGCCTACACCGAGGACATCCCGCGGGTGCAGCGGCTGATCGGCGAGACCGCCGCGGCGATGGCCGAGGACGGACGACTGGCAGGACGAAGATCCTCGAGCGACCCGACCGTCGCCGGCGTCGAGTCGGTGACCGGCGACCTCGGTGACGATCCGGGTCATCGTCAAGTGCGCGCCCAACGAGCACTTCGGCGTGCAGCGCGAGCTGCGCGAGCGCATCAAGGAGGCCTTCGACCGCGAGGGCGTCCGGGTGCCGCCGCCGCTGTACCCCGGCGCCCCCGGGGCCGTCGGGCCCGCCGGCTCCGGCCAGCCCTGAACCTGCGGCCGAGCACTCGAACCCGACCGCGGTCAACGGTGCCCAACAGCGCTGAACTGACCGCTGGTGGGCCCCGTTGATCACGCGAGCGTGATCAACTGCGTTGGTCAGGCGAGGGCGGCGTCGAGGGTGATCGTGGTGCCGGTGAGGGCCGCGCTGACCGGGCAGGTGGTCTTGGCCGTCTCGGCGATGGTCGCGAACTCCTCGGCCGAGATGCCCGGGCACCGAGGCGCGGGTGGTCAGGTGGCTGCCGGTGATGCCCTGGCCGGGCTGGAAGGTCACGTCGGCCTTGGTGTCGATCGATCTCGACGGTGTGACCGGCCTTGGTCAGCTCGTTCGACAGCGACATCGAGAAGCACGTCGAGTGCGCGGCGGCGATGAGCTCCTCCGGGCTGGTCGACGCCGTTGGGCTCCTCGGTGCGAGCCGGCCAGCTCACGTCGTAGCGTCCCGATCCCGGACGAGTCGAGGGAGACGCGGCCCTTGCCCTCGAGCAGCGAGCCCTCCCAGTGGGCGTTGGCGGTGCGGGTGGTGGCCATGCGCAGTCCTTCCTGCGGTACGACGGCAGTGGTCCAGCGGGGACGAAGTCGCCCCTACCCGTCTGACACGATGGCAGACGTGGATATTCCGGAGGTGGCGCGCCACCTTCTACGACGCGGTCGGCGGCGAGGAGACGTTCCGGCGGCTGGTGCACCGGTTCTACGCAGGGCGTCGCCGACGACCCGGTCCTGCGCCCGCTCTACCCGGAGGCGGACCTCTCCGGCGCCGAGGAGCGGCTGCGGATGTTCCTCGTGCAGTACTGGGGCGGGCCGCGGACCTACTCCGAGCAGCGCGGGCACCCGCGGCTGCGGATGCGCCACGTGCCGTTCCGGGTCGGCCCGGCGCGAGCGGGACGCGTGGCTGCGCCACATGCGCGACGTCGATCGACGAGCTCGAGCTGCCGCCGAGCCTCGAGGCGCCTGCTCTGGGACTACCTGGTGATGGCCGCGCACAGCATGGTCAACCATCCCGGATGACGGGCCGGCCGCCCGGGCAGCGCGCCGGCGTTCGGCAGGATCGTCCGGGTGAGCGACGAGACGACCCCCGGCAGCCCCGAGACCGCGACGCCCTGGTGGCGCACCGCCGTCATCTACCAGGTCTACATCCGCAGCTTCGCCGACGGCGACGGCGACGGCATCGGCGACCTGGCCGGCATCCGGTCCCGGCTGCCCTACCTGCGCGACCTCGGCGTCGACGCCATCTGGATCACGCCGTTCTACCCCTCGCCGATGGCCGACGGCGGGTACGACGTCGCCGACTACCGCGACATCGAGCCGCTGTTCGGCACCCTCGGCCGACGCCGACGCCCTGATCGGCGAGGCGCACGAGCTCGGCCTGCGGGTGATCGTCGACATCGTCCCCAACCACTCCTCGGACCAGCACCGCGTGGTTCCAGGCCGCGCTCGCGGCCGGGCCCGGCAGCCCCGAGCGCGCGCGCTACGTCTTCCGGCCGGGCCGCGGGCCGGACGGCGCGCTGCCCGCCGACCGACTGGGAGTCCACGTTCGGCGGCTCGGCCTGGACGCGGCTGCCGGACGGCGAGTGGTACCTGCACCTGTTCGCTCCCGAGCAGCCGGACTTCGACTGGGAGAACCCCGAGGTCGTCGAGGAGTTCGAGGACATCCTGCGGTTCTGGCTCGACCGCGGCGTCGACGGCTTCCGGATCGACGTCGCCAACGCGCTGAAGAAGGACCAGACGTTCCCGGACCTCGGCCGAGGACGAGCAGGGCGTCCTGGTCCCGCACGAGGGCCCGGACCACCCGTTCTGGGACCGCGACGACGTGCACGAGGTCTACCGCGGCTGGCGCCGGGTCAGCGACGCGTACGACGGCGACCGCGCCTTCGTCGCCGAGGCCTGGGTCGACTCCCCCGAGCGGCTGGCCGCGCTACACCCGCCCGGACGAGCTGCACACGGCGTTCAACTTCAACTTCGTCCGCGCCGCCTGGGACGCCGCCGAGCTCCGCGCGACCATCGACGGCAGCCGGGCAGCGGCCGGCTCGGTCGGGGCGCCGACGACCTGGGTGCTGTCCAACCACGACGTCACCCGGCACGCGACGCGCTACGGCCGGCTGGACTCCACCGGCGGCGGCGTCGCCGACGAGGCGCGGGTCGGCCCGGACACCCCGCTCGACCCCGCCCTCGGCCTGCGCCGGGCCCGGGCGGCGCGCTGCTCATGCTGGCGCTGCCCGGCTCGGCCTACGTCTACCAGGGCGAGGAGCTCGGGCTGCCCGAGGTCGTCGACCTGCCCGAGGAGGTGCTCGCCGACCCGATCTGGGAGCGGTCCGGGCACACCGGTGCGCGGTCGCGACGGCTGCCGGGTGCCGATCCCGTGGACCCGGTCCGGCCCCTCGCTCGGCTTCGGCAGCCGGCGAGCCGTGGCTGCCCCAGCCGGCGACGTGGGCCGAGCTGTCGGTGGAGGCGCAGGACGGCGTCGAGGGGTCGATGCTGGAGCTCTACCGGGCGGCGCTCCGGCTGCGCCGCACGCTGCCGCGGCGAGGACCTGGAGTGGGTCGACTCGGCACCGGCCACGCTGTCCTTCCTGCGCCGGGCCGCCGACGGCACGGTGCTCGGGTGCGTGGTCAACCTCGGCTCCGAGCCGGTGGACCTCCCGGCGTACGACGAGGTGCTGCTCGCCAGCGAGCCGCTGGACGGCGACCGGCTCCCGACCGACACGGCCGTCTGGCTCCGGCTGCCCTGAGATTTTCCGGATCCGGCGACAAGTTCACCGGCTGTCGGCGGTCTGTCCTAGCGTCAGTCCTGGCCCGTCCGCACTCTCTGGGAGATCCCGATGGTTCGTCTCGCCGGCTTCGTCCTGCGGCACCGGCTGCTGGTCATGCTGTTCTGGGTCGCGATGTTCGGCGTCGGCGTCGTCGCCGCCGGGCAGACGGGCAAGCGGCTGGTCGTCGACTTCTCGCTGCCCGGCCAGCCGGGCTACGAGACCGAGAAGCAGCTCCTCGACACGTTCCACAACGGCGGGTCCAACCCGCCGACCATCGCGGTCGTCACGGTGCCCGAGGGCACCACGGTCGAGGCCGAGCTGGACACGATCACCCCGGTGTTCGACGAGATCAAGCAGGCGCTGCCCGGCACCCGGATGGTCGACTTCGCCGACACCCAGGACCCGAAGTTCCTCACCGAGGACGGCCGGACGACGTACGCGCTGGTCTACCCCGAGCCGTTCGAGAGCTTCACCGACGAGGGTCCGGACGTCGCGATGCGTCCCATCCTGGAGAAGGCGAGCGCTGATACCGGGTTCGACTTCGGCATCACCGGCTACAACCTGCTCGCCCAGGGCACCGAGGACCCCGAGGCGCCGAGCCTGCTCGTCGAGACGCTGCTGGGCGGTCTCGGTGCTCTCGCCGTGCTGCTGTTCCTGTTCGCGTCGTTCCTGGCGCTGGTGCCGCTGCTCATCGCGGCGGTCTCGATCCTCACGACGTTCACGATCGTGCTGCTGGCGACCTACGTGACCGACATCAGCTTCGTCGTGCAGTTCCTGATCGCGCTGGTCGGCCTCGGCGTCGCCGTCGACTACTCGCTGCTCGTGGTCAACCGTTGGCGCGAGGAACGCGCGCACGGCCGCGACAACCACGACGCGGTCGTGGTCGCGATGGAGTACGCCGGGCACGCCGTCGTGGCCAGCGCGGGCACGGTGGCCATCAGCCTGTGCGCCCTGCTGGTGATCCCCGTCCCGCTGCTGCGCAGCATGGGCATCGGCGGCATGCTCATCCCGCTGGTCAGCACGGCGGTCATCCTCACCCTCCTGCCCGCCCTGCTGGGCAGCATCGGCCCTCGGGTCGACTGGCCACGGATCCGCCACGAGGGCAAGGCGTCCCGGGCCTGGACGGCCTGGGCACGGCTGATCGTCCGGTGGCGCTGGGTCGCCGTCGGCACCGCCCTGGTGATCCTCGGCGCTCTGATCATCCCGATCTTCGGCATCAAGATCGGCCAGGCGCAGACCGACTCGCTGGCCAGCGGAGGTCCGGCCTACGAGCAGCTCCAGACCTTGCGGGACGGCGGTGTGCCGGGCGGCATCGTGTCGCCGATGGAGGTCCTGATCGAGGGCGCGGACTCCGGTGCGTCCGCCGACACCGTGGCCGACCGGGCCCGCGGCGTGGACGGCGTGGCGATGGCCTTCGCCCCGGACAACGACCAGTGGCGCACCGACGATGCAGCGGTCGTCGGCGTCATCCCGACCGAGGAGACCGTCGACTCCACGAAGGCGCACGTCGTCGACGACGTGAGCGCAGCCATCGACGACGTCCCCGGCGTGGTGGGGATCGCCGGTGTCGGACCGACCGTGCTCGACTACATCAACGCGGTCTACAAGAAGTTCCCCTACAGCCTGGGCCTGATCGCGCTGGTGACGTTCGTGCTCCTGGTGCGGACGTTCCGGTCGATCCTGCTGCCGGTGAAGGCGGTGCTGCTCAATGTCGTCTCGGTGGCCGCGACCTTCGGCGCGACGGTGCTGTTCTGGCAGGAGGGCCACGGCTCGGAGCAGATCTTCGGCATCGCCCCGACCGGGGCGGTCACGTTCTGGCTGCCCGTCCTGATCTTCGCGTTCCTGTTCGGGCTGTCGATGGACTACGAGGTCTTCATCCTGGCCCGGATGCGCGAGGAGTACGACAAGACCGGTGACACCGACCAGGCGGTCGTCGCCGGCCTGGCCCGCACCGGGCGCCTGGTCACCGGCGCCGCGATGATCCTGTTCCTGTCGTTCCTCGCGCTGGCCTCGTCGCCCGGCACCGACATCAAGGTGTTCGCGACAGCCCTGGGCATCGGCATCCTGCTGGACGCCACGGTCGTGCGGGCCCTGCTGGTGCCGGCCCTGGTGTCGCTGTTCGGCCGGTGGAACTGGTGGATCCCGTCCTGGGCCGCACGGCCGTTGCGGGTCCAGCCGCACGCCGCGATCCCGGAGCCCCGCCAGCCGGAGCGCGAGCTGGTCAGCGCCGACGACTAGGGCGCGAGGTAGCGGCGCGCGCCCGCGTAGCCCGGCCCGAACTGCGGCAGCGGGGTGAGCCGGACCGACGTTCCGGTGCGCGGCGCCTCGACCACCGTCCGCACGCCGCCGATGCGACCGACGTACATCGCGACGTGGTGCACGACCCCTGCCGAGGTGCGCAGGAACACCAGGTCGCCGGGCGCGAGATCCCGGCGCGCGACCGGGGTCCCGCCGGTGGCCTGCGGGGCGGCATCGCGCGGGATCGTGATCCCCAGCTGCCGGTAGGCCGAGTACGTCAGGCCCGAGCAGTCGAACCCGAAGCCGCTCGTGCCCGACCACAGGTAGGGCAGGCCGAGGAACCGCATTGCCTCCTCGACGACGTCAGCACCGGTCGGGGCCGGGCCAGGTCCGGACTGCAGGACGACCGCCGACCGGCGCAGGGTGTGGACGACGTCGCCGCCGAGCATCCCGACCTGCACCGTGCCCGGGCCGGCCGACACGACGGGTAGGCGGGTGCCGTAGGACAGCTCCATCACCTTCCCGGTGCTGGTACCGACGGAGTCGTCATCGGCCCACAGCCACGCCGTGCGACGGGAGATGACGGCGGTGGTGTCGCTCGCCGTGGGTGCGGCGGTCGTGAGCTGCCGGGTCGGCAACCAGCCGGGGTAGCCGCGGCTGTTCTTCGGACTCGACTGCGACGGCACCGCGACCTTGGTCCAGCGGCCGTTGGTGGCGAGCACCCGAACGCGGGTGCCGTACAGGACCTGGGTCTCGCTGTGGCCGAGCGACAGCCAGCGCTTCTCGGTGTCGGACATGCTCGCGACCCAGCGGCGGGGGCCGGCCGGGTTCGCGAGCGCCGGCGCGTCGACCTTGCGGGCGATCCCCGGCTCGCTCCAGAGGGTCGCGACGGACACGTCGACCCATCGGACGACGGGAGCAGCGGTGGCCGGGGCCGGCACGGCCACGACCGCGGCCGCGGCGGCGGCGGTCGCAACGAGCGCGGCACGGAGCACGGCACCGGTTCGAGTCATGTGTCCAGGTTGGCCCACGCCGGGCGTCATCCGGCATCCGGCGCGCCCGAGCCGGTCCGGCGGCGCACCGCCTGCGCGCAGCCCACGCAGGCCACGGCGAGCAACCAACCGGCCACGAGGTCGGCGGGATGGTGCCGCCCGAGGACCAGCTGCGCAGCGGCGGACGTCGCGACGGCCACCAGGACGAGCGCGGCCAGCAGCACACGTCGAGGTCCGGCCGGGACGGCGAGCACCGTCGCGAGCGCGAGGGCGGCAGCCGCGGCGGCGTGCCCGCTGGGAAAGGCGTACTCCGACACGTCGGCCGGCAGCGGGGCGACCTCCGGGCGAGGACGGCCGACCGCTGCCTTGAGCAGCGGTCCGAGCAGCAGCACCGCGACCATCGAGCCGACGACGACCAGGGCCGCCGCCGACCGGCGTACCAGGATCAGGGCGGCGGCGACCGCGGCCGCGACGGCCGCGACGACCTCCGACTCGCTGCCGGCCGAGATCGCACCGGCGACGTCGCGGGGCCACCCGTCCAGGTCACGGGCGGTCGAGAGCACCGGCGCCTCGCCGGGCAATTGCCCGGCGACGAGCACGGCCGCCGTGAGCACGGCGAGGGCAGCGGCGCTGGCCGCCGCCGCGGCCGCCGGCGCCGACCAGCGCGGGTCAGCCGGCCGGCTCGACGTACTTCTCCAGGAAGGCACGCTCCTCCGGCGACACCCGGCGCGGGCGTTCGGCGGTCAGGTCGTAGGGCACCAGCAACGACGCCGCGGTGGCGAACACCGTCGACTCGTCGCGGACCTCGTAGCGGATCTCGAAGGACGCGCCCTTGATGGCGCCGACCCACAGCTCGATGTCGACGCCGCGGGGGTGGTAGACGAGCGGCCGCTTGTAGTCGATCTCGTGGTGCGCCACCAGGACACCTTCGGACAGCGCCTTGACGCCGTGGTCGGCGCCGAGCGCGAACAGCATGTCGACCCGCGCCTCCTCGAGGTAGGTCAGGTAGACGACGTTGTTGACGTGGCCGTAGGCGTCCATGTCCGACCAGCGCATCGGCACACGGTACCGGTGCCTCATGACCCCGGCCGTCAGTCCGCGGGTGAGCTTGCGGTAGGTCGCGCGGTGCGGGCGCGTCGCGTCGGCGCCGAGCCGCTCGACCTTGTTCTTCTCGTAGGACTCGAAGTTGCCCTCGAACCAGAACCACTGCGAGTCGCCCTCGTAGGCCAGGATGTGCGTCGCGACCCGGTCGAGGAACCACCGGTCGTGGGAGACGACCACGGCGCAGCCGGGGAACTCCAGCAGCGCGTTCTCCAGCGACGACAGCGTCTCGACGTCGAGGTCGTTGGTCGGCTCGTCGAGCAGCAGCAGGTTGCCGCCCTGCTTGAGCGTCAGCGCGAGGTTGAGCCGGTTGCGCTCGCCGCCGGACAGCACGCCGGCCGGCTTCTGCTGGTCCGGGCCCTTGAAGCCGAACGCCGACGACGTAGGCCCGCGAGGGCATCTCGACGTGGCCGACCTTGATGTAGTCCAGGCCGTCGGAGACGACCTCCCACAGCGACTTCTTCGGGTCGATGCCGCCGCGGCTCTGGTCGACGTAGGACGATCTTGACCGTCTCGCCGACCTTGATGCGTGCCGCCGTCGGGCTTCTCCTCGCCGATGATCATCTTGAACAGCGTCGTCTTGCCGGCGCCGTTGGGGCCGATGACGCCGACGATGCCGTTGCGCGGCAGCGTGAACGACAGGTCGTCGATGAGCACCCGGTCGCCGAAGCCCTTGGTCAGCTTGTCGGCCTCGACGACGACGCTGCCCAGGCGCGGGCCCGGCGGGATCTGGATCTCCTCGAAGTCCAGCTTGCGGGTCTTCTCGGCCTCGGCGGCCATCTCCTCGTAGCGCTCGAGGCGGGCCTTGCTCTTGGCCTGGCGGCCCTTGGCGTTGGAGCGCACCCACTCCAGCTCGTCCTTGAGCCGCTTGGCGCGCTTGGCGTCCTTCTGGCCCTCGACCTTCAGGCGGGCCTGCTTGGTCTCCAGGTAGGTCGAGTAGTTGCCCTCGTAGGGGTAGGCGCGGCCGCGGTCGAGCTCGAGGATCCACTCGGCGACGTTGTCGAGGAAGTACCGGTCGTGGGTGACGGCGACGACGGTGCCGGCGTACTTCTCCAGGTGCTGCTCCAGCCACTGCACGCTCTCGGCGTCGAGGTGGTTGGTGGGCTCGTCGAGCAGCAGCAGGTCGGGCTGGCTGAGCAGCAGCTTGCACAGCGCGACGCGGCGGCGCTCACCACCGGAGAGCACCGGTGACGTCGGCGTCCGGCGGCGGGCAGCGCAGGGCGTCCATCGCCTGCTCGAGCTGGGAGTCGAGGTCCCAGGCGTTGGCGTGGTCGATGCTCCTCCTGCAGCTTGCCCATCTCGGTCAGCAGCTCGTCGGTGTACTCGATCGGCCATCTTCTCGGCGATCTCGTTGAAGCGGTCGAGCTTGCCCTTGATCTCGGCGACGCCCTCCTCGACGTTGCCCAGGACGTCCTTGTCCTCGTTGAGCTGCGGCTCCTGCTGCGAGGATGCCGACGGAGTAGCCCGGGCGACAGGAACGCGTCGCCGTTGGACGGCTGGTCGAGCCCGGCCATGATCTTGCAGCACGGTGGACTTGCCGGCGCCGTTGGGGCCGACGACGCCGATCTTCGCGCCCGGGCAGGAACGACAGGGTGACGTCGTCGAGGATGACCTTGTCGCCGTGCGCCTTGCGCGCCTTGCGCATCGTGTAGATGAACTCCGCCATGCCCGCCAGCCTAGTCGGGGCCGGAGGGTCCTCCCGACCGCCGGGACGCGCCGACGAGGTCAGGCGGCGCTGCTGTCGTCCCTCCTCTCCGGCCGCGGCCAGGACCACCCGCTCGTCGCCCGGCAGCGGGGACCTCGACCGCGGCATCCAGCTCGACGAACTCCTCCGCGACGCGGACCGGTCGCCTTGGTGAACTTGCCGACACCCCGGGTGAGGTCGTGGCCGACCGTGAACGCATCGATCTCCAGCGCGCAGCGCTGCACGCCGTCCTTCTCGTAAGCTCCGGTGCCTGAACCGGCCGTGGACGACGACCGGCTGGCCCTTCTCCAGCGAGTCGACGACGTTCTCGGCATGCCGACCGCCAGCACGAGACGCGTGCAGAAGGTCGGTGTCGCCGTCGCGCCAGGCCGACAGCGCCTTGTCGTAGCGCCGTTCGGTCGAGGCGAGCCGGAAGCTGCCCACCCGGGCGCCGCTGGTCGTCACCCGCAGCTGCGGGTCGCTCGCGACGTTCCCCACCACCGTCAGCACCGTCTCGTTCATCACGCCTCCTCCGGCGTCCTGGCGCGGCCACCTGCCGCTCGTACGACGACGATGCGGTGCCGGGTCCGGCACGCGACCAGGGCCGGCCCGTCTTCTGGGGACGACGCAGCATGGCGATCCGGCTGTGGAGAACCGGTCCGGCAGGGCGGTCAGCCGGTGCGCGCCCGGTCCAGCGCCACCCGGGCCCGGGCGTGCCGGGCCAGCTCGGCCTCCACCGGCTGCGAGCATCAGCTCGTCGGCGACCTTCTCGATGGCCGCCCGCAGCCGCGACTCGGCCCGCTTCCGCCGGCGCCACGGCACCGCCGCGCGACGAGCAGCCGGCCGACCGCGGCCAGCAGCAGCCCGAGCAGCGACACCGCCTACCGAGCAGCAGGGTCGGCACCGCGAAGCCGCGCGACGTCGGGCGTCGGCGGGTCGGGCAGCCGCAGGTAGGAGCCGAAGGCCAGCAGCCAGCAGCCAACCCGCGCCGACCAGCGCCGCCAGCGGCGAGCAGCCACTGCAGCGACCGCGCCGGCCCGCCACCACAGCGGCATCCGGTCGACGCCGAGGTCGGTGCTGACGACGGCCTGGTCCAGCCGTCGCGCACGTCGCGCGGACCGGCCGTCCGCGGCGCGCCCGCACCGCCCGCTGCCACGGCGCGGGCAGGTCGCTCGACGACCGCGTCGCAGGCCTGCCGCAGAGCGGTGTCGACCTGTGCGCGCTGCACCGGTGTGGGCTCGGGCACCGACGAGCGGACCATGACCGAGCGCACCTCGCGCTTGTCGCCGCCCTTGAGGTGCAGCCGGCGCAGCGGGTCGGGTCGCAGCCGCGCACCCAGCGGGTGGGCGGCCAGCCGAGCAGCCCGGCCGGCGCGCAGCCGCCAGGACTCCTCGACGGCCTCGCCGATGACCGGGCACGCCCGCGGAGGTCGACAGCGCCTCGACCAGTCGGCCGCGCTCGCCCGACGCCGACCCCGGTGGGCTCGTCGGCCGAGACCGCGGGCATCAGCGCGTCGACGACCTCCTCGACGTCGGCGACCAGCCGGTCGTTGCGCGCCCGGCGCCGGCGAGACCGCGTCGGCGAGCAGCGCGCGCAGCCCGTCGAGGCCGGCGCCGGTGCGCGCCGAGGTGGTCAGCACCGGTGACCTCGCGCAGCCCGTCGTCGTCGAGCAGGCGGCGCAGGTCCTCGGCGCACTCCGCCGCCGCGAACGGGTTCACGGTGTCGACCTGGTTGAGCACGACGACGCGTGACCGACTGCGTGCCCGGCCAGCCGCCGCAGGTAGCGCTCGTGCAGCACCTGGTCGGCGTACTTCTGCGGGTCGACCACCCAGACCAGCAGGTCGACCAGCTCGACCAGCCGGTCGACCTCGTGCTGGTGCTCGACGACGGTCGAGTCGTGGTCGGGCAGGTCGAGCAGCACCAGACCGTCGAGCTCGCCGATCTCCTCCTCGCGCAGCCCCGGCGCCGTGCCGCCAGGCGGTCTGCCGCCGCGGCACGCCGAGCCACTGCACCAGCGGGGCCGCGCCCTCCGACGCCCCAGACGCTGGCGTAGGCCTTGGACGTCGTCGGCCGGCGGACGCCGACCGGCGAGAGGTCGTCGCCGGACAGCGCGTTGAACAGCGAGGACTTGCCGCTGCCGGTGGACCCGGCGAGGGCGACCACCGTGTGCTCGCCGGACAGCCGCAGCCGCTCCCCCGCGCGGGTCGACGACCGCGCGCGCCCGGTCGAGCAGCGCCGGGTCGGCGACCCGGCCGTCGAGCGCCTCGACCGCCTCGTCCAGCGCGACGAGCATCGCGGGCAGGTCGGCGCGACGGTGCCGCCCGCGCAGCCGTGGGCTCATCCAGCGCGTCCTCGACGTCCTGGACGGCGGCGCGCAGCGCCGCACCGGCGGCCTCGTGCGACGCCGGCCGGCCTCGAGCCGGTCGGTGAACCGGCGGCGCTCGCCCTCGAGCAGCTCGCCGACCCGACGGTGCAGGTCGCGTCCGCGCCTGCTCGGCGAGCGACCGCACCGCCTGGTCGCCGAGCACCGCCTCGAGGATCTTCTGGCTCAGCGCCGACGCGCCGCCGGCGACCGCCACCTCGCCGGCCACCAGCCCGCCGGTGTGCGCGAAGACCACGATCATCACCATCAGGCCGAGCCCGTTGACGCCGAACGCCAGGTAGCGCGCGGTCGTCCGCTTGCCCTGCCCCTGGCTGCGCACCAGCTCGAGCACGCCGGCCTGCCAGTCGCGCACGGCCCGTGCGGTCGCTGCCGCGAGCTCCGGGCGAGCTGCGGCGCAGGTCGTCGCTCGCCGAGCAGCTGCGCGCCGGCCGGGTCGGCCGCGCCACGCCGTCCCGGCCCGCTCGGCCGCCGTCGTCGGCGGCCGACCGCACCAGCGCCTCGACGCCGGACTCCAGCGCCTCGGCGAGGTCCTGCGCCGGGCGCCGGCTTGCCCTGCACCGCCGCGGTCACCCGGTCGCGCAGCCGGCCGACCTTGGACTCCAGGGCGCGCATCATCTCGCCGGTGCCGACGAACTCCTGCCAGCGGGCGAGCACCTCGCCGCGCAGCAGTGACCCGTCGCCGCTGGCCTCGTCGACGTGCGCCAGCGCCGTCGTCGTACGCCGTGTCGACCTCGCGCCGCAGGCGCGACCACCGCCTCGGCCTGGGCGTCAGCAGCCGCGGCCAGCACGAACACCCGGGCCGCCGAGCGAACGCACCGCCCCGTCGAGGGTGTGCCGCACGACCGCGCCGCGCACCGCCGCTGTCGCCGGCGATCGCCGTGCAGCCAGCTGCGGATCGGCTCGACGACGTCCGTCGGCAGCATCGCGTCGTACGCCGTGGTCTCCGGCACGACGAACAGCGGTGCGCTCGCCGAGACCCTGCTCGGTCAGCATGGCTGGCCAGGTGGGCGCGCACCTCCGCGGTCGCCTCCGGCGGCACCCGGTCGAGGACGACCGCCACGGCGGTGCCGCGGGTGACCGCCGACCGCAGGAACTCCCACGGCACGGCGTCGGCGTAGCGGGCGGCGGTGGTGACGAACAGCCACATGTCCGCGGCGGCGAGCAGCTGGGTGGCCAGCTCGCGGTTGCGGGTGACGACCGAGTCGATGTCGGGCGCGTCGAGGACCGCCAGCCCGGCCGGGATGCCGTCGCTGGGCACCAGCTGCAGGGTCGTCGGGGTCGGCCGAGGCGACGGTGGTGCGGGTCAGGCCGGCAGGACCCGCGGCTCCTCGAACCAGCGCGTCGTCGCCGCGGGTGGTAGGCCAGCACCGCCGACCGGGTCGTCGGGCGCAGGACCCCGGAGGCGCTGACCCGCTTGCCGACCAGGCTGTTGACCAGGGTGGACTTGCCGGCGCCGGTCGGGCCGCCGACCACGGCGAGCAGCGGTGCGTCGAGCCGGCGCAGCCGCGGCAGCACGTAGTCGTCGAGCTGGTCGGCGATCTCGCGGCGCAGCCGGCGGGCCGGCTCGGCCCCGGCGACGGGCAGCGGCAGGCGCAGCTCAGCGACCTGCTCGCCGAGCCCTTCGAGGGCGGCGAGCAGCGCTGCGGGTCCGGCGCCGGGGGCCACGTGTCCAATCCTCGCCCAGCGCGGGCTCCCCCGGGCTCTAGTGACGATCACCGGCGCGCCGTCGCCGGTCGGAGTAGCGTCCGCACGTCGGTCTCGACGGGGAGGAGTCGCTCGTGCATTCGACGATCGTCCGGATGGCCGGGGTCACGCTGGGGGTGGGCGCGCTCACCGCCCTGATGGCCGGACCGGCGGTCGCTGCCGCGGGTGCCGCCGGAGCAGGCGACCCGTACTTCCCGTTGCAGGGCAACGGCGGCTACGACGTGAGCAGCTACGACCTCACCCTGCGCTACGACACCGCCAGCGGGTCGCTGGACGGCACCGCGACCATCACCGCCAAGGCGACTGCCGCCCTGTCGGCGTTCGACCTCGACCTGCGCCGGGCGATGACGGTGTCCTCGGTGACGGTCAACGGGACACGGGCCGGCTTCGCCCAGCCGCAGAGCCTGGAGCAGGAGCTCGTGGTCAGCCCGGCCGGACAGCTGCCGAAGGGCAAGACGTTCACCGTCGTGGTGCGGTACGCCGGACAGCCCGGGTCGATCACCGACCCGGACGGCTCGATCGAGGGCTGGGTCCGGACCAACGACGGTGCCTTCGTGGTGGGTGAGCCGCAGGGCTCGCCGAGCTGGTTCCCGTGCAACGACAGCCCGCGCGACAAGGCCACCTACGACTTCCGGGTGACGGTGCCGGCCGGGATCACGGCGGTGGCCAACGGCGAGCTCGCCAGCACCACCGTGGGAGCCGACGGCTGGCGCACCTTCACCTGGCACAACGGGGAGCCGATGGCGACCTACCTCGCCACGGTCACCACCGGGGTGTTCACCGTGACCACCGGCCGGACACCGGGCGGCATCCCCTACTACATCGCGACCGACCCGAAGGTCGACACCGCGAGCCAGTCGGTGCTGCGCAAGGTCCCGGCGATGACCGACTACTTCGTCGGCCTGTTCGGGCCCTACCCGTTCAGCTCCACCGGCGCGGTCGTCGACAACGCTCCCGAGGTCGGCTATGCGCTGGAGAACCAGACCAAGCCGCTCTACGACAGCCCGCCCAACGAGCTGACCGTGTCGCACGAGCTGGCGCACATGTGGTTCGGCGACTCGGTCACCCTCAGCCGCTGGCGGGACATGTGGATCAACGAGGGCTTCGCCGAGTTCGGCGCCTGGATGTGGAGCGAGCACACCGGCCAGAAGAGCGCACAGTCCTACTTCAACCAGTTCTACGCGAAGAACGCCGACAGCTGGGTGTGGAACCCGCCGCCGGCCGACCCTGGTGGCCCGGCCACCATGTTTGCCGGATCACTGTACGAGCGGGGGGCCATGACCCTGCAGGCGCTGCGGGTCAAGCTCGGCGAGCCGACGTTCTTCCCGATGTTGCGGGCATGGCACGCGAGCAAGAAGTACGGGAACGCGACGGTGGAGGAGTTCACCGCGTTCGCGTCGACGTACTCCGGGCGGGACCTGTCGGCATTCTTCGACGCATGGCTCTACCGGGACGGCAAGCCCACCTCCTGGTAGCCGACGCAACGTCGGCCGCCCCGGTCCGACGCCCGGTACCGTTGGCCGGGGCTCGCGCGCCCGTAGCTCAGCGGATAGAGCGACTGCCTTCTAAGCAGTTGGTCGCAGGTTCGATCCCTGCCGGGCGCACCACGTGTCGCAGGAGCGACGTCAGGCGTCGCGCTCTTTGCGCCGTTGGTCTCGCAGCCGGGAGATCACCCCGGCCAGCCGCCGGCGGGAGTCCTCCTGCACCCGGGTGGCCACCAGGAACTCGGCGGCCTCGATCCGGACCGCCTCGGACTGCCAGTTCACCCGGAGCCCGTACTCCTCGGGCTCGACGTACGGGAGGTCGGTGCTGTCGGCGGGGGCCGCCGGCACGTCGTGGTGCACGACCTCGGGTGCGGAAGTCTTCTGCACCTCGAGGCGGTCCTTGCGGACCCGTGCGGCCATCTCGATCCCCGATCGATCGCAACCCCGGCTCCTCCATGGTGCTCCTCGGGAGGGCGGATGAGGCGCTGCGCACAGTCACGATCAGGTAATAACTTGTCACTGGCTGTAACACTGGTCCCACCAGGCGCGCGGGGCGCGAACGCGGCCGTCAGGCGCAGCAGGTGTCGGCCAGCGACTCTGCCTGCCAGCTGCGCAATCCCTCGACGGCAGCGAGCACGGCGACGACCAGGGCGGCCACCGGGTCGGCCCACCACCAGCCGAGCGTCGCGTTGAGCAGCAGGCCGCCGAGCACCACCGCGGACAGCACCGCGCAGAGCCGGGTCTGGCTGGCCTCGCGCTCCTGGGCCCGTGACCCCAGCACTGGTGCGAGCCGGCGCTTGGCCCGGGCGAGGGCCGGCATCGTGACCAGCGACAGCGAGGTGACCGCGATGCCCACCGCGCTGACCTCCGGCTCCTGCCCGCCCACCAGGTCGAGGACCGCGTTGACCGACACCCAGCCGGCCAGCGCGAAGAAGCAGACCGCGAGCGCCCGGGTGGCCCTGCGGTCGTCCGGCTGCGTGCAGCCGGTGCGCTGCTCACGGGCCAGTCGCCAGGCAAGCACCAGCGCGCCGGACACCTCGACGCAGGAGTCCAGGCCGAAGGCGATCAGCCCGAGCGAGCCGGCCGCGACACCGGCAGCGAGCGCCACCACCCCCTCGACGACGTTCCACCCGATGGTCAACCGGTTCAGCAGCCGGGCCCGGCGCAGCGCCTGAGGCCGGTCCAGGGAGGTGGCCGGGGCCGGAGTACGGAGACTCATCCCGCCCACGCCTGCGCCCCGTCGACGTCCGCACGGTGTCCCGGCGCGGGATGCAGGCGCAGCCCGGCAAGGTCGAGCAGCGCGTGAGCGAGCCGGTCGTCGGCCAACCGGTAGCGCACCCGCCGGCCCTCGGCATCGGCGATGACCAGGCCGCAGTCACGCAGGCAGGCGAGGTGGTTGGACACCGCCGGGCGGCTCGCCCCGAGGTGCGCGGCAAGGTCCGCGGGGTACGCCGGGGCCTCGGCGAGCCGGAGCAGGATCCGTCGACGGGTGCCGTCGGACAGCGCACGCCCCACCCGGTCCAGGACCGCCAGGGTGTCGGCGTACGACGGGGACGAGCTCACCCGTCGACCATACATCCGCGGCTGAATTCAGGCCACGATGAACAGGCGCGCGACCAGCCGTCTCCCCCGGCCTCTAGGGTGACCGCCATGACGGAGCGCAACGACAAGATGGTCTGGATCGACTGCGAGATGACCGGCCTCGATCTCGGCCGGGACGCTCTGGTCGAGGTGGCCGCCCTCGTCACCGACTCCGAGCTCAACGTCCTCGGCACCGGGGTGGACGTCGTCATCAAGCCGCCGCAGGAGGCGCTGGACCAGATGCCCGAGGTGGTGCGCGACATGCACACCAGCTCCGGCCTGCTGACCGAGCTGGCGACCGGCATCACGCTGGCCGAGGCCGAGGAGCAGGTCCTGACGTACGTGCGCGAGTTCGTCCCGGTGGCGCGCAAGGCCCCGCTGGCCGGCAACACGGTCTACGTCGACCGCGGCTTCCTCAACCGCGACATGCGGACCCTGGACGAGCACCTGCACTACCGGCTGATCGACGTGTCCTCGATCAAGGAGCTCGTCCGCCGCTGGTTCCCGCGGGTGTACTTCAACTCCCCCGCCAAGCACGGCGGCCACCGGGCCCTCGCCGACATCCGGGAGAGCATCGAGGAGCTGAAGTTCTACCGGCAGGCGATCTTCGTGCCGCAGCCCGGCCCGGACTCCGACGCCGTGAAGGCGCTGGCGGCCCAGTTCGTGCTGGCACCGGAGGCCTGACCCGTCCCTGTATGATTCACCAGCCGCGGAAGCGGTGCACATGGTGGGTGTAGCTCAGCTGGTAGAGCACCTGGTTGTGGTCCAGGTGGCCGCGGGTTCAAGTCCCGTCACTCACCCCATGGCGTCCCGGTCGTGCTGTCGATGAACTCGACGATCATCGGCCAGAACCGGTCAGCAGCGTCGAGCCAGGTGAAGTGGCCGGCCCCGGCGATGACCTCGAGCCGGCCCAGCCCTGCCGGCAGGGCGGCGACGATCGCTTCGGCCGCTTCGACCGGTGTGACGGGGTCGAGCTCACCGACCGAGACGAGCGTCGGCGAGTCGATGCTGCTGAGCTGGGCGACGATGTCGAGACTGCGGATGAGCGCCATTCCGCTCGAGTTGAGCTCGAGGTTCTTTGGTGTGTGAGCCTCCCGCTCCTTGTCCGGCAGGTGCGGTCCGAAGGCCGCGAAGACGCGATCCCACTCCTCGTCGGTCACCTCGTCGCCCCGGTAGCTGCGCCCCGCGATGTCGGCGACGTCGTCCCCGGCGGCCCGGCGGAATCCTTCGACCATCCGGGGCATGTCCCACCGCGCGAACCCCGACTGCACGATGAGCCCGGCCGCATGTCCCGGGTGTCGCGCCCCGTACAGCAGGACGATGGGGCCGCCCATCGAGTGGCCGAAGACGATCGGCCGGTGGATGCCCATCGTGTCGCAGAACATGCGGACGTCATCTGCGCATGCCTCGAGGCTCCACGCGTCTGCGTCGCCCCAGCCCGACCTCCCGTGCCCTCGAAGATCGAGGTAGACGACCTGAGCATGTTCGGCCAGCAGGCCGAAGTCCGGCTTGAAGTACGAGTGGTCGTAGACCCCGGGACCGCCATGAACCAGCACCACTGTCGGCCGTCGCCGCATCTCGTTCCCGTCCGGCACCAGCACCGGACCATGCACGTCGAACCACAGTCGGGTCCCGTTCACGTCGACCTGCATCCGGTGCTCCCGTCAGGAATCCGTCGCTCGGCTCGGTCACTCGTCACGACGTGGAAGTCCCCACAGCATGAGGTAGAGGACCCGCGCCCGTCCGGCTTCGTCGTACCCGTCGAACGTCACCGTCGGGTTGTCCGGGTCCGCGGCGTCGACCAGGACGGTCCGCTCGTCCAGCGGGAGCGCCTCGGTCTCGCCTTCGTCGCTGGTGATGAGAAGACAGCTCCCGGCAGCGGCCACCTGCACCCGGCGGTCGGGCCAGGCGTAGACGCCCGCGAACCGCGCGAGGTCGCCGGCTGCCGCGGGCGATACGTCGAGGCGCAGCGGCGGGACGCGGATCCCGAACCACGAGTCCATCAGATCACCGGCGAGCGAGCGGAACATCGCCCGCCCGGTGCTGCTGTTGGTCATCAGGACGACGGCAGCCTGACGGTCCGGCACGATCCGCAGGAATGACCGCTCGCCGCTGACGACGCTGTCCCAGCCCCACGCCTGAGCACCCTCCCAGTCGAACCGGGCCCACCCCAGGCACCAGGCGTCCAGCCAGCCGTGGATGGCGACCTCCGCATGCGCCGCACGCAACGGGGCCAGCGCCGCATCCTCGAGGTGCAGAGCGGCGAACCGAAGAAGGTCCAGGACCGTGGAGACGGGCGTCGTCCCGGCCGGGCCGTACGCGCGCGAGGCCAACGGCTCGACCGGCACCGGGCCTCCGGGCGTGATCTGGTGCCCCGATGCGCGTCCGCTCGTGACGGCGCCGCCAGCGAAGCACGTCTCGCGAAGGCCAACGCCGGCGAGCTGGCGCCGCATCGCGTCCTCCCAGGCAGCTCCGGTCACGGTCTCGATCACGCGCCCGAGCAGGCACCACCCGATGTTCGTGTACGACCAGAACGCTGCCTGCGGCACTTCCGCGGCGACCTCCGCAGCGAGCCGCGAGAGGGCGCCGTCGTCGTCGCCCGTCCGGCCGGCGAAGCCGAACTCCAGCTCCGCGCCCAGCGGGACACCGGCCCGATTCGCCAGCAGGTCCCGCAACGTCGCTGCTCGGGCCCAGTCGGTCCCGCGCACCTCCGGCACGTGCGCGGCCACCGGATCGTCGAGCGACAACCGGCGTTCGTCCGCAAGACGAGAGATCACCGTCGCGACCATCGACTTGGTCAAGGATCCCAGGCTGAAGAACGTGTCAGGTGTGACTGGCTCACCGGTACGAACGTCAGCCACTCCGAAGCAGGCGGTCGTGACCGCCCCCTCGCGGAGGACGCCGACTGCCGCCCCGGGAACCGAGTGCCTCGACGCGTGCCGACGAAGCAGGTCCCTCAGATCGTCTTCGTCCACGCGACATCCCCAAATCCAGAAGCCACCGGCATCCGCACTCCGTCATCATGACCGGCGTGCGGGAGCTGATGCGAGACCGGCGGTTCGCGCTGCTGTGGTTCGGCCAGGCTGTGAACACCGTCGGCCACGGGCTGACGATCGTCGCGCTGGCCACCCTGCTCGTGAAGACCCACGGTGCGGGCACTCTCGGCGTCGTGCTCGCCGCCGACTCGGCAGCAATGGGCCTGACCCTGCTCGCCGGTGGCGTGGTCGCCGACCGCTACTCACGCACCGCGGTGATGGCCTGCTCGGACGTCGCACGCGCCATCGCCGTCCTCGGCTATGCGCTGGCACCGGCCTCCTCACCGGTCACCCTGCTGGTCTGCTTCGCGGTGCTCGAGGGCGTCGGGGTCGCGTTGTTCCAGCCGGCCTGGCGTGCCGTGCTGCCGCAGGTGGTGCCGGCCGAGCGGCTGCGTGAGGTCAACGCGGTCGTCCAGCTCACCAACCGGGGCGGCCTGCTGCTCGGGTCGGCGGTCGGCGGTGTCCTGGTGGCTACTGTCGGCTCCCGCCCGGCGCTGCTGCTCGACGCCGCGACCTATGGTCTGAGCCTCGCGACGCTTCTCGTGCTGCGGCTGCCGGCGGTGGCCGAGCAGGCACCGGCCGGGCTCAAGGCGGCGCTGCACGAGGCTCGCGAGGGCATCCAGGTCGTGCTGCGACGGCCATGGGTCACCGTGGTGATGATCCAGGGCACCGTCCAGGTGCTCTTCGCCTTCGCGCCGATGAAGGTCCTGATGCCGGTGGTCGCCGAGCAGCGGTACGGCGACGGCGCGTACGGCGTGCTGATGGCCTGCACCCCCGCGGGGATGATCATCGGCTCCCTGGTGGCGATGCGCCTGCGACCGCGTCGCGAGGGCCTGGCCGCGATGCACGCTGTGGCCCCGACAGCCGCCGTGATGGCCTGCCTGGCGGTCGACGTACCGCTCTACGTCTTCGCCGTCGTGCTGGTGATCGCCTGGGCCGGCATCTCGATCTTCGCCGTGCTCTGGTTCAGCTCGCTGCAGCTGGCGTACCCGCCCTCGATCCAGGGCCGGGTGTTCGCCGTCGAGTCGCTGGCCACCTTCGCGCTGGACCCGGTCGGGCTGGCGCTCGCACCCGCCGTCGCGAACACGGTCGGCATCGCGACCGTGGGCTGGTTCGCCGCCGTGGTGCTCCTCGTGACGACGTACGCCGTCTTCCTGGTGCCCGGCGTCACGCACTTCCGCGACCCGGAGCCGTCGCCCGCGCCGACCTGAGTACCGTCGCGCCCATGCCCGAGCAGCAGCCGCGACCGCCGAGCGGCGACCAGCACGAGATCCGGCACGCGGACCAGGTTGCGGTCGTCGCCGAGGTCGGCGGCACGTTGCGGCGCTACGACGTCGGCGGCCGGCCGGTGCTGGACGGCTTCGACGAGACGGCGATGGCCGACGGCGGTCGTGGCCAGGTGCTCGCGCCGTGGCCGAACCGGGTCGCCGACGGCCGCTGGACGTGGGAGGGCAAGGAGCTGCAGCTGGCGCTGTCGGAGGCTGCCAAGCACAACGCCATTCACGGGCTGGTCCGCTGGGCCGGCTGGAGCCTCGCCGAGCGCACCGATGACACGGTCACGATGGCGACCACCGTGTGGCCGAGCCCGGGGTACCCGTTCCTGCTCTCGCTGACCGCGACCTACCGGCTGGCCGGCGACGGGCTGACCGCGCTGCTGCGCGCCCGGAACGAGGGCGGCCGGCCGGCGCCGTACGGCGTGGGCCAGCACCCCTATCTCACTGCCGGCACCGACCTGGTCGACGGCACGGTGCTCACGGTGCCGGCGCGGACCCGTCTGCTCACCGACGAGCGGGGCAACCCGACGGGCCGCGAGGACGTCGACGGCTCGCCGTACGACTTCCGGGTCGCCCGCCCGATCGCCGACCTGGTGCTCGACACGGCGTACACCGACCTGCTCCCCGACGACGACGGACGGGTGCGGGTGCGGCTGGAGCGACCGGACGGCGGCGGCGTCGAGCTGTGGGCCGGGCCGGCCACCCGGTGGCTGCAGCTGTTCACCGGCGACACCCTCGCGGCGGACCGGCAGCGCCGCAGCACCGCCGTCGAGCCGATGTCCTGCCCGCCCGGCGCGTTGGCTTCCGGGGAAGACCTCGTGGTGCTCGACCCCGGCGAGGAGCACGCCCTGGAATGGGGCGTCCACGGCTGGTGAGAGTGACGTGGACATCCGGGGGAGATATGTCCTAGCGTTGTTCCTGGTTGGAAGTTGCAGTGCCTCGAACGACTCGAACGCCCGCGCTGACCATCAGTTCGGGCGTTCGGCGCTTTCCGGGCCCTGACGTGTCAGGACCGGCGAGGAAACGCGCGATCGACGACCCGGGCGCCGCACGGTGCGGCTCCCGAAATCGTTTCCTCGCAAAGGAGAGACAGTGACTCAGGGAACCGTCAAGTGGTTCAACGCCGAGAAGGGCTTCGGCTTCATCGCCCAGGACGGCGGCGGCCCCGACGTCTTCGTGCACTTCTCGGCCATCCAGGCCGACGGCTACAAGTCGCTGGACGAGAACCAGCGGGTGGAGTTCGAGGTCACGCAGGGTCAGCGCGGCCCGCAGGCCGACGCGGTCCGTCCGATCTGATCACCTGCTCCGCGCCGAGCGCCCCGACCCGGTCCGGGTCGGGGCGTTCGTCTTTACCAGTCCTTTGCCGACCTGGCCTCAAGGCATTGACCTGGCCCTGACGATAAGAAACAGGTAGTCCGAAATGACCAGGTCGGTAGCTGTTCACCTGATCGGGTCTACGGCACTCGGGGTGCATCGACCGAAACAGGGAGTGTGTCGATGATGAAGACCGTGACCGGTCCGGCCGCACCGCTGGACGACGACGAGCGTGTGATGTCGCTGCTGCAGGACCACGTGCCACTGGCGCTGCTCTGCGACCTCACCGAGCCCGAGGGCCCGGCCTCGGCCGAGATCCTCGAGGTCGAGGGCGAGCCCGCGGACCGCTGGTGGGAGCCGCCGCACCACTGACCGCCGCCGCGGCCCCGTCTGACAGGGTGGAGCCGTGCCCGAGGGTCACACCATCCGCCGGCAGGCCCGCGAGCACCACACGCGGTTCGTCGGCGCGCCCGTCCACCTGACCAGCCCGCAGGGCCGGTTCGCCGACGGTGCGGCCCTGCTGGACGGCCGGGTCCTCGAGCAGTCCGACGCCTACGGCAAGCACCTGTTCCTCGGGTTCGCCGGTGACCTCTGGCTGCACGTCCACCTCGGCCTCTACGGCAGCTGGACCTTCGGGGCGGCTCCGGCTCCCCCGCCGCGCGGCGCGCTGCGCGTCCGGCTGGAGAACGCTACGTCGTACGCCGACCTCCGGGGCGCGACCGCATGCGAGGTGCAGACGCCGGAGGACCGCCGTGCCGTCCTGGACCGGCTCGGCGCCGACCCGTTGCGCCGCCGTGCGGACACGTCGCTCGCCTGGGCGCGGGTCGCTCGCAGCCGGTCGGCGATCGGGCTGCTGCTCATGGACCAGACCATCGCCGCCGGGGTCGGGAACGTCTACCGCGCCGAGGTGCTGTACCGGGCGCGCATCGACCCGCACCGACCCGGCCGGCTGGTGACCCGCGACGAGTGGGACGCGATGTGGGCGGACCTGGTGTCGCTGATGCGTGCGGGCCTGCGGACCGGTCGGATCGTCACGACCCGGCCGGCCGACCGCGAACGGCGTACCGGGCGGGTCCGGCCGGAGGACGCCCACTACGTCTACCGGCGCACCGGCCTGCCCTGCCGGATCTGCGGCACCGCGGTGGCCACCGAGGTGATGGCGGGGCGCAACCTGTTCTGGTGCCCGCGCTGCCAGGCGGCCTGAGCCCAAGCGGCCTCGGCCGGTGTAGCGAGCACCGACCGAGGCCTTGGTCCCGCGCCCGTGAGAACGGGTGCGGGACCCGGCCCCAGCATGCCAAGCCGCCGGACTGCCCTGCGAGCGGCCTCCCCCGTCGTCAGCACCACGCTCACCGCGGGGACGGTCCGGCGGTGAGCTCGACCGGCTCGGCGATCACATCGACCAGCGCCTCGTTGCGCAGGACGGTGAGGGCCATCGGCGCTCCGATGGCGTCGGCGAACATCGAGCGTTGCAGCTCGGTCGCCGAGGCCACCGGCGCACCGCGGACGGTGAGCAGGACGTCGCCGGCGCGCAGGCCGGCTCGGTCCGCCGGGCTTCCCCGCACCACGTCTGCCAGCCGCACCGCGGTGCGCTGCCCGGTCCGTTCGGCGACCCGCGGTGGGACCGGGGCCGGCGCCATCACCAGTCCGAGGTAGGCGCGCCGGACGCGTCCCTCGGCCATCAGGGCGCCGATGATCTTCCGGGTGGTGTCGTTGATCGGGACGGCCAGTCCGAGGCCGATGCCGGCGACCGCGGTGTTGATGCCGACCACACGGCCGTCGGCGGTCGCCAGCGCACCCCCCGAGTTGCCCGGGTTCAGTGCCGCATCGGTCTGGATGACGTCCTCGACGACGCGGGCGGCCGCGCCGTCCCTGGTCGGCAGGGACCGGCCCAGAGCGCTCACCACACCGGCGGTGACGCTGCCGGACAGTCCGAGGGGATTCCCGACCGCCACGACGAGCTGCCCCACCTTGAGTGTCGCGGCGTCGCCGAGAGTCGCCGGCGGTGGAGTCTCGCCGGTCACTCGCACCACTGCCAGGTCGGACAGCGGGTCGGCGCCGACCACGTCGAAGGCACCCGCCGTACCGTCCTCGAAAGCGGCCTGTCCCCCGGCCGCGTTGGCCACCACGTGCGCGTTGGTCAGGAGGAAGCCGTCTCCGGTGAAGACCACGGCCGAGCCGGCTCCGCGAACGACCCGGGTGCCGCGGATCACGGTATCGACGGACAGGGCCGCCACCCGGGCCCGCAGGTCCTCGGCCACGGACGTCACCACTCGCGAGTACGCGTCCAGGCCGCCGGCCGTCGGGTCATCGTTGTCGGACATGCTGACCACCTTCCGGTCGGTCAGCCTCGCCGGGGTACGCGCGCGCCGCCATCGGCGCCCGTACGCCGACAGCGAACGCCGCGGCAGCCGCCGCTACCGACGCGTCACGCCGATGTCGTCAGTGCCCGGGGCGCCGATCTCGCCTACGAACCCGTCGCGTGGTGAGGTTCGGCAACCGGCTTGGACTCGGCGGACCCGCGCCGGCGCAGATGCGAAGACGACGAACAGGCCCGCGCGTGGGGTCTACCCGGTGATCGCCTCGCTCATCCGGTCTGAGCCCGCCCGACCATGGCCTCGGCGATGTCCCGGACCTTGCGGTTCTCCCGCTGGGACGCGGCACAGAGCATGTCGAACGCCTCGTCCGGTGTGCAGCCCCGCTCGGCGATCAGGATGCCCTTCGCCTGGTCGATGACCGGCCGGCTGCGAAGGGTGGCGCGCAAGTCCTCCACCTCGTCGTTGCAGTCGTCGAGGTCGGTGTGGAGGGTCGAGGCGTCATCGGGGGTGAACGAGGTCACTTCTGAACGCTCCGGGGCAGGCGGACGAAGGGGCCGGAGAATGACGTCCCCGGTTGACGACTGATTCCGCTGCCGGTGGGTCCGCAAACCGGTTCGGGGTTTGCTGACCCTCCTGGGGGTGATCTTGCCCATGGGCGGACGGGGTGAAGCAGCCGCCTACGAGCCCGGCTGACCCCCAGCATCCTGTTTCATGTCGCTGGGGGTCGGTCGGACTCCACCGACAACAGCGACCCGGCGCTGGGCAGTACCGCGTCGGGCGGTCCGGCGTTGTGCCCGTCGCCTGCCGGCCGCGGTGCAGAGGCATCGCGGACAAGGAGATCGTCGTCGGCGGGACGACCACATCAGTTTCCGCAGGGGCTGTGGTCTCAAAGAGCCTCCAGGACTTTGGTCACCTGTTCACGCGCGGGTGGGGAGTACCGCGGACTCGGCGAACGGGTGTTCCGATCAGGGCCTTACGACTCCTGAACCGAGGCCTTATGACACCACCCGGGAATTGACCCTCGCCTTGCAGTACGTGGCGTCGAGGAACACATACGGGAACGGCTGCTCGCCCAGCGGGCGGGCCCGCCAGGCGGCGACGTCGGCGTCCAGGCCGGCGCAGATCCGTGACACCTCGCTCTTGGAGATCCCGGTGCCGCCCATCGCGACCACCACGTCATCGACCCGGCGGGTGCTCACGCCCTCGACGTAGGCCTGCATCACCACCGCGTGCAGCGCGACGTCGATCCGCAGCCGCGGAGCCAGCAGCGCCGGGAAGAACGACCCGGTGCGGACCTTCGGGATGCGCACCGTCACGTCCCCGGTCGCGGTCGTGACCAGCTTGTCGCGGGTGCCGTTCCGCTGGGTCGTACGGGTCTCGGTGCGCTGGTGGGGCTCGGCGCCGATGAACGCGGTCGCCTCCGCGTCCACCAGCTCCTGCAGGATCGTCGTGAGCAGCCGGCGCATCAACTCGCCACCGTCACCGGTCTTTAGCATCTCCACCAGCTCGAACAGGGCAGACTGGTCCAGGGCCATCGCGTGTTCCCTCTTTCCGTGAGTTCCTTGGTCGGTTCTCACAGAGCCTCACGCGATGGCCCCTCAACGTCGGGGACCTACACGACGCCAGTCACCGGTCAAGAGCCCGAGCTACACCACCTCAGGGGACTCACCCACTGTCCGGCAATATCTAGCAGTCGCAGATGGGGCCTTGACCCGGCAGGGATGCAGGAACAAAGTGGGGTCAGCTCCCCTCGACGCGCGAGGGCGAGCGTGGCCGACCGGGTCGATGATCAGGGTTTGAGCGGGGCGGGTCTGGTCCGGGAAGCCGAGACGCCGACGCGGCGGCCCCTTGGCGACGCGCCGCCCGCCTGACTGATGGCTGCCGCGCAAGACTGCGATCGCCAGGAGGTGCGATGTCACAGCCCACCGACCCCACGACCCTGACCACCACTCGAGGAGTGGTGCCCGAGCCGCGCGCCGAAACTGACCCGACCGGCGTCCGCGAAGTCCACATCGAAATGTCGGAGGAGGCCGTCGCCGACCTCCGCCGCCGCCTCATTGCACCTCGGTGGCCCAGCAAGGAGCTGGTCGCCGACCGGTCGCAGGGGGTGCAGTTAGCCACGATCCAGGCGCTCACCCGCTACTGGGCCACTGAGCACGACTGGCGGGCCTGCGAGAAACGGCTGAACTCGCTGCCGCAGTTCATGACACAGATCGACGGAGTGGACATCCACTTCATCCACGTGAAGTCACCACACGAAAACGCTCTGCCGCTGATCATGACGCACGGCTGGCCAGGTTCGGTTATCGAGTTGCTGGAGACCGTCGACCCGCTGACCGACCCGACGGCGCACGGTGGCCGCGAAGCGGACGCGTTCGACCTGGTGCTGCCGTCTCTGCCCGGCTACGGGTTCTCTGGTGAGCCGGCCGAGCTCGGCTGGGACGCCAGCCGAACCGCACGCGCGTGGGCGGAGCTGATGCAGCGCCTCGGCTACACCCGCTACGTCGCCCAGGGCGGCGACGTGGGAGCCCTCGTCACGGACCTGATGGGACGCCAGGCGGTCGAGGGTCTGGTCGGATACCACCTGAACCTGCTCACGGCGGTGCTCGCCATCGGCGATCACTTGCCCAAGGCATCCGAACAGGAACGCGCAGCGGCCGAGGCGGTCGCGACGTTCAGGCAGGACGGCTTCGGCTACTTCCTCGAGATGGCAACGCGGCCACAGACAATCGGCTACGCCCTGCAGGAGTCACCCGTCGCGCTGGCGGCATGGTTGCTCGACCACGACACGGACAGCTACTACAAGATCTCCCGCGCTTTCGTTGACGGCGAGCCCGTCGGCAACCTCACCCGGGACAATATCCTCGACAACATCACGCTGTACTGGCTGACCGGCACCGCAACGTCGGCGGCCAGGTCGTACTGGGAGGACGGACGAGCGCTGGCCGCAGCGCTCGCGAGCGGCCAGCCGCCCCCGGCAGTCACCGTGCCGGTCGGCTTCACGACGTTCCCTGGCGAGATCTGGAGATCCCCGCGCAGCTGGGTCGAGGCCGTCTACCCCGACCTCGCGTACTTCAACGAGGTCGACAGGGGCGGCCACTTCGCCGCCTGGGAGGAGCCCGAGCTGTTCGCCACCGAGATCCGGGCGGCGTTCCGGCAGCTGCGGTAACGACTCCCTCGTGTTGGGCCCTCCACGGTTGGGACCCTGCCTCTTCGGCAGGGTCCCGCCGCCGCGGACGCGAGGTCGATCCTCATGAACGCGAACAGTGGCGCGCCAACTCAGCGACATAGGGTGGTCGTCGTAGGCGGCGGCTTCGGCGGGCTCCAGGCGGCAAAGCGCCTTGCCACTGCGCCGGTCGACCTCACGCTCGTCGATCGACGCAACTTTCACCTCTTCCAACCACTCACCTACCAGGTCGCGACCGGCGCGCTGTCGCCGGGCGAGGTCGCCTACCCGCTCCGCGCCATCTTCAGGCGCCAGAGCAACGTGCGCGTGCTGATGGCCGAAGTCACGGGCTTAGATCTCGAAGGCCGCCGGGTGCGTCTTACCACCGGCTCATTGCCCTACGACACGCTGGTCGTCGCCGGCGGCTCGCATTACTCCTACTTCGGCCACGACGAGTGGAGTCGCTACGCGCCCGAGGTCAAGTCGCTCGAGAGCGCGCTCGCGGCACGAGCGCGCATCCTTGGCGCGTTCGAGGCTGCCGAGAGCGAGCTGAATCCGGACAGACGCCAGGCGCTCTTGACCTTCGTGGTGGTCGGCGCCGGCCCGACCGGCGTCGAGATGGCCGGGCAGATCGCCGAGCTCGCACGCCGCACGCTGGACGGCGAGTTCCGTTCCATCGACTCCCGTCGCTCCCGAGTCTTGTTGATCGAGATGGCGGACCGCGTGCTGACCTCTTTCCTGCCCTCACTTTCGCGCAAAGCCGCTCGCTCGCTCGAGTCGCTTGGCGTGACGCTCCTGCTGAACCGCACCGTCGTCGCCATCGATGAGGAGGCCGTCACGGTCGCGGCGCCCGACGGCTCCACCGAGCGGATCGGCACGCGCAACGCGATCTGGGCCGCGGGCGTCGAGGCCTCGACCCTGGCGGCCCAACTCGGTGAGCTCTCCGGCGCGGACGTCGATCGGGCCGGCAGGGTGACTGTCGAGCCGGACTTGACTCTCCCCGGCCACCCCGAGGTTCTGGCGCTCGGCGACATGGTCCGCGTGCGCAGCCGCGCCGGCGGCGTCCAAACGCTCCCGGGCCTCTCGCCGGTCGCGATCCAACAGGGTCGATACGCGGCCAAGCTCATTCGTGCACGACTCAGTGGCCACCCGATCGGGCCGTTCCGCTACCTGGACAAAGGCAACCTCGCGACGATAGGCCGCGCCCGCGCGGTCGCCGACCTCCACGCCATCCGACTGAGCGGCCTCCCCGCCTGGGTGACCTGGCTGGTCGTGCACATCTTCTACCTCGTCGGCTTCCAGAACCGCCTGATCGTCGCCATCCGCTGGTTCCTCAGCTTCGTCACCCGCGGCCGCGGCGACCGGCTCATCATGAGCACGACCGCCACCGAAGACCATCGGGAGATTCTGCTCGACCGGAGTCACTCGTTCCGATAACGCCCAGGCTGCGGCATGTTGGTCAGGACTCATGGAAGGAGATCCTCATGATGAACGACAACGCGATCCGGCCCTTCCGCGTCGAATCTCCCGCGGACGCGCTGGACGATCTCCGGGGACGCATCAACGCGACGCGCTGGCCCACACGGGAGCTGCGGTCCGCGTTCGGGCCCCTTCGATGAGCGTGTTCGGCCGTCTGCACATGCCGTCGCTCGCCGGGGCGACGGGGTGGCTCAACTCCGAGCCACTCGTTGTTGACGAGCTGCGCGGGCGGGTCGTGCTCGTGGACTTCTGGACGCTCACCTGCATCAACTGGCTGCGCACTGAGCCCTACGTCCGGGCCTGGTCGCAGGCCTACCGGGACGACGGGTTGGTCGTGATCGGCGTACACACGCCGGAGTTCTTCTTCGAGCACGAGATCGACCGGGTGCGGCTGGCGACCGTGGAGCGTGGGATCGAATACCCGGTCGCGGCCGACAACGAGTACGCGGTCTGGCGAGCCTTCGACAATCACTACTGGCCGGCGTTGTACTTCGTCGACAGGGAGGGCGTCATCCGGGACTACCACTTCGGCGAGGGCCGCTACGGGCAGTCGGAGCGGGAGATCCAGCGGCTGCTCGGCATCGACCGCGACCCGCTGCCCGTCAACGGGGTCGGTGTAGAGGCGGAGGCCGACTGGGACAACCTGCGCTCACCGGAGACCTATCTCGGCTACGAGCGCACCGCTCAGTTCGCGCTGCCCGTCGGCGCGGCGTTCGACAAGAGCCACGTCTACGAGCTGCCGCAGAGGCTGCCGCTGAACCAGTGGGCGCTGGCCGGCGAGTGGACGATCGGGCCGGAGGCTGCCGTGCTCGACCGGGCCGGCGGCCGCATCGCCTACCGGTTCCACGCCCGCGACGCGCACCTGGTGCTGTCCAGCACCGGGCAGGGGCCGATCCCGTTCCGGGCCCTCCTCGACGGCGAGGCGCCCGGCGCCTCTCACGGGGTGGACGTCAACGAGAACGGCGACGGCGTGCTCCAGGCCGGCCGGATGTACCAGCTCGTCCGGCAGGCCGGCGAGGTGCGCGAGCGCACCCTGGAGATCAGCTTCCTCGAGCAGGGGGCCGAGGCGTACGTGTTCACGTTCGGCTAGCCCACCTGTGAGAGGGAGACACGTCCCTGACCGCAGGAGCGACGCCGTGACCGCGCCGGCGAGACCAGGGCCACCTCGCGACACACCGGCTCCCCTCTGTTGTCAAGAAGCTGATGGGGCGCTTAGGCTGAGGGCTTCCGGTGACGCGACGACGGTTGTAGCGTCGGTTTCGCGGGTCCGGGCAGTGGCTGATCCGAAGTGTCGATGTGCGGGGGCAGGTCGACCGCGCTGGATTCTTGAGTCGCCCCGCAGTGCCCTCCCGGGCCCGTGCCAACTTCCGCGTTGCCGGCGGCGCGAGCATCGGCGACCAGTTGTCGGTAGACAGCGTCGGAGATCCGTCGCTTGAGGCAGCGCATGGCCTCCATCCGGGTCTTGCCGTCGGCGAGCTTGCGTCGGTAGTAGGCGCGGCCTTCGGTGTCGAGCCGGATCTGGGTGGTCGCGGCGATGTGCAACATCCGGTTCATCCGGCGGTTCCCGGCACGGGATAGCCGTGGCAGGTCTGCTCGCCGGAGGACGCGTCCAGTGGTGCGGTGCCGGTCCAGGAGGCGAACCGGTTGCGATCGGCGAAGCGGGCGACGTCACCGACGTCGGCCAGGATGCGCGCGGCGACGACGGGCCCGACACCAGAGAGGTCCATCAGGTTGGAGCCGCGCTCCTTGACGATGGCCTTGATCTCGATGGTGAGGGCTTTGACCTTCTTCTCGATCGCGATCAGGTTGGCCAGCTCGTCCGCGGCGACGCGGCGGCGGGTCTTCCCGGCGATGTCGCGGGGGCGCACGGTTGGGGTGCGCCGCGAGGGACGTGAACCCCCAACCCGCTGATTGACAGTCAAACCAAACCCTGTCGGAGGATGCCGCGCGGAGTCGTCTCTGACGGTCAGAGCCACCCCTCGCGTGCGCCCGGTTCGCGCACTGTCGTCAGATACCGGGCAGTCCGGTCCCATCTCGGTCCCATTTGGCCCCGAAAACGACGCTGGCCCTCCGCCCATGCGGACGAAAGGCCAGGTCAGTGGGGGTGCGCCGCGAGGGACTTGAACCCCCAACCCGCTGATTAAGAGTCAGCTGCTCTGCCAGTTGAGCTAGCGGCGCGTGAGCAGGGACGAGGTTACCAGCGGGGTTCGGTCCCGCGAAAATCGGTCAGGTGCCGTAGCCGCTCGCACTCGTCCCGGACTCGGCCGACCGCTGACCGGGACCGCCGGTTCCGCCCGGGCCGCCCTGCTCGACGCCGGTCACAGCGAAGCTCCTGTCCACCTCGACCGTGACCGGCTGGCCGTCAGCGGTCGTCAGGTGGGCCTCGTAGACGCCGTCCGAGTCGGTCTCGATCCGCACGACGGTCGCGCCGGGGTACTTCGCCAGCGCCGCCGCCTCGACCTTGTCGGCGGTGCTGCCGGTGAGCAGCTCCTCGTCTGCGCGTTGTGGCTGCGACGGGTCGCCGTTGCCGCCGCCGGCCAGCGGCGGTGCCGTGGCGGTGCCGCTCGAGCCTTCGGTGTCGGTGGTCGGGGTGTCGGCCGCGCTGGCGGTCAGCGAGCCGGCGAGCAGCCCACCGGCGACAAGACCCGCTGCCACGAACGCTCCGGATCGCCCCCAACGCGCGAGGGCGCTGCGGGGCTCCTCGGACCTGGCCGCCTGCTGGTCGTCGTCCATGTCGTTCTCCTTCTCGTCGTCCGACCCGGTGGTCGGGGTGTGACGAGAGGTTCGCGGTGCTGCCTGGGTGCGCCGGCGAAACGGCCTGGCAACGCACTGTCAGTCCTGACCGGCGTCGGCCGCCTGCTACCAGTCGAAGCCGGGTGGCTCCGGGCTGCAGTGCTTCGTGGCGTGCGCCCGCATCCGGGTCTGCAGGTCGGCGACCTGCGGGTTTCCGGCCAGGTTGATCTGCTCGTGCGGATCGGTGCGGTAGTCGTACAGCTCGGTCCGGCCGGTGGCCCAGCGGACGTAGAGGTGGGTGCGGGTCCGCCAGCCGCAGTACGCCGGCCGGCCGGCGTACCCGTCCATCCCCTCGACGACGAACCCGGCGCGACGGCGGGAGCCGATCAGGTCCAGCCCGTCGGTCGTCATGCCGGCCGACGCCGCCCGCGAGATGGTGCCCGCGAAGTCGACGTTGAGCGCCAGCCGGTCATCAGTCACGCCGGCCGGAACCTGACCGTCCCACCGGACGACGATCGGCACCCGGATCCCGGCGTCGTACGGGGCGTCCTTGCCGAGCAACCCGTGCTCGCCCCAGAAGTAGCCGTTGTCGGAGGCGAAGATGAACAGCGTGTCCCGCGCCCGGCCGGCCTTCCGGAGGGTCCGGACGATCCTGCGGACGGCGTCGTCGACCGACATCAGGGTCTCGACCTGCGCCTCGCGCACCGCGTCGACCTCGGCCAGCGGCGCGGAACGGCCGGCGGCCTTCCACAGCGGATGGGTACCCGAGGTGGCCGCGACGGGGCCCAGCGAGGGCAGGTCGGCGGCAGCACCGACGTGACGCGGGGCCGGAATGTAGGGCTTGTGCGGCCCGAACGGCGCGAAGTACATGAACAGCGGTTTGTTCGACGGCGTCGAGCGGATGAAGCGGCTGGCGCGGCGCGCGAGCACGTCGGTGGAGTAGTCGCGCGGCTTGTGCCCGTGCCAGCTGCCGTCGGAGAGCCGGTAGTCGAAGTAGGCCCCGCGGATGTAGCGGAACGCGGTGAAGGTGTCCCAACCCGGCGGCTTGTAGCCGGGTCCGGTCGAGTTGGCGAAGTTGTTGAGGTACTTGCCGAAGAGGCCGGTGCGGTAGCCACGGGCGTGCAGTGCGGTGGCGACCGTGCGGTACTCCAGGCCGCGACGGCGGAACTGCGGCCAGCCGCCCCACCGGTTCCCGCCGACGTCGCCGTTGCCGAACACCTGGGTATCGTGCGCGTACAGCCCGGTGAGGATCGTCGCCCTCGACGGGCAGCACAGCGGGGTGGGCACCATGCCGTTGCTGAAGGTCGTGCCCTTCCGCACCAGCAGGCTCTGGAGAGCCGGCATCCGGTCCAGGGTGTCCGAGCGCTGGTCGTCGGTGAGCAGGATCACGACGTTAGGCCGCGAGCCGAGGGAGTTCGCGACCGTGCCGGTGGCGGGACCCAGCGCGCCCGGGTCGAGCGCCGCCAGGATCAGGGCAGCGGCCACCGCCGCCGACGCGAGCAGCCGCCCGGGGCGGCGGAGTGGCGAATGGCGGATGGCGAGGAGCGGCGGCGTGCTCAGAGGTACAGCCCTGTCTGGCCGTCCTGCAGCCGCTCGGCGGCCACAGCGTGCAGGTCGCGCTCACGCAGCAGGAGGTAGTCGTGGCCACGGACCTCGACCTCGGCACGGTCCTCGGGGTCGAACAGCACGCGGTCCCCGATCTCGACCGTGCGCACGTTCGCACCGACGGCCACGACGCCGGCCCAGGACGAGCCGCTTGCCCATCTGAGCGGTGGCTGGGATCACGATGCCACCGGACGAGCGGCGCTCGCCCTGCTCACCGTCCAGGTCCACCAGGATCCGGTCGTGCAGCATCCGGATCGGCAGGCTGGACCCGGTCTGGGTCAGCTCGCTCACGGTCCTGGCGCTCGCACTCACACCGCCGAGTATCCCTCACCGGCAGCGCGTCCCGTGCCGGGTCAGCGGGATCGTCGCCAGACCATCAGCCCTACTACCCCGGCGAGCGCGGCCGCGAGCACGGCCACCCGCTGGACCCGAAGGTTCCCCCGCTCGTCGACCACCTGGCTCTTGGCCGAGTCGACTCCGCGGCGGGCCACGTTGGCGGGCTTGACCCGCTCGGCGATGGCGTCGACCGTGCCCGCCAGGCGCGCCCGGGTGCGCTCGATCTCGGCCTCGATCTCGGCCGGGGTCCGCTCGGGCCGGCTCGCCGGCTCGCGGGCCTCCAGCCCGCCGGGCACGGTGGTGGCGTTCGTCATCGGTAGGACCTCCTGGCCGTCTCTGCACGGTGCTTGCCCATGATCCTGCCTGGCATGCCTCTCGCGCGCCTCCCCTGCCCGCAAGCCCGCTGCGGCGTGGCTAGCGTGGAGGGATGACGACGCTCTCTCCGGGCGACACTGCGCCGGACTTCACCCTGCCCGACCCGGACGGCACCGAGGTCACCCTGTCCGCGCTGCGTGGCCGCAAGGTGGTCGCTGTACTTCTACCCCGCCGCGTCCACCCCCGGCTGCACGACCCAGGCCTGCGACTTCCGCGACAACATCGCGTCGTTGCAGGGCGCCGGCTACGAGGTGCTCGGCATCTCGCCGGACAAGAGGAGAAGCAGCGGAAGTTCCGCGACGAGGAGCACGTGCCCTACCCGCTGCTCTGCGACCCCTCCCGCGAGGTGCTCGAGGCCTACGGCGCGTACGGCGAGAAGAAGCTCTACGGCAAGACGGTGACCGGCGTGATCCGCTCGACCTTCGTCATCGACGAGAAGGGCACGTGGAGAAGGCGATGTACGGCGTCAAGGCCACCGGCCACGTCGCCAAGCTGCGCCGCGACCTCGGCATCGACTGATCTCGTCCTGACCCTGCGGGGCCGCGAGATGGCCATACTCTGTGCGAGGGGCCGTAGCCCAACTGGCAGGAGGCACACGGTTTAGGTCCGTGACAGTGTGAGTTCGAATCTCATCGGCCCTACGTAAGACACAGCGTCTGACGGCGCTTAGGTTCCGCTGGCAAGTCTTCAGCCGACCTTCAGGGCGCGACGGGCAGACTCAGATTCATGACCGCAGCCGTCGCACTCGAGGCGCGTGGGCTGCGCAAGTCGTACGGCCGGGTCCGCGCCGTGGAAGGGCTCGACCTCACGGTGCCGGCCGGCACCGTCCTGGGCTTCCTCGGCCCCAACGGAGCCGGGAAGACGACCGTGATCAGGATGCTGTCGACGATCCTGCGTCCCGATGCCGGCTTCTTCAGCGTTGGAGGTATCCCCTGCACGCAGCCCGGCGAGATCCGTCGCAGGATCGGCGTGCTTCCCGAGAGCGCCGGCTATCCCCGGGTCCAGACCGGCGAGGAGTGGCTGACCTTTCACGCCCGGCTGTACGGGCAACCGCGGACGCAGGCCAGGGTGACCGCGCGGCGCCTGCTCGACGAGGTGGGGCTTGCGGAGCGAGCGACGTCACTGGTCTCGACGTACAGCCGCGGGATGCGGCAGCGCTTGGGCGTCGCGCGCGCTCTCGTCAACCGCCCGCAGCTGGTGATCCTCGACGAGCCGACGCTCGGCCTGGACCCGAGCGGCCAGCGACAGCTGCTCGACCTCGTGTCGCGCATCGCCCGCGAACGGGGCACGACGGTGATCATCAGCACCCACCTGCTGGCCGAGGTCGAGCAGACCTGCGACCAGGTCCTCATCCTGCACCAGGGACGGGTTGTCGCGGCCGGCACCGTCGCAGAGGTGGTGCGGCGGGCGGCCGCTCCGCGTCGCGCGTCGCTGCGGGTGCCGCCCGACCAGCGGGGCCACGCCGCGCAGGTGCTGCGGGACGCCGGCATCCCTGCTGAGGAGCCGGACGCCGTCCGGGGCGGAGACCTGAGGCTGATGTTCCCGGCCGAGGTAGCCGCCGAGGCGGTCGCCGCTGATGCCCTGCGCGCGCTGCACCGTGCCGAGGTCCCGGTGCTGGGCTTCACGCTGGAAGGCGGTCGGCTCGACGATGCCTTCCTCGCCGTCACCGAGCCACGACGATGACCGCCGACGACGGCCCGGAGCTCGTTGCCGCCTCCTCCGCTCGCCGCGAGTGGATCATCGTCGCGGGTCAGGAGCTGCGCGACCTGTGGCTGGCCGGCAAGGGGCTGGCGCTCATGCTCGGCTTCGCGCTCCTGCTCAGCGTGACCAGCTACCTGGTGGCCACCAACCAGGCCCTGAACTTCCTGGAGCAGCGCGAAGCCGTCAGCCTCACCCTGCAGGTGGCGGTGGCAGTCGGTGGCCTCCTCGTGCTGCTCGACTCGGCCGACTCGATCAGCGGCGAGCGGGAGCGCGGCACCCTCGAGAGCCTGCTCGTCACCCCGGTGCCGCGCCGAGCGATCGTGGCGGGCAAGGCCGCCGCCGCGCTGTCGTTGTGGGCCGGTGCCTTCCTGCTCACCACGCCCTACGTGTGGTACCTCGCCCGGGGTGTCGGCGTCACCGGGTCCGCACTCGCCACCGGGTGCCTGGTCGGCACCGTGCTGTCCCTGTTCCTCGCCGGCCTCGGTGTCCTGGTGAGCAGCGTGACGCAGTCGAACCGGCTCAGCCTCTCGGTGACGCTGTTCTTCCTGCTCGCGTTCTATGCACCGACCCAGATGCCGAGCTCGGCCCAGCAGGGCTGGTTCGGCGACCTCCTGCTGCGCGCCGACCCGTTCACCGCCGGTCTGCACGTGCTCAGCGAGGTCGTGGTCAACGGGCGGGGCCTCGACCAGCAGCTGGGTTGGCTGGTCGGCCCGGTGGTCGCTGCAGTCCTGGCCTGCGCCGCCGCCGTGGCGACTGCTGGCCGGCTCGCACTCGACTCGGGGACCCGATCGTGAGGGCCGCGCTGGTCGCCCTGCTCGTCCTCGTCGGTGCGGCAGCTCCGGCCGTGGCATCGACCGAGCCTGCCGTCGACCGGGTCACCGTGAGCATCGACCGGTCCGCGATGGACACCCGGGTGGGACAGCGGATCAGCTTCAGCTCCACCGTGCGCAACAACGGGGACGGCCGCGCGACCGACCTCGTCGCCCACCTCAACGTGCTCAGCGCCGATCCCGGCGTGTACGTCGACCCGGAGGACTGGTCCGGACAGCGGACGATCTACCTCCGACCGCTCCCGGCCGACAGCTCAGTGCGGCTGCCGTGGCGCGTCCAGGTCGTGAACGACGGCCGGTTCCTGGTGTACGTCGCGGTCACCGCCCGGGACGGCAAGGCCCCGGTGGTCGCCAGCAACGGCCTCGAGCTGTCGGCCACGGCACATCGCTCGATCGACGCCGGCGGCGTCCTCCCGGTCGCGCTGGGCGCGCCGGGTGTCGTCGTCCTGCTCCTCGTGGGATCGATCGTGCGGCGCCGCCGGCGTGCAGCCGCGCCGCCGTGAGTCGCCGCCCAGGCGGTTGCGCTCAGGTCGCCAGCTCCCGCAGCACCGGGACGAGCTTGCGGAAGGCCTCGCCGCGGTGCGAGATCGCGTTCTTCTCCTCGGCCGGCATCTCGGCGGTCGTCAGCTCGTGCCCGAGCGGCACGAACGCCGGGTCGTAGCCGAAGCCTCCGGTGCCGCGCGGCGTCCGGATCAGCACGCCCGTCGACCTGCCCTCGACGACCCGCTCCTCCCCCGCCGGCAGCGCCAGCGCAGCCGCACAGGCGAAGTGCGCGCCGCGGTGCTCGTCCGGCACGTCGGCCACCTGGTCGAGCACCAGCCGGAGGTTGGCGGCGTCGTCCCGGCCGGCCCCGGCCCACCGCGCGGAGAAGACGCCGGGCATCCCGTTCAGCGCGTCGACGCAGAGCCCGGAGTCGTCCGCGACCGACGGCAGCCCAGTGGCCGCTGCGGCCGAGCGGGCCTTCTTCAGCGCGTTCTCGGCGAACGTCAGGCCGTCCTCGACGACCTCGGGGGCGTCGTCCGGCAGCGGCAGCAGCTCGACGTCCAGCCCGGCCGCGCCGAGGATGTCGGCCAGCTCGCCGACCTTGTGCGCGTTGCGGGTCGCGAGGACCAGCCGGACCGTCATGCGTCCAGGGCCGCCTGCTGGAGGGTGGTCAGGCGTTGGCAGCCGGTCGACGCGAGGTCGAGCAACGCATCGAGCTGCGCCCGGTCGAACGGCTCGGCCTCCGCCGTACCTTGCACCTCGACGAACGCCCCGGAGCCGGTCATCACGACGTTCATGTCGGTCTCGGCCGTGACGTCCTCCTCGTAGCAGAGGTCGAGCATCGGCACCCCGCCGACGATGCCCACCGACACCGCGGCGACCGACGAGGTGAGCGGCTCCGAGACGAGCGCGCCCTTCGTCCCGCAGCCAGGAGACCGCGTCGGCAAGCGCGACGTACGCGCCGGTGATCGCGGCGGTCCGGGTGCCGCCGTCGGCCTGCAGCACGTCGCAGTCGAGCACGATGGTGTTCTCGCCGAGCGCCTTGTAGTCGATCGCGGCGCGCAGCGACCGGCCGACCAGCCGGGAGATCTCGTGGGTGCGCCCGCCGATCCGGCCCTTGACCGACTCGCGGTCGGAGCGGGTGTTGGTCGAGCGCGGCAGCATGGCGTACTCCGCCGTCACCCAGCCGAGGCCGCTGCCCTTGCGCCACCGCGGCACGCCCTGGGTGACCGAGGCCGCGCACAGCACCCGGGTCTTGCCGAACTCCACCAGCACCGAGCCCTCGGCGTGGTCGAGCCAGCCGCGGGTGATGCGCACGTCGCGCAGCTGGTCGGGGGTGCGTCCGTCGATGCGAGTCATGCCCACGACCCTAGAGGCGCGGGCCGACACCGCCTCACAGGTCGTACGTCGAACCGGCCGCACGCGACCTCGACCGGGCCGTCGAACGCCGTCACCGCGTCGCGCCGCGCCACCACCGGGTCGTTCCACGGGGGCAGGTGGGTGAGGACCAGTCGGCGTACGCCGGCAGCGGCGGCGGCCTGCGCGGCCTCCCGGGCGGTGAGGTGCAGGTCGGGGGGCGCGTGGTCGTCGCGCCCGGTCTCGAAGGCGGCCTCGAACAGCGCGAGGTCGGCACCCCTGGCCAGCTCGACGAGCGCGCCGGACGGCCCGGTGTCGGCGGAGTAGGCCAGTGCGGCCCCGTCGTGCTCGACGCGCATCCCCCAGGTCTCGACGGGGTGCGCCATCCGGGCGACGGTCACGGTCAGCGGACCGAACCGGCGAGCTGCCCGCCGTCCACTCGTCGAAGTCGAACGACGCGGCCAGACCCGGCCGCTCCGCCCGCCCGTAGGCACGCGCCAGGTGCTCGGCACCGCCACCGGGGACCACGACGGGCAGCCGGTCGTAGCGGCGGCGCGGGTCGTAGGTGCGCGCCACGTACAGCGGCAGGAGGTCGATGCAGTGGTCGGGGTGCAGGTGGCTGACGAGGACCGCGTCGAGGTCGGCGAGGTCGACGTACCGCTGCAGGCTGCCCAGCGCGCCGCTGCCGAGGTCGAGCAGCATGCGGAACCCGTCCGCCTCGACGAGGTAGCAGGACGCCGCGCTGTCCGGCCCGGGGAACGAGCCGGAGCAGCCGACCACCGTGAGCCGCACGCGTCAGGCCACCTTCTCCACGCCGCCGGCCTCCGGCCCGAGGAATCGCCGGCTCAAGTCGAGGAACCGGCGGGGATCCCCGGTCGTGAGGAACCGGTGGTCCGGCTCGGGCAGGCCGGTCGGGACGCTCCAGGCGCTCGGCGACCAGCGTGCGGTAGACGTCCTTGGCGGTCTCGTCGGCGCTGGAGACGAGGGTGACGCCGTCGCCCATCACGTACGAGACGACGCCGGTCAGCAGCGGGTAGTGGGTGCAGCCGAGGATCAGTGTGTCGACGCCGGCCCGGGCGACCGGGTCGAGGTACTCGTGGGCGACGTCGAGCAGCTCCTGGCCACCCGTCACACCCTGCTCGACGAACTCGACGAACCGCGGGCAGGCCTGGGTCGTGACCTCGATCTGCGGGGCGGCCGCGAAGGCGTCCTCGTAGGCCCGGCTGGTCTTGGTGGCGACGGTCGAGATGACCCCGACGTGGTCGTTGCGGGTCGCGGCCACCGCCCGGCGTACGGCGGGCCTGATCACCTCGACCACCGGGACCTCGTAGCGCTCGCGGGCGTCGTGCAGGACCGCGGCGCTGGCGCTGTTGCAGGCGATGACCAGCATCTTCACACCCTGCGCGACCAGGTGGTCGAGGCACTCGAGAGCGAACGCCCGGACCTCGGCGATCGGCCGCGGTCCGTAGGGCTGGCGTTCGGTGTCGCCGTAGTAGAGCACCGGCTCGTGCGGTAGCTGGTCGAGCACTGCCCGGGCGACGGTGAGGCCCCCGAACCCGGAGTCGAAGATGCCGATGGGAGCGTCCGCCACGGGTCGAGGCTACGGGTAACCCTCAGGGCTGCCACGCGTTGCGTGGCGCGTTCCGACAGATCAGGGCCGTCAAAACTTGCGCGAACGCGCCACTCAACGGCAGTCGAGAGGCGACGGGCGCTAGGCCCAGAGGGTGCCGTCGAGGTTGGCCTCGGCCTCGTCGAGGGTTCCGGCGTACGCCCCGGTCGAGAGGTACTTCCAGCCGGCGTCGCACACCACGAAGACGATGTCGGCCCGGCGGCCCTCCTGGTGCGCCTTCGCCGCGATCCCCAGCGCCGCATGGGCGATCGCCCCGGTCGAGAAGCCGGCGAACAGGCCCTCGTTGTCGAGCAGCTCGCGGACCCGACGGACGGCGTCCCGCGGACCGACGGAGTACCGCGAGGTCAGCACGGACTCGTCGTACAGCTCCGGGACGAAGCCCTCGTCCAGGTTGCGCAGCCCGTAGACCAGCTCGCCGTACCTCGGCTCGGCGGCCACGATCTCGACGCCCGGCACCCGCTCGCGCAGGAACCGTCCGACGCCCATCAGGGTCCCGGTCGTGCCGAGCCCAGCCACGAAGTGCGTGATCGACGGCAGGTCGGCCAGGATCTCGGGGCCGGTCGTAGCGTAGTGCGACTCGGCGTTGCCCGGGTTGCCGTACTGGTAGAGCATCACCCAGTCCGGGTGGTCCTCGGCCATCGCCTTCGCGACCCGCACGGCCTCGTTCGACCCGCCCTCGGCGGGCGACGACACGATCTCGGCGCCCCACATCTCCAGCAGCTGACGCCGCTCGATCGAGGTGTTCGCCGGCATCACGCACACCAGCCGGTAGCCCTTGAGCTGCGCGACCATCGCCAGCGAGATCCCGGTGTTGCCCGACGTTGGCTCGAGGATCGTGCAGCCCGGCCGCAGCAACCCGGCCTTCTCGGCCTGCTCGACCATGAACAGCGCCGGCCGGTCCTTCACCGAGCCGGTCGGGTTGCGGTCCTCGAGCTTCGCCCACAGCCGCACCTCGGGCGACGGCGAGAGCCGAGGCAGCCCCACCAGCGGGGTGTTGCCGACCGAGTCGAGCAGCGAGTCGTAGCGCATGACGCCGCCGGTACGCCGGTCAGCCGCCGGCGACCGCGGGGAGAACGGTCACGTTGTCGCCGTCCTTCACCCCGGTCTCCAGCCCACCGAGGAAGCGCACGTCCTCGTCGTTGAGGTAGACGTTGACGAACCGGCGCAGCCCCTTCTCGTCGACCAGCCGGGCGCGCAGGCCGGAATGGCGGGACTCGAGGTCGTCGATCAGCTCGGCCAGGGTGGCGCCGGAAGCCTCCACCGCCTTCTCACCCCCGGTGTACTGCCGCAGGATGGTCGGGATCCGGACCTCGATGCTCACTGCTGGGTGCTCCTCGTTGGATGGGCGTATCACGTGCCGGAACGTCACAACGTCGCGACGACCCGGACCTCTTCCTCGGTGACCTCGCCGTCCACGATCCGGTACGACCGCACCTCGACGGAGTCCGGTTCGCGGGTCGAGACGAGCAGGTAGTGGGCGCCCGGCTCCTGGGCCAGCGCGATGTCGGTGCGCGACGGGTAGGCCTCGGTCGCCGTGTGCGAGTGGTAGATCACGACCGGTTCCTCGTCGCGCTCGTCCATCTCGCGGTAGAGCGCCAGCAGGTCGGCCGAGTCGAACTCGTAGAACGTCGGCGACCGGGCCGCGTTGAGCATCGGCACGAACCGCTCCGGCCGGCCCGAGCCCACCGGCCCGGCGACGACACCGCACGCCTCGTCGGGGTGGTCGCGGCGGGCGTGCGCGACGATCCCGTCGTACGTCGACTGCGCGATCTCGAGCACGGGGCAAGCCTACGGGCCGGCCGAGAGTGCCTGGACGAGCGACTCCTGCAGGTAGGTCAACCGGTCGTAGACCCAGAACAGCGCGAGTCGCGGGTCGTCGTCGGCCAGGGAGGTGATCAGGTCCTCGAACTCCTCGACCACCCCGAGCCGCTCCCCGAGCACCAGCCGGCTGTCGTTGAGGGCGCCGAGCCAGGCATCGGCCTGCTCGGGCGTGAGCATGATCCGGTGCGGCTCGTCCCCCAGGGTGGCCAGCGCGGTCTGCAGGGCCGCGCGCTTGGTGGACCGCAGGCCCGGCTCGGTGTAGCGCCGGAAGTCGGCGGAGGCCTCGGGATCGTCGACGTACCCGTCGGGGAACAGCCGGGCCAGCGCCGGGTCCTCGGGGGTCTCGGTCGACGTGCCGATGCCGATGGCCTGGGCCAACGGGTCGTCGTCATCGTCGTCGACGTCGTCCTCGAGCAGCTCGATCATCTCGCCGAGCACGTGCTGCAGGACGCGGTGCTCGTCGATGCCGAAGGTCACCGAGACGCTGCCCTTGCGGGCACGGCGGAAGGAGGCGGGCACGGTTCGGCCTACTCGTCGTGCTGCAGGGTCGCCCACAGCCCGTACCCGTGCATCGACTCGACGTCGCGCTCCATCTCCTCGCGGGTGCCGTTGGACACGACGGCCCGGCCCTTCTCGTGCACGTCCAGCATCAGCTTGGCCGACTTCTCCTTGGTGTAGCCGAAGTGCTTCTGGAACACGTAGGCGACGTACGACATCAGGTTCACCGGGTCGTTCCACACGATGGTGACCCACGGCTTGTCGGGGACGACGACCGAGCCAGTCTCGACGTCCTCCTCCGGCCGCGTGGTCTCGACGGGCGCCACGGACATACGCCCAATCTAGGCTGACCCCCGTGACGGGCGACACCGGTCTGCTGACCGACCACTACGAGCTCACCATGCTGCAGGCCGCGCTGCGCGACGGGACGGCGGAGCGGCGGTGCGTGTTCGAGCTGTTCACCCGTCGGCTGCCCGAGGGCCGCCGGTACGGCGTGGTGGCCGGCACCGGCAGGTTCCTCGACGCCATCCCGCACTTCCGGTACGACGACGAGCAGCTGGCCGGGCTGCGCCGCACCGGGGTGATCGACGAGGCGACCTGCCGCTGGCTGGACGGCTACCGCTTCGCGGGCGAGGTGTCCGGCTACCTCGAGGGCGAGGTCTTCCTTCCCGGCTCCCCGGTGCTCACCGTCGAGGGAACCTTCGCCGAGGCGGTGCTGCTCGAGACGCTCGCGCTGAGCATCCTCAACCACGACAGCGCCGTGGCCTCCGCGGCGGCCCGGATGGCCTACGTCGCGGGCGCCCGGCAATGCATCGAGATGGGCTCCCGGCGCACCCACGAGGAGGCGGCGGTCGCTGCTGCCCGGGCCGCCTACCTCGCCGGGTTCGCGGCGACCTCCAACCTGGCCGCCGGTCACCGGTACGGCGTGCCCACCGCCGGCACCGCTGCCCACTCCTGGACTCTGCTGCACGAGCGGGAGGCCGACGCGTTCCGCGCCCAGGTCGAGGCGCTCGGGGTCGGCACCACCCTGCTCGTGGACACCTACGACATCGCCCAGGGCATCCGGACCGCGGTCGAGATGGCCGGCACCGCACCTCGGCGCCGTGCGGATCGACTCCGGCGACCTCGCCGTGCTGGCGCACCAGACCCGCGAGCAGCTCGACTCGCTGGGGGCCCGCGACACCCGCATCGTGCTGTCCGGCGACCTCGACGAGTTCGCGCTGGCCGCCCTCGCGACCGCTCCCGTGGACGCCTACGGCGTCGGGACGTCGGTCGTGACCGGGTCCGGAGCACCGACGGCGGGCTTCGTCTACAAGCTGGTCGAGGTCGAGGGCCGGGCGGTGGCCAAGCGCTCGGAGGACAAGTCCACCCGCGGCGGCCGCAAGACCGCGGTGCGTCGCCACCGGTCGACCGGCACGGCCACCGAGGAGGTCGTGCGGCCGCAGGGGCCGCCGTCGGCGCGCGAGGGCGACCGGGCGCTGCAGCACCCGATGGTGCGCGGCGGCGAGCTGCTCGACGTACCGACCCTGGACGAGTCCCGCGCCCACCTCAAGCGGGTGCTCACCACCCTGCCGTGGCAGGGTCTGGCGCTGTCCAAGGGCGAGCCCGCCATCCCCACCACCTACGAGGAGCCGCCACTGACGCCATCGCTCCTGAGCCGAGCCCGCGGGCTCCGACGCGACGCGACCGCGCTGGTCGTCGTCGACGTCCAGAACGACTTCGCCGACCCGGGCGGCGGGCTCTACGTGCGCGGCGGCGAGGAGGTGGTGCCGCTGGTGAGCCAGCTGGTCGGTGCGGCGCAGAACGGCGGCTCGGCAGTCGTCTACACCCAGGACTGGCACCCGGCCTCGACCCCGCACTTCGAGAAGGACGGCGGGATCTGGCCGGTGCACTGCGTCGGCGGTACCTGGGGCGCCGAGCTGCACCCCCAGCTGCTCGTCCACGGCCCGGTGGTCCGCAAGGGCACCTCCGGCGAGGACGGCTACTCCGGCTTCTCGGTCCGCGACCCGACCACCGGAGTAGCCGCCCCGACCCAGCTGCAGTCGCTGCTCGACCCGTCCGTCCGCAGGCTCGTCGTGGTCGGGCTGGCCGGCGACTACTGCGTCAAGGAGACGGCGCTGGACGGCGTCCGGCTGGGCTACTCGGTCGAGGTACCGCTCGCGCTGACCAGGTTCGTCGAGCTGGCCCCCGGCGACACCGAGCGCTCGGTGGAGGAGATGCGCGCCGCCGGCGTCACCGTGGACTGAGCCGGCGCGGCAGCATGGGGGCATGACCTTTCCTCAGGACGCAGAAGACCTCGCCGGGGGCGGCCGGATCCCGCTGCTCGGCTTCGGCACCTGGCAGATCAAGGGCGCGAAGGCGCGCCGCGCGGTCGGATGGGCTCTGGACGCGGGCTACCGGCACCTCGACACCGCCACGATCTACGGCAACGAGCGTGAGGTCGGCGCCGGGCTGGCCGACAGCGGGGTGGCCCGGGACGACGTGTTCGTCACGACCAAGTGCCCGCCACGCAACGCCGGCCACGAGCTGGACACCCTGCGCACCAGCCTGGACCTCCTCGGCACCGACCACGTCGACCTCTGGCTGATCCACTGGCCGGGCCGAAGCGGCGCTGACCTGGACATCTGGCGGGCGTACATCGAGGCCCGGGACAAGGGGCTCGCGCGCGCCATCGGCGTGAGCAACTACTCGCTGCTCACTGATGGCTCTGATGCTGCCGCGAGGGTAGCCTCGATGCCTCCAATCCAGCAGGCGCGTCTCGCCATGTTCATCGTCGCCGAATACGTTCGCGGTGAACGCAAGCACCACGACATCGCACTCGCTGTCGCCAGCATCATGAATGCGGTCGACCCGCAAGGTTGGCTCGATCGTCAGGTTGAGGAACGCCACCGCATCATCCGCGATGAGCCCCCGATGAATTTCAGATGGTTGAGCGCGGCAGCTGACAACGACGGCCTGCCCCAGGCACGCAATTACACCACGCCGCTCGTCACTCCAGGCTGATGGCTGCCTCACCCGCGCATACGAGCAGGCCCGCGTCGATCGCGTGAACGCAGCGGTCTATGAGCGTTCAGGTGAACCGCCGCCTTCGCCACCAGTTCTGCCCTACGCGCGAATGTTTTCTCTGTTGAGGCGGCACATGAAGGCCATTTAAAGCGCCTGGATGCAACTCTGATATCTGCCGGTGCATCGTGCCTTGCAGCCCTTTTTCAAGGTTCCTGTATAGATATCGCAATCCACGTTACAGGCTCCCCTCGCAGTCCTGCATTTGGAGACGCCAGGGTTTGCTGAGGTGGCGGGTTTCGCGAACGCGTCGCCTGCAAAACCGCTGGCAATAAGGAAGGTGACTGAAACGACTAGGAAACCCATTCTGATCATTGGTCTCTCCTACTTACGGCGCCCGACCTCGCCCGTTCTAAAACAAGGTCGGCCCCGTTCGGAGCCGTCCTAAATTACCTCCCTATGCAAAGGTCGGCTAGCCGACCTTTTCCGCGTCCGAGCTATTAGTCGGTGCTCCGGTCGTGGGCATGTTTTTGTCGAAAGCGGTCTTCTTGTATTTATCGCCTTCCTTCGTGATTTTTGTGGTCCAGCCAGTGTCCCACTTGATCACAGCGGCTCCACCTTCCTCTTTCCAAGTGCCGGTCATTCCTTCACCAGCACGATCCGCTTTGGCAGAGCCGTCAGCGGAGAGAGTGATTTGAAACTGCTTGCCATCTGAATCGGCAACCTTCCACACGCCCTGGAACTCGGTAGTACCTACGCTGGCAGTGCTGCCTGCGGATTTAGGATCCGATCCCATTGTGTCCTCGGCGCCTACTGTGGGGTTAGGCTTATCGGGATCCGCTGCCGAGGAGCCGGGAGGTGCTGAACTCTGCTCCTTCGCGCCCCCGGAAGTGTCAGCCCCTGCTCCTTCAGAGGTCATGCCGGCCTTGTCTTTCGCGGCCGCTGACTCGGGCGGAGCAGAGCTTTGTTCCTTGGCTCCAGTCGATTGATCTGAACTAGTCGGCTGATTGTCAGCTGCTAAGGCGGGCGTCACGCTCAAAAGCGTGACTGCTGCAAGGCACAGGATACTGCGATTCATTTGTCATCTCCTTGCCGGCTGCTTCCTCGGCGGGCCTTTAAGAAACACGCCCAGATATAATTCTGTTCCTGCCCCGGCTTTTTGCTGTCGCGATGCGACCATATCGTTGTGCAAAGCTGGCAAAGCCTGCGCGGCGGAAAAGTAAGCCGAAACAAGCCAAGGGGGGGTCTAATTATTAACGTAGTGGCAATAACTAGAGGCGGCACAGCGGCTATGACCGGCCGTTCGGCAAACGCAATCGCCGCCGCTATCGAGCCCACGTAAAGGCAAATGCGCGGCGCTTACACCTTGGCTGATTGGGTGAGTTCGATAGTCTAACGACTGGCGTAGTCAGGACGCTAACGCATCCTTAGATCTTAGGTAGGCCTCCACCTTCATCGCCGAACCTCCTGCCGCTCGGACCGCATCATGGAGTTCTTCCTCAGAGACGCCGAACCGATGCTTCCAGTAAGCGACCTGGAGAGATCGATTTGTGTCAATGCAGGTCTTGGCGCTGTAATCTCGATTCTTCGGAGGATGGACACTACCCATGTCAGCTTCTCCTTTAGTTCGTGCTTTCTATCTCTCGTTAGTACTCACCGGTGGCGCCCAGGTTCCAGCCAGCCTAATTCAAGAAAACCCACGCTAACGGACTTAGGCGTTTTGCGACCGTCCCAATAGCACTATGCAGCTCCTTGTGAGGCTCCAGCGGCGAGATACTACCGTGCCTGGCGGTCAGCGGCCCTTCGCTAAACCGCTAGTCCGGCCGCATTGAGCGCACGCGGCTTCCGACAGGGAAGGCCTTACGATCGTTGCGCGGGTCACGGCGTTTCTTCTCGAAGCACCAGCCGGTATTCAGGACGCGAACTTATTTCAGCGCGCAGGTGCCGTGACAGAAGCGGGCTGATCGACTTGTTCGCTTTGTTCGTTCGATGGTGACGGATCAGCAGCCAGCACCGTCGGGTCAGGCGGAGCCGGGGATGGCCCACCGGCGAGATCAGGATCCGGGGGGCTGAGGCCAAACACCAAAGCGACAAGCGGCCGTTGTTAGTACCAGGGCTTTCGTAGTCATGGGGGCACCATTGGTTGCCCCTCCCATCGAACGAACAACAACGCGAGTTTTCAGTTCCACGTTCAGTGGGTCCAGGGCCGCTCGACAACGAGCCGCCCATAAACGGGGACTGGCTGCGCTGGCCTAGGATGGGACGTGGAACTTAGTTCGACTGGACGTCTAGACCGTCCGATCTGGCAAGACGCCATTCAATGCATAGCAACCCGCGCTTCTATAAATATTACTGGCGAATTTGGACATCGTTGAACTTTTTCCCGGCGAAACTCTTGAGAATTTCCGACGAGGTATTGGTCCGCCGCCCACTGGCCGCCGGTGCCAGAACTTCCAATCAGCAAGGCAATGAGACGAATGGGAACAGCGCAACTTGTTTCATTCCACGACCTCGGCCACCAATGCCAAGGCACGAACGGTGCGGGCTCCTACACCCGCAGGGAGCTACACGACGACCTATGCGCGCTCGTCGAGAAGCGCTGGCCTCACCTGCTGCACAAGCTCCCGCCGCACACTGAGCACTAGCCACGGCCTTTCCAGTGGAACCACAAGAGCGCCGCGCTATTATGGAATCGGCGCAGCGAGCCCCCGTGCACGGTTTCATCGTCACCGATGACGGTAAATGGGCTGTAGTGCAGCAGGGCATGAACGGTGAACGTCGTCAGGCGCGGCGTGGGCCGGAGAGGGATGGCGCGCGTCCGACCCGTCAAATGAAGCGTCCCTACTCAGGTTCTTTGCCAGACGCGAGCTCAATCATTGCTGTGTGATTAAGCTCGACCACGCGAGGCACTGGTTGGGACGGAGTTAAACGGGATGGCCCGATCAAAGCTTTGCCCGACTGGGATTTCCGATCCCCCGACTGCTCAAGCGTGAGCTGAGGGATAACCAAGCCTAGCGTGAATGGCCGTGTGTCTCACCTCGCGTCGTGGGGTGTGGACGCAAAGGCAACGTAGCCGAAGGAGGTAGAGGTCTTGTTGGGAGCTTTCCCAGTACTTTTATTAGTGGGAGTCGCCGCCGATCTTTTCAAGGATCTCTAATGCCTCTCTTAGCTTTCCTTGGACCGCTCAAGTGTTTTTACCGGACCGCCTTTTTCATGGCGTTCCTCATCTTCCCGGCTGCCGCAGAAAGCTCCGCCTATATCCGGTTCCAACGGGCTAATGGGACTGTGGGGCGCAAACAGCTCGGCCCCCCAGACAGGCTCAAGTGGAACGCCGATCAGCGGTTCAAACGAGCAACAGCGCGCCACTGGTCCTGGCACTCCAACCGACTCATCAAGCGCCGATTCAGAGGATGCAGGGCTTGAATTCGATTCCACCAAGCGCGCCACGAAATGTCGTGCCGCCGCCACTATCCGGTTCCAATGGACTGATGGGAGGGGGCCGCAAACAGCTCGCAACCGCAAAGGCGGAAAGCCGATCAGCGGTTCCAACGACCAACAGGACACCACTGCTCCTGGGATTTCCTCGCGAGTCGAGCCAAGCGCGGATGCACAGGATGCAGATCGCAGTGTCCACCGGATGCAGGGCTCGAGATCGAGTTCACCAAGCGCGCCACGAAATGTCGCGCCTTTGCCCAGTGCTCAATCCGGTTCCAATGGACTGATAGAGTGGAGCGCAAACACCTCGGAATTGCAGACGGGCTCCAGTGGAAAGCCGATCAGCGGTTCAAACGAGCAACAGGACCCACTGTCCTGAGTCCCACCGACCGAGTCCACCCAGCGCGACACAGGATGAGAGCTCGGACGAGTCCACAGGATGCAGAGCTCAAGTCGAGTCCACCGGATGCAGAGCTCGAATCAGTCCACCAGCGCGCCACGAAATGTCGCGCCTCCGCCCAGTGCTCAATCCGGTTCCAATGGACTGATAGAGTGGAGCGCAAACACCTCGGAATTGCAGACGGGCTCCGAGTGGAAAGCCGATCAGCGGTTCAACGACGAACAGGACACCACTGCTCCTGGCATTCTCACCGAGCCAAGTCCACCCAGCGCGACACAGGATGCAGAGCTCGAGTTAGTCCACAGAATGCAGAGCTCAAGTCGAGTCCACCGGATGCAGAGCTCGTCGATCGACCAAGCGCGCCACGAAATGTCGCGCCTTTGCCCAGTGCTCAATCCGGTTCCAATGGACTGATAGAGTGGAGCGCAAACAGCTCGAAATTGCAGACGGGCTCAAGCATATCGAGCGTCGCTCCTTCGCCGAGTGCTCGATCGGGTTCCGAAAGGGTCGATCGGAGAGTGGGGGCACAAGCGGATCGGCTGCACAGACAGGCTCCGGCGCTCACACGAGCGGGAAAGCCGTTTAATGGCCAACACGCTAACGTGGGGAGCGCATCGCATCCGGTCTGGAAAGCCGACAGAACTCAGCCCCTCGGGCGCACCGCCTGAACAAAGCTTAGAGGCTACTACGCCACCCGCGTCCAAGGTCCTTGTTATTATCGACAAGCCGACGCAAACGATGAAAGTCTTTGTCGATGATGTGGAATCATACAGTTGGAAGGTGTCGAGTGGTCTGCCCGGGTATGCCACGCCTTCAGGAGCTTATACGGCCAGCTCCATGAATGAAATTTGGTACAGCAAAGAATGGGACGATGCGCCCATGCCTCACGCGATTTTCTTCACCAAAAAGGGGCACGCCATTCATGGCACTGAGGAGACGAAGAAGCTTGGCCGACCCGCCTCACATGGCTGTGTACGGCTTGCCCCCGAAGACGCTCGCACTCTTTTTTCGCTGGTCAAGGAGAAGGGCCTTGAGAACACGGAGATCGTACTGAGCGGAGAAACTCCGGGTGGCGACTCCAGAGTGGCCAGAAAACCGGTCCACGCAAGCAGCAGATGAATCGAGCAAAAACCCCCGTATATGCCGCGCCACCGCGCCGTTTCGGTCGCGGAGGTTTGTCTCAGCGCCGTTTCAGTCGCGGAGGTTGGTCTCAGCGCCGTTTTGGCGGACAGAGCTTTTATTGGCGCTACTGACGGCGGGCTTTGTCCTCTCTGCCCTCAACCTGACGGGAACGGGACGAACGTCGGCTGGTTGCCAGGTTTTCTGGCTCGCATGGCTATCATGCAGCCAATTAATGCACAAATTCAGGCCAACGCGGCGACGGACTTGCTTGGGGGTGGCGTTCCCGATGCCTCGCGCCCTGAGCATCTTGCGGATGCTGGTCTGGACGGGATGCTCGAGTAGCTTCACAATTGTATGTCCCTTTTGGTCAGCAAGGGAGCCGCTGGAATGGGACAACGAGTTTTCTGAGTTCGCCAATCAATATGCGCAAAACGACAATTGTCTCGGTTTTGGTGACGAACGCGGGCTTTCGCTCGAAACACCATTTGGATCGGATACTGCTCATCCTACTCAGCACGGATCAGAAACATCCTCAATGTCGGTGGAGCGTTTATCGCGCTGCCTTGCAACGAGCGGGACGAACTGTGGTCTCATCTCGAACGACAAAGTCTGCCAGTGTCCTCTCGGCGGACTTCGATTGCCTGGTGCTCAGTGGGTGAAGCCGCAACTTGTAGCACGAGTACGCCATCTTGCCGCGGCGAGGCAGCTCCGCCACGGGACGATTAGAAAGTTCACACCCACTTAGGAAGAGTACGATGAGCGACATGACAGTAGAAAAGCGTGAGTTCCACCTTCAGTCCGTGAAAGAAGCCATCGACAGGATGAAACCGGAATTGATGGCCGCAAGTGAGGCTGCTCACGGGATGAAGGAGCACGACGATCCAGGGATCAAAGACTTGGACCGCACCGTGGAGCTTGGCTCGCTCATTGACGTTCTAGTGGATTTATGTGCGCCCCACCTGAGATTGCTTAACCACATTGCGGAAGCACTCGCCGCGTTGGAAGCGGGAGAAGGAAATGGCGCGGACGAGCCAGCGCACCGACATTAGTGCAGACGACTGTGCGCGAAATTGACTGGTGGGCCGACGATTAGAAGAGCGCATTCAGGCGGACGAAATCTGGTCGTTTGCCGTACTACGGCAGGTCAACGCGCCCAAGGGCCGGAACATTCTCCGCGACAGCGAGCGGTGAGCCAGCTTCCAGGTCTTGTCTTTCCGCAATCTGCCTGCTTACCATTTCCATTTAGGTCATAGGCAACCGGCCTGGATGGTGGCGACGGCGTTTGCGGGCCGTGACGTAAGTACTCCAACCTTCGCTTAATGTACGCCGTAGCTTGTCGCGCAGCTCTGGGATGTCGCGTGGGGGTAAGCAAAGGTTATGTGCGGCCGTTACGACAATCTAATCGCCAGCGAGGCTTATCGGTCGGTCTTCAAGGCGGCGCGGCTGCCACAGAATAACTATCCGCCGCGCTACAACATTGCGCCCACCGATGAGATCCCAATCGTGCCTGGCGGTTCGAGAAGGGACCGCCTCAACCTCCTCACGGCCAGCCGCGCAAGCCCTGATCGTGTATCCTCCCGCGCATGTATTACCTTTACGCTCCGCAACTCGACATTGCAGACGCCGCCGCAGGAAGAGAAGGCTGGCGCCCGCGTGCCGGCAGGGAATGGCGCAGGCCTGACGGAGAGACGGTCAAGTTCATCCATCTGACCGAGCAGCTTGCGCTCATCCAGCCTGGCGAGACGGCCTACGTGGTCGGGCTGGTGCCGCGCGAGCTACGCCGGATGAAGGGCGTCACCGTGATCAAAATTTTGTAGGGTGCGGCGATGTTCGGTGCAGGCAGGTGCTCCGCAGATCGGCGCGACATCCGGCCCATCGCCATGAGCAGTTTTGAAAAACACGACACCTTGCCTTACGCCACCGCGCCCGGATACGGAGTGCGATAGACCCTGTAAGCTTGGGAACATAGCAGGGAGGGTTGCAGCATGCCGCGTGAGAGCAAACCAAAAAAAGAGAAAATGACGCTGGAGGAGTGGCGGGCACGGCGCGCTCTTCGCCGCGAAAAGCAGCGCAAGGAGAATTTTGGGCGGGCTGCAAAAATGCACAAAGTCCGGTTGGAGATGGAAGCAGCGGAATTGGAGCATGCCTCATCCCCACAGCGTGATTCCGCGCATGTCGGCTGTTCTGGGTGGTTTTACTGGAAATGGCGTGGCCTTTTTTATCCCGCCGATATACCGACAGGGGCGTGGTTCGATCACTACGCGGAACACTTTGACACCGTTGAGATCAACGCCTCTTTTTACTCATGGCCTACCGTCACGAACGTCAAAAGCTGGAAACGACAGCCTGGTCGTCGCAACTTCATCTATACGGTCAAGGTATGCGAACTCATTACGCATATTAAAAAGTTCAGGGGCACGAAAACGCTCGTGAAGGATTTCGGGATGATTGCTGACATCCTCGGCGAGCGGATGGGCTGTTTCCTGTTTCAGCTTCCGCCCAGCTATCGCTTCACCAAAGCACGGCTCACATCAATCCTTGACCAGCTTGACCCTGCGCGGCGCAATGTCGTGGAGTTTCGCCATGCCAGCTGGTGGAACGAGACCGTCTATGCTGCCTTCCGGGAGGCTGGAGTAATCTTCTGCTCTTGCAGCGGACCACGGCTCCCGGACGAACTCGTGAAAACAGCCGATGATGTGTATGTCAGACTGCACGGACCCGAGCGCTGGTACCGGCATCATTACTCTAAGGAAGAACTCTCGAAATGGGTCGAAAGAATTAATTTGAGCGGCGCGAAAAGAGTTTGGATCTACTTCAATAACGACAATGAAGCGCACGCGCCCGAGAACGCGAAAACAATGCAGCGATTGCTCGCTAAATGGAAAGGCGCCCCGTAAATGCCCCGCATTTCGATTATCCGGGTGGAGGCTCCTATAATTTCAACTGTGGGCCAGGATATGGGTATTACTGCGGGGCGCCCTCACAGGCTCCCTATCCGAATTAAAGCGCGCAGTCGGGTGTGCGGTTTGTGGCAAGTCATTTTCCTCGGCTACGCCAGCAGAGCAAACAGTTTTCGTCGAGGAGGAGCACGTCCTCGCTGTATTGAACTAGCTCGCTGTAACTACGCATCGTTTCTGATGGTCGTGGCTGGCGACCAACGGTCAGCCGGACGATCAGCGGCTTAGGCCCCCCATAGTCCGTCCACTCAGTCTTTTCGTTCAACTCCTCACAGATGTTGCAACGACCTCGTAGCTAACGAGACCGCCGAAACTATAGGCTCAATGTTAGATGAGTTGTCGTTCCGCTATCAGGCAAAGATGCCGCGAGGCGAACTCTAGCGATGTCATGTTGCTCGATGCTGGCCCAGTCGTTGCAATAGTGAAAATCACGAGTGCCCACATGCTGTGTCCTTTCCTATGATCGGGTATGCATATGAAGACGGAGGTTGCATCCTATGCACACAAACAAAATGTCGACCTTCTTCTCGATAGCCTTGTTGACGACGGTTGTGGCCTCACCTGCCGCGGCACGCATAGAATGCCGCGACAATTTCCAGGTCACCAAACACGGTCTGATTTCTACGCCCTATTGCGAGGAGAGGCAGATCGCTCGGGTAGCCCGCTCCTATGGCTATGCGGTTAGTGACGCAGAGGTGCGGAATAATCCCAACACCAAAGTCTATCTGTGCCGGATCATCGGCAAGGATATTCGACTGAAGGGATCTTGCGCTGGTTACGCCGAGCCGCGCGGACTCCCCTGGTAAGGAGTTTGGTTGCGGGATGCTTTTAGCCAGTCATCAGCGTGCCCATATCGAGTGGATGACTTCCACTCAGCGCAGCTTGTTTGTTTCGGATCTCTACCCCGCTGGCTTCCAATATAGCGAGGACATCATCTCTCCTGATAAGGAGCAGAGGCTGATTACATCGATCGAGGAACTCCCTTTCCGCGAGTTTGAATTCCGGGGGTTCTTGGGCAAGAGACGGACGATATCTCTTCGGATGGAAATACGATTTCACCGCGCAGCAGGTACAAGAGGCAGAGCAGATCCCGAGTTTCCTCGTACCTCTTCAAGAACAGGTGGCGGAATTCGCTGGCGTCGAAGCCGGCGCGCTCGAACATATCCTCGTGACCGAGTATCCTCCTGGAGCCGGAATTGGGCTGGCATCGGGACCGGCCGGAATTTGGGGATGTGATTGGGGTCTCGCTTGGAGCGCCTTGCCTGTTCCGCTTCCGTCGCAAGAGCGGCTTACGTTGGGAGCGGGCTTCAAGGGAGCTACAGCCTCGCTCCGCCTATCTTCTACGTGGGCCCGCTCGCAGCGAGTGGCAGCACAGCATTCCGCCAGTTGATCAGCTACGCTATTCCATCACCTTCCGAACGATTTGCGGGCAGGAAAATGACTCGTCGGACTGGCAGCGCTCGATCTCCCGCTTCACAGCGGGCGGAAAGATCGACACCCCTTTCCTGTGCCGCTCCGCGTTTATGACGAGACTATTGGAATCCTAAAGTCGGCGATCCGGAAAGCGAACTCGGGAAAGATGAGGAGCTTGTTGCGCTCAAACGGCTCGACCAGCAGACCGAAGCAGCTTGAGGTCTGGGCTAAAGCAACGTCTTTAGAAGGTCTAATAGCCGAGGAACTTGGAAACTCAGCTGCCTATGCTGGGCGGAGTGTCTTTGGCTGGGCGCGAACGTTGGCGACGCCGTGGCGTCGCGATTTGCGAGGAATAGCAACAGCCGATCTTAAATTCCTGCGGCCCGCGGCTTTGTGTTTGCGGCCTTCGAGATAGGCCGTGAAGTCTGCAAGACCGAGCGTGTTGAGAACTCGATTGGCGGGTATCCCTCCTTTCCGAGCCATCACCACTCCCCATCTGGTGAGATCAATCTCTGCTGTCGAATGCGCATCTGGATTGATACTGAAGGAGCACCCGAGCTCCAGAGCTCTTCGGTGCCACCGCCAATCGAGGTCGAGCCGCCACGGATTGGCGTTGATTTCTACAGCCACGCCGTGCTGAGCGCAGCCAGCGAGAACCCGCTCGACGTCGACGTCATAGCCGGGCCGCCGTAGCAGTTGCCGGCCCGTCATGTGGCCAAGGATGGTCGTATGCGGATTTGCTACAGCACGCAAAAGGCGCTCGGTCTGCGATTCACGATCTTTGCGAAATTGGCCGTGCACACTTGCTATGACAAAATCGAATTGTTGTAAGACCTCTTCGGGATAGTCCAGGGACCATCCGGTAAGATATCGAACTCGATCCCCTTAAAAATCCGAAAGCTGCCGTCCCAGCGGCCGTTCAACTCGTCAATGGCTTGATGCTGTGCCTCTATTTGCTCGAGGCTGAGTCCGCCAGCGTAGTGAGCAGACTTGGAATGGTCAGCCACTCCGAAATAGGTGTAGCCGCGCTTGCGCACGGCTTCCGCCATTTGCTGCAAGGTATGCAAGCCGTCGGACGCTGTAGTGTGAGCGTGCAAAATGCCGCAGATGTTTTCCAGGCTTATGAGGGGCGGAAGCTGGCGCTTTCGAGCGAGCGCGATCTCGCCTCGCCCTTCACGGAGCTCTGGCTCTATGAAAGTCAACCCGAGTGTTTCGTAAATCTCTTCCTCGGTTCGGGCCGCAACAAGGTTAGCGTCCTCGTGAAGTCCGTCTGGCTCAAGTCGCATGCCTTTCTTCCGCGCGATGTTTTGCAGTTGCTTCAAATGAGCTTCAGAGCCGGTGGCGAACAACCAAGCCGCGCCAAAACGGCGTCTGTTGGCGAGATGCAGCTTCAACTCGCCGAAATTCATTGGCGAGGCCCTCGGCGCTGGCTGTTCGGCGACGATACTCAGATCCGACACCAGCTCGCAGCCGCGACGGAAATCACCCGCGATCTCAACTCTCCGCAGGCCAAGCTGTGAGCGCATCAAACTCGCCTTTGCCGAATCCAATAAATCGGCAGCGCGGTGGATGTGCTTTGCTCGCTGGAAGGCGTCTCGCTCTTCTAGACCCGCAAGGATCTTGCGTTGCAAAGCAGGCCCAAGTCCCTTGACATTTTTCAGCCGTTCCTCTCTGCAAGCCGTCTCGAGTTCCTGGAGGCTGCTGACGCCGAGCTCCTTGTGAAGCTTGAGAATTTTTTCAGGGCGCAAACCGGGGATGGTCAGCATTTCAAGAACGCTTGCTGGGATTTCGGCTCGCATCCGTTCTAACGAGGGATGTGAGCCGGTTTCATAGAGTTGCGTGATGAGCTGCGCGATCGCCTCGCCCACGCCTGGTATTTCTCGCAACCAATTTTGGGAAATCAAATCCCCAAGGGGCTCGGTGAGAATTGCCATGCCCTCAGCGGCGCGCAAATACGCCTTGGCGCGATAGGGGTTGCCACCGTAGAGCATGGCTCTGCGGCCAATTCGTTGAGCAAATCTGCTATTTCTGGCGCTTCCAAGCGAATAGTCCAATGCTAACTGGCACATCTAAACGTGTTTAGTCAGATGCTCGATCCCCCCCGGCCGCTCAGACTAGAGCTTCTTCGACCGAGAAGCTGAAGAGGTCGCGCGGATCTAATTGGCTGCCATTTGGTAAGGCGAGGTGATCGTCTCGCCAGGTACACCATCACCGAGACCGAAGCCTATGTTGGGCCGCAGACCTCGCTTCCCATGCTTCTCGCGGACGCACCACCCGAACTGAGCCAATGTTCGGACCGCCTGGAACACTTTACGTATATCTTGTCTACGGCTTGCACTGGATGCTCAACGTTGTCACGGGCCCTGTCGGCTATCCGGCTGCAGTACTGCTCAGGAGTGCTGGAGCCATCGCGGGGCCCAGACGCTTAGCTAAGGCGCTAGACGTAACTGGAGCCTTGAATGGGCGCACGGCCGCAGTGTCGAGTGGACTTCGTGTTCTGGCCCGGAGCACGGCGTATCCCATAAAATAATCTGTAAACCGCGCATCGGGGTAAGCTATGCAGGCCCAATTTGGTCCACGAAGCCACTTCGGTTCGTGTCGGACGAACGAGAAGGGATAGTGCCTGCTGCGAGCATCAGAAGATCGCCCGACCTAAAACCAACGTATCCTCGTAGCCGGCCGCCCTCTCGCTCACCTGCGGCCTATGAAATTCTGAAGAGCAGCTTTCAGTGGGGCCTCGCTGTCGCAATACTCCTCCCCAAGGCTTGCTCTTCGCGAGCAGGGAGGTGGACAAGAGGATCGTGGCAACGTCATCGACCTCATGGAGGCGTTGCGGCGGAGCGTCAAAGGAAGGAAGGCGGCGGCGCTCAGTTCAAATACGAAGACCGCTCCTACACGGAAGCGCGAGAAACGCCGAAATGCGGCGTGAAAGTGTGGTCAGAGACGATGATCGGCGCGACGGCGGCTTTTTGTACGACTGTCTCATATGTTCCTCAGCTCAGGAAGTGTGGGCGACGGGCGAAACGGGCGATATTTCGCTCAAGATGCTCCTTCTACTGGTTGCTGGGCTGACGCTCTGGATTTATGTACGGGCTGATGCGCAGCGATCTCGTCATTACCGCTGCCAATGTCGCCAGCCTCACCCTTCTCATATGCATCATATATTTCAAGCTACGTGAACGCCGCGATCTTGCGGGCGAGAGGTAATTGGTAGGACCCAACCCCCTGATGAGGATGCGATGACTTTCCGCTTGTTCGGATCGGTTGGGACAGACATTGCTTATCTTTCCTAACTGCGAGCCCGGCGGAGAGCGTCCTCAAGTTTGCTCTTCTCCGTATCCCAGCGCGTCTCCTCCCGCTCCAACTGCCGTTCGATGGCTGCGCGCCGTGTCTCAAGCTCTTTGGTCTTGGCTTCGTGCTGGCGGCTAGCTTGTTGAAGCGCATTCTCGGCGTGGGCGATGGCCCGCTCTCCTTTCCGGCGCTGCTGTTCGCGAGCAACCTCTTCCTTCTCCCGGGCCTTTTCCCGCCGCCTCTGCTCGCGCTCGAAGGCAAGCGCCGCCCACGATCATTCGCGACATCGCGATTGCCTTCCGGCTTGACGGATCATTTTGGCGCGATGAGCCCGCGTGGGCGTGGGCGCGTGTCGATGGTCTTAAAGCCCTCAAGGTCAATTATGGCTACGGCTGCAGGCGTGGTTGGCCAATCTCCGTCAACCGCTTTGCGGTGTTGAAAGCCGCGCTGGTCCGCTTCTGGCACCAAGCGGACGAATACGGTAGCGAGCGCCTAGGTCAGCTTCTGACCCAAAGCAGACGTTCTGTGGCCCAGTCCGCGCGCTTATGAAATTCTTATAAGGCCAGTTGGGCGCCCCCTCGAAAACCTACTTCATGTGGGACCTTAAGAGGAAGTCCGCAGCAACTTCAAGCAGACCAGCCCACCAATCAGCGCCAGGCTGATGGCATTGGCTAGAATAATGACGATGTCTTTTTGCAGGACGCCATACACCACCCAGAGGGCTAGGCCGGAGGCCAGCACCCAGAGCATGTTCATAGAGATGTCGTCAGTCTGACCAGTGGTCCATGCCTTCTTAAGTTGCGGTACGTTGGCTGCGGTCGTGCAAACCGCCGCAGCGATGCCAACCACCGTAGCGAATGTGCTCATGGCTCTTCGTTTCCAGTTCGAGGAATGCAAACTAGGGCGTGTTATTTGGCCATTCGAAAATGACTTCGTGCTCGTCCAGACCCCGAAGGACAATCTTCCACTCCTGAATGACAACATAGGGGTGGCTCACCTCTTGAACCTTGCCATCCTGAACTGCGAACGCGAATGGGGTTTGGTCCCCCTGAAGCAGGAGGAAGAGCCCTTTGGTATTCTGAAGGAGCGAGCCCGGCTGTGGCCGCAGGCCTTCGGCGCTGAATAGCAGGCGTCTGCCGACCGGAACGATTTTGCTATTTGGGAAGAAATAGAGCAGCGAGTTTTGAACGCGGTTTCGTGCACGCAATGCGGCGGCACTCCCGTCAGGACAGCGCAACGAAATTCGTCCGCGTCGCCCTGAATTTTTACGGCTAAGTGGGTTTCGCCTTCGATTGAGACGCCGAACAACGCTCCGGGGGTGAGATCTCTCCACGTTTTAACTTCGCCCCGGGCAAATACGATCATGCGGCTACTCCCTCGTAAATCTCCAGGCTTAATCCCCCGCCCGCGCCTGGGTGCGATGGCGCGCGATTTCCTCGGGCTCCTGGTCGTCAATTTTTGTCAGTGCGTTGTTTGCATGACTGTGCGCATGCAGTAACTCGTCGAGCTTCGCTTGGAGCGCCTGGGTGTCGCGGTGTTCAGTGCGCTGTATCAGAAGCGTCATGAACCAAACACCTAGAGTGGCCACGCCATGCCAATCGAGCGATGCTCGATCAAAGACGAACCAGAGCACCGTATAAACGGCGAGAATGCCGTAGGCGCCGGGATGGGCGGCCCATTCGCCGAGGCGCGTAAGCCAGTGGCGAATCCCCCGTGTTTCATTTGGCATGGACCCCCTCCTAATGCCTGGCGAGCGCATTCGTACGTTTTGGAAGGATGACGTGATGGGTAGAGAGGAGCGGCGTCAGTTAGGAGCCGAAGCCATACAAGACGCCCATGACAATGAAAGCGGCAATAATGCCGGCGAGTTCGAAGCCAAGAACGTAGCGTACATGGTGTCCAGTACGCCTCCCCTGGCCTTGTTCGTGGATAGGGGACTTGTTGCGTATCGGCGTCAGAAACACATTCATCGAATTCTCCTTGAGACGTACGTAGATAGGGCGAATTTTTTTTTTTTTTTTTTAAATACGACCTGAAAATTTTTTGGGGGGCGGCAAATAAAAATGAACCCGGGTTTGCCGGGCTTCTCTTTACGCGTACTCAGCCAGCATCGGCGCTTGGCTAACGGGGGGGCAGCGGGGAAACCACGTCAATGCCACTATAACGGGGAACTTGCTCGTCGCCAACTTAGTTCCGGTTGCTACCAAATGAAGCGGACCTTCGGGCCTTCTAGTTTTGGAGCAGCCGGTCAATGCAGTGCTTGGCCTCGGCCACAGCGTCATTCTTCCGGAGTGCTAGCGATCGCAAGGTAGATCGCGAAAACAGCGGCAGGTCGGAGCGTGTGGCATAGACCCTCACGCACCACTGGGACCACTGCCGGTCAGGCACAATGTCATATCCGCGATATCGGCAGGTTTCAGTGTTCATGAGTAGGCCTCGCTAATGGCAGGCCCCCGTCTGAGACTAACGTGACAGCAGAAACAACGTTCAGATGTGTCGTGGACTGCGACGACGTGAGGTAGGGAACGTCAGCTAATGGCAGCTAAGCGGACGAACGTCAGCTGGTGGTACTAAGTGGGCGGTCGCCCAGGTGCGCCCTCGCAAGGCAGTCAGCGCCAATGTCTGCTAATTTCCGGAAGCCTGCTCGGAAAGCTTTTCCATGGCCTGTTCGACCGAGAAACGAGCCGGGCTTTGCCGCGGCGGAAACTGCTGGAAACTCATCAGGTGCTGGCCCACGATAGCCTGGGCGGGAACGAGAACAAAGGCGTGCTCGACGAACCACTGCACATAGTCGCCGGCCTCGTGCTGGGCCCGCTCAAAGGGATCGGAGCGGAGGTTGAACAGCACGGCAGCCGAAGTTGAATAACGGCTGCGCCCAGACATCGAAGCCCGTGGCCTTCTGTTCCAGGAACACGGCCTTCCATTGGTCGTAGCGAAGGCCGGCAAGGTTGCCGTCGTCGGTCCAGTAGAAGAATTCGCGGCGCTTGTCGGGGCCTTGCCGGCGAGCAGGTCGCGCTGGTCATAGCCGTCGAGGTGGACCTTGAAGGTTCTTGCCGGCGGCATCGTAGCCCTGCAGAAGCTTGCTCTTGATGTCGGGCTCGCCGGCCGCCGCGACCAGCGTCGTCGCCCAGTCCTCGGCCGAAAAGATTCGTTGATCTCGGTGCGGGCGGCACCAGCCCCGGCCAGCGCACCATCGCCGGCACGCGATATCCGCCTTCCCAGTTGGTGTTCTTCTCGCCCCTGAAGGGCGTGGTGCCGCCATCGGGCCAGGAGAATGCCTCGGCGCCATTGTCGGTCGTGTAGATGACGATCGTGTTGTTGGCGATCCCGAGATCGTCGAGCTTTTTCAGCAGCTGGCCGACCTGGCCGTCATGCTCGACCATGCCGTCGGGATAGATGCCGAGACCGGTCTTGCCTGCAATTCGGGCTTGAGGCGGGTCCAGATGTGCATGCGGCTCGAATTGAACCAGACGAAGAAAGGCTTCTTGTCGCTGGTTTGCCCGGTCGATGAAGTCGAGTCGAAGCGTCAAGGAATTCCTCGTCGATCGTCTCCATGCGCTTCTTGGTGAGCGGTCCGGTGTCCTCGCATTTCTGCTTGCCCCATGGGCCGAAGCGGGGATCGTCGCCCGGCGTGTCGGCCGTGGTCGGCGACGCATTTCATGACGCCGCGCGGACCGAACTGGGCCCTGAAGGCAGGGTTCTTCGGATAGTCGGGATGTTCCGGCTCGTCCTCGGCATTGAGGTGATAGAGGTTGCCGAAGAATTCGTCGAAGCCATGCACGGTCGGCAGGAACTCGTTGCGGTCGCCGAGATGGTTCTTGCCGAACTGCCCGGTCGCGTAGCCTTGCGGCTTCAGAAGTTCGGCGATGGTCGGATCCTTGGCGGACAGGCCTTCCTTCGCCGCCGGCAGTCCCACTTTCAGGAGGCCCGTCCGCAAGGGGCTCTGGCCGGTGATGAAGGCGGCGCGGCCGGCGGTGCAGGATTGCTGGCCGTAATAGTCGGTGAAGATCGCGCCCTCGTTGGCGATGCGGTCGATGTTGGGCGTGCGGTAGCCCATCATGCCGCGATTGTAGGCGCTGATGTTCCAGTAGCCGATATCGTCGCCCATGATGACGAGGATGTTGGGTTTGCCTTTGCGGTGTCCGAGCCTCGGCCGAATTGATGCCATTGGGAGCGAACGCCGTCGCGCCCATCAACACCGCGATGGAAGTGGCTCTCAGTCTTCGCGACGATGTCTCTCAACCACGATGTCTTGCTCAGCACTTCACTAAGGCCATCGTTGATCACTTCAATCACCTCACCGCTAAGAACCTGAAAGCTGTCGGCACTCAAAGATGACCAAATAAAATCGCTGTCAATTGATTGGACGCTCCGCTTTGCCGAATGTACGGCTCTGATTGCGCCAAGTCGAAGGCAATGTCTGCTGTTGGCACAAAGCAGACATCGATGCGCTGACGATGTCCGCTTTTGGGGGCAAAGCGGACACGGACCAACCGCTGCTTACCAATCTCGATTTATGAGTACACGGCCTAGTCACCGGCGGTGACGGTTGCGGCGTTGCGCGGTCGCGGCCAAAGGGGACACCTAACAAGGAGCGGTGTGTGCTTCCCCCATGGCCTTATGGGACCCAGAGGATGGTACCGGATTGAACAGTACCGCCGCGCCTCTTATATCCTCGACATAAAGCGGTCTCCGGGCCCATTATTTGCGTAACGAGTACCGGAGTTGTTTGCCCAGGCCGTGAATAAATCTGAAGGGCACCCCCTGGCCAGGGTGCCCTTTTTATTACTGAGAGCTACGTTCGCCAACTCGCGTCCTCCGCCGTCACTGCTAAGTCAGCAGGCAGGAGGCTCGGCGGAAGTGCAGTGGATGATAGGCACAGCGGTGCGCTTCCCATGGTCCCTAGGGACCCACAGGATTGCATCAGATTCCATGACACAGGTAGGTTGAGAAACCAGTCGGCCACCATTGCTGTTCCTAGTTAAGTGCGTGCTCAAAACCCGAATGAGAAGCTGACGCTGGGGCCGTAATACGGACGATAATAATAGGGAGAGTAGTAGGGGTCGTAATAGTACGGACCGTAATAAGCATACGGTCTGTAGTCAGGGCGATAGTAAGGACGTCCATCGTAACGACGGTAGTATCGACGAGAGTGGCCGTTGCGCGGATGCCGATGCTCTATGCGCTCTACCCCGCTCGCACTGCGTTGCCCAAACGCTAGAGCACTCGGCTGAGAGGTAGCCGGTGTGACTGTGACGATCAGAAATGTCGTCACGCAAGCGGGGAGAATCAAAGTTAGAACACGCATGTCACGTATCCTTTCCCAGAAGCGGCTTTCTAGCGCCCACCGCGTTAGCCGACCCGTTTCAGTTTCTTACTAAGGTCTTACTAAGATGTTGAAGGGAGTGAGGAGCCAAGCCCGCATGATGAAATGGTGCGCCGCACACTAGCTGGCTTGCAGCGGGACAGAAATTGTGCAGAAGCGTCCAAAGCGTCACCGATGTGACACTTGATCTTTCCACAATCGCTACCAATCTTTTGGCCCGCCAAACGTGGATTGCGATGCGACCTGGAGGTCAACAAGGAGGGTCCCATGGCTATCTTGAAGATTAAGTGTCCACAGACCAACAGACCCATCTCCACCGGCATTGAGACTGACCCCGAGAGTTTCGCTATCTGCCCGACGTCCTCTCGCACGCGAAATGCCCAGAGTGCGGACTTCGAACACGCATTTTGGACACGGGAAGCCTGGCTAGAACATACGAGCGCAGTGAGTAGCGCTGACAAAGATGCTGCCTAGGCCTCGGCTCTGACACCTATTCGTGGGGCGCAGGAGCGAGCGACACCTCAATTCCTTATTGGCTAAATGGAGTGCGGCCGTCAGCGGTGTATTGCCCCAAGCACTTATGGGACCCGGAGGGAGAGCCTGAAGGACCCGTGTCTATCTCGCGCTCCGCACGAAGCTGTTACCGATTTCGGCTCGGAACGCGGGCTTTGGAGGACAGTGCGCGTCCTCCCTGATGGGTCTGCAGTTCACCCAAGAGCTTGCGCCAATAGGTTGCCTGCAATTCCATGACCTCAGCCAAGTTTCTCGCTCCAGCTAGGCCCGTCGCAAGGTCGAAGCCGGTATTGATGTTGCGCTCAGCAAGGTCGATGAACCTACGATTGAGCACCGCGGCACCCTGACCAGCCGCGCCGAATGATTTCTGCCAGCTTTCCAATACGGCTTGGAGGGTGTTCTTGGAGCCCTCATATAGCTCCCGCGCCTGAGCTACGTTCCGTTCTGCAAGGTCGCGAAATGTGTCTGGAACTTGAGACTGGCGGAAAGGATCGAATTGCGCGTCGATCTTCCGATGTGACTCGCGGACCGTCTCAGCGGCAACGTTATTGCGCAGCTTCGCGGCCACCTTCTTGGGGGTCTGGTGATTTCTATCACGCACCTTGGCGGTACGTTTGGATGCACTGCGCGCCTTTCCCGCAGCAACTTTGCGGGGAGCGGACTTAGTCATCGTATTGGCCTCATGTGTTACGCGCTACTGTTCCGTTTGTGAGGGTCGTATAAGATGCGGCGCGGGCCGCCCCTGCATATCTGACTGAATTGATTGAGACCCGAGGAGTTCCCTAGAGTCTCTCTCAACCTGTGACCTGCTACGCAGCCTTCCTGGCCGTCTTGGCAGCGGCTTGCTCGACGGGCTGGTAGGCACTACGAGCCAAATCGACATACATCTCGCCGATCTTCGTAGCTTGGGCAACGTAGGCTTCAAAAGCCTTCTTGGCGTACTGGGACTGAATTTCCCATGCCTGCTCGAATGACTTCGCGCCAATGAGTTGCTCGAAGGCACGGGTACCGTCCTCGAACGACTTCTTGGAATAAGCGGCAATCTCCGCGGCAATAGCCTGGAACCCCTTATTCGCCTCACCAAAGGAGCTAACAGCGGCATCGAAGCCGTCCTTGCCCGCTCTCTGCACCTGGTCATTAAACCGTTGAATGTCAGACATTTGATTACCTTTCTAACCGATCCCGCCTGGGGCCGGACTGTTGTGTGTAAGCAGCATATGGCATGTTATGGTGCACTGCACAATAGCGTTACACATATTTATTGCATCGCACAAAGAGGCTTCTGACCGGATTAGGGGCGCCAAGACGGAAAACACCTAAGCCGGAATTACAGGCTCACGGTTTCGACAAACGTCGCTGGTTCGATTTAACGTGGGTTCGGTATCGTCGAATAACCCTCTGCGCCGACCCCCGCGGGCCAGCGTCATCGTAGCCTCTGCCAACGCGTTGGTTTTCTCGGTGACCATGCGCATTGCCTCAGAGTGGGCTTTCGGTCCGCCCGCAAAAAGCTTCATCATCCGCAGATGCATAACTTGTTGGGTCTCGATACCAAGCATTGCAGCGTCGCCGGTGATCTTCATCCAGTTCATGAACACATGTACCTCGCTGATTGTCTGTCGCGGGAAGGACAATCTCAGCTGGCATTGTTCGTTCCACGCAGCGACAGAGATGCGCCAATCAAGCGCATCCTGGTAACAGTGCTTGGGAGCTTTTGGATGCGGGTTTCCCTGGATGTCAGCTTCTCGCACTAGCAGACTGTCGCGCGAGCGACCACTTCAATTCCTTATTAGCTCTTATAAGAAGTTGAAGCCGGACATAACAGTGCGGCGGTGTGTTTCCCCCATGCCCAATGGAACCCGCGAGATGGGACCAAGGGTTCCCCGTCTATCCTAGGTATCTTACGCCCATTCTGACTGGTGTGCGCGGCCTTGAAAAGCGCGAGCGGACTTGGGACGAGGAAGATCGGATCATCGATCGCGATGACGAGTTCTCGCTCAGCTACACCGAGGAGCCGCGCTTCAAATCCGTGAACGAGCTGTACGAGGCCCGTCAGCTCGCGAAGGAGATGGCGGTCGAGGAGCAAGCCGAGCGCGAGAAGCAGGAGGTTGAGAACTACGAACGCGAGTACGCGGCAGCGGTTCAAAAGGTCGGAACCTGGGACAGCGATTCCGCTAGTCCAGAGGGCGCGGCTGTCGCCTGCTATAGGGAACGGATGCAAAAGTTCCAGCAAGGCGCTGCGGAGTGGGAGGGGCGCAAGCAGCAAGTCGTCCAGCAAATCACTGCGCTGAACCAAGCGGGACGCGCTCAGGAGGCGCAACAGCTCGCGCAACAGTTCCTGGGTATCAAGGATGAGCTCCAGAAAGAACACGACGAGCTGGTGCAGCTCACCCATCAGGGTCAGCGGCGCATCGCGCGCAAGCAGCTCCAGGCCGGTCAGTTGGAGTTGCTGAAGCTGGCCCCCGGGCTCCGAGACGCCGATACGCGCGAGCGGTTCATCCGTTTTCTTGGTCGCGAGCATGGCGTGCCGCGCCGCCATGCAGAGGCAGAGACGAACCCGCAGATCGTCGCGCGGTACTATCGGGAGTTCGAAAAAACAGAGCGAGCGACTTACGAGCGGCTCGCTCGCAAGAGGATCAAGGACACAGTGCCGAGGCACACCAGAGGCGTGGGAACGGCGGACAACTCCAAGGACGCGCGCAAGGAGATGGCCGTCCATACGGCCCGAGCGCGGCAAGGAATGAAACTATGAGGCAACGCACATACACCGTGGTCACGATGTACCGAGTGAAGCTAAACCACCCCTTGCTCTTTGGCTGCGTGTTTGTCATTGGCAATGCTTAAGGCGACGTCGCTCTCCAGCATGGCGCTGTGCCAATGCGGAACTGCTACCCATCGGTGCTTTCGCTGGTGATGGGGCGCGGGTCCTCCGGTATGCTGATCGGCTCGCTCACAATCGCTCTAATTTCATTGTTTGAGGACGTGAGAGTGATCGCCCTCCGTTCCGCATCTGCTAGCGACGCGAGAGCTGAAGCGAGTGCCGCTGAATGGTTTTGACCCTTAAGGCCCTCGACGTCCCTCCGAAGGGCAGCTTGGTCCCGCCGAAGGGGCAGCTAGCTCTCCCGCGTCACTCGCGCTCTTGTCCTTCACCAAATTCAGATGCGATTTGTATACATCCCTCTCAGCTCTCGCTCCTCTGAGTTCGGCGTCGTCAAATGTTCCTCTCAGGCACCAGACAAATATTGCGACCAACGCAAGGAGGGGGCAAGCGCCCAGGGAGCAGCTTGAACGGTATCCCACTGTGTCTTCCAGAAGTCGGGTGTGAGAAGCGGTTCCGGCATCATACCCCCCCACCGGGCCGGTCGCTGGCACCCCCGCAGCATCGCATGAAATGAAAGAGGGCGGGTAGGCATCACTGCACGCGTCCCGTACACCCGGGCGCCGGTCCCGACTTAGCCTGCGGTGGGATAGTGCGACGAGGACCCCATACGATGCGGTCTTTGCAGATGCTGGCGGTGGTGGAGTCGGGCATTGCCGAGATGCGTTCGCCCGGCAGCTTCGTCTCTTCCTTGCTGAACGGGTTTTTTACCGACGACAGCAGGCCGCCGCCACAGCCAGTGAGACTTGCGGCGATCGACGCCGACCCACCCTGGCCTCGTCCATGAACCAGAGCGCGATCCGCTTGCCGGGGTGGGCCGCGGCGGCCGCCTTCAGGCGTGGCGGAGCCCTTTTTGCTGAAGCGCTCCTGCGCTTTCGGGTCGGCCTCGGGGTGGACGGGGCGGGCCTTCTGCCGCGACAGGTCGAGGCGCTCGAGCACCCGCGACAGGCTGGACGGGTGGAACGGCTTGCCGAAGCGCGCCTCAAGCCAGCCGCACAGGTCGGCGCGCGTCCAGGCGGCGACGCCGTCCCGCTTCGGGTCAGGGCCGCGGAACACCCGCGCCGCCAGGGCCGCCTGCTCGGCCTCGCTCAGCCGCTGCGGCCGGCCGGGCTTGGGCCGGTCGTGCAGTCCCGCGAGGCCCTCGGCGTTGTAGCGGACCACCGCGTCGCGCAGCGCCTGGCGCTCCATGCCGGCGAGCCTGGCGGCCTCGGCCCGGCTCATGCCCTCCAGCGCGTTGGCGATCGCCAGCATCCGCAGCGCCGCCCGCCGGTTCGGCTCGTGCCGCGCTGCCGGCGCAGCGCCGCCGGCGTCAGGTCGTCCCGGATCGTCAGCGCCGCGCCCATCGTCCCTCCCTCGCCGGCTGCTGTTCGCGCCGACCAGGAGAGCATGCCGCCCCGCTTCCGGAAAGTCAGTTCATCCGCTCACCGGTATTACTCCTCTCCTCTCTCCCTTGCCGCGCATCAGTTTGTACCTGATCGGATTGTTAAACAGGTCCCGCCGCGCACGCCGGGCTTCGACCCGATATAGCTTGCTTGGGCGGCGCGCAGCGCCGGCTGCCACGCTTTGTGGCTCAGCAACCGGGCAGGGGGCAGCGACGACCAAGCCTACAGCAAGATCACCGCCCATACCCGCCCGCCGGGGCCGACCGGCGCGACCACCTTGAGACGAAGCCCGAGCAGACGAGAGCGGCGAGGAGGTGAAAGGCGAGCAGGGTGTCGAGCTTGTACTCGTAGCGGACCGTCAGGCGACAGAAGTGGATCTTGCCGTTTGCCAGCTCAGCATGATATCCGATGCTGAATTGGCGAACTCTTGGCTGAAGCGAGAGAAGAATGGACGACGACAACAATCATCCGGAACTGCTGAGCCTGACCACGAAGATCGTGGCAGCGCATGCCGGCAGCAACAAGTTGGCCGCGAGCGAGCTCCCGGCGCTGATCGGCAGCGTGTTCGAGGCCCTGCGCACGGCCGGCACGGTCGAGGTGGCAGAAGCCGGTCGAGGCCCTGGTGCCGGCGGTGCCGATCAGGAAGTCGGTCACGCCCGAGTTCCTCGTCTGCCTGGAGGACGGCAAGAGGCTGAAGATGCTCAAGCGGCATCTGGCCACGCGGTACAACCTGACGCCTGACGAGTATCGCAAGCGCTGGGGGCTGCCCAGCGACTACCCGATGGTGGCACCGGCCTATGCGGCGCAGCGCTCGGAGCTGGCCAAGAGCATCGGGCTCGGCCGCAGGCCGGTCGAGCGGACTGAACACCCGAACCCGAGCCGGTAGCCCAGAAGCCTGCCCGCCGGGTGGCGGCCGGGCGGAAGCTGCCGAAGACGGCCGCCTGACCAGCGGGTCAGGCCGGCTTCGTCCGGCGCCGGAAGCGTCCCACGGGCGGCGGGTCGAGCGGCGCCGCCCGTGGTTTTCAGGCGAGAAACTGCCGTTATTTGCCATGATTCTGTTATCTGATTTACGCTAACAGATTAAAAATCACAGATTCTTTGCCCTTGCGCATCGTTCCGTGCGCAGCCCTGCTCCGGCCAGCGGCGGCCGAAGATCGCCAGTCGAACAGCTTGGTCGGGTGCATCGGGCAAGCTTGGCAAGGGCTTCCCGAGCGTTTCTTGATGCGACCTACCATTACGCCGCTTGATGGTAGGGAATCACATAGGGCCCCTCAGGGATCACCGCGACGGCTGGGTCGCCGGCCCGCGCGATCGAGGCAGCAATCGCCTCGTCGATGTTCGTGATCAGGTTCACGCCCGTGATTGATCGGTCTTCGGCACTAAGCCCGGTGGTATAGAGCTCGACCCGGCCGAGCCGCATCGGCTTCAACTGCATCTCGGTCTGCCACTCGTCGATCTCGGCCAGCGACTTGGCGGTCAGCGTGGCGAGGAAGCGCTCGGGGCCGAGCTCGACCAGCCGGCGTCTGCGCCTCGCGGAACTCCTGCGAGCCGAAGCCCTCCGAGCATGCCGAGGCGATGATCAGCGTGCCGCCCGGCTCGAGGATGTCGAGCGGCGTCACCATGCCCTTGACCGTCTGGTAGTAGGTCTTGTCGAGCGGATAGCCGGCCGAGGAGGTCACGACGGTCTTGAAGCGCCGCGGCGACCGGGATCCGGGTGGCATCGCTGGACGAAATCGACGGCGGCCGAGATGGCTGGCGATGATCTCGCCGAAGGTGACGCAGACAAGGTCGCGGTCCTCGTCGATCACGGTGTTGAGCGCGTAGACGTCGCCGAGCATGCGGACGATCTCAAGCTGCTCCTCGTGCAGCGGGATTGCCGACGAGATTGCACTGGACCGCGAGCGGGTCTTCCATGAAGCGCGCGGAATGGAAGGTGCGGATGGTCTCGTGACCGGCGACGCCCGGCGCGATCACCTTGCGGCCGCCCGACCAGCCGGCCATGAAATGCGGCTCGACCAGGCCGGTGGCGATGCGCAGGTCGGCCTCGACGAAGCGGCGGTCGAGCTTGACCGGCGTGCCGCGCGTGGCGGTGAGGCCGAGGTCGACATGGTCGGCGTCGTCGCGGGCGAAGTGGTTCTCGACCCGGACGTTGTCCAGCACCCACGGGTCGCCGACCAGCTCGGCCAGCTCGTCGCCCTCGTTGGGGCGGTGCAGGCCGGTGGCGACCAGGACGGTGATGCGGTCGAGCGGGATGCCGGCCGCGACCATGGTCTCGATCATCGGCCGCAGGAACAGCCGGTTCGGCACCGGCCGGGTGATGTCGCAGATCAGGATGCAGGCACTTTTCTTGCCCTGGGCCACCTGGCTGAGCGGGAGCGAGCCCACTGGCGCCCCTTCGAGTGCGTCGCGGAGGGCAGACCGCAGCGTTGGGGCAGCTTGGGGAGCGCACGCTCGCGGACTACCGTTACGGCGGCGTCCGGCGGCATGCACAGTGGAAGGCGGCCTCGCCCATAGGCGATCACTACCGTGTCCCTCGTGCCTGTGACAGTGTCGCTCATGACCGATTTTCCAAAAAGCCTGCCGCGAAGGCTTTGTGGTAACCATTTCACGGCCCACGACGATATTCGTTCGACCGCCTGGTCTAGTCTAGTCCCGACGGTTGCGATGACCGGCAACTGAGGCAGCCTCCCGTCTGATATCAGTTCGCAACTAAATCGGGATGCTCATGGCTGACACTCCTGGTCCGTGCCATTGGTTCAGCTTCAGCCGCTTCGCATAGCGCAGCCTTTCGTCTGAGGGCAGCTATCTGGCCGATTTGCTCAAGAACCGGTATTTCGCCCCCCATCTGGTCTGCCCCAACAGTCCGATGGGGAGTACGATTTCCGGTACGTGATCTAGTACGATCAGGGTTGCCTCCGTCGCCGCAATGATGGCTTCCACGGTCACGCCCGGCGCTTGTTCCCGGAGCGCCGGCCCGTCCGCTGTGGGTTCGATAACGGCCACCTCGATGACGATCAGGCTCACAGGCCGGACCGAGGTCAGCGGCAGTGCGCAATGCCGCACAATCTTGGGCGTGCCTTTCACCGTATGGGTCATAGCCACGATGACGCAGCGGGCGCCTGTTACGAGGTCCATTGCGCCACCCATGCCGGGTGCGATTTTGCCCGGCCATCCAGTTGGCAGTCGGTCCCGAGCCGTCGGTCTGCAGGCCACCAAGCACGATCAGGTCCAGGTGGCCGCCCCAAATGAGGCCGAACGACATCGCACTGTCGAACGTCGCCGCGCCGGTCGGGCCGTCGCCAGCATCGGTCAGGTCGTCGGCTTCGAGACCTTCCTCGGGGAGGGCCAGCATGCCGACGGTGCCGTTCTCGGATTGAAAGAAGATCTGCATATCCGTGGGTACGTAGGCGGCCACGAGGGTCGGCAGGCCGATTGAGGTTGACCAGGTTGCCGCTCAGGGCAAAACCCGCTTACGCCGAGCTGGCTGACGGCATAAAACCGGCCGGTGTGGCGCGCAACGGAGAAGATGATGGCCAGGCGGTTTGATCCGATCCCCGGACGCCTCAGGCGGCGTGGCAGGTGACATGTTCGTCGCCGCGATGCTCGATGCCTGCCCCGAGCTCACCGCCCGCGTCATGGCCGATCTCGCTACCGTTCTTCCCCCCGATCGCGAACCACGGCTTGAGGAAGGACAGAGCGGCGGGATTGTCGTGCACCGCTTTCGCCTTGCCGAGACCCCGCAGCGGCGCGGGGGGCATGACCATCACCATGGTGACCCTTATGCCAGGACCGCCGATCATCATCACGGCACCTCCTTCGCCATGCTTGCAGCGCGCATTGCTCGAGCCACGTTCCACCCCGGCACCGCCGAGGAGGCCACCGCCATCCTTCGCCGCCTCGCTGAGGCTGAGGCCAGCGTCCATGGCGTGCCGGTTGGGGAGGTACATTTCCACGAGCTCGCTGACTGGGACTCCCCTGATGGACGTAGTCGCGGCAGGCAGCATCGCGGCCGCGCTTACGGATCATGATGAGCGTCTCCGAGCTACCGCGCGGAGGTGGTCTCGTGCGCACACGGCACGGGCTTTTGCCGATCCCGCTCGTCCTGCCACGGCCGAGATCCTGCGCGGTTTCGCGTGGCGTGACGACGGCATCCCTGGCGAACGCGTGACGCCCACTGGAGCGGCGATCCTGGCGCATCTCGTCAATGCCGATCGCGCTACCGGGATTTCTCCGTGAAGCGAGCTCGGGGTATCGGCGCCGGCACGCGCGAGTTGCCTGGCATGCCTAAACATTCTACGCGCGCTCATCTTTCGGGCCGCCTCATCGCAGCCTGGCGTCGGAGAGATCGCCGTCTTGTCTTTTGACATCGACGACATGACCGGAGAGGAGATCGGCGTCGCCGCCGACCGACTGAGAGCCGAAGAAGCTGTGCTCGATCTCAGCATCGGCATGCGCCAAGGTAAGAAGGGCCGACCCCTCTACGATTTCCGCCTACTGGTACGGCTCGACCGCTTGGATCTTGTCGGCCGTATCTGCATGATCGAGACTTCGACGATTGGGCTGCGCTGGCGGATCGAGCAGCGGCTTTGCCTCGACCGCCGGGCCGAGACGACCCAAGCCGAGGGCATGGTCCTGCGTCGCAAGCGGGTCCGCAGGCCTGACGGTCGGGAGACGGTCAAGGTCGAAAGCGACGACGTTGCAGGCCTTGAAGGGCTGAGCGTCCGCCGCGGGGCACGCGCGGCGGGTGAACGGGAGAGAGAACCGGAATGATCATTCAAGGCGCAGAGGCCCGGTTGATCGCGGTGCTGGATCATCCAGCCCTCGCCATTGCAGTCAGTGGTGGGGTCGACAGCATGGTCCTTGCCCACATTGCGCATCGCTCCACGGGAAACTCCAGTGATTGCTGTACATGCAGTGTCTCCTGCCGTTCCCGAAGAGGCAACCGAGCGTGTGCGTGCCCATGCTGGGCGTTTTGGCTGGAGGATCTTACGTACATCCGCTCGATGTGCAGGAGCTGTCCGATCCGGACTATGTCGCAAACCCGATTAATCGCTGCTTTTTCTGCAAAACCAACCTCTACACCCGCATTCGGACGATAACGGATCTGCCCATCGCCTCGGGAACGAATACCGATGACCTGAGTGACTTTCGGCCCGGCCTTGCAGCGGCACGGCATCATGGTGTTGTCCACCCTTTCGTAGAGGCAAGCATCAGTAAGGATCAGATTTATGCTCTGGCGCGGCGCCGCTGCCTGACCGATCTCGCCGACTTGCCGGCTCAACCTTGCCTGGCCAGCCGCATCGAGACCGGGATTGCCGTAGATGCAACCGCGTTGGGTTTCATCGAGCGGACGGAGCGCGAGTTGAGGAAACTGCTGCCAAGCCGAGCGGCGCTGCGTTGCCGAATCACTGCCAGGGGGCGTGGTTGTGGAATGCAGCCCCTTGCCCGAAGGCGCTCTGCGCGCACGGGGCGGAGCGCCTCGCTGCATCGATCTGTGCCTCCAATGGTCGCAGTTTTGCAGAGCTGCGCGCCTATCGGCGTGGTTCGGCCTTTCTATTGCCCCAAGGCACTTCGTGAGCGATTTTCGCTTGGACTGGAACCGTGAGGCACGGACAGGAATTGCCGAGGCTGTGTTGTGCGATGGCAAAACCCCGGCACAGATCGCTGCCATTCTGGAAGAGGCAGGAGACCGGCGGCTTCTGCTGACTCGCCCGTCACAGAAGTTGTTGAAGCGCTGGCCTCTCCACATCGTGCTGCCCTTGACCATGACGGTGTTCGCGCACTGGGTTCTACGGCTCCTCTTTGACACCCGACAAGGATGGCCCCGTCGTTGTCTGCGCGGGCACCTCGGATCTGCCCGTTGCCCAAGAGGCCTGCGTGCTGCTTGATGTTTGCTGCGTACCGTGCGCCCGTCATCGCAGATGTCGGGGTGGCGGGCCTATGGCGATTGCTGGAGCGTATCGACGAGATCCGCAGCTATCAGGTCGTTATTGCCGTCGCCGGAATGGAATAAGCACTTTCAGCATTCTTGGAGGTTTGGTCGAAGCACCGATCATCGCAGTGCCTACTGCAATCGGCTATGGCATCGCGGCCGGGGATGGCGTCGCTCAGCAGCGCTCTCGCGTCCTGTGCTCCCGGGCTCGTTACGGTCAATATAGACAACGGTTTCGGGGCCGCCTGCGCTGCAATCCGGGTAATGCGGCTGAAAGGGAGTTACATAGCCGAGCCGGTGAATTACTAGCGTTACGACTTTACGTCGTTTTCATGAATAGTGCCGCCTTTCTCTCTATGCCGTATAAATGACTGTTACAGCTTTTGCCATGCTTGGTAGGAAAACCATGCGACCGTCATGCCGATGAGGAGGAAGACAGGGTGCCTGAGACAACGAAGCCTGCTCCGGCGGTATTGCTTCCCTTGGCCGTGCCGTCAGATGGCCGTTATCGGCCAAGGATCTGATCGTATCGGCTACCGATGCCAAGTATCAGCGCGTCGAGGGCAAAGATACCTATCCCAAGCGGTCGGTCCCGACACGCTCACGGTCCTTGATGCGTCCGGTTTCCGCCGGTGTCATCGCTGCTCAAGTCGAGGTGGCACACCATTGCCGGGCCACCTCAGGCGGTGGCGGTCACCCCGGACGGACGGCTTGTCATCGTCTCCGCTCCCAACCGTATGTGACCGGGCCGAGAAGAAGGTCGTGCTCGGCACCTATTTGCAGGTCATCGACCTCGAGGTGAGCCCACCCAGGATCGTGGAACGGATCGAGCTCGGCAGCCATGCCAGGGCTCGCGATGGCCCGATGGCCGCTGCTGGCGGCCACGATGCCGGCAGCGTCGCCGTGCTCAGCATGAGAGGCAGGCGATTCACCATGAAGGAGCTGATCAAGCTCAGCGAGGAAGCTTGCGGGGCTCGTTCACCCATGATGGGAAGGCGGTGCTCGTGGCTTTGCGCGATGAGCAGGGGATTGATCGTGCTCGATGTCGACGGCGACAAAGTAACACCAATCGTGAGCGGGTGTCGACCGGGCTCACGCCCTACGCCATCGACGTCTCGAGCGACGGGCGCTGGGCGGTCGTCGGCAATGTCGGATTGGCGGGCCTTGCCAACCCCGGCAAGCTCGTTGGTGATGTCGACAGCTTTACCCTCATCGATGTCTCACGCCGACCATTCCGGGCCGTGCAGCACGTACGGTGCCCTCCCTACCCGAAGGGGTCGCGATCTCACCCGATGGCCGCTGGATCGCCGCCCAGGTCATGGACGGCTCGAACCTGCCCCGGACAATCCGGCCGGCGTGCCAAGGGGCGGGTAGTCTGTTCGCCAACCGCGACGGCATCGCATCGAGACCGGAATCTGCCAGGTGGCGAAGCTGGGCAAGGTATCGTGTTCACCGCCGACAATCGCTACCTCATCGCGCAATTCAACGTCGAGCGCAGCTCGCGATCTTCGCTGTGAACGAAGGCGCCTTGCAGGATACGGGTGTGCGCATCGCCGTTGCAGGCGGGCCGGCCTCGATCCGCTCGCGGCCTCGCTGAGGGTTGGCTGCTCGGTGATCACAAAGGGCGGGCGGATCAGCTCCCGTGGGGTTCGAACAGGTCCAGATAACGCTGGTTCAGGGGCTTGGGCCTCGTGAGCACCTCGGCAAGGTGCGTGTGCACCGCCGTCTCGCTCGCCGGGACGACACCGAACTCGAAGGCGCCCAGGATGGCGGTCGCGATATTGTGTTCCTCGCTGCGAGCCCCGACGCTGCAGTCTCCAATCGGTCGCGATCGTCTCCGTTCAGGACGATGGCGACACCGGCCGACGTCCATTCGCGCGCAAGGGCCAGGCCAAGGCCGCGTGCGGAGCCGGTGACGAGGCGCGTCGGCCGGTCTGATCGAACAAGGTCGCGCTCATCCGGGTCTCCTCTGCCACCTGTGTCGTCAGACGACGGGGGTGAGCAATGGCCGATCGGCAAAGTGTGCCGCAAGGTTATCAGTTACCAGCCGGCCCATAGCCTCACGCGTTTCGCGGGTGGCACTCGCCTGATGTGGCTCGAGAACCACCTGCTCGAGCGCGAAAAGGGCGTCGGGCACATGCGGCTCATCCTGGAACGCATCAAGTCCGGCGCCCCCAAGGCGGCCCGCAACGAGAGACTTGACCAGGGCTGCCTCATCGACGATCGAGCCGCGGGCGACGTTGATCAGGATCCCATCGGGGCCTACGGCGTCCAGAACGGCTTGGTCGACCAGATGTCGCGAGCCGGTGCCGCCGGCAGCGGCCACGACCAAGATATCGCTATCCCGCGCCAGCGCCAGGAGCGACGGTTCGAACCGGTACGGCACCTCGTCGAACTGGCGCTGGTCGTGGTAGGCGATTGTCATGTCGAAGCCCGCAGCCCGCTTGGCGATCGCACGCCCGATGCGCCCAAGCCCGAGGATGCCGAGCCGCTTGCCAGTCACCTTCACGCCGAGCGGAAATTTCTCCTTGCCCCACTGACCAGCACGGACGAACCGGTCGCCGAGACACAGTTGGCGCAAGGTCGCAAGTATGAGGCCAAACGCCAGATCTGCCACGTCGTCGGTCAACACCTCGGGTGTATTGGTCACCCGAATGCCGCGGCTGCGGCACAAGTCCAGATCGACAGCATCGGTACCAACGCCGTTGATGGTAATAATTTCAAGCGATGGCAATGCTTCGATCAAAGCAGGTGCTGCTTTCCCCCGTGCCGCCGCCGGTTACGATGGCTCAGACCTGCCTCTGTGCCGCCTGCGGCAGCGCGTCGATATCGGCCCGGCCGGGGAGACGATGCACGGTATAGTTCTCGGCCAGCGTGGCTTCGATGCTGGGCAGCATGGATTCGATCTGGATGATCTCGGGCTTCATGGGTGCGGTCCCCCCTGGGTGAATGTCGTTGGATGAGATGCGGGAGTGGGCCGGCTCAGAGCGTCGCGAGCACGCCGCCGTCGACGTAGAGCGATCTGGCCGTTGACGAAGTCGGAGGCGGCGGAGGCGAGGAAGATGCAGGCGCCGACCAGCTCCTCGACCCGGCCCCAGCGGCCGGCCGGGGTGCGCTTCTTGAGCCAGGCGTCGAACTCGGGGTCGTCGATCAGCGCCTGGTTCAAGCGGCGTGGCGAAGTAGCCGGGGCCGATGGCGTTGATCTGCAGGCCATGGCGCGCCCAGTCGGTGCACATGCCCTTGGTCAGGTTCTTCACCGCGCCCTTGGCCGCGGTGTAGGGGGCGATGCGAGTAGCGCGCGGCCTCGCTCTGCAGGCTCGCGATGTTGATGATCTTGCCGCGGCCGCGCGGGATCATCCGCCGCGCCACCGCCTGGCCGACGTAGAAGACGCTGTCGAGGTTGGCGCGCATCAGCTCGTGCCAGGTCTCGACCGCGAAGTCCTCGAGCGGGGCGCGGCGCTGGATGCCCGGCATTGTTGACCAGGATGTCGATCGGGCCCTGCTCGGCCTCGATCCGCGCGATGCCCTCGGCGACTGTGATGTGATCGGTAACATCAAAGGCCGCGAATGAGGCGCTCGATACCCTCGCCGCTGCAGGCTCGCCGGCCGCAGCTTCGAGCTTCGCCGCGTCGCGGCCGTTGAGCACCACCGCTCGCCCCGGCCCGCCCCAGCCCTGCGGCGAGCGCCAGCCCAATGCCTTGGCTGGAGCCGGTGATCAGCGCCCGCCGGCCGGACAGATCGAACAGCGAGAGCGACATGTGCGTTGCACCTCCCGAGCGGGCCTTCATGGCCCGTCGATTTTCTCTTGCGGGCTCGGCTTATGGCATGTTATCGATAACAGCACAAGAGGGAATTTTGCGCCTGCGACGCAGCGGGCGAGGAGGCGCGATGCTGGCGGCCGTGCTGCACGGGGCCAAGGAGCTGAAGCTGGAGCCGGTCGAGGAGCGGCCCTTGGCTGCCGACGAGGTGCGCCTCGCGTTCCGCGCCGGCGGCATCTGCGGCTCGGACCTCGTCCTATTACTTCAAGGGCCGGGTCGGCGACTTCGCGCTCCAAGAGCCGCTGGTGCTCGGCCATGAGGTGGCCGGGCGAGATCGTCGAGACCGGTGCCGCCGTGGCGGGCCTGAAGCCCGGCGACCGGGTCGCGATCGACCCGAGCCGGCCCTGCCTCGCCTGCGACTACTGCCGCTGCGGGCGGAGCAATCTGTGCCGCCACATGCGGTTCTTCGGCAGCGCCGCGATCTTCCCGCACGTCCAGGGCGCCTTCTCCGAGCACGTCGTCGCGCGCGCCGACCAGTGCCACGTCATCCCGGACACCATGCCCTGGCGGGTCGCGGCCTGCGCCGAGCCGCTCGCCGTCTGCCTGCACGCGATCGAGCGGGCGGGCGAGATCCTCGGCCGCAGCGTGGTGATCGCCGGCGCCGGGCCGATCGGCTGCCTCATGGCGCTCGCCGCCCGCGCCAAGGGGGCGGGGCATATCACCGTCACCGACCTGGTCGACGAGCCGCTCGAGGTGGCCAAGGCCTGCGGCGCCGACGAGGTCGTCAACGTGCGCGACGCAGCCGGACCGGCTCGACCGCTACAAGGCCGGCAAGGGGCACTTCGACGTCGGCATCGAGGCCACCGGCGCCGTGCCGGCGCTCGCCACGCTGTTCGACGTGGTCAGGGCCGGCGGCGTCATCGTCCAGGTCGGCATGCTGCCGCCGGGCGAGGTGCCCGTGCCGGCCAACAAGCTGATGGCGCGCGAGATCGACTATGTCGGTGCGTTCCGGTTCCACGGCGAATACGGCCGGGCGGTGCGGCTGCTCGCGGTCCGCGGCGGATCGACGTCGCCCCGATCCTGACCCACGACCTGCCGCTCGCGCGCGGCCAGGAGGCGTTCGCGCTCGCCGCCGACCGGACCCGGTCGATCAAGGTCCACGTTCATTTCTAGGCTGGAAGGACTCGATGTACACCCGCTACGCGATCTTCGAAGGCACCGTCCATCCCGGCCGCGAGGACGAGTTCTTCCATCTGGTCGAGGAACGGCTGCTGCCGCTCTGGCGGCAGATGCCGCACGCCCAGGCGGTCCGGGTCGTGCGCGGCGTCGAGACCGACCCGGGCACGACGCCCGTGGCGATGGTCCTCGCCGTCGACTACCCCTCGCGCGAGGCGATCGCCGAGGCGCTGGCGTCGCCGGTGCGGGCTCGGGCCCGGGCCGTGACCGAGGAGATCATCGGGCTGTTCGCCGGCCGGTTCTATCACGTGGTCGGCCGGCGCCTGGGCTCGGCCTGAGGCGCCGGTCGATGCCCGCCCGTCCCCGCAAGCCCACGATGCAGGACGTCGCGCGCCTCGCGGGCGTCTCGACGATGACCGTGTCGCGCGTGCTGACCGAGCCGGGCGTCGTCGCCGAGGAGACCCGCGAGCGCGTCCAGCGCGCGGTCGAGCAGCTGGGCTACGTCCCGGACAGGGTGGCGGGCTCCCTGTCCTCGCGCCGCACCGGCTTCATCGCCGCGATCCTGCCCACGCTCACCAACGCCAACTTCGCGGACACGGCGCATGGCCTCACCGAGGTGCTGCGTCGGGCCGGGTACCAGCTCCTCATCGGCTACACGATGTACGGCCTGGCCGAGGAGGAGCGGCTGATCCGGGCCATGCTGGCGCGCCGGCCGGAGGCGCTGGTGCTGACCGGCGCCACCCACACCAAGGTGGCGAGCCAGCTCCTGCACGGGGCCGGAATCCCGGTCGTCGAGATCTGGGACCTGCCGCCAGCGGCCGATCGACCATGCGGTAGGCTTCTCCAACCGCGAGGTCGGCCGCATGGCGGCGCGCCACCTGCTGGCGCTGGGCCACCGGCGGCTCGGCGCCCTCGGGCCGCGGGCCGAGGGCGATGCGCGCGACTTCCGTGGCGAGGAGCGGCTCGCCGGCTTCGCGGCCGTGCTTGCAGGAGCAGGACGTCGCGCGCGCCGTCGTGATCGACCAGGAGCGGGTGCCGCTGTCCTTCGAGCAGGGCGCCAGGTCGCTGGCGGCTCTGCTCGAGGTCGCACCCGACGTCGAGGCGGTCTTCGCCGTCTCCGACCTCCTTGCCGTGGGTGCGCTGATGGAATGCCACCGGCGCGGCATCCGCGTGCCCGAGGGATCTGTCGCTGATCGGCTTCGGCGACTTCGAGATCGGCCGCCAATGCGTGCCGGCGCTGACGACGATCCGGATCGACGCCCGTGACATCGGGTTGCGCACGGGCGAGCTGCTTCTGCGCCTCCTGGACGAGCCAGGCGAAGACCGGCGCCGAGCCTTCCGATCTCATCGACGTGGGTTTCGCGCTCGTCCAGCGCGAGACGACGGCACCCGCCGCACGCGCCCGCCGGGCGAGCGCCAGCAGAAAGGTCACTGCATCATGAACCAGCAATGGCTTGCGCGTCGGCGTGGTCGGCGTGGGCGTCATGGGCTCGGCCATCGCCACAAGGCTGCTCGAGCGCGGGCACCGGCTGTGGCTGCGCGATGCCGATCCCGCCAAGACCGGGCCGCTGGTCGCCAGCGGGTGCCGTCGCGGCGCCGTCGGCGGCAGCGCTCGCGGCCGAGGTCGACTACGTCGTCATCAGCCTGAACACGGCCGAGATCGTCGAGCGCGTCGTCTTCGGCCCCGACGGCATCGCCGCCGGGGCCGCGACCGGGCAAGCTCCTGATCGACATGTCGAGCATCGATCCGCAGGCGACCGCCGTCATGGCCGCGCGGCTCGAGGCCGAGACCGGCATGGCCTGGGTCGACGCCCCGTTGTCGGGGGGCGCTCCGGCCGCCCTCGAGGGCCGGCTCACCCTCATGCTGGGCGGCTCCGCGGCGGCGGTCGAGCGCGCGCGGGCGGTGCTGGGCGAGCTCGCCACCAACATCACCCATATGGGCGGCAACGGCGCCGGCCAGACCACGAAGCTGATCAACCAGGTGCTGTGCGCCTGCAATTTCCTCGCGGTCGCCGAGGCGACCCGCCTGGCGCTCGACGGCAAGGTCGACGCGCGCAAGGTCCCGTCGGCGCTCGCCGGCGGTCGCGCCGACTTCCCGCATCCTGCAGGAGTTCATGCCCAAGATGGCGGCCTTCGACTACACGCCGACCGGCCGCATCGACAACATGCTCAAGGACCTCGAGGCCGTGCAGCGCTACGCCATGGCGCTGCGGACGCCGATGCCGCTCACCGGCCTCGTCACCGAGCTGCACCGGATCATGGTCGCGGCCGGGATCGGCCCCGAGGACAGCGCCGCCTACATGAAGCTGTTCGATTTCGGCCGCGGCGCCTCGGCCGGCGGCGGCGTGACGGCCGTGTCGCCCGCTGCCGTTGTCGTGATGGGCGTGTGCGGTTGCGGCAAGTGGGGTTATTTGCAACAAAGGTACAAAACGCATCATTCACATGAGCGTCTCGAGCAATCGCGCCTTTGCGTCGCTACGACAAACGCTGCGTCAGGTATTCAGCGCAGAGGATGATTTTCTCCGGGGTTGTCGCGGATGAAAGGAGGCGCTTTCCAGCTCAATCCGCAGCGATGGGAGCGATCGCGACAATGACCTGTTTATCGGGGACCGATTGGCCCGATCTGAGTTCCTATATCCTGTTGGCTCCCGCGCCGTGTCGGCTCAAGCGAGCGCACGGGATGTGGGACGCGCCTCACGCTCCATGTAGGCGAGCGGGCTCATGCTCAGACCGGCAGCCCGCGCAGGCTGGCCACGGCCGTCATCACGCCGCGGATCTCGGCCAGGCCCTTCAGCCGGCCGATGGCCGAGTAGCCCGGGAAGGCCGGCTTGCCGATGTCGTCGAGCAGCTCGTGGCCGTGGTCGGGGCGGAACGGGATGCGCCAGCGCGGGTCGCCGGCATCGCGCCGCCGGCCCTGCTCCTCCAGGAGGGTGGTGACCACCGCCACCATGTCGACGTCGCCGCCGAGATGGTCGGCCTCCATGAACGAGCCGTCGGGCTCCTTGGCGACGTTGCGCAGATGGGCGAACTGGATCTTGCCCGCGAACCGCTTCGCCATCGCCGGGACGTCGTTGGCCGGCGCCGGCGCCGAGCGAGCCCGTGCAGAAGGTGATGCCGTTGGCGTCCGACTCGCAGGCGCCGACGATGAAGGCGAGGTCGTCCGCGTTGCTGACGATCCGCGGCAGGCCGAAGGTCGGGCGCGGCGGATCGTCCGGGTGGATGCACATGCGGATGCCGACCTCCTCCGCGGTCGGGATCACCTCGCGCAGGAAGCGGGCGAGGTTCTCGCGCAGGCCCTCGCGGGTCATGCCGCGGTAGCGCTCGAGCATCCGGCGCAGGCCGGGGATGTCGTAGCGGTCGAAGGCGCCGGGCAGGCCGGCCATGATGTTGGCGAGCAGCTGCCGCCGGTCGCTCTCGGACGAGCGCGTCGAACCAGGCGCGCGCGCGCGGCGACGACCTCCGGCGGGTGATCGTCCTCGGCGCCGGGGCGCTCCAGCATGAAGCAGTCGAAGGCCGCGAACTCGTGCGCGTTGAAGCGCAGCGCCCGGCCGCCGCCCGGCTGCGACTGCGTGCAGCTCGGTGCGGGTCCAGTCGAGCACCGGCATGAAGTTGTAGCAGACGATGGTGACGCCGCAGGCGGCGAGGTTGCGCAGCGACTGGCGGTAGTTCGTCGAACAGCGGCTCGAGGTCGCCCTCGCCGAGCTTGATCGGCTCGGCCACCGGCAGGCTCTCCACCACGCTCCAGCGCAGGCCGAGCGACGGCGTCGCCCTCGATCAGCGCCTTGCGCCGCTCGATCTCGTCCTCGACCAGACGACGCCGTAGGGGATGTGGTGCAGCGCGGTGACGATGCCGGTCGCCCCGGCCTGCCGCGCATCGGCGAGCCTGACCACGTCGTCGGGGCCGAACCAGCGCCAGGTCTGTTCCATGAGCCCTTCTCCTCGAACTCTGCTCCGGCAACGAACGGGCCGCCTCGCGCGCTGGCCTGATGATCAGCGTCGCCGAAGGCGAGCTGGACCTTCACGGTCCGTTCCGGGTGCTTCTCGACGAGGTCGAAGGCGGCCCGCGCGTCCTTGGCGTCGAAGGTCTGGGTGATCATGGCGGCCGGCTTCAGGCGGCCGCTCTCCAGCCATTGGACCACCTCGCGGCAGGAGGTGCCGGTTGAGCCGGGAGCCGACGAGCGTGAGCTCCTTCTTGACGATCTCCTGCTGGCTGATGTTGCAAGGCGCCGGGCGAGAAGCCGAGCAGGCCGATGCGGCCGGCCGGGCTGGCGACGCGGCAGGCCTCCTCGAGGAGGGCCGGGACCCCGGCCCCGTCGATGACCACCGAGGGGCCGAGGCCGTCCATCTCGCCGCTGACGGCCTCCGCCACGGGCGTGCTGCGCGGGTTGATCACCGCGTCGGCGCCGAAGGAGCGCGCGCGCTCCAGGCGGGCCTCGTCGATGTCGCTGATCAGGCAGCGCGCGCCCTTCAGCTTCGCGACCTGCAGCACCGTCAGCCCGACCGTGCCGGCGCCGTAGATCAGGACGGTGTCCTCGGGCCCGCATCCGGTGCGCGAGAGGACGTTGGCCGCGATCGAGAAGGGCTCGGCCAGGGCCGCGATCTCGACCGGCAGATCGCGCGACACCTTGACGACGTTGCGCGCCGGCACCGGCACCAGATCCCGGAAGCCGCCGTCACGATGGACGCCGAAGACCTCGAGGTTGGCGCAGACGTTCGGGCGACCGACCCGGCAGGCGTAGCAGTGTCCCGCACGAGACCACCGGGTCGACGACGACCCGGTCGCCCTCGGGCGAGGCCGGACACGCCGGGGCCGACGGCCTCGATCTCGCCGGCGAACTCGTGGCCGATGATGCGCGGGTAGCGGGCGAAGGGGTTCGAGCCATGCAGGATGTGGACGTCCGAGCCGCAGATGCCGGCACGGCGCACACGCACGAGCACCTCGCCACGCTCCGGCGCGGCGCTGCCGCGCTCGACCACGGCGAGCGCGTTCGGCTTCTCGACGGAGATCGCGATCATGGCTCTTGCTCCATGACGACTTTGCCCATGCGCCGCCAAGATCTCGGCAGCTTCTCGGTGACCCTCGACCTGCTCAGGTTCCACTTGCCTTCCCTTGATTGGCTGCCGCCGGCATGGCCGCTGGCGGGATGATCGCACCGGGATAGCGTACCACCGTGCCAGCGAGCTCATGCCCGGCGCGCGCCGCCGCTGCAGGTTCGGCCCCGTCGAGGCGAGCCGCCAAGTAGGCGGCGGCAAAGCTGTCGCCGGCGGCAGTCGTATCGACCACATCGCTCACCGGCTCGGCCTCGACGACCACATCGATGCCGGGGGCCAACACGTGGCAGGCCAGCTCGGGCAGCTTCAGCACCAGCTCGGCCGAAGCCGTGCGCGCCAGCAGCTCGGCCGGGCGGTCGCTGCCGAACAGCAGCTCCAGGTCTTCGGTCGAGGCCAGCACGAAGTCGGCATAGCCGAAGGCCCGGCGGTAAGCAGCCTGGGCCAAGTTCGCGTCCGGCCAACCGCGGGGCCGGAAGTTGGTGTCGAAGGCAATGCGCCCGCCGCGCGCGCGGATGCGCTCAAGAGCCGCGAACAGCTGCTCCCGCCCGGCCTCACCGTAGAGCGAGAGCGTGATACCGGAAAGGTAGAGCAGGCCGTAGCCGGTCAACGCCTCGATGATCGAGGGTGTCTCCGGCAGGGCGAACAGCTCCCGCGCCGGTGCCCGGTCACGCCAGTAGAAGAAGCTGCGCTCACCCCGCGCATCGCGGCGGATCAGGTAGAGCCCGGGAAGACGCCCGGGCAGCCGCAGGACATGCGCCGTGCCCACGCCTTCCCGACGCCACCCGGCCAGCATCTCCTCGCTGAAGGGATCGTCACCCAGCGCCGTGACGTAGTCCACCTCGACGCCGAGCCGGGCGAGGTAGACGGCGGTGTTGAGGGTGTCGCCGCCATGGGTCCGCGACAGCCGGCCATCGCCCAGTTCCGACAGCTCGATCATGCATTCGCCGATGCAGGCGACCCGCGTCAGCAACGGACCCATGCTCGCTCCTCCGGCTCGCGCCCGCCGCTACTTCTCGGCGGCGATCGCGTCGAGCAGATCCATCCCGTACTTCTCGGCAAAGGACTTGCGCAGCGGCTCCTCGACGATCTGCCTGAACTGGGTGGTGTCGATCTCCTCGATCACCTCCATGCCAGCCTCCTTGACCCCAGCGATGATCTCCGCGACCTGCTTAGCGTTGAGATCACGCTGGTAGTTGGCCACCTCGCGCGCGGACTCGACGAGAATGGTCTGATACTCCGCCGGCAGGCTCTCGAACTTGGGCTTGTTCATCACGAGGATGAGGGGCGAGTAGGCATGGTGGGTGAGGGTGAGATAGTTCTGGACCTCGTAGAACTTCGCGGCCCACAACACCGGAAGCGGGTGTTCCTGCGCATCGACCGCACCGGTCTCGAGCGCGGTGTAGAGTTCGGCATAGGCCAGCGGCACCGGGTTGGCCCCCAGGAGCTCAAATGCCTGGATGTGATAGGGGTTGGGGGTGGTGCGGATCTTCAGGCCCTTGATGTCCTCGTGCGAGCGAACCGGGTGCCTGTTGTTGGTCACCTCGCGCCAGCCGTTCTCGAGGAAGGCAAGTCCCTTGATGCCGAACGGGTCCAGCTTGTCGAGCAGACCCTGGCCGACCTTGCCGTCGAGCACGCGGTAGGCATGCTCGGAATCTCCGAAGAGGAACGGCATCTCAAGTGCCGCCGTCTCGCCGACGAGGCCGTTGAACGTCGTCGAGCCGGACTGGATGATCTCGATGCTTCCGCCGCGCATCAGGTTCAGCGCCTGCTGTCTGCGC